>NZ_CP170104.1:0-72255 GCF_050058015.1 Klebsiella sp. WOUb02
TAAGCGCCCCGGCAACGACGTCTGTCGACGTACCTTTAATCCGGTGATGATAGAGTCCACTTAATTTTTAAATGGACTCTATCACAAATGACCCAACCGACAGTCCCACGCCAGCGGGCTACCTACTCCATGCCGTTCAAACTCGACCTGGTTCAGCGATCACTGCAACCCGGTGCCTGCGTGGCACGGCTTGCCCGCCAGAACGGGATTAATGACAACCTGCTGTTCACCTGGCGTCAGCGCTATCGTCATCTGGTTGATGAGCCATCTGATACACCCCCAGCACCGGCCATTATCAGTGACGATATCGTTCCTGTTGTGACCACCGAATACTCACGACCCGCGCTGCCCGAGCTCCCGGCAGCATCAGCGCAAAGCCTGCCACCGGATGCCGGGCAATGCTGTGAGGTCAGTATCGGCCGTGCACGCCTGAAGCTGTCCGGCAACCTCACCCCGGCCATGCTGTCGGCTCTGGTTCGCGAACTGAAGAGAGGTGGCTGATGATATCCCTTCCTGCGGGTTCCCGCATCTGGCTGGTGACGGGCGTTACCGACATGAGAAACGGCTTCAACGGCCTGGCCTCCCGCGTGCAGAATGTCCTCAACGAGGACCCATTCAGCGGCCACCTGTTCATCTTCCGGGGGCGCCGTGGTGATATGGTAAAGCTACTGTGGTCCGATGAGGATGGTCTGTGCCTGTTCATCAAACGTCTTGAGCGTGGACACTTCGTCTGGCCCGCTGTCAGCGACGGGAAGATCCATCTGACCCCGGCGCAACTGGCTATGCTGCTGGAAGGCCTCAACTGGAAACATCCACAGTCATCACAACGTCCTGGCCTGCGGGTGTAACCTGTTGTAATGTCGGGTGTATGAAAAATGAACTCCCTGACGATATCGACCAGTTAAAAGCCATGCTGCGTAAACAGCGGGCGATGCTGAACGACCAGCAGACCCGGTTGCGCCAGTATGCAGGCCAGGTGGCGGGTTATGAGCAGGAAATCAACCGCCTGAAAGCACAGCTGGATAAACTACGGCGAATGCTGTTCGGTCAGAGTTCGGAAAAGAGCCGTAATAAGCTGGAAAACAAAATCCGCCAGGCAGAGAAACGGTTGTCAGAGCTGGAAAGCCGACTGGAGGCGGCAAAAACCTGCCTGAATGGCAACGAGCCGGTACCGGATATACCAGCAGATAGTGTTGTCGTGTCGCAAACGACGCCAGAAAAACCCACCCGCCACACCGCCCGAAAACCGCTGCCAGCCGACCTGCCTCGGGAAACACAGACCTTACTGCCAGCGACCAGCGTCTGCCTGTCATGTGGTGGAGAGCTGAAGGTGATGGGAGAAACTCTCTCTGAGCAACTGGAGATCATCAAAACCGCCTTTAAAATCATCGAAACGGTCCGACCGAAGCTGGCGTGCAGCCGGTGCGACGTTATCGTGCAGGCCCCGCTCCCGGCAAAGCCGGTAGAAGGCAGTCGTGTGGGCAGCAGCCTGCTGGCCCGCATCCTGGTCGGAAAATATGTGGAGCATACGCCGCTGTACCGGCAGACAGAAATCTACGCCCGTCATGGACTGGCGCTGAGCCGTAACACGATGGTCCGCTGGGTCGCGATGATGGGCAACCGGCTTCGTCCGCTGCATGAGGCGCTCAACCAGTACGTTATGCAGGCTGGCAAGGTGCACACTGATGACACGCCGGTCAGGGTGCTGGAGCCCGGGAGTGGTAAAACGCGAACCGGTCGGCTGTGGGTCTACGTCCGGGATGACCGTAACGCCGGGGTGCCAGAACCGCCGGCAGTCTGGTTCTCGTACTCAGCGGACCGTAAGGGGGAACATCCTCAGCGACATCTCTCAGGGTACAGAGGCGTGCTTCAGGCAGATGCGTACGGTGCTTACGACACGCTGTATGAGTCCGGGCACATCAGAGAAGCAGCGTGCATGGCGCATGCCAGAAGGAAAATCCACGATGAGCATGTTCGACGCCCGACAGAAATGACGAATGAAGCGCTGAACCGTATAGGTGCGTTGTATGCCATCGAGGCGGAAATACGCGGCAGCCCGGCCGGGAAACGGCTGCAGATAAGAAAAGCACGGTCGGTTCCGCTGATGACATCGCTGCACGAGTGGATAGAGGCGCAAATGACGACGCTGTCGGTTCACGCGGAGACGGCGAAGGCGTTCGCGTACATACTGAAACAGTGGCACGCCCTGAATGAGTACTGCCGTAACGGTCAGGTGGAAATCGACAATAACATCGGAGAAAACGCGCTGCGCGCGGTGGCGGTTGGCAGAAAGAACTACCTGTTCTTCGGCTCTGACAACGGGGGTGAGGCAGCAGCCATCATCTACAGCCTGCTTGGCACCTGCAAACTGAACGGTGTGGAGCCGGAAGGTTGGTTGTGCGAGGTGATAAGCAAGATCAACGACTGGCCTTCAAACCGGGTACATGAGCTGCTGCCCTGGAACCTATCCTCCGTAAAATAATCCTTACGCCACGTTCATTATGGGGCGCTTACGTTTAGACAGACGAATTCTCTGGTGAAACCAGTTCGTACATCAATTTCAAGCAGCAATTCAGTCAGATCAAGCGGTGGGATGATGAGTTCAAGTGAAATGCAAACAGACAGTCAGGTAAAATGCAAATGGGTAGTCAATTTAATGCGACCACCCTCAACATTGTCAATACCGATTGAATTCTGACCCACCTGCCAAAGTAAAACTGACCCACCCCCTTTGAATTACTCGACAGCTGCTTTCATTTTCTTCTGGAGTTGACCGCTTTTCAGTTTATCTTGCAGTCGATAGCTTTGTCCGCTGATTTACGCTATATGGGCATGGTGGGGCTGCATCATGGGGTGCAGGAATGCAGTAAGCATACTGTAACCGCCCTCGTAACCCCACTGACGTATCTCGCGTAGCAGCACGCTGGCGGGTATCCACTGGGGCATGGCGGCGGCCACGCGCTCAAGGATATAGCGCTTGAATGGGTCAGGCTTGCAGGGTCTGGGTGCGCGAGGCTTATAGCGCATATCCGCTACGGGCAGCAGGCTACGAATATATCTGCTGAACGGTCTCGCGAGAGCATGAAAGCTGACGCGCGATGGCGCGTATCGACATGCCCTGACGGTGTAAAACACTCATCTCCACTCTGTTCTCCAATGTCATCATTGGCAGTGCCTTAAAACTGCCATTTTTACCCTGGGTGGGTCAGTTTTACTTTGGCAGGTGGGCCAGTTTTACATCGGTAGCCACACGTTGTTCAGCTTAGTTGGGGTGCGTTTGGGATTCGAACAATACTGTGTAGTATTTCCGCCATCTCAGCAGATCTGACTAATCGGACAGTCAAATCGGCCAAAAAGCTCTCAAAATGTACCATCAAGGTACTAAACTAAATGTAAAAAATCATAAAAAGCACTTATTAAATACTAAAAGTGTACACTTTTAGTATTTGTGTTGTATCTCAAGTGTACTAGTGCTAAAGTTGAAACCTGACACTTAAAATGTACATTTAAGGGGCATATAAAGTATGAAAAACACATCTAATCCCTACTCTGGTAAGGTAATTGTTGTTGCTATAAAAAAGGGTGGAACTGGCAAGTCACTCATCAGCATGAACATTGCGCCTGAAGTCGTTCCGGATATTTTTTATGATACCGACCCTACTCCAGCCGTAACGACTTTCAACAGTTTCCGTTCAGAAGAAAAGCAGTGGAACGTTGTTCGACTGACAGACGATATGGACCAGGTAGTTGATAGATTTATCAAAGAGGTTTTAGCGGCCAAAGAGCTCGGGAAAAGTGTTTTGGTCGATTGTGGGGGTTTTGACTCATCTCTAACACGCGCGGCTGTAGCAATGGCGGACCTCATCATTTCTCCACTCAATGATGATCCTTCCGATATCCTTGGTTTACATGAATTTAGTAAAGTCCTAAGTGAAATCTCGGCTGATCTTGAAGAGAAAAAGACCGCGCATGTAGTTATGAATAAGGTTCACGCTTCACGCCGTAACTTCAGCGATATAGATAATTACATAGCTCAGTTTGATAATTTGAAGAGGCTGGATACTGCAATCCCAATGGACAAGGCAGCGCCTCAAAAATTCGGGCAAGGATTGGGAGTAGTTGAACATGTTTCAACGCGCTATAGCAACTCAGGCAATGCTATGCGGTCTCTATTCCTAGACATGAGAAATGCTTTAGAAAATGCATAGATTGGGTATATAATAAATATCTAAAATGTACATTTAAAATACTCAAGGTATATCTTATGACTAACTCAAGAAAAGATATGTTTTCCCGAATTTCTCAGCTATCCAAAAATGCACCACTTCAGGAAACATCAAACTCAACAAATGGGTTCCCCTTAAAGAATCCTGATGACAGTGTGCACAGCCCCTCGACTGATTCAGCTACGCCAAAAAGAAGAGCTAAAGCGGTTCGCCGAGCTAAAAACGTGCAAATTCCAGAAGACCTTTGGGATGCCTATGATGCACTAAAAGAAAAGAACGTTACGTCATTATTAATGACGCCGTATATATTGGAAGCGTTTCGTGAGAAGTTAGCGCGAGATGGAGCGTTTGAAAAATAACAAAAAACATACCTGTAAAGTATTAAAAATGTACATTATAGGTGCTGTATGTGTGGTTATTTTGTACATTATATAATTATAATACCTTTGCCACTGGAATATCTCCCCACCGGGTGGTGTAAGCCGGCGACAGCATTTCCCGCTTCATCTTCCATTCCGTATTTACGCCCTGGCCCGCAAACCACACTTTCCCCAGCCCGGACTGATTGATGCCGTCCAGTACCTTCATCAGCCGGGCGCTGTCCGGTCGCGGGCGGTCTTCACTGAACAGGTTCAGACTGGCTGATGCCGTTCGGGGTGAAGTCACCCAGCATGATACCGGCCTTCATGTACCGATGACCCTCCTGCCAGATACGGTCCAGCGAGCGCATGGCCACGGCGAGAATATCCCGGGTGTCCTGCGTGGGCAGCGTCAGCTTTTCGCCGGCGCTGTTGCCGTAGAAAGCCTCATTCACCGCGTGAGGGGAGGTGCGGATGAACACGCTGACGTGGCAGCAGAACTGCCGTTCGCCCCGCAGTTTCTCCGCCGCCCGGGCGGCATACTGGCACAGGGCCTGCTGCATGGCGCTCTTCGTGGTGATGCGTTCGCCAAAGCTGCGGGAGCAGACTATCTGCTGTTTTGACGGCGGCAGCTCTTCAAGCGGAATGCAGGACTCGCCGTTGAGCTCCCGCACGGTGCGCTCCAGCACCACGGTGAAGTTTTTGCGGATAAACGCCGGATGGGTGCGCGCCAGCTGCAGGGCGGTCTCAATCCCCGTCATGTTAAGTTTTTTGCCGATTTTCCGGCCCACGCCCCAGATTTCCTCCACCGGCTGCCGGGCAAGCAGGGCTTCCGTGCGTTTCGGGTTACCCGGTGTCAGCGCCAGCACGCCCCGGAACTGTGGCCACTCCTTTGATGCCCATTGCGCGGATTTGGCGAGCGTTTTGGTCGGGCCCATGCCCACGCCCACGGTGAGACCGGTGATGCGCAGGACATGGTCCCGCAGCCGGCGGCCGAAGTGCTCAAAATCCTCGCAGCCGTCAATCCCGGTCAGGTCGAGAAACATCTCGTCGATGCTGTACTGCTCGACCTTCGGCGTCATTTCCTCAAGGGCAGACATGACGCGAACCGACATCGAATGATACAGCCCGTAGTTCGAACTGAAGATATGTACCTTCTCCGGGAAGGGGGTGTCCCTTATCTGAAACCACGGCACCCCCATTTTTATGCCCAGAACCTTCGCTGCGGCACTTCTTGCAATCACGCAGCCGTCATTGTTGCTGAGCACCACCACCGGTTTACCGCGTAAATCCGGGCGGAACAGGGCCTCACAGACTGGCATAGAAGCTGTTGACGTCCGCCAGTCCGAACATGGTCAGTGCCATCGTCATGTCCTCGCCCGCGTGCTGTGAAAAAACCACGTCACCACCCCCAGCAGCTGCAGCTCAGGCGGGTAAATCACCGGATACGCCGGATTCATCGGCAGCAGGGCAGGGCGGGGGAGCAGCTGCAGACGTTTGACGGTGAAGGCCCCGTCGACTTCCGCAATCACGATATCCCCCTCAGAAGGCGTCTCCGCCCGGTCAACCACCATCACGTCGCCGTCATACAGGCCCAGACCTTCCATGCTGCTGCCGCTGGCGCGCACGAAGAAAGTCGAGGCCCGGCGGCGGATGCAGAGGGCATTCAGGTCCAGCTCATCCTCCACGTAATCAGCGGCCGGCGAGGGAAAACCGGCGGCGCAGGTGTCAGCGAACAGCGGGATGGCCAGCTCAGGACTTCGGTCGGCCGGGCGCAGCAGGGTCAGGGCAGGGGTTTCTTCCGGGGTGGCGTGGCGCGTCATGTGTCCCTCACATCATTACTTTATAAGACTGTATGCATATACAGTATCGGAAATTTACTCCCCTGTTGCAAGTCCCGCCCGGATGCCTGCGGACAGGTGCCTGATACCCGGGCGGATTCTGTTTGCCGGCGACGTGAGAAAAGGCTGTCGCTGCGCGCCGCTGTTGCCGGCGTACCGGCTTCGCCTGTCGCCGGGGTGGCGCTGACGCGCCGGACGGAAAACCGTCACCGCCTGTGGGCTGCGCCGTGACTTCACGTTAGCCGGGGCGCGTTCCGGTCAAGGGTGCGTTTCACCTCTGTCGTCACCCGTTCCCCGCCGTGCGCGGGACATTCAGTCCGCGCCGGCGGCGCGTGCGGCTTCCTCCTTCGCCCGTTGCCCGGTCCGCTCGCGGCCCGGCTGCGGTGTCGTCACGGCGCAGGAGCCGGAAACCCATTAACCGGGGAGTGTTTATGCCGAACTGGTGTGCAAACAGGCTGTGCGTGACGGGGCGCAGCGAAGACATTGAGCAGGTCAGGGTGCTGACGGACGGCGGACGTTATCCGTCATACGCGCGCGCGGCGGCGCAGGGCGTGCAGCTGTTTCTGGCGGGCTGCGCGGGCATGCTGAAAACCACGGAAGTGATGGCGTATCTGCCGTATCCGGGGCTGACAGCAGCCGGGCAGGGTGATGACACCCCGGAAAACCGCGCCTTCACGCAGTGGCTGGCGCACCTGCAGGCGGGTACGGCGCTGACGGATGCGGCGTGCGACGACCTGCATGCCCTGTGGCTGGCTGGCGGCCTGCGCGACCGGCGCCGGGATGACCTGACGGATGCGCAGCAGGCATGCATCGCCGCCGTGTTTACCGGACAGCGCCACGACGGGTACGGAAGTTTCTCCACCACTTCCGTGTCGGCATGGTGGGATGCGGTCTGTGACGGTCTGCCGGGTCTGAAGGCGCGTCCCCTTGACCTGATGATGGTGCTGCCGTCGCGTCTGGATGTGGAAATCAACGGCTTTAACGGGCGCCTGCTGGCCGGTGTGCCGTCCGGTTACAGCTGGTACGTGGAACGTTATGGCACCAAATGGCCGTGCGGGTATGACCTGACGGTCTGTGACGGCGGTGCGGACTGGCTGTCGGTGGACTTTGACACCCCGTGGTCGCCCCCGGCGGAAGCGGTGATGGCCGAACTCAGTGAGCGCTACGGCGTGACGGTGGAGCACTGGTACGCGGAGCAGGGCTGCGACTTCTGCGGGTACGCCTGCTACGCCCGTGGGGTGCAGACGGAGAGCCTCAGCGACGTGCTGGAGTGGAGCGACGTGGATGAGAGCGATGAGGACGCCTGCCCGGAAGTGACCGGCCCGGCGTGGATAGTGGATAACGTGGTGCACTTCGGTGGCTGACAAGGGAGCGGGCGGCGCAGGCCGCCCGACAGTGATGATGACAAAACGCATGACCGTAAAGGCTTTTAAAGAACGGCTGGCCGGATACGCGGATGACACCCTGTGCTGCGGCACCTTCTGGCTGGCTGGCGATTTTCTCGCACTGGATGAGACGCTCGACGAGGATACCCTCGATGCCGCGATGGAGCGGGCGCAGGACGCGCACGACGCAAATGAAGGGTTCAGCCGGCAACATCCGGCACGGGTGACTGACGAAGTGAAACAGGAGGACAAATGAACGCATGGCTGGTGACGTTTCAGGCCGAAAGGCACGGGGTGGAGTATGAGCACCATCTGCTGCTGCAGGGCGCAGACCTGCCGCTGGCGGAAGCCGCCTGCGGGCTGATGGCGGATACATGGTGGCAGGGTGAGCGCCCGGTCTGCGCGGAGGGGGTTTACCGGACATACGTGCACGGCAGCGTGTGGCTCAGTGCCATCATCCTGCTCAGTGATGCAGAGCTGGAGACCCTCACCGGGCTGAAGTTTCTGGACAGATGGTTTGTGACCGGCTCACCGGACGCCCCGGTGGTGCAGGACGAACAGGATAACCGCTGGCAGGACTTCCGCGACTGAAACCATAAGGTGGCCGCCCGCCGGGGCGGCGCTTTTCACACACAGGATAAGGAAGTCGCTGCGCTCCGCTCCTGAGCCGGCACCCGGTCTGACGCCGGATGCCGGCGGGCAGGAAGTGCCGTGCCCTCACGGTAGCCGGGCCGCTTCGCCGGCAAGGGACGCTGTCGCTCGTCCTGCTCACCCGTTCCCCGCCGTGCGCGGGACATTCAGTCCGCTCCGGCGGCGCGTGCGGCTTGCGCGTCCGCCCCTGCCTGCTTCGCCTGTGGCCCGGCTTTGTGGAGGTCACGGCACCACAGGGGTGCCCCTTGATACTCAGGAGCAGAACATGTCCCGATTCATGCAGGGCGACAGCGTGCAGGTTATGGCCGGATTCCCCGATAACAGCATTGATTTCATCTTAACTGACCCGCCGTACCTCGTCGGCTTTAAGGACCGTTCCGGGCGTTCGATTGCCAATGACGTGAACGATGAATGGGTATTACCGGCAAGCCGGCAGATGTACCGGGTGCTGAAGGCCAACAGTCTGGCGGTGAGCTTTTACGGCTGGAACCGGGTGGACACCTTCATGCAGGCATGGAAAGCCGCCGGCTTCCGTGTGGTCGGCCACCTCGTGTTCACCAAACCTTACGCCTCAAAATCGGCCTTTGTCGGCTACCAGCACGAAAGCGCGTATGTGCTGGCGAAGGGCCGCCCGGCTTTACCCGCAAATCCGCTGCCGGACGTGATGCCGTGGCAGTACACCGGCAACCGTCACCATCCGACCGAAAAACCGGTGAGCATCCTGCGCCCGCTGATTGAGAGCTTCACGCAGCCCGGCGACCTGATTCTGGACCCGTTTGCCGGCAGCGGTTCGACCTGCGTCGCCGCCGACCAGTGTGGCCGCCGCTGGATTGGTATTGAACTCCTTGAGCAGTACCACGCCGCCGCCCTGAAACGCCTCGGCGAGCAGCGCGCGATGATGAATAAAACCGCCGCGTGAGGCGGGCAGCGACACCACCGGCCGGGTGGCGACTGCCCCGCCGGTGACACAGACAAACAACAAGCGAGATAAACATCATGCTGTACGGCACCCGTAAACAACTGAACAACACACTGAAACGCGCCTTTGGCGACAATGAGAAATTTGCCCTGCTGGTCTGGACGCGGGAGACGGTGATGGCGCAGGCGGAGGACATGACGGAGCAGGAGGCGGACCGCATTCTTGCGCTTATCGGCAGAACCGGGGCGGGGGACCACACGGAAACCGGTATTTCATACCGGACTGTACAGGAAATACTGGCTGACCTGCGGGCGGAGCCGAAAATAGTTACGGTGTCGGCGGACCTGCTGGCGCAGGTGGCCGGCGTGGCGGAGCGGGCGCTGATGGCGGAAGAATCGGCGGCATTTGACGCGGGGAGGCCGGTTCCTGAAACGGTGAGCATGAATGTTGCTGCTCTCCGGGTGCTGCGTCACCTGATGGCCGGGAGTGAACACCATGAATAATCAACGCCTGAATGCCGCCGGCGGGGAGCTGGCGGCGGATGTGGCGGCCATAGACGAGGCGCTGACCGATATTTTGCTGCGTATTCACACGATGCGCCGGCGCTGGCCGCGCGACAGCGACAGGGCCGAAATCCGCCTCACCATGCTGGCGGTGGAGGATGCGGCGGAGTCCCTTCAGGGGGCTTCGCGCAAAATCGCCCGGTTGCGGCGCTGTATGATCCGCTGAGCCGGTCATTCAGGGTGGTCAGATAATGACCATCCTGATTTTTTTGATACATATCAGGCGGTCAGCGGGGTTATCCACAGGATTCTGCCCGCACTGTTAACCCTGAATGTGAATGAAAGATGACAACAAGGATGTTGCTGCGCGCCTCTTTCATGCCGCCTGCGGCGGGGAGGACAGAAAACCCGGTCCGTGCGGTCTGCGGCCGGTGCCGTGACTTCACTTTAGCCCGGCCGCTGCGTGTTCAAGGGTTCGCTCCGCCGTCTCCTCCCCCGTTCGCACTCGCGCCGGGCCGCTGACTTCCGTCGCGTCTCCGCTCAGGTTTCGCGTCACCGCCGTGCGTCATCCCCCCTCTGCTCCCTTGCGCTGCGGCCTCGTCGCCGCCCCTGAACACTCCGCTTTTCGCCGGGCTGCCATTCAGTCACGGCACAGGCCGGAACAGTAACCCACCCTGACAGCGGAGATATTCTGATGAACACAGCCACCCCTGTTTTTGAACCTGCACGTTTCCTCGACGGTTTTGTGCGGATGCAGTTTTTACCCTGCCTGTTCGGCGATGACTTCACCCGCGCCGAATGTAACGTGTACAGCTACGCCGGGCGCTATCTGGCCGGGTATGACGGCGGGGTATGGGGTTACGCCCTGCTGGCCGGCGGTGGCGGTTTTATGAAGCCGGAAGGGGAGGAAAGCTGGCGCGTGATAAACCCGGACAATGACGCCGATGTGACGGTCAGCAGCGAGGCGGCAGGCATCATCATTACTGCGCTGGTACTGAATCACCGGAGGCTGGATGTATGACCGCCATGACGACGAGGAGTTATGCGCCCTGTACTGCCGCCGCCACCGCCAGCTGATGGACTATGCCGCCACCCACCCGGAAGCCGCCGCGATTTTCCGCGCGCTCGACTGAACCCCACCGGGGCGGCGTTGCTGCCCCGCACTGACCCCTGCCACTGACGGAGCAAATAACGATGTACGGAACCGTAAATGAAGTCTGCGAAAACCTGAAAAGCCGTTTTCCGCAAAACGAGGAAATTAAAGTGATTGTCTGGACAACCGCTGATGTTATGGCGGTTCTCAGCGAAGAAAACATAACGGAAGCGATGGCCGCCCGGATACTGGCGATGATGGACGGCATGGAAGGGCTGCATGAATCCGGCGTCGGCGTTGAAACATTGCTGTGCATCCGGGACGCGCTGGAAGAAGAAGATGACTGGCAACGGCAGATTACCGTTCCCGCCGCCGTGCTGAAAAAGGTGATGGCGCTGGCGGGGGAATTTCTCCGGATTACCGAAATTGAGTCCGGCGAAGGGGCGGCCCGGCGGTTGTACAACGAAGAATCCGACGCCCTGCAACGGGTGCGGGATGAAATAAACAGATAACGCAGCCGGGCAGGGAGGCCCGGAGCCGTTTTCGGCCGCCGGAAAACCCTGCCGCTGCGCGGCGGTGCGGGAAAGGCCCGCGCCTGCGGCGCGGTTTCCGCACGCTGCCATCGCTGTGGTCAGGGCTTCAGGGGGTGAGGTAACGGACAGGGCAGGTGGTGAGTTTATGGTTTTCTTCACCGGTTATGCCGGTAGTGGCAGTGGTGCCGTTTATGGCTGAAAAGGCGGAACGGCAGAAAAAGAAGCCGGGCCACGCTCCGGCTCCCCGTCCGTACCGGCCGGGTCGTCGGCCACACTCCGCTAACCCGCCGGCAGGCCGCCGGGCAAGCTCCGCCGAACCCGCGCTGCGGTTTCGGGCTGGCGCTGGTGTCCGATGGCGACGGTCAACGGCACCGCTCACAGCGACCGTGCCGGTCGCGCCGCGTCCACCGCCCCGGCGGTGCCGGCGCTCTGAGGGGCAATGCCACCCGCTGCGCTTCGCCGCCGCGACCGGCATTGCGGCGGGTGCCGGCCCTTCGTCCCCCTTCGCATCATCCGTTTAAGCTCCTGTCGCCGGGGCTGAGACAACCACAACCCGTCTGGCTGTCCAGGGTGCGCTGACGCCCGTCCGGAAAACTTTTTGCCGGCAAAAACTTTGCCGTCCGGCCCCGGACATCTGCACCGGGCCGTGGCTGTTGACGCCCCTGCGGCGAAGGTTCTCAAACGGGTGATGGTTAACAGGGCCGGTAACACGGCACACACCCGCGAAACGTCAAGGGCCGCGGCTCCCGAAACTCAACGGGTGATGCTCTTTAAAAACAGGGGGATAAACGATGGCTGAACAGATTCAGGCGCTGCGCCGCGATGAAATTTTGTTTCTGGGGCGCAACGCACAGGGCGCACTGCCGCTGAAAACCGTAACGGAAGGCGTGACGCGCAGGGCAGCGATAAAGGCGTTTGTCGCGCAGTACCGGCCCACAGGTGGCTGGTTTCTCGGCGATCCGCAGGACATTACCGACAGGCGGATAAAGGAGGCAGGGGCGGACAGCGAACCGCAGAAATGAAAAAAGCAGGGAAACCCTGCTTAATCCACCCCGGATTTATCGCAGCAACGATATTTCCGGGATTCTTTAACAACATAGAGGAGAAATCATATGCTGGTTTCAATTCTTACACCTTCTGAATCCTCTGTAAACCCCCGGCGGCATCCGCGCGTGCTGCATCCCGATATCCCCGCTCCGGCGCTGAACCCGGCTTTGCGGGCGTTCGGGCGGCACATTGCGAAATGTCACCGCAAACAGCGCCGGGTGCATATCCCGGCCATGACGGGCGGCGAGCTGGGGCAGGTGCTCCGCACGCTGGAGCTGAAACGCGCCTTTAACTGATGAGGTGAGCCGCCCCGGAAGGGGCGGCAATACAGAAGGAAAACACCATGCAGCACGATACCGCACTTTGTGCAGACCTCAACACCACCGACAAAACCGGCGACGTCATCCCTTCGGTGGCGATTGATCGCATCATCGCGCAGCGCAACGCCGGGATAGTGGCCTTTATGGCCGGACTGGCGCAGATTCAGGAGGCGCAGACGTTGTTTAAAGGGGCAGCGGGTAAGGACTGGTTTTCGGGGCTGGCGGATATCGTCAGTTACGGCCTGAGCGCCCGCAGTGAGCGCGACACGGACGTTATTCGCCGCAACGTTGCCCGCCTGACTGACCGGGACATCTGGCATCGCCTGATGAACGATACCGGCATGTTCACGCTGATGAGCGCCACACAGCGCAAGAAATGGGATGCGGAGCTGTACAGCGACGCCTGCCCGGAAATCACCAGCGATAACGTGCTGGCGACCTTCCGGCACCTCAACGCGGCGAAAGGGGAGACGTTCGAACAGGGCGTTATCGACGTGTTTCGCGCCCTGTCATGGGACTACAAAACCAATAACCCCTGTCGTCTGGGTAAGAAAATTATTCTTGAAGGCGTGCTGGACGTGTTTGCAGGCGACCGGCGTTATGTGAGCGTGCGAAGCCATGCGCAGGACAGGCTCAACGACCTTGCGCGACCGTTCTGGCTGCTTGCCGGTAAAAATGTGCCTGATTTTCGGGTATCAGAGGGCGCGCGGTTCCGGGATTTTATCGCCGCCGGAATGAACAATGTGGGCGAGGTGTTCACCTGCGACTGGTTCACCATCAAAGCGTTCTGGAAAGGCACCGCGCATATCACCTTTACGCGGCCTGACCTTGTGGACAGGGTAAATGACATTGTGGCACGTCACTATCCGGGGGCGCTGCCGCCAGCGGTCTGACGGTGAAACCGGGCAGGGAGGCCCGGTATTGTCTGCCGGGTCGCCGGAAAACCCGGCCGCTGCGCGGCGGTGCGGGAAAGGCCCGCGCCTGCGGCGCGGTTTCCGCACGTTGTTTTCTCTGTTGCCTGTGCTTTCAGGTATCCGGGCAATGATGGTATCTGGTGAGGCGGGGTTTACTCCGGTTTCTGTTCCTCTGTTGCCGGGAATGATGACGGAACAGCAGGAATAACCAGAACTGAAACATGGCCCCCTCCGGCTCCCCGTCCGTACCGGCCGTGTCGTCGGCCACACTCCGCTAACCCGCTATGCGGTTTCGGGCTGGCGCTGGTGTCCGATGGCGAAGGTCACAGATAAAAACTTTACCAATGTTGAGGTGGTAGAAGCTGACTATTTCAGACAGTTTGTGCGCCTGATTGCGCGCAGCGGGATAAGCATTTGACCCTGTGCCCATATTGAAAAAACGCTAAAAGGAGAGTTGCCATGAATGTACAGAACATCAACACCGCCACGTCGGGATCTCCCGACGCGTGGGAGGAAGGTCAATGCATCACTATTCCCGGACTCAGCCCGGCACTGGCCGGGAGTCTGCAATTGCTGGCCTCTGTGTGTATGCAGGATATGGATGAAAAATGTCGGACAAAGCGGCTTTATGGCGCACTGCTGATGATGGCATGGCAGGTGTGCGATACCGTGGCGCGGCAACCACGCCCGCAGGTTCCTGCGGCGTCGCAGATCGCATGGGAGCAGGCAGGGCAGCTGGTGTGCAGCGGCTTTTGTGAAGCGGGAGAGATTCTGTGGAAACTGGCCTGTCAGGAGCTGGAGAGCGGGCTAAGGGGCAGGGTTGCAGAAACCCGCCTTCAGCGCCGACAGTAACAGTAACTCCGGCCACAAAGCAGGCAGTCTCCGGCATGTATCTATAACCGGGGCTGAATATCAGGGCGATTCTGAACAACAGGGATACAAGCCATGAAAACAGAAAAGAGAGTCGGGCCGGGGAATGGCGAAACATCGTCGGGTCATAATGAGGTGCGCGGAGAAGTGATTGTTACGGGCAGCGAAACAAAACAGGGCCGGGGCGTACACTTCTGCAATCATCCGCTGCTGAGCGGCATTAACAGCAATCTCTGGTTTCCGTTGAGCGCAGAGGATGACTGGTTTACGGGGATAGAGCGGATTCTGGTGATGAACGGGGTGGCGGTCAATGTGGTGAGTATCACGCCGCTGAATGACGGTCGGGCTTACACGGACTGGAAAGTGATATATAACCGTTCATTAACGGCCTGAAAGGAAAAAGGCAGAGGGGGAAACCCACCCCTGCCAGCTGCGTTCCTGATTCTGTCTGAGAACAGTGAAGACAGAGTATGACTTCATTTAATACGGGGTGAAGTGACTGAACACTTCATGAGTAAATATAGCACGTCATGAGTATATGAAAGGCTGAGAACGAATATTTCCGGATATATTGCCGGACACCGCTCAGTTAATCACAGGTAAATCCGTGGATATTATTTCTGCGCGGTGGGCATGTCAGAAAACGAAACTGCCCCGTTGAAGTGCAGAAATCCATGTGCTGAATATCACAGGGTAAGGCATAAGACAGGCGCGGAAATTTACCGGTCTTATGCCAGCAGTCCAGCCTGAATCTGCTGCTGCGATAAAGAAAGAGGAACATCACTCCCCGGGTATTTGCAGTACGATTTCTGTTGCACCGCTTTTTAATATTCTGTGACTGACAGGTTTCACATAAATCAGGCGGTCTGCCGGCAAGACAGGAATGCCCGAGCCGAGAAACACAGGGATGGTGGTTATCTGTAACTGACTTAATTCGCCGGCGTCAGCGAAAAACGCCGCTGTTTTCCCTCCGCCGACTACCCAGACTTTTTTATCAGCGGCGACGGATTTCGCCAGTGTGGCAATGTCTGTGGCACTGCCGCTGACCGTTGCAATATTCAGTTCCTGCGGTGTGGGTAAAAACTGACGGGTCAGAACAAAAACGGGTACGTTTTTATAGGGCCACTCTCCCCGAAAGTTTTCAATAATCCAGCAATAAGTCGTACCGCCCATAATGACCGCGCCGACCGTCTGATAAAAATCGTCATAAGGTGTGGCGTCATCACCCAGAGTAAAATTATTCAGCCAGTCAAGCGCGTGCTGGTGAGTGGCGATAAATCCATCCAGCGACGCAGCAACATAATAAACCAGTCCGGACATTTACAACTCCCTGCATATCAGTTAAACGAATTTCCCAACAGTGCCACGTTGAGCCATATAACCATCACAAATAAAACCTGAAAACCGTGTCTGTTGACTGTGTATTTTTAATGCCGTTTGAGAATGAGCAGTCTGTAAATTCAGGTCTGAAAGTATCCCCACGCAGAAGAAGGAAAGTACCAGTTAAAAAAAAGGTTCAGACTGATATCTGGTAAAGGCGCTGTATTCTGTAGCCTGATAAATTATTCGCCTGGCAGAAACTCGCTTATTTTCTCATTGCAGTCTGTGGCTCTCCTGCGACCTGATTTTTACTGGCCTTGATGGCGGTATAGTAGCGATGAATTTTACTGGCATAGCTGTAACGGCGGGCAGCCTGTCGCGGTGTTTTTTTGAAACCGGCATTGTAGGCACCTACCGCATCCCATGACACCCCCCATTTATTAAACGCGCGAGCGAGAAAATAAGCCCCGGTGTAAATGTTCAGGCAGGCATCGGTCAAAAGATGCTGTGATTTAATTCCGTAGCGTGATAATTCGCCAAAATGTTGCGAGTCGATCTGCATCAGGCCGGAACCATATCCCGATACCGGATTGCGACCAATGGCATTCACCACAAACTTTGACTCCTGCCACGAAATAGCCCGCAGTAAATCCGGGTCGATTTTATAATCCCGTCCTGCCATATCAAAGCAGTCTTCAGCGTATGAAATGACGGGAAATATCAAAAGTGTGATGACTAACACAATTTTATTCATATACCACCCTTCAGGGTTCCTTGCTGGAAATGTTTTAACCCGTCCCGAATAAGAACTCAACAAATATGCACTCCTCACCCCAAAAATCACCACACACTACGCAAAATTAAAATTTTGCAGATTGATTATGTAATTCATGAGGTTAACTAACCTGAAATTGCACTATCTATCATTATGAAATATATATGCGATTCGCCAGCGATTCGCCGGCGATTCATTAATGAATCGTTGACGAATCGGTAATGAATCAAATCAGGCGTAATGCGGTCTGGAAGGCGAATTGACTCTAGATTCGATTCGTGGTGTGATTCGCATGATGAATCGTATTTTTGTGGGTGTGAATCTAGATTCGAATCGCGAATTGAATCGCCGGTGAATCGTGTATTCTTCTCGGTTAGTAATAGAGTGAAATTTCGTTTTAAATAAGGATGTGAAATGGCAAAGGTTCAGGCATATGTCAGTGATGAAGTCGCTGAAAAGATTTATGCAATTGTGGAAAAACGACGGGCAGAGGGAGCAAAGGAGAAAGATGTCAGCTTCTCTGGTGTCGCGTCCATGTTAATAGAACTGGGTGTCAGAGTGTATGAAGCGCAGATGGAGAGGAAGGAAAGCGGATTTAACCAGATGCTGTTTAACAAATTACTCCTTGAGTCAGTGATTAAAACACAATTTTCTGTCAATAAGGTTCTTGGCATTTCTTCTCAAAGTCCACATATAGCTGGCATCCCAAAATGGGAGTGGCCTGCAATGGTTGAGAATATCAGAGAAGATACGCAGGAGGTGATCAGTAGAATATTCCCGGAAGACCAAAATGATGAAGGTGACTCTTGATTATATGTTTTAAGATAAGAGTTTTCACCTAATATACAGAAAACTAAAGTGGAATGATCTGCAATTTTTGAATGACAAGGATGTCTGCTGGAACTATCATTGTTTTGGAAGCAAATAGTTTCTGAAAATTTGAGAATCGCTGATGTAAGGAGCTACAACTCTTTACATCAGCTGTCCATAGAATCCTGACAAAGAGGTTCCTATGTATCCGATGGATCGTATTGAAAGCCAAAAACTAAGTCAATCAGAATTCTTCCGTAATTTGCAGGGCTTAGTCAGATTTTCTGACCAACCTACGTGCCTTCGACTGCGTTGCGGTAACTTCCTGTGCCGCAACTCTTCTTTTGATCATGCTTTCCTGAAGTCTGTTGATTTTAATCACTGGTTTGAAAGTATTGAGATAAACACATCTTTGCGTTTGTCTGCTCTTGAGGCTGAGATTTACGCCGACAATAAATTTGTTTTTGTTGAGGAAAATTTATCCATAAATGGCTTCCGGTGGGACGTGATAATAGAGAAAATATTTTATATGAATACTGAAGCCACGGTCTGGAAATTTTGTCATATTCGTCGGGGTGCGTTCCTGATGTCGCCAAGAAATACACAGTTTATCAATCAGATTAACGATTTTAAAATGGCCATTTCTTTGTTGAATGATGTGCAGCATGAAACATTCGCATTGTATATACTTGGAGCCTCACACCAGTGTATTTCTCAGGTTCTTAATATATCAGTCGGAACATCTAAAAATCGTATAAACAGAATATTAGCTCTACTACCTGAGCAAATAAGAGATGATGTATTTATACTTGCATTCGCGAGTGGGGTGGTGGTTTCTCTTTTCAGAACGGCAAATGAATTACTGTGTAGGAATGTTACAAAAATGTTAAATAAATAGTGACTTTTCGTCTATTGCCTAACGGGCGACTTAATGCAACACTTTTACCGTGAAACTTTGTAGCGGAGGAAGTTGTGAGGCGAATGAATACTCGTCCGGCATTAGGTCCGTGCGTCAGTATAAAGGTTGATGATGATACACATCGTCGATTATTAGAATCTAAAGAACTTAGTGGACGAAGTAAATCCGCTGAGGTGGTCTACAGGATTAAGGACCATCTACACAGATTTCCGGATTTCTATCCAACGGTAACTTATAAGAACGTTTCTTTCGGTCCTGTTGTAGTAACAAGGTTTGATGACGAAACGAATAATAAACTTATAGCTGCAAAAAACAAAAGTAACCGAAGTAAATCGCATGAGGTCTATCTAAGGTTACAGGACCATTTGCATCAGTTTCCAGTTTTTTGAATAACGTTTATTTTGATGATAAAGGAGGTGAATAACCCGGATAATTTAACAGAATCTTCACGCTAAGTTTTACACCTTAATTTAATTCAATCTGAAGGGTTTATATATGAATGCTGTCTCAGGTGTTCAGGGTATTGCTTTACCTGAAGAAAACAAACCGTCATTAATGTCACGCATGTTCCGTAAACAAACGGCACTGAAAGTCGCCAAAGTCGTCCTGCCGGTCGGGGCTCTCGCTGCCTTCTTCCCGGATGTTGCAATGGCCACCACTACTACCACTGACCTGATGAAGTCCGGTGACACCACGGTCAAAGGAACCTTCGGCAAGTCCTCCAGTGTCGTCAAATGGGTTGTTCTGGCGGAGGTCGTCGCTGGCGCGATCATGTATATGATGACCAAGAACGTGAAGTTCCTGTTTGGTTTCGCCATTATTTCTACCTTTATTTCTATCGGTATGGCTGTAGCCGGTTACTGAGAGGACGGCAGTGATGACGGGAGACGATTTAAAGAAATACCGTTTCCCGGAAACACTCACTAACCAGTCCCGCTGGTTTGGCTTATATCTCGATGAACTTATCCCGGCCGTTATTTGTCTGGGCTGGGGTTTCTGGACCAGTAAGTTTATTTTCGGTATGGCCGCAGCGGTACTGGTTTTCTGGGGCATCAAAAAACTGAAAAAGGGACGGGGCAGTTCGTGGTTGCGTGATCTGATTTACTGGTATCTGCCCACGTCCCTTCTTAAGGGGTTTTTTCACGATATCCCGGATTCCTGTTTCCGGCAGTGGATTAAATAATGCAGTGAGGAATTAATCTATGGAGCACGGTGCCCGACTCAGCACGACCCGTGTCATTGCGCTCGGCTATCTCTGCATGGGGGCGGTTATTATTCTCAGTCTTGCCACGAATATTATTCAGGGAATAAATAACTACCGCCTGCAGACTGAACAGAAGGTTGTGGTCACGCCGATGTTATTTAATGCGCCGTTTGCGGTGTCTCAGAATCAGGCTGATGCCTCCTATATTGAGCAGCTGGGGCTGAGCTTCGTGGCCCTGCGCCTGAATGTCACGCCGGAAACGGTGGATGCCCAGCACGCGCAGTTACTGAAATATGTTTTCCCCGGCTCACAGAACAGCCTGAAAATCCAGCTGGCTGATGATGCGAAGCGGATCAAGGACAACAATGTGAATGCCACCTTTTATATGACCTCTGTCCGCTCTTATCCGGCGGAGAACCGGGTGGATTTGCGCGGGGAATTAAAAACATGGATAGGCGACTCCGCACCCTATACCGAAATTAAACATTATGTCCTTCAGTTTAACCGGATCGACGGTGTCAGCTGGCTGGCGCGTTTTGGAGAAATAAATAATGAAAAAAATTAATCCATTATTTATCTCCGGTTGCCTGTTCATGATGTCGCCGGCCTTTTCCGCCACGCTCAGCGGAACGCTGGCACCTACGGTGGTGCCACTGGCTAACGGCGGGCAGGCCAACATTGCTGTCAGCAACACCGACCCGAACCTCTTTACCGTACCGGGAGACCGCATCACGGCCATCAACAGTCTGGATGGCGGTCTGACGAATCAGGAACAGACCGACAGCGGGGGCGCTGTTCTCGCCACGCTCAGCAAAAAACCGTTCACCTTTATTGTGGAAACCGAGCGCGGTCTCAACTTTTCCATCCGGGCCGTGCCGCGTGCCGGTGTGGGCCGGACCATTCAGCTGGTTTCAGAACTGACCGGTACACCGGGACCGGCGAAGTCGTGGGAAGAATCGACGCCGTATGAAACGCTGCTGGTGACACTCAACCGGGCCATGCGGCAGGGCAGTATGCCGGAAGAATATCAGTCCGTTCCGGTGACGGCTGAAACCCTGTCGGTGCCGGCCGGACTCCGCGCCACGGCGGATAAGGTCTGGACCGGTCATCATCTTAAAATCGTGCGCTACAGCGTCGAAAACACGGCTTACTCACCCCGCCTTATCCGCGAAAGCGATTTCTGGCAACCGGGCACGCGCGCCATCATGCTGAGCACCCCTGCTGGTCCGCTGACGGCGGGGGGGCGCATGTCTATCTGGGTCACCACAGCGGAGGGGGCACGCTGATGGCGAACTTCAATACGCTGATCAAACGCAAGCAGTATCTCTGGCTGGCCCTGCTTCTGGTCGGTGGCACCGGTTTAGTGGCGGGGGGGTTGTATCTGTCAGAACTGAATTTACGTTCTGAAGAAGACCCGACCGTGCAGGCCGAACCGGTTCCGGATATGACCGGGGTGGTCGACAGCCAGTTCAACAGCAAGGTTGAGCAGCATGCCACCACGGAAATGCAGGCCACGGCCGCCGATCTCACTAAAAAGTTTGAATCGCTGCAGGGTGAAGTGAATTTGCTGAGTAAAGCCCGGACGGCGGACCAGATCCGCATCGATAAACTATCCGGGGAAAATGTCGCCATGCAGGAGCAGACTGAAAGCGCTGGGCGTCAGACCTGCTGTCGCCGGAGGCGAACCTGCGCCGGCTCCGCCGTCACCGCCACCGGGGCCGGAAGGGGAGCCTCAACCGGCGAGCTTCCCGCCACAGTCAGGCGGTGCGGTGCCGCCGCCGACATCATTCTACCCCGGAAACGGGGCTGTCATGCCGCCACAGGTCAGCTACCAGTCTGTGCCGGTGCCGAACCAGATACAGCGCAAAACCTTTAACTATGACCGTGGCCGGAAAGGCAAAACGCTGCCCTACATTCCATCAGGCAGCTTTGCAAAAAGCAGTCTGATAGAAGGTGCTGATGCCAACGCTTCCGTTACCGGGAATGAATCAACCGTCCCCATGTCGCTGCGTATTATCGGGCGTGTGGAAATGCCGAACAGCAAAACCTATGACCTGACCGGTTGCTTTGTCGGCCTCGAAGCCTGGGGGGATGTCTCCAGTGAGCGCGCCATCGTTCGCACCCGCAATATCAGCTGTATCAAAGGCGATAAAACTATCGACCAGCCCATTAACGGCCATGTGTCCTTTATGGGCAAAAACGGCATCAAAGGGGAAGTGGTGATGCGTAACGGCAAAATCCTCGGCTGGGCATGGGGGGCAGGATTTGTTGAAGGGATTGGTCAGGGGATTGAGCGAGCTTCGCAACCAGCTGTGGGTCTGGGAGCGACAGCCTCCGTTGGTGCTGGTGATGTCCTGAAAATGGGGATGGGCGGCGGATCATCGAAAGCGGCGCAGACGTTAGGTGATTACTACATCAAACGCGCTGAGCAGTATCACGCGGTGATCCCGATCGGTGCGGGGAACGAAGTGACCGTGGTGTTCCAGGACGGTTTCCAGCTGAAAACCATTGAAGAGCTGGAAGCGGAGAAGAACGGGCAGCAGGCGCAGAACACGGAGCCGGCCCCGCAGCAGGAACAACGCGCTCAGTCGTCCGGCGGAAACATGAACGGATTCAGCACCGATGACATGCTGAAAAAGCTGGGCAAACTCGATCCGCGTCAGTTCTCACCCGGGGCGTCATCAGAAGCTGAAAATAACGGGTAATACAACGGCAGGGGTATGCGTCCCCATATCATATAAACGAAACGGAGTTATCAGTGACGATAAATACAGATAATACCGCCGGAGTGGTTGTTGCCGGAAAACCGGAAGCTGAAAAAGAACAGCCCCGTTACAGGGTAATAATGGCGTATTCCGACACAAGCAGGCTGGAAGAAATATACGCAGCGCAGAGGCCGTAAAAACGGAAGGCGTTTATTCAGGGTGAGTCTGAAACATAACTGATTTAAAGGTGAATCAATGAAGGAATTAATGCTGTTAATTCCTCTGGGCGGTGCATTGCTGTTAACCGGATGCGCCGGAACAGAGTCGGAATTTGAATGTAATGCCACCACGTCAGATACCTGTATGACGATGGAGCAGGCGAATGAAAAGGCAAAAGCCCTTGAGGAGCGCAGTCATGCAAAGCCGGCTGCGGCCGGGTTGCCACGACTGGCTGACGGCAATTTCAGAACCTCGTCGGCGAACAGTTACCCGTTGCCGCCACAGCCGCATATGACACCAGTACGCAGCACGACGCCGCCGGTGACGGCATCCTCTGGCCGCCTGCTCAGCAACGCGCCGGTCAGCCGTACTCCGGTGGCTGTTTCATCCACCGCACCCGCGCCCGTGTATCAACGGCCGGTGAGCGTCAGCACCTATACATCAACATCGCCTGCCACGCTGCCCGGTGCTTACCCGCGCCCGCTCAGGAAGGGGGAACAGACTGCCTCCCTGTGGATAGCGCCCTATGTGGATGCTGAGGACGTCTATCACCAGCCGGCCACGGTGTTGTTTGTGGTCACCCCCCCGGCGTGGGGGCAGCCCCGCATTAACTAATCAACAGCGCCGTAAATGGCGCTGTGAGGACTGAATTAATACCGGATTTAAAACGAGTGCCCTGTGCGTTGAAAGGGATGGGCGGTAGCGTGTTTTTTACTTTGGAGGATTTCTGTGGATAGCGACAGATTTATCAATGCTGTTTGTTTAATTACAGGCGTGTTAATGGTTTCTTTTTTCATTTACACGCAAAGCCAACCCGACAATGACGATTTAATTAAGGACGGGAGGTATTGGGCCACTGCGTGTTCCCTGAAAGAGGTTGATATCCCCACAGGGATGTTTACCAGTAACATTAATCGACTGGATTGTTCAGGTGTTGTTGTTAATGTCGTGACGGACAGGTACGACATGGCCATATCTGCTTATAACAAATCTAAAAATCAGGAGTGATACAGGACCTGTCAATAATTTAGATTGCGGCAGGATTATCATCATCAACGTACCGACCGGAAAATATTGTCGTTATATCTCCGGGTGGCAATTGTATAAGGCCATATCTTTTTTGATTATTTAAATGCTCATTAAGGAACGCTCACATGCGTAATAACCTGATGGATACCGTCGCTCAGGCCGTAAATTCACTGGTGTCCGCCCTCAGCCTGCCCGATGAATCCGCGAAAGCCAACGACATTCTGGGCAGCATGAATTTCCCGCAGTTCAGCCGCGTGCTGCCTTATCAGGATTATGATTCGGCCACCGGGTTGTTTATTAACACGAAAACCGTGGGGTTTCTGCTGGAAGCCCGTCCTCTGCCGGGCGCGAATGCCGATATCGTGGCGACGCTGGACCATCTGTTGCGGACCAAAATCCCGCGCGGCGTGCCTTTCACCATCAGTCTGGTGTCCAGCAAGCTGGTCGGGGACGATATTGAGTATGGCCTGCGGGAATTCAGCTGGAGCGGGAAACAGGCGGAAAAGTTTAACGCCATCACCCGCGCCTATTATCTGCGGGCGGCCGAAAGCAGCTTCCCGTTGCCGGAGGGGATGGACTTACCCCTGACGCTGCGCAATTACCGTGTCTTCATCTCCTGCTGTGTGCCGCGAAAGAAAAATTCAACAGCGCAGATTGTTGAGCTGGAAAACCAGATAAAAATTATCCGCGCCTCGCTGGGCGGGGCGCATATCCCCACCCGGCTGATGGATGCCGCCGGGCTGGTCGCACTGATTCAGGAGCTGGTGAACCCTGATCCGGGCGAAATGTACCGCCAGCCCTGCAAACTCGACCCGTATCAGGATCTCAATTACCAGTGTGTGGCGGACAGCTTCGACATGAAGGTGACGGCCGGGCATCTGAAAATTGGCCGGACGGGCAAGGAGGGGCAAGAGACGGTGACCCGCGTCACCAGTTACCATCTGGAGCGCGATCCGGAAATCGCTTTTCTGTGGACCAGTGCGGATAACTACGCCAACCTGCTGAACCCTGAGCTGTCCATATCCTGCCCGTTTGTTCTGTCGCTGACGCTGATGGTGGAAGATCAGGTTAAGACCCAGAATGAAGCGAACCTCAAGTACATGGATCTGGAGAAAAAGAGCAAAACCTCCTACGCCAAATATTTTCCGTCTGTGGAGAAAGAGGTGCGCGAGTGGGGTGATATCCGCCAGCGTCTGGCCACCAACCAGTCGTCGCTGGTGTCCTACTTTTTCAACATCACCGCCTACACGGCAGACAGCGCAGAAGCGTCTCTGGCCACCGAGCAGCAAATCCTCAACAGTTACCGTAAAGGCGGGTTTGAGCTGGTTCCGGCCCGGTATCATCATCTGCGCAATTTTCTGGCCATGCTGCCGTTCAAATGCGGGGAAGGGCTGTTCACCGAACTCAAGGCGGCCGGGGTTATCCGGCGGGCCGAGACCTTCAACGTGGCCAACCTTCTGCCGGTGGTGGCCGACAGTCCGCTGGCCCCGGCCGGTCTGCTGGCCCCGACTTACCGCAACCAGCTGGCGTTTATCGACCTGTTCTATGAAGGGATGAACAATACCAACTTCAATATGGCGGTCTGCGGGACGTCCGGGGCGGGTAAAACGGGCCTGATCCAGCCGCTGATCCGCAGCGTGCTCGATGCGGGCGGCTTCGCGTGGGTGTTTGACATGGGAGACGGCTATAAGTCCCTGTGCGAGAACATGGGCGGGGTCTATCTCGACGGCGACAGCCTCAAGTTTAACCCTTTCGCCAACATTCTCGACGATGCCAGTTTTGATTTGTCCGCCGAGCGTATCCGCGACCAGATGTCGGTCATGGCCAGCCCTAACGGCAATCTGGATGAGGTCCACGAAGGTCTGCTGCTGCAGGCGGTGCAGTCCGCGTGGTTAAGTAAACGTAACCACGCCCGCATTGATGATGTGGTGAATTTTCTGCTGAACGCCAGAAACAGCGAGGACTATGCCGACGCGCCGACCATCCGCAGCCGGCTGGATGAGATGATCGTGCTGCTCGACCAGTACACCGCAAAGGGGATTTACGGGGAATACTTCAACTCGGACCAACCCTCGCTGCACGATGACGCCCGCATGGTGGTGCTGGAGCTGGGCGGGCTGGAATCCCGCCCGTCTCTGCTGATTGCCGTGATGTTCTCGCTCATCATTTACATCGAAAACCGCATGTACCAGTCGCCGCGCAGCCTGAAAAAACTGAACGTGATTGATGAAGGCTGGAAACTGCTGGACTTCAAGAATGAAAAGGTCGGGACCTTCATTGAAAAAGGCTACCGCACGGCGCGACGCCATACCGGGGCCTATATCACCATCACCCAGAATATTGTCGACTTTGACTCGCCCACCGCCTCCAGCGCGGCGCGGGCGGCATGGGGCAACTCGTCCTACAAGGGCATCCTCAAGCAGAGCGCCAAAGAGTTTGCCAAATATAACCAGCTGTACCCCGACCAGTTCACGAAGCTGCAGCAGGACATGATCAAGAGTTTTGGTGCTGCTAAAGACCAGTGGTTTTCTTCCTTCATGCTGCAGGTCGAGGCGAACTGCTCATGGCACCGCCTGTTTGTCGACCCTCTCAGCCGGGCGATGTATTCCTCAACCGGGAAGGATTTTGAATTCATCCAGCGGCGCAAGAAAGCGGGGGTGGATATCCATGACGCGGTTTACGAACTGGCCTGCCAGAACTACCCGGCGGAGATGGCGGCACTGGAAGAACGTATCCGGCAGGACACCAACAGGAGAGCAGGCTGATGAACACGACCGTAAACCCCGTCACCACATGGCGCAGCACGCTGGCTGTCGCCGGTTTGGTTATCGCGACCCTTGCCGCCAGTGCGGTTATCACCCGCGTGATGATAGCCAGTGCCGTCCCCCGCGTGGTGGCGTTTGACATGAAAAAAACGCTGGATGCGTTTATGGATGATGTCAGCCGTAAATCGCTGACGCAGGCGCAGTCAAAAGCCCTGTCGGAGCGGTTTAACGGCGCACTGGAGCAGAGTCTCGCGGCGTATCAGCAGGACAATCATGTGGTGATCCTCGTTTCGCCGGCGGTGGTGCAGGGGGCCCCTGATGTGACCCGGAAAATTCAGACGGCGATTGCCCGGCGTATGCAGGAGGGGCAGAAATGAAACGGCTCTGCGGGGGCGTTCTGGCCTGCTGTCTGTTTTGCCCGGCGGTGTCTGCCGCCGATCTGGGTACATGGGGTGACCTGTGGCCGGTTCAGGAGCAGGACATGCTGACGCTCATCACCCGCCGCCTTGAAGCGCTGCAGACCTCGGGAAAATGGGAACAGGAGATGGCGGCGTTCAGGGGGCGGGTGGAAAACCACAGCCAGCGTCCGGCCCCGGTGGCGGGACTGCGCAGGGCGGAGAAGTATGAACAACGCTGGTTTGACCCCAGCATTCGTCTGAGCGAGGACCTGAAAGACCACGAAGGCCGCGTGTTTGCCCGCAAGGGCGAGGTGGTCAATCCCCTCAAAACCGTGCCGTTCATGCAGACCCTGTATTTCATCGACGGCGATGACCCGGATCAGGTGGCGTGGATGAAACGGCAGGTGCCGGACACGGTGCTCAGCAAAATCATTCTGGTGAAAGGCAGCGTGCCGGACACCTCCGCTGCCCTCGACAGCCGGATTTACTTCGACCAGAACGGCGTGCTGTGTGAACGGTTTGGCCTGACCACCATTCCGGCGCGTATCACGCCGGCCCCTTCGGGGGAACGGCTGAATATCGAATATTTTCCCCCACAGTAAGGACGCTGACGTGAAATCTCTGACCCTGTTACTGAGTGCCCTGCTGCTGTGGGGCTACAGCCTGAACGCGGCGGCCGACCCGTCCTGTGAGGGGCGGTTTGTTAACCCGATCACCGATGTCTGCTGGCGCTGTATTTTTCCGCTCTCGCTCGGCAGCATTCAGGTCGGCAAGGGAGATCAGCCCGATACGGCAAATCCGGGCAGCCCGCTGCAGACTCTGTCCGGCCCCGCCGCCGCTGTTCGTCCGACCGGGGCTGGCTATCGGGTACTGGGAGCCGATGGCGATGACCGATGTCAGCCGCTCGCCCGGCTGCATGGTGAATCTCGGCGGCTTCAGTATCAACCTCGGCAAAACCGGGATGGGCACCGCGAAGAAGGACGACAAACAGGTAAACGGGGCCTTCTATCACGTCCACTGGTACAAATATCCGTTAACCTACTGGCTGAACATCATCACCTCGGCGGGGTGCCTTGAGGGCGGTGACATGGATATCGCCTATCTGTCGGAAATCGACCCCACCTGGGTGGACAGCAGCCTGACCACCATTCTGAACCCGGAAGCCATCCTGTTTGCCAACCCGATAGCGCAGGGGGCATGCGCTGCCGATGCCATCGCCAGCGCTTTTCATATGCCGCTGGACGTGCTGTTCTGGTGCGGGGGCAGCCACGGTTCGTTATACCCGTTCAACGGCTGGGTGAGTAACGAGTCCAGTCCGCTGCAGTCCTCGGTGCTGGTCAGTGAGCGCATGGCATTCAAACTGCACCGGCAGGGCCAGATTATGGAGACCATTGGCAAGGACAAAGCGGTCTGCTACGAGTACCCGTCGCCGATTATCCCGAAAGAGCGCTGGCGCTATCAGATGGTGAACATGTATCCGGACAGCGGGCAGTGCCACCCTCTCGGGCGCAGCGTGATGCGCTGGGAAGCCGGGCGCAATCCCCCCAACACCCGGAAAAACTACGGCTATCTGATGTGGCGTAAACGTAACTGTGTCTTCCTGTGAAAAGGAGCCTTTCGTGAAAATAATCAATGCCCTGACGGTCACGCTGTTACTGAGCGTCATCGCTGCCACCGCTGCGGGCAGTGCCGGCAGCCTGACCACGGCCGACCGGGCGTGGCTTAAACAGCAGGAAAACCTGAGTGAGCAGCTGAGGAATAACCCGGACACCGCGCTGCAGCGCGAGCTGGAAGCGGAGATCCGGCGCAATCCGCTGGCCCCGGCAGACCGCAATTATATTGAGGGGCTGGCCGACCAGCAGCGCCGGTCGGCACAGGGAAAACCGGCAGAAGGGGCGCTCTATTTTGTCTCGTTCTCGATACCGGAGGAGGGGCTGAAACGCATGCTGCACGAAACCCGGCAGTACGGTATCCCGGCCACGCTGCGCGGGCTGGTCAACAATGACATGAAGGCCACCACCGATGCGGTGATGAAGCTGGTCAGGGACGGGGTGACGGAGGGCGTGCAAATCGACCCGACGCTTTATGCGCAGTACAACATCCGCAGCGTGCCGGCGCTGGTCGTCCGCTGCCCGTCCGGGTTTGACGTGGTCCACGGTAACCTGCGGGTCCGTCAGGCGCTGGAGAAGGTGGCGGAAAAAGGGGACTGCGCGGACACCGCCCGACAACTGCTGAGAGGCCGGCCATGACACGACTTATCCCGACGCTGGTCCTGCTGGCCGCCGTGCCGGGCGCATTTATCAGCTTAACGGAGCCTGTCCGGGCGGACAGCGGTACGGACTACCGGGCCGGCGCTGATTTCGCAAAACAGGTGCAGGGCGGGGGCATTGACGCGCTGAAAAACTTTAACGGGGAGCAGGATCTTCCCGGCTATACCGCCAGCCCGGAGCAGAAGAAATATTACGGGGGCGTCACCGCCAGCGGCGACAGCAGCATGAAAAGCGACTCCGCCACGGAGTTTTCTCAGAATGAGGCGGGCAAAAGCATTACCGAATCGTTCAGCAACCGCCCGCCGGACACGCTGTCCGCCGACACCCCCTTTATTCAGGCGGCAAAGGAGACCGAGTCTCAGGCCGATAAGCTGGTCGGCAACACCGGTCAGGCCTGTACCGCACAGGTGGTGAACCGCAGTCAGTTCAGTAACCACACCTGTGAGCGCGACCTGAAGGTGGAAAACTTCTGCACCCGCGAGGCGACGCTGAAGGATAACGCCTCCACCCGGAAAGTGAACCGCACCTATCAGCAGTCTGTGGCGCTCAACGTCAGCGGCGGTGATCCGCGCTGGACCGGTTCGCTGACGATACCCACGACCGGACGCCTGTTGCGGGTGTCTGTGGACGGGGAACCGCTGACGATCCCGTTTATTGATCAGTGCGACAGAGAGGGAAATGTCACCCGCGAATGTAAAGGGGCGGTGAGCGAAACCCTCTCCCTGCTGGACCGGACGTTTCCTGTCACCGTGATGACATGGCCCCGTTCGGATTCGATATGCTCCGGCGGGCAGAACACGCACTGTACGAAATACCGTTATGACGGCACCGGCAAAATCCATGAGACCTTTACACCGGACAGGGACGTCTCTGCCGGGCAGGTCTTCCCGGTGGTGAAAACCTCAAAGACCCGGCCGGCATTAAAAACCAGCGGGATTCTGGTGACCATCACGCTGGTGATGGAAGAAACCGAAACCGTGTACGCCCCGGAGGTGGTCTGGGTCGAAAGCTGCCCGTTCAGTCAGGACGAAGGGACAAAAACGGGCACCGAATGCATCAGCCCGGGCGGAACGAAAACCCTCAATCTCGGCGGTCAGGAATACTCCTTTAACGAGGCGTGCTGGAAATACAAGGATACGTGGCTGACGCAGCCGGCTGATAACGGCTCCTGCGAAAGCCTGATGAACAACAAGGCCTGCACGCTGTCGTCGCGACACTGTGCCTTCAGCGCAGAAGGCGGAACCTGCCTGCATGAGTACGCCACCTACTCCTGTGAAACCCGCACCACCGGCAAGCAGATGATTTGCAGCGGGGAGGTGTTCTGCCTCGACGGGGAGTGCGATAAAGCGGCCACCGGGAAGAACAATGATTTTGGTCAGGCGGTCTCTGAGCTGGCGGCGCTGGCGGCTGCCGGGAAAGACGTCGCCGCCCTCAACGGCGTGGATGTAAAAGCGTTCACCGGGAAAGCAAAATTCTGCAAAAAATTTGCCGCCGGATTCAGCAACTGCTGCAAGGACAGCGGCTGGGGGCAGGATGTGGGGCTGGCGCGGTGCAGCAGTGAGGAGAAGGCGCTGTCGAAAGCTAAAACCAAAAAGCTGACCGTCAGCGTCGGGGAATTCTGTTCGAAAAAGGTGCTGGGTATCTGTCTGGAGAAAAAACGCAGCTACTGCCAGTTTGACTCTAAACTCGCGCAGATTGTGCAGCAGCAGGGGCGCAACGGCCAGCTGCGTATCAGTTTCGGCGGGGCCAGCAGTCCGGACTGTCGCGGCGTCACCGTGGAGGAGCTGCAGCGGATAAATTTCGACCAGCTGGACTTCACAAACTTCATGGAAGATTTAATCAATAATCAGAAAATCCCCGACAACAGTGAACTGACGGACAGAACGAAGCTGCGGATCAAGGAACTGCTGACAAAACAGACTGCGCAATAAGGAGGATGAGATGGGTGATGAAAAGGCGTACCGCTTAACCGTAACAGCAGTCTCGGCGTTTGTCGTGCTGATGGCTGCCCTGATGTGTTACGGGCTGTATAAGGACCATCGTGAAGTCCGGTTCGGTACCGCTAACCGCGAGCACGGTATCCGGTGCGATAAAGTGTCAGGCGCGGCGTGGATTAATGAAAATAACACCCGGCATGACCTGCAGACCCGCGACTATCGGGTGATATGCCGGGGAGACCACTTTGCCGGGAAGCCGCATAACAGCGACAGCCTTATCCCTCTGGACAGCGCGGAAATCTACCGGACCCTGCCTCACTGACCGCGCCATACATATCTGAAGAAAGGTAGACACCATGCGAACAATACATGCCGCCATGCTGGCGGGGTGCCTTTTCTGCGCCCTGATGCCGGCCTTCGCCAAAGATGCCGGCTGGCAGTGGTACAACGAAAAACTGAAGCCCCGGGAAGAAGATAAACCGCCCGCATCAGCGGCCCCACCGCCGCCAGTGGATATTCTGGAGAAACAGGCGGCCCTGCAGATGGCAACAAAGAAAGCGTTGGCGGAAGCCATTATGTATCCCTCCGTACCGGCCTTTGTGAAGTATTTCCGGCTGCAGAACTACTGGACGCAGCAGGCGGGGCTGTTTTCGATGAGCGCGAAGAAAGCGATGCTGGAACATCCCGAGCTGGACTACAACCTGCAGTACAGCCACTACAACGGCACGGTGAAAAATCAGCTGGCCGCCGATTATGCCGAACAACGCAAAGCCATCACCGCGCTGACGCAGCACTACGGGGTGATGTTCTTCTACCGGGGCCGCGAACCGACTGACGGTCAGCTGGTTCAGGTGGTGAAAAACTTTCGTGAGACATGGGGGCTGAGCGTTATCGCGGTCTCCGTCGACGGCGTGATTAACCCGCTGCTGCCCGACAGTCGTGTGGATCAGGGGCAGGCGCAGCGGCTGGGGGTGAAATATTTCCCGGCCATGATGCTGGTCGACCCGAAAAGCGGACAGGTGAAGCCCCTCAGTTACGGCTTTATCAGTCAGGACGACCTCGCAAAACAGTTCCTCTACGTATCGGGTGATTTCAGACCCAACTTTTAAGGAGTGCAGCGTGCGCAAAATGCGTTTTCCCGAGCTGGATATCACCGGCATGTGGGTGGTGGCGGTGGGGGTGTTTTTTCACCTTATCGCCAGACTGGTGCGTAAACAGCCGGATATGGCGGTTCAGGCCGGCGAAATTCTGGGATTAGGGATGGTGATTTATGGCGGATACAAAATCCTCAACGCCCTGATTGCCGAAGCCGATAAACAGGAGAAAGCCCGTGAGAAAACCTCTGATGAAGAGCATTAAGACCCGGAGCTTTATCGCAGCCGCGTGGATAGCGGTGGCTCCGGCGGCATACAGCGGCACGCTCGATGAGGTGAAATCGCTGTACAACCCGCAGGGCATCACCGGCACCGCGCCCGACACGGCGAAAACCCTGTCTCATCCGGCGAAACCGGTGGTGCCGGCGCGCTGGCTGCGGCTCAGCAACGGCCGGCAGGTGGATCTGAATGACTGGAAAGTGGTGCTGTTCATGCAGGGGCACTGCCCCTACTGCCAGAAGTTTGACCCGGTGCTGAAACAGCTGGCCGCGCAGCATGGCTTTTCGGTGTTCTCCTACACCATAGACGGGCAGGGCGATGAGGCATTCCCGCAGGCGCTGCCGGTGCCGCCCGATGTGATGCAGACCTTTTTCCCGAATATCCCGGTGGCCACGCCCACCACGTTTCTGGTCAACGTCAACACGCTCGCGGCCTACCCGCTCCTTCAGGGGGCAACGGATGCACAGGGCTTTATGGCAAGAATGGATACCGTTCTGCAGATGACAGGAACGCCGGACGCATATGATGGAGAAACATTAAAATGAACACGACTCGTCAGCCATATTCAGCACACTACGTCACTACAAAGCGGCAGTTACACAAAAAGAAACAACGCGTGCAGGAAAAGTCAGATTTCTGTTTTTACGGTTTCATGATTTCCGGGGCTACCGGTCTGTTTTTGTGGTGGGGAGCGCATGCGTTTTTCGGTGTGTTTACTGAAACCTTCACACCGGAGCAGATGGCAGGGGAGGCTAAGAACGTCATCAGTCTGTGGAATGTCCTGATGTATTTTGTGCCCGGTATCTTCTGGGCACTCTCCGCCGGGTGTGCTGTCACGGGCATTTATTCTTTCGTTATCACAGAGCTTATTTATCAGGGTGAACTGTGGCTTATCCGGCGGAAAAAATACCTGCCCGGCGACCCCGGAACGGTTGCCGGTGATAAAGGAGAGGCGGATGCGTAATCTGAAACCTTTCACGCTGATGTGTGGCCTGTTGCTCGGCGCGTCCTTCACGGCCGCCGCCGATGTGAATAATGACATGAACAACTTCTTCAACAAGCTGGGGTTTGCGTCCAATACCAGCCAGCCGCAGGTCTGGCAGGGGCAGGCGGCCGGTTATGCCTCCGGGGGATCGCTGTACGCCAGAACGCAGGTCAAAACCATCCAGCTGGTCAGCATGACCCTGCCGGACATTAACGCCGGCTGCGGCGGTATCGACGCCTATCTGGGCTCGTTCAGCTTCATCAACAGCGAGCAGCTGCAGCGGTTCGCCAAGCAAATCATGGCCAATTCCGCCGGGTATTTTTTTGACCTTGCGCTGCAGACGACCGTCCCGGAAATCAAAACCGCGAAAGACTTTCTGCAGAAGATGGCCAGCGACATTAACAGCATGAACCTCAGCAGACTGTCAGGCCGCGCAGGGCATTGTCGGCGGTCTGTTCCCCCGGACACAGGTGGCACAGCAGAAGGTCTGTCAGGACATCGCCGGCGAGAGCAATATCTTCTCAGACTGGGCGGCGTCACGGCAGGGCTGCTCGGTGGGCGGGCAGATGAACAAGGTGCAGGATAAGGCCGGTGAGAAGGACAAAGAGCGGGTGATGAAAAACATCAACGTGATGTGGAGTGCGCTGTCCAAAAACCGGCTGTTTGACGGCAACAAAGAGCTGAAAGAATTTGTGATGACGCTGACCGGGACGCTGATATTCGGAGAAAACAGTGAAATCACGCCCCTGCCGGCACGCACCACCGACCAGGATCTGATTAAGGCCATGATGGAGGGCGGAACCGCGAAAATCTACCACTGCAATGACGCCGACAAGTGCCTCAAGGTGGTGGCCGATGCCAGTGTGACCATCGCTAAGGATAAGGCCCTGAAAAACCAGATTTCCGCGCTGCTCTCCAGTATCCAGAACAAGGCCGTGGCCGATGAGAAGCTGACGGAGAAGGAAAAGGGGTTTATTTCCAGCACCACCATTCCGGTTTTCAAATATCTGGTCGACCCGCAGATGCTCGGCGTGTCGAACTCCCTGCTGTACCAGCTGACGGACTACATCGGGTACGACATTCTGCTGCAGTACATTCAGGAGCTTATTCAGCAGGCGCGGGCGATGGTGGCTACCGGTAACTACCCGCAGTCCACGATGGACATGATCCTGCACAATCTGGATCAGGCGAGCCTGCAGATTGCGAACTTTCAGGCCCGGGTGCAGGTACAGCAGGATGCGCTGCTTGTGGTCGACCGCCAGATGAGTTACATGCGCCAGCAGGTGTCTGCCCGCATGATGACCCGCTACCAGAACAACTATCACTTCGGAGGCAGTCTCTGATGCTTGAAATTTACACCATTGCAGGGGGGGACTGGTTCAGGGGGAACCTGAATGCCATTGCGGCGTTTATGAATACCGGGACATGGTCTTCCATCGAAAAAATGTGCATCGCCTTCTCGGTGCTGATTGTCGCCGGCAGCTGGATTAAAAAACACAGCGTGATGGACCTGATCGGCTGGGCGTTCTCCCTGACGCTGGTCTCGATGCTGGTACTCATCCGCACGAACGTGCAGATCATTGATTACAGCAACGTGGCGCAGGTCTACAAGGTCGATAATGTGCCGATCGGACTGGCTATCCCTGCGTCCCTGACCACCCGGGTAGGGAACGCGCTGGTGCAGAGTTATGAGATGATTTTCTCCCTCCCGGACAGCGTGACCTACAGCAAGACGGGAATGCTGTTTGGCGGAAATCTGGTGGCCAAAAGCACCGATTTTTTATCGCAGAACCCGGAAATTACCACCCTGTTTTCTGACTACGTGCAGAACTGCGTGATGGGCGACATCTTCCTCAATCACAAGTACTCCTTTGAGGAACTGATGAACTCTGCCGACCCCTACACGCTGATTTTTTCCAGCCCCAGCCCGTTGCGGGGGGTGTTCGATAAAAACAACCAGTTCAGAACCTGTGAAGAGGCGTCGCGTGACCTGAAATCGGCGCTGGCGCTGGATTCGCAGACCGGCGGAAAAACATGGCGCTACTACGTTCGGCAGTTGTTTGGCGGCAAACCGAACCCGGATCTGCTGTTCAGCCAGATGATTGGGGACAGCTACAACTTTTTCTACAGTTCAGGGCAGAGTGCCGGGCAGATTATCCGCCAGAACGTCACCATGAATGCCCTGCGCAACGGTATTCAGAGTTATGCTTCGCGCAGCGGGGACACCGCCAGTCTGATGAATATCGCCAACACCTCATCACTGGAAAAACAGCGGCTGGCACAGGCGACAATGGGCCATCAGGCGTTGCGGTCGTTACCGATGATGCAGACGGTAATTATGGGCATCATGATTGGTCTTTTTCCGGTCATTGTGATGACGGCGATGTTTAATATGATGACCCTGCAGGTGCTTAAGGGCTACCTGTTCGCCCTTATCTGGCTGCAGTCGTGGCCGCTGCTGTACGCCATCCTCAACAGCGCGATGGCCTACTACGCGAAGGTTAACGGTGTGCCGGTGGTATTGTCGGAGCTATCGCAGGTGCAGCTGAAGAACTCGGATATCGCGACCACCGCAGGCTACATTTCGATGATGATCCCGCCACTGAGCTGGGCGATGATAAAGAGTATGGGAGCCGGGTTTTCCAGCGCTTACAGTCATTTTGCCTCGTCTGGCCTCAGTTCGACATCGCAGGCGTCTTCCAGCGTGGTGGACGGAAACTATTCATTTGCCAATATGCAGACGGACAATGTCAGCGGCAACAGCTGGAGTACGAACAGCACGACCAGCTTCGGGCAGATGACCCGGCAGCTGGGTAATGGCGCAACCACGACACAGACCCGCGACGGTTCGACGGTCTATGACACCAGTGGTGCCATGTCGAAACTGCCGGTGGATATCAACGTGGGACGTCAGATAGCGAGCGCGCAGCAGCAGATGGCGCGTGAGTCGCAGGTGCAGGCAGAAAGCGCCCTGCATGGTTATAACAGCAGCGTGACGAGCGCGTGGAACAGCCTGAAGCAGTTTGGCACCAACATGGGCACCAGTTCGTCGATGACCACAGGGGCTGATAACACGCAGTCTTCACAGGATTCGATGGCCAGAAGTAAAATGTGGAATGCGGTTGTGTCGAATGCGAAAGCCAATAATATCAGCAATGAAGAGTCATTCCAGCAGTTGATGGATGACTCAGCTAAAAGCAGTCAATCTCTTGATGTACACGCATCAGCTAAATGGAGCTCCGGGGATCAGCTGTTTGGTAAGTTGGGTAAGTGGGGAACTGGATTGTCTGCTGAGGGCGGAGGGAAAGGCAGTGCTGGCTGGACTCACAGTTCAGGAGATACTGACAGTGTCGGTTCTTCTGGTCGTGAGTCACATGAAAGCCGCCATGATAACAGCAGTCAGGCCGCGAGAGATTTCAAAGAGGGTTCCGATTACTTTACCAGCAGCAAAACCAGCACGTCAGGCAACACGACTGATAACAATGCCAGCTCACGGGTGGATCAATTTGCAGCCTCACTTTCCAGCGCGAAAAACAGCTATGACCAGTACACTACCAGTCAGACGCGCAGCCATGAGTACAGCGAAATGGCATCCCGTACAGAAAGCATGAGCGGTCAGATGAGTGAAAATCTGACGCAACAGTTTGCTAACTTCGTTCAGCAACGAGCACCCCAAAATGCCGAAGCGATTCTGACCGACACAGGTTCACCGGAGGTGGCTGCGCAGCGTGAAGCCCTGGCGCGCGAATTTGTGAAAGCGCAGGTGGAACCGAGAGTGAATGGAGCCTATCAGGAAGCACGGGACAATGTTGGCCAGAGTATACCTGATGTTTCCGGTGCGGAAGGCCGGGGCGCTGTCACGAAGGATTATGACTCAAACAGCGGCAAAATTGAAACGATGACCCACGAGGCCGGAATTACGGGTGATGTGAAAAATAAAGTTGATGATATGATTTCTCAGGGTGATAAAACGCATCAGCAAAGTCAGAAAGAAATCGTGGGACAAGGTCAGGATATTAAACAACAGCATTCCGATCTGGAAAGTCATCATAAAAAAGAAGGAAATAACTTTGAAAGGGTATATAATGAAAGGCACGATAAAGTTAAATCATTGCCGGGCGCTGATTCTCCGGTGGAATTAGCGGAGAAAGCGAGTAAAATACAAAAAGATTTTCAGGATGGGAAAAGGTGAAGGTGATGATAACAAAAAAAATCATCATAGATGAGATAGAAGAACTGAAGTCTTTACTCTCACGCGGAGAGGCTGAGGTGCCGTCTTTCTGGTCGTGTCTGTGGCCTGGGTTGATAATACTTTGCTGGAACGTTATTTGTGCGATAATTAGTGTTGATCATAATTATATTGCAGGTAGATATATATTTTGGGTGGTAGTGTTCCCGGGTGCTGTGGGTCTGATTGTTCTACTCGGAGTCGCCAGTGCTCGTTCTTTGTTTTTGTCAGTGCCAAAATCCTTTAGAATACATTCTGTTATGTATGGATTTTTCTCTAAAAAAATTGCAACTTATGCCCTTGTGTATATGACGGTAATCATTCTGCTTGCTATCTATAATAGAGTCTTTTATGACTCTCCATTTCCTTTTGGATTTATGGTTCTTTTTATGACAATTTTATTCGGGATTGTAATGAATCTGGATGTTAGCAGGTATCAGTTATCCGCACTAACAACGTTAATTGAATCGTTTAAGTCTGGTAGTAAGTCTGACTGACAGTTGTGTGTTCAGAATTTCTGGTTTTTTTATTCTTTTAATTACTTTTATATTAATGAGTTTGTGTAGTGTAATTTGTGAATTCCGTTAAGAGGATCACATTTTTATTTCATTGATTATGTCCAAAAGGAAAAAGGATGAATTTTAATAAAACTCTGCCCGTACTGGTTATCAGTTCCGCGCTGGTGCTTTCCGGTTGTAATGCGATGGGGACCGCCATTAAAAAACGTAATCTGGATGTTAAAACCCAGATGAGCGAAACCATCTGGCTGGAACCTTCAAATAACCGCACGGTGTATCTACAGATTAAAAATACCTCTGATAAAGACATGAGCGGCCTGCAGGGCAAAATTGCCAGCGCCGTCACTGCAAAAGGCTATCAGGTCGTCACCAGCCCGGACACGGCAGGATACTGGATTCAGGCTAACGTGCTGAAAGCCGATAAAATGGACCTGCGTGAAGCCCAGAGCTGGCTGGGACGCGGCTATGAAGGCGCAGTGGCAGGTGCCGCGCTTGGCGCGGGTATCACCGCCTATAACTCCGGTTCGGCAGGCGCGACGCTGGGCGTGGGACTCGCGTCCGGGCTGATCGGCATGGCGGCCGATGCGATGGTGGAGGATATCAACTACACCATGATCACCGATGTCCAGATCGCCGAGAGAACCACCGCCACGGTGACCACAGATAATGAGGCCGTGTTGCGTCAGGGCACGTCCGGTAAAAAAGTCCAGACCAGCACACAGACCGGTAATCAGCACAAATACCAGACGCGCATCGTCTCGAATGCCAACAAGGTTAACCTGAAATTCCCGGAAGCCCAGCCGGTGCTGGAAGACCAGCTGGCAAAATCCATTTCTAATATCCTGTAAAACCGGCCCGGAGCTGTCCCGCCGGGCTGTTCTGCCCCGCCTCTCCGGGGCAGAAGCTGACGCCAGCTGCCAGTTCAGCAAAATTTATATGAAACGCCGAGCCGGTGCGCAAATCCTTTGTGCGCCGGCGAAGCGTTGCCGCCACCGGCGGAATGTTTTTCCTCAACGATACACCCTGATTCGATTTCTCTCCTGCCGTGTTCAGCCTGAACCGGTGTGCCTCTGTGGTTAACGGACGGATGATTGCCATGAGTTTCAACGCCAAAGATATGACGCAGGGCGGTCAGATAGCCAATATGCGCTTTCGCATGTTCGGCCAGATTGCCAACATCATGTTTTATATTCTGTTTATTGCTTTCTGGGTGCTCTGCGGCCTGCTGCTGATGTACCGCCTCAGCTGGCAGACCTTTATCAACGGCTGCGTGTACTGGTGGTGTACCACGCTCGCGCCAATGCGCGATTTGATCCGCTCCCAGCCGGTCTACACCATCCGCTACTATGGCCACACGCTGGAATACACGTCAGAGCAAATCCTGACCGACAAATACACCATCTGGTGCGCGGAGCAGGTCTGGACCAGCTTTGTGTTCGCCGCCGGGGTGTCGCTGGTTGTCTGTGTGGTGGCGTTTTTTGTCGCCAGCTGGGTGCTGGGCCGTCAGGGGAAACAGCAGAGCGAGGACGAAAACACCGGCGGACGCCAGCTGTCGGAGAAACCGAAGGAAGTGGCCCGGCAGATGAAGCGCGACGGCATGGCCTCTGACATTAAAATCGGCGATCTGCCCATCCTGCGCAACTCCGAGATCCAGAACTTCTGTCTGCACGGCACGGTCGGCTCCGGTAAATCGGAGGTGATGCGCCGTCTGCTGAACTACGTCCGCGCGCGCGGCGATATGGCCATTATTTACGACCGCTCCTGCGAGTTCGTCAAAAGCTATTACGATCCGGCCAGCGATAAAATTCTCAACCCGCTGGACGCCCGCTGTGCCGCGTGGGACTTATGGCGTGAGTGCCTGACGCTGCCGGACTTCGATAACGTCGCCAACACCCTCATCCCGATGGGCACCAAAGAAGATCCGTTCTGGCAGGGCTCCGGGCGTACCATTTTCGCCGAAGGGGCGTATCTGATGCGGGAAGACAAGGACCGCAGCTATGAGAAGCTGGTCGACACCATGCTTTCCATCAAAATCGACAAGCTGCGCGCCTACCTGAAAGACACCCCGGCGGCGAATCTGGTCGAGGAGAAAATCGAGAAAACGGCCATTTCCATCCGCGCCGTGCTGACCAACTACGTCAAGGCCATCCGCTATCTGCAGGGCATCGAGAAGCACGGCGAGCCGTTCACCATCCGCGACTGGATGCGCGGCGTCCGGGAGGACCGGCCCAACGGCTGGCTGTTTATCTCCTCGAATGCCGACACGCATGCCTCTCTGAAACCGGTGATCTCGATGTGGCTCAGCATCGCCATTCGCGGTCTGCTGGCGATGGGCGAGAACCGCAACCGGCGGGTGTGGATTTTCGCCGACGAACTGCCGACGCTGCACAAGCTGCCCGATCTGGTCGAGATTTTGCCGGAAGCGCGTAAGTTTGGCGGCTGCTATGTGTTCGGTATTCAGTCCTATGCCCAGCTGGAAGACATTTACGGCGTCAAGCCCGCCGCCACGCTGTTTGACGTCATGAACACCCGCGCGTTCTTCCGCTCGCCGAGTAAGGAGATCGCCGAATTTGCCGCCGGAGAAATCGGCGAAAAAGAAATCCTCAAGGCCAGCGAGCAGTACTCCTACGGGGCTGATCCGGTGCGTGACGGGGTTTCCACCGGTAAGGAAAAAGAGCGTGAAACGCTGGTCAGCTATTCCGATGTGCAGACGCTGCCTGACCTCTCCTGCTATGTGACCCTGCCGGGACCGTATCCGGCGGTGAAACTGGCGCTGAAATACAAACCGCGCCCGAAAATTGCCGAGGGCTTTATTGCCCGCAAGCGGGACACGCGGGTGGAGGCGAAACTCACGGCGCAGCTGCAGGTCAGGGAAGCGGAAAGCAGTCTGGCCCGCATGCTGTTCACCCCGGATGATCCGGTGCCGGCTGACGGCGGCGTTGATAACGCTGGCGCTGCCGCTGCCGGCAGCACACCACCTGCCGCAGCACACACTGCACCCCGGTCGCCGGCACCGCAGTCTGTACAGGCTGCGCCGGCCCCGGTCAGTGAGGTCAGACCCGCCGCAACCGCAGCGGCAGCGTCGACGGCGGCGGTCGTGGCGGCAGCAGCGGGCGGAGTGGAGAAAGAGCTGCCGGCGCAGGAGCCGGACGTTGCGGTCCTGCCGCCGGGCGTCAGCGAGACCGGTGAGATCACCGACCGGGACGCGTATGACGCATGGCAGGCGCAGGAGCAGGAGCCGACGCAGCAGGCGATGCAGCGCCGGGAGGAGGTGAACATCAACCACGCCCACCGCGAACCGGATGGCATTGAGATTGGGGGGAACTTTTAATGCTCAGCTTCAGTCGGGTTAAGTCTGCAGACAGCGGCGGGAATTACTACACGGACAAGGATAATTATTACGTGCTCGGCAGTCTGGATGAGCGCTGGCAGGGGAAGGGGGCGCAGGCGCTGGGGCTGGAGGGGCGTGTCGATAAACAGATTTTCACGGACCTGCTCAAGGGGAAGCTGCCGGACGGCAGCGACCTCTCCAGAATGCAGGATGGCGTGAACCGGCATCGTCCGGGGTATGACCTGACCTTTTCAGCGCCCAAAAGTGTCTCCATGCTCGCCATGCTCGGGGGCGACCGTCGCCTCATTGATGCCCATAACCGGGCGGTGACGGTGGCGCTGGAACAGGTGGAGACGCTGGCTTCCACCCGCGTGCAGCGCGAGGGCGTGTCAGAGACGGTGCTGACCGGCAACCTGATAATTGCCCGCTTTAACCACGACACGTCCCGGGCGCAGGAGCCGCAGCTGCACACGCACAGCGTGGTGATTAACGCGACACGCAACGGCGAAAAATGGCAGACATTAAGCAGTGACACCGCCGGAAAAACGGGGTTTTCGGAAAGCGTTCTGGCCAGCCGCATCGCTTTCGGGAAAATGTATCAGCAGGCCCTGAAGGCGGATGTGGAAGCGCTGGGTTATGAGACGGAAGTGACCGGGAAGCACGGTATGTGGGAGATGAAGGGGGTGCCGGTGGAGGCCTTCTCGTCCCGCAGTCAGGCTATCCGCGACGCGGCCGGCCCTGATGCGTCGCTGAAGTCGCGGGATGTGGCCGCCCTCGACACCCGCCGGTCAAAGGAAAAGACCGACCCCGCAGCGAAGATGGTGGAGTGGCTGAGTACCCTGAAGGAGACCGGTTTTGATATCCGGGGTTACCGCGAGGCGGCTGACGCCCGGGCGACGATGAAGGCCGGAGAGCCGGCGTCTTCGCCGGAAACCGACCGGCCCGATATCCGCGCGGTGGTGACGGACGCCATCGCCGGCCTGAGTGACCGCAAGGTGCAGTTCACCTATGCCGACCTGCTGGCCCGCACGGTGAGCCAGGCTGGAGGCTAAACCCGGGGTGTTTGCCGTGGCGCGGGAAGGCATTGATGCGGCGATTGAGCGTCAGCAGCTTATTCCGCTGGACCGGGAAAAGGGGCTCTTCACCTCCGCCATTCATGTGCTGGACGAGCTGTCGGTGAAGGCGCTGGGGCAGGAGGTGATGCGCCGGAATTATGTGGCGGTGAACCCGGACAAAAGTGTGCCGCGCACCGCGCCTTACAGCGACGCGGTCAGCGTGCTGGCGCAGGACCGGCCGGCGATGGGGATTGTGTCCGGTCAGGGTGGCGCGGCGGGGCAGCGCGAACGGGTGGCTGAGCTGGCGATGATGGCCCGCGAGCAGGGGCGGGATGTGCATATTGTCGCCGCCGACAACCGCTCGCGGGAGCATCTGTCGGGTGATGCGCGTCTGGCGGGCGAAGCCATCACCGGCAGGGCATCGCTGCATGACGGCACCGCCTTTGTGCCCGGCGGGACGCTGATTGTCGACCAGGCGGAGAAGCTGAGCCTGAAGGAGACGATATCGCTGCTTGACGGGGCGATGCGGCATAACGTCCAGTCTGCTGCTGTCGGACAGCGGCAAGCGGACCGGCACCGGCAGCGCGCTGACGGTGCTGAAAGAGAGCGGGGTGAACAGCTACCGCTGGCAGGGCGGGAAGCAGACCACCGCCGACATCATCCCGGAAGCCGACCGTCAGCAGCGCTATGCGCGTCTGGCGCAGGATTTTGCCGTCAGCGTGCGGGACGGGCAGGAGAGCGTGGTGCAGGTCAGCGGCGCACGCGAGCAGGGGGTGCTGAACGGCCTTGTCCGCGACACGCTGAAGCGCGAGGGGGTGCTGGGCGCGCAGGAGACGGCCTTCACCACCCTGACGCCGGTGTGGCTCGACAGTAAAAGCCGCCATGTGCGGGATTATTACCGCGAGGGGATGGTGATGGAGCGGTGGGACCCGCAAACCCGGCAGCACGACCGCTATGTGATTGACCGCGTGGCGGCCGGCAGTAACGCGCTGGCCCTGCGCGATGCGAACGGGGACAGTCTCACCCTGAAGGTCTCCGCCGTGGACAGCCAGTGGGCGCTGTTCCGGACGCAGACGCTGCCGGTGGCGGAAGGAGAACGGCTGGCCGTGCTCGGCAAAATTCCGGAGACGCGACTGAAGGGCGGGGAGCAGGTCACGGTGGTGAGCGCGGAGGCCGGCAGGCTTACCGTGCAGCGGCCGGGGCAGAAAACCACGCAGACGCTGCAGGGCGGGGAGTCGGTGTTCACCGCCCTGAAACTCACTCACGGCTGGGTCGAAAGCCCCGGGCGTTCGGTGAGTGAGACGGCGACGGTGTTCGCCTCCCTGTCACAGCGGGAGCTGGACAACACCACCCTCAGCCAGCTGGCGCAGAGCGGGCGGCATGTGCATCTCTATTCGGCGCAGGACGCGGCGCGCACGGAGGAGAAACTGGCGCGGCACAGCGCGTTCAGCCGGGTGACGGAGCAGGTGAAAGCCCGTGCGGGGGAGGCGGACCTCGATACCGCCCTCGCGCAGCAGCGGGACCGGCTGCACACGCCGGTGCAGCAGGCGGTGCATCTGGCCGTGCCGCTGCTGGAGAGCGACGGCCTGACCTTCACCCGCCCGCAGGCTGCTGGCCGCCGTGCAGGAGACCGGTCAGGGGCAGGTGTCGCTGACGGACGCGGCGCGTGAGATTCAGGCGCAGATTGAGGCCGGCAGCCTGCTGCATGTGCCGGTGGCCCCGGGACAGGGAACCGACCTGCTGATTTCCCGGCGCACATGGGATGCGGAAAAGAGCGTGCTGACGACCGTGCTGGAAGGGAAGGAGGCGGTCACGCCTTTGACAGCGAGCGTGCCGGCTGAGCTGATGGCCGACCTCACGGCCGGGCAGCAGGCCGCCACCCGGATGATACTGGAGACCCCGGACCGCTTCACGCTGGTTCAGGGCTATGCCGGGGTGGGGAAAACCACGCAGTTCCGGGCGGTGATGGCGGCCGTCAGCCTGCTGCCGGAGGCGACCCGACCCCGGGTGACCGGCCTCGGGCCGACCCACCGCGCGGTGGGCGAGATGCAGGCCGCCGGGGTGGAGGCGCAGACGCTCTCTGCCTTCCTCCATGACACGCAGCGCCTGCAGCGTGACGGTCAGACCCCGGATTTCAGCCATACCCTGTTCCTGCTCGATGAGAGTTCGATGTCGGGACTCGCCGACACGGCGAAAGCCCTGAGCCTGATTGCTGCCGGCGGCGGCCGGGCGGTGCTGAGCGGCGATGCGGACCAGCTGCAGGCCATCGCACCGGGCCAGCCGTTCCGGCTGATGCAGCAGCGCAGTGCGGCTGATATGGCCATCATGAAGGAAATCGTGCGTCAGGTGCCGGCCCTGCGCCCGGCGGTGTACAGCCTCATTGACCGGGATATCCACGGGGCGCTGACCACGATTGAGCAGGTCTCGCCGGTTCAGGTGCCGCGACGCGACGGGGCATGGGTGCCGGAGGGCTCCGTGGTGGAATTCGGCGCGGAAAAAGAGAAAGCGATACAGACGGCATCGGATAAGGGGCAGTTGCTGCCTGACGGCAAACCGGTCTCGCTCTATGACGCCATCGTGAAGGACTACACCGGACGCACCCCGGAAGCGCAGGACCGGACGCTGATTGTCACCCACCTGAATGCCGACCGCCGGGCGCTGAACAGCCTTATCCACGATGAGCGGCAGCGTAACGGTGAGACGGGCAGGGAGTCGGTCACCCTGCCGGTACTGGTCACGGCCAACATCCGCGACGGGGAGCTGCGCAAAACCGCCACATGGGCGGCCCATAAGGATGCGGTGGCGCTGCTGGATAACGTGTATCACCGGGTGGTGGCCGTCGATAAGGAAAACCAGCTTGTCACCCTGCGGGACGGCGAGGGGGGTCAGCGGCTGCTCTCGCCGCGTGAGGCCTCTGCGGAGGGTGTCACCCTGTACCGGGAGGAGACCATCACGGTTTCAGCGGGGGACCGGATGCGCTTCAGCAAAAGCGACGCGGAGCGCGGGTATGTGGCCAACAGCGTGTGGGCGGTGAAATCGGTGTCAGGTGACAGTGTCACTCTGTCGGACGGGCGCAGCACCCGCACGCTCAGCCCCGCTAAGGACAATGCCCAGCGGCATATCGACCTGGCCTATGCTGTCACTGCCCACGGCGCGCAGGGGGCCAGCGAGCCGTTTGCCATCGCGCTGGAGGGGGTGGAGCAGGGAAGAAAACAGATGGTGGGCTTTGAGTCGGCGTATGTGGCGCTCTCGCGGATGAAACAGCATGTGCAGGTGTACACCGACAGCCGGGAGGGCTGGACCACCGCCGTGACAAACTCAACACCGCAGGCCACCGCCCATGACATTCTGGCTCCGCGTAATGACCGGGCGGTGAGGGTGGCGGAGCAGCTGCTGCGTGAGGCCCGGCCGCTGGCCGACACCGCTGCCGGACGCGCCGCGCTACAGCAGGCCGGTCTGGCACAGGGCAGCCCGACCGGGAAGTTTATCGCGCCCGGTAAAAAGTACCCGCAGCCGCATGTGGCGCTGCCGGCGTTTGATAAAAACGGCAAGGCGGCCGGGGTGTGGCTGAGTCCGCTCACCCGCGCGGACGGCCAGCTGCAGGGTATCGGCAGTGAGGGGCGCATGCTGGGTAACGACGAGGCGCGCTTTGTGGCGCTGCAGGGCAGCCGCAACGGCGAAAGCCTGCTGGCGGACGGGATGCAGGACGGCGTCAGGGTGGCCCGCGACCATCCGGACAGTGGGGTGGTGGTGCGGCTTTCCGGCGAGGACCGGCCGTGGAACCCCGGCAGCCTCACCGGCGGGCGGGTGTGGGCTGACCACACCGCACAGCCTCCGGCGGGGGCCACAGGTGAGCTGCCGCTGCCGGCGGAGGTGCTGGCGCAGCGGGCGGCGGAAGAGGCACAGCGGCAGGCAACGGAGAAGCAGGCGGCGCAGACCGCGAAGGAGATGGCCGGTGAAGGACGCACAACAGATGAGCAGGCCGGGACAATCCGGGAGGTTATCGGCGACGTGGTCCGGGGGCTGGACGGTCAGAAGACACCGGACAGAAACATCCCCCTCCCGGATGACCCGCTCACCCGCCGGCAGGAGACGGCGGTGCAGCAGGTGGCCTCAGAGCACCTTCAGCGCGAGCGGCTGCAGCAGACGGAGCGGGAGATGGTGCGTGACCTGCAGCGGGAGAAAACCCTCGGGGGCGACTGACGCGCCTGCGGCCTGTCAGCAGCGGCCGTCTCCCCGGCGGTCAGCCGGGCACCCCGCCGCCGCGCGGATATCAACACACAGCAGAAGGACTGATTCGGTGAGAACAAAAACGCAGACTACGTGGATGATGGCGGCCGACCGGCGGCTGCAGCAGATACTGACCCCGACACCGGGGCAGACTGACATGATAAAAACGGTGGCACTGGTGCTGATGGTCATCGACCATGCCGGCCTGCTGCTGGTCGGAGATAATGAGGTGATGCGCCTGCTGGGGCGGGGATGTTTTCCGCTGTTCGGTCTGGTGTGGGGGATGAATCTGGCCCGGCACGGCGACATCCGGCAGTCGCAGCTGAACAGTCTGTGGTGGTGGGCGGTGGTGGCGCAGGGGCCGTTTCTGCTGCTGGGATTTCCGTGGTGGCAGGGGAATATCCTGTTCGCCTTTGCGGTGACCGGTCAGGCGATACGCTGGTTCAGCCTGCGCACGCGCAACGACATGCTGCTGGCGGTGGCACTGGTGGTGGCATGGCTGCCGCTGTCGGCGGCGAGCTACGGCATTGCCGGGGTGTTCATGCTGATAAACAGCTGGCGGGTGTGCCGGGCGGAGAACACCACGGAGCGGGTGGGCTACGCCGTTCTGTGGGCGGTGATGGTGCTGCTGATGAATGCCGGGGATGCGCTGCAGTCCGTGGGCGGACTGGCCATCGCGGTGCTGGCGCTGGCGGTGTGTACGGACACCGGAAAGGCGCTTAAACGCTTCTGGCCTCGTCACTTCTTTACCGCGTTCTATGCCGGGCATCTGGCGCTGCTGGGGGGGCTGGCGACGCTGGGATAAAAAAGCCCGGTCAGAGACCGGGGCAACAACAAACCGTCTGGAAGCAGTGACTTTTAAAATTGTTGTGGAGTGCGGCTCCATCATCATCGGGGAGGTCAGAAAAATGAAATAATGAAGCCGCTCGCGTATTATATGCTCACCGGAACTGAACAAAAAATGACCTGAATCTATATGAGTGAAGAAAAACGCCCTGTTCTGAGTCTGAAACGCAAACCGGCAGCGGAGACCCCCGCATCGCCGGAGCCTGACGTCGCGCGCGTGGTGCACCGCAAAAAGGTCGTCACGGTGACCACGCCGCCGGCATGGAAGGTGAAAAAAGCGCAGCTGGCGAAGGCAAAGGCCGCTGCCCTGCCGGCCACGCCGGCACCGGTCGCCGCAGAGACGGTGAAAGCACCGCCCCCGGTGCGTTACCTGACACTGTTACCCGTTGAACAGGCCATCACCACCCTGAAAGCGTTCTGGCCGCAGCTGTTTGAGGGCGACAGGCCACATCTGCTGGCAACGGGGACGCGGGAGGCGCTGTTTGCGGATATCGAACATCAGGCTCTGCCGCTGTCGCACAAGCAGGTCCTTATCTGCCTGAAGAGTCTCACCCGCGCGGATGTGTATCTGTCGCGGATGCGGACCGGGGCGGTGCGGGTGGATATCCACGGCAAGGTGGTCGCCACGGTCACGGCGGAGGAAGAGGCCTATGCCCGGGGGCGGATGGCGAAGCAGGCGCAGCAGCAGGCCCGCCGGGCAGGCGACAGGCCAGCAGAACTCTGACCGGGGATGGCACAAAGGTGTCAGTGATTTTTACCCGCAATTTTCAGTAGTGCGGCGGCACAAATAATGGCAGCCAGAATGCCGGTCAGCAGTGCCATGACCGGCCCGCCGTAAGAGCAGAAGAGCGCATCGCTACAGGCAAGGGTGTACTGGTAATAAAACAGCCCCACACCTGCGCCGATGGCGGCGGACAGAACCAGAAAAAAAATGATGTAAGCCCCTCTGTAACGCTTTTTTGTGTTCATAGCCTTCTCCGGAGTTATCACCGACACAAACACCACCGAACGCCCGCTGTCGTCTGACGCCTGGCACGGGTTCTGCCTGCGGGTGTGGCGGTAAAGAAAAACATCTTCCCGTATTAACCCGGCAGGTTGCTGATATTGCCTGTGACCTCAGCTGGCCGGTTATCTTCGCGTTAACAAACTGACTGTCAGATAAGGATAATGATGAAACTGAAAAACGTTTTGTGCTTTGCTGCTGTTACGGCGCTCGCGCCCGCTATTGCTGCCCCGGCAACTCCGTCAGTGCCCTTCACCGCCGCACAGGAACAGCGTATCGGTGAGGTGGCAGCGGAATATCTGCGCACGCACCCGGATATCCTCATCGAAATGAGTGAGACCCTGCGGGCAAGGGAGGAGGAAAAACAGACCGCCGCTCTGAAAACCGCCGCACTGGCGCAGCAGAAGCGGATAACGGATAACCCCGGTATCCCGGTCACCGGCCCGCAGACGGCCACGGTGATGGCGGTGGTGTTCTTCGACTATCAGTGCATCTGGTGCAGCCGGCTGGCCCCGGAGCTGGAGAAGGTGATGCAGGCCAACACCGATGTGCGTTATCACTTTATGGAGTGGCCGGTCTTCGGCAGTCGCTGGCCGGTTTCGTTACTGGCAGCCAAAACCGGTCTGCTGGTCTGGAAGGAAAAGGGGCCGGAGGCATACCTGGCATACCATAACGGTATTTATGCGACCGGATTAATTGAAGGCAGGCTGACCAATGAGACAGTCACGAAAACATCAGGTGATATTCAGTTCAGACAGAACACCATTGATGAAATAAATACCACTCTTAAAAATATTAATGACATCGCCACGGTGACGGGCTTCACCGGTACGCCGGGTATTATTGTGATGCCGGTGAAGGGCGCTACGGAAGAAAATATCACGGTGTTTTCTGGGATGGCGGAGTCGGAAAATATTCAGGCCGCAATAAATAAAGCGCGTCACTAACATCTCTTTTTTAATCTGTCTTATTCAAGGGCTGAATTTATGTTCAGCTATTTTATTTTGCGCACTGAGCAGCAGTTATTCTGTTATTTAATGGATAAAAACATGGAAAAGATACTAATGATGGCAGGTAGTACCGTTGTTATGCTGAGTCTCCTTGGGTTTCTGGTTTTACTTCTGAAGGGACGATTAGTAACGAAGACATCTCCGGTCCTGATGTCACTGAAAGCCCTGGGTATTCGCCCCTCAGAGGCTGAGCAGCGATTGTGTCGTCAGCGGGTCTGGGTGAGAAATGACACGCTGATGACACCACGGGAACAACATTTTTACCGGGCATTGCTGAGGCATACCAGCCAGAAGCGCTGGCTGCTGTGTCCGCACGTCCGGGTGGCGGACATCGCCACGCTCGCTCCCCACATCCGTCCACGTTCCCGGATCTGGTGGCAACTCTTCCGGATGGCATCTCAGTGGCACTGCGATGTGGTCATTGTTGATATCCGCAGCTTCGCTATCGTCGGAGCGATTGAACTTGATGATGCCTCACACCTGAAAAAACAGCGTATCCGGCGCGATATCCTGCTGGAAGAGGTTCTGAGGCAGGCGGGTATCCCGCTGCTGCGCGACCGGGACTCAGAGAAGCTGGTCAGGAGAGTCGGGGAGTTTCTGAAATACCGTGAAGCTGAGACCGACGAAATATCCGCTACCGGTATGGATTCAACGACAGAGCATACTGAACAAAAGGAGGAAGAAAAATGATTATTGCCGCCGACGTAAAAGTGATGAACAGAGATACAGGACACATCCTGCGCTGGCACGCAGCGGCTGCGAAAAATCAGCAGAATTCAACTACTGGCTGAGAACCCACAGACTGCAGTGCTTCATGATGACGATGCGGGATGAGCCGCCTGAAGTCTTCGCCGCCGGATTGACTGATGAAGCCCCGGATTCCTGTGGCTGGCCGGATGATGATGGCTGGTTCCTCGGCTCTGTCCTCGCTACCGGCGACGGAGCTGTCTGCTACTGTCTTCGTCAGACCACAAAAATCTGACGCCTCCGCATGGCGTCGTTGTCCAACCCCGGGAACGGGGAAAAGCCAGTTTCCCCGTCCCGGCGTTTCTTAAAAACAGTGAAGGAAATACTGTGAAAATAAATCGTACTTTCCTCAGATGGTGTTTGCCCGGGCTGGTCAGCCTGAGCCTGTGCGCACCCGTACTGGCCGTTTATGCTGCGAGCATCGAGACCGGGTTTTCCCCGGAAGGAACTGGCCTGCAGCTGGTTCTGAAAACCATTATGACCGCACAACTGGACATCCGGCTGATGGGCTATTCCTTCACCTCCCCGGAGGTGGTCCGGGCGCTGGTACAGGCGCACCGGCGCGGCGTCGACGTGAAAGTAGTGCTGGATGACAAGGGCAACCGCAACAGAAGCGGTCAGGCGGCGATGAACACGCTGGTGAATGCCGGTATCCCGGTGAGAACCAACAGCCGTTACGCCATCCTGCACGACAAGGTGCTGATTGTGGACGGTCGGACGGTGGAGACCGGCAGCATGAATTTCACCCGCTCCGGGGCGACCCGCAACTCAGAGAACGTGCTGGTCATCCGCGACATGCCGGCGCTGGCGCAGCAGTATCTGGCGCACTGGCAGTCACGATGGGACAGCGGCACCGCGTGGACATCCGCGTACTGAGGTGACGCTGTCCAGTTATCCCCCCCTTCTCCTTTTCAGTGTGAGTCCTGCGCCAACAGGGTTCACATTTCCGGTTAAAGTTAAGTCGCTGATTTGTGGAATCTGTAGTATTCTCTGCACAACGATCCTTGTCTGAATCATGAGGAGGCAGAGATGTCGCAGACTGAAAATGCAGGAACTTCCTCATCAAATCCAAAGCGGTCTTATCGAAAGGGTCATCCGTTGAGTTCTTCTGAGCGGCAACAAAATTTTGTTGCCCGTAAGCGTAAAACGCATAAAGAAATCAAGATTCTTGTACCGAATGAACTGAAAATTAGATTTCAAGAAATGTGTGCGGAGAGTGGTCTCAGTCAGGCGGAGTTGTTCAGTCGTTTAATGGAAAATGTTAAGTAATACGGTTGTTATGGGCTGACAATCTTGCTTGTCTTAGGCTGTGGTGCTAGATTACGGATAGTTGAAAAATTCATGGCGGGCCACGCCGTAAGGTGGCAGGGAACTGAGGCGGTTAAATTACCCGGCTTCAGAAAAGCAAAAACCCCGATAATCTTTCTTTGTTTGGCGACGAGAAGATTAACGGGGCCTACTTAAACTGTACAGAAGCTGTTGCTCTGTACGGGGAGTATAGTTTCATGCTCAGAAAACTGCAATACCTTCTGTGCTCACTCCTTCTGCGCAACATAAGCGCAGGATGGTGTGACTGACCCGCAGACCCCGTTCACTCACTACCGGCAGGTGCGTAACCCGCATCCGGCGTTCACGCCGGGCGAGGATAAAAAGACCCTGCCGTTCTGTCGCAAGCTGATGGAAAAAGCCGCCGGCTTCACCTCCCGTTTCGCGTTCCCGATGCATGTGGCGTTCATGCGCTCGCTGGGCAAACGCCACCGGCTGCCGCCGGTGCTGCGCCGCCGGGCGATTGACGCGCTGCTGCAGGGGATGTGCTTCCATTACGATCCGCTGGCCAACCGCGTGCAGCGTTCGGTGACCAACCTCGCCATTGAGTGCGGGCTGGCCACGGAGTCGCAGCGCGGCAACCTGTCGGTGACCCGGGCGACCCGGGCGCTGAAGTTTATGGCGGAGCTGGGGCTCATCACCTATGACACCGAGTATGATCCGCAGACCGGCTGCAATATCCCGACCGACATCACCTTCACCCCGGCGCTGTTTTCGGCGCTGGACGTGTCTGACGTGGCGGTGGCGGCGGCGAGACGCAGCCGGGTGGAGTGGGAGAACCGGCTGCGCGAGAGGCAGCACCTGCCCCGGCTCGAAACGGATGAGCTGATAGCGAAGGCGTGGCGCTTTGTGCGCGAGCGCTTCCGGGCCTACCAGCGGGAGCGCAAAGCCCACGGCCAGCGGCGGGCCACCGCCCGCCGGGACGCAGAGCGCAGCCGCCGGGATATCGACACCCTCGTGAAACGCCAGCTGACGCGGGACATCGCCGAAGGGCGGTTCACCGGCACGCTGGACGCCGTGAAGCGCGAGCAGGCGCGGCGGGTGAAGGAGCGCATGCTGCTGTCGCGCGGGAACAATTACACCCGGCTGGCGACCGTCCCGATATAACCCGAACCCTGACATCATCCGGCTGACGCCGGAGGCGTTCGCACGTCCGCACCCTGCCGGTGCGCATTTTTCACCCGTATCACAGCCAAAACCATCCTGTTTTCCCCCTTTCCGCGCTCACCATCCCCCCTGAACGGTCCCTTTCCGGCATCATTTTCCCGTCGCGGACGGTTATCCACGACTAAGTGCAAGGGAACTTTCCGTAAGGTTCAACGCGACCCCGTTATTAAGCGCCAGCCGCTCAGGTTTTAAGGTGCGTGGTTTCTTTTAAACCCCTGCTCAGAACCTCCTGTAAAAGACCTTTAATAACTTCATATAAAAATAAAACCTGTTCATCGCCTGCCCTGTGGACAGACGACAGAAAGGCCTGACCGGTGCAGCGGACTCCCGTCCGCGCGGTCAGAAAATCAAAAGTTCCTCCCGTCGCCCTGCGACGGGCATCGGGCCTCTGCTGCAATTAGTTACAGCATTCAAATGAACCAGCCACAAAACCGGCGCAGACCGGCACCCCCGTGCCCCTCCCCGCCACTGAACAGCGCCGCCTCCCCCGGCCCGCAGGGCCGGGAAAAGCATCGCTTTCAATGACGGATGTTGTAACTAGTGGTTTTGGGGTGGCTGTGAGAGGTGCTGCTTTACGTTATGAGGTACACGCCCGTAAGCGGCCCTGACGGCCCGCTAACGCGGAGATACGCCCCGGCAGCGGCTTCGCCTTGCCGGGACCACTCCGACGGCGCACAGCCACTTCTGTGCGGTTTTAAGCGGGTCTGGCTGTTCAGGGTGAAGGGTTGTATCGGGGAAACCTTTCAGACCGGGCCGGCTGACGCCGGGCTGCGGCGGACAGACGCCGGTGCTGACCGTGGCAATGGAGTGCCGCCTTTTATGCGCGGTCGCGCATGAAAAACAGGGATATTTCCTGTTGTATATCATCAGGATAAGGTATAATTCAGGCGGGTAATCTTTCTGCATGAGGGCTGTATGCCGGAGAAAACATCATCCGCTGACACCGTGGTCGCTACGCATGAAACAACGAAACCCGGGCTCAGCAAAAAGCAGCGCCGGACTTACCGCCGGTGGGGGCTGGTCCGTCAGGTCGCCGCCCTGTTCCCTCTGCTGTGGCCGGAATTCAGAAACGGGCAGTTCCGTCCCCTGAAAAGCGGTATCAGCGCGGACGTCCGCGCATGGATTGCCGCGAACCCGCAGGCCGGGCTCAGCGAGGAGGAATGGAAGCAGGCGGTGCGCTTTGTGGTCAGCCGGCTGGCGTACCTGCGCACCGTCACCGAAGGGACAGCCCGTGTGGACCTCAGCGGCGAACCCGCCGGCACGGTCACCGCCTCCGAGGAACAGCATTCCCGACGCAGGATGGCCGCCATCCGCGCCCGGTTTACGCCGAAATCCCCGCAATCCTGAAAGGAGTCCCCGTTTCACCGTGACACAGACTGAAAAAACCGGCCATCTGGCATGGTGCGCCCTCGTCGCGCTGGGTTTCGCCCGGCGCGACGGCACCCTGACATCCCCCGCGCAGGAAAACCTGTTTCTTACCCGCTGGCTGGCCACCGCCCTGAAGCAGCGGCGCTTTTCCCGTGCCGTCACTCCCGATATCGAATGGCTGCTGAAGCAGGGACGCCTGCACGGCGTGCGGGCCAGGCTGCCCGGGAAGCTGGATTACCTGTGGCGCTCCTGCACCGGCGAACTCACGGAGCAGAATGACCTGTTCCGCCTGACCTGTGCGCTGGAAACGGCGAAGGAGATGCAGTGGCACTACCGGCTGCTCAGCGACCGGGAGTGGTCAGGCCGTCATGCGGTGGTGCTGAGTGAGGCGGTGAACGGGGTGTATCTGTCGCGCACGAATCTGGATGCGGCCTTTGATGAAGACGGTAACCAGACCGGCCCGCTGATGGCGCGCATCACCGGAAGAAGCGAAGGGATGGTGGAACTGCTGACCACGTTCGGCTGGCAGGCGGAAGTGGAAGGTGAAGCCCTGTCCCGGCAGTACCGGCTGACTGCCGGGCAGGAAAAAGGGTAAGACAAAACTCAGTGGCGCAGCTGCGACAGGTCGTCTTCCGACAGGCCTGTCATTTTCATCACCGTGCTGCGGTCCAGCCCGTTATCCAGCATCGTGCGGGCCACATCGAGTCGGGCTTCAAGTTTGCCTTTTTCGATACCGCGCTGCTCGCCCAGCTGAATGCCTTCCTGACGGCCGCGTTCAAGGCCCTTCTCAATGCCCTTCTGCTCAAGCTGCTGTGCAATTGTCATCAGTGTGTCCCCGTGCTGCGGCACCCGCTGTGCCAGTTGACGAACAAAGGCTTCGGCGTCGTCGGTCTCGCCGGCCTGTACCAGATAGTTTATCAGAGATATCAGCTGCTGTCCCGTGAGATGTCCGGTCAGCAGAACGGTGGCCAGCCGGTCGAGCAGGCCGGCCAGGTCGCGCCGGTGAATGTGTTTCTGCAGCAGCGTCAGGGCGGCCATGCTGCGGTGGGTCATGATGTCGTCGTCCGGAATGACGGTGACGTCAACCAGCGGAAAGGGGCCGGCATACAGCTGCCCGGCCAGTGCCGGGTCGTCAAACTCATCCAGCCAGCGGGTGGAGTACGGGTACGGGCTGCGTTTCCCGGTGTAGAACAGCACCGGGATGACCAGCGGTAGCTTTTTATGCCCCGCATCCAGATGGCGCTGCATCGCAGCCACGGCATAGCGCAGCAGGCGGAAGGCCATGTGTTTGTCCGGCGAGCTCTGGTGCTCAATGAGGACGTGAATGTAGCCGTCGCCGGCGGTGGTCTTCAGGCTCCAGAGGACATCGCTGTAATAGGCCCGCAGGCTCTCCTCGACAAAGCTGCCGGATTCGAGTTTCAGGGTGCTGAGGTCGCAGACGGCGCGCAGTCCGGCCGGGAGGTGAAGGGCGATGAAGTCCCGGGCGGTGTCGGGGTTTGTCAGGAAGGCCTTGAAGGCCGCATCATGCGGCACCGGGGTGGATTTTTTCATGGTTTTTTACTGGTTAAACTGGATTGGCATTGTTTATGGGGTCAGTTTGGATATCGAAAATTATTGTACGTTAAGGTTAAAAATTGACCATCACAAGAATCTTAAAAACAAATTAACTTATTGTTATTTATTGATTAAATACTTTCAGTTGGTGCAGGCTGTCAACAGTGTTTTCATGTGAGTAACGTGCCGGTGTCGTACCTGTGTGCTGACGGAAAAAAGAGATGAATGCACTGTCGCTCACAAACTCAAGCTGTTGTGCCACCAGGCTCAGCTGCCATCCGTCAGAAAGCATTTCCATTGCTTTCAGCAGCCTCCACTGCTGCCTCCAGTCTCTGATAATTCATTCCCGTATCTCTGATGAATAACCGGCTTATCGTGCGCTCACATGCACCGACCTCCCGGGTAACCTGTCCCAGTCGTGGGGGCAATTCGCCCGTACGCACCCTGTCCAGCCATAAGTTCAGGCGCGCGTCTGAAGGAAACCGTAACGTCCAGTTTTCGCGGCGGGCGGTCTGTATTTCTTCACTAAAAACGGTAATAAGGCTGGCCTGCTGCTCTTCAGACATTGCCCATGGCCAGAATGCCATCCGTTCTATGACTTCGAAAAAGAGAGGATTAACTTCCACAATCTGTAGTGGCAGGGCAGATAACGGCAACGTGGCTGAAAAGTACAGTGAGCGATAGGCCATCACCCCGCGCATGATGGCACGATGAACCGTGCCCGCCGGAAGCCAGGCGGCGCGACGGGGCGGTAGCAGACACAGGGTATTCTCCAGTTCAATCGTGATGCTTCCCGCCGCTGAAAAAAGCAGCTGATGGCGCTGATGGCGGTGCCGCCCTGAGTCGTGTACGCCCATATCGGATGCTATGCCGATTACAGGTGCATCAAAACTGTCCGGTTCAAAAGCATCATCGGGTTTAATTTTCACTGAATGTCCGTTATTTGATAAATATAGTCCATATTATGGTAATGAGACAGCGCCGTTTCAGCAATAATAACACCTCAATTTCGTGTATCTCAGGATGTCGCCATGAATAAGTTTAACCAGCCTCCCTTGTGGCTGCTGACCCTGCTGATTATGTTTCCGCAACTGGTGGAAACCATATACAGCCCGGCGCTGCCGGACATAGCCCGCTCTTTTCGGGTAAGCAGTGAGCAGGCCGCTCAGACGCTTTCCGTCTATTTTGTCGCCTTTGCCGTCGGCGTGGTTGTCTGGGGCTGGCTGAGCGACTGCATCGGGCGGCGTCCGGCCATGATGGCCGGACTCCTCTGCTACGGAACTGGCTCTGCAATGGCGATTGTTGCCACCGATTTCAGTATCCTGCTGCTGGCCCGCATGGTGGCCGCCACGGGCGCAGCGGCCGGGTCTGTTGTGGTGCAGACCATGCTGAGGGACAGCTATGACTCAACCGCGCTGGCCCGCGTCTTTTCCGTTATGGGAGCTGCTCTGGCCGTGAGTCCGGTTTTCGGCCTAGTAAGCGGCGGCTGGCTGGTCAGCCTCTACGGACATACCGGCGTGTTTACTGCGCTGGTAGTGCTGGCGATTGTACTGCTGGCACTGACAGCAGTTGTTCTGCCGGAAACGCGGCCGGAGAATACGTCCGGCCCCCGCTTTGCAAGACTGGCCTCACGCATGGTTCGGGACGGGGCGCTCCGAAAAAATGCCATGCTGGTTGCCCTGCTGAACACCATGCTGTTCAGCTACTACAGCCTGGCGCCGTTTCTTTTCGGGCAGGCTGGGCTGGAGCGACAGGGCGTTCGGGTGGACGGGGGGCTTACTGGCGCTTGCGTCACTGTCGGGCAGCCTCCTGAACCGGAAGCTGCTGACCTCCGGCCTGTCGCCGGAGAAGCTGGTACGTTGTGCCTGTACTCTGGCGCTGCTGTCCGGTGTTGCGGCCTGGTGGTTACAGCACTCTGCGTGGATACTTGTACCGGTGGCCGGGGTGGTGGTTGCCTATGGCATTGCGATACCCAACGTGCTGAGTCAGGCCCTGCGCCATTATCGCGAGCAGGCCGGCGCGGCCGGGGCTCTGTTCGGATTAAGCTACTATCTGCTGCTGGGCAGCATGCTGGGGCTTACCGGCATGGTACAACAACTGGGACTGGTCCTGACCGTCTGTGCGCTGACAGCCTGGCTGTACAGCCTGTCACACCGCTGAACTACTGGTGACATTATTCCCCGGGAACCTGTAATGATATGGGTTCCCGCAACGGTGGTGGTATGGAGAAATGCACAACATTTATATGGCACTGTAGAAATTGTCTCCTTTATGTACTGAAGATAGAAGACGATGAATAACTCCATTTCATCCCATCACAGAATCTTCTGATCCCCATAACATCCGTTATTCTTAATGTTTTACTGCCTGTCGGTAAAGGGCCTGAATGCGACAGACCTGAGAACAACTGTAACCTGTAGCATCAGCTGTTTCGCGGATACTCAGTTTCTTAACCTGCCGGTAGTACATAACTTTCTGATGCCGCTCATGATCGGCCTGCTTCCCCCGATATTTACCCAGTGTATGCGCCCGTTCAATACCTTGTTTTTGTCGCTGGCGGCGACTCAGCCAGTCCTTATGCGACATCGCGGCCATCAGATCGATAAGCATATTGTTGATGGCGGTTATCACGGCGCGGGTGACAGGGTCTGCCTGCGAAGGGTCTTTATCTGACAGCGCCTGCCATGAGGTGGGCACATCCAGGCTCACAATCCGCAGCTCGTGTTGCTCGATCTGCTTTTTCAGCGTCATCCAGTCGCTGTTGCTCAGACGGGTCAGGCGGTCTATCTGCTCGACCAGCAGAATATCATTGTGGTGACTGTCCATCAGTAAGCGCCCCAGCTCAGGGCGATCAAGTTTTGTCCCGCTGATATTTTCCCTGTAATAACTGGCTATTTTATGCCCCCGCTCCTGAACAAACTGCTCCAGCATCTCTTTTGCCCGATCGGCGAACTGATCTTCCGTCGACGCCCTTAAATAAGCTCTGATGAACATTTTTCCACCACATTATCGCATTTAAGTTATTGCATTTAATATATCGCATATAGGTTATGTCATTCATTGTGTGCCGTCATGTTTTGGTTATGGCGTCAGGGTGTACCCTAATGCGATAACCATTTTTGTTAAAAAACCACATCGGATAATTTATGAGGGAAACTATATGGCAAGGAGGCAGATTCTTTCTCTGTCGGAAAGAGAAGCATTACTGGCATTACCGGACGATGAGTTAACACTGACCAGAATGGCGTATTTCAGTGAACATGATCTGGCACTCATCAGTGCCCACCGTAAACCCGCCAGCCGTTTTGGTTTTGCCGTCCTTCTTTGCTATCTGAAAAATGTCGGCTTTGCCCCGGATAAAAAAATCCCACCCTCTGATGCGCTGCTGAAGCATATCGCCAGCAGGCTAAAGCTTACCGGGGATCTCTGGCCTGCTTACCTTTCCGGCAGGGATACGACCCGGCGCGAGCATTTAACCGAACTCTACCGCTATCTTGGCGTAAAGGCGTTCACCGGCAAAATACAGCAGGACTGTATTACGCACCTGTTGTCGATGGCGACGCGCACCGATAAAGGCATTCTCCTGGCCGAAGAGTTACTGCTCTGGCTCCGGCAGAATAACGTGATAATCCCCGCGATTGATGTCGTAGAGCGTACCTGTGCGGAGGCCATGGCAGGCGGCGATAAAATCGTATTCCAGACCCTGAATGCCCCGTTAACTCAGGCTCACAGGGATGCTCTGGATCGTTTACTTGAGTCATCAGATAATCAGTCTTCCAGACTGACATGGCTTCTGCAACCGCCGGGTAAAATCAATGGTAAGAACGTGCTGCAACATCTTGATCGGCTCAGTAGCATTGAATCGCTGGCATTACCGGAAGGTATAGATCGTACCATTCACCAGAACCGGTTGCTGAAACTGGCGAGGGAAGGCCGAAAAATGAGCAGCCGGGATTTGACCCGATTTTCAGCAGTCCGGCGTCATGCCATCCTGGTGTGCGTGCTGGAAGAAGCCAGAGCCACACTGACAGATGAAGTAATTGAGCTGCATGAGCGCATGCTGAACAGTCTTTTCAGCAAAGCCAAAAGAACACAGACTGAGCGCCTTCAGCAGACCGGCAAGCTGATCCAGTCAAAACTGAGGCAGTACATCGATGTCGGTCAGGCACTGTCTGATGCGCGTGATTCCGGTGGTGATCCATGGCTCGCAATAGAAAACATACTCCCATGGCCGGAATTTGTCGCCAGTCTGGAGGAAACACGCCATCTCGCCAGAAAAAATAATTTTGACCCGCTGCATATTATTACTGAGAAATACAGCACATTACGGAAATATGCCCCGCGCATGTTGTCCACTTTACAGTTAGTCGCCACCCCGGCAGCGCAACCTCTGGCTGATGCGCTGGTTGTGATCAAGGATATGTACCGAAAGCAGTCACGTAAAGTTCCTGTGACAGCGCCGCTTGAGTTTGTCCCCGAAAGCTGGCGCAGGGTGGTAATTACACCTGCGGGTATTGACCGGCAGTACTATGAATTTTGTGCGCTCAGCGAGCTTAAGGGGGCGTTGCGCTCCGGGGACATCTGGGTTAAAGGTTCACGTCGCTACAAAAATTTTGATGATTACCTCATTCCCGAAAAGGACTTTGACAAACTCACTCCGGCGCTGCCGCTGACAGTATCTGCTGATTATAATGAGTACATTGACAGCCGTATGACCTTGCTCCAGTCCCGGCTTGAAGAGGTCAATGCCATGGCAGCCATCGGTGAACTGCCCGATGTGGAAATATCTGACAAGGGCGTAAAAGTCACCCCGCTGGATAACTGCGTTCCGGTGCAGGTTTCACCGCTGGCAGAGCTGGTTTACAGCATGCTACCGCGCCCTAAGATCACGGAAATTCTCGACGAGGTAAACAGCTGGACGACGTTTACCCGACATTTTTCGCATATAAAAAATGACATAACCCGTCCCGATACCCGCCTGCTTCTCACCACCATTCTTGCGGATGGCATCAATCTCGGCCTGACCAAAATGGCAGAAGCCTGCCCCGGGAGCACCAAATCATCACTCGAAGATATTCAGGCATGGTACATCCGCGACGAAACCTATTCAGCCGCCCTTGCAGAGCTGGTAAACGCGCAGGGGAAAAGGCCACTGGCGGCATTCTGGGGAGACGGGACAACATCATCATCAGATGGACAGAATTTCAGAACAGGTAGCTCAGGCCGCTACGCAGGGCAGGTTAATCCGAAATATGGGCAGGAGCCCGGACGTCAGTTTTATACCCATATTTCGGATCAATACAGCCCGTTTTACACCTGCATAATCAGTCGGGTCAGGGATTCAACCCATGTGCTCGATGGCTTGCTGTACCACGAAAGCGACCTGGAAATCAGGGAACATTACACCGATACCGCGGGTTTCACCGATCATGTCTTTGCCCTGATGCACCTGCTGGGATTTGCGTTCTGTCCGCGAATCAGGGACCTCCACGACAAGAAGCTGTTTATCAAAGGGAAAGCGGACCAGTACCCGGCGCTTCAGTCACTGATATCAACGACCAGCCTGAATCTGAAAGAGATCGAAATTCACTGGCGTGAAGTGCTGCGTCTGGCGACCTCGATAAAGCAGGGAACCGTGACGGCATCACTGATGCTGAAAAAGCTTGCCAGCTATCCCAAGCAAAACGGTCTGGCCAAAGCATTGAGGGAAATTGGCCGTATTGAACGAACGCTGTTTATGCTCGACTGGTTCCGCGATCCGGCACTTCGTCGGCGGGTACAGGCGGGACTGAATAAAGGAGAAGCCCGTAATGCGCTGGCGCGAGCGGTGTTTATGCACCGGCTGGGAGAAATCAGGGACAGAAAACCGGAAAATCAGAGCTACCGTGCCAGTGGGCTGACATTGCTGACGGCAGCTATCTCGCTGTGGAATACCGTCTATATGGAAAGAGCGGTCGATGCCCTGAAGCGTAAAGGGGTGAAGATCAACGAGCAACTGCTGTCGCATTTGTCCCCGCTGGGCTGGGAGCACATCAATCTGACAGGCGATTATATCTGGAAAAGCAACCGAGTACCGGCTTCCGGTAAGTTTCGTCGGCTGCGGCCAGCTAAAGTCGAAAGGTCAAAAAATAGCCTTAACGTACAATAATTTTCGATATCCAAACTGACCCCATAAAGACTGGCCGGAAACACTTGAAGAACACAGTATTAAGCTCAATGCCAGATATCCAGATAAAGCTGAGGTTATGGATTACTTATTGGCAGCAAGTCATGAGCCTCACGCCGACGTGGCCGATTTCAAAAAACGAATTATGGCTTTTGCTAACTGGCTTAACACAGAGTTTCATATCCAAAATAGCAGGCTATGTTAAAGCCTCTGTTGCTTCTGGCACTGAGCTGCCTGTCAGATTAGATTTGGCTCTGTGCCATAGGCGTGTCAGGTCAAATCTGAGCTAATACAGATGAAGTCCCGGCGGTCTGGATAGCGGGTTTTGCATGATCAGTCCTGTTTCACCGGCAAAGCCAGAAACTCTTGCGCCTTCGCGCAGGCATCTTCCCGATCATCCGCCAGGATTTTCGGGAACGGCATCATCTTCTTTAGTTTCGGGAACAGCACATTGAGGCTGGCACGTACTTCCGCATCGTTGGTCAGATAAACGTAGCCCGCGCACCAGTCACGCAGCTCGGTTTTATACTGCTTTACCCAGCCGCTGGCTTGTTTCTCCTCTTCGTTCGGTTCGCGATCGTGCCCGTGCCGCGCCGGTATCCAGACAAACACCACCCGCTGCTGCTGCTGCAGAAAATCGGTCAGGCCGTTTAGCAGGCGATTGGTTCTGTCCGGCATACCCAACTGCGGAAAGCGGATAAAAATGATCGGCCAGTGGCTGATATCAAAAATTTCGGCATCCGGCTCAGCACCGGTGTAAGCACTCTTATCACTCATGTTCTGTTTCCTTTTCTTCTACGGAACTGCGCAGTAATGCCATCACTGCTAGCAGCGCCAGCACACCGCACAAATAAAAGAGCGGCCAGCTTATCAGCGACACCATCTGCGCAAAGCCGATAGTGGCCAGGGTGCTGACAAAGCGCCCGACGCCATAATAAGTGGCGTAGTCGGTCGCGGGCTGTTCCCCACGCGACCAGCCTAGAATACGGGCGCTGAGCACAACATAAATTCCGCCGACCGCCGCGCCCATGGTTACCGCACCGGTTATTGCCAGCCACGGCAGTTCCAGCGAATAGCCCGCCACCATCGCCGCCAGGGCTAAGATCGCCAGCGCGGTAAACAGCCAGATTGCGCATGGCAAACCGAACCGGTGCATCAGCGGCGCGGCGATCCCAGCGGTAATCAGCATGGTGACCGGCCCCAGCGTGCCAACCACTCCGCCGATCACCTCCATCGACACCTGCATGTCGATCAGCATCAGGCGATTCAGCGCCGATAGCGGGAAGATGACGCAGCAGGTCAGGGTCAACAGCACCAGCCGCCTACATTGCAGCGGATTACGCAGCAGTCGCCGCAGGCTGGCTTTCTTTTGCGGTAATGCGGGCGGCGGAGCCGCTCCCGACTTCGTTTTGCTGACCAGCAACATTGGCACGATCAACAGCAGCAGACTGGCGGCATAGCACAGGAAGATAGTTGCCCAGCCAAAGCGCTGGAATAGTACCACAAACGCCCCGCCGCCGATCATCGCGCCGATGGACAGCGCCGCCAACTTGCAGGCTGCCGCACGCGGTCGCCAGGCACTTTCGATGCGCACCACCGCCAGGGCATCCAGCGCAATATCCATCGTCGCCATCGCGAAGGCGACAAAAAGCCCCATGGCAAACAGCAGGCGCAAGTCGGCCCCCTGCATCAGAGCGACTGCAGCCACTACCAGCGCTGAAGCCAGTGCATCGGCACTATCCACGCCAACTCCACCGCCAGAAATGGCGGCCGCCAGCGATCAACCAGCGGCGACCACAGAAACGCCATGCCCAGCGGCAGGTAAAGCGCATATAGCCAGCCTACTGCTCCCAGACTCATCCCCTGCGCTCGCATAATGGCCGGGAATCCCCCCTGGATTAGCCCCATGGTCATACCGAAGCCGATATACAGCGCGCTGATTGCCAGCAGTACCGCCAGCTGTCCGCTGCCGGCGGGTGATCGACACGTATGTTGTTCCATTACCGTCAACGGCCTCACCAGCGATAGTTCACAGACAGGTTCACCACACGTTCGTTGCCGTAGTTACAGAAGTTGTTGGACAGGCAGGTGACATAGCTTTTATCAAACAGATTGTTGACGCTCAGGCGAGTACTTAAACCGCTGAGGTTGCCAAACCGCTTGCCGAAGTCGTAGCCGATCGCCGTATCAAACACCGCGTAGCCCGGCGCATCTAGGCGAACGGCACTGGTGCTATAGACGTTCGGTGAATAGCCCCCCACCGTTTCTCCCACGTAGCGCCCACCGCTGCCGACGGTCAGCCCCTGCATCAGACCACTGCGGAAGGTGTAATCGGCCCACAGCGAGGCGGTGTAATCCGGGATACCGATTGGCCGCTGACCGGCATCAGCCGCCAGGCTCTTGGTGACTTCTGCTCTGGTATAGGTGAAGGCGCCAGTCACATTAATGTTATCGCTGACCGCTATTTTGGTTTCAAACTCCAGCCCGCGCGAGCGCTGTTCCCCGGTCTGATACGAGGTCAGCGCGTTAGCGTAGGTCACCACATTCTTCTGAGTAATATCGAACCAGGCGAGGGTAAACAGCGCATCCAGACCGGGTGGCTGAAACTTCACACCAACCTCATGCTGTTGTGCGGTATTGGGCTTAAAAGCGTTACCGTTTTTGTCGGTGCCAGTCACCGGCAAAAATGAGGTGGAATAGCTGACGTACGGCGCAACGCCGTTATCGAAGTTGTAAATCAGGCCGATCTTGCCACTTACTGCTTCATCATCCTGAACGCTGTGCGAGGCGCTGAGATAGTTATCGATACGGGTGCGCATGGTGTCGTAGCGCCCTCCCGCCACCAGAGTCCAGTTATCCAGCTCGATTTGATCCTGCAGATAATACCCGGCTTGGGTGATGTGCTGTTTCTGATTGGTGATCCGAGACAGCGCCAGGTTGGTCGCTACACCGTAAACCGGATTGAGATAATCAATAGACGGTGCCGCACCGTAGTCGCGGATCTGCCGCCATGAGGACTCCTGATAGTCGAATCCGGTAATGGTGGTATGTGAAAAGCGCCCGGTATCAAATTCCGCCTGTAGTTGCAGATCGGACGTTATCCCCCGCAGAGATTCATCAGTGCCCAGCGCATAGCGGGAAATAGTATGCCCGTCGGTGGCCAGCGCAGAAGTCACGACGCTTTTGGTCACTGTGGTCAGATCGAGGTAACGTAGATTATGGCGCACCGTCCATGTGTCGTTAAAACGGTGTTCAAACTGATAGCCCACCGCCGTTTGTGTGCGGCTGAACTCATCATATTCCGGATCGCCATCGTTAAAATTACGGGCGATCTGCCCAGCCGGACTGGACCACAGGCTGCCAACCGTCGGTATAACCCCGTAGTAGCCCCCTTCTGGATCGCGCTGATAGCTCATACTGAGGGTAAAAGACGTATTGACATCGGGTATCCAGGTCAGCGACGGCGCAACGAAAAGCCGCTCTTCTTTAGTGTTAACCACCTGGGTATTCGATTGCCGGCCAAGGGCAATCACCCGGTACAGGAGGGAATTATCGTCGACCAGCGGCCCGGTGGAATCGAGCCCCAACTGCATGCGCTTGTGGCTGCCGTAGAGGAACTCTACCGAGTTCTGCGCTTCGCTGGATGGCGCTTTAGATACCGCATTAACCAGCCCGCCGGGATTCACTCCACCGTACAGTGTCGAGGAAGGCCCCTTGAGAAACTCAATGCGCTCAATGCCGAAGGTTTCAATCTGCGGAATCACGTAGCCGCCCCCGCGCAGCAGACGCAGTCCATCAAGATACTGGTTGCTATCGGTAGGCGATCCAAAGCCACGAATATAGGGCAGATCGTAGCGTGATGCCGATCCGCGCACTTCCGCCGAGACCCCAGCTGAATAGCGAAGCGTCTGGGTCAGGTTCTGTGCCCCCTGCATATCCACTTGATCGCGGGTGATCACGCTAACCGACTGCGGGTTTTTCATCAGCGGCGTGTTGGTTTTTGTCCCCGCGGTGCTGTTGCTGGCAACATAGCCGTTCACCGGCCCGAGCCTGCCGTTAGCCGAGGCTATGACAACTATGGTACTGGCATCAGCAGCCAGCTCCGGCGGCAGCCGATAAATCTGTACGGTACTGTCGTTGCTGAAGGAGTAACCCATCCCGGTGCCGCTCAGCAGAATGGTCAGCGCCTGCTTAACACTCATCCGGCCCTGCACCGGCCTGCCTGTCCCTTCAATCGCCGTGTCTTCAGGGAACACCACGGAAAGACCGGCAATCCTGCCAATCTCATTGACGGCCTGGGTGAGCGGCTTTGCTGGAATAGTAAAACTAAACTGCTGAACCTGAGGTTGCTGTACGGCGGACACCGCCGTACCCGTTGCACCGGTACCTGCCAGCAGTGCAGAGGCTAATACATAGCCAGCGCGACGAACTTTCTTGTTGTTCATTAAAGTGCCCTATATCCGATAAGACGATCGCAATTAAACGGAAATGATATTTATTATCACTACGATCACGCATCAGCAGGTGCACCACTGAACCTGAAAACGAAAATTTTTTTACGGAAAAATCATAAACAACTATAAATCAAGCTTATGGCGTGATTATCACCAGATAACTGGTCACTTTCCGCATGCGAAAGCCGATGCTGGCCTGTAACGAGTCCAGCGCTTTGTCGGTGTCGGCAAGGGATAAACTGCCGGTGACCCGCTGATTCGCCAGCGCAGAATATGGAATCACCACCCGGCCCGGTCGATAGCGCTCCAACTCGCGCATCACATCTCCCAGTCGCGCGCGATAGAAAATATAGCGACCACCGTGCCACGCCATTGCATCCTCAACGTTTACACTGGCCGGGGCAGAAACCCCGTTCGGGCTGAACGCCACCTGTTGCCCGGGTTTAATCATCGTTGGCTGCGGCTGGCCTTTGCTGCTGACGGCTACGCTACCGCGCGCCAGCGTCACCACACCACTGTTCTCCTGCAGGCGCACGTCAAACTGCGTACCCAGTACACGAACGCTGCCCGCGTGGGTATCAACAATAAACGGAGTTTTTGAAGGAACCACATCAAAAAAAGCCCCGCCACGCAGCAGATGAATACGGCGAGCGAACGGGGTGAAATCGACGCCGAAGGCACTATCGGCATCCAACAGCACTTTCGAACCGTCGGCCAGCAGAACCTCGCGCCGCTCACCTTTTGCCGCCACCTGATCGGCAGATAAATTCTGTATCCACGATGGATTTTTCAGCCACAGACCAGTCAGCATCACCAGCATCATGCACAACGCAATGGCCGAGCTAACGCGGCGACGTGTCGCCTTTCGCGTCCGGTTTTTGCCCATCTCCGCCAGATAGCCGGACAGCACATTTGCCTCTTTTTCTGCCAGTTGCTGACCCGGTGCAGCGCTGTCTTGCCAGGCTGACTCAATCGTCTGCCAGGCTTCTTCGTGCGCCGGATGCGCATCACGCCACTTACCGCAGGCGGCCTTCTGACGACGCGACGGAGAGTTTTGCATAGCCAGAAACAAACGACGTGCTTTTGCACGGACTGTAGCATCACCAGAAATCGATTTAATCGACATTTTTCACTCCATTCGCGGATGCGACTTCACATGCGGAAACTGCTCGTGCCATATGCTTTGCCACCGCGCGAGATGATATCCCCATAACACAGGCGATGTCAGAAAAACTGCGGCCGTGAACACGGTTCAGAAGAAAGATATGGCGTGTTTTTTCCGGCAGAGAACCCAGCACCTCTTCGATATGGCGGAAATTCTGCTCGGCGGTAAGGATCTCCTGCGGCGACAGGGGAGGCTCGAAAAACGGGTCTGACAGCACGCCCTTCAAATACGCTTCGCGGGTTTTCTCGGCGCGCAGATGATCGATGGCGGCGTTGCGCGCGCAGCGGCTTAAATAGGCAGCAGAATCTCCTTTCCACTCTACGGCTTTTTCCCACAACCGCAGAAAAATGTCCTGCACCAGATCGCTGGCCGTGCTGCGACAGCCCACTTTGCGGTCTATCTGACGCTCCAGTCGTTTACGTTCGGAAAGATATAATGCTGTGAGATCCTTGCCTTTATCGGCCATAAGATCGAGTCCCGGAAGGTAAAACATCAAATGTACTGAAATACACAACGATCCTGTGTCATCAGTCTTCGCCGCTGGTCTGTTGATCGGGGATTATTATTCAGCTTTTAGGATATTTCTAGTAAGAAATGGTTTTGTTGAATAAATCAGACTCAGGGCGAGCGTATCTGAACTGGACTGACCCCGCTCCGGTTGACCATTTCCGGGTAGCTGCACTGCAGGCCAACTACCCGGGAGGTGGCACTTCAGGCCCCGACTTTTTTAGGAGCAATGCTTTAACGGCAGGCCTTTAACCAAATAATTTACCTTTCAGCAGATTAAGCCCTGCGGAAACCAGATCACCCTGAGCCGCCGTTTCGCCCTGTGGCGAGAGACCATCGACGATTTTTGGCAGGTATTCAGAAATCAGTGCCGAAGCAGTTTGCGGATCGATGCCCAGTTTCGCCCCGAGCTCCTGAAGTGCAGGCGAACCGAATACCGAGGTGATCTGCTCGCTGCTCACCGGGATGTTACTCTGCTGGCTAATCCATGATTCGACGATTTCACCTAAGCCGCCATTGCGGAATTTTTCCATTATGCCCTGAATCCCGCCCTGCTGCTCAATCCAGGTCATGATCGTCTGAAGCTGTTCAGCTTTACCTGGCTGCCCGTCAGACATGCCGCCAATTATCTCTAATAACCCCATTACAGACTCCTTAAAAATATTGCTGATACACCCGGATTCACGGCTTACCTGCAGGAATAATCAGCACCTGCCCCGGATAGATTTTATCGGGATGTGTCAGCATCGGTTTATTGGCTTCAAAAATATGCTGATAGTCACTGGCTGTGCCATACATTGCTTTCGCAATGGCGCTCAGGGTGTCACCGGATTTCACCGTGTAATAGCGGCTTTCTGCTCCGCTCTGCGTGACAGTAACGCTGTCATTGACCTGCCCGACCCCAGCCACGTTACCTACGGCCACCAGAATTTTTTCCTTATCTTCCTGTGAGCCGACATCGCCGGTTACCGTCGCGCTACCATCTTCCGCCACAGCAATACTGACGTTCTCAGCTCCGGGAAGGTTAAGACTACCAATATGTTTTTTCAGCTTTTCAGCCTGATCTTCCTTACTTCCGCCAGAAACGGCATCCAGAATTTTCTCGCCCGCCTCTTTCACAAAACTTAATAATCCCATTTTTCATTGCCTCTGTTACTGTTCATGATGAATATCTTAATCATGAACCGGTAAAAATAGCGTATAAATGCCAGGTATCTGAGGAAGCGGCAATTTCCGACGTCTGAGCAGTTGCATCTGTAATGTCGCAAAATACACACCAGACTGCTGCAGGCAAAATCATCCGCCAGTATCGGCCGGCGGCTTCCGGGCAGTAAATTATGTTATCCGGTTACTTTCTTTTTAAGTGATTCAGCCCCTTCCTTGGTTTTGTTCCATCCCTTCTCAGCCCCTTCTTTGGTTGTATCCCAGCCTTTTTCGGTGCCCTCTTTGGTTTTATGCCAGGCTTTCTGGGTACCTTCGCTGATTTTGCTGCCGGTGCTGTTGCTTTCTCCTTCCGCAGCATGTTTTGCTTTCAGTTTCAGCTCTTCACCTTCATTCTGCGCCTGATGCAGTTTCTCCTTTGCGGTGTTCGCGCTCTCGTTTGCTGTGGCGACCGTTTTGTCAGTAGCATGGGTGGTAGTGGCGAGCACTGGAGTGGCCAGCAGAAATGCAGAGAATGCGATGGCTGTCTTTTTCATACAAAATCCTCGTTAAGGTTATAAGTCCTGACTTCACAGACAAGCGTGGCATGTAAATTAAAAAATGCTTTAAGAATTCGCCTTAAATACAGTCATCAGTGACCGATATCGGGCGTTATGCTGGGGTTTGAAGGCTAGGGTCGGAAGGACAACGGAACGAAAACGTACGTTAGTGAAGTAACTATCTGATATATAGAAATATATTAGACAAAAAGAAAAAACCTTAAAACGGTGTATTTTTAATCGAAAAATGGCATTTATCGGACACTATTGTCTTCGAATCGATTTTTCAGACAGATGCTTATCTCTTACCGTTCGTTTTCGTACGGTAAGTGTTCCCCGGCAGCGACGGAAGATACTTGCTCTTATAAAATAAGCTGGCTGTGATAAAGTGTGAGGCCAGATACATCAGCAATGGACTTAAATGACATGTCCCGCAATCCAGGATATCACGGAAAATCCGGGCTGAAACCGCGCACGGTTCAGGAACTGGTCAACACGCTGAGCGAAAGTGAACTCCTCGCGCTGAATCAGTGTGTTGTGGAGCGCCTTCGGATACTGCAACAGCAGCGTGCCCAGCAGAACATGACTCAGTTTCGGCTGGGGGACGTTGTGAGTTTCATCGACAATGACGGCAGGGAAATCGCCGGCGTTATTATCCGCCTCAATAAAAAAACGGTCTCTGTACACTCTGAAACAGGTGGCCGGTGGACGGTATCACCACATTTTCTGACGCTAATCAAACGCCCTGCTATCAATGAGGGAGCGCCGCCGGAAGCATCTTTTATCTGTGATATACCGGACCCGCTTAACAAACAGACGCACTGAAAACCGGCACAGAATCAGACCCGTCAGTCCGCCTGTGAAGTCATGGCTTCGTTAATCATATCCATCGTAAACCCGCGACTCTGAAGATACCGCATCTGTCGTATTTTCTCGTTAACGTCTGCGGGCTGCTCATCACCGAATTTTTTTGTCCGGCTGTCAGAGGCCATCTGGAACCAGTCAACACCGCTGTCGCTGATGGCTTTATCCGCGACATCCTGTTCTATGCCCTTCTGCCGAAGCTCCAGTCTGATCCGGAGCGGACCATACTGTTTTCGCAGCAGACGTGAGACCATATTTTCCGCCATCCGCTGGTCGTTAAGATAGTTGTTGTCACCAAGGCGGACAATAACCTCTTCAACCGTCATTCCGTCATCTGACAAATGGTGCAAGGCCCTGCGCATTCCGTTGTTGCTGTAGTCCTTGCGCGAAAGAAGACTGACAGCATGTTGATAGAGTTCTTCGGATCTCATCAGGTCCCCCTCATCTATTTTTTCTCATTATCAGGGATTGCGCTCAAGGAGTGAAGTCATTGAGTTTGATGAGGAGTGGTAACACTTAGGTGGTCGTTTTAATTGTGGTATCGCTAATGTGGTCACATTGATATGTTCAGGCGCCGAAATGTAAGGTAACTCAGAGGTATGCATGAACGTGACTAGATGGTACGGCCGACAGGCTTGTCCTGCATCGGATAGGTGTCCATATAAGCTATTTAAAAACCGCCAGAATAATTAGAAAGCCCATCTCTGTTCTAAAAGTCAGAGATACATTCAAAGGTTAACAGATACAAATGTTAACTATATGTTGCATGCAACAGCGAAAAGCCCATAACGTCAGCAGTATTTCGTATGGTAACCACCCGATGATTGAGCGTTTTCAGGCCGCGAAAGTTCACATCCGTTGGAGTAATCCGCAATCACTCGATCAATTTTACATATTTTTTTTTGAGTTTCTTGACATATCCGCTAGGCCTTATTGGGCGTCGATTTCGTATTTATTATGCTTCCGCAACCTCAAATTAGCGTCAAAATCAACTCTTGTACTCAAAAGAATCCTTCTTAGAATATTGCCTATGTAGTTGGCAGATAGATTTAAGCAACTACATGTATTGCCCATGCCCAATTTATAGGCATAAAAAAACCGGGTTCATTTTCACGAATCCGGCTTATGAAGCATGACGACCATGAGTTTGCAGACTCATAACGATTGTTAGCCTCACCATCATTTTTGTCGACTTGATTGTGCCAGGCTTGGTTGGTCATGTAAACCCTTGAGTTAATGTTTATTAAGGACTAACACATGGCAATATGTAAACAAGCACACCGTTACAACTCTCGTTTCATCAGCTTACCGCATGATCAAGGCGGCGACGGTCGCCATAAATGTTGTGGATGCGCTTATGATCAAGGTTATCGGGCAGGTTTAGCCCGCTCAGGGCAAGTTTGGGTAGACTTGGCGATCCTCCCTGATAGCCAGGCTGGAACTGTTCGTCATAAAAGCCCTCAAGCCGCATTTGCTGATGGTTATCGTGATGGCGTTCGTGATTCCTACCGTCAGGCTGCTTAATGTTGACTAAAGGGGCTTAACGCCCCTTCCTTTTTTAAGGAATAGAAATGGATAAATGTTACCAGGTGTTCGTAAGTTCAACTTTTACTGATTTAGAAGAAGAACGGAAACTCGTTTAGACG
>NZ_CP170108.1:0-16688 GCF_050058015.1 Klebsiella sp. WOUb02
TAGCGCGCGAAAAAATTTGATACTGATTTAAAAAAGATTTGATACGCCAGTCAGTGCCATTGAATAAAGATTTTTGATACCAAATATCTCGGCGTTAGTTGAGGGTATAAAAATCGACTGGGCCAGTCCGTGGCCAACAGAAAGGGCTTAAATTGCCAGCGCCCGAAAATCTTCCCTGTACAGTTCGCTGATCTTCTCCTGCCCGATTGACGGTAGTTCAGAATTAACGATTTTCCGGCCAAGGCGCTTTTCAAGGTCAGCATAGAACTTATCAACGTCGCCCAGAAGCATTCCCGTATAACCTGTAACGATAATGGCCTGCTCGTCGGTCAGCCTATTGTCGCTTTCCGGGTGCGCGTATGGGCATAGCTTTGCGTAATCATCTTTGTACAGGGCGCTGATTTTATCCTGCCCCACGGCAGCCAACGTAATATCTCCCATTGGCTCACCCAGACGCTTCTCCACATCGGCCTTTACCGTTTCTGCGCTGCATGCCAGATAACCGGTAAAACCAGAGATGATTAACGCCTGCTCCTGTGTCAGTTTTTTGACTCCGCCCTTCGCCGCCTTATTCTCTTCCTTCCTGATGAGTACCAGCGCCAGCTTTGCTTCGGCGAGTTGGTTATCGTTTTCCTCTTTGTCTCGTGAGAGCCTTTGCATGTGAGCATTGAGAAGCGCATTGCGGGTGGAATACAACTCGATTTCAAGCTCAACTTCGCGCTTGCTCTTTTTCAGTAATTCTTCTTTATTCGCCATTTTTATTCACCGTAGAATTTAGTCAGGAACGCCTCGGCCTCGGAAACGAGGTCGTCTTCATCTTCAAAATTAAACTGTTCAACCCGTTCGAGATAAACCCCACTGTCGATATCAAATTTAATCGTGTGCACGGCGTTGGCGATATTATTCGCGGAGTCGATTACTTCAGCGCTGATAACGTCAATGCTCAGTACGACATCAACATTGGAAGCATAGGGGGCGCCAAACCCCATATATGTGGTATGGCGCTCTATGCTCTTTGAAACTGAAATTGTCATATAAACCTCTTATGCGGTGTATTTAGCCAGGATGTACCAGTATGTGCCGTCAGTCTCTAATATCACTCCGCCACGGGCAGGGATGCTGAATGAGCCTGCGCCAAATTCAAAGGGGCCAGTCAGCGTCAGGGCGTACGTTGCGCTCAAATTTTTAACTTTGAGTTTTTTGTTTTTCATGCGTGTTGGCATAATAATGGCATCACCAGCGGCCGCCGGTGTGGCAAATGTTACCCCCGCAAAACTGGATACGGTCGCCCCGATAACTGTTGTAGTTGAGTACTCCTTTGGGATCTGCCATGAGCCGGTTTCGTCCAGGCCGGTGATGAAGTTGTTGCTGTTATCAATGACTCTCAGTGCCTGGCTTTGGGGATTTTTTATCGTTACGCCGTACTGATTCGTCCAGACATAAAGCCCGTTCGTGGAATTGACGTCATAAAATCCATAAAAGCTATTCCCTACAGATGGTGTGTTTGCAAAGCCATATCCGCTAGCACCGTCTGAGTGGTTAGCATAATTGCGGAATCCAAATAACGACTTACCCCTTGCCTGAAATGCGTTCATAATGTTGTACAAACCATTACTGATGACGTCCTGACCGTACCCGCTACCCGCAGCGGCCGCTTTGTTGTTTCTCAGATTTAACTCTTCCCCTACCATCTGAGAAGCGTCTGAGTCTTCATTTAGTGAGACAATAAAGTTCCTGCCAAATATTTTATTGCTGGGAACTAACTTCATCATTGAGCCGTCAGTTGGAACACCTGTAACAGTTCCATTACTTCCGGCCTTATACCAGGTATCTTCGATATATATCGTTGTGCCCACTATACCCAAAACAAATGTTGTCCATGACCCAACACTGGTATCTGAGTCAACGACATTAATAACCTGTTTGGCACATACCTCAGAAATAATATCCCCGGGCAAATCGGTACACGTGACGCTGTCGGCGGAAAAAACGGTATTTGAACTCGTCAGCAGTGTGGGTTGCCCTACAAGGTGTCCGTACAGCAAAGACTGAGCACGCTCAGGGTTTTTCGATAAGTCGGCTGATGTGGCAAAGCCTGATATTGATGACTGAGGTTCACCGGCCATCGGGCTTAACTGGTTCCGCAGAGCCATGACTACTGAACGGTCGTACGGGCCATCGCAGTATTTGAAGAGCTTAGCCCCCATGTTCGGCAGCAGATACTGGTCATATCCGAGATAGGGAATGCGCAAAGAGGTTGCGCGGGCCCTGGCCTCGGCTTCAATGCCCAGCGGGTTAACTGCGTCTCTGTCTCCTCCAAAATCCATAAGGCTCATCGACTCAGCGTTTTTGTCATGCTGAGTTCTATGAACGGCGCCGTCCACTGTCAGTTTTGCAGCAAGTAAATAGTCTCCCATACCCTCGTCGCCTGAGCCCAGATTTTGGCGAATTACGGCATCACCAAGAACAGGAATGGCCTTACTCAACTGGTCATAGGCGTGCTTTTCAGGCTCAATACCTGCTGCCGCCAGCAGATTCAGTAATTCGGCCTGTACCACGTTAAACCAGTCTGCGCCGGGCCAGCTTATCCCGCCTTGCTCCTGGCTTTCCCCAAACCAACGGGTAGAAATTGTCTGCGTTTCTTTCGGCTCTGGCATCTCCGGGACGCCGCTGGTGTTGTCGAGATGGTACATAGCGACTCCTTACGGCTTCTCGGGCCAGACAATATCAGCTGCAGTGGTATCCACGCGGCTGACGGCGAGGCGATACGCCTCCCAGCGAGCCAGTTGCGCAGCTTCTTCGTCAGTGGCCTGACCGCTGCTGACGGCATAGCTCAGCAGTGAAATCGGCTCAGATGCCGCAGACAGCAGCTTAGTCTTCTGACGGTCAGCCTGAGCGATAAGGTAAGCCCGCTCGGCCTCTTCATTTTTCACCCAGGCTGAGCCATCCCACTCATCAAACTGGCCCGGCATTTTGAGGGTGTAACCGTCAGGAACAGGGCCAACCTCCAGTATCGTCGTTGATTCGTGAGTTTCAGTATTCCAGGCAAGCTGGCCGCGCAGGTCCTTGAGGTAAATCCATTCGGTGCCGTTCCAGCGGGTGACGAACGTTGGTTTTTCTTCTGGCGGGGCGACGAACGTGCAGCCCTCTGGCAGGGTGAACCACGCATCAGAAACGACGTGCTTCGTCCCGTTGCTCTCGTAATAAAGCTGACCGGTCTTATCTTCAACCTGCGACCACTGGCCATTGGTGAACAACAGAACGTAACCGGCATCAGCGACCGGTGGCTCAATGGTCACAGCCCATTCCGGCATGGACTCACTCAGCGCGGAAATAACAAAGCCGGTGCCGCGAATATTCCAGTAACGGGTCCCGCGAATATCTTCCACATATTCCCAGACGCCATTTTTAAATATACCGGTCTGCCCTTTATCCGGTTCGCAAGGAATATGCGTGGTATTAACGGGCAGACCCGTGCCCGCCGGGATCGTCATAAAGACGGAACCAATATAAACGCCATCGGCATCGTACTGATAAAGCCAGATGGCCTGTGGGCTTTGAGAAAATTCAAATGACATTACGCTAACCTCACGATGGCGTTAAAGGCGATGTTTTTGACGGTGTTTTCGGTATTACCCGTGCTGGCCACCGTGGCCGTGTGAGCATGTGGCCCGATGTAGACCGTATGGTGATGCGCCGGGGCGGTACTGGTATTGTTGCGGGTACGACGGGAGTCGTTGTCGGAGCCGACAACATAGTCATCATCCCACACGTCCCCCGGCGCGAGCATTCCGCCCTGGTGAAAGTGCTCGTTATCGTCGCTCGTCTGTTTCGTGCCGAGGTCGGTACTGTTGATCGTCGCATCGTGGGCGTGAAGCTTCACGCCATCGGCTTCTAAGGACAGCAGTGCACGCCCGGAGGCAGGCAAAAACTTGATGGTCTGGCCGCGCATGTCCGGCAGAACGCCGGATGGGTAAGCGACAGCAAGGCGCGGATAGGCGGTTTTATCGAAGCTCTGACCCAGCATCAGCATAAAGCCGGTCGGCGCTGTTGCACCCGGCCACGCCAGAGGGATACCCGGCGGCAGCATATAGTCCGAGGAGAAAATACGGATGGCCTGAGCAAACTGGTCCAGCTGCGTTTTATCCGGCGTGATATTCGCCAGCGCCAGCACGTTCAGCATTTCCGCCTGAATAGCATTAAACCAGTCAGCGCCCGGATAACTCGGCTGAATACCGTCGCCGCCTTCGGTAAACCAGCGGCGCTCGGTAAATAATACCGGCTTAATGGCGGGCATATCAGGAACGGAAGAGGCATTATCCAGGTGATACATAATTAAACCTCGTAAAGAAAATCATAATCGTGCCCGGCCAGTCGGTAACGACGTAAAAAACATTCCAGTATCTGCGCCTGCAAACTAATTAACGGCGTCAGGACGTTGCTGATACTGCGAAAGCGGATCATCGGCATATCCGTGACCGTCACCTGCAGCAGGTAGCGGTATTTGTGCGAATAAATCGGATACATGATGTCGCGCATGACGTGATGCGGCAGAATTTCGGTCACCTGAATGGTGAAGCCCAGCGCATCCTTCACGGCCTGCTCAATCTGCCAGGTGGCCAGCCCGCCCTTGCGGTGATATTTCTCCACCACGGCATCGCGGCGACGGTCGAATCCGTCCGGGATGGCGTTGCAGTCCGGCAGACCGAGATAGTCCTCCCAGTCAGCCAGCAGCAGGTCAGTGGTCTCCGGGCGCATCTCGGTGACCAGCAAATCAGCGTTCGCCTCTGCCAGCTGCAGGCGGGAACTGAAGCCCCGGAGCAGTGACGTCAGCGCCGCCGTCTGGTCGCGTGGCCACGCTTTACCGCGAGGCATTAGCTGCTGCAGAACGTCCTGCCAGTCCTCTACACGATGAGCCATGTGATAACCCCCAGCGTTAACAGCTCGTATTTCTCGCTGGCCTGACTGGTGGTGAGGTCCAGCTCGTAGTCAGTGACGCCCGTCGATGAGCCGATGGCCGTGCGGATGGCGGAGAGCTTCAATGTGTCACCCGGAGAAACTGAGCGAAACAGCGCCTGCAGGCTCAGGGTGACCGCAGAACGGATGGCCGCAGTGTCAGGGATGACGCGGATGTTAAGCGGTACCGGCTTAAGCGTCAGCGGGATGGGCCAGGCCTCGATACCGCCGGGTTTGCCGACGTAAGTCCCGGTCGCCGGGTCCTGATGGCGGAACAGGTACACCTGCATTGCTTCGCGGTCGGTCCCGGTCGGGATAATGTCAGTGCGCTGGTCGTAGACCCATGCAAGGCCCACCGTACCCAGCCCGTGCCAGCAGTCAAAGGCCCATGCCCGGCTGATGCCCGGCAGTTCGGTGGCCCAGATAACGTAATCATGCAGTGCGCCACCGGTTGGCGGGTTGCGCTTGCGGTACAGCAGGCGGGTCAGCAGGTCGACCACGGACTCGACGTCCGCGCCGCCGGAAATCCCGGCATCCGCCACCACGCCGTCGCTGTTCACCCCTGCTACCGGGGAAATGAGGGTCAGAACGTCGCCCGCAATCAGGTTGCCGCTGAGGCCCGTCTCGTCAGCCTGCACGGTGACGGTGATTTTGCCCGCTGACGGGTCACTGGTGGCGGTGACGTGGAAGCGCACACCGTCCTGTGTCTGCATCTCGGTATCGAGCACCAGCGGCTTTGTGCCGGTGAAGGTAACCGGGCCGCTGGCATAGGATGCAGCCTTACGTATCACGCCCTCGTAGCGGGCGGTATCAATAATGGTTTCGTCGGCGGACTGCTCTGACGGGATAATCTGGTTGTTAATCCACGTCTGATAATCATATACGTCGCGTAAAGCGCCGCTGAAAGCGGTATTTAACGCGCGTTCAACGCCGATAATCGGTAATTCCTGGTCGAGTTCAATCTCTAAATCCTGAATACCGGCACGAATCAGCTGGCGGAGCGTCGGGACATTAAATGTAGCCATTTTCTACCGCCTCCCAGCGTTTCTTTATTTCGACGGTTAACTCGGTTTTATCCGGGCGGGTGAGAATAATGGTTAATGCCAGCCAGTTAATACGGGGAATAGTGGCAATCACCTGCGCATTTCGCGCATAGCCGTAACGTAATAACGGCTGCATGGCCAGACGGGCGTAATTCTCTGCGCGGAGCCTGACCTCTTCGGTCAGCTTTTCACGGTCAATCAGCCAGAGCTTTGAGCCCCACTCAAAATCGCTGTAAGAATTACCGCACCAGCCGCGACGGTCATCGGTGCCGTCGGGTATTTCGTCGCTCTCATCTGCCCGCGCATCAGTAAACAGGCAGATATACACCAAAGAAACAAGGCCCTCGTCAAACGAAAGGCCATTGTGTTCAATCCCGATGTCGCCGCCAGCGGGCAGGTGCCAGTTTATTCTGATGGTCATAAGGGTTTAGTCGTATCAGCACCGTCGCCATCCTTATGAATATGGTCAAGGAAGCTCTTTCCCTTAACCTGAATATCTTCACTGAAAGAAGTGGGGCCGGTGATATTTATCTGTTTACCGATAATGTCACAGATCTCTTCGGCAACCACATTTACCGTCTTCCCTGTTATTTCAATGACGCCATTCTTTTTCAGACGAATAATATGGCCTTCCTGATGATAAAGAATAACGTCGCCTTCTTCGCCGCCACGGGGGCGGCGCCCTTTATCCTCGACGGCGATGGCCACCATGCCGCCACGACGACCGCCCACGGCGACGACAATGGCCTCGGAGCCCGCAGGCGGAACGCTGGAAAAGCCATAGTTCTGGAAGCGCTCGACGTCGTCATTGGTCTCATCGGCCAGCGACTGCACCTGCAGGTTCTGCCGTCCGAGGCTGTCCGTCACGATACGCACCAGCGCACGGTCCACCATCAGGCGCAGGCGGCGGCCCATAGCGGCGATAGAGCGGGAAAAATTGACCTCCTTCAGTCCCATGTCACCCCCACTGAAGTCTTAGACTTCGCCTTTTTACCCTTACTTTTAGCTTTCTGTTCGGGCATATCCAGCGACTCAGGCGGCACCAGTGACAGCACAGTCAGACGCCCCTGATCGCCTTCCATAAAGGAAACTGTCTTAATCAGCCAGGTGACGTCGAGCTGCTGGATGGCGTCGGTTACTTTTACCAGCCGGTTCGTCTGCCACAGCGGGCCGCTGATGCCGTTCTCACGCCAGCCCGCGACGGTGATTTCGGTGGTATTTGCTTCACCCATCATGCGGGTCTTGTACCACTCCCCACGGGCACTGGCACCGCCGACCGTCAGGCTGTCTTCGTTAACCAGAATCTTCGGACGATAGCGGGTGATCTCCGGGTCGCTGACCACCGTCTGGCGACCGCCGACCATTTTCACCGGCTGGTCGTCCCACGTCGCACCGCCCGCACTGGCGGAACCTTTGACGATGTACTGGCTGGCCCGTTCGCGCCAGCTGAAGCGTCCACGTGCAGCCAGAATATTGTCGCCGAGGGTGAGCGCCACTCCTGCCCGTTGGGTGGATGCACGGGTGATAACCAGCCGACCGTAAGCGTCTGACGTAACGAGAACGCCGCGCTGTTTTGCCAGCCGGTCGAGCAGTTCAAAGCCGGTTTCACCCTGTTCGAGGGTGATGCTGCCAAAGGCGTCGCCGGTGTCAGTCTCGTTAACCACCTCGATGCCGTAGGGTTTGCAGATGGTGGCCGCAAGCTGCTCAAGCTTCAGACCTTTCCACTGGCCGGACTTATCGACCACTGAGCTGTCCACCAGATCGCCGGTCTTGTCGCGCCCCATGACGCGCAGGGAGACGTTTTCCGAGTCATAGCTGGGAATGAAGTCGTCGATGTAGCCGGTCATGACGCGGTCGCTGCCGATGGAGACCGTGCAGGACTGGCCGGGTTTGATGGAGCGCGGCGCGGCAGATGACCATTGGGCGGTGACGGTCAGGTCGAACTCGCCCGCCACAGACTCCAGCGAGCGGTTAATGGACATGTCCGTCCAGCCGCCCCAGACCTTGCCGTCAACGTTCAGGGTTAACTCTTCAGTCATTGCTGATGATCTCAATCGTCTGTGAAGGTGTAATAAAGGAGGGATAACGCAGCCGGTTGCGGGTGACCAGTTCGTCCCGGTTCTCCGCGTCGCCGGTCTCGCGGTAGGCCAGCAGCATCACCGGCACTGTCCGGGGCGGGGTGACGCGACGAAGCTCCGGCAGCTGGATGCTGCGGATACGCACATCATTCACCACCGCGAACCGCAGCTCGCGAAGGGAACGCCACAGCTCACGCAGGCCGCTTTCGACGGCTTCTGCTGCGGTCTCGCCGAGACGCTCCGCCAGCTGGTCGCCGGTGTTCTGTGCATCCTGGCCGGTCTCAAAGGTCGCGGTGGCCACTGCTTCAGCCTGAGCGACCAGCGTGGAGATAATAACCAGACGACGGAAGTCAACGATATTGGTCTCCATCGCCGCCGTGGTCTCCGGCGTCGATGCCGGTGTGACGCTGCTGGCAAAGCCGATATCGGTGTTCACGCTGATGTTATCGACCAGGGATTTGGTTGCAGACTGCGCGGCCCGGTCGCCTTCCCACTTATCGCGCAGCTGGTCATAGACCCGCAGGGCGAACGGGGGCTCAGAGACCAGGTCTTTCATATCGCTGATGAGACCGGTGATATCGCGGATCATTTCCCCCGGAGCGGCAGCTACAATACCGGCGAGATCCTTAAACCGGTTGAGGCGGTCCATCCACTCGCTGAGCGCATCCGGCAAGGTCGGCAGGCTGGTGACAAAGCCCTCCATGTCCTCCAGCAGGGTGTCCACCATGCTGCCGACACCGTCGAGCGCCGCAAAATAATCACCGCTGGCCAGCGCTTCCCTGACCTTATCCGCCGCGCTGAGCGTGGTGGCACTGGTGTCTTCAGTGCCGGACGGGAACAGCTGCTCGCCAGCCTCGTAGACCTCAAAGGAAATGTAGGCAATGCCGCCTTCTTCGGTGGAGAGACGGTGCGTAACGCGGCCCACCTGAACCTTCTGCACCCCGAACCACGGATGCACCAGCTCACCCGGACCGGCAGTATTGAGCGCCGCCAGCAGGCGGTTCATCTGGTCGATGTAGTCAGTGCCGAGCAGGATCACGTTAATCTGCTGCTGAGTCAGCACCGCGCCGTGGTCTTCCGTCCAGCCCACCTCTTTTTTGGGGTAGGCATGAGGGATAGCCCGGCGGCCGCCAGCCCCCTCGACGTCGCGGAAAAAGAAAGCGACGCCCCGGAACGAGGCATCACGCAGGTCTTCCCATTGAGTGGCCATCAGTCCTGCTCCACATTGCTGACGCCAGACTGGGCGCTCAGGGTGACGCCGGGGGCGTTGACCTTGACGCTGGTCACCTGAACCCGATCATCTTTAACAGAAACCTCGATACTGCCTTTCAGCTGCTGGGGCAGGAACGGGTAAGCATACTGATTTTGCGGCTGCATCGACGCCCACGGTGACGGGTCCTGATAACCTGCAGGCGGCTGACCCGAAGATTCGAGCCAGTTAATTAAGTCACTCCACATAGTGGTACGTGAGTTATTTTGTTGGACCCGCTTGATGAGGTCCTCCCGACCTTTATCGGAAAAAGGATCGAAATCCAATAAATCTAAGGACTCATTAATCATCAGTGCTGCCGTGGCAGCGGTACCTAGACGACCTGGTAAATTTGAAGCAAAATTAAGGATTTTTTTAAACGGGCTATCTTCTTTATCTCCGCCCAATCCACCCGCTGGCCAGTTTGTCACATAAACAGGCATTACCCCGGAACCAAAAGCGTCAGCAACATCTCCTGGTAGCCCCTTTCCTTTACCGGGTGAAAACATATCCCAAATATCTTTACCAAACTTGAACGCCTTCCTTGCGGCAATAATCCCGCCTATCGAAATGGCTACATTCTTACCAAATTCCAGCCATTCCTGGACAACTTTGGGATCTAAATTATTAATGACATCCGCAAGTTCCTGAATGGGCTTGGCAAGGTTTTTATTAGCGAATTTTTCCAGGGTTGTTGCGAGGCGTTGCATAGCTGATGTGAAATCTTGTGATGCATAAGCTGCATCCTCAATAATGCTCTGACCATCGGCAACTACGCCCATATAAGTTTTTAATTTTTTTGCGCCAGCCTCTCCTGTAACGCCTGCAATTAAATCCATACTGTCCTGATTAAACCCGGCTTCAGTGAGGCGTCCGCGTTGTTTTTTTATGCCTCCACGGGAAGATCTCGCAGCGGTTTCCTGAAGTAAGTCAGGAAGGGGTCGCATTGAACCATTGTTATCGAAAACGTTGATGCCATTTTTTTGCAACGTCTTAACAACCTTTGGATTCTGGAGGTCACGAATAAAATTTTCGACGGCTGTTGCAGCTTTATCTTTATTGGCTGTTACATCCATAGCAGATTCCGCAACGGTCATCACATCCATTGCGCCTTTAACACCTTTCCCGCCAACAGCAGCGTACATAGAAAGAGAAGCAGGTAATTTTTCAGCGGCATCCTTAAGTTCGAAAGCACCTTCCTTACCTAGCCGGTTCATTCCATCCAGAGCAAGTAGCGTCTGCTTTTTATCTTCTATCTGAAGTTTTTTATACTCAGCGATGAGTCCACCAAGAGTCGCGCCATCCGCTCCTGAAGCGGCTATTGCCATGCCTATGTTGTCGGTGTTCTTGAGCGCAAGATTCAGATCCCCAGACCGGCCGTTGATTTCCTCAAAGGCCCCCTGAATTTCGCTGGTATCGACTCCAAACTTAATCGCTACGTTTTGTGAGGTATCGAAAATATCAGCAATCTCTTTTCGTGTTTTACCTGCAGTAATCCCCATCCGAGTTAAACGTCTATCTAATTGTTGATAATTTCGTAACAGAGCCCCCCCGGCAAAACCCGCAATCATTGTTGTGTAGCGATTACCCAATGCATCAAGCCCCCGACCTGCAGCAGCAGAGGTGGCTTTGACAACCGACATTGCCCGTTGATTTGTGCGGGCGAACTCGGACATGTTGGCCCCGTACTGGCGGGCTTTGGCTGTCAGGTTACCTGCCAGATTGATGAGTATTTCAGTGGTGAGGCGGTTTGCCATGTTGCTTCCTCAGCTGCTCTGTCAGGCGCAGCAGTTGCCGTAGTGGCAACTGCTGCAGACAGGACATATCAAAACGTTGCGACAAATTGACGATGAGATTACTGAGCGCCGTCGCCAGCGGCACCAGGTCGCCCCCGAGACGCGGTCTCCGAAAGCAGGTCATCGAGAGCAGCTGCTTTATTGCTGAGTAACTCCAGATCCTCCGGGTGAAAGGCGTAGATTTGCTTCAGGGACAATGGCCCCGGGATTTCACCCACCGAAGCAATCTGTCGCCGCAGCATGCCCAGCCCCATCAGCACCTCAGAGCAGTACGCCACCGCCTTGCCGTTCTCCCCGATGACCACACGTTCGGCCTCCAGCTGAGCATCGATAACGTCTTTTGAGGTCAGTTCGCGAAAGGTGACTTCTTTGTAGTGGATCTCGTCGTCAGTGCCTTTACCGGCGATGTAACCGTGTTTTAAGGTGATGTTCATCTCAGCCATGATTTACACCTTCACCAGTTTAGTGCCGATAAAGTTGGCGCTGATGGTGCCGCCGTCTTCCTCCAGCGTGGCGGGTTCGGCGGTTGCCGCGCCGGTCATCATGTAGGTCAGGCCGTTATCGCCCTCGAACATGACGGTGACACCTTCCCAGCCACTGATTTCGATAACATCCATGTCCTGCGCTGCAGCGATGGTCATCTGGATCGAGGGACCCGCCATCTTGCCGGAGGTGCCCCAGACCTTGCCGCCCCCCATATGCGGGGTGCGCGTTTTACCGCCCGGATTGAGGGTGGATTTACCCTCGGTTTTAATTTCGCGGCCATTAATACGGATGGCCGCCTGACCCAGAATGCTCATAAAGGCTCCTTAAAGTTTGAACTGGATGAGACCGGCCAGCACACGCAGTCTGGTTGACCAGGTTCGGGTGGCAGATGAAGTTCAGGCGGTTTTTGTCGTCGCCATCGAGATAGACCTCCAGCGTGTCTTTGTAGTCGTCGAAGTCCTCAATCAGACCGGCAGGGATCAGCTCAGTCAGTGCGATATCCAGCAGCTCGGCACGGCCAATCTTCGGCGTCATCACCGGCTGACCCGGATCAAGCAGGTCGAGCACATCATCCCCGGCCAGCTTGTGACGCGGGTAGCGGTTGGTGAAGCGGTTTTTGATGACATAGCGAATGCGCCCCAGCGTCGCCGGTGACTGCACGTCGAGGTACGACGTATCGGCGTCGCCATACTGGTTGACGCGGTACATCGTGATTTCTCGTTCAATACAGACGTTGTCGCTGGCGTCAACGTAATGGGTGGCGATGCCGTCATGCAGCAGCAGGTTGCGCTCCGGCATATCCCAGCGCACTGTTTTGACCGGAGGCAGGATACCCGGCAGCACCAGCGTCTGCAGCGGACGGGCCGGGTCGTTGGCCAGATAGTAGGAGGCGATGCCGCCGTAGGAAGCCGCCCACAGCCAGTGCGGTTGCGGTGCGATGTTGGTCCCGATGCAGGAAATCAGCCAGTCATTGCGGGTTTCGCCAAAGGTGCCGCTTTCGGCATGAGTGCCCCGGAAGGCCGTCCAGAGCTGCGCCTCAATCATCCTGAGTGGCCCCCAGCGTACGAGCAGTTCATCCCGGATGGTGTTCAGGCTCTGCGTATCGTTGAACGGGAACACAATATCGGTGTACCAGTCATCGCCCAGCGCCGCGACAACTGCCGCAATATCCGGGGTGCCGGTGCCGCCGCTGAATGCAGTGATGACCACCGCAACGCCTGCAGGGTTCTGCTCGCCGGTGTAGTAGTTGAGACGGACGTCCATCGCATTGCCGGTCGCGCCTTTCCAGTTGGTGGTCAGGGTGACGGTGGTGGTCGAATCCGCCTTCAGCGCAGCTGTGACCTGCGTGCCCGGCAGTTTTTTCACGGCGGCGATAATGGCTGTCGCGATAGTGTCGGCGGTATCGTCAGCGCTGACGCCGACCGGCACCGATATACCGTTAACCAGCAGGGCCAGCGTGCCCGCAGCAGTGGCCGGGCCGGTGACGGCCAGCTCCGATTTTGCAGCAGCACCGGCAGCAATATCAGCCAGGCCCGTCGCCCACACTTCGGTATAGCTGTTCGCCTTACGCAGGGTTTTAAGCATCCCGGCCAGCATGGAGCCTTTACCGTAAAGCTGGTCAGCGGTGCCGTCGCTGGTGATGCGGTTTTGCGTCAGAACGGCAGCGGTGCCGGTCGCACTCTGCTGGCCGATAACGATAATTTTGCGCGACTGCGCCGGGGCGCTGTCGAGCGCCTGAGAATTATCAATATCGATGTACACCAGCGGAACGCGGATATCAGCAGGAATATTACCCAGTGACGACATATCACTTCTCCTTTGCGGTTCGGGTCTGGCGGACTTCCGCCGGTTCGGTTACGGATCCAGCCTGGATATCCGCGATAACAACATCACCTTCAGCTTCGCGACGGTGCCACCACGCGCTCACGGGGAGCGTTTCTCCTTCGGGACTGAGGCGCTGGCCATCAGCTTTACGCACCTGCAGTCCCGCGCGGGCGGGCTTAATATGTTTCTTCATCGTTATGGCTCTCTTACGTTAATAACGTCTTTAATGGGGTCGGTATCGTCGCTGACCTGCAGTGTTGCACCCAGCCGCAGGAAGTCCGGGAGGGTGGCAAGGTCGATCTCATCATCCAGGCGGAACTCCTGTTCCCACGTCACGGCCCACATGGTCAGACCCAGATCGTTCAACCCGCCGGAATAGATGTTGTCGGCGCTGACGGAGGTGGCCAGACGCTCAGCCTTCATACCGTTAGCGGCTCCGCGCTGGACAATACGGCGCACCAGCTTTCCGACCAGCACCTCGCAGCGGGTATCGCGCGTATAGCCCCATGCATCGGTGGCCATGACGTACGCCGCCCAGGTGATATCGCCGACGGTGCCGCCAGCCTGAGCGCGGATATTGCGCACGCGGAGTGCGGCCAGACGGATACAGCCATCACGATCTGACAGCCAGGTTTTGACCTCAGCCGGGGTGCTGAACTGGCCGATATGGCGTTCAATCACGCTGACGCGGTCAGGTTTGTTTTGCTGAGGTTCGTTCAGCAACTCCGGCTTCAGCCACGCCACTATGTTCTCAGCGGCGGAGACCGTGGAGCCGGTGGTCAGCAGGGACGGACGTTCGTTAGTCACGGTAATACCTCACTCCAGAAATCGCCGATGACATGCATCAGCTCATCACTGTTTGCGGTGGACAGCCCGAGGTACTCGCGCTGCGGAATATTCATCTGGCGGGTATGGGAGCCCACGCTCTGCCAGACCGGATGCTTGAGCGCCCGGCCAAACGCCTGATGAATGAGACGCTTGTGAGCGCTGACCGGGACGCTGCCTGCAAAGCCGTCCTGATGAACGCCGCTGTAGCTGAGCGGCGAACCCACGCGAACGCGGCCACGCCCGACGATGTACTGGATGCTGTCGAGCAGATCGCCGTTGCCCTGCAGCAGGCTCTGATTGCCGCTGCGGGTCTTGCGGTAACCTTCGGACCATTCCTCCCAGCGCTCGCCGGCCGGTGAGGTTTTCTCGTCGCTGATGCGGCGGCGGGTCTGCGATTCCACGACAGCGCCGATACTCTCCAGCAGTTCCTGCTGCAGTGAGCTGTCAGAGAGTTTCTCGATGGCCAGTCGCATCTGCTGCAGCTTCTCAGCACCGATAACCTCAACCGATATCCCCATCACAGCACCCCTTTAAGGTTGTTACGGGTGAACAGACGTTTGTTATCAGAGACAACAATCATCCTGCCGTTATCGGTCTCCGGGGCCGGAGTGTCGGTCGGCAGGCCGAGGTCGCGCGTACCGTTCGCCATCTCCTTGAGGGTCTGGATGGCGCTGTCGTAGCGCTTCTGAATCAGGTCGGTGACCTGATTGTCGCGCTCGGACAGCCAGTAAATAGCGATGGATACAGCTACCCGGTGCAGCGGGCGCGGAACGGTGGTGATGTTCAGCGGTAACTGGTAACGCTTTGACAGAAACGAGTTGATCTCCGCATCGGCATCCTCGATGGCCGTGGCTATCTTCGTCTCGTCGAGCTGGTCAGTCGCTTTGTCGATGGCCATCGTCCAGACCAGCGACCCGTCCGCAGCCAGCAGGTCATCACGGGTAACGTAAATTCCCATCAGTCTTTCTCCGTTACCGTCTGCAGGACCGTCACCACCAGATGAGGCTCAGCTTTCAGGCGTGCTGCGGTTTCGTGACTGATGAAGCACTCCACCACCACATCATCCTCCAGCGCGTTCGCCTCGTTATCGCCATCGGGATCGTCGCTGACAAACACATGCACCGGCTCGCGCGGCCAGAAGCGACCGCAGCGCCAGAAGCCACGCTCAGACCGGGCGCGAACCTCCAGTACCTCGATGTCGTCGGTTGCTGGCACCGTTTGAGCGACAGTGCTGGCCTGACCCGCAGCCTCCAGGACAGTGCTTAACTCACCCTGAACGCCGTTAAGCCAGTCAGCTGAAGGAAAAGTTGGCGCAGCGGTAATGCCAGCATTGGCAGACGTCACGCTGACGGAGGACGCACCCACCGCAATGTAATGCCCTGGCAATGTGACTGACCGTTCAGCTCCCGGCAGGTCAGATGCATCAGCCGGTGCCACTTCCTGCGCTGAAACCTTGCCAGCGCGACCTTTAGCGCTTTGCTTACCCGTTGTTTTTTCTTTCGTTCCACTCACTGTTCCATCCTCTTTAAAGGTGGGTTACAGCGGGTTTAACGCCCGCTGTAACGGTTTTAAAACGCAGGCTGATGGTTACGCCGGGGTGGTGATAAACGGGCTGTCGACGATCTCCACATCCTTGTAATAGATGTTGGAGTTACCGCCATCGACCAGCATCGCGTCGATGATCTTCTTCGCGGCTGCGCGGTTGTTCGGACCGACGACCAGCGTGGTCGGACGGATACCCAGCGGGTTACCGGAATCGCGCTTCATGCCCTGCAGAACCTTCACCGCCGCCTCATAGCTGGCGACAGTCAGCGGCGCGCGGGACCCGCAGGCGGTCTGCCAGAAACCAAAGCCCACGTTGCAGCGGCCATCCACGCCATACAGGAACTCATTGTTCTTGAAGGTGTGGTCACTGCTGAGGTCATCCAGTGCCTGGAAATTGAAGGGACGACGGTTCTGGTAAAGGATCGGCTTGAGTACCTGGCTCTCATCAATCAGGAACCACGGCTCACCTTTGTCAGTCGCGATATCACCCACAATGTTGCTGTAGGTGCCGCCCGCCATCGGATGGTCAGTATCAAAGAAGTTCTGGCCGTCAAAGCACAGGGTACTGAAACCAGCAACCAGCAGCGGGAAGCTCAGCGTGTCCGGGAACTCGGCGACCTGCTGACCGAATGCCTGCGCAATTACGCTGTACTGACCAATCTGGTCGTCTTCGATATTTTCACGCTTGACCTTGATCGAGTTTTCCCAGGTCTTGTTGAAGATGGTGTAGCCGTACTGTGACAACTGCGCGAACTGGCGGGCGCTGACCCACTCTTTGATGGTCGGCAGGTCCGAGAGCCAGCCATACGTATTGGATGCAGAGCCGCTCGGCACTTCAGTAGCGATGCGCAGGTACTGCGACTTGACGCCCGCAAGACCTTTG
>NZ_CP170111.1:0-433411 GCF_050058015.1 Klebsiella sp. WOUb02
GTAAGCGCCCCGGCAACGACGTCTGTCGACGTACCTTTAATCCGGTGATGATAGAGTCCACTTAATTTTTAAATGGACTCTATCACAAATGACCCAACCGACAGTCCCACGCCAGCGGGCTACCTACTCCATGCCGTTCAAACTCGACCTGGTTCAGCGATCACTGCAACCCGGTGCCTGCGTGGCACGGCTTGCCCGCCAGAACGGGATTAATGACAACCTGCTGTTCACCTGGCGTCAGCGCTATCGTCATCTGGTTGATGAGCCATCTGATACACCCCCAGCACCGGCCATTATCAGTGACGATATCGTTCCTGTTGTGACCACCGAATACTCACGACCCGCGCTGCCCGAGCTCCCGGCAGCATCAGCGCAAAGCCTGCCACCGGATGCCGGGCAATGCTGTGAGGTCAGTATCGGCCGTGCACGCCTGAAGCTGTCCGGCAACCTCACCCCGGCCATGCTGTCGGCTCTGGTTCGCGAACTGAAGAGAGGTGGCTGATGATATCCCTTCCTGCGGGTTCCCGCATCTGGCTGGTGACGGGCGTTACCGACATGAGAAACGGCTTCAACGGCCTGGCCTCCCGCGTGCAGAATGTCCTCAACGAGGACCCATTCAGCGGCCACCTGTTCATCTTCCGGGGGCGCCGTGGTGATATGGTAAAGCTACTGTGGTCCGATGAGGATGGTCTGTGCCTGTTCATCAAACGTCTTGAGCGTGGACACTTCGTCTGGCCCGCTGTCAGCGACGGGAAGATCCATCTGACCCCGGCGCAACTGGCTATGCTGCTGGAAGGCCTCAACTGGAAACATCCACAGTCATCACAACGTCCTGGCCTGCGGGTGTAACCTGTTGTAATGTCGGGTGTATGAAAAATGAACTCCCTGACGATATCGACCAGTTAAAAGCCATGCTGCGTAAACAGCGGGCGATGCTGAACGACCAGCAGACCCGGTTGCGCCAGTATGCAGGCCAGGTGGCGGGTTATGAGCAGGAAATCAACCGCCTGAAAGCACAGCTGGATAAACTACGGCGAATGCTGTTCGGTCAGAGTTCGGAAAAGAGCCGTAATAAGCTGGAAAACAAAATCCGCCAGGCAGAGAAACGGTTGTCAGAGCTGGAAAGCCGACTGGAGGCGGCAAAAACCTGCCTGAATGGCAACGAGCCGGTACCGGATATACCAGCAGATAGTGTTGTCGTGTCGCAAACGACGCCAGAAAAACCCACCCGCCACACCGCCCGAAAACCGCTGCCAGCCGACCTGCCTCGGGAAACACAGACCTTACTGCCAGCGACCAGCGTCTGCCTGTCATGTGGTGGAGAGCTGAAGGTGATGGGAGAAACTCTCTCTGAGCAACTGGAGATCATCAAAACCGCCTTTAAAATCATCGAAACGGTCCGACCGAAGCTGGCGTGCAGCCGGTGCGACGTTATCGTGCAGGCCCCGCTCCCGGCAAAGCCGGTAGAAGGCAGTCGTGTGGGCAGCAGCCTGCTGGCCCGCATCCTGGTCGGAAAATATGTGGAGCATACGCCGCTGTACCGGCAGACAGAAATCTACGCCCGTCATGGACTGGCGCTGAGCCGTAACACGATGGTCCGCTGGGTCGCGATGATGGGCAACCGGCTTCGTCCGCTGCATGAGGCGCTCAACCAGTACGTTATGCAGGCTGGCAAGGTGCACACTGATGACACGCCGGTCAGGGTGCTGGAGCCCGGGAGTGGTAAAACGCGAACCGGTCGGCTGTGGGTCTACGTCCGGGATGACCGTAACGCCGGGGTGCCAGAACCGCCGGCAGTCTGGTTCTCGTACTCAGCGGACCGTAAGGGGGAACATCCTCAGCGACATCTCTCAGGGTACAGAGGCGTGCTTCAGGCAGATGCGTACGGTGCTTACGACACGCTGTATGAGTCCGGGCACATCAGAGAAGCAGCGTGCATGGCGCATGCCAGAAGGAAAATCCACGATGAGCATGTTCGACGCCCGACAGAAATGACGAATGAAGCGCTGAACCGTATAGGTGCGTTGTATGCCATCGAGGCGGAAATACGCGGCAGCCCGGCCGGGAAACGGCTGCAGATAAGAAAAGCACGGTCGGTTCCGCTGATGACATCGCTGCACGAGTGGATAGAGGCGCAAATGACGACGCTGTCGGTTCACGCGGAGACGGCGAAGGCGTTCGCGTACATACTGAAACAGTGGCACGCCCTGAATGAGTACTGCCGTAACGGTCAGGTGGAAATCGACAATAACATCGGAGAAAACGCGCTGCGCGCGGTGGCGGTTGGCAGAAAGAACTACCTGTTCTTCGGCTCTGACAACGGGGGTGAGGCAGCAGCCATCATCTACAGCCTGCTTGGCACCTGCAAACTGAACGGTGTGGAGCCGGAAGGTTGGTTGTGCGAGGTGATAAGCAAGATCAACGACTGGCCTTCAAACCGGGTACATGAGCTGCTGCCCTGGAACCTATCCTCCGTAAAATAATCCTTACGCCACGTTCATTATGGGGCGCTTACGGTTCGCTGGTGTATGTGGATAATACTCTGTTTGCCACCAATAAGGTTGGTGAAAGCTTCATCGTAGTTAGTACTGACGGCTATAGCAGCGTGCCAGTGCGCTATGAAAACCGGCCGATAGGCAAGACCAACAGCCAGGGTTACCTGCTTGTACCATCGGCCAGCGCTTATTATCCGGCCCGACTGGAAATAGATACCCTCGACCTGCCTCTAGACGCCAGTGCAGAGATGGTGGAGAAGAAAGTCGCGGTGCGTGAAGGCAGCGGTGCACTGGTTTCCCTTCCCGTGAAAACTGTCCGCAGCGCAACTATCCGACTGGTCGACGGGAGCGGGAAGCCACTGCTGTTGGGTAGTCTGGCGACTGAACAGCACAGTGGACAAAGCAGCGTGGTGGGATACGACGGGGAGATTTTTCTGAATAATCTTCCCCGAGACAATACGTTGTCTGTCCAGCTTCTGACCGGCGGCCAATGCCGTCAGTCCTTTACTCTTCCAGACCGTACCGCAACTCCGGCTCAAATTGGACCGTTGATCTGTGATGTCGGTTCTAACTCATCTACGGAAGCCACACAATGACCCGTCTAATAACCATATATAATCTATTGTTAATATGCATGGGACTTCTGTTCCTTCCACGTAGTTATGCAGACTGTAGCACCAGCTCATCAACCACCAGCTTTGGCTCAATTAGCTCTTTTGCCGTCGCCAGCACAGCGCAAACGATCGAGTCAGGCACTGGTTTTACCTGTACCGGTAGTCTTTTGTCGCTGTTGAGCACCAACACCGTCAATGCCACTATCACTACCTCCACCAATGCTTCTGGATCAACCCCCCAACTCTATGATTCCAGCACCGGAACCTACCTGCCTTATTCCATCTGCTCGGATTCGTCGTGCAGCAGCACCTACAGCATCGGCAGTATTATCAGCTGGAGTTCAACCACGCTGATTGGTCTGCTTGGATTGTTCAACTCCAGCGACGGTACTCTGCCTATCTATTTGCGTACGAGCACCGGCAGTAATCTTCCTGCTGGCACGTATACAGATACAATCACTATCAGCTGGGACTACAGTATCTGTTTCGTTGGGGCATTAGGAGTTTGTGTATACACGACAGGTACAGCAACGTCCACCATCTACGTTACGTTAATCGTCACCAACTACTGCTACATCGACAGTGCACCTGATGTTGACTTCGGCACTGCGGCTCTGCCGAGTGGATTTTCTTCTGTCAGCAGTGCTCTCAGCGTGCGTTGTACACTGGATGCGGCTTATAGCGTAAATCTGTCGAGCAGTAATGAGGAAAGTGACGACTGGCGTCAGATGTCAGCTTCCGTCGGTGGCTCTTCTTATTATCTGCAATACCAGCTTGCCCGTAGTAGCGGAACCATCTGGAGCAGCAGCAGTGACTACAGTGACACCGGTACTGGAACATCACAGAGTATTTCCTATACAGCCACTGTCAACTCATCACAAAACACTGTACCGGCAGGTAGTTACAGTGACACCGTGACGGTTACGGTCACTTATTAGCAAAGGTCACAATACACAGGCAACCGCTTCCGGTCGATGCTGAAGAGCTGTGGTCTCAGAAGCTGCATGGGAGATGTGGGAGCCTGCCGGGATAACGCGGTAATGGAGCGGTTCTGGAGCAGCCTGAAACATGAGTGGCTGCTGCTTGTGCCCCAGTCAACCCGGGCCGATATGAAGGAGGATGTGGCAACGTATATGCGCCACTACAATCTTGACAGAAATCATGCAGCCAACGGGGGACTTCCTCCCGTGCTCAATGAGCGACTGGCTGAGAAAAAAATGTCCGGTTTTAATTGACCAGAACAGACAAAGGGTCACAATACACAGGCAACCGCTTCCGGTCGATGCTGAAGATCTGTGGTCTCAGAAGCAGCATGGGAGATGTGGGAGCCTGCCGGGATAACGCGGGCAGCCTGAAACATGAGTGGCTGCTGCTTGTGCCCCAGCCAACCCGGGCCGATATGAAGGAGGATGTGGCAACGTATATGCGCCACTACAATCTTGACAGAAATCATGCAGCCAACGGGGGACTTCCTCCCGTCCTCTGTGAACGACTGGCTGAGAAAAAAGTGTCCGGTTTTAATTGACCAGAACAAGTAATATTCTGATGTCATGGGTGATTAAACAGGTTTTAGGCTTGACCTCATTCAGCCGGGTAAACCAAAGAAAAATGCTTATATCGAGTATTACAACCGGACGGTACGATGGGACTGAATGGGTTCACTCCAATGCAGAATAATCAGAGAGTTGTCTGATTATACTTATCACCTCCGTTAAAAAATGGGGGCATGCTGTGCATCTTAAATGATGGGGATGAAAACTTATAAACAATGTGTTTCAATGGAGGTGCTATGGGTAATAAGAACGAAAAGAGATTAAGGGGTTTTCTTTTAAAAGTAAAACCACTTATTTACATACTTATTACTAGTTTTAGTGTTTCACTTTTAACGACCCAGACTTTAATTTACATTTATACAATTAACATTATTGATTTTCATGTTGGTGAGTTATTAAATCACTCTGAAAATGTCGTGATCGAGCAAATTAATGCTCTTAGTTCTGCGGAAAAAATAAAAGGTAATGAGTGCTCTATCTCTGATTTGAAAACATTAAAGACAATAAGCCTCCAAAGTCAGTTTATCAGCGACATAGGGAAAATACAAAATGGGAAAGTGATTTGTTCTGCGCTTTGGGGCAGCAATGAAATACCATATAATTTAGATGGAGGGAGGTTAACTAAAAATGGATTTACTATATGGGATGGATTCAGAGGTTTTCAGGTAAGGGACGTCCAGATAGATATGACATATATTGGGGCGTCGTTCATTGTCACTTCCCCTGGAGCATTTTCATCATACAAAAAAATCGAAGGAATACTCCTAGAAACAACCGACTTTAATGGTAAGATAATAATTCATTCATTTGGAAAGTCAAATGGAGTTAATATATCACGGGTAAGGTGCTCTAAATACTTTGATTTTTGCATTAAGGGGAAGAAGTCGTATCTGTTAAATATCAATAATAATTACCATGTCTCATTATTTATTTTGTTTAGCTTCCTTATTGGTGCTGCTGTTTCTTTTGCCCACCAGAAATATACGTTAATTAATTCTTCACTTGGTAAGAGATTAACCAAGGCGTTAAAGGAAAAAAAAATACACGCTCACTACCAACCAATATTTAACATCAAAAAAGGAACGATTACAGGATTTGAAGCATTAGCCAGATGGCATGACTCAATACACGGGCAAGTTGGACCTGACGTTTTCATGTGTGAAGCAAAAAACTCAAAGATATACAACAAGATCAATAAGTATTTACTTGATTTGGTGTTGAGTGACTTCGATGAGATTTTAAAAAAAAGAATGGATATATACCTTAGTATAAACATGGATAGTAAACTTCTACTGGAAGAGGGGTTCATTTGTTTTTTTACTCTCTTAATAAAAGATAAAAACATAAACCCTAGTCAAATAGCCATAGAGATACTAGAAAGCTCAACAATTGGATTGGACGCCTTAGCATCCGTAGTTAATGAATTAAGAAGGGTTGGCTTTAAAGTATTTATTGATGACTTTGGTGTTGGATATTCCAGTCTTTCATACTTAAGTTCCCTTAATGTAGATGCCGTTAAGATAGATAAGTATTTTACACAATCAGCAGGAACAAATTCCCCTACGTGGCTTGTATTGTTGAAAATAATTGAAATTACATCAACCCTTAAATTTATGACAATATTTGAGGGCATAGAGAGTCACATGCAAGAATATACCATTCTTGAGCATTGTTGCGATGCTTTTGGGCAAGGATGGTTATACAGTAAAGCTATGCCAAAAGAAGATGTGATTAAATTTTTAGAGCACAACTGAGCGGCATTTACTGTAATCCGCGAATTCAGATGGTAGAGGGCGGATTCAAGTTCGAAGTGCAACGCTAGGGAAGGTGCGATTTAATCGACCCTGTACACCATTCTGTGTAATTGCCTTTTCTCAGTAGTGACCGTTCAGGCGGTCACCGAACTCGATAATAAAGCGGCTCATCGCCATGCGCCAGTCCTGAAGGGGCATTGTCCATTTCCGGGACGCGGCCTGGATGGCAAGCCACACCACCTTTTTTACTGACTCATCTGTCGGGAACATCTTACGTTTCTTGATGGCATGCCGGATCACGCTGTTCAGCGATTCGATGGCATTGGTCGTGTAGATCACTTTGCGAAGCTCCTGTGGATAAGAGAAGAACGTCGACAGATTGTTCCAGTTTGACTGCCAGCTCCGGCTTATCTGCGGATAACGGTTATCCCATGCCTCTCTGAACGCCTCCAGCCCCTGAAGGGCAGCTTCTTCTGTAGGGGCCTGATAAACGGCTTTAAGGTCTCGTGTCACCGCCTTATAGTCTTTCCAGGCGACAAAGCGAAGACTGTTGCGTACCATATGTACGATGCACAGCTGGATACGGGTCTCCGGATAGACTGCGTTGATGGCATCCGGGAAGCCTTTCAGACCGTCCACGCAGGCTATTAGGATATCGTTAAGCCCACGGTTTTTCAGTTCTGTCAGTACGTTAAGCCAGAACTTTGCGCCTTCATTTTCTGCCAGCCACATACCCAACAGCTCCTTCTGACCTTCGATGTTGATGCCCAGGGCCAGGAATACCGATTTATTGATGACACGATTGTCCTGCCGGACTTTCAGGACGATACAGTCAAGGTAAACAATGGGATAGACCGCATCCAGTGGACGGCTTTGCCATTCGGTAACCTGTTCCATGACCGCATCGGTGACCTTCGAGACCAGTGCCGGCGAGACATCAGCGTCGTACAGTTCCTTGAACGCGGCGGCGATCTCGCGGGTGGTCATGCCTTTGGCATACAACGAGAGGATCTGGTTATCCATTCCGGTAATACGGGTCTGATTTTTCTTGACCAGTTGCGGTTCGAAAGAGCCGTCACGATCGCGCGGCGTACGCAGCTCCAGTGGGCCGTCGCCTGTGATAACGGTCTTTGTGGAATAACCGTTGCGGGAGTTGGCTCCCGATTTGGGGTGATTTTTATCGTAGCCCAGATGATGAGTCATTTCAGCATTGAGAGCAGCTTCAACGCTGATCTTTTTCAGCAGGCGATCAAACTGGCTGAGGTCGTCAGGGGTTTTGAGATTTTTGGCCAGTTCGTTAGCCAGAGCCTGCAACTGTTTTTCGTCCATAAATTAACCTGTTTTTGATGTTGGATTGAACATATCAAAATCAGGCAATTACACAATCTCGTGTACAGGCTCATTTAATCGTCAGTTATGAGAACATAACCCTCTCTTTGCCATAGACTTTTCACGATGCCAGCGTTTTCCAGTTATTCCTCCCGCAAAAAACAGTTCCTCGACCGTATGGATGTTCTCGTCCCATGGCTCGATATCGCTGATATGCTGCTTCCCTGCTATCCCTCATCCCGACGGGGACGCAGACCTTTTCCCCTGTTGCTCATGCTGCGCATTCACTGCCTGCAACTCTGGTTTGACCTCAGTGACAGTGCTGCCGAAGATGCCCTCCATGACATGCTGCCATTTCGTCAGTTTGCCGGTATCGACTGCTGCGTCCCCGACCGCACCACCATCATGAATTTCCGTCATTTTCTGGAGAAACATAATGCCGGTGAACAGGTACTGTCCCTGATTAACCTTAAACTGAAGCAGGCAGGACTGATGATGCGTAAGGGCGTGATTATCGATGCCACCATCATCTCCGCTCCCTGCCCTGTGAAAAATAAATCCGGGCAACGTGACCCGGAGATGCACCAGACCCGTAAGGGAAATCAGTGGTACTTCGGTATGAAAGCGCATATTGCGGTTGATGCCGCGACAGGCCTGACTGAAAAAGTGGTCACCACCGCCGCAAATGAGCATGACCTTAATCAGGCGGAAAATCTGATTACGGAGCCTGTGGACGTGGTGTTTGCTGATGCCGGATACAGGGGGGCGGAAAAGCGGGAGTCACTGAGCGGGCTGTCAAAATACTGGTTTATTGCGAAAGGCCCGCTTGCTGTAAAAGAAATGAAACAGCATCCGCGTCGGAATAAACAGGCACTTCATGATGAATTTGTGAAAGCCAGTATCAGGGCGAAGGTTGAACATCCGTTCCGGATACTGAAATGCCAGTTTGGTTTCAGAAAGACCCGATTACGGGGGCTGAATAAAAATCACAACCGTCTGTCAATGCTGTTTGCGATGGGCAATCTGGTTCGCGCTGCGCAACTGGCCGGAATAGCGTAAATAATGTGCGAAATGAGGGTATTCTTTGCCATTCATTGAATAATCGAGAGCAAATATTCACCAGTACAAAGTGCTCGTATACGTCTTACAGAGAGAAAATACAGCTCAGCTAAGGACTCCACTGAACCCCACCGATTAAATCGCACCTTCCCTAGGCTGTGCGCGAATTCAGATAATAAGTGCAACGCTCGGTCATGTGGATGGAGGGACGGTTAGCTGCCGATAAGCTATCCTGCTCTTCCGACCAAAGATGAGCGAGTCACTATGAAATATCAGCAGCTAACCGAAGGGTTACGATACCAGATAGCCCTGTTGTGTGAAGATAAAGTGAGTCAGGCAGAGATTGCCCGCCGCTCAGGCGTCAGCAAATCAACGGTCTCGCGGGAACTGCGTCGCAATCGTTCTGTAGATGGCTACCAGCCAGCCGCGGCACAGAAGCTCAGTACCAGCCGCCGTAAAGGGGCCGGCAAACGCAGGATGCACGAGGATACGGTCTTCTTTGTTGAGGCTGCGCTAAACTGGCTGTGGAGTCCGGTACAGATCAGCGCCGTTGGCCGTATCATCGGCAGACCGGTTAGTCACGAGTGGATTTACCAGCATGTTCAGGCTGATAAAGCCATTGGCGGCGAACTATACAAGCTCCTCCGGCAGGGTAAACGCCGCTATCGCAAAGGCTATGGTAAAAAGCGAAGTCCGATACCTGACGCCGTATCCATCGAGCAGAGACCGGCCGTTGTTGATGCTCGTACCCGACCGGGTGACCGGGAAGCGGATCTGGTTCCGGGTAAACAAGGCACCGGAGCCATCGTGACGCTGGTCGAGCGTAAAAGCCGTATTTATCTGACGAAAAAGGTGTTTTCGAAAGATTCAGCCGAAGTGGCCACAGCCATTATCTCGATGCTGAGCGGCTACAAAGATGTCTGCCATACCATCACGTTCGACAATGGCGGGGAGTTTACTCAGCACAAAGAGATCGCAGCGGCCCTGGAAACGGAAACCTGCTTCGCTCACCCCTATGCTTCGTGGGAACGTGGACTAAATGAGAATACCAACGGGCTGTTGAGGCAGTTTATCCCCAAAGGAACTGACCTGACAGCAGTGACGGATGATGAGCTCCGCAAGTACCAGGGAGCACTGAACAGCAGGCCACGAAAATGCCTCGAATTCCGGCAGCCTTCAGTGGTCTTTGCAGAGTTAAGAAAGGCGGCTTAGCGTTGCACTTCGAACTTGAATCCGCCGTTAAACAAATCAGCCCGCAGTACGTGGCTCCTTTCCGGATGGGGAGTAAAAATGATAAGAATGATGCCATCGCTATTGTTGAGGCTGACAGCCGTCCCTGTATGCGTTATGTACCAAAGAAATCCATTGAACAGCAGGATATTCAGTGTCTGCATCGGGTTCGCCAGCGGCTGATGAAAAACAGAACAGCCCTCATCAACCAGATAAGAGGACTGGGCCTGGAATATGGTATTGCCATGCCGGAAGGGGCACTTAAAATCATGGCATTACTGCCGGATTATCCGGAAGACGCAGAAAATGAACTGCCGGGGCTAAGCCGCCAGATGTTCCACGAAATGTTGCAGGAATTGCAGGATGGCCAGCAGCGGATAAAAGCGCTGGACATACGTCTTGCGCATATCAGTCAGCAAAATGAGGATACCGTCAGGCTGCAAGGTATACCGGGCATTGGGCCACTGGGGGCGTCAGCGCTGACGGTATCACTGGGTGACAGTACAGATTTTCAAAATGGCCGACACTTTGCCAGCTATCTGGGGCTGGTGCCGAAGGAGTACAGCAGCGGTGGCAAGGTCAAACTTTTGGGCATAACGAAGCGCGGTGATAGTTATCTGCGAGGGTTGCTTATTCACGGAGCCCGTTCGGTAGTCTACCGCGTCGTTAACCTTCCGGATGAACGATGCAGCGGCCTGCAACGCTGGCTGAAGGAATAATCACCCGAAGCGGAGTCAATAAAGCGGTGGTGGCACTGGCGAACAAAAATGCGCGAATGGCATGGGCGCTGGTGAATCAGAAAACAGCTTATATAGCGAAGTGAAGTACCTTTATCAAATAAAGTCAAAGAGTTGATGTACTGACAGGTAGAACCGACTCTCTGTGAACCTGGCAAATAGCTGGGCTGTAACGAGCGATGGCACTAATGAGGCCAGAGAGTACGGATTTTCATCAGGGCTCACGAAGCCGGATATATGTTTGTGACTACTTTGTCAGAAAAAGATCCCCCCGTGCTTGCAGCGGAGCGGTGTCCATATAAGCTATTTAGAAGACAAAATCCGCCAGGCAGAGAGACGGTTGTCAGAGCTGGAAAGCCGGCTGGAGGCGGCAAAAACCTGCCTGAATGGCAACGAGCCGGTACCGGATACACCAGCAGAAACTGTTGCAGTGTCGCAAACGACGCCAGAAAAACCCACCCGCCACACCGCCCGAAACCGCTGCCAGCCGACCTGCCTCGGGAAACACAGACCTTACTGCCAGCGACCAGCGTCTGCCCGTCATGTGGTGGAGAGATGAAGGTAATGGGAGAAACTATCTCTGAGCAAGTGGAGATCATCAACACCGCCTTTAAAATCATCGAAACGGTCCGACCGAAGCTGGCGTGCAGCCGGTGCGACGTTATCGTACAGGCCCCGCTCCCGGCAAAGCCGGTAGAAGGCAGTCGTGTGGGCAGCAGCCTGCTGGCCCGCATCCTGGTCGGAAAATATGTGGAGCATACGCCGCTGTACCGGTAGTCTGAAATCTACGTCCGTCATGGACTGGCGCTGAGCCGTAACACGATGGTCCGCTGGGTCGCGATGATGGGCAACCGGCTTCGTCCGCTGCATGAGGCGCTCAACCAGTACGTTCTGCAGGCTGGCAAGGTGCACACTGATGACACGCCGGTCAGGGTGCCGAAGCCCGGGAGTGGTAAAACGCGAACCGGTCGGCTGTGGGTCTACGTCCGGGATGACCGTAACGCCGGGGTGCCAGAACCGCCGGCAGTCTGGTTCTCGTACTCATCGGACCGTAAGGGGGAACATCCTCAGCGACATCTCTCAGGGTACAGAGGCGTGCTCCAGGCAGATGCGTACAAGTGCTTATGGCCCTTGTCAAAACACGCTGGTATTTACCGTCCTTGCCAAAGAGTGGTGCGATAAATAGTCTGAGCTGATTCTAAATACTCTCTGCCACCGGGATCGAAGGTGTATGATGTTACGCAGCAATACTCTGCTACGCCGACTGCTGTTTATATGGTTAAGCTTTGCGGCGGTCTCTATTACTTTGGGATGGCTTATCTTCGAACTCAGCCGTCAGGGAGCAGATGAGCAGACCCGACGCGCGCGCCAGCTCGCCGCCGCCAGCTGTGAAACGCTGCGGATCGCGGCAACCCGTGCGGGTCTTAGCTCTGATGCCGGGAAGATAAATCTGAGCCCACAGTGGATTTCCGGTGCGCAGGCGGTTATCGATCTCACACTGAGAGACCAGCCCGGCATCGAAGGCGGGCTGTGGAGCATGGGTTCTGGAGTAGTCGCCTACGCTTTCCCAACCTATGACGGCAGCGGCATCAAACGCGATCCGCCCAGCGCTGAACTGGAGCGAATTGAGTCCACCAGCCGTCGCGCTCTGGATGGGAAACGCTCCGTTACCGACTTACGTCCCGGCCTGCGAGAGGCGGTTATTTTTTCCGCATGCCCGCTGGAGCAAAATTCCGCCCTGGTTGCCTGGACGCTATCCCGCGTGCCGACCATAACGGGTGATGCCCTCGATCGGCTGGGGCTGGCGATGGCGCTTTTACTCGGTTTTGTCCTTTTATCCGGCAGTTGGCTGGGCTGGACGCTCACCCGCTGGTCCCGCGGCGTACATTTTCTGGAAGGAGTGCTGGAGCAATCCAGAACTCAGTTTAACTCCTCCGCGCCGGAGCTCGCCGAGCTCTCGGGATTAGCAGATCTCGATAGGGTTACGGTCGCGCTGAATGATTATTCGCAGCGGCTGGCCTACGCCCAGCGCGAATCCGCACGCTTGTCTGCCGAGTTGGCGCAGGCGGAAAAGCTCGCGGCGCTCGGCGAGCTTTCTGCCGGGCTGGCGCATGAGATTCGCAACCCGCTGGCGACCATTCAGATGAAGGCCGAAAACGCGCTGCATGCCCCGCAGGCGAGCCGCGTAGCGCGAGCCGAAAGCGCCCTGTTGGTGGTTATAGAGCAAACGGAAAGGATCAATCGGCTCGTTTCCAGCCTGCTGGCATTGACGCAACCGTTTCGCGTTGAGCGGCAGAAAGTTAACATTGAAGAATGGTTGCAGGAGAGAATAAACGCCCACGCGGATGCCGCCCAGCGGCGCCAGATTGAGTCTGACGCTGACGATTGCCCCTGAATTACCCGCCCGTATGAATGACCGCAAACTCTTTGACCCGTCGCAAATGGCCCGGGCGTTCGATAATCTGATTTTAAACGCGCTGGCACATGTCGCGAACGGCGGTCGGATTGAGACAGGTGCAAGGCGCCGCGCCAATGGCAACCTGCTATTGTGGGTTGCCGATGATGGCCCGGGCGTGTCTGACGAGCTACGCGCCCGGCTGTTTAACCCCTTTATCACCGGCCGCCCGGACGGTTCCGGACTCGGTTTGGCGTTGGTTCGTGAAATAGTCCATGCCCACGGCGGCAATATTTCGCTGGCAGATAGCGCGCGAGGCGTGCGTTTTGAGATGGAGCTGACATGGCCAGAGTGCTGATTGTTGATGATGATGGCGCGTTTCGCGCCAGCCTGGTCGAGGCATTAAGCGACTTAAATCATCTGGCGATCGAAGCCGACTGTACGTTAGCGGGAATGCAGCAGCTTCGCACAGGCGATATCGACATAGCCATTGTAGATCTGCGCATGCCTGGCGATGATGGGCTGGTTTTTTTGCGCCAGGCCCGGGTGCTCGCCCCCGACATCCCCTGCATCATGCTCACCGCCTACGCCAGTAGCGGCAATACCATCGAAGCCATGCGGATGGGCGCTTTTGATCACCTGACAAAACCCATCGGGCGAGCAGCGCTTGAAGAGGTGTTGACGCGCGCGCTGGATAGCATTGTCGAAAATCAACATAGTTCAGGCAGCGCCGCCGACGATATGCCCTTGGCTGACGACGATCTGGTTGGCAGCAGCGAAGCGATGCGCCAGATTTTTAAACGTATAGGCCAGGTGGCTAATAGCGATGCCACGGTGCTGATTAGCGGTGAGACGGGAACCGGGAAAGACCTGGTGGCTCGCGAGATACACCGCTGCGGGCCTTGCGCTAGCGGCCCTTTTATCGCGGTCAACTGCGCGGCAATCCCGGCAGATCTGATTGAGAGTGAGCTGTTCGGTCATGTGAAAGGGGCATTTTCCGGCGCCGTGGCGGACCGTATTGGTCAGTTCCGCGCCGCTCAGGGAGGAACCCTCTTTTTAGACGAAATTGGCGATATGACGCTCCCGGTGCAGGCGAAAATTTTACGCGCTTTGCAGGAGCGGCAGATCACGCCGGTCGGCGGAACACATGCTCATCCGGTAAAGGTACGCATCATCGCAGCCACGCATCACGACCTGTCGCTGGCGGTACAGGAGGGGCGCTTCCGCGAAGACCTGTGGTATCGATTACAGGTCATCACTATCGTCCTGCCCCCGCTGCGGGAAAGGTCGGGAGACGTGATTCTGCTGGCGGAGCATTTTTTACGCCAGTCGGAGAGCCATCCGCCAAAGCGCCTTTCCAGCAGGCCTGCCAGGCGCTGCTGGCGCATATCTGGCCGGGGAACGTGCGTGAACTGCAGAACGCCATCAAAAGGGCTTCGGTGCTAAGCCAGGGGCCGACGGTTGGCCCCGAGCAATTAGGATTAGGGCTACGGACGCCTCAGGCCGCCGGTGCCGCTCCGCTACTTAACTGGGACGGAACCCTACAGGAAGCCCTAGCCGTTATTGAGCGGGAGATGATTATACGAGCCCTGACGGCCACCGATAATAATCGGGCCCATGCCGCACGTCGACTCGGCCTCTCGCGCCAGCAGCTTTATCGTAAGCTCGAGCAGTTAGACATTAAATAGCCAGGGTGTCCGTAGGGCGGACACCACACTGTCACATTATCGGACACTTTATAACAGATCCGCCTCGCATCGCGCCCGGTGGCGCGTTTTCTTAGCTGGCACGCACTTTGCTCTTAGAGAAATCATTGCTGTTTTTCTCGGGAGTTATTATGAAAGTGTCGTTGATTGTTTTCACTCTGGTAGCGGCGTTGAGCGGGCTGACACCGGCTATCGCTGTCCCCCCCCCGGCCGCTGCTCTGCCTCCTCCTTCGGCTACCCCGCCTTCGCAAGAGCCGATCTCGGTCGCGGAAGGTAAGGTGCGGCGGTTGCTTATCAACCCCTTCGGTGAAGTCGATGGATTACTGCTGGAAAGCGGTGTTGTCGTCGCTTTCCCACCCCATATGGGCGCCAGGCTTGCCGTAGAAGCCGCACCGGGTCAATCCGTGCGTATTAGCGGTTTTATGGAAACCGCAAAGCGGGTAAAAGCCGAAAGTATTATCAACGTAACCACGGGGCAGGCCTTGGTCGATCGACCCCCGGCAATCGAGGATGAGGGCATCCCCCCTCATTTGCGGGCGAATAAGCTTCAGCGCTTTGAAGTCTCGGGTTCTATCGATACCGTTCTGACCGGCCCTCGCGGTGAAATCAACGGTGCGATCCTCAATGATGGCAGCATCGTGCATTTTCCTCCCGGCTCGTTGCAAAGATCGCTGGAGGCGGGAATGCCGTTCGCCGCAGCAGGGCTTGGAACGCGTAATCAGCATGGGCAGGCGCTTGAGGCCGTGAGCGTCGGCGCCACCCTTTCCTCACTTCAGCCTCTCTATCACGGAGAGCCTTAATGGAAACCGGCCCGTGGATCTGGCTGGTTGCCGGTAGCGCAAACGCGGCGGTGATACTGCGGCCGTTTCGTCTACCTGAGGCGATATGGGCAGCTTCAGGTGTCCTGATTTTACTGGTATTTCACCTTCTGCCATTCGCCCAGGCGATGGCGGGGATCCGCCGAGGAACCTCAGTGTACCTGTTCCTCGCGGGCATGATGCTGATAGCCGAGCTCGCCCGCCGGGAGCGCGTTTTTGACTGGTTAGCTGCGATGGCGGCGCGCCGGGCTGCCGGCTCAGGACCTCGCCTATTCCTGCTGATATACGCGGTGGGAACGCTGGTGACAGTTTTCCTCTCCAACGGCGCAACGGCCGTGGTGCTAACGCCGGCGGTGTTTGCCGGGGTTCCCGCTGGCGCTTGGGTCGATGCCACCCGCGGCAAGCGCAGCCTACTTATTGTGCCGGTATTATTAACCCCCCTACTGGCTTTTGCCGCTATTTTATGGCCCAGCAAACCCATAGTTTTTGTCTCCCAAATCTTAACCGCGCTGGCAGGGTTGCTGATTGGCCTACCATGGTGGGTAGAGTCCGTCAAGGTGGTGTAAATTCGGAACCCGCTTTCCGGCTCGGTAATGTCTGCGTTATGCGCTGATCGGCAGTCCGTCTATTACATCGTTATCATCAGCATTCTGGTCTATCTCCAGCATGCTTTGCTGTGGCATGTACCTGTTCTGCAACAGCCAGTCCTCATTCTGTTCGGCCAGTACCGCGCCCAGCAGCCGCGTGATGCCGGCTTCATTCGGGAAGATGCCCACGACGTCGGCACTGTGCGAGTCGTAGATAACCAGTTTAACTCCTCGCAGGCCTCGCTCTTTCAGGCTCAGCAGGAAGGTCAGCCAGAACGCTTTGGCCTCTGACTCGCCAATGCCCATCCCGATGATTTCCCGGCGTCCGTCCAGGTTAATCGCGCAAGCAATTATTACTGCCACCGAGACCACACGCCCGCCCTTGCGCACCTTGACGTAGGTTGCATCCAGCCAGAGACAGGGCCAGTCGCCTTCGACAGGGCGTTCCAGGAAGTCTTTAACCCAACCATCGATATCGCGGCAGACACTGGAGACCTGGCTGCGCGAGATACCCGTCATGCCCATGGACTGGACCAGGGCATCGACCTTGCTGGTTGAGACTCCGTTAATCCAGGCTTCCTGTATGACGGCGTTGAGCGCTTTCTCAGAGAGCTTGCGCGCTTCCAGGAACGACGGGAAACAGGTTCCTTCGCGTAGCTTCGGGATGCGCAGGTCGAGCGTGCCAACCCGGGTGTTGTAGGCGCGGTCACGATAGCCGTTGCGGTAGGTCTCACGGTCCTCGGTGCGCTCATGACGGTCGGCATTGATGCCCGCAGTGACATCAGCATCCATGATGCGGTTTAGCATAAACTCGGTGAGGTCACGCAGGAAGTCTTCGCCGCCCAGTTGCATCAGGGTGTCGTTGAGTGCCATGCTGTTGTCAGCCATCGGTTTACTCCTTTTAAGATAATTGTGTTTACAAACCATTACCTTACCGGATAAGCCGATGGTGCTCTCCATCTCCTGCCGAATTTACACCACTCCAGTGGACTCTACCAAGAAAAGCCAGATAATGACTACTGGCCTCTCAGCACGGACAGCAGTGCGTCAGTATCAAGTCTTCCCACTACATCACTGCCTTCCAGCAAATCTTCAGCCATCTGCCGTTTCCTTCCGTGCAGGGAGACCATCTGCTCCTCAATGGTACCTTCCATCACCAGACGGTAAACCGTTACCGGCCGCTCCTGTCCCATGCGATGGGCACGGTCACTGGCCTGATCCTCTACGGCCGGATTCCACCACGGGTCGAGATGAATGACGTAATCGGCGGCTGTCAGGTTAAGCCCTGTTCCGCCGGCCTTCAGGCTTATCAGGAACAGATCTCCCTCTCCGCCCTGAAAAGCTTCCACGCGTTTTTTACGCTCAGAGGGCGACGTGGTGCCGTCCAGATACTGGTAAGTCATATCCGCCCCATCCAGTGCGGTTCGCAGCAGCGTCAGGTGGTCAACAAACTGGCTAAAGATCAGCGCCTTATGGTGGTTATCCCTGAGTTCGCTGATAATGTCCAGACAGGCCGACAGCTTGCTGCTTTCCGGCGCAGCGCTGTCCAGCACTAGGGAGGGATTGCAGCAGAACCGCCGCAGGCGGGTGATTTCCGTCAGGACCTGCAGCGGGCTGATGTCTTCGCCCTTCTCCAGTCGTTCAACCGCCTGTCGCCGCAGCGCCTCGTACCAGTGCTGTTCTTCCTTGCTCATGGGGATGGTATACAGTATGTCGGTGCGTGGGGGCAGTTCATCAAGCACCTGCGTTTTGGTTCTGCGCAGCACAAAGGGTTTTATCAGCTGTTTCAGCGTCCCTGCAGCCAACCGGTCCCCCTGTTCTGCCGGAGCGACAAACCGCTGGTTAAAGAATTTCAGACTTCCCAGCAGCCCCGGGTTGAGGAAACGGAACAGGCTCCACAGCTCACCTAGGTGATTTTCAACCGGCGTACCGCTCAGCGCCAGCCGGAAATCAGCCTTCAGCGCCGTCACCGCCCTGGCCCGCTGCGTCTGCGCATTTTTGATGGACTGGGCCTCGTCCAGCACCACGCTGTGCCATCGCTGCCCGGCAAAGGCTTCCGCATCCTGCAGGAACAGGCCGTAGCTGACCACCACCACCTCAAAGGAACCCGTTTCCGACAGGTCACGGTGATGCCGGTAATCCCGCAGCCGGAGCGTGGGAGCAAACCGTTCACTTTCACTCAGCCAGTTATGGGTGACTGAGGTCGGGGCCACCACCAGTTGTGGTCCTCCGGGGGCCCGTTCGAGCAGCAGGGCCAGTGCCTGCAGGGTTTTACCCAGCCCCATATCATCGGCCAGACAGGCACCCACGCCCCACTGAGCCAGGCGAGAAAGCCAGCAGAATCCCTCCTCCTGGTAATCGCGCAGCTCCGCTTTCAGCGTGGAGGGGATGGCAGGACGGTGTTTTTCCCGCGCCTCAAGCCCATTCAGCTGACGCTGCCAGTCAGCGTCGCCACCGAACTCTCCAGCCTCGCCGGCGAGTTGCTTAAGAAACGGCAGGGTCAGCGTATTCAGACTGAGATGTTCAGCACTCCCGCTCAGCAGCGCAATTTGCTGCAGGCGCTGACGGAGCTGATTGTCCAGCGCCAACCAGTCATCGTCGCCCAGCCGGATAAACCTGCCCCGGCTTTCCTGGAGGAGCGTCAGCAGCTGGCGCAGCTCCATCACCCGACCGTCATCCAGACTCAGCGTTCCGCTCAGGGCAAACCATTCCCCCTGGCGACGGACGTTGAGTGTCAGGGCCTGCATGTCGCGATGCCCGCCGAGACGCAGCTTTTCACCTTCCGGCCACACGCACTCGAGCTGCTGTTTATCCGCACCGCGCAAGTGCGTCAGCGCCTCCAGCGCATCCTGCGGGTCAGTCAACTGCCATTCGGAGCCGTCCTGCACGGTATCAGCCAGCAGCGGGCAGTCGCGAAGCACTTTCTGCAACTGTTGTTGTTCGTGTGACAGGTCGCGCCGGGTCTGCACCGACTGGCCGTCCAGCTCACCATTGATAATGTCTCCCCCTCGCCCGGGGGAAAACCAGGCTCCGTCAGATAGGGGGCGGACCAGAAGCTGCAGGCGCAGCCCCTCTCCGAGCGGTAACAGATGCGCGTAAATTTTGTCATCCGCCGGCACATGCGGAATGTGGGCCATCAGTTCAGGCAGGTCAGCACGGACCGGCAGCAGGGGCGCGATGGCCGATACGGACTGCAGCACCCGTTCCCGGGCGCTCTGCGGAATACGCAGGCCCTGGCCCACAATGGCAGCAATCCGACGGTGCTCGTCGCTGACAGGACAAACCACTATCCGGGTTGGTGTCTCTTTCCGGGTGACCATATGCTGCGTGTCGCTGATAGCCGGAGACAGCGTCAGCAACAGCTGGCTACCGTCTTCGGTGAGTACCAGCGTGACCTGACCGGCTTCAATATCCACGCGGATATCCGGTGCATCATGCCAGAAGACCGCCGGATGTCCGGCCAGCAGGGGAAGTGCTGATACGGCATCAAGCTCATACCGGCCATGTTCATAGTAAGAGTAGCCCGATGTGTAATGGATATGACGGACAATCTGGCGGTCCTGCGCGAGCAGCCAGGGCAGCGCCTCCGCAGAGTCGTGCAGACGCTTCAGCGCGACCGGACGCCCCTTTGTCCAGCCCTGTTTATTACGTTTTTGCTCCAGAGGGGCGATTTCAGTCCCCCAGGGCTCCAGCGTCAGTAGCCAGACCAGCCTGGAATCTTTGTCGCTGCTCTTCGGCGTCAGCTGACCCAGTGCATCCAGCGCATATTCCCAGGCTGCCTTACGCTGCCAGAGACTGCTCAGGGGAAGCCGGTCTGCGGACCGTTCAGGGGCCGGCTCACTGAACTGCAGGTGAAGGAGTGTGCGAATGTCACTGGCCGGTAATTTGTACCCCCGGGTTTCCAGCTGACGGGCAAAGGTTTCCAGGCGTTTGCGGTATTTATCCGGGTCGGGGACATCCCCCCGCCAGAACAGCACCAGCGCCTGCAGTATGCCGGCCATGCCGTTCAGCGGCCGGCTACTCATCTGCGGCGGGGATAACGAAGACGTGCCATTCCGCTCCCGGAGCAGGTCCTGCAGCAGAGACCATCCGGCACCAAATCCCTCATCGACGGCGTGCCGTGTCACCTCACTCAATGTGGCCGTATGTGATGATTCGTCGCGGGTCAGCAGCGTCAGGGCCGCCATGACGGAGGTTAACGGCGGCAGATATAGCCGGCGTTTGCGCGTGGCTTTGCGGTACTGGCTGACCAGCTGGCGGTATACTTCCATCGCCTCCTCCCGGTCACCGCGGCACAGGGCAAGCCAGCCGGCAACGGGCAGTGGCAGGCCCCCGAGCTCCAATTTATCCAGTAGCTCACGCTCATCACGCCACAGCGCCTGCAGAGCCAGCGGACCGCGCAGCATGTCCGGGACGGAAGCCTGCAAACCGGCATCGTCACAGACAAAGCGCCAGATGTCCGTACATTCACTGAGCCGGTTGCCTGCATCGCTCAGTGCGGTCGCAAGAAGCAGTGTCCGGACCTCCCCGCTCAGCAGGGAAAAGACTCGGCGACCGGCATCATCAGCAAACAGGCTAGCGGCCGGATGGTCGGCAAAGACATAATCATAGCCATTCATCCATTCTGCTAGGCACTGAGGCAGAGCGGTGATATCCCCGTTCAGAACAGCTATCCACAGTCGCGACCTGTCCGGTCGTAATGCCCCGAGCAGATGAAACGGCCCCGTGCTCTCCAGCACTGCACGGCGGGCATCCGGGTGTGTCAGCAACCAGAGAAATAAGGTGTTTTCATGGCCGGTAGCCAGCTTCCAGCGGGTGTCAGTCTTCTTCAGCCAGCCCTGCGCCAGCAAAAATTCCAGAGCATCAGTGATTTCGGCGGCATTCATGCGCCGGTGGCTGATGGTTCTGATATCAAGGGCGTGTAAATTATCCAGCAGGGCGGTTTTTGATAACTCACCCAGCAGGGCCAGCTGGCAGAGAATGGCGGCGAGGTGATGAGGAAGTCCTGCAACAGTCTCCGCTATGAAAGCCTGAGAGGTAATGTTGTCACTTTGAGTTGTCATATCCTTACCTGTGAAATAGGTTCCCTGAAAATCAGCGCCCGGGCCAGAAGGTGAGCACAGGCGCTGCATAAAAGATGAACGAGAGATTTATAATGTGTACTAGGCGGATTCAAGTTCGAAGTGCAACGCTAAGCCGCCTTTCTTAACTCTGCAAAGACCACTGAAGGCTGCCGGAATTCGAGGCATTTTCGTGGCCTGCTGTTCAGTGCTCCCTGGTACTTGCGGAGCTCGTCATCCGTCACTGCTGTCAGGTCAGTTCCTTTGGGGATAAACTGCCTCAACAGCCCGTTGGTATTCTCATTTAGCCCACGTTCCCACGAAGCATAGGGGTGAGCAAAACAGGTTTCCGTTTCCAGGGCCGCTGCGATCTCTTTGTGCTGAGTAAACTCCCCGCCATTGTCGAACGTGATGGTATGGCAGACATCTTTGTAGCCGCTCAGCATCGAGATAATGGCTGTGGCCACTTCGGCTGAATCTTTCGAAAACACCTTTTTCGTCAGATAAATACGGCTTTTACGCTCGACCAGCGTCACGATGGCTCCGGTGCCTTGTTTACCCGGAACCAGATCCGCTTCCCGGTCACCCGGTCGGGTACGAGCATCAACAACGGCTGGTCTCTGCTCGATGGATACGGCGTCAGATATCGGACTTCGCTTTTTACCATAGCCTTTGCGATAGCGGCGTTTACCCTGCCGGAGGAGCCTGTACAGCTCACCGCACTCTGCTTTATCGCAGGTCACGTGCTGGTAAATCCACGCGTGACTAACCGGCCTGCTGATGATACGGCCAACGGCGCTGATCTGTTCCGGACTCCACAGCCAGTTTAGCGCAGCCTCAACAAAGAAGACCGTATCCTCGTGCATCCTGCGTTTGCCGGCCTCTTTACGGCGGCAGGTACTGAGCTTCTGGGCTGCCGCTGGCTGGTAGCCATCTACAGAACGATTACGACGCAGTTCCCGCGAGACCGTTGATTTGCTGACGCCTGAGCGGCGGGCAATCTCTGCCTGACTCACTTTATCTTCACACAACAGGGCTATCTGGTATCGTAACCCTTCGGTTAGCTGCTGATATTTCATAGTGACTCGCTCATCTTTGGTCGGAAGAGCAGGATAGCTTATCGGCAGCTAACCGTCCCTCCATCCACATGACCGAGCGTTGCACTTATTATCTGAATTCGCGGCTCATCGGTTATGCCCGGGTTTCTACAAAGGAACAGGGTACGCGCGCCCTTACAGGGCGAGCGTCACCGTTTAAATTGACCAGAACACAGATGAAGCTTCGTGTTGATCTCCATTTTGTATTCCCCATGTCCTTATTACCCCCTCGCCGCCTGCTGCATGCGGATGGACTTTGATGTGACTGGCATCAATCATCAGCCACTCAAAACATCTACACACTCTCTACAAGTTGGCATTCTTATCTTTTATCGTTTTTCCAGTAGTTTTCGGTGCTCCCAAACTCGCTTTGAACCAGTTGACGACTCGCTCGATAACAGGCTTTTGATACCATGAGTCATCGCCGTGTTCTGCTCCGTCCACTAGTATAAAATCAGCGCGATTACCTTCGTTTTTGAGGGCGTTGTAAAGTTGTTTGCTTTGCAACGGGGATACTAATGAATCCGCAGTGCCATGCATAATTAAAAATGGTGGTTTTGTACCACTGATGTGGCCCATTGGACTGGCGGCCAACGCTTTTTTCTTGTTACTGTAGATTGAGGCCCCAGGCTTATCGCGGAAGGCAACGCCATTTACCATAAGAGCCTCAGTTGCAGCTGGTGACTGATGAACTTTTTGCACAGCTGCCGAGAATCCTTCGCCAATATTCAGCAAATTCGAGAGGCCGTACAGTGTAGCGGCTGCCTGAACATCTGATGATTGTGCCAGATTTTCTCCAACGTCAAATGATTTATCACTATTGGTTAGCGCCAGCATCTGGGCAAGATAGCCTCCTGCAGAGTCGCCCAGTACGCCAATACGTGATGGGTCGATACCGTATTCGTTGGCATGTTCCCGCAAAAAGCGAATCGCAGCTTTACCATCCATAACTGGGGCCGGAAAAACATCGGGAACTGTTCTGTATTCTGCAGCCGCCACCACGAATCCGGCCTCTGCCAGCGCCATTCTCATTTCGATAAACTTATTCCATGCTGCGCTGGTGAAGCCGCCCCCAGGAAAATAAACGATAACTGGCTTCAAATCGCTATTACGCGGAATCAGTAATGACATATGAAGCTGGCGAATAGCATTGGCGCTTTTAACTTGGCTATAAACAATATCGTTCAATGCGTCAACACGTCCGCGCGTTTTTTCTACGCGTATAATCTTTGCGCCATCAGTATTTTCTGGAATCTCACTGGCATTGACACTGGATGCCATGCAGCCAAGAATGAGACAACCTGTGAGCAAAACAGGAAGTTTAGACATAAAATTCACTCCAAAACTTATCTAAGGGTGGGGAATATGAAAGAGGTAAACTGATGCTGACGGATTGTATCCAGTTAAACTTTCTTTTAATAACGTTCTTTTTGAATTTAATTGATCCATTTTTTTGATATACCCGTGATCATTGAATCCGCCATTAACATACCGCAGAGTATAAAACGGTATGCCGATCATGAATACCATCGGAACCGCGAAGCGGTGACGCTCGCCCTGTAAGGGCGCTACTGTTCAGTGGCGCAGCTGCGACAGGTCGTCTTCAGACAGGCCTGTCATTTTCATCACCGTGCTGCGGTCCAGACCGTTGTCCAGCATGGTGCGGGCCACTTCCAGCTTGCCTTCAAGTTTTCCTTCGAGTTTTCCTTTTTCAATACCGCGCTGCTCGCCCAGTCTGAATGCCCTTCTCAATGCCCTTCTGCTCAAGCTGCTGTGCAATTGTCATCAGTGTGTCCCCGTGCTGCGGCACCCGCTGTGCCAGTTGACGAACAAAGGCTTCGGCGTCGTCGGTCTCGCCAGCCTGTACCAGATAGTTTATCAGCGATATCAGCTGCTGTCCCGTGAGATGTCCGGTCAGCAGAACCGTGGCCAGCCGGTCGAGCAGGCCGGCCAGGTCACGCCGGTGAATGTGTTTCTGCAGCAGCGTCAGGGCGGCCATGCTGCGGTGGGTCATGATGTCGTCGTCCGGAATGACGGTGACGTCAACCAGCGGGAACGGCCCGGCATACAGTCTGTCCGGCCAGTGCCGGGTCGTCAAACTCATCCAGCCAGCGGGTGGAGTACGGATAGGGGCTGCGCCTGCCGGTGTAGAACAGCACCGGAATCACCAGCGGCAGCTTTTTATGCCCCGCATCCAGATGGCGCTGCATCGCGGCCACGGCATAACGCAGCAGGCGGAAGGCCATGTGTTTGTCCGGCGAACTCTGGTGCTCAATCAGCACATGAATATAGCCATCACCGGCGGTGGTCTTCAGACTCCAGAGGACATCGCTGTAATAGGCCCGCAGGCTTTCCTCGACAAAGCTGCCGGATTCGAGTTTCAGGGTGCTGAGATCGCAGACGGCGCGCAGCTCCGCCGGGAGGTGAATGGCGATGAAGTCCCGGACGGTGTCGGGGTTTGTCAGGAAGGCCTTAAAAGCCGCGTCATGCGGCACCGGGGTGGATTTTTTCATGTGCCATTTCAGTCAGTTCAGAAAAGACCAGCTTACCACACTGCCCGACCTGATTCAGTGGCAGCAGTTCCGTCCGCTATGAGCGAGGAGCGGAAGTTCGCAGTTTGCCTCACAATGCATCAAGGCTTAACTAGGACCCAGGTACTGAACCGCCCCGGTTTTCCTGGAGAGTATTTTAGTTGGGAACTCAGGCTGCCAGCTCCTTATTCCCGATGGAAGCATAATATGCCAGTTCTGCTTCTGCTGGCGGGATATGGCCGAGACGTTCCAGCAACCGCTGGTTGTTGTACCAGTCCACCCACGTCAGTGTCGCCAGCTCCACTTCGGCGCGGTTTTTCCAGCTTTTACGATGTATCACCTCCGCTTTGTAAAGTCCGTTTATGCTCTCTGCCATTGCGTTGTCGTATGAGTCGCCGGTGCTGCCCGTTGATGCCAGCAGCTCTGCATCCTTAAGCCGTCGCGTGTACGCCAGTGACACATACTGCGAGCCTTTATCGCTGTGATGGATGGTCCCGACGGGACGTCGGGCCCACAACGCCTGCTCCAGCGCGTCCAGTACGAACGTCGCTTCCATCGATGACGACACCCGCCAGCCCACGATACGACCCGCGAACACGTCGATGATGAACGCCACATAAGCAAAGCCCTGCCAGGTGCTGACGTACGTGAAGTCTGCCACCCACAGCTGGTCTGGCCGTCCAGCCACGAACTGGCGGTTTACCCGGTCACCTGCGGCAGCGTCTTTTCGGCTGACGGTCATCCGGACCGTTTTGCCCCGGAGTACCCCGGCAAGCCCCATCGCCTTCATCAGCCGTGCCACCGTACATCTGGCCACGCTGATGTGCTCCCGGAGTAACTGACGCCACACCTTGCGGACGCCATACACACTGTGGTTTTCATCGTACACGCGCTGTATCTCCGCTTTCAGCAGGTCGTCACGCTACTCCCGCAGGTTGCGCCTGTCCGGATGCATGCGGTGGTGCTGATGCCGGTAATATGTCGACGGGGCGATATCCAGTTCCTGGCATACCGGTCCGACCCCATGTTCGTTGCACAGGGCAGACGCCAGGTGAACAGCATGTTGTCATTAATCCCGTTCTGGCGGGCAAGCCGTGCCACGCAGGCACCGGGTTGCAGTGATCGCTGAACCTGGTTGAGTTTGAACGGCATGGAGTAGGTAGCCCGCTGGCGTGGGACTGTCGGTTGGGTCATTTGTGACAGAGTCCATTTAAAAATTAAGTGGACTCTTTCATCACCGGATTAAAGGTACGTCGACAGACGTCGTTGCCGGGGCGCTTACCCTTCTTCAGCCAGCTCCTGATAACGATAAAAGGTGTCGCGTGACACGCCCATGATTTTACAGGCTTTTGAAACGTTACCGAGTTCTTCGGCCAGATTGAGCAGGCCGGCTTTGTGTTTGATGATGGGATTGTTAGTATAAAGCATGAGAGTTACCTCGCGTTTTGTATAAGGATTCGACACCCATATCAAAACCGGTAACTCTCAACCTTTCAAGGCTCAGTGTCAGATCAAGTCGCGACTAATACACATATACTCACCACAGAAAACCATTCAGACTTTTACCGGGAATAACAATGTCAGCGTGTTGACTATGGAAGGCTCAAAGCCAAAACGGGTGTAAAAACATTTAACTTCTTCATTCAGCGCATGCACGGCCAGTGCTCTCACCCCGACCTGAAAGGCAATGTTTTGCGTACGGTATATAGCATCCTTAAGAAGTGCGGTACCAAGCCCATTCCCGGACCAGGCCTGGTCGATGGCAAGCCGTCCCAGGACAATGACCGGAATGACATCAGGCGCGGTGCGTCGGTATGCCCCAGGCACTGTGTTACGGTGGACGCTACCCGAAGATAAACAATAATAACCGATGACCCGGTTCGTGTTTTCTGCGCAGATGACATAGACACGTGAAATGCCGGTACTGTGATTTCTGAAAGCCTTCTTCTTTAACCACTCATTAAGGCCAGGCTCCTGGCAGCAAAACTCAGCGATGTTATGTTCCGGCGTCAGGGATTCAGGCGCTTTCATTCCCATGGTGATTTGCGGTTCATCAAGTTATCGATTCGGGCCTGGCGCTCCGGAGTTATTGGGGCGTCAAGCTCCTCAATAAACGTCTCAAACTGACTATCGTCGAGGAGGTAAAGGCGTTGATCAAGCAGAATGTCCTGCGCTTCCCTGCAGGCAACCTCAAGCATAAAATCAGTCCGTGATTTTGAGACCAGGCTTGCGGCCATGTCGATAAGGTCACGCTGTGATGTTTTGGCCCGGATATTAATCGGAGCTTCACGAACGTCTGGTTTCATAGATACCTCATGTGTAGCAGATTTATATACGATTATAGCCTTTGTATATAGAAACGCTATACAAATCTGGCACACTTTCGTCGGTTAGAAAAATGAGCTGCGCGAATTCTGGGTCAGAGGATTATTGCTGCTAAAAATAATTTTGTAGTGACATGCGCCCTGGCAAACAAGCTGGCCAGAATCGCCTGGGCACTGACGGCCCGGCAACAATCCTTTGAGGCGTAATCAGCTGATGTATTTATATATTTCAACAGTGTTATCTGGTTTTGCGAATACTGATTATTGATGGTATCAACGGCTAACCGGCCTGATGAATAACCTGTGGTCAGGAATGGCAGACAGAATGCCGCTCAAGTTTTTAAGGTTCAACAGGCGCGGAACTCATCGTGGCTTGGGCTAAAAGCCTATGAAGACGCCGGATAGATTCATGCAAGCCAACCATATCGTCAAAATCGGTGTTGCAAAACGGGAGTGACCATAGATTCCTAACCATCAAGTGGGACCGCGGTCCCAGCGGGCTAACGCCGGTGCTTGCATGGCTGAACAGTAGCGCCCTTACAGGGCGAGCGTCACCGCTTCGCGGTTCCGATGGTATTCATGATCGGCAGACCGTTTTATACTCCGCAGCATGTATATTCCACGTCCCGCAAAGTTGCTCTTCACCGTCGATGACGGCTGGAACAGGTACCTTGATTCGAATGGCCACAGCGTCAGTCCCTGGGCCCGCCTCTGCGTCGAGCGCATGCTCGCCTGTGGCACCACGACCATGGACGTTCGCCGCTTCTGCTGCGCATCGCCGGACTGCACCCACTCCCGCTTTTTCTGCCAGAGCTGCAAATCAAAGGCCTGCGGCTTCAAAGCCACTGAGCAGTGGGTATCGCAGCAGAGTCATATCCTTCCCGACTGCGACTGGAAGCATATCACCTTTACCATGCCCCACCTGCTGTGGCCCTTTTTCAACAATAACTGGCCATTACTGAATGCACTCTTTCGCACCGCCACCCGCGCCATGCTTCGCCGGGCCCGCAGACAGGGCGTGGAGGTCGGTATCTTCTGCGCCCTGCATACGTACGGCCGCCAGCTCAATCAGCACCCACACATTCACCTCTCCGTCACCCGTGGCGGGCTGGATATCAGGCATGGCATCTGGCGCGACCTCTTCTTTAAGAAGCATGCCGTCGAGGAAATCTGGCGCGGAGCCGTCATCCGCCTGCTGCGCCACAGCCATGACCTGATAAATCCCGGCAGCCTGCCGGGGCCGGGGCATATCCGCGACAAAAAGCAGTGGCAGCGCTATCTGCAGGCGCAGTACGGGCGCCGCTGGAAGGTGCACTTTGCGAAGAAGACCCGGGCCGCCTGGCGGAGCGTCAAATACCCGGGCCGCTACCTGAAGCGCCCGCCGGTGTCAGCGGCAAAGCTCAGGCACTACAGCGGCGGTGCCGTGATACATCACTATTACGACCACCGTACGCAGCAGCACCGGCAGCAGACGCTGACACAGGAAGAGATGATCGGACGCTATATCAGCCACGTACCGGCGAAGCATTTTAAGATGGTGCGTTACTATGGCTTCCTGTCGAACCGCAAACGGGGTTCGCTGCTGCCGAAGGTGTATGAAGCCCTGCAGACGGAAGCGCGGAAAAAACCGGAACAGCCCGGCTTCGCCTCGCTGTTGAAAGGGTTCCTGCGCACGGACCCGCATCAATGCATCCTCTGTGGCAACCGGCTGCGCTTTGTCAGCGCACAGGCCGGCAGGCATGCCACGGAGTAAGTATCCTCCGGCAGAGCCGGAGGCTTTAGGGTGAGCGCCTCAAAGGCGCCGACAAACCATGAGCCGCCCAGGGCGGCTGCTATACGTTCAGTTTCATTTGATCGTATCGTTCGTCTTCTCTCTCCTGGTTGCGTATGTACGCCCTGACCGTGGCTTCATCCAAACCAACGGTTGAAACGAAATAACCTCGAGCCCAGAAAACTTCACCGGTGAAGTTTTTACCTCTGCCGAAGTGTCGTGCTATCGCTATCGCACTTTTTCCCTTCAGATAGCCGACTACTGTCGATACCGAGTACTTTGGCGGTATGCTGATGCACATGTGGACATGATCGCGCATCAGATGCCCCTCCAGAATCTGACAGCCCTTCTGGCTCGCAAGCTCGTGGAATATTTTTCCCAACTCATGCCGCAGCGCACCATATAACCGCTGCTTCCGGCGTTTAGGGATATAAACCACGTGATATTTACAGTCCCATTTCGTATGGCTTAAGCTCTGATAGTCTCTCATCACGAATCCTCATCTCTTGGCGGAGATTTCAGATTCGCGCGACTGACTTAAAGGTCAAACCTTTCGGAGTCCCCCGGCAAAGCCGGGGGTTTACCGGATTTAATTAGTGGAGGAAAGGCTGCATAACATCGCCCGGAAACGATGGCTTCTGACACAGGCCGCACGATAAGTTCGCCCGAAAAATGGGTTTCCGGTTAAAAACACACCGAAAACCGTATTTTATTGTCATGATTTCCCCGACAACACACCATCACTGCGTTTCGGGAGCCTGTGTTCATGGTCAGTGAGTTTTTAAAACGTTTTTCCGGTAATGAGATGGTCACTCCCTCCACCTGGATACTATGTTGGTAACAGGCTTAATTCGGAGAATCACCATGGAAAACATAGCACTTATTGGTATCGACCTGGGTAAAAACTCCTTTCACATCCATTGTCAGGATCAGCATGGTAAAGCGATTTATCGAAAAAAATTCAACCGGCAAAAACTGTATGAATTTCTTGCAACATGCCCGGTGACAACCATCGTAATGGAGGCCTGTGGTGGCGCTCACTTCATGGTGCGCAAACTGTCCGGGCTGGGGCACACGCCAAAGCTGATATCCCCGCAGTTTGTTCGCCCATTTGTCAAAACGAACAAAAATGACTTTGTTGATGCAGAAGCCATCTGTGAAGCGGCGTCGCGACCGTCCATGCGATTTGTGAAGCCCCGCACGGAGTCTCAGCAGGCAATGCATGCCTTACACCGGGTCAGAGAATCACTGGTCAGCGACAGGGTCAAAACCACAAACCAGATACAGGCATTTTTACTGGAATTTGGTGTCAGCGCCCCAAAAGGTCCGACGCTGATAAAACGGCTGGCAGAAATCATGGAGACAAACAATCTCCCGCCTTATATGACCTGCCTGCTGCAAAAGCTACGCGAACATTACGATTACCTTGTTGCTCAAATTAAAGAGCTGGAGATTCAACTGCAAATATCGCCCGACGAAGACGAAGCTGGCCAGCACTTACTCTCCATCCCCTGCGTCGGCCCGTTGACTGCGAGTCTGCTTTCCACTCAACCGGGAGACGGAAAACAGTACGGCAGCAGCCGGGATTTTGCGGCCTCGACAGGCCTGGTTCCGGGCCAGTACAGCACCGGAGGGCGGACTACCCTACAGGGCATCAGTAAGCGGGGAAATAAAAGGTTGCGGGCATTGCTGGTCCAGTGCGCCCGTGTATATCTGAGGACGCTGGAGTACCGGACAGTCAGGCTTGCCGACTGGGTCAGAGGATTATTGCTGCGAAAAAATAATTTTGTAGTGACCTGCGCCCTGGCAAACAAGCTGGCCAGAATCGCCTGGGGACTGACGGCCCGGCAACAATCCTTTGAGGCGTAATCAGCTGATGTATTTATATATTTCAACAGTGTTATCTGGTTTTGCGAATACTGATTATTGATGGTATCAACGGCTAACCGGCCTGATGAATAACCTGTGGTCAGGAATGGCAGACAGAATGCCGCTCAAGTTTTTAAGGTTCAACAGGCGCGGAACTCATCGTGGCTTGGGCTAAAAGCCTATGAAGACGCCGGATAGATTCATGCAAGCCAACCATATCGTCAAAATCGGTGTTGCAAAAACGGGAGTGACCATAGATTCCTAACCATCAAGTGGGACCACGGTCCCAGATAGCTAATGGTAGATGATTGGGGACAATACGGAAAAGGTGACTAATAATGAATCAGGGTCGTTATGGTGAAGAACTTCTGAAGTAAGTATCATCCGGCAGAGGCGCAGGCTTTAGGGTGAGCACCTCAAAGGCGCGACAAACCATGAGCTGTACTAGCTCAGACCTGATCTGACAGTTACCGGTTATTTATACAGGATACAGGTGTCTGTCAGATTAAATCTGGTTCAGATTTTTTTTCTGCCCAGACCCGTTTTCCATCAAGTAAAGTCGCCACTGGCGTACGCCCGCAGCACATTTTCCCCTGATGAGTTCGCTCATTATTGTAATGCCACAACCAGTTGTCCAGCTCCCTTTGCAGGCTTTCCACGTCTGCATAGAGCTTCTTGCGGAACGTAACCTGATAAAATTCCTGCAAAATGGTTTTATGGAACCGCTCGCAGATACCGTTCGTCTGCGGAGACATCGCCTTCGTTTTCGTATGGTCGATATCGTTGATGGCCAGATAAAGCTGATAATCATGCTGCTCCACTTTGCCACAGTACTCCGTCCCCCCCCCCCATGTCAGGATAGTTGTCGCCTCTGACTAAAAAAACCAGGGGGCCGGAGAAGCTGTTATGGGAAGTTATTCGCCAGAACGTAAAGCGGCGGTGATCGCCAGAATGCTGCCACCACATAGCCAGTCGGTTTACCCGATTTCTCGACAGGACAGCATCCCCGTCAATACGCTCTATGACTGGCGGTCTCGGGCAGGTATTTCGACACCGTCGGTGACCAATGATGCCAAAGGGGCCTCTGAGTCGCCCCTCGAGGCCCGCTTCGCCGTTCTTGTTGAAACCGCACCGCTTTCTGCTCATGCTGTGGCTGAATACTGTCGCCGTAAAGGTCTTTATCCTGAGCAAATTCAGCAGTGGAGGGACGAATTTATGCAGCCCGGTCAGCGTGAAGAAAGAGCCTTAATTAAAAAGCAGCAAAAAGAAATTCAGCAACTTAACCGTGAAATAGCCCGCAAGGACAAGGCGCTGGCCGAAGCCGCGGACTGCTTATTCTGGAAAAAAAGCTGAAGGCGTTCTTCGCCGAAGAACGCGAGGACGAATGACGCGCACAGCCGACAGATTACGGTTGATGACACTGGTACAGGACGCTGTCGATGCCGGCGCCCGGCAGCATCAAGCCTGCCTGGGTGCGGGCATCAGCGAACGGACACACCAGCGCTGGCAATGCAGCCCTGACGACCGTCGCCCCACGGCGGCCAGACCGGTGCCAAAAAACAGGCTCAGCGCTGAAGAGGAGCAGCTGGTGCTGGCTGTCTGTCATGAACCCCGGTTCGCCAGTCTGCCACCGGCACAAATCGTCCCGGTGCTGGCCGATGAAGGTCGTTACATCGCCAGTGAATCGACGTTTTACCGGATACTTCGCCGTCACGGCGAAGTCAGTCACCGGGGGCGTCAGCAGGCACCGCAAAGCAGGCCGCTGTCGACCTGGAAGGCAACAGCGCCGAACCAGGTGTGGTCGTGGGACATCACGTGGCTGAAGTCGCTGACGGCGGGCCACTGGTTTTACCTGTATCTGACAGAAGACGTGTTCAGCCGCAAAATCGTGGGCCATGAAGTGCATCCTTTAGAAAGCGGGGAATATGCGGCAGAGCTGGTAAAGCGGACAGTGCTGAGCGAGCGTTGCTGGCAGGAGCCACTGGTGCTGCATGCGGATAACGGAGCCCCCATGAAGTCACAGGTCCTGCAGGTGAAGCTTGCGGAGCTGAAGATAACCGCGTCGCACAGCCGGCCACGGGTAAGCAACGACAACGCCCACGTGGAGTCGCTGTTCAGGACGCTGAAATACGTCCCGGCGTGGCCTGAGAAGGGCTTCGCGTCGCTGGAGGAGGCCCGGGCCTGGGTGGAAGGCCTCGTCGGCTGGTACAACGAGGAGCACCGGCACAGCGGTATCCGCTATGTGACGCCGGGTCAGCGGCACAGAGGCGAAGACAGTCAACTTCTGTCACAGCGAAAATCGGTGTACGAGGCCGCGAAAAAGGAGCATCCGCATCGCTGGTCAGGAGCAACACGAAACTGGAGCCGGCAGGAAGAAGTGTGGCTGAATCCGGAGCGGGAAACACGGGCCGCATGAATCGACTGAGGCGACAACTATCTTGACACGCACCGCCCCCTGTCGGTCTGTATTCTCAGCATTGGCAGTCCATGAGACTCGTAGAACGGCAGGACGCGATCATTGAGCAGGTCAGCGGCAGTGATCGGCGTTTTAGTCGTATACAGCTTGCAGTGCGCCACTTTTGAGTACGTATCCACGAACGTCTGCTGGTAGATACGGCCCACACCTTTCAGATTGCCCACGCAGAAGGTATCCTGCGATCCCAGATACCCCGGATGTGCCGTCTCGATTTCACCGCTGACCTCGTCATCGAGCGCCTTCTTCTCCAGCGCTGCGATTTGAGCGTCGGTCAGCACGATGCCTTCTCTGGCGACTTTTGCCTCAAGCGCCTTCAGGCGCTTACGGAAGTTCTCCAGGTCGTGTCGTTGCCAGATGGAGCGCACGCCGATGCCGGAGATAAACACGCCTTTTTTACGCAGTTCATTACTGGTCCGGTGCTGACCATGAGCCGGGAACTCAACGGCGTACTCAACAACCGCGTGTTCAGTGGCTTCATCGGCGCGGTTCTTCAGGTTAGGGACTCTGCGGTTTTGATTAATCAGCGCGTCAATACCGCCTTCTTCAGCCAGCTCCTGATAACGATAAAAGGTGTCGCGTGACACACCCATGATTTTACAGGCTTTTGAAACGTTACCGAGTTCTTCGGCCAGATTGAGCAGGCCGGCTTTGTGTTTGATGATGGGATTGTTAGTATAAAGCATGAGAGTTACCTCGCGTTTTGTATAAGGATTCGACACCCATATCAAAACCGGTAACTCTCAACCTTTCAAGGCTCAGTGTCAGATCAAGTCGCGACTAATACAATTAAAATTCTCCACCGTTCTGGATGTTATGGGGCTGTAGATCCCAGATCTTTCAAAATGGCTTCAATTCTTTCAATACATTCTGCAGGCAAGCGCGTTCTGTCGAGGTTCAGTATAACTTTATCTCCCTTATAAAGCGCTGATGCACCTGGTGCGTATTGATACCGCGAGCTCAGATTAGATCTGACCGCTGGTGTATTTTTCAGAACAGCTGTCAGCAGAGAAATAACCTCATCGGTTTCAAAAATCACCCCCGCTTTCTTTTTCCCATGCAGGTCAGCAGCCTGCTCTATTAGTAATTCCTCTTTATCGGTAAAAGCTTTAAAGAGGGCTTCACCTGCACGGGCTGAAAGTTCGCCAGGATGAGAGAAGAGGGCGACAACCGATTTTGGCAGTCGGGATGTGTTGATACAGCGACTGATAATCTTGCGCGAGATATTTTCTGCTTCGGCAAGTGCAGAGATATTGCCGGAAAATTCATTCTGCAAGCGATTTGCATAGCGATGGCCACGTTCATAGGCGCTGGTTGGACGATAGTCATTACCTAGCCGTGACAGCGCCGTCATTTGCTCATCATCAAGGTCGCCGACAAGGATCCGATAGTCACTGGATGTCAGGATGGCAGCTTTGCGGCGACGACTGCCATCCGCAATCTCAATAACACCTGAAACCCGGCGTCCGAAAGCAGGTGTTTGCTGGCCTGCCAGTAAAAAAGAAGGGATCAGGTCGTCCAGAGCGTCTTCTGTAAGAAGCTCCTGATCACGTTCATTACCTGACCAGACTCTGGAGCTACCTTCAACCGAGCTACCTGGGATGACTTCCAGCGTAAATTTGACTTCTAGCCCACATACAGGCAGAGTGATTGCATTTCCACGGGCCATTGCCCCAACACGTGCAATCAACGAATCAACCATTGGCGCGGCCGGAGCAGGGGACGTTAGCACTTCCGCAGATGCGAGACTGGCAGTATGTTTTGGAATGACGGGTGCACGTTTCATTATCTAATCTCCCAGCGCGGTTTAATCAGGCGATCAAAAATTTCATTGCAAACTGGCTCCCAGATAGACAGTGCATTACGCCAGGCGCCAGTGGAAGAACGCTGATCGATAGCCTGTTCGAAAACCGTTCTCATACGGATCTGACCTTTACCGACTTCATCCGTTTCGCGGACAACATTTTTCAAAACCATACTCCCCCACGCATCTCGGATCTGCTCTTCCATCCAGGGAGACTGCGAACCATTGTTGTTAGAGTACTTAGTTAACAGGATGCGGACATCCGGCTCAAATCCCTTCAAATCAACGTTCTTCAATAAGTCACGCAGCATGTCAAAAAACTGCAGAGCGGAGGTGTAATCGAACAATTCAGCAGGCGTTGGTACAATCAACACGTCGGCCGCACAAACCACATTGATAGTACCTATACCCAGGTTGGGTGCACTGTCGATGACGATGACATCATAGTCGTGAGCCACTGTTTCAATAGCCAAACGTAGCATCAAATGCGGATCGGTTGGCAGTTTTCCTTCATCAAACTTTCCCATTAATTCGGTTTCAATCCGGTGTAATGCCAGGCAGGACGGAATGATATCGAGACCCGGCCAGCAGGTTGATTTTACCGCATAGCTGGCATCATCTTTTTCGCCAAGATAGAAGGGGAGTAATGTGTCCTCAGCATGAATATGGAGATCGGGTACCCATCCGTGATACATCGATGCTGTTCCCTGTGGGTCGTTGCCTTCAACAAGCAAAACACGTAACCCTTTCAGAGCAAGATCTTGAGCAAGGTGAACAGAAACCGAAGTTTTATAAACGCCACCTTTGTGAGCGGCTACACCGATAACCGGTGGGAAGGCATCTTCGGAACGCCGCAGACGGGTACCAAAAACATCCCGCATATGATTGATTTGTTCGATGGTATAGCCGACACGTTGTTCAACTCTACCGCGCGTTTCAAGATCGGGGTGTGGCAGACGGCCAGCTTTCTCAGCATCCCTGATAGCCTGAGATGATACCCCAACCAAATCAGCGGCTTCACCTATTCTCCAACGGCGGGTAATTTTGCGTGCCTCAGGGCTGTCGTCCTTGAACTGGGCAATCGCAATTGCCTTTGTCATTCCATGGCCAGCTGTTATGCACTGGTTAAGCGTATCCATTAGTCCCATATTGAGCATCCTTCAATCATCACTTTGCATCGTTTTATTAAATCTTGGAATTTAATGCAAAGCAACAATAAAAACGCAAAGCAAACTAAAACATGCAAAGTTGCTCACAAGACAGGCAATTGTAAGTATAGGTTAGATGAGATTTCACGGATACTGCGTACCGCAGTCAATAATAGTTACTGCCGCTCGCCGCAGAACGCTTTCTCGCTCCGTGAGAAAGCGTTCTGGAAGCGGAAAAGAGCTGAGATCTTACTGAAAGCACTGACGCACTGCTCCAATTACGCTCACCAAAACTTTCCTGTTGTGAATATTCACTGTGGTATGCAATATATTGACTTGGGTAGGGCATTCCATTATTCAGAGTGAGCAGATATTGCCGATGCAGGTCACGTACTACAGTCAAGATTTGATCTGGTCGGGAAATAGTGCGAGATCATGACGATGAACTTACCACGAGGTGTATTCAAAATATCACGCTAGGTAGTGTCCCTTAATTGCATAATCTTCTGTAAAACAATCGGATACAACCCAGCTTCACCATTGCCAGATAATTCCTCGCCGTATTGTCGTAACGTGTGGCAATACGGCGGTATTCTTTCAGGCGACCAAAGCACCTCTCGACAACGTTGCGATTGCGGTAGGCTTCACGATCGAGCGGTGAACGACCATCTGCGGCTAGTTTTTCATTGGATTTACGCGGGATGACTGCTTTTATCCCTCTTCTTTTCAGTTCATTACGTAACCCATGCCCGGAGTAGGCTTTATCAGCCAGTACTGCCTGAACACGACGCTTCATACTTCCGTTCTGTCGCTGGACACCGATACCGTCCAGAAGACGTTGTGCAAACTGGCTTTCGTGAGCCTGACCGGGACTCAGTACGATGTTTAACGGCAGACCACTTCCGTCTGTCGCCAGATGGATTTTGGTGCCAAAACCACCGCGAGAGCGGCCCAGCCCATTATCTCCGGTGATATCGGAATATTTTTTTTCGCACCGGCAGCACATTTCAGCGCCCGGATATTGCTACCATCCAGTGCAGTGGCTGACCAGTCCACAAGGCCATGTGCATCCAGAGATGAAAGTAATTTGTTGAAAATAATGTTAATCACACCCGATTTTGACCATCGGTTAAAGCGGGTATAAACGGTCTTCCATGGGGGGTACCGTTCAGGTAAATCGCGCCATGGTGCACCGGAACACAGCACCCAGAACATGCCGTTGATGATCATACGATGCTCCGCCCACGGACGCCCGGCCCGTGGAGAGGCAGAGTCTGCTGGCAGAAAGGGGTGGATGATAGTCCATGCTTCATCGGGAATGTCGTAGCAGGCCATAGTTCAATATGTTGTGGAAACAGGCAGTTACTATAACTCAGGTGATTAAGGGACACAGCCTAAATAGCTGCGCGGAATAGTAGATCCCTTTGAGGGAACTCAGCCCGGATTGTGCGATCTGATCAATCGCCGAACCAACCATAATCACCAACCGGACTGAGCGATGCCGATCATAGCCCCCATTCCCCGTAGCGAACGACGTCTGATGCAGAAAACTATCCATAAAACCCGCGACAAAAATTATGCCCGCAGGCTAACTGCCATGCTAATGCTGCACCGGGGCGACCGTGTCAGCGACGTTGCCAGAACACTCTGTTGTGCCCGCTCATCCGTTGGGCGCTGGATTAACTGGTTTACGCAGTCGGGTGTTGAAGGCCTGACGTCCTTACCCGCAGGACGTTCCCGCCGCTGGCCCTTTGAGCATATATGTGCATTGTTACGAGAGCTGGTAAAACGCTCTCCCGGTGATTTTGGCTGCCAGCGTTCACGATGGAGTACAGAGTTGCTGGCGATAAAAATCAATGAGATAACCGGATGTCAGCTGCATCCCGGAACCGTCCGTCGCTGGTTGCCCGCAGCCGGACTTGTGTGGCGCAGAGCCGCTCCCACGCTATGCATCCGTGACCCGCACAAAGAGGAAAAGATGGCAGCAATCCATAAAGCGCTGGACGAATGCAGGGGAGCACACCCGGTCTTTTATGAGGATGAAGTGGATATTCATCTTAATCCAAAAATCGGCGCAGACTGGCAACTGCGCGGACAGCAAAAGCGTGTGGTCACGCCGGGCCGGAATGAGAAATATTATCCTGGCGGAGCCTTACACAGCGGCACGGGAAAGGTCAGTTACGTTGGTGGCAACAGCAAAAGCTCAGCGCTGTTCATAAACCTGCTGAAACATCTTAAGGCCACATATCGACGGGCAAAAACCATCACACTCATCGTGGATAACTACATTATCCATAAAAGCCATGAAACACAGCGCTGGCTGAAAGCGAATCCAAAGTTCAGAGTGATTTACCAGCCAGTGTACTCCCCATGGGTGAACCACGTGGAGCGGTTATGGCAGGCACTTCACGACACGATAACGCGCAATCATCAGTGCTGTTCAATGTGGCAACTGTTGAAGTTCGCCATTTTATGGAAACCATCAGCCCATTCCCCGGAGGACAACATGGGCTGGCAAAAGTGTAGCGGTATTAGGCGCAGCTATTTAGGTGGCGGACTTACGTCAATTATTATGTAGGCTGGTCTGGTAGGGTTATTCATAGTGTTGATCCAATAAATGATCCTATAAAGATCATAATGAGATCATAATGAGATCATAAAGAGATCCCGGGATCGCCTGAGCCCCCGTGCTGACTGGTCTTAATGGGGCTCAGCATTGACTATAGCATGTTAAATGTTGACTGAAGTATGCATTATCTAATACTGTGGTATGCAACGGCATTTACTGAGGCATGTATTTCCGTTGACTGAAGTATGCATTTATACTTGCCTTTGTGGATAACTGTTGGGATCAAAGATGACGAGCGAAAATAACAGCTTACCTCTGAATCTGCAGGAGGTTGATAAGAAAACCGGTGAAGTTGTTAAGCTGGATGTCAACAGCACCAGTACCGTTCAACCAGTTGCGCTCATGAGGCTTGGTCTCTTCGTTCCTACGCTGAAATCGACAGGAAAGAGTAAGGCTAACCGTAAAAACGTCACAGATGCGACTGAGGAGCTTGTACAGCCTGTCTATCGCGAAGAGCGAAGGGTACACCGACGTCAGGATCACAGGATCGCGTCTGGACATGGATACGGACTTTAAAGTCTGGCTTGGGATCATTCGCTCCATGTCAGAGTATGGCGTAAAAAAAGAAACGCTGGAATTGTCTTTTGTTGAGTTCGTTAAGATGTGTGGTTTTGATTCCCGGCGTTCAAACAAGAAAATGCGCGACCGTATCAGCAACTCCCTGTTCAAACTGGCGACCGTCACGCTGAAGTTCCAGAGTGACACCAAGGGCTGGACCACACACCTGGTGCAGTCGGCTTACTATGATATCAACGAAGATATTGTGGAGATTAAGGCCGAACCCAAACTCTTCGAGCTCTACCATATGGACCGGCGGGTACTGCTGCGGTTGAAGGCGATCGACGCCCTGCAACGTAAAGAATCTGCTCAAGCTTTGTATACCTACATCGAAAGCCTGCCTCAGAACCCTGCGCCAATCTCCATGAAACGTATGCGGGACCGGCTGAATCTCACCTCAAACGTGTACACACAGAACCATACCGTTCGCAAAGCGATGGAGCAGCTGCGAGATATCGGGTATCTGGATTACACTGAATTCAAGCGCGGACGGGCAGCCTATTTCAGCGTGCACTATCGCAACCCGAAACTGATCTGCAGTACTGTGAAGTCGCCTCGCAAAGAGGAAGAGGAGCAGTCTCCTGAGCAGAACTATGATGAGGTTATTAAGGCTTTGAAAGCCGCAGGTATCGATCCTCAGAAGCTGGCCGAAGCGCTCGCCAGTATGAAGCCAGAAAATTGACTGTAGTACGCAAAAATTCACTGCGGTGTGCTGTTATTGACTGTGATACGCATCACGCATAGCGCAGTCAATATACCTCTCTTTATCCCTTATGCTTACACGCATTAAATAGACTGTAGTATGCGATGTAATACGAAAGAAACACTGATATTGACTGCGGCATGCGCTTTGGGCGGGTAATGCGTTCCATAGATTGACTGAGAGATGATGGCCTGCACGCCGCAGTCAATTTTCCTGCTGTTAGCTGATATTTGAAGTTAAATGAACACCTGCGTGACGTATTGATCAGCGCCGGGCCGGGAAAGGCTAACTCACAGGCCGGAGTCATACCTCTGAATAAGCTCGTCATGCTGTCTGACCAAGCGAAAATTTTTCCTTACTTGTTTCACTGGTTTCCGCAGGATCGGGGCCGGTTTCACTCTGAGGATAAGGATCGTAACAGGAACTGCATGTCCGGTTTGTCCAATTCGAGCTGCTGTCAGAGTAAGTCAACGCGTTACCTGTGTTGGTTTCATCACTGGCAGAAGCCGGACTCTGTGTGAAGGAGACCGGCCTGATGCAATCATGCTCCGTATAGGGCGGATTCAAGTTCGAAGTGCAACGCTAAGCCGCCTTTCTTAACTCTGCAAAGACCACTGAAGGCTGCCGGAATCCGGGGCATTTTCGTGGCCTGCTGTTCAGTGCTCCCTGGTACTTGCGGAGCTCATCATCCGTCACTGCTGTCAGGTCAGTTCCTTTGGGGATAAACTGCCTCAACAGCCCGTTGGTATTCTCATTTAGTCCACGTTCCCACGAAGCATAGGGGTGAGCGAAGCAGGTTTCCGTTTCCAGGGCCGCTGCGATCTCTTTGTGCTGGGTAAACTCCCCGCCATTGTCGAACGTGATGGTACGGCAGACATCTTTGTAGCCGCTCAGCATCGAGATAATGGCTGTGGCCACTTCGGCTGAATCTTTCGAAAACACCTTTTTCGTCAGATAAATACGGCTTTTACGCTCGACCAGCGTCACGATGGCTCCGGTGCCTTGTTTACCCGGAACCAGATCCGCTTCCCGGTCACCCGGTCGGGTACGAGCCTCAACAACGGCCGGTCTCTGCTCGATGGATACGGCGTCAGGTATCGGACTTCGCTTTTTACCATAGCCTTTGCGATAGCGGCGTTTACCCTGCCGGAGGAGCTTGTATAGGTCGCCGCCACTGGCTTTATCAGCCTGAACATGCTGGTAAATCCACTCGTGACTAACCGGCATGCCGATGATACGGCCAACGGCGCTGATCTGTTCCGGACTCCACAGCCAGTTTAGCGCAGCCTCAACAAAGAAGACCGTATCCTCGTGCATCCTGCGTTTGCCGGCCGCTTTACGGCGGCTGGTACTGAGCTTCTGTGCCGCGGCTGGCTGGTAGCCATCTACAGAACGATTGCGAAGCAGTTCCCGCGAGACCGTTGATTTGCTGACGCCTGAGCGGCGGGCAATCTCTGTCTGACTCACTTTATCTTCACACAACAGGGCTATCTGGTATCGTAACCCTTCGGTTAGCTGCTGATATTTCATAGTGACTCGCTCATCTTTGGTCGGAAGAGCAGGATAGCTTATCGGCAGCTAACCGTCCCTCCATCCACATGACCGAGCGTTGCACTTATTATCTGAATTCGCGTAGAACATATTGTCTGCGGTATGAGAAAGCGGAAATTCATCCGCGGAAGATGGTCTGGCGATACTCTGGAAATACCCGTCACACTTCCAGATCGATGCAGTGCGCTGGAAAGAAAGAGTGGGACGCATCCACGCTGCCCGTAAGTTTTTCAGGGTATCTTCCATGACTGCGGTATGCGGTAGCGGACCTGGTATTTGATGCTTCGCCAGGCGCCCCGGGTCTTCTTCGCGAAGTGCACCTTCCAGCGGCGCCCGTACTGCGCCTGCAGATAGCGCTGCCATTGCTTTTCGTCGCGGATATGCCCCGGCCCCGGCAGCCTGCCGGGGTTAATCAGGTCATGGCTGTGGCGCAGCAGGCGGATGACGGCTCCGCGCCAGATTTCCTCAACGGCATGCTTCTTAAAGAAGAGGTTGCGCCAGACGCCATGCCTGATATCCAGCCCGCCGCGGGTGACGGAGAGGTGAATGTGTGGGTGCTGATTGAGCTGACGGCCGTACGTATGCAGGGCGCAGAAGATACCGACCTCCACGCCCTGTCTGCGGGCCCGGCGAAGCATGGCGCGGGTGGCTGCGCGAAAGAGCGCGTTGAGCAGGGGCCAGTTATTGTTGAAAAAGGGCCAGAGCAGGTGGGGCATGGTAAAGGTGATATGCTGCCAGTCGCAGTCGGGAAGGATATGACTCTGCTGCGATACCCACTGCTCAGTGGCTTTGAAGCCGCAGGAGCTGCAGGCCTTTGATTTGCAGGCTCTGGCAGAAAAAGCGGGAATGGGTGCAGTCCGGCGATGCGCAGCAGAAGCGGCGAACGCCCATGGTCGTGGTGCCGCAGGCGAGCATGCGCCCGACGCAGAGGCGGGTCCAGGGAGTGACGCTGTCGCCGAATTTTTCGAGAAACTTATTCCATCCGTCATCGACGGTGAAGAGCAATTTTGCGGGACGCGGGATATACATTCGGGGAATTACAGTCCGGGGATCTTGCCGGTGAAGCGAAAATCGACATACTGCCCGCAGCCGCAGTCAGGCTCATCGGGTCTGTCGGCCCAGTTGTCAGTGGATTTGTCCCACGGGACGAAAGAGACCCGCATTATCTCCAGCTCCGTGCAGATCATGAACTCATCCAGGGGCATGCTTTCGGTCATCGCGGCATCAATGCTGTCGTATCCGGCTTCATCAGCCTCTCCGGGATGCTGTTCAAAGCCGCGAATAATGGTGACGAGGGGCGGGTCGAAGTGCGTATCAAGGAAAAACTGGGGGCCAAGGCGGACACAGTGCTGTATGGCTTCAGCCGGCGTATCGTAGAAGAATTCATCGGGCTCATGACCGTCAGTGTCGGGGGGGAAGGAGACCATAAAACGTTTTGGATAAGAGGGCGGTGTAATACGGGCTACAGGTGGTTAACCTGATTTACCGGGCTTGCGTTTTCTGGGGGCTTTGCTGCGTGCCATTTTCATGAATCCCTGCGGAAATTAACATACCGCAGAGTATAAAACGGTATGCCGATCATGAATACCATCGGAACCGCGAAGCGGTGACGCTCGCCCTGTAAGGGCGCTAATGTTCATCATCGATGTGTTCGCTGGTTGCATCGTGGGATGGCGGGTCTCATCGTCGATGGAAACAACCTTATGGGTAAACAAGGCACCGGAGCCATCGTGACGCTGGTCGAGCGTAAAAGCCGTATTTATCTGATGAAAATGGTGTTTTCGAAAGATTCAGCCGAAGTGGCCACAGCCATTATCTCGATGCTGAGCGGCTACAAAGATGTCTGCCGTACCATCACGTTCGACAATGGCGGGGAGTTTACTCAGCACAAAGAGATCGCAGCGGCCCTGGAAACGGAAACCTGCTTCGCTCACCCCTATGCTTCGTGGGAACGTGGGCTAAATGAGAATACCAATGGGCTGTTGAGGCAGTTTATCCCCAAAGGAACTGACCTGACAGCAGTGACGGATGACGAGCTCCGCAAGTACCAGGGAGCACTGAACAGCAGGCCACGAAAATGCCCCGGATTCCGGCAGCCTTCAGTGGTCTTTGCAGAGTTAAGAAAGGCGGCTTAGCGTTGCACTTCGAACTTGAATCCGCCAAGAGCCTATCCCAAAAGGAATTGCAGTATACTATACGTCAAGCTATCATTGATAGAGCCGTTGTTATAATATCATCAACCGCTAATGCTTCAATTGCATGGCGTATAAAATGCCTCGCATAAAGGAGTAATAATTATGTTCCCCAGAAAAAAAAATAAATACAAAATTGAATTTTATTTGATGATTCCTATTCTTTGTACTGTATGTTTCATCACCTCATTTCATTTTCAAGGAGTATTTATAATTTGGCCGATCAACGCCTTCGTTGTTGGTGTTTTTATTCGAAATGGATTCTCCGCTTCTTATTTTATATTTTATATATTTGTGGTGGCATCTTTTATGTACTATCCATTCACTGGAGTGGATATCTTCAAAATATCACCATCATTTCTTGGTGGTGTTTTATCTGTGTTAGTTTGCTTTACATTACTCTCAATTCTTTACAAAAAAAACAATCAAATACTTAATGGAAATCTTTCCTTTAGTTTTCTTTTTATCATAATAATATCATCTCTTTTCTTTTCTTTTCTTTCATCGTATGGCTTTACAGAGTCAAGGGTTAAATATTTCTTTGTTATATTTTTTAATGAATTAATTAACTACATGGCATTGCTTCCCGTATTTATAACACAACATAACACATACATTAAATACTCATCCACACCATCACGCAAGAATACACTCCCACTCTTTATCTTAATAGGGTCATTTGTAATTAGCCCATATATTGAAGGGGAAGCTTTAGTTGCACTTCCTGTTTTGGGTTTACTTTTATGCTCGATTACATACAGTTTATTCAGTGTCTCATTATTGACACTGACTTATTACTACTGGGGGCTAATTTTCACATCAGAAAACCTAGCATCAGATATAGAACACGCCAATTTGAAATCATTCATATCAATGAGTATAGTAATTATAATAATTGGATTGTCATCATTAGTAATTGCTTGCATTACGCGTAAAAGAAATGACCATCTGGAAGCATTAAAACTCATTTCTGAACGAGATCATATGACTGGGCTTTTAAATCGCGCAGCTTTTCTTAACATAGCAAGGGGAAAGTTAAAACAATGCATAGAAAACAACTCTTCATTTTCCACCATGATGCTAGATATAGATAACTTCAAGTCAATTAATGATGAATTTGGCCATGCATCAGGTGATCTAGTTATAATGGAATTAGCAAGAATATTAAAAAAAAACACTCGAAAAACAGATATTACCGGTAGGATTGGCGGCGAGGAGTTTAGTATCATCCTTTATGAGTGCACAGAATCTTTAGCAAATAGCATCGCTATTCGAATAAAAGATAAATTTTCGGAAATATCTATCGAAATGGACAAAGGGTTTATAGTGACATCTACAGTAAGTATTGGAGTGGTGTTTTCAAAACCATCACCTGGTGATACAATTGAAGATTATTTAAAAAAGGCTGACGATGCTCTTTATGATGCAAAAAACATGGGGAAAAATAGAGTGGTATTTACTAAGGAAGGTGCGATTAATTCGATGAGAACAAATTTTTTTCCCTCTGATCGTGTCATAAGTGAACAAAAAAACACCAAGATCAGTGAAAGCGATGGATGAATGGCAATCATTGTTGTCCGACCACATCATAATAATAATTTCCAGATACTCAAACCCGCATATTCAGGGTGTTCGCGAATTCAGATAATAAGTGCAACGCTCGGTCATGTGGATGGAGGGACGGTTAGCTGCCGATAAGCTATCCTGCTCTTCCGACCAAAGATGAGCGAGTCACTATGAAATATCAGCAGCTCGCGAATTCAGATAATAAGTGCAACGCTCGGTCATGTGGATGGAGGGACGGTTTGCTGCCGATAAGCTATCCTGCTCTTCCGACCAAAGATGAGCGAGTCACTATGAAATATCCGCAGCTAACCGAAGGGTTACGATACCAGATAGCCCTGTTGTGTGAAGATAAAGTGAGTCAGGCAGAGATTGCCCGCCGCTCAGGCGTGAGCAAATCAACGGTCTCGCGGGAACTGCTTCGTAATCGTTCTGTAGATGGCTACCAGCCAGCGGCAGCACAGAAGCTCAGTACCTGCCGCTGTAAAGAGGCCGGCAAACGCAGGATGCACGAGGATACGGTCTTCTTTGTTGAGGCTGCGCTAAACTGGCTGTGGCGTCCGGAACAGATCAGCGCCGTTGGCCGTATCATCGGCAGACCGGTTAGTCACGAGTGGATTTACCAGCATGTTCAGGCTGATAAAGCCAGTGGCGGCGACCTATACAAGCTCCTCCGGCAGGGTAAACGCCGCTATCGCAAAGGCTATGGTAAAAAGCGAAGTCCGATACCTGACGCCGTATCCATCGAACAGAGACCGGCCGTTGTTGATGCTCGTACCCGACCGGGTGACCGGGAAGCGGATCTGGTTCCGGGTAAACAAGGCACCGGAGCCATCGTGACGCTGGTCGAGCGTAAAAGCCGTATTTATCTGACGAAAAAGGTGTTTTCGAAAGATTCAGGCGAAGTGGCCACAGCCATTATCTCGATGCTGAGCGGCTACAAAGATGTCTGCCATACCATCACGTTCGACAATGGCGGGGAGTTTACTCAGCACAAAGAGATCGCAGCGGCCCTGGAAACGGAAACCTGTTTTGCTCACCCCTATGCTTCGTGGGAACGTGGGCTAAATGAGAATACCAACGGGCTGTTGAGGCAGTTTATCCCCAAAGGAACTGACCTGACAGCAGTGACGGATGATGAGCTCCCGCAAGTACCAGGGAGCACTGAACAGCAGGCCACGAAAATGCCTCGAATTCCGGCAGCCTTCAGTGGTCTTTGCAGAGTTAAGAAAGGCGGCTTAGCGTTGCACTTCGAACTTGAATCCGCCGCTAACCGAAGGGTTACGATACCAGATAGCCCTGTTGTGTGAAGATAAAGTGAGTCAGGCAGAGATTGCCCGCCGCTCAGGCGTGAGCAAATCAACGGTCTCGCGGGAACTGCGTCGTAATCGTTCTGTAGATGGCTACCAGCCAGCGGCGGCACAGAAGCTCAGTACCTGCCGCCGTAAAGGGGCCGGCAAACGCAGGATGCACGAGGATACGGTCTTCTTTGTTGAGGCTGCGCTAAACTGGCTGTGGCGTCCGGAACAGATCAGCGCCGTTGGCCGTATCATCGGCAGACCGGTTAGTCACGAGTGGATTTACCAGCATGTTCAGGCTGATAAAGCCAGTGGCGGCGACCTATACAAGCTCCTCCGGCAGGGTAAACGCCGTTATCGCAAAGGCTATGGTAAAAAGCGAAGTCCGATACCTGACGCCGTATCCATCGAGCAGAGACCGGCCGTTGTTGATGCTCGTACCCGACCGGGAAGCGGATCTGGTTCCGGGTAAACAAGGCACCGGAGCCATCGTGACGCTGGTCGAGCGTAAAAGCCGTATTTATCTGACGAAAAAGGTGTTTTCGAAAGATTCAGGCGAAGTGGCCACAGCCATTATCTCGATGCTGAGCGGCTACAAAGATGTCTGCCATACCATCACGTTCGACAATGGCGGGGAGTTTACTCAGCACAAAGAGATCGCAGCGGCCCTGGAAACGGAAACCTGTTTTGCTCACCCCTATGCTTCGTGGGAACGTGGGCTAAATGAGAATACCAACGGGCTGTTGAGGCAGTTTATCCCCAAAGGAACTGACCTGACAGCAGTGACGGATGATGAGCTCCGCAAGTACCAGGGAGCACTGAACAGCAGGCCACGAAAATGCCCCGGATTCCGGCAGCCTTCAGTGGTCTTTACAGAGTTAAGAAAGGCGGCTTAGCGTTGCACTTCGAACTTGAATCCGCCCTCTACCCCTCATGACATTACTCACATTGATTTCATTATGTCTCCGCTGTATGCGTATTCCGACCCAAACCGACCATTGATTCCGATTTAATCCGATCGCACTTTCCGATTTAATTCGACCACGAATTCCGATTTGTTCCGGCCAGATTTGACCATCCGTCGGAATCCGTGATCCTGGCTCCGGAATCTGTGATCGGATTGTCGGAATCGATGATCCTGTCGTCGGAATCCCGCGCTTTTCACTTTTAAAACAATGGACAACACTTCTTCCTGATAACGCATCTTCCGGAGGAGTGTCGCCATGGCAAGACTGAGAACGCGGATGAGTAAAATTAAAGAACTGCTGCGCCTGAAATTTGACTGTCACCTGCCTAACAGGAGCATCTCGGCCTGTCTGAATATCGGGTGCAGCACCGTATCTGATGTGGTCACCCGCTTCAGGGGGAGTCAGACTGGCGTGGCCCCTGCCGGAAGAGATGACGGAATCACAGCTCGAAGCGTTGCTCTATACCGGACGCGCCAGCGACAGCCATAAACGGATGCCCGACTTCCCGCTGTGCCATCAGGAACTGAAGCGTAAAGGGATGACCAAAATCCTGCTCTGGCAGGAATATCAACAGGAAACTGGCGAAAACGCCTACGGGTACAGCCAGTTCTGTAACCTCTATGGTGAGTGGCTGAAGCAGCAAAAACGCAGTATGCGTCAGCATCATGTTGCCGGTGAGAAGCTGTTCCTCGACTTCTGCGGGCCGACGATCCCGGTTATCAACCCGGATACGGGCGAGGTACGGCAGGCGCACATCTTCGTCGCCACGCCTGGTGCCTCAAACTACACCTATGTTGAAGCCTGTGAAAACCAGCGGCAGGAAAGCTGGCTGATGGCCCACGTCAGGGCGTTCGAGTTCTTCGGCGGTGTTCCTCAGCTTCTCAACCCGGATAACCTGAAAGCGGCAGTCAGCCGCGCAGACCGCTACGAGCCGGTCCTGAACGAGAACTACCGTAAGCTGGCCCGGCACTACAACACGGCAGTGATCCCGGCCCGGCCCCGCAAGCCGAAAGACAAACCCAAAGTTGAAATGCCCGTTCAGGTCGTGGAGCGCTGGATCCTGATGCGGTTGCGGCATGAAGTGTTCCATACGCTGGCCGCGCTGAATCTGGCCATCAGTGAGCTACTGCAGGATCTTAATGAGCGGCCGTTCCGTCGGTTGCCGGGTTGCAGGAAAAGCCTGTATGAACAACTGGATAAACCCGCACTGAAGGCGCTCCCGCCATACCGCTATGAATACGTTGATATCCGCCGGGCAAAGGTCGGACCGGACTATCACGTGTTGTATGGCAAACATGCGTACTCCGTGCCTCATGCGCTGGTCGGCAGCCATATCGATATCGAAGCCGGTGCCAGGCTCATCCGCCTCTATCACCGGGGAACGCTGGTTGCCCAGCATCCACGGGCACAGCAACAGGGGGGCTTCACCACGCAGGCAGAGCATATGCCGGAATCCCATCGCCGGCAGCGATGGAGCCCGGAAAGGCTGCTGTCCTGGGGCGAGAGCATCGGCAGCGCCACCCGTGCCGTGGTGGCCTGGCACCTGCACCATCGTGCGCATCCTGAACAGGCTTACCGGACCTGCCTGGGGCTGCTCAATCTCAGCCGTGAATATGGCGATGCCAGACTGGAGAACGCCTGCCAGCAGGCGCTGTTACTGGAGCGCCCATGGCGTCAGGTGATCCTGAACCTGCTGACAAACCACCGGGACCGGCTGAAAGACGAAGCGCCGGATGAGTCCCCTGTCGAGCACAGCAACGTACGCGGTGCCGGGTACTACCACTGAGGAGAAAATAATGCACAACAACCTGCTGGAACAGATACGTGCCCTGCGGCTGGGGCACATGAGTAAGGCGCTGGAGCTGCAATGGTCGCAGCCGATGACCTACACCTCGCTGAGCTTCGAGGAACGGCTGGGTCTCCTGCTGGAGCACGAACTGCTGCAGCGTGAGGTCGAAGGTCAACCGTCTGCGAAGACAGTCGAAACTGAGACTGGATGCGCAGCCTTCACAGCTTGACTTCCGGCCCGAACGGGGCCTGAACCGGCAGTTACTGGTACAGCTGCTGACAGGGGCTTATGTTCACCGCCATGAAAATGTGCTGATCACCGGACCCACGGGATGCGGAAAAACGTACGTTGCCTGTGCCCTGGGCGAGCAGGCCTGTCAGCAGCATATCCAGGTGGTGTACTACCGGCTGACGCGGCTGCTTGATGACCTGAATATCGGCCATGCCGACGGGAGTTACCAGAAGCAACTGCTGCATCTGTCGAAAAAGGATCTGCTCATTCTTGATGACTGGGGGCTTGAGAAGCTGAACACCCGTCAGGCCTCAGATCTGCTGGAAGTGATGGAGGACAGATACCAGCGGGGGAGCACGATCATCATCAGTCAGCTCCCGGTGAGTGAATGGTACAAACTGGTAGGCAACCCGACGGTAGCCGATGCCCTGATGGACCGGCTACTGCACAACGGACATCGCGTTGAGCTCAGGGGCGAATCAATGCGTAAACTGGCGCAAACCGATCAGACGGGTTAAAAACTAAAGTAAGAAATAACCAGCGCGGGAAGCGCGATCGAAATCGCCGGAATCACTGACCGGAATCATCGGAATACGCACTGTAAGCGGGCATTTTAAAAATACAAATGCCCTGCCTTCCGGCAGGGCATTTTTTCAGGCAACTTATCGTGTTATGTCAGTTTCTGCTCTGCAGCAGAAAGCGGTAAACCAGGCCCCCGAGAACACCGCCCGCAAGTGGTACCACCCAGAACACCCAGAGTTGCTGTAACGCCCAGGTCCCCTGGAAAACGGCAACGGCCGTACTCCGCGCCGGGTTAACCGACGTATTGGTGACGGGAATGCTGATGAGGTGAATCAGGGTCAGCGCCAGACCAATAGCTATAGGTGCAAAACCCGCTGGGGCACCTTTATCTGTGGCACCATGAATGACAATCAGAAAGAACGCAGTCAGCACCAGTTCTGCAATAATGGCTGCCTGGAGTGAATACCCGCCGGGAGAGTGTTCGCCAAATCCGTTCGAGGCAAATCCGCTGACCGTCACATCAAATCCCGCTTTGCCGCTTGCAATCAGATACAGAACACCTGCAGCGGCGAGACCGCCTGCGACCTGTGAGATGATATAAGGAATGACATCGCTGAAGGAGATGCGACCACCGGCCCACAGTCCCAGCGTTACTGCCGGGTTGAAATGGCCCCCTGAAATATGGCCCACGGCATAGGCCATCGTCAGAACCGTCAGACCAAAGGCGAGGGCCACGCCCGCGAACCCGATACCGAACTGCGGAAAGGCAGCTGCCAGAACGGCACTTCCGCAACCACCGAATACCAGCCAGAACGTACCGAAAAATTCGGCAGCAGTTTTTCTTAACATTGATGAGCTCCTTTTTTTGTTCCGTTAATCATTAACGGTCCTTATACAACAAAACTATGATGTGATAGTCAGTTAAAAGTGAAAAGAAAGTGAATTTATTTATCAGCCAGCCTGATGGTCAGCAGTGCAGGGACCCTGGATACATTATTCCTGCTTCAGTTAAGATGATATCTGACCGACCAGAGCCGGGTGTGCGCATGTAACCTGAAGGTACCGTCCGGTCGCTTTCACTCCACGCCTCGTTCGTAGTGAATACCGTCTTTTCCCACGGATAATCCCCGGATTTTCTCTGCCATGAGGGGCCAGAGGGATGTCTTGCGCCGGTGCTGTTCATAGAGTGTGCGCAGGTAATTTCCCGTTCCCGGGAACTGCGCGCTTTCTTCCAGGCCGCTACTGTAATCAGTGGCCTTTTTCATGTCTGAGGCGGCGTAACTGTAATATTTACTCTGGGCACGGTTAATCGCATCTTCCACCAGAAAATGACGCAGCAGTGTGGCGGCCAGGGCATGACCGTGTTTATACAGCGTGGAGGACAGAGTCCGGACAAATGAGCCCGTAAGATGTGACAGTGCTCCGGCAAGCTCTTCTTTCTTTGTCCCGGTTATACAGGCGTCAGCTAAATCCAGACGTTCAACATCTGAGGCAAAACAGAGGTAGGCAACAATCCCTTTTTCTTCTGCGATACGCAGGAATAACGGAAGATTATCACTCTCCTTACCGGCGGCTTTTGTGTACAGCTGGTAAAAAAGCGTGTCGCACCGGAAAGAAAAGGCCGAAAGGGCCTTTTCCATGGCGTCCTCACGTCGTCCGTCTTCAGTGAGTGCGGTGATGTACAGCTCATTCCATGTGGTTCGGTCTGCATACTGTGCCTCACCCTGCTGCTCCATATGAAGCAGCAGCTGAATGGCTTCCTCCGGGCGCACGTCGTCCATCAGGAGCCGGGCGTATCCGAAATAATGCTCGGGTCGGCAGAACTCCCCTTTTTTTAACGCGCCGGCAAGGAAGCTGTCATCCCTGATTAGCAGACTGATTTCCAGCGCCTCACTCGGCCGTTTATTGAGGGAGTAGATATCCCTGAGCGCCCGCAGAACATCCGTTCCCAGCAGTGCGCGGTATCTTGTAAACAGCTCTCTACCAGAATAATTTGCCCGTGCAACAAAACTGAACACCTTTCCGGCGGTGACTGCAGGGTCGGTGTTTTTCTGGGCAACAATGGATCCCATCCAGGCATCCAGCAGAACCGAATAATAATCCATCCAGCTGCCGCTGGACGTATCGGTGTTTTCGCTGAACTTTTCAAACTCCAGCATGATTCTGGTGCTCAGTTTTTCTACGGGCTCCGGGAGGATGGCCGCAACTTTTACCAGCGGCTGGGCGATGTTGCGTGTGAGTTCGTCATACAGCGCATCCGCTTCGTAGTAATCATAAAAGCGTTTACTTTTGGCTCGCCGGTTATATTCCTTCTCGATGGTTTTAATAATATCCGGCGCGGACGACAGATAACCGTTAATCAGCATACTTCTGGCCTGCCTGTTATCCTCTGCCAGTTCGAGAATGATGCGAACCAGCGTTTCATGACTCATGCCGGTTAATAATTCTTGCTGTTTTTTGTTCAGTCCAGCCGCCATGCCTGTTCCCCGAGAAAATGTCAGCCCGTTATGGGCCCATAACAGTAAAAATATAACCGGATATCATAACCGTTGACCAGTATCAGTGGCCGTTACCGCCGTCCGTGCAGCACTGTCGCGGATGCGCATGACGGTCTGACGTGTGGTACTGAATTCACGGGCCACGGCAGCAATGGTGGCGCCGCCATTGAGACGGTCAAGGACCTGCTGACGCTGTTCCGGCGAAAGCGAGAAAGGTCTGCCGGGATGGCGACCAGACGCCCTCGCCCGCATCAGACCGGCCTGAGTACGTTCAATCAGCAGGTCACGCTCGAATTCGGCCACCGCGCCGATGACCTGCATGGTCATACGCCCGGCTGAACTGGTCAGGTCGACACCGCCCAGGGCCAGGCAGTGAACCTTTATCTCTTGCTCTGCCAGGCGCTCGACGGTCTGGCGGACGTCCATGGCGTTACGCCCGAGGCGGTCAAGGCGGGTGACCACCAGTACGTCCCCGCTCTCCATTCTGTCCAGCAGGCGGCAGAATCCCGGCCTCTCACTGGCCGGAGATGAGCCACTGATGCATTCTTCCATCACCCGACCGGCCTGAACGGCAAAACCGGCCTGCTTAATTTCCTGGCGCTGATTTTCATTCTGCTGACCTGTGGTGGAGACCCTGCAGTAAGCAAAAACCCGTGACATGCGTTATTTTCCATCCGTAAAGGATGTACAGTATTGCACGCATGTACAAAAAATAAAACCCTTATATACGGTCATATCTGACGACAGGTGTCCGAATACGATCGTATTCGGACATGATGGGGTTGATTGTGGTTGGTGATTATTGCGATTGGATGTCTTCTGTTGTGTGGGTGTAGGTGTGTAGGTTCGGGTCAGGCCGTTTTGCAAACGTTGTGGCGAATGCTACCAGTCCATTGACTACACTGATGATTCTCAGTAATCCCAGAAACAGAGCTCGTCCTGGGGTCTTTGCGTGGCAACAGTGAATGGTATTGTCGTTAGTGCCGAGATCCATGCATATCTCCCGGTGGCGAGACATAGTGTCTGAGATACCAGTCAGTGAAAGGTCTCGCGCCCGGTAAAATGTCCCACCCATCCCGCAGGATTGGTAAAAATGCGAATTGCAGTGAAATCCGGCGGCTCACCACAGTCAAACCAGTGCCGGGTGTCAGCCGGTACGCGAAGTAAATCTCCAGCCTTACACGTCATCCGAAAGACCTTATCTCTGAGCGGAACGAAGAAAGTACCACTGCCTGTCACGAAAAAGCGCACCTCATCTTCACTATGGGTATGTTCCTGTAGGAATTTTTTCCTCAGCACCTCCCGGTCAGGATGCTCCGGAGTTATGCGTATCACATCAGCGGCAGTGTAACCTTCAAGTCGTTTCAGCCGGTCAATATCACGCTGAAAATGGCTGAGCAAGGCTTCATCGTCAGATGTATCGGGGAGTGCGTCAGACTCCCAGTGCTCCAGTCGAATACCGGCTCCGGCCAGCAGTCCGACAATATCATCAAACTTATCAATCTGTTCAGCAGGTTGTGTAGTGTCAGGAAGTTTATATATGGACAGTGAGGTCATAAGTAATCTCCATTAATTAACGATGACCTTATAACCATCCACTTTGAATGGATAAAATTCAAGACGGAATTTATATACCATATGCAATATGGTAGTTGGCGGACTCCCCCCTCCCGCCGGGTAAATCGCTCTTTCCTTAATTAGCAGCGGTAGATTTCGTCATAAAAAAGTCATGCTCTCATGGTACAGGAAATTAAGAGCCTATCCCAAAAGGAATTGCAGTATACTGCGTTACGGTAATTGATGAGGGAAAAGCATGGCAGGCATTAAATGGCAGATCGCGAATTCAGATAATAAGTGCAACGCTCGGTCATGTGGATGGAGGGACGGTTAGCTGCCGATAAGCTATCCTGCTCTTCCGACCAAAGATGAGCGAGTCACTATGAAATATCAGCAGCTAACCGAAGGGTTACGATACCAGATAGCCCTGTTGTGTGAAGATAAAGTGAGTCAGGCAGAGATTGCCCGCCGCTCAGGCGTCAGCAAATCAACGGTCTCGCGGGAACTGCGTCGTAATCGTTCTGTAGATGGCTACCAGCCAGCCGCGGCACAGAAGCTCAGTACCAGCCGCCGTAAAGCGGCCGGCAAACGCAGGATGCACGAGGATACGGTCTTCTTTGTCGAGGCTGCGCTAAACTGGCTGTGGAGTCCGGAACAGATCAGCGCCGTTGGCCGTATCATCGGCAGGCCGGTTAGTCACGCGTGGATTTACCAGCATGTTCATGGTTAGGAATCTGGAAAAACGTTTTAAAAACTCACTGACCATGAACACAGGATCCCGAAACGCAGTGATGGTGTGTTGTCGGGGAAATCATGGCAATAAAATACTGTTTTCGGCGGTTTTTTAACCGGAAACCCATTTTTCGGGCGCACTTATCCTGCGGCCTGTGTCAGAAGCCATCGTTTTCTGGCGATCCCGTGGAGCCTTTCCGCCACTAATTCCGTGGCATGCCTGCCGGCCTGTGCGCTGACAAAGCGCAGCCGGTTGCCACAGAGGATGCATTGATACGGGTCCGTACGCAGAAATCCTTTCAACAGCGAGGCGAAGCCGGGCTGTTCCGGTGTTTTTCGCGCCTCCATCTGCAGGGCTTCATACACCTTCGGCAGCAGCGAACCCCGTTTGCGGTTCGACAGGAAGCCATAGTAACGCACCATCTTAAAATGCTTCGCCGGTACGTGGCTGATATAGCGTCCGATCATCTCTTCCTGTGTCAGCGTCTGCTGCCGGTGCTGCTGCGTACGGTGGTCGTAATAGTGATGTATCACGGCACCGCCGCTGTAGTGCCTGAGCTTTGCCGCTGACACCGGCGGGCGCTTCAGGTAGCGGCCCGGGTATTTGACGCTCCGCCAGGCGCCCCGGGTCTTCTTCGCAAAGTGCACCTTCCAGCGGCGCCCGTACTGCGCCTGCAGATAGCGCTGCCACTGCTTTTTGTCGCGTATATGCCCCGGCCCCGGCAGGCTGCCGGAGTTAATCAGGTCATGGCTGTGGCGCAGGAGGCGGATGACGGCTCCGCGCCAGATTTCCTTGACGGCATGCTTCTTAAAGAAGAGGTCGCGCCAGAGGGCATGCCTGATATCCAGCCCGCCACGGGTGACGGAGAGGTGAATGTGTGGGTGCTGATTGAGCTGGCGGCCGTACGTATGCAGGGCGCAGAAGATACCGACCTCCACGCCCTGTCTGCGGGCCCGGCGAAGCATGGCGCGGGTGGCTGCGCGAAAGAGCGCGTTGAGCAGGGGCCAGTTATTGTTGAAAAAGGGCCAGAGCAGGTGGGGCATGGTAAAGGTGATATGCTGCCAGTCGCAGTCGGGAAGGATATGACTCTGCTGCGATACCCACTGCTCAGTGGCTTTGAAGCCGCAGGAGCTGCAGGCCTTTGATTTGCAGCTCTGGCAGAAAAAGCGGGAATGGGTGCAGTCCGGCGATGCGCAGCAGAAGCGGCGAACGCCCATGGTCGTGGTGCCGCAGGCGAGCATGCGCTCGACGCAGAGGCGGGCCCAGGGACTGACGCTGTGGCCATTCGAATCAAGGTACCTGTTCCAGCCGTCATCGACGGTGAAGAGCAACTTTGCGGGACGTGGAATATACATGCTGCGGAGTATAAAACGGTCTGCCGATCATGAATACCATCGGAACCGCGAAGCGGTGACGCTCGCCCTGTAAGGGCGCTACTGTTCAGGCTGATAAAGCCAGTGGCGGCGAACTATACAAGCTCCTCCGGCAGGGTAAACGCCGCTATCGCAAAGGCTATGGTAAAAAGCGAAGTCCGATACCTGACGCCGTATCCATCGAACAGAGACCGGCCGTTGTTGATGCTCGTACCCGACCGGGTGACTGGGAAGCGGATCTGGTTCCGGGTAAACAAGGCACCGGAGCCATCGTGACGCTGGTCGAGCGTAAAAGCCGTATTTATCTGACGAAAAAGGTGTTTTCGAAAGATTCAGCCGAAGTGGCCACAGCCATTATCTCGATGCTGAGTGACTTGCCATACCATCACGTTCGACAATGGCGGGGAGTTTACTCAGCACAAAGAGACCGCAGTTGCCCTGGAAACGGAAACCTGCTTCGCTCACCCCTATGCTTCGTGGGAACGTGGGCTAAATGAGAATACCAATGGGCTGTTGAGGCAGTTTATCCCCAAAGGAACTGACCTGACAGCAGTGACGGATGACGAGCTCCGCAAGTACCAGGGAGCACTGAACAGCAGGCCACGAAAATGCCCGGATTCCGGCAGCCTTCAGTGGTCTTTGCAGAGTTAAGACAGGCGGCTTAGCGTTGCACTTCGAACTTGAATCCGCCGTTTTGAAGATTAAAAAAAGTTAATGTAATTCTTCTTGCTGTTAATGATAATAACTCTCAATATGATACATGCTATCTGATTACCATATATAAATAACTTATTGTTACTGAGGGAAATAAATGAAAAACTGCAACGCAAAATTGAAAGCCTTTATCTATGATGAAAGTGGGGTTACAGCCATTGAGTACGGTATCCTTGCGGCTGCGATGGCGGCTGCTATTGGCGCGATTTTTGGTGGTGATGGTGTTTTCGTCAGAGCATTGAATGAGAAATTCAGAGAGATTGCCGATCAGATCGCTGGGTCGGGAACTACCAGTACTTCAGGCTCAACTTCCAAATAGTCATGACAGACTTGGGTCATAGTGTACAAATACTGTTCATTTCTGTTTGCCTGTTGTGGTGTTCAGTCAGCGATTTATTTGAACGACGCATTCCTAACCGTGTAGTTCTGTTAATATTGCTTGGTTGGGCAGGTACTAGTATTTGGCAAGTTAGCATTGCCGGTGTACCGATTGTTGTTATTCTGTACGATTTACTAGGTTCCGGGTTGGTATTTATTGTGGGTTTTTTGTTATTCCTCACTGGCAGATTGGGGGCCGGAGACGTTAAATTGATGGGCGTGTTGTGCCTTTGGGTTGGGTATGGTCAGCAAATGTTTTTTGTCATGGTGACTGCGCTGGTTGGTGGTTTTTTGGCTTTAGCTTTACCCCTGTTAAATATGTTACCTTTCATTTTTGGTACAGGTATCAGTTTTATTAATGAGAAATTAAAGACACAAATAGCATTGCCACCAGTTTTATCCCGCGAACTTTCTCAGGGAATACCCTATGGGATAGCTATATCCTCCGGTGCAGCCTATATTATGATTTGGCCTTACATCTAAAATATAACTCCCTCTTCCATTATTATAGGGAACATTAATACTAAAAATGAGAATAAAAAGAAACTCGACATTATTATTGTCCGGGGCGTGTATCTTTGCCGCGATTGTTGCACTGATGGTTCGCAATCAATTATCCGAAGCACCGCCGGAACCGCCGCAGGTTTACGTTCCTGAACCAAAAAATATGGTATTGATAGCGGGAAGAGACTTAAAACCAGGAGATTTTATCGACCCTTCCTCTTTAATTTGGCAAGAAACAGACCTTCCTGTATCGCGAACCTTTAATTTTATTCGTGGGAAAGATAGCGAGGTTCCTTTATTTGGTGCCACGGTGCGTGAGATGCTCCCAGCAGGTACACCGCTGAACAGTAATATTCTGGTCAGACCTAATGAACCAGGATTTATAGCCGCCGTCTTGCATAAAGGCATGCGTGCTATTTCTATTCCAACAAATGCCGTGGCCAGTAATTCAGGCTTGGTCGCTGCAGGGGACAGAGTTGATATCATTCTAAGTCTTCGTAAGGATGATCAGCCAGACTCTTCAACTTCGAGTTCAGGTAGTACCTCCTCGGTAATACCTCTGCTTGCAGCACAAACTATCGTACGCGACCTGCGTGTTCTTGCATTAAACAACCAGACTGATACGGATATTCGCCCGCGCCAGGACGTTGAGGATGAGCCGCCGACGACAGCACGTAATGCCAGTAAGAAAAGCCGGGTAACGCCTAGTTACCAGACCGTGACTGTTGAGGTTACGCCGGAACAGGCGGAAATTCTGGCCGTTGCTAAAGAAGTGGGGATGCTGCATTTAGCCCTGCGCAGTACGGAGGATGACGTATTACCGACAGAGGGAAGCGTTCGGGTGACAACACTGTCAGACAGTACTCGAATTTATAGCGGATTGGGTAGCGGCGGTGGGCACCAAGTAAAACTATTCCGGGGTGATAAGAAAGAAACCCGGTCATTCCCATCAAGATAAACCTACCAATACCAGGAAAGACCTGACGTTGTGTAGATAGATAAATCCTAATATGGAAATCAGTAAATGAATATGTGTTTTGCTTTCAGACGTGACGTTTGGGCAGCAGGTCGTAACTGGCTGCTGGCTGGCGTCTGCCTGCTGGCAGGGTGGGCGATGCCTGTTGTGTCGAAACAAGTGGCGGAAGTGCAGGTATCGAATATTGTGCATCTCACCGTACACCAGGGACGCATGCTGCAATTGAATGATTTGCCTGACAGTGTATTGGTTGCGGATCCTGAAGTCGCCAGTTTTGAGTTACCGTCCCCGGGGAACTTGTTTGTTTATGCCAAATCGGTGGGGAGCACCACGCTGTATGCGATGGATCAAAATGGTAATGTGATCACCGCCGTAGCTATTAGCGTTGAGCATGATCTGAAAGCATTGAGCGAAAGATTGAAGCGTGAGTTTCCTGATGCAGATATACAGCTAGAAGCTGGTATCCCTAGCGGTGTTATTGTGCGGGGGAGTGTTGACACCCCCCAAGATGCGAAGAGAGTCATTGACAGTGTTCAGACATACATAAAATCTTCAATCGGTCGAGGCGCCTCTGGAGGCCAAGGCGGCGGTAATAGTCTTGGAGGAACGAGCGAAACTTCGGCCAATGTGGTAAATCAGCTGAAAATAAGAACGCCTTCGCAGATCAATATTCGGGTGCGGGTTGTCGAAGTGTCGCGGAAGCTGACTCACGAACTGGGATTTAACTGGAATGCCTCCTTGAACCACGGCAGTGGTTCCACAATCGGTTTTGGCTCGGGTACGTTGAGTAATTTCTTTGACTCCAGCACCCGGACCTTTACTGGTGTAAATGGAAGTAGTTTTCTTGGTTTCAACCGTAGCGGTGCTGATGGTTCACTAAGTAGTCTGCTCTCGGCAATGAATCAGCAGAACATGGCAACCGTATTGGCTGAGCCTAACCTGACCGCTATGTCGGGTGAGACTGCGGCATTTGCTGCCGGCGGAGAAGTTCCTATCGTATTGATTACTAACAATAACGTCAGTATCGATTATAAATCTTACGGTGTCATTCTGCGTATGACACCAACTCTACTCTCAGCCAACCGCATTAGTTTGCATATTGCACCTGAAGTGAGCGAACTGACTTCAGTTGGACAAGTCACGTTGGAGAGCGGCTCGGTTATTCCTGCGCTGACCGTACGACGGGCTGATACCACCGTGGAGCTGGCAAGCGGTCAAAGCTTTGCGCTGGCGGGGATGTTACGCAGTGCGAATAGTCAAAAGATTACCGGCGTCCCGGGGTTGAGCAGCATTCCGGTCATAGGGCGGTTGTTTGAAAACGAAGCGACCAACCATGAAGAAACGGAGCTGGTGATTATAGCTACCGCTTATGTCGTGGAACCGGTTAATGCTGGCCAATTGCAAACACCAGGTCAGGGTGTGAAAACTCTGGATGCGGTTATGCCGAGCTACGGCGCCGTGGGTTACCTCTATTGATTAGGCAGGATGGCACGATGGCTACCCTTCATAACGTAATAAAAACACTGGCCGGCACAGCGGCATGCGGGATTCTGGTAATGGTTCTGTCAGCCTGCAGCGACCGTTCAGTCAATGATATACGCATGCATCGCTTTAACCAGCCGGAACTGACACCCGTAACGGTCAAACCCAGTTCTCTTGCTGTCAATTTACAGGCGGCAGCCGATGGGCATGGGCTAAACAGCGAATCGCTCAAGGCATTGAATGACATGTTGAACAAACAGGGGAGGTTATCGAAACAGTCCCTGACTATCACTCCTTATACCCCACGGGGTGAACAGATCGCTACAAGGCTATTGGGCGCGCTTAAAAATGCGGGGGCCGACCCGCAGAAAGTGCGATTACAGCATCGTATCTCTACGGTCAGCGGCCAGGGCGATTTGCAGGTGATATCGCAGGCACTGGCCATAAAAACCAGCAGATGTGGAATTAACGATCCCAATATGCTGATGGTGAAACCATTCGACAGCATCGGTTATCTAGGCTGCGCCAACCAGAACAATCTGGCCATTATGGTGGCAGAGCCGCGCGACCTGATTCAGGCGCGTAGTTTGGATCCTGCAGATGGTGTTGTGGCGGTTAATAGTGTTGAAAGCTACCAACGTGATGAGGTGAAAGATCTCATCGATATAGATTTTAGCGAAGACTAATCCGGGAGAAACAATGAGTGATCTGATGGTTTCCTCTGGCGTGAGTAGTGAAGAGCGCCAGCCTGTACTGGCTGCTTTTGTCCACAGTGAATCGGAAGCCGTGATGCAGCGGGATGCGTTGTCTCGTCTGAAATATGCCGAAACCCCGGTTCAGTCGGGAGGAATTACAGCGGCAATAACGTGGTGTGAACTGAACTTACCTCCCAAGGTCTTGCTTGTCGATCTGGAAGGAGAACAATGGCCATTGCCAGCGCTGGAATCACTGATGGCTATTTGTGGGCCTACCTGCCAGGTCATTGCTACAGGCAATGTACAAGATGTCGGTTTGTACCGTTCGCTACTACAACTTGGCATCACTGACTACCTGGTAAAACCCTATACGCTGGATCTGCTGTCCGCCACGTTGGCTAAGTGCGACGGACAACAAACCGGGCCTGAATATGCCCGACTGGGACGTACGGTTGCAGTGATCGGTGCCAGTGGCGGCGTTGGAACCAGTACTGTGGTAACAGGGTTGAGTCGTTTATTGGCAGCTGAACGTCATCTCCCCGTCGCATTAGTTGATTTCGACCGTCGCAATGGCGACCAGTTATTGTTGTTGGGACAAAGTGAAAATGCTGGTTTAGCTGCCGTGCTGTCGAGTGAGGAGCTAGATACCAGACTTTTGCAACGAGCCATGTTGCGGGTAGATACGCGATTACATGTACTGGCGCAAAAACCCGTGCTGAATTTTGTTGATGGTGTGGATGTTGACGCTGTGCTTAATGTCGGCGGCGCGCTATGCAGGATGTTCAATCAGGTGATATGGGACTTACCCTGTTCTTTTCCTGCGGGAGTGCTGGAAGTGCTGACCTATGCCGACTTGCGCATTGTTGTGACTGAACTGACGATGCAGGACGCTCGCAATGTTCGACGCATACTACATGAGATTGGCGATGAAAGCGAGGGGCAGCGTTTGCTGCTTGTACATAATCAGAGCCATTTCAGACTCTCATCCACCGTTGCAGCGGGCTCAGTTTGAGCACATTATCGGACGGGCTATTGATATAACACTACCTCACGCTGGCAGTGTGTTGGCACATAGCCTGACGCTAGGAGCGCTGGATATAACGGTCTCATCCGCGTGGCTGCAGGGACTGCGCCAGTTGGCCGATTTGGCTTGTGGTCAGCGTTCAGAGCCAGTGAAGAAACGTTGGTTCTCCAGTCTGTTACGTCGTGTCTGAACCTGATTATTCAGGAATATCAGAAGAGGAAACCTATCATGATTAGACGTAAAAACCAGGGAAGCAGACGAGACGATTCGCCTCGAGCGCCATCGCCTGTGGTGGAAGTTGTATCGAATACTCCGGAATCCAAACCGGCTGAAGTTCGTCCAGTTACCGGAACCAATCGACAGATACAAAGCGACAGCCGCAATGTACAACGGCGGATAATACGTACTCAACTTTATGATCAAATAGATGCAGGCAAAGCGGCGGTGATGGGGCGTGATACTCTGCTGGATCAGATCCAGTCGGTAATCCGCAATATTTGTGACGAACAGCGTCTGCAATTGTCACGGCCGGAAGAAGAGACTTTGGCCGCCGAAATGCTGGATGAAATGATCGGTATTGGTCCCATTCAGCCGCTTTTGTCCGATAACACAGTGAACGACATTCTTGTCAACGGCGCGAATCAGGTGTTTATCGAGCGTTTTGGAAAGCTAGAGCTTTCATCAGTCACTTTTATTGATGAGGAGCATGTATTTAATACCGCTCAGCGTATTGCTGCAGCGGTCGGACGACGTATTGATGAAGCCAGCCCGATGGTTGATGCCCGATTACCTGATGGTAGCCGTGTAAACGTCATCACCTATCCGCTGGCGATTGACGGTACGACGATTTCGATCCGTAAGTTTATGCGCCAAAATTTGTCACTGGAGACTTTGGCCGAAGCTCGTTGCATGTCATATGAGATGGCCACGGTACTCAATAAAGCGATGCAGGCTCGAGTAAACGTCATTGTCTCCGGGGGGACAGGGGCGGGGAAAACGACCCTTCTCAATGCCCTTTCGCAAAAAATCGGTATTACCGATCGCATCATCACAATTGAAGACGCGGCTGAATTACAGCTGCAGCAGGAGCATGTTGTACGGCTGGAGACCCGGCCGGTCAGTGCAGAAGGGTCGGGGAAAGTGGATCAACGCGATCTGATGCGAAACGCGCTGCGTATGCGCCCCGACCGCATAATCTTGGGTGAGGTTCGTGGCGGCGAGTGCTTTGACATGCTGCAAGCGATGAACACGGGCCATGATGGGTCGTTATGTACAGTGCATGCCAATACCACCCGAGATGCGATTCAGCGCCTTGAGAATATGGTGATGATGGCCAACATGCAGTTGCCATTAATGGCAATCCGTCGACAGATCGCCAGCGCGGTACACCTGATTGTGCAGATTGAGCGTATGCGTGACGGCGTGCGTCGGGTTGTGTCGATCAGCGAACTATGCGGCATGGAAGATGAAATCATTCAGATGCAGGATCTGTTTACCTTCCAGATTCGTGGTTTTGATGTCTCATCAGGCAAGTTGACTGGCGAGTACATTCAACATGTACAGCGTCCTCAGTTCTTTACCGACAAGTCGCACTTGTTCGATGCCTGATAAGAGGATGCCTTTATGAATCTAAAGCTAATTAATATCCTGACTTTTCTGGTATTTGTAAGTGTGCTGCTGCTGTGTCTGTCCGTTCGTTACTGGTATCGTCAACGCCAGTTACGCCAGCAGCGTGAACACCGCCTGAAACAAATTATGGATGAGAGTATCGCAGGCCTCCCTGCACAATCGGTCGAGTCAATTCTGAAGGATACCGCGTCCACACCGCTGCGTACCGTACCGTGCTTGGGACCTCGTCTGGCAGTGATGTTGGAACAACTGGCGTTTGTCGGATGGCGTAAGACGGTGCGTCAGCGGTTGATGATTCTGACTGCGATTAGCCTGACGGTTGGAATAGCTATTGGTCAGCGCACTCCGATGCCATTCGCGCTAGGAATGTTGGTTACGCTGCTGCTTGTCGTGGTTGTAGGGGGGCTGTTATTTCGTTCCGCGTTGCAAAAGCATCTCCGGTTACTACGTGAAAGCCTGCCGGATGCTATTGATGCCATCGTCAGGGCCACCCGCGCTGGGGTACCGGTACCCAACACTTTTGCGCTGGTTGCTGAACACCTGAGCGGGCCTCTGGCGAACGAGTTTCGAGCCATCGACCACTGGCTTAAGCTTGGGATCCCGCTACGTCAGGTGATTCAGACGTCTGCAGAGCGTGTGCCAATGGCTGAGTATCGCTTCTTTGTCGTGATTCTGATCATCAACCAGGAATCGGGGGGAAGACTGGGGGATACGCTGGAGCGGCTGTCTGCAACGTTACGAGATCGCCGGGAGCTTGCGCTCAAAGTGCTGTCGAAAACGTCAGAGTCACGTGCGTCTGCAAAAATTGTTGCCGCGCTGTTCCCTTGTTGTCTTGCCTATATGTATTTCAAATCACCGGATGACTTCGCGTTCCTGTTTTCCGATCCCGTGGGCACGACGGTGCTCATCTATGCAATGTGTAGCGTGGGGCTGGGCATATTGGTGACCTTCATGATGGTTCGGCGGATAGGATAAAGAGAGGCAAATGATGTTGCGAGACGATCCGTTACTGATATTGGCGTTGTTATTGATTGCGGTTGGCATCGGATTAGCACGAACCCTGAGAGGACCACGCCGCGCCCGTCAATTGTCTGAGAGGCTGGCTCCACACCTGCCCCAATCTGCGCAGAGTGCCGTTGAAGCAGGTGAAAATTCAATTCTTCGAGGGCAAGGTCGTGAGTTGCCGCCAGTACTGGAAAAACTGCTGCATCCTCTGGCTGAACAGGGGCTACGCATTGCAGGGGCTGAGCGCGATCGGCAAAAACTGCGTCGAATGCTGGATTTAGCTGGGTTTCGTCGGGAGGAGGCCGTGGGTTGGCTCGCTTCGGGAAAACTTATCAGCGGGGTGCTGTGCGCTCTGATACTCGTGGTAGGAATGCTACCACCATCCGATCGGCTAGGGCTGACGGGGATGGCCGCTGGGCTGATCGGCTATTTCGTCGGTAGCCTCTTGGCAGAACGGTGGCTGAAATGGCGTGCCGCTAGTCGAGGGGAAAAATTGGCCCGTTCGGTGCCTGATGCGCTGGACTTGATGGTGGTTTGCGCAGAGGCCGGATTGCCCATTGGTCGTGTGTTACATGTGGTTTCAAAGGAATTGGGTTTATCGGCACCAGAGATGGCCGATGAACTGCGCTACACCTCGGCAGAATTACAGATCCTGTCCGATCGCACCACTGCATTGCTGCATCTGGCCGATCGTACAAGGGTACCGGAAATTGAGAACATGGTGGCGACGCTGATTCAGGCTGAGCGCTACGGCACACCGCTGTCTCAAGCTTTACGTACTATCGCAGATGAAAGCCGTAAGACCCTCATTTTAGGGCTGGAAGAAAAGGCCGGTAAATTGCCTGCACAACTCAGCGTGCCGCTGATGGGCCTTATTTTGCCACCAATTATTGCCATCATGGCTGCACCGCCCTTGCTGCGGGTAATTCGTCTGCTCTCGAACTGATTAGTAGCCAAAGAATATAAAGGATAAATGTTGATGATTATTTCCATCTTTCCTCGTGTGTTGTCAGTGCTGCTATGCGGCGTTTTACTGGCGGGTTGCGCAGGCAGTCATACACTAAAAGGTTCTAAAGATGAAGGTCTAAAGCTAGCCCGATTATTGCGCGATCAAGGGCGGCTTGAGGCCGCTGTCGAAGTATATGCACGCCTTGACAGCCGGGGTCATCTGTCTGGTAGTGAGCTGTTGGAATATGCCAGTGTCGCAGCCCCTGTACGTACGCCGCAGGAGACACTCAACTTATATGTGCGTGCCCGTCAACAATTGGGGGGCGATCTGCAGCGCATGCAGAAAACCGAGGCTCTGGCGCTATGTCTGGGAATAGGGCGTGCGCAACTGGCGCTGGGACGTACGCAGATGGCAGAGCAGGATTTTCAGTGCGCTCTGACGGCCGCGCCTGATAATGTGGGGGCTCTCAATGGCTCTGGCGTTGTATTGGATGCCAACGGACGACATGATGAGGCACGCATACAGTTTGGCAAGGCTTTACGGAGCGATCCCAGTGATATAGCCGCACTGAATAACCTAGCGTTGTCGTGGTTGATTAGCGGTCGGGCCGATAAAGCGATTGAGTTGCTGCGTACCACTGACAATAGCGCCCCATCTGCCCGACTGAATTTAGCTCTGGCCTACCTCTACGACAGCAAAGACGAACAGGCTCGTAAAACGTTAGCCGATATTGCTAGTTCCGATCGTATTGAATCATTAATGAATTCATTAGCTCAACGGGTTGGCGAGCTTAAACAACCGCAGACCAGTAGCAGCAGTTTGTTAATCGCCAGTCGCAACCTTCTGCAATTGAGCGACGTGAAAGAATGATGGGTAAGGTTCTGCACAACCGCTGGCGTGCCAGTAGGGGAGTCGTTTCAACGGAAGTCGCCTTCCTCGTTCCGGTGGTACTGGTTGGGGTGATGATGTTATTCGAACTGGCGCGGGTAGGTCTAGTGATCGGCGTTGGAAACGTTGCGCTGGATAAAGCCGTACAGAGTTTCCGTCACGACGATCTACAAACCATTAGTGCATCGCAGATGGCCGACAGTCTGAAATCCCGGATGGTGGATTCGGCATACGGCTATCTCAAAAGCGACGATCTGACCGTTAGTGTGTTGCATTTCGATAATCTGAGCTTGCTAGCAGGATTAACTATTGCCGCTGAAGAAGATAGCGCCACCATGAACACTCTGCCTGTCTGGTCGGTAACAGTGCAGATAAAAAAAACGTTTCTGACGCCATTACCTGAGGTGCTGTCGCTCGGGGAGACCTTCCGTTATCAGTATAAGCATGTTTTCGGGACGGAACTGATCGATGAGCAGGATTAAGCGCTTTCTGAAATGTAGACGAGCGGTTATTGCCGCGGAAACCGCGCTAGCGTTTCCGATGGTTCTGGCAATAGGCACGCTATGTGCTGACATCTATACCATCGTTCTGGAACGTGAACATATGGAGCAGCGCGCTGGAGCTATCGCCTCAGTGTTGGGATATCAGTCCGAGCTGACCACCGAAGGGCTACAGGGGCTGCTGGATTCGGTGCTGCCGGACGAGGGGCTGGGAAACTACCAGTTACTGATCAGCAACGTGCGTCAGACTGGCAAGGTGTATTGGCAACTGAATCGGGGTAACTCCACTGATTTGTGCGAAAACGGCAAGGTTGCTGCCGACAATGATTATCCGGGCGAGCTGCCGGAGCGGGACGAGGATGACGGAAGTGATAATGTCTCTATGGTTGTCGTTGAATTGTGCCGGCAGGGCAGCGATATCAGTTTGCTGGGCGGGATGTCGCTCAGCGGTTTGTTACAGGCTTCGACCATCAATCGTGCGGCGCACGGATTAGTGGCGCTGGACAAGACTCTGGCGGCGGAAGCCGGGTTGGAAGAAAAGGAATGATAACTATGCGTGAGCAATGGCGGACTTACAGCCGTCGACTGCGCAGCTTTTGGCGTCAGGAGCAGGGGGCAGGCACTGCGTTTTATGTGTTGGGGACGATGGGACTGTTAGTGATCAGCGCGTTTATTGTCGACAGTCTGCAAACGACTGGCGATGCCGCACAGGTTAAACGCGCCACCGATGCTGCCGCGTTGGCGGTGGGGCATCAGGTGGTGGCCAGCAACGAGAAGAATGAAGATGTCGGTCAGGAACAAATAACTGAGCTGGCCTATCAGTACATCCGTACCAACCTAGGGCTGAACAGCAAACTGACCGCCAACCTGTCGCGGGATAAGGTCAGCGTCAGCAGTGGGCGCAACAGCGACGATAATCGTACCTATACCGTTGCCGTAACTTTTGACACTGACCCGGAATTGCTGAATATAAGCAGTCAGGAGCAGCTGGTGTATTCTACGGTAGAGGTGCGCACCGCCTCTCTGGAAGTGGCTCTGGCGCTGCCAAACACACTGAAAGAAGATAGCAGCAATTTGGCGGCCCTGCGCCGCATCAGCAATACCTTCGCTGAGGATCTCATCGGTAACAGTTACAACACCTGGCTGGCGCTGGTTCCCTACAGCCAGGCTGTCAACGTCTACGATGTCGCTCGCGCCAACCGCATTCGCCAGTGGGTCGCAGAGGGGGCTCTCAATCCGGTGGAGCTCACCTCGCTGTTCCGTTCAGGCTACGGTAGCTTGGCCGATCGCCGTATCCCCGATCGTCGCTACAACCGACTGTGCATGTATCGCGGGTTGGACCGGGGGGAAAACTACTTTTGGGATGAATCCCCGGTGAATCAGTTCTTCATTTATTACCGGCACGATCTCCCGGAGAACTCCGGCATAAACTACAACATCTCCTGGATTGGACCTAATCCGGATTTTGGACAGGCCAACGGTGTGAATGATACCCGCTATATGATCGTCGATCATGGCTGCCCTGTTGCACCGCTGCTACCACTGACAAGTGATTTTGACAAGATTTCTACCCGTCTCAATTCGATGTCCACTGGCTTTAATGTCAACTACGCAATTGCCATGGGATGGGCGGCGATGTCGCTGGCACCGGAGTTTCGTGGCAGCAGTGGTTGGGGGGGGGGGATGATCTGCCGAAGGAGTTTGACGATGGCAATAACGAGCACCTGAAAGCAGTCGTGTTGCTAGTTAACTCCTCGGAGATGAAGTGGTTCGACAGCGATGCTTACAACGCCCACGTAGGCAAAACTATCGACGGCTGTGCCAGCGATGGCAGCAATTGCGGTAACGGTGATGAACTGATCACCCAGCGTTTCGCCAGCCTGTGCTCTAGCTTTCGCAACCGTGACCTGCGCTTTTTCCTGATTGTGACTGGCAACGACGAAGCGGAGGACGAGGATGGCGATGCTATCACCAGCGGCTCGGACTTCCGTCGTATCGCTGGCCCTGGGCTGTCTGAATGTGCGGTGAAAAGCACGGATTTGACCTATTACAAAGGCGAGGATTTCACCGTGTCGGAACAAAAAATCACCGACCGTCTGAATGAGATTGTCCAGGAGTTACGACAGGAAAGCAGTTTTGTCCGGCTGATTGAATAGTCGTTTGCCGTGACTTTTGACCTTACAGGATATGATACTATGACCACATCCCGTTCTACACAGCGCTCCCGCTTGTTTAATGCGTGGGCGCTGGAGCCGCGCATGATGTTTGACGCGGCAGCTGTTGCTACTGCCGCCGAAGTTGCTCAGCAGTCTTCACCAGCAAGCACCGATGCCCCAGGACTTACCGCTACGCCGGTGGATGTGAACCTGACCGTCACTGACAACAGCGATAGCTTTCCTGCGATAGACCTGTTCAGCAGCGTTAGCGTCTCCTCCGATGCGAGCGGCGAAACGATGTACCAGTTGAATGCCACTATAAACACCACCGGATTGGCCCATGCGCTGGTTATCGACGGCAGCACCATCGCACTTGAAGGTGGCTCAGTCGGCGAAACGGCGAATAATGGTTTCTTCTATGAAGTCAGCGTCAGCGGCTCCGAGACCACTATCACTATTAGCATCGAGTCTTCGCTGAGTGCCTATACCAACGAGGGTGTTGCGGCGTTGATTGACAGTATCGCTTATCAGGCACAAAGCACCGAGGTGACCTCCGGAGACGTGACGGTCTCTCTCGCGCTAAGCGACAACAGTCAGGACGAAACCAATCTGAGTATCGCCTCGACAATTCATATTGTGCGGGACAGTAATACCCCTGTCGCTCCGGTACTCTCGACCGAGAGTTCACTGGAAGCCGCTGAAAGTTTTGACAGCAGTAGCGGTCTGGCTGGAGCCGATCAGGTCAGCTATTCCGTTGATGGAAGGTATGTTTATACTGCTGGCGCAGATGTTTTCACCGTCTTCTCGGTCGATGCTCTCGGACGACTGACGCAGGTGAGCAATATCAAAGTGGAAGATTTGGGCTCTGTCAGTAGCTTGGTCGTCAGCGGCGACGGTAAATCGGTCTACAGTCTTTCTACTAACGGCAATCTTATCCAGTTAGATGTTAATGACGACGGTACGCTCAGCTACGTAGCCACGTACACGGTGACCGGCGACGGCGGCTCCTCCGGCAGTCTTGCGATCTCCGCTGACGGCACTCAGGTATATGCGGATGCCAGCTCCAATTATGGACGAGCATTTATTGTCTACAGCCGTGACGCGTCGACTGGCGCCCTGATTCAACTGCAGGAAATCGACGAAAACATCCGTCAAACTACGATTATTCAGGGCGGCGATTACCTTTATGTCGTCAATAACGGCGGGCTTTTTTATGAGTCGCGCAAAGTGTTTGTCTACCAGCGCACCAGCGATGGCAAGTGGGAAGTGCTGGACAATACGGCAACGCTGGAAGCTGATAGCGATTGGTCCGGTGAGCCTGACTCCATCGCTGTCTCGTCTGACGGGTTATACGTCTATATCAATGCCAAAGGTACTGAAACGCTTGATGTCTATAACCTCGACGAGACATCTGGCTTCCTGAACCGGGTCAACTCTATTGCTTTGGGTAGCGAAGTCGACAGCTTATCTCTCGATTCTAACGGTGAACATCTCTACGTCGTTACTACCGATGGTGCGATCAGCGTCTATGGCGTCTCTGGCTCCAGTCTCACCCTGCAAGCCCATGTGACGGGGGGCAGTAGCGGTGACCTCGCGCTCTCCAGTGATGGTCTGTCGCTCATTATCGCCAGTGGCAGTGGCATCACCCGCTACAGTCTGTCTCAAACCATTAACCTCGGAGAACGTCTGGCCTTTTCCGAAGGACTAAGTCTGTCTGACAGCAATTTCGACGTGTTGAATGATGGTAATGGCAACTACAACGGCGCCAGTATCACGGTGAGCGCCAGCGCGGCGGGTGGCAGTTTCGGTTTTTCCGATGGCAGTGGCCTGACCTACAGTGACGGGACGATTTCCTTTGACGATAAAGCCATCGCCACTCTGAGCGTAAGTGATGGTGTACTGACTGTGAAATTTATTGCCGATGCCGACACCGCCACGGCTAATCTGGTGTTGCGGCAGTTGACCTATACCAACGACGGTAGCACCACTGTCGGCAGCTATATTCAACTTACCGTTTCCGTCAACGATGGTCAGCTCACCAGCAACAGTTTAGTCACCACCCTGCGCGTCAACGCCGTGCCGCTGGTTAACACCGACGCGGCCAATGGTTACCAGTTGTATAATGCCACCAGCGAAACGGCTTACAGTTTCACGCTGTTCTCTGGCCTGTTCAGCGACGTCGATGGCGACAACCTGACCTGGAGTGTCCGTGGTTTGCCCGCAGGACTGACTTTTGACGCTATGACCCGTACTATCTCCGGTTCAGCCACGGAAACTGGCAACTTTACCGTCACCATCACCGTTTCCGAAGCCTCCGGGGCCAGCGCATCGCTGGATTTGGAACTGGTTGTAACGCAAATAGCCAACCGTGCTCCGGAGATCAACTACAACTCTTCCACCACTCTGGCCTATGCTACCGCAGGTATAGATTATAGCTCCGCACTGGACAGTTCGCTGTTCACCGATGCCGACAGTCCCTACGGAGACATCCTGAGTTGGGCGGTTTCTGGCCTGCCCGATGGTTTTACCTTTGATGCCGACACTCTGACTATTTCCGGCTCTTCCAGCGCTGTGGGGGATTACGCCGTGATCGTCACCGCCACCGATAAGTCAGGGGTAAGCGTGCAGATCGAGCTGACGCTACGTGTCATCAGCTTGGCTGAAGCCAATAACCATGCTCCGGGTTTCAGTACTGATGCCAGCTCGCTTGTTTACACCAGCGGTACTTTGAGTGGTTACGGTAGTACTGGCACCTACGTTAATGGATTGGTGCTTTCCAGCGATGAAACGACGCTGGTGGTCGCCAGCAGCACCAGCAACAATGGTAACGGAACGCACTACCTGAACATCTATAGCCGTGACGTCATGACTGGTGTGTTGACCTTGGTGCAGACCTTTACACAAGGCGCAACCGATGACCCAGGAACTGCCACGATCGAGATCGACGGCTTGCAGAACGTAACTTCCGTCACATATTCGGCAGACGGTTCGCAACTGTACCTGACTGGCTATAACACCACTGGCAGTGTAACCAGTCATGCGCTGGTTGTATTCAATGTCAATGACGACGGTACGCTGAGCTACCTCGGTCATTCCGACAACATTGGCGAGAAGGTGCTGTACGTGAGCGTGGATGAGGACAGCGGCACACTTTACGCATTGTCAGCTACTAAAATATACGCCTACAGCGTTGGCAGTTACGGCAGCTTCACGCTGTTGGGTTCTTATACCCCTGATAGTGGTTTCGGTACTGCGGTGACTATGCGTGTTGTCGGTGACACGGCCTATGTGCTGTCCGGGTCGCGGCTGACGGTTTACAGCATCGCTGATAGCGGCACATTAAGTTATGTTGGCCAGATGGTGCGCAGTGGCACTACGTTGATTTATACCAATGCGGCGGGGGTGAGCAGCGAGTCTGTAACGGTGAGCAACTCGAATATCCTCAGTGGCGGTAATTCATTGACTGTGTCCGATCAGGGCTACATTTATCTGACCACCATCAATGGCTTCCTTACTACTCTGCATTACGACAGCGAATCGGGTGAGGGGTCCTATATAGGCGCAACCGACGCCTATGGGCCGTTGGGTTACTACCCTTACGACATCACGTTGTCGGCTGACGGCACGGCTTTGTATATGTCGGGGGCAAACAGCAACAAAATTATCATCTACAGCATTGGTGATGACGGGCTGCCAGTATCACCAACGACGCTTACTACCAGTGGTGGTATATCACGTGTGGCCATCTCCAGGGATGGAACCTCCATCTACGGGGGCAAACACATGCTCTTCGGTACTGTCACCCTGAGCGTGATCCAGGCTACCGGCATCGGCGCATCCTTTGTTGAAGGTGGAACCTCTATCCATCCGGCGGCCGACCTGAGCCTGTCAGATGCCGAATACGATGTCCTCAACGAGGGTGCTGGCAACTATAACGGAGCGATTATCGCTATTGCGCGCGACGGAGGGGCTGACAGTTGCGAAAGTTACGGTTTTACCGATGGCAACGGCCTGGTGCTGGCGGAGGGTATTATTTACCTCGACGGTACGTCCATCGCCACCTTCAGCAGCACTGAAGGATCGTTGACCGTCACGTTTACCGCCGACGTCACCACTGCCACCGCAAATAGAGTGCTGCAGCAGATTACCTACACGAATACAAGCAATGAGCCGGGCAGTAGCATTTTGCTGATGCTATCCGTAGCGGATCAGTACACCTCCAGCAGCATTGGCCTGCAACTCTCCGTTACCGAGATCAACAACGCGCCTTCGCTGGAGGCTAGCGGTCGGGATATAACCTACACCAGCGGCGGTAACGCAGTGAAGCTGTTTGAAGACGTCACGATCTCTGCGGGAGAAAGCGCTCAAACCATCAACAGCCTCACCCTGACAGTTTCCGGTCTGGCCGATGACGGACAGGAAGCGCTGACGATCGGCGGCGCCCTTGTGCCCCTTACCGATGGCGTAAGCGTAAACGGTTCTGTTTCTGTGGAGGTGGTTGAGAGCGACGGCAGCGTCAGCAGCAACTCCTACATCGTGGCAATACACGTCAACGTAGCGGACGGTGTGGCGACCGTGACTATTAGCGGCAGCAGCGGTCTACCGACGGAAGCAGCTACGAAGCTGGTTGAAAATATTGGATACATCAACACTTCATCCGACAACTCCGAAGAACCGACCTCCGGGGTACGAACCGTCACCCTGACTGCCGTGAAGGACAGTGGCGGCACCGACAATGATGGCGTGGATACCGCCGCGTTGTCGATTAGCGCCACAGTCACTGTCGGTCTGACTAATAGATCGCCGTCAGTCACTGCTTCCGGATTGACCGCTAGCTATGCTGAGAATGGCGATGCTGTAACGTTGTTCAGTGATGTCGAGATCTCTACCGGAGAGAAGGGCCAGGCAATTACCAACATCGTGTTGACGATCTCAGAACTGGCTGACGGTGTAAGCGAGGTGTTGGTGATCGACGGTACCGCCGTTTCTCTGATGGCGGATACTAGCGGGGAAACCACCAACGGCTACAGCTACTACGTTTCTCTTGAGGGTGACACGGCGACTGTATACCTCAACAACAGCGAGGGAGTTTCCAGTGATGATGCCGTTTCGCTGCTTCAAGGCGTCTCTTACGCGAATACCAGCGACGATCCGACCGAAGGCGCACGTACTGTTACTATCAGTAGGGTACAGGATGACGGCGGTACAGCAAACGGTGGTAGCGACACCATCGCACCCGACATAAGCGCTAGCGTCCTTGTGACTGCGGTCAACGACGCCCCGATCCTCGAAGCTACAGCGGGCACGGTATCTTATGTATCTGGCGGCGACAGTGTCAGCCTGTTCAGCAACGTAGCCGTTTCCACCGTGGAAAGTGGCCAGTTGATTAGTTCCGCGATTTTTACCGTGATGGGATTGCTTGACGGTGGTAGTGAAACCCTGAACATCGACGGCACTAGCATCACACTGGCGGCGGGTTCGGGCACTACCGACAGCGGCTACCTCTATACCGTAACCGTGGACGGCGATATTGCTACGGTGATCGTCTCCTTTAGCGACGGATTGAGCACCGGCGGTACCGCTACGCTGATCGAGGGCGTCCGCTACGTTAACCTCGATAGTACCAAGAGCGCCGGAACGCGCACCGTGAGCGTCAGTGTACAGGACAGCGGCGGTGGAGATGACACATCTACGTCGGCCTCCAGAGCCAGCATTGTGGTGGTTGAGAATTCTCCACCGCTGCTGAGTGCTGATGCCAGTTACAACAATCTGACAGTGTCGGACAGACTGACTGCCATTAACGGCCTGAGCGATATCGCCGCCAGCACTTTGAGTAGCGATGGGAGCTATCTCTACGTCATCAGTAGCGATGGCAGCATCGCTATCTTCATGCGCAACACCAGCAGCGGCGAGCTGGTGCTGCAACAAACGTTGAGCACCAGCCTGTCATCGACCAGTGCCGTTATTGTCAATGAGGACGGTAGCGCGGTTTATGTGCTGGGTGAGGACGGTGACGCGCTGGCCGTTTACAGTCGTGACGCCAGCGATGGCGGCCTGACGCCGGTGCAGACGTTGGTGACCCAGAACGTGACTGATTTCTCCGTTTCCAGCAACGGTGGCTCGATCTACGTCATTGACGGCAACTACTCCGGCCTTCTGGTTTATACCCGTGACGGCGCTTCTGGTGAATACGCGCTGAGTCAGAGAATCACTGCCTCTACCAGCAGCGCCCCCTATCTGTTCACCGGCGTCAGCATTGATACGGTGGGTGACTACGTTTACGTAGTCACTGATCCGGTGGCCGATAGCGCCGCCAACACGCTGATCGTCTATCAGGTTGGCAGCGACGACGCGCTGACTGCAGTGGCCTACCTGCGCGACGGTGATTCCGGGGTCAGCCTCGCAAGCCCGGTGGATATCGCAGTAAGCAACGACAGTGGGCTTGTCTACGTCGCCAGCGCGGACAGCATCGCTATTTTCAGCTTCGATGCCGCCAGCAGTGCGATGACTTACATTAGTGCGCTTACCGGCCTGTCCGACGTCAGTGCCGTGGCGCTGTCAATCGACAACGGCACGCTGTACGTCACCAGCTTGGATGGCAGCATCCGCCGCTTCGGGGTGGGTAGCGACGGTACGCTGACGCTGTTGGAAACGCTAAATAGCAGCGAAGATGCGGTGTCCGGAGTGACGACGGGCGGTAATGGTGCGGTCGTTGTGTTGGGTACCGGTGGGTTGATGTCCCTCAAAGATGGTTTGGCCGATCGACTTGCGCTCGAGTACACCGAGCAGGGTAGCGTGTTGCTGGTCGACGTACTGACGCTCAGTGATACCGATTACGACGCCCTGAACAACGGCGCCGGAAACTACAACGGCGCGACAATCGGCATCGTGCGGGCCGATGGCGCAGAAAGCAGCGACAACTACGGTTTCACCGACGGTAATGGCCTGACGCTGACTGACGGCATGATCTCTCTCAACGACAGCGCCATTGCCACTTTTACCGTTAGCGACGGCGCGTTGACTCTGGTCTTCACTGCTGATGTTAGCACTGAGGTCACCAACCGGGTGCTGCAGCAAATCAGCTACACGAACAGCAGCGACGATCCTGCTGCCAGTGTTTTGTTAATGCTCAGTGTAACGGACGCCTACGATGCCAGTACCCGTGTTACGCTGGCGCTGAATGTTACGGCCGTTAACGACGCACCGACGCTGACCGCCAGTGTAGGCGACGTCGGCTACACCGAAGGCGACGTCGCGGTGACGCTGTTTAGCGACGTGACCGTTGACACCATCGAAGCCGGACAGAGCGTCAGCAGCCTGAGCTTGACCATATCAGGCGTCAACGACGGTGAGAATGAAACTCTGAAACTGGACGGCACGTCCATCGCTCTGGTCGCCGGTTCAGGCACCACCAGCAGCGGCTACAGCTACAGCGTCATGATGGACGGCGATACCGTGGTGCTGATTCTCAGCAGTACGGACGGCGTCGCCGCTGCCAGCTTGATTGACGGCATCGCCTACGCCAATGTCAGTAATGAACCAACCGAAGGCGATCGTATCGTGACGCTGACGTCGGTCAGTGACAATGGCGGCACGGATAACGGCGGTAGCGATACCACTGCGCTAGCTATCGCTACCATCGTCAGTGTGTCGGCTGTTAATGATGCGCCGAGTGTCACTGCCGCAGGCGCCAGCGTCGCTTATACCGAAGGTGATGGCTCGGTGACGTTGTTCAGCAACGCCGTCATTGACACGGTTGAAGCTGACCAGAACGTCGTCAGCTTAACCATTATTGTCTCTGGCGTCAGCGACGGTGCGAGCGAAAACCTGACCGTGGATGGTTCCGTTATTGCGCTGGTGGCCGGTTCCGGCACCACCGTCAGCGGTTACAGCTACACCGTGACCGTGGACGGCGGTGCCGTGACGCTGACCATCAGCAACGCGAACGGCATCGCTGCCGCCAACCTTATCGACGCCGTGACTTACGCCAACGACAGCAACGATCCGACAGAAGGCGTGCGTAGCATCACGCTGAGTTCCGTAACGGACGGCGACGGCAGCAACCCCGCAAGCCCGGCGATTAGCGCCAGCGTCACCCTGTCGGCGGTCAACGACACGCCGATTGTCGCCGCCAGCGGCGCGACGGCCATTTACACCGAAGGCGATAGCGCGGTGACGTTGTTTAGCTATGTCGCCATTGATGTTATCGAGGCATCGCAGTCGGTCAGCAACCTGACGCTGACCGTCTCGGGCATCAGCGATGGCGCAAGCGAAACCTTGATCGTAGATGGCACCACCATATCTCTGGTGGCTGGTTCCGGCACCACGGTTAATGGCTACAGCTGGACGGTGGCGGTAAATAACGGCGTCGCCACTCTAGGGGTGAGCAACGCCAGCGGCATTACAGACGCTCCCGCGCTGCTCAACGGTATCGCCTACGCTAACGCCAGTGAAGACCCTACCGGGGGCGTGCGAACCGTAACGTTGACGCACGTACAGGACAACGGGGGCGGCGCGGACAGCATCGAACCCAATATCTCTACCAGCGTCACCATCGTGGCGGTCAACGACGAGCCGCAGGCTAGCGCCGAAGTATTAACGCTTGCGCAAGCTACACGGGATAAAGTCTACAGCGCGACGCTGTCCGACTCCCTGTTCAGCGACGTGGATGACGGCAGCCTGAGATGGAGCCTCTCCGGCCTGCCGGACGGTCTGACCTTTGACACTGATACCCTGACCATCAGCGGTTCGCCGAACGTCGCCGGTCACTTCATCCTGACGCTGACGGCGACCGACGCACAAGGGGCGCAGGGGGCGTTGAACCTGATGTTGACCGTCAACCAGCGCGAAGTGAATCCGGTAGTTCCGATAGGCGGCCCGGGGATATTTGACGCCGCGCCGCAGGGCGGGATCTTTGACAACATGACCGACAGCGAAGATCGCCGTCGGCAAGCGGTGTTGTTGGCCGGCGAAATGCAGCAGGTTTCTTCGCTGGCGACCGGCCCGCTGGACTACGCCGCCGTGCCTTGGGTGATTGATCCGATTATGCCGAGCTTGATGCCACCGCTGGAAACAGTGAATTTCACCGCGACAGCGCGGGGGGGGGCTGTAACCAGCAATGCTTACGTTAATGCCAGTGCCGATCGCGTCTATCGTTTGCCCGGTGATGCGAGTTTCAACACGGTTCAGTTGGCAAACGGCCGACCACTGCCCTGGTGGGTGCACTTCGACGCGCAGCGCGGTGAACTGCGCCTGAACGATGCACCGCGCGTCGGGCAGATTCAGCTGTTGCTGACCCGCGCTGACGGCATTGAGCAACTGGTGACGCTGCGGGATGGTCAGGTTGCTTCAGTGCCAGTGGTCGAGGTCGATCCGGCTGTATCCGCAGTCGCTGTGTCGCACACTGTTGTTGACGGCGACGTGGCGGCGAAAGCATCGTTTTCCCAGGCGTTAATGGCGGAGCGCGGCGATAGCAACGCCCTTCTGCAAGCCTTGCTGACGCTGGTGGCATCCGGCGATCAATCGGGGAACGCATTATGAACATCAAATCGGTGACATTATCCGCCGTCATACCGGTGCAAACAGATATTGCTCCCACAGGCAACTCGTTTGCTGCGGCATGGACCTCTGCTTTCACCGGGTCGACGGAAGGTAAACGTGCTTTTGTTATCAATTTAAACATTTTTAAGGTATTAACCTCTACTAACATAGGGAGTTCTCTGGTGAGCCATTCCAATTCAGAATTAAAACAGGCATCGGCGTGTGGTTTTCGACTGACGGCAGTGGCTTGCGCATTAGTGCTGGCCGGTTGCGCGGTGCGCCCGGAACCGATAACCACGGAACAGCAGATCAGTCAGGCGTTGAGCGACCGGACGCGGATGTTCGCCGATCAGGAGCCGGTGCATGGCGTCATCACGCTGGATGAGGCGCTGGCACGGGCGCTGAAATATAACCTGCAACAGCGTGTGGCACTGATGGAACGGGCCATTGAAGACAACCTGCTGGACGTTTCCCAACTGGATATGCTGCCCAAGCTGGCGGCGCGCGCTGGACTGCAAACCCGCGACAACGTAGCCGGTTCCAGCAGCAAGTCGGTCAGCACTGGCGAGCAGTCTCTGGAAGCTTCAACCAGCCAGGACCAGACTATGCGCTCCGCCGACCTGACCATGAGCTGGAACGTACTGGACTTCGGTATCAGTTACTTTAACGCCCGCATTCAGGCCAACAAGACGCTGGCGGCGGAGGAGCGTCGGCGCAAGGTGGTGGCGGACATCACCCGTCAGGTGCGCACGGCTTACTGGGAAGCGGCCAGCGCCCAGAGCTTGCAGCCGGAAGTCGCCCAGGCGCTGGTGCAGGCGCACCAGTCGCTGGAATACGCCCGGCAGACCGAGCGCGAGCGGTTGCTGGCGCCGGTAGAAGCATTGCGCTTTCAGAAAAACATGCTGGAAATGGTACGACAGACTGGAAGTGGTAGACAGCGATCTGGCTCTGGCCAAATCGCGGTTGGCGTCGCTGATGAACCTGCCGCCCGCCAGCGATTTCACTCTGGTGTCACCGTCGGAAGGTGGCCTGAATCAGCCGAAACTGCCTTATTCGCTGGCGGATCTGGAAAATTTCTCGATGGTGAAACGGCCGGAAATCCGTGAAGAAACCTATCTGGTGCGCAATGCAGTGCTGGATACGCGTAAATCGCTGACACGGCTGCTGCCCGGCGTGTCGTTGTTCGCTGGCGTCAACGGCGACAGCAACAGCTATCTGGTCAACCACAATTGGGCCAGCGCTGGGGTGCAGGTGAGCGGCAATCTGCTCAGCGTGCTGTCCTGGTCGTCGGTGAAACGCGCGGGAGAAGCTGGGGAGTCGCTGGCCGAGGCGCGGCGTCAGGCGCTGCGCATGGCGGTGCTGACCCAGGTCAACGTGGCGTGGCAGGAGTATCAGCAGAGCGCACGCATGTTCAACCGCTATCAGGAACTGGCGCGCGTGCAGCGCGGAATTATGAATCAGATCGATCAAAGCTATCACAATCAGGCGGCGACGCAGATGGAGCAGGTGCGGGTCAGCACTGAAACCATCCTCACCACCCGCGCCCGAGATCGCAGCTTCGCCAGCATGCAGGACGCGCTGGGCACCGTCTATCAGGCGGCTGGGCTGGACGTGCTGCCTGATCGCCTCAACGGCACCAGCCTGTTGGCTCTGAGCCAGAGCATCAATCAGGCCAGCCGACAGCTCGAGAGCGGTGCTCTGACACCCACATCGCTGCAGGCTGGCCTCGTCGTCCGCTGCCGCACCAAAAATTATCGCTCCAGCAGCCGCGCCTACTGCGACAGTTGTTGCTGCACCGATCGCTAGACCTGTCGCTCCGACAGTGCGTACATACCAACTGGGCAGTGATATGTGGAACAGCCTGCAATCCCTGTCCGGGAGTGCGGAATGAAATATTGGGAGTTGACTGGTCTGCTACTGGTAGTGCCACTGCTGGCGACTGCTGCCGAAACGGCGGACACCATCCGCGTCCAACTGAGTGCGGTACGCTACACCACGCTTTCCAGCGGCATCGCCGCTCGGGTGAACCAGTTGACGGTTAAGGAGGGCGATCGCTTCAAGCAGGGCGATACCTTGCTGACCTTTGACTGTGCGGTGTTGCAGGAGAAACTCAACTATTCCGGCGCCGCCGAGCAGGCGGCGCGTAAGAAATTGTCGGTCGCCAATCGGTTGGATACGCTCAATTCCATCAGTGTTTCTGACGTTGATCAGGCTCGTTCGGCGGTGGCGATGGCGCAGGCGGAAAGCGGTGTTAACCGGGCAATGCTCAAACGCTGCCATATCACCGCGCCATTCTCCGGCCGGGTGACTGAAACGCTGGTTCGAGAGTGGGAAACGGTGCCGGAAGGAAAAGAACTGTTGTCGGTTTATGACGATAGCGCATTCGAGCTAGAAATGATTGTGCCGTCGCGCTGGTTGGTGTGGTTGAAAATTGGCTCGCCGTTCTCCGTTATGCTGGACGAAACAGGTCTGGACTATCCAGCGCAGGTGAGCCGTATCTCTTCGGCAGTAGAACCGGTTAGTCAGTCAGTGAAAGTATTCGGCCGCATTACTCAGGGAAATGAGGGGCTGCTGCCAGGCATGAGCGGCGTGGCGCGCCTGGTCCCACCGGAGCCGAAAACCCATGAGTGACGCATTGCAACCGTTAGCGGAGCTTCTGCAACTACAACGCCGCATGCGTGCGCTGGACAGTCGTGAGGCGCTGGCCTTTTTTATTGTGAACGAAACTCATCGGTTGACACCCTATCGTCAGGCGCTGCTGTGGGATGCCGCCGCCGGCAAGCTGCGAACCGTCTCAGGCATCGCTAGCCTAGATGAACATTCACCGTTTTGTCGCGGTTTTGGCGAGTTGTGTAGCCAGTGGCAACGGCGCTATCGGCAGATCCAGCCGCTGACGCCGCAGGCGCTACCCACGCAGGAACGGATATTCTGGAAAGAATATCTGCCAGAGCATGGGCTATGGCTGCCGTTGCCCCATTCGCATGCCGAAAACCCGCTGGTGCTGATCCTGCTGCGCGAACGGCCATGGAGCGATACGGAGCGGATGCTGCTGGAACAGTTGGCCGACGCCTACGGCCATGCTTGGCATGCAGTGGCGCCGCGGCGTGCGCGGCGCGTCTTGCCAGTACGCCGTAAAAAGACGTTTGTCATCACCATTATGGTGTTAGCACTGGCTATGCTTTTCCCGGTTCGTCAGTCAGTGCTTGCCCCGGCGGAAGTGGTGGCCCACCGCCCTGTGATGGTGCGTGCACCGCTGGCGGGGGTGATTGATGACATTCCGGTGCGACCTAACCAACCGGTGAAGCAGGGACAGGTGCTGGTACGACTGGACGCGAGAGATCTGGAAAATCAAAGAGAGAATGCGCGGCAACAATTCGCCAGCGCTGATGCGCAGTATCGCCAGGCGCAACAGATGGCGCTCAACGATACCGACGCCAAAGCGCAACTGGCGGTTCTGGCCAGCCGCCGTCAGCAGGCACAAATTGATATGGCATTTCTTGAAGCGCAGTTGGCTCGTATGGAGTCGGCATCACCCCGAGATGGTGTGGCTATTTTTGACGATGTGAGCGATTTGCTTGGCCGGTCTGTGTCTGTTGGGGAGCGTATCATGATGGTGGCCGATCCACATGATGCTGAATTGGAAATACAATTGCCAGCAACGGATGCTATCGCACTGGATCATGATGCTGAGGTACGGCTGTTCCTGAATGTTGCGCCTAATTCACCTCAACCAGCATATCTCACGCAGATTGGCTACCGGGCGAGTCTGAACGCCGATAATGTGATGGCTTATAGGTTACATGCACGTTTCCAAAGGGATGATCCGATTCTGCGAGTAGGTCTGAAAGGTACAGCGAAGGTTTATGGCTACCGTACAGTTCTCATCGCTTACCTGCTGCGCAAACCCTGGTCGTCGCTACGGGTATGGTTGGGGGTATAAATATGGTGATGACAACTTCCCAAGTCCGGGGACTTACACCTTTGCGAGATGAACTAATTTTGCACCCGGGACCGTCCAGTTGGGATGGATCGCCCAGCTGGACGCTGGAAGATCCGTTACGCGATCGCTACTTTCGCATCGGTTGGCTGGAAATGGCATTGCTATCACAGTGGTCGCTCGGAGATACGAAATCGATCGTCGCCGAGGTCAACCAACAACTGCCAGTGACTATCAATGATGAAGATGTACGCGCTTTTGGCGAGTTTCTGGCTGCCCACTCACTGACCCGAAGCTTCGGGGACGATAGCTTGCAGCAGATGGTACGGCAGTTGGAAGCAGGAAAATTATCCTGGTGGCGTTATGTACTCCGTCATTATCTATTCCTGCGTATCCCACTGCTCCATCCGGATAAGATATTACAGCGCACGCTCCCGCGGGTTGGTATGTTTTACCGACCCGGTTTCTGGTTGATGACGTTGTTTGCTGGTCTGACCGGTTTGCTGCTTGCAAGTCAGCAGTGGGAAACATTTCGTCATACTTTCCTGCATTTTTTCACTCTGAAAGGGGCTACGTTGGCAGGGCTAACGCTGTGTATTACGAAGTTTATGCATGAGTTAGGTCACGCTTATACGTGTAAACGTTACGGAGCTAAAGTCACTAGTCTTGGTGTTGCATTGCTGGTTATGGTGCCGGTTCTGTATACCGATACTTCAGCAGCCTGGAAACTCCCTAGCCGTCGGCAGCGACTGGCAATTGGTTCCGCCGGGATGCTGACAGAGCTAGCTATTGCCGCTTGGGCAACCCTGGCATGGAGTTTTTTGCCGGATGGTATGGTGCGTAGCACGGCTTTTATGCTGGCAACGACGACTTGGATGATGACTCTGGCGGTAAACCTTAGCCCACTGATGCGTTTTGATGGCTATTTTCTTCTGGCTGACAGTCTTGGTGTCGGAAACTTGCAGCAGCGTGGTTTTTCGATAGGGCGCTGGCAGACTGCGCGAGTGGTTGTTTGGCCTAAAAGATTCGCCGCCGGAATCTTTACCAAACTGGCTGCGTCGAACGCTGACCGGCTATGCATTTGCGACCTGGATTTACCGTCTGTTCCTGTTCACGGGGATTGCGTTATTAGTGTATCACATGACATTCAAAGTGCTGGGAATGGTGCTATTTGCTGTCGAAATCGGCTATTTCATCGTGCGGCCAGTGGTGAGTGAGCTTCGTGACTGGCATCACCGTCGTAAGGATTACCGTATGAACCTAAATCTCGCGCTGACGCTGTGCTGCGCTTTTTTGGTATTAATACTATTAGTATTACCTTGGCAGAGTGCGGTATATGCACCGGGACTCCTGCGGGCCAGCCAGCAGGGAAGTCTGTATATGCCTATACCTGCAATGATTGATACTATCCAGGTGCGTCCTGGTCAGCGAGTTGAAAAAGGACAAGTATTATTTACCTTACGTGCTGACGACGTACAGCATCAGCGTCAGCAGCTGGATCTCCAACTGGAGACGCTAGGCTGGCAGCAGAATTTTCAGACACTAAACCGACAGACATTACAAACCCACCTGCGGGTAAAGCAAGAACATGATGCCGCTCGACAGCGTCACCAGACATTGCAGGAGCAACTCACGTCACTGGAAGTGCGAGCGCCATTTTCAGGCCGATTAGCCGATATAGCACGCCCCCTAGCTATGGGGGAATGGCTGGCGCAAGGGGAATGGTTGGCAACCGTTACCGGATCTCAAGGCGCTCTGGTTGAAGCCTTTGTAGCGGAAAAAGACTGGTTGCGTCTGCGGCCTGGGGCTGGAGGTGTTTTCTATCCGCGCGATACTTCTCTTCCCAGTATGATGGGCGAGATTATTGATATTGAAAATACGGCGGTGCGCGACCTGCGGCCGATGGCTGAACTGGCGTCGATATATGGCGGCGATATTGCTTCACTTGATGATGGTCAACGTAGGCTGACACCGGAGCAGGCTGTGTATCGTGTAGTATTGCGTCTGCAGCCAGACACTCCTGTTCCTGAACAGGTATTGGTGGGAACGCTAGTGCTTGAGGGTAAGCCGCAATTTCTTGCGCTTAATGTTTGGCGACGTCTGTCATCTGTCGTCATTCGTGAATTATCATTTTAAAACGTTTTACGCGATATGAGCGCATAGGGCATTGCTCACTCGACTGTCTCTTGATCAGGGAAAATAATCAAGAGACAGTCTTTAGGGGGATGGGCTTAACTCTGCGTTTCGGCAAGATTGTGCAGAGAGGATATCTGTTTGCGCCAGATAGCTTGTTCTGGTAGACCTTCACTGCGCTGGCCAAACAGTTGAGCGATTTGGTTACCGTCGGCGCTGTACAATTCGAGGCTTGTAACGAAGCCATCTTTTGTTGGTTTGCACGTCACCCAACTTTCGATAATAGCATCATCTTTCAGATGTAATGTAAAACGCTCATTGAAGATATTTAACCAGCCTCTTAGCGGCTCCAGCTTCTCAATTATACCGGTGAAAATTTGAACGCAGCCGCGATTGGCGACGAAGATCATAATGTCATTTCGTTCGGCCTGAGCCTGATTAAGTATCCCCTGTACGGCTGAATTATCGACTCGGTATGCAAGATCATCACTCACTGCATTGAATGCCTGCTGACGTGAAATATTATGTCGATGAAGCAGCAGGAAAAAGTCATGAACATCGGTCATTGCTCGCCACTCTTGTTCCACTTTTTCCGCATCGACTTTATCTGCATAATGGGCCACTCGCGCAGTGGATGGTGAGAATGGCTGACCGCTATTATCCGTAAACTGCTCTATGATTTTTTGCCACGCGACCATATCGGTTCCTGGCAAAGCATAGACTTTATGCACAGCATCGCCCTGCCCATCAAAAAATTGCAGACTATGTTTACCCGACTCATGAACAGCAAATGCGCATTGCCAGTGATGCAAAAACAGACGTAAGTCGATCCCTCCGGGATTAAGGATTAGTCCGGTATGACCATTAAGTGATTGCCGGGAATAGCACCCCATATGCTCATGAACTGCGAAATCATTGCGCGTAAGTGCCTTTACTTCCCCAACATTTTCTAGTGCGTTGAGCAGCGCTAGAATATCCGATTTCAGGCGATGTACATCATATCCAACGCGTGAATCGATGAGTTCGGCTTCACTCACGCCAAGCTGTGTGGCCAGATCGCGGGCATAGGGTCGAGGAGTATTTTCTTTGATCTCGATATAGCGTTTATAGAGTTCAGTCTGCTTCATTTTCTTCCTGCATTCTTTATTTATGTATGATGTCACCAAGGATGTAATTATCACTTCAGGAACCTGATGTGATAATTAATTTAATATAAATCCTGCTCTCAGGAATAATCCGCAAGCCAGTGCTTATATGTTCTATGTCTGATAATCAATTAGGGAAGGTGCGATTAATTCGATGGGAATCATTTTTTCGCCCTGCTATCGTATAGTATATCCATGATACTTCAAGTTGCAGGAGCAATAGTCCGGATAGCGATAAGGGTATCTTGTTTGAGTACTACCATTCTGCATCTTGAAGTTACTTAGGTATAAATGAACAAAAAACCGCCCAAAACAGTGAAAACGATAGATGAACGGCAATCATTGTAGTCTTAATCGCACCTTCCTTATGTGCATTGACCTGTGGCCCTTGAATGCAAAAACAACAGGCTATTTGTGAGAGATAAAATTAATTCTTTCATTATGAAAAGGAGGATGTTCGCATTGATACCATTTTGTATAGTGAGCGCCGTATTAGTTTTAAACTGAATAACCTTAAGTGCTGATTATCACGTTATTTGTATTAAAAACAAGATAATTTTTGAAACCTAAATTTTATTTAATAATTTGAGTGTCGGATCAATCAGTGCATAAGTGTGCCCATATGCATGTTCATCATCAATGAGCTGACATATTTGTTGCGCAACATCTGAGCGATAGATAAGACCATGAGCTTCACCTTCGATTCGAATTGACCGTCCTGAAGCGCCCCCGTGTTTCAGGCCTCCGGGGCGGACAATACACCAGTGTAACGAACTGGTTCGCAACCAGCTTTCGGCAAGCGACTTCTCCCTGACTGCGTGGCCGAACGACTGCAGAGCTCGTGCAGAAAGAGTCCCCCAGGTTTCATTGCAACCAATTGATGTGACCAGTAGCATATATTTCATCCCACACCGTTCCGCTGTATCGATAACCAGTCTATTGCCAGCGTAGTCTGCCTGTAGACTACCCAATGTAGAAATAATCCTAGCATTTGCACCGGCACTGACACAGGCCTGTTCGACTTGTTTTGCATTAACAGCATCGCCTTCAATAACATTAACCCCCATAGCTCTTAGCATGGCCGATTTTTCAGGTGAACGTACCAGAGCGTGTATTGTTCGTGATTTCTCCAATCCTTGCTGTACCAGGGATAAACCGACACCTGATGATGCACCAAAAATCGGCCAGGGGGAAAGATAAGATGTATTCATCGCTATACCTTGATAAGTTAAATACGTTTTTTCAGGCAGCGGCCTGAAGTATTACCGGGATAAGTTGTTGCAGAGAATTGAGCATATTACTGGCCCAGAAGCGTCCCTCAGTAGATAGAGTGAAACTGTTTTCAGTCCGATCAGATAGTAAGCCACAACTTTGCCATTGTACTAATAGTGGGGCCAGAATTGCGGGTGCCGGCAGGATTTTCGCTAGGTCACAACGCCCAGTGTCCAGACCTCCCTGAATCGCCATCCGCCAGTGATAATCGGTACTCCTGTGAGTCATCATCGCCAAGGGTTTTTCTCCGCAGTGAACTTGTTTGTAATAAGAAGAAAGATCGCGATGATTCATATAGGACGTACCATCAAGCGATCCGCCGGCACTACATCCAAGGGCTAAATAATCAGCTCCGCTTTTGATTAACAAATTATACATGTTACGTTCTTTGCGAGTACGCGCCCAATGGCTGTTGCTTAGCTGATGCCAGTGATTAGCAGACAGAGTATCACTGGAAATTTGATAAGCGTTGCGGCACCATTCAGGAGTAGGAAGAAATTGTCTGCCCTTTTCTACGCCTTTTGCAAGTGGCGTCGAAGGAAACAGATTGAGAGCGTAAAGATCGATACCATCCATGGGAAGTTGACGTACTATTGACAGGTCCGCTTCCCAGCTAGCCAAGGTTTGTCCCGGTAAGCCAAACATAAGGTCACCGACGATTGTTGCCTTACTATATCGTGCAAGGTGACTGATAAAATCAATCATTGATTGTTGGTCTGTCCGTCGTCCCAATCGCTGCCGTAACCGGGTGTCGAAAGTCTGAATACCGAGAGAAAATCGATTTACACCAGCTTCAAGGCAGGCATCAATGCGTTCATCGTCAAAATCAAGAATCCGTCCTTCTACCGTGATTTCGCAGTCTTTTGTCAGAGGGAGATTGCTGCGTATAGCATAAATAAGGGCAGATAGCTGTGAGGCGCTAAGGGCCGTTGGTGTTCCTCCACCCAGGTAGATAGCCTGAATGGGGGTCGTTTGATGTAATGGGCTCCGCGACTCCGTTGCCAATTCTTGAACGACTGTCTGGCAATATTTTTCCAGCTCTGTGTTGTCCAAAGGATTTTGATAAAACCCACAAAATGTACAGCGTGTAGCACAGAAGGGGACATGTAGGTAGAGAAGACGCTTGTTAGACGAGAGTGGATGCGACAGAAGTTCCTGCCATGAGCTTTGCCTCTCACTGGCCGGGAGAGGGGTTTGTTGGCGCCATGGCATGGTAGCCTGGCGATGAGGAAACGGAATACCGCCTGTGCTTGCAAAATGGTGACTAAAATCAATCTGCATTGATGAGATCCTCTTGTTTGTTTGCTGGCCAAAAAACGTATGCGGGTCAAAATGTATCGTATTGACAATTCATGTCGGCGAAAGACTGCCACAGCAGAAGGGGGGAAAAATTGATTCAGATCAGCGATAAACCGCCCCCCTTTGTACACTCGCTCTGTATCTGGGCTAAAGCCATATTAAGTTTTGTTAACGATCTCCCACCGACAAAACAATCGCTTACTATTAGCCATGGGGTCATACCTGAGCGCACATAGCGAGCGTCAGAGAGGACATGCTTTTGTGCCTTGCAGTTTGAAATAAGTGAAAACAAGGTTAAGTCTTGCTATCAAATGATAATGATTGTTATTATCCTTTCATGACATCCTATGCTTGTCCGTATTCAGAGTAGAAAATTGTTATGTGTAATAGGTAAAGCGCTAATTCAGATAATCAGTGCAACGCTCGGTCATGTGGATGGAAGGACGGTTAGCTACCGATAAGCTATCCTGCTCATCCGACCAAAGATGAGCGAGTCACTATGAAATATCAGCAGCTAACCGAATGGTTACGATACCAGATAGCCCTGTTGTGTGAAGATAAAGTGAGTCAGGCAGAGATGTCCGCCGTAAAGCTGCCGGCAAGCGCAGGGTGTGCGAGGATACGGTCTCCTTTGTTGAGGCAGGCTCTAAACTTGCTGTGGAGCCCCGAACAGATCAGCGCCGTTGGCCGTATCATCGGCAGGCCAGTTAGTCACGAGTGGATTTACCAGCACGTCACCTGCGATAAAGCACAAGACGGAGATCTGTACAAGCTCCTCCAACGGGTAAATGGCACTATCGCAAAGGCTATGGTACAAAGCGGAGTCCGATATCTGACACCGTTTTCATAGAGCAGAGACCCGCGGTGGTTGATGAGCGCAGCCGGGTTGGGGACCGGGAAGCGGATCTGGTTCTGGGTAAGCAAGGCTCAGGAGCCATCGTTACACTGGTCGAACGTAAGAGCCGTATTTATCTGACGAAAAAGGTGTTTTCTAAATACTCAGCCGAAGTGGCCGCCGCCATTATCTCGATGCTGAGCGGCTATAAGGACGTCTGTCATACCATCACGTTCGACAACGGCAGGGAGTTTAGCCGGCACAAGGAAGTCGCTGCCGCGCTAGAAGCGGAAACCTACTTCTCTCATCCATATGCCTCGTGGGAGTAGGCTAAACGAGAACACAAACGGGCTTTATCCCGAAAGGGACTGATCTGACGGCAGTGACGGATTACGAGCTCCGCAAGTACCAGGGAGCACTGAATAGCAGGCCACGAAAATGCCTAGGGTTCTGGCAACCTTCAGTGGTCTTTGCAGTGCTAAGACAGGCGGCTTAGCGTTGCACTTCGAACTTGAATCCGCCCTCCGGGGATATTATGCGTGTTTTAGTGGTTGACGATGATTCGGTTCTTTGCCGCTGGTTGGGTGAACAGTTGCATGTTCATGGACATATTTGCCAGATTATTCATGATGGCACACAGGCTTTAAATGCCATACGCCAGGATGTATATGATGTTATTTTGCTTGATCGTATGCTTCCGGGAATGGATGGTTTTAGTGTCTTACGTGAGTTACAAAATTGCAACCATCCGCCTGTTATGCTGCTTTCCGCGTTAGACCGGGATGTGGATCGTGTCATGGGACTGGAGCTTGGGGCGGAAGATTATCTTGGTAAGCCATTTAATTTTAATGAGCTGAGGCTTCGCTTAGATATTATTGTTGGTCGAGATAAACGTCATGCAGTCCAGAATGCGATACTGGCATTTGAAGACCTAAAAGTCGACTGCCTCCAGCGTAAAGTCTGGCGAGCAGGTAAACCAATAGGCCTGACGGATAAAGAGCTTAAGTTATTATTAATGCTGATGGAAACACCGGGAAAAGTCACCAGCCGGACACATTTACTGGAGAGAGTGTGGGGATACAGTTTCGACCCACAAACAAATCTGATTGATGTTCATATGTCGAAACTACGTGCCAAAATTGATAAAGGATTTGACCGACCACTGATAAAAACGTTGCGTTCGGTAGGCTACTGCCTAAATAGCTGCGCGGAATAGTAGATCCCTTTGAGGGAACTCAGCCCGGATTGTGCGATCTGATCAATCGCCGAACCAACCATAATCACCAACCGGACTGAGCGATGCCGATCATAGCCCCCATTCCCCGTAGCGAACGACGTCTGATGCAGAAAGCTATCCATAAAACCCGCGACAAAAATTATGCCCGCAGGCTAACTGCCATGCTAATGCTGCACCGGGGCGACCGTGTCAGCGACGTTGCCAGAACACTCTGTTGTGCCCGCTCATCCGTTGGGCGCTGGATTAACTGGTTTACGCAGTCGGGTGTTGAAGGCCTGACGTCCTTACCCGCAGGACGTTCCCGCCGCTGGCCCTTTGAGCATATATGTGCATTGTTACGAGAGCTGGTAAAACGCTCTCCCGGTGATTTTGGCTGCCAGCGTTCACGATGGAGTACAGAGTTGCTGGCGATAAAAATCAATGAGATAACCGGATGTCAGCTGCATCCCGGAACCGTCCGTCGCTGGTTGCCCGCAGCCGGACTTGTGTGGCGCAGAGCCGCTCCCACGCTATGCATCCGTGACCCGCACAAAGAGGAAAAGATGGCAGCAATCCATAAAGCGCTGGACGAATGCAGGGGAGCACACCCGGTCTTTTATGAGGATGAAGTGGATATTCATCTTAATCCAAAAATCGGCGCAGACTGGCAACTGCGCGGACAGCAAAAGCGTGTGGTCACGCCGGGCCGGAATGAGAAATATTATCCTGGCGGAGCCTTACACAGCGGCACGGGAAAGGTCAGTTACGTTGGTGGCAACAGCAAAAGCTCAGCGCTGTTCATAAACCTGCTGAAACATCTTAAGGCCACATATCGACGGGCAAAAACCATCACACTCATCGTGGATAACTACATTATCCATAAAAGCCATGAAACACAGCGCTGGCTGAAAGCGAATCCAAAGTTCAGAGTGATTTACCAGCCAGTGTACTCCCCATGGGTGAACCACGTGGAGCGGTTATGGCAGGCACTTCACGACACGATAACGCGCAATCATCAGTGCTGTTCAATGTGGCAACTGTTGAAGTTCGCCATTTTATGGAAACCATCAGCCCATTCCCCGGAGGACAACATGGGCTGGCAAAAGTGTAGCGGTATTAGGCGCAGCTATTTAGAACATTCAGGGCAAAGATAAACTATGTATCGGGAACCTTTTTCTTCTAGGTTACACATACGCTACCTGCAGATGAAAGTTCGTCAGTGGCAGGTTATTAGTGCGAGTCATTATCCTGATTTTCTGGCTACAGCGAACTTTCGACAGGCGATCACCATTGTGTTTCTGTTTCTGGTGATGGCTATGGTGAGTATGATTGGCTCTAGCTTGTTGATCGAATCATTGGTTCGTGGGCATGTTCATGATGTTATCGTTAACGATATCTATGACTACTCAGTTAAATCAGGTCTGGAGAGGACACCTGACGTCATAAAACAATTACGAAGTGAATTGCAGGAATACAACGGAGATGGTCTGGTACAGGTAATGGTCATTGATCCGCAAGGGACACTGGTTTACCACAACATGTCAGTTCATAATATATCTGCGGAAAAATGCAGTATAGATATTGCCTGCCTTAAATCCTTAATTAAGGATTTAGATAGCCGTAACGTTGTTGGCATTTCTGTATTACTTCATGACGGGGGCATTTTTTTCCGGGCATATAATATATTGCCGATGTTAGAAAGGGTTCGTACTATACCTCTGGTTGCCGGGACTGGTGTATTTGTTGTGTTACTGCTTTGCCTTTTTGTCAGCAGGCAATTTAGCTTGCGAAGCTTACAAGTTGTCAGGCAAATACGTGAAGCATTGCACAGGTATAGCAAGGGTGAAAAACAGGTACGCATGCCCGTTTCTTCTTATGGTAATGACTTCGATGCATTGAGTACAGATATTAACCAGAATTTGGATAGAATAGACAATTTGATGGAGCAAGTGCGTAATAATGCTGGCCATATTGCACATGAATTACGCACCCCGCTAACTCATTTACATAACAGATTGTATACTCTTTCTGAAAGATTGGATTTGACGGAGGAGGCCAGAAAAGAGGTAGAACATTCTGTTGATGAAGTTCAAACTGTTTTAGCGTTATTCAGGACCGTAATGCGGATTGGTGAGATTGAAAGCGGACGCTGTATCCATCAGTTATCATCTTGTTCCGCGCAAGCGTTGCTACAGGATGTTGTGGAATATTACCAACCTCTGGCGGAAGAGAGGGGTTGTCATATCGCCATAGATCAAGATTCTGACATTAGTATGTCTTTTGATCGATCACTGGTGTTCCAGGCGCTGGCAAACCTGATTGAAAATGCGCTCAAGTATGCTTCAATCGGACGGCACATCAGACTTGGTTATCGTTTGCATCAGGGTTGGTTGTCCTTATATGTAGCTGATTACGGACCCGGCATCCCCGAATCACTCCAGGAAAAGGCTACTGAACGTTTTGAGCGTCTTGAACAACGCTATGCCAGTCATGGATATGGACTGGGATTATCTCTGGTAAAGGCCATTATGGAACTTCATGGTGGTAAAATCTGCTTTGAGAATACCAATCCAGGGTTATGCGTCTATCTGTATCTGAAACGATGTATACCCTAAATAGCGCCTAATACCGCGACACCTGCCGTTCACTGATGGGGGGCATGTTGCGTATGGGCTACACATCTCAAGCCCAATGTAGTACGGTCAGGCAAAGGAAACAGCTCTGATGCCTTGCACTGCATGGACTGGCCAAAGTGGAGCACTATGATGTGGTCGACTAAACAGGACAATAGGTAGTGTCCCTTAATTTGTACTAGCTCAGACCTGATCTGACAGTTACCGGTTATTTATGGCTATGTTTGCAGTCTCCGTTGGAAAACTTCACTATACTGTACATAATACTGTATAAAGACGTCCCCTCTCGGATGTTCCCATGAAAAAGCAAGACGTTATACAGATCAAAAGTCTTCTTTCATCCCTGCCTGCTAATACCCGACTTCATCTCATTACCTGGCTGAATGACAACCTTCAGACGGATACCGCTTCCGTTATTGACACCAGCCCGCCCGAGTTATGTTGCCCTCACTGCCACAGTGAAAAAGCAATCCGCTGGGGACGCGATTCAGACATACAACGATATCGTTGCAAGGATTGCGGAAAAACCTTTAACAGCCTGACCGGAAGCCCGCTGGCCCGGCTCCATTACCATCAAAAATGGTTCGATTATCTGCGCTGTATGCAGGAGGGGCTGACATTACGTGAGTCCGCAGGGCGTACAGGGATTGATCTGACAACAGCATTCAGATGGCGTCATCGCTTTCTGGCTTCAGCCGCAGCAAATAATATAAATCCCCTGTCCGGGATCATTGAGGCCGATGAGACCTTTTTCCCTGAATCCAGCAAAGGCAAACGCAACATCATTCACCGAAAAGCCAGAAAACGCGGCGGGGAGGTGGATAAGCGAAAAAACAGGAACAGGTGCCAGTCGTCATAGCCTGTGACCGGCAGGGGCGTGTGAGTGACTGCATCCCCCCGGAATTTGATACTGAAAATATTCATCGATTCCTTGAGCCGATAGCAGACAAGGATTCAATTCTGTGTACGGACGGTGCCTGCTGGTACAGGACGTTTGCCAGTGAACACGGGATGAACCACTACTGTCTTATAGCACTGGATAATCAGCGTGTTATCGACAGTGTATTCCATATACAGCATGTGAATGGCTATATCAGTCGTTTAAAAGGCTGGATGAAGCGATTTCATGGTGTAGGGACTGCATATCTGCCGAATTATCTGGCCTGGAGGCGGCTGTTTGAGACCACCGTAATTGATGTGAAAGTCTGGCTACAAATTGCATTACGGCATAACCAACATACTTTGCAAACATAGCCAGATCGTAAGCGCCCCGGCAACGACGTCTGTCGACGTACCTTTAATCCGGTGATGATAGAGTCCACTTAATTTTTAAATGGACTCTATCACAAATGACCCAACCGACAGTCCCACGCCAGCGGGCTACCTACTCCATGCCGTTCAAACTCGACCTGGTTCAGCGATCACTGCAACCCGGTGCCTGCGTGGCACGGCTTGCCCGCCAGAACGGGATTAATGACAACCTGCTGTTCACCTGGCGTCAGCGCTATCGTCATCTGGTTGATGAGCCATCTGATACACCCCCAGCACCGGCCATTATCAGTGACGATATCGTTCCTGTTGTGACCACCGAATACTCACGACCCGCGCTGCCCGAGCTCCCGGCAGCATCAGCGCAAAGCCTGCCACCGGATGCCGGGCAATGCTGTGAGGTCAGTATCGGCCGTGCACGCCTGAAGCTGTCCGGCAACCTCACCCCGGCCATGCTGTCGGCTCTGGTTCGCGAACTGAAGAGAGGTGGCTGATGATATCCCTTCCTGCGGGTTCCCGCATCTGGCTGGTGACGGGCGTTACCGACATGAGAAACGGCTTCAACGGCCTGGCCTCCCGCGTGCAGAATGTCCTCAACGAGGACCCATTCAGCGGCCACCTGTTCATCTTCCGGGGGCGCCGTGGTGATATGGTAAAGCTACTGTGGTCCGATGAGGATGGTCTGTGCCTGTTCATCAAACGTCTTGAGCGTGGACACTTCGTCTGGCCCGCTGTCAGCGACGGGAAGATCCATCTGACCCCGGCGCAACTGGCTATGCTGCTGGAAGGCCTCAACTGGAAACATCCACAGTCATCACAACGTCCTGGCCTGCGGGTGTAACCTGTTGTAATGTCGGGTGTATGAAAAATGAACTCCCTGACGATATCGACCAGTTAAAAGCCATGCTGCGTAAACAGCGGGCGATGCTGAACGACCAGCAGACCCGGTTGCGCCAGTATGCAGGCCAGGTGGCGGGTTATGAGCAGGAAATCAACCGCCTGAAAGCACAGCTGGATAAACTACGGCGAATGCTGTTCGGTCAGAGTTCGGAAAAGAGCCGTAATAAGCTGGAAAACAAAATCCGCCAGGCAGAGAAACGGTTGTCAGAGCTGGAAAGCCGACTGGAGGCGGCAAAAACCTGCCTGAATGGCAACGAGCCGGTACCGGATATACCAGCAGATAGTGTTGTCGTGTCGCAAACGACGCCAGAAAAACCCACCCGCCACACCGCCCGAAAACCGCTGCCAGCCGACCTGCCTCGGGAAACACAGACCTTACTGCCAGCGACCAGCGTCTGCCTGTCATGTGGTGGAGAGCTGAAGGTGATGGGAGAAACTCTCTCTGAGCAACTGGAGATCATCAAAACCGCCTTTAAAATCATCGAAACGGTCCGACCGAAGCTGGCGTGCAGCCGGTGCGACGTTATCGTGCAGGCCCCGCTCCCGGCAAAGCCGGTAGAAGGCAGTCGTGTGGGCAGCAGCCTGCTGGCCCGCATCCTGGTCGGAAAATATGTGGAGCATACGCCGCTGTACCGGCAGACAGAAATCTACGCCCGTCATGGACTGGCGCTGAGCCGTAACACGATGGTCCGCTGGGTCGCGATGATGGGCAACCGGCTTCGTCCGCTGCATGAGGCGCTCAACCAGTACGTTATGCAGGCTGGCAAGGTGCACACTGATGACACGCCGGTCAGGGTGCTGGAGCCCGGGAGTGGTAAAACGCGAACCGGTCGGCTGTGGGTCTACGTCCGGGATGACCGTAACGCCGGGGTGCCAGAACCGCCGGCAGTCTGGTTCTCGTACTCAGCGGACCGTAAGGGGGAACATCCTCAGCGACATCTCTCAGGGTACAGAGGCGTGCTTCAGGCAGATGCGTACGGTGCTTACGACACGCTGTATGAGTCCGGGCACATCAGAGAAGCAGCGTGCATGGCGCATGCCAGAAGGAAAATCCACGATGAGCATGTTCGACGCCCGACAGAAATGACGAATGAAGCGCTGAACCGTATAGGTGCGTTGTATGCCATCGAGGCGGAAATACGCGGCAGCCCGGCCGGGAAACGGCTGCAGATAAGAAAAGCACGGTCGGTTCCGCTGATGACATCGCTGCACGAGTGGATAGAGGCGCAAATGACGACGCTGTCGGTTCACGCGGAGACGGCGAAGGCGTTCGCGTACATACTGAAACAGTGGCACGCCCTGAATGAGTACTGCCGTAACGGTCAGGTGGAAATCGACAATAACATCGGAGAAAACGCGCTGCGCGCGGTGGCGGTTGGCAGAAAGAACTACCTGTTCTTCGGCTCTGACAACGGGGGTGAGGCAGCAGCCATCATCTACAGCCTGCTTGGCACCTGCAAACTGAACGGTGTGGAGCCGGAAGGTTGGTTGTGCGAGGTGATAAGCAAGATCAACGACTGGCCTTCAAACCGGGTACATGAGCTGCTGCCCTGGAACCTATCCTCCGTAAAATAATCCTTACGCCACGTTCATTATGGGGCGCTTACGCCAGATCTGTACAGTAATTTCAGAGGACGTTCCCGGCAGCGCAAATATGAGGCCGACCATATGCCTTCAAGAGCTGCAGTCGATGCCTATTTGAGGGCTAATTATCCGCTGTTAGACGATGCTGAAATTCTTGCGTTGACAGAACAAGTTGCCGCAATCGTCATTCCAAAAGAAGTTCACCAGAAGATCAGTGAGACTTATGGTGGGCGTAATACACCGGCACAAATCGAACTGGACTCACGCAATCTGCGGGCTGCTGTGGATCGTAACCTGGACTCCATTAAACCGGCGTTAAAAGAAAGCGGTGTGACAGAGGCCCAGATAGAAGCGGCCAGAGTAAAACTACACAAACTGAACAGTGACATGGATCTGTACAAATGACCGTAAACGTTGATGCGCTGATAAATAGCTTGGGAAAGCCGTATCAAGATATTCTTGATAATGAACTAATACCTTATAAATCACCGCCAAAGGGTTCTTCTGGCACGCCTACGATTAATCTCGATATGGCTTTGGAAGGGGTGTTTCTTTCTTTTTGTAGAGAGGGCCGGATTCTAAAATCTATAACACTCAGTATGCAGCATGAAACGGTGGCTGATTGGACGTTTCCTAATACGCTACCGACTCCTTTGCAGAACAACATGTCGCGGCAGTGGGTGCATGAGAATATAGGAGAACCATTAAGGAAGGTGCGATTTAATCGTCAGTTATGAGAATATAACCCTTTCTTTGCCATAGACTTTTCACGATGCCCGCTCTTGCCAGCTATTCCTCCCGCAAAAAACAGTTCCTCGACCGTATGGATGTTCTCGTCCCGTGGTCCGATATCGCTGATATTCTGCTCCCGTGGTATCCCTCGTCCCGACGGGGACGCAGACCTTTTCCTCTGCTGCTCATGCTGCGCATTCACTGCCTGCAACTCTGGTTTGACCTCAGTGACAGTGCTGCCGAAGATGCCCTCCATGACATGCTGCCATTTCGTCAGTTTGCCGGTATCGACTGCTGCGTCCCCGACCGCACCACCATCATGAATTTCCGTCATTTTCTGGAGAAACATAATGCCGGTGAACAGGTACTGTCCCTGATTAACCTTAAACTGAAGCAGGCAGGACTGATGATGCGTAAGGGCGTGATTATCGATGCCACCATCATCTCCGCTCCCTGCTCTGTGAAAAATAAATCCGGGCAACGTGACCCGGAGATGCACCAGACCCGTAAGGGAAATCAGTGGTACTTCGGTATGAAAGCGCATATTGCGGTTGATGCCGCGACAGGCCTGACTGAAAAAGTGGTCACCACCGCCGCAAATGAGCATGACCTTAATCAGGCGGAAAATCTGATTACGGAGCCTGTGGAAGTGGTGTTTGCTGATGCCGGATACAGGGGGGCGGAAAAGCGGGAGTCACTGAGCGGGCTGTCAAAATACTGGTTTATTGCGAAAGGCCCGCTTGCTGTAAAAGAAATGAAACAGCATCCGCGTCGGAATAAACAGGCACTTCATGATGAATTTGTGAAAGCCAGTATCAGGGCGAAGGTTGAACATCCGTTCCGGATACTGAAATGCCAGTTTGGTTTCAGAAAGACCCGATTACGGGGTCTGAGGGAAAATCACAACCGGCTGTCAATGCTGTTTGCGATGGGGAATCTGGTTCGCGCAGCGCAACTGGCGGGAATAGCGTAAATAATGTGCAAAATGAGGGTGTTCTTTGCCATTCATTGAATAATGGAGAGCAAATATTCACCAGTACAAAGTGCTCGTAGACGTCTTACAGAGAGAAAATACAGCTCAGCGAAGAACCCCGCTGAACCCCACCGATTAAATCGCACCTTCCTTAAGTTCAGCAACTACAGCAAGGCTGCCGAATCCCTCTATATCTCTCAACCTTATTTAACTCAGGTCATTAAACGTATTGAAACAGAACTGAATTGTCAGATTATCAACCGCAATGAGCTGCCTTATCGTTTAACGGAGCAGGGCAAGATTTACTATGACTATCTTGGTTCACTCGAGACGGTTTACTCCAATATGCGTCGGCAAATCAATTTGATAACGGATATGGGTAAGACGACGATAAAAATCGGTATCTTACCCAGTATCGGCACTTACCTGATCCCGCTTTTTTTACCGAAATTTCTGGCCCTCTATCCCGAATGTCAAATCGAGCTGGTGGAAGATATACCAGAAAACAATGAAAAAAGGCTGTTAAAGAGTGAAGTGGATTTTTGGATTGGACAGAACTCAAGTCGTCTTGCTCCCGCTCTTTGCGCCGTTTCCTGGGGGAAGCATCGGTATTATGCCGTGATCCCCAGCTCCAGCGAGCTTTATCAAGAAGGGATCGCTACTCTTGCGGAAGGGAGTATTGCCATGGAAGACCTATTGCGACAGAAGCTTTTGTTAACGTCTAAGGGGGCCGCCATCAGAATGCAGATCGATCACCTGTTGGGTATTTATAAAATAAAGGCCAGTATCATTGTAGAAAGCAGTGAAATAGCCATGGTGAAAAATCTTGCTATGGCCGGTATGGGCCTTACTTTTGTCCCTGAAAGTGTGGCCATAGAACCCTCTCCCTCACAATACAATATCTATGAACTACCCGTTGACCAGTTGAACATATACCCGTGATCATTGAAACTGCTTGATTTCATGCAGTCAGGGGATCATGCTTAATTCATGAACATCAGACTCTCACCCGAACAGATTGCAGCCCTTGAGGCTCAGCACCGCCTAAGCCGTGACCGCCGTGTCTGCGACAGAATTCGCTGCGTACTCCTCTCTGCTCAGGGCTGGTCAACGACCATGATTGCGCAGTCCCAGCTTATCCATGAGACCACCGTCCTGCGCCATATCGCGGATTATCTTGATGAGGGTAAGCTGACCTCTGAAAACGGTGGTTCTCAGGAGCATCTCAGTTCTGCGCACTCAGCAGAGTTAATCTGTTTGCTGACCGATGACGTACATGTGAGTACAGCCAGTATTGTTGCCCTCGTCAGCGAGCGTTTCGGTGTGTCTTACTCCATTCCGGGGATGAACAAGTGGCTTCACCGCAATGGTTTTTCATGGAAAAAGCCGACGGGCGTCCCGCATAAGTTCAGCGAAGAAAAACAGCAGCAGTTCATGGCTGAATATGAGGCTCTGAAGCTGACGGCGGGTGACAGCGAACCCATCCTGTTTATGGATGCGGTGCATCCCACGCAGTCAACGAAACTGAGTGGTGGCTGGATACGCCGGGGTGAGCGCAAAGCGGTTAAAACCACCGGCAGCCGTACCCGGATGAATATCATCGGGGCACTCAGCCTGAACGACATCGCCCGGACAGTGACCTGCGATTATGCGCAGATTAATGCCAGAACCATTTGTGAGTTTTTCATCGCTATCCGGCAGACTTACCCGGTCAGGCAGAAAGTGCATCTTATACTGGATGGTGCACCGTATCACCGTGCCTCACTGGTGCAGGACTGGGCGGTGGTGATGAATATTGAACTGCACTACCTGCCTCCTTACAGCCCGAATCTGAATCCGATTGAGCGGTTGTGGAAGGTCATGAATGAGCATGCCCGGAACAACCGGTATTTTGCCACGGCGAAGGCCTTCCGGGCGGCAATAAACGGATTTTTCAGCGATACCCTGCCAGTGATAGCCGGGCAACTGACCTGTCGGATTAACGATAATTTCCAGACACTCAGACCAGCATCTTCGGTATGATTGGGTAAATGAAATTGTATTCACGCTCAGGCGCTGTTTAATTTGTCCTTTCACCAAAACCAGAGGACTGATCAATGATAGAAACCGAAGCCTTTCTGTGGAAAAAACAAGTATCTCCACTCCTGCTTGTTCGCCACGAAAAAGTCTTACAGGAACCTGGCGATGATCAGGTGCTGATTGAGAATCGGGCTATTGGCATCAATCCTGTAGACTGGAAGTAAGTATCCTCCGGCAGAGCCGGAGGCTTTAGGGGGAGCGCCTCAAAGGCGCCGACAAACCATGAGCCGCCCAAGGCGGCTGCTATACGTTCAGTTTCATTTGATCGTATCGTTCGTCTCTCTCTCCTGGTTGCGTATGTATGCCCTGACCGTGGCTTCATCCAAACCAACGGTTGAAACGAAATATCCTCGTGCCCAGAAAACTTCTCCGGTGAAGTTTTTACCTCTGCCGAAGTGTCGTGCTATCGCTATCGCGCTTTTTCCCTTCAGATAGCCGACGACTGTCGATACCGAGTACTTTGGCGGTATGCTGATGCACATGTGGACATGATCACGCATCAGATGCCCCTCCAAAATCTGACAGCCCTTCTGGCTCGCAAGCTCGTGGAATATTTTTCCCAACTCATGCCGCAGCGCACCATATAACCGCTGTTTCCGGCGTTTAGGGATATAAACCACGTGATATTTACAGTCCCATTTCGTATGGCTTAAGCTCTGATAGTCTCTCATCACGAATCCTCATCTCTTGGCGGAGATTTCAGATTCGCGCGACTGACTTAAAGGTCAAACCTTTCGGAGTCCCCCGGCAATGCCGGGGGTTTACCGGATTTAATTACTGAATGGTCTATCAGATATCTGGCAAATTGACCAAATCCCAGGTGTAGATGGTATGGGTGTCATAGCCGCCACAGGCCGAAACGCCACGCATCTGCGCCTTGGTTCTCGGGTAATGTACCATACCGATCTTCGATTCGACGGCAGTTTTTCCCGCCATACAATAGTCAACGCTCATGCAGTTATTTCTGTTCCCGAGCATATCAGTGATATCAGCGCGGCAGCGTTACCCTGCCCGGGTCTGACGGCCTGGCAGGCAGTGCAAAAAGTCCCTCATCTCTCTGGTGAGAACGTGCTTGTCAGCGGTGCCGGTGGTAGTGCTGGCAGCCTGTTAACACAGATGCTTATTCAGGCAGGCGCTAATGTTTATGTCACCGCCAGCGGCAGGCATCATCAAAAATTGCTCAACCATGGGGTCATCCAGTGCTTTGACTATGGCCATAGGTCATGGACAGATGAGTTGAATCGCGCACTGGGCGAAAAACCGCTGTACGCTGCTTTCGATACCGTCAATCAGCAAAATGCACTATCTCTGGCGGGATTACTGGGTTATTACGGCCATCTTGTATGTATTCAGGACAGATTGGAAAAAGCGCCATTACCACCGTTCACGACCAGTATCTCGCTTCATGAAATTGCTCTGGCAGCCATTCATGCATACGGTAGCAATGTACAGTGGAGTCGGTTACGTCAAGCCGGCGAAAACATGCTGCAACAGATCGGTCGCTGCGAGTTGATTATGCCGTTTATTCAAACCGTTGCGTTTGATGACATTCCACAGACGCTTGAAACGTTAAAAGAGAATAACAATGGCATAAAATATGTTGCGGTAGTGTAGCGGGTTGAGGTGGATTTGGTTTTATTGAATAAAGAAATCCAAAAATCTGCTTTGCTAAAAGGCGGCCATGCACCAAATCCTTAATCAGTTACAGAGTGAATGATTAATATAAGGGAATGAACTTAACAAACTGCAACTTGAAGTATCATGTGTATAGATTACTTCATCGCGCATAACCGCAACAGGGAACTGTCGGCGATCGATACGGATCTGCTTGATTCATTTCTGCGTTATAAAGATACCGCCCAATACTCACGTCGTGAGAAGGAGAATGCATGACAGAGGCCAATCAAGTGATCGATCTTATGGGGACCAGGATTCGCCTGTATTTTAAGGGATGTCAGGCTGAGAAGTGGCTGGCAGTGGCGTGTGACCGGTTAAGGCATTACGAGCAAGTTTTTAGCGCCAATAATGAATTCTCTCAATTGTCAGCTTTGAAAACAACCGCGGTCAAAGAACCGGTCGTTGTGGATCCGGATTTGTATGAATTGATCAAGGTGGGAAGAGATCATAGCCTGGAATCCAATAGTTTTTTGAATATTGCCATTGGCCCTCTGGTTAAGCTTTGGCGAATTGGCTTTGATGAAGCAAGAGTACCCTGCCAGGAAGAGATCCGCCAGGTTCTGGCGCGCTTAGATCCTGCCGATATCGTCCTCGACGATGATCAAAAATCGGTGTTTTTTGCCAAAGAAGGCCTTGAAATAGACTTGGGCGCCATTGCGAAAGGGTATTTCAGCGATAAGATCATGGATTTCTTTAAGGAAAAAGACCCAGTTTCCGCCATGATTGATATTGGCGGTAATTTGCTTGTTTATGGCGAATCACCTAAAAAAAGCCCCGATTGGGATGTCGGTATACAGAACCCCTTTCTGCCAAGAGGCCATAGTGTTGCAAAGATCAAGGTAAGAAATCAGTCGGTAGTGACCTCAGGTATTTATGAAAGAACCTTTGAGTACAATGGCAATAAATACCATCACATTTTTGATAGCCATAGCGGCTATCCGGTCAGGAACAATGTTGCTTCTTTAACTATTATTTCTGATAAATCAATAAATTGTGATATCTATACGACGAAACTATTTGGCCTGAATCCGAAAACTATTTTACAAACGGTCAATAAAATAGAGGGGATGGACGCTATTGTGATTACCGTTGATGGACAATTAGCCACTACCTCCAGCCTGAGGGAAAAAATAATGCTGGCTTAGAATCCATCCCAGTAGGCTATTCTATTTGCCATTTTGGCCGCAGGCAGTTGCTCACAATCCTCATGTACTGCGTGTACGCTCCGGTTTTTCCGCACTGTCCGTGGCCAAACTGGCTGCATCAATCTACGCCTACTGGGATAGGCTCTTAGATTCTATCCCATTAGGCTATTTTATTTGCCCCCTTTGGCCTCAGGCTGTGCTCACAATCCTCACGTACTGCATGTACGCTCCGGTTGTTCCACGCTATAGCACTTTATAAATCTCGTGCTTTTGTGTCAATCTGGGTCGTGACGCAGATTTAGTGGTAGTGCTTGATTGTCAGATACCAGCCGATGATCTTGTCGTGCATTTCTTCAGACTTTGAGAAGAATATGGTTTTGCGGGTAAGCCGCTTAAGATGTGTCCGCAGGTTCAGATTATGTCGCTCTATCCGCTGGGTGTATTTCTTGCTGATAACATGACTGGTTGAGGACAATAAAGTTCGGTATACCGGCCAGGCATCGGTCATGTAGAAGGCAATGCTAAACTGGCTCAGCAAAACCAGAAGACGCTTTAATGTCAGCGCATTTCGTGGGCCAAATACATGGGCGATGACGCGCTTTCGGATGCGGTCACAGGCATAATACAGCCAGCGTTGATTGCCTTTACAGCGGACATATGACCACTGTTCATCGGCTTCACAGCGGATAACGACTTCTGCGCCTGGCTCAACGTTTTGCGTTACCTGATGCGGTGCCAGTTTTTTAGATGACGGAGAATGGTGTTAAGACTTATCCGCAGCACTCTGGATGTATCGCGGCATCCAGAGCCATTCATCACCATATCAACAATAGTTTGATGGGTTTCGGGTTTCGCCCCGTTGTAGCGGTAGTCGAGCTGAAAGGTCTTCAGGCACTGCTTACAACGATAGAGCTGCGCGCCTGAACTGGAATGGCCGTTCCGGATAACCCCCTGAGTTTCAGAGCAACGGGGACAAACCACATCAATCTTTGCCATCAATCATCCAAAGGGCAAAGAGTACAACAACACTAAGTCTGCGTCACGACCCACACTTCGAACTTTAATCCGCCGTAGACCTATTTATATAACGATGAACAAAGGGATAAAATCTATTCCAGTTGCAATAAAATTTATTTTACTTCATTATTATTAATGATAACCAGATATAACCCTAGTTATTTTGGGTTATCAGGTGGTTTCAGGTTTTGCCTACAGATACCATTCTAAAAAATGGAGCTGTCATTTAGTATAAGAAATGGTAGGGTAATCAAAAAGCTATTAATAAATTACACACCTTGACCAATATCCCTATACAAAGTCATTGTGTTGTTGGTCATGCTGATCAACTTAATCTGTTGATAAACAATAAAATAAACTATGCTCTAAGACCGTAGTGTCAAAATAAAAACAAATTAAATATTATGTATTTAAAATCATGAGGTTATCTATGAACCATTATGATGATTTGCATCGCTTCAAGGAAAAGACTCGTACGCAAAGTCTACATTTCAAGGACCTCTCATCACAGGCACCCACCCGGGAACAGGGCGATTGGATTATTCTCAATCAGCTAACCCCTGGGGAAGAGAAAGAATCTTCTCTGGCAATGGGTGGATCGGTATCACTACCCATACCACAACCCGTGCCAGCGGATATGTTCCATTGGGTGGAAGCAGAACCTGTGCAATCTCCTGCGCCGACGCCTGTGGTAAAGCAGGTTGCTACGCCCCCGATTCCTGAACCGGTCGCTTCCTCCGTTGCTGCAGCTGTGCCTGTTGAACCGCCACCGTTGGTGGCGCCAGCAGCACCGCCGGTCATGGCGGACCCCACTCCGGCCATCGCCGCAGCACCTGCACCGCGAATTGCGCCGCGTCCAGCGGTGACGGCTGCACAGACCAACGACGGCTTTGCTTATTTATTTGCGGCAAAAGCCGCTGAACCGGCGGCAAAAAATAAAGATCAGCTGCTGAAATCACTCTTAGGAAGGATTGCGACATGCCGTTGATCTGCGTGTGTTCTCCAAAAGGCGGTGTAGGAAAAACGACCCTCGCGGCTAATCTTGCCTATTCACTGGCGCGCGCGGGTAGCAAAGTTCTGGTTGTCGATTTTGACGTTCAGAATGCGTTACGCCTGCATTTTGGCGTCCCGCTTAGCCATGAACGCGGCTATGTCGCGAAAGCGCTGGAGCTTCATGACTGGAGCCAGTGTGTACTCAGCGCCGGCAGTAATATTTTTGTCCTGCCGTATGGCGATGTCAGCGAGGCGCAGCATCAGGCGTTTGATCAACACCTGGCCACTGACCCTCACTTTCTGACCCGTGGACTGGCGGCATTATTGAATTATCCCGGGCTTATTATCATCGCCGATCTGCCACCTGGCCCGTCGCCAGCGCTAACCGCGCTGACGTCACTGGCTGATCTCCACCTGGTGCCGCTGCTGGCGGATACGGCGTCGATGTCGACCCTGTCGCACGTGGAAAAGCAGCGTCTGACTGGCGGTAAGTTAAACAACAAGCTCGGGCATTATTTTGTGTTGAATCAGAGTGATAATCGTCGCCAGGTCAGCCGCGACGTGACCGCGCTGATGGAGGACAAATTGGGCGATCGGCTGCTGGGTATCATCCACCGTGATGAAAGTGTGGTGGAGGCGAATGCGTCCCAGAAGTCCGTTCTCGACTTTAGTTCCTCCTCTTCGGCCGCCTTTGATATTGAAATCATTGCAAAAAAAATCTCTACGCTGCTGGGTATCAAAATTGGCGACGGCACGGTGCACAGCCGGCCTCGCATGTCAGGGCTTTAACTTATTGCAGGGCTGCTGAATGAAAAAGTCTCTTTTCTGGTTGCTGGCACTGGTGCTGTCGCCCGTTGCCGTTCTGGTGATTATTACGCCGATGGACAGCCAAAAGCAGTATCTTTTTGGTCTGTTGAGTATCGGTATTCTGTTTTTAATGGGATTTAGCAAAAAGCGCAGTATTTCGGTCATTATGGTCGTGACTTCGCTGCTGATGTCGACCCGTTATATGTATTTCCGCTTGACGCAAACTCTGCATTTTAACTCCGGTATCGAGACGGTTCTGGGGATGGCACTGTTTCTGGCGGAAGTCTATATCTGGGTGATGCTGCTGCTGAACTACCTGCAAACGGTCTGGCCGCTTAAGCGCGAAATCGTCCCGCTGCCGGATGATATGAGCACCTGGCCGACGGTCGATATCTATATTCCTAGCTATAACGAACCGCTGGACGTGGTCCGTGATACCGTGCTGGCCGCGCAGTGTATTGATTACCCTGCAGATAAGATGAAAATTTATCTGCTTGATGACGGTAAACGCAGCGAGTTTGCGGTGTTTGCCGCCGATGTCGGAGTCGGATATATCACCCGAAATGACAATAAACACGCCAAAGCAGGTAACCTGAACCATGCGATGACCCTCACCAAGGGTGAGCTGATTTGCGTCTTCGATTGCGATCACGTGGCAACCCGCGTGTTCCTGCAGGCTACGGTGGGCGGTTTCCTCAAGGATCCTATGCTGGCGCTGGTCCAGACGCCGCACTACTTTTACTCGCCGGACCCGTTTGAACGTAACCTCGCGGTGGGACGCAATATTCCCAACGAAGGGATGTTGTTCTACGGGCCGATTCAGCAGGGTAACGATAACTGGAATGCGACCTTTTTCTGTGGCTCCTGTGCGGTGATCCGCCGTAAAGCGCTGGAAGATATCGGTGGTTTTGCGGTGGAAACCGTCACCGAAGATGCGCACACCGCGCTGAAGTTCCAGCGTCTGGGCTGGAAATCGGCGTTTCTCGATATTCCGCTGGCGGCGGGTTTAGCGACCGAGCGTCTGGTGGTACACGTGATTCAGCGAACCCGCTGGGCACGCGGCATGACCCAGATTTTCCGCCTCGATAACCCGCTGTTGGGTCGAGGGCTGACGTTCCAGCAGCGCTTGTGCTACCTCAGCGCCATGCTCTACTACCAGTTTGCGTTACCGAGGGTGGTGTTCGTCACCGCGCCGTTAGCGTATCTGCTGTTTAACCTGAATATTATCTACTCCTCGGCGAGCCTGATCGTGTCGTATGCCTTGCCACATCTGTTCCTCGCGATCTACGTCGGTTCGCGGATGAATGGCCGCTATCGTTACAGCTTCTGGGGGGAAATCTACGACATCGTACTGGCATTCCACCTGGTGTTGCCGACGCTGGTGACGATGATTTTCCCCAAACGCGGCAAGTTCAACGTGACCGACAAAGGGGGGCTGCTGGATGTCGGTTACTTCGACTTTACCGTTGTCAGGCCGCATCTGGTGGTGGCCTGTTTGCTGGGCGTCGGCGTGATTGTCGGTATCGTTCGCGCCATTGGGCATGATTACTTCGGATCTGACCCTAACGTAATCGCTCTGAACGTCGGCTGGGGGCTCTACAGTCTGATCTTCCTGCTGGCGGCGATTGCCGTAGCGCGAGAAACCCGTCAGGTACGCAAGACTATCCGTATTGATGTCGATATTCCGGTGCTGATTCACTACGCCAGCGGCGTGGTTTCACGTAGCCATACCGCTGACCTGTCGATGGGCGGCTGTCGTATTGCGGTCCCGGATGACCGCCATCTGCAGGACGAAATTGAAGAGATTGAGCTGATTATCCAATCCGGGGCCATTTGTATTCCGGCAGAGCAGGTGACCGCTGACCAGCAGTTTATTCGTCTCAAGTTTGATGAAAATATCCCGCTGTCGCTGCGCCGCGAGCTGGTGCGTGTGGTGCTGGCGCGTGCGGATGCCTGGATTAACCCGCCGCTTCCGCAGGACAACCCGTTCCGCTCGTTTGTGACCATCTTACGCTGCGTCTTTGAATTGTTCTGGCTGTCATGGAAAACCCGGGGCGCCCGCCGTCGGCAGAAACCTGTTGCGAGCACCGCACAGGAGGATGGCCAACTATGAAGCGATTGACCACGCTTGCGCTGCTGGCAGGGATCTTTTCCGTGCCTGCGCTGCACGGTGAAGAGACGCCTGCCGAACCGACGGCTGCGCTGAACTTTCCGCTGCCGGGCCCCGCCGTCGACGGGACGACGACTGCACCGGGTCAGACGGAAACGCCAGAATCGGTCTCTGCAGGAGCACCAGCGCCAGTAGCTGACGCGACGACGGCTGCCGACTCCACTACCGCAGCGGGTCCGGCGGCAGCCTCGCTGTCTGACCTACCGCCGCCGGTCAACACAGCTGCACCGCTGGCCGTACCGTTAACGCCGGTCGTTAGCGGCACGCTGAATCTGGCGCAAATGGGGATGCCGGACGGCATTATCCTCAGCGGCGGTCAACGCCAGGGGGGCGCTGATTTTACGTTGCCTTCTGACCAGGTCGTGACCCATGCCGAACTGATGTTGGATGTGCGGGTGTCGCCAGAAATGGCAACCCGTAACGCTACGCTGCAGCTGATGCTTAACGGCCAGCCGTTGGGCACGGTGCCGCTGGGTACCGACGGGGCCGATATTTCCCACTATCAGCTGGATATTCCGGCGGCGCTGATGGTTTCCAGCAATAACCTGAGCTTTAAGGTGAATGACGGCGACAACATGCAGTGCCTGCTCAATAGTCAGGATACATCGGGCGTCACCATTTTAGCGGCGTCGCGCTTCAGTTGGGAAAGCCAGCCGCTGAATCTCAGCAATGATTTAAGCCATTTCCCGCGGCCGTTTTTTGACAACATGCAGATGACCCCTGCAGATATCGCGGTGGCCTTCCCGGAAAACGCCGGCGCGGATGTCTATAGTGCCGCATCATTAATCTCCTCCTGGCTGGGGATTCAGGCGGACTATCGAGGTATCTCCTTCAATGCGTTGCGCGATCGTTTACCGGAACGTCACGGCATTATTATCGGTCATCCCGGTGACCAGGTAGGTGGGATCACCCTGCCGCAAACCGACAAACCGTTGCTGAAGATTGTCGATAACCCGGGGAACCCGACCTACAAACTGCTGTTGATCGTCGGGCAAAACGATGCGGCATTACGGGCTGCGGCCTGGCGTCTGACCCGTGGCAACATTGCTCCACAGACCGCCAGTCTGAGAGTGGATCCGCAGGCGATCCCAGTTGGAAAACCGTATGACGCTCCACGCTGGATCCCAACCGATCGGCCGGTAAAAATCAGCGAGCTGCTGCGTAAAGACCAAAGTATGACAGTCAACGGCGTCTGGCATGAGCCGCTGCGGGTGGCATTCCGCGCGGCACCTGACCTGTACCTCTGGGATGGCGAAACTATTCCGCTGCAGATTGGCTACCGCTTCCCGTCGGAAAACTGGATCAACGAAGATAAGTCGTTGTTGAGCGTCACGCTCAACAACACCTTCCTGCACAATTTACCACTGAACAAGCAGGGGCCGCTGGAGAAACTGTGGCGCCGCCTGGGGGGCGATGCCCGTCAGGAGCAGTTTACTATCCCGCTGGCGCCCTACCTGATCTACGGTGATAACCAGCTGTCGCTCTATTTTAACGTGGTCCCGAAAGACAACGCGCCTTGTTCGGTGGTGATGAATAACAACGTCAAGAGCCGCATTACTGATGATTCATGGATTGATTTAAGCAATACGCGCCATTTCTCGCTGTTGCCAAACCTCTCCTATTTCGTCGGGGCGTCGTTCCCGTTCTCGCGCCTCCCGGATTACTCACAAACCGTGCTGCTGCTTGCAGAAAAACCGTCAGAAACTCAGGTGGCGACGCTGCTTAACCTGGTGGCACGTTCGGGGAATGCGACCGGAACAGCGCTAGCCAACAACCGGGTGGTCCTGGGTATCCCGAATCGTGGGGCGGGTCTGCAGTATCTGCGCGATCGCGATGTCCTTGCGGTCAGCGGCCTCGATCAGAAAGCATTTAACCAAAGCCTGCTGGCAGACTCGCCCTATTATCAGGCGGATAACCAACTGGGCGTGCGTGAGTCGGGGCTGGGAGAAAAAGTTCAGCGTTGGCTGAGCGGTGACTGGACGTCCGCTAGTGTGGATGCCGATCGCTACCTTTCTTCCAGCAACGCCTGGCGCGGCTTTATTAGCTACCGCTCACCGTGGAGTTCACAGCGCACGGTGGTGGTGGCGATGGCCAGCAACGATGACCAACTGGCAAGACTAAAAGTCGACCTTGATTCACCGCGTATCAACGCCGGCATCCGGGGCGATACGGCGATCATCACCAGCGACAATGGTTTGCGCAGCTTCCAGGTCAATACGCAGTTCCCGAGCGGTCAGATGCCGTGGTACATGATAGCGGTATGGTATGCCAGCCAGCACTCTGGCCTGCTGGCATTGCTGGGGCTGTTCGCCACCTCGATGATCGGCTTCGCGCTCACCGCTATGTTTAAACGCCATGCTCGCAAGCGTCTGAATTCGGGGGAAAACCAATGAGACGAGTTATCAAAATGAATCGCCGGTCGACCCGTAAATTGTCCACTCTTTGCCTGTCAGGCGCGCTGGCATTTGGCGTACTCGGTGATGCCCTCGCCGCTGGCAACGACGCCGCACTACAGGCGCTTTTTGCCCAAGCGAACTACTGGCATGAGAAATCGCATGATGAGCTGGCGATGGAGTCGCTGCAAAAAGTGCTGCTGGTCGACGCCAATAACATCCAGGCCATGTATCTGATGGCGCTGTGGTCGCAACAGGGCGGGAATCTCCAGGCGGCCGTGCAGTGGCGCGCCCGACTGGCGAAGGTCTCGCCCAATAGCCCGAATTTGCAGGAGCTGGATAACGCCAGGAAAATGGCCCAGGTCCCGCAGGGGCAGCTCAGCCTGGCAAGACAGCAGGTGCGCAGCGGCAATATTTCGGCGGCATTAACGACCTGGCGGGGCATGTTTAATGGCAATACCCCGCCATCGAGCCTGGCTGCCGAATACTACATGACGATGGCCAGCAACAAATCGCTCTACCCGCAGGCGGTCGGCGAACTGCGTCAGTACGTGGCGCAGCATCCACAGGAGAACGCCGCGCGCGTGGCGTTAGGCAAAGCGCTGACCTGGCGGGAAGACACCCGTCGGGAAGGGATCTCGATGCTGGAATCGATGGCCACCGGCAGCAAAGAGGCCGACAGCGGCCTACGTCAGGCGCTGCTGTGGCTGGGGCCGCAGGCTGGCGATGAGGCGATGTATGATACATGGATGCAGCGTCACCCGCAGGATACTGAAGTCCAGAATTACTACCGGCAGCGGATCAGCGGCCAGGCGCGTGGTCAGGGGTTTGTTAACCTCAATAGCGGCAATACCACTGCCGCGAAAGAGCAATTTGAACAAGTGCTCCAGACCAACCCACAGGATGCTGATGCACTGGCAGGGATGGGCTATATCGCACAACGTAACGGGGATTTTCAGGCCGCATCGCAATATTTAAGTCGGGCTGCGGATCTTGGCGGCGCTGACTCCGCCGCCCGCCGCGAGCAGGCGGCTGATGCCTTATTCTACGGCCAACTGGCGCAGGCGCAGCAGGCCTACAAACAGGGCAACATCAGCCAGGCGCTGGCGCTGTCCGCGCCGCTGGTTCAGCAGAGCGGCACGCGTGGCGCGTCGGCAAAACTGTTCCGTGCCGATGTGTTGCGCCATAACAAAGACCTTCCTCAGGCGGAGCAAACCCTGCGCTCGCTGCTCAACGACCAGCCGCAAAACGGCCCGGCGCGCGAGAACCTGTACTACGTCCTGCGCGAGCAAAATAAATCGGCGGAGGCTCAGGAGATGCTGCGCACGCTGCCGGCCAGCATGCAGCAGAAGCTACAGCCTCGCGTGGTGACCGGGATGCCGGGAGATTCACTGCGTCGTCAGGCACAAGAGCAGGCCAACAGCGGCAACGTCACGGCGGCAATCGCGACCTTACGTCAGGGGGTATCACGTTACCCGGACGATGCCTGGATGCGTCTGGATCTCGCGCGACTGTTGCAAAAATCGGGCAATGAGAGCGAAGCCGCGTCGACGATGGCGGCCGCCTATCGCCCTGGCGCCAGCAGCAATTCGCTGTATGCCGCCGCGCTCTTTGCCAGCGAAAATGGCGCTTGGCAGCAGGCGCAGACGCTGCTGGGGCGGATCCCCGCCGCCAGCCAGACCAGCCAGATGCGCGATTTACGCCAGCGGGTGAACTACAACCTGCAGCTGGTGACCGCGCAGAACTACCTGGCGCAAGGGAATACGGTCGCGGCATCGAATACCCTGAGAGCGATGGCCGCGACGCCGCCAAAATCACCGGCGGATGTCGGCAAGCTGGCGCGTATGCTGGCCCAGAGCGGCGATGTCACCGGGGCCGTCACGCTGGTGCGCAATAATATCAGCGGCGGTATCACCGGCAATGCTGGCGATTATGCCGATCAGGTCTCGGTGCTCAATCAGGCGGGGCTGACCAACGAAGCCCAAGCGCTGTTGACCAACCCGCAGCTGCAGGCCACCAGTACGCCGACGCAGCTGGCGAGCATCCGCAACGGTTACGTGATCAACGAAGCGGACCGGCTGCGCGAACAGGGCAACTATGCCGGAGCTTACGACAAACTGATGGGGGCGATGCAAAGCGACCCGCAAAATACCGACCTGATGTTCGCCATGGCGCGACTCTATCAGAGCGGAAAAATGAACAAAGAAGCGGGCGTGGTCTATGACTATCTGATGACCCGCGACACGCCGGACCAGGCGGCGCGTACCGGCGCGATCGACGTTGCGCTATCGGAAGGCAATAACGACCGTGCCGAACAGCTGGCTGGCGGACTGCGTCCGGATAACTCGCCGGATCGCCTGGTACTGCTGGCGCGCGTGGCAGAATCGCAGGGGCATCACCAGCAGGCGATGACCTTTCTGCGCAGCGCGCGCGGCAAGCTGCTGGGGCTGCAGAGCAGCAACAGCGCCCAGACGCCAACCGTTGGCGGCGTGCTGGCGGCGGATAACCCCTTTGTGGGCGTCTCCCGCACCACCGCCCCGACGCGGACGGCATCGGTTTATGGACAGTATATGCCGTGGCAGGTCGCCCAGGTGTCGACCGGACCCGGCACAACCCTGCCGGGGATCCAGCGTCCCGACCTGCCGGTAGAGACCGCGCAAACCCGTACGCTGCGTCAGGTAGACAGCATGATGGAGGCGCTACAGGAAAAAACCGGCACCTGGCTGCAGGGCGGTATGGAAGTGCGCGGGCGCGATGGTGAATCCGGTACCAGTAAGCTGACGGAGATGAAAACTCCGCTGACGTGGTCCTCATCGCCGTTTGGCGACTCGCGCTTTGACTTTACCGTCACGCCGATCACGCTGAATGCAGGCACCGCCACCGGCGATGCCTGGCGGCGATACGGTGCGAACCCGCTCTCCAATGCGGTTTCCAATATGATCTCCACCGCCACCAGCGAGCAGGCGGCGATTGCCGCGATGACCGATACGGAAAAGGAAACCTATTTTGCCAGCAATCCTGGGGCTGAGGCATTAAGTACTCTGGGGACGCTGAACGCCTCCGACTTTAACGCTACCACCAACAGCGGGATGGAGAATCTGGCGAAACTCGGTACCTATGATTCCGGCCAGGTGGCCAGCTATCTGGCGTCATCGAGTCTGAAACCGAACGTCGATCAGGCCAGCGGCTCAACGGATTCCCAGAAGGCTAATGGCGTTGAGCTGGCCATGGCCCTGAGCGGCGATAATTACCGTGTCGATATCGGCAGTACCCCGCTGGGCCAGGATCTTAATACCGTGGTCGGGGGTGTGAAATGGTCGCCGAAGCTGACCAACTACCTGTCGCTGATCTTCACCGGCGAGCGCCGCTCACTGACCGATAGCCTGCTCTCCTACGTCGGCCTGAAAGACTCCTACTCCGGGAAAACCTGGGGGCAGGTGACCAAAAACGGTGGCACCCTCCAGTTAAGCTATGACGATGGCGATGCTGGCTTCTATGTGGGCGGCGGCGGCTACAGCTACATTGGCTCCAACGTCGCCAGCAACACCAGCGTTAACGCTAACGCCGGGGTCTATCTGCGGCCCTATCACGATGAATATCGCCAGCTGCAGGCCGGGTTGAGTATGAGCTACATGGACTACTCGAAAAACCTCAGCTACTTCACCTATGGCCAGGGTGGTTACTTCAGCCCGCAGAACTACGTGAGCGTCTCGCTGCCGGTTAACCTGACCGAGAAGTATGAAAACTGGACGATGAAGCTGGGCGGGTCAGTGGGTTATCAATCCTACAGCCAGGATAAGAGCGCCTACTTCCCGACCAACTCTGAATGGCAGCAAACTCTGGAGACCGCGGTCAGCAACGGTTTTGCGAAGGAAGCTTACTATTCGGCGACCTCGAAGAACGGCATTGGCTATACGCTGCGTGCCGGGGCCGATTACAAAGTGAACAAGAAGATGACGCTGGGCGGCCAGATTGGCTACGACACCTTCGGTGACTATAACGAGAGCACCGCGGGTCTCTATATCCGCTATATGTTGGGAGACAACTGATCATGACAGAGAATAACAACGCGGAAGTCATGACCTGGTTTCAACAGCAGCAGACGCCAGCCGGATGGTTTGACCTGCTGCTGATCATGGTCGATGGCATGTTGAACAACGCCGGTGAGCTGGAAAGTCAGCCTTTCTTACGCCAGATGGGTGAGATGCTGGCGGATCGCTACCCGCTGCCCGAGTCGGAAACCGTGGGCCAGCTGGAAGCCAATATCAACCAGTGGCTGTGCCGCTTCAAATGGGGTGTGGTCAGCGTTGATGTGGGTGACGACGGGTTACGACTGCGCCATCGCGCGCTGCCGGTGAGTCGCGATGATGCGCACCGAGTGCGCTGGTGCAACTCATTTTGTGCCATACTCGAGGGGCTTTATTCTCGCTGGCTACAGGGGCAGGGAGGGAGTACGCACGTGGTGTTGCAACGTGAACGGCTGTTCTCGGTCTCGGATGTTCAGTTTCTTTACTTCCATCCATAACGGGTGACCTTATGTTTTTGCGTCGCCTCAAAAAGATGTATGCCGAAGAGCGACTCAAAGCCGAAATTATTCAGGAGGCCATGGCAAAAAAGTGGTGAAGCCATCGCAGCGAAAGCAGATGGCACAGGATGCGGTCAGAAGCCGGAGCGTCAGCATACGTTTTGCCTGCCAGTTGTTTGCTGTCAGCGAAAGTTGCTATCGCTATTCATCATCGGGATAGGTATCGGTGAGTCAGAAGCCAAAGCGTTCTGGCTGGCCTTCCTGCTGAGCCTGAAGGAGCGAGGTCTGGAGGGTATCTCCGACTCACACAGCGGCCTGAAGGCGGCGAAACAGCAGATGTTCTGTGCCAGCTGGCAGCGCTGCCGGGTCCACTTTATGCGCAATGTGCTGAGCCGCGTCAGTAGGGCAAACCAGTCGGTGGTCCGCGCCGCCCTGCAACAGGTGTGTAAGCGCCCCACGGGGGACGTAGTGTAAGGGTTATTTTACAGGTGAGAGAATCCAGGGCAGCAGTTCTGTGTATTAGTCGCGACTTGATCTGACACTGAGCCTTGAAAGGTTGAGAGTTACCGGTTTTGATATGGGTGTCGAATCCTTATACAATACACGAGGTAACTCTCATGCTTTATACTAACAATCCCATCATCAAACACAAAGCCGGCCTGCTCAATCTGGCCGAAGAACTCGGTAACGTTTCAAAAGCCTGTAAAATCATGGGCGTGTCACGCGACACCTTTTATCGTTATCAGGAGCTGGCTGAAGAAGGCGGTATTGACGCGCTGATTAATCAAAACCGCAGAGTCCCTAACCTGAAGAACCGCGCCGATGAAGCCACTGAACACGCGGTTGTTGAGTATGCCGTTGAGTTCCCGGCTCATGGTCAGCACCGGACCAGTAATGAACTGCGTAAAAAAGGCGTGTTTATCTCCGGCAGCGGCGTGCGCTCCATCTGGCAACGACACGACCTGGAGAACTTCCGTAAGCGCCTGAAGGCGCTTGAGGCAAAAGTCGCCAGAGAAGGCATCGTGCTGACCGACGCTCAAATCGCAGCGCTGGAGAAGAAGGCGCTCGATGACGAGGCCAGCGGTGAAATCGAGACGGCACATCCGGGGTATCTGGGATCGCAGGATACCTTCTGCGTGGGCAATCTGAAAGGTGTGGGCCGTATCTACCAGCAGACGTTCGTGGATACGTACTCAAAAGTGGCGCACTGCAAGCTGTATACGACTAAAACGCCGATCACTGCCGCTGACCTGCTCAATGATCGCGTCCTGCCGTTCTACGAGTCTCAGGGACTGCCAATGCTGAGAATACAGACCGACAGGGGGACGGAGTACTGTGGCAAAGTGGAGCAGCATGATTATCAGCTTTATCTGGCCATCAACGATATCGACCATACGAAAACGAAGGCGATGTCTCCGCAGACGAACGGTATCTGCGAGCGGTTCCATAAAACTATTTTGCAGGAATTTTATCAGGTTACGTTCCGCAAGAAGCTCTATGCAGACGTGGAAAGCCTGCAAAGGGAGCTGGACAACTGGTTGTGGCATTACAATAATGAGCGAACTCATCAGGGGAAAATGTGCTGCGGGCGTACGCCAGTGGCGACTTTACTTGATGGAAAACGGGTCTGGGCAGAAAAAAATCTGAACCAGATTTAATCTGACAGACACCTGTATAAATAACCGGTAACTGTCAGATCAGGTCTGAGCTAGGGAAGGTGCGATTTAATCGGTGGGGTTCAGCGGGGTTCTTCGCTGAGCTGTATTTTCTCTCTGTAAGACGTCTACGAGCACTTTGTACTGGTGAATATTTGCTCTCCATTATTCAATGAATGGCAAAGAACACCCTCATTTTGCACATTATTTACGCTATTCCCGCCAGTTGCGCTGCGCGAACCAGATTCCCCATCGCAAACAGCATTGACAGCCGGTTGTGATTTTTCCTCAGACCCCGTAATCGGGTCTTTCTGAAACCAAACTGGCATTTCAGTATCCGGAACGGATGTTCAACCTTCGCCCTGATACTGGCTTTCACAAATTCATCATGAAGTGCCTGTTTATTCCGACGTGGATGCTGTTTCATTTCTTTTACAGCAAGCGGGCCTTTCGCAATAAACCAGTATTTTGACAGCCCGCTCAGTGACTCCCGCTTTTCCGCCCCCCTGTATCCGGCATCAGCAAACACCACTTCCACAGGCTCCGTAATCAGATTTTCCGCCTGATTAAGGTCATGCTCATTTGCGGCGGTGGTGACCACTTTTTCAGTCAGGCCTGTCGCGGCATCAACCGCAATATGCGCTTTCATACCGAAGTACCACTGATTTCCCTTACGGGTCTGGTGCATCTCCGGGTCACGTTGCCCGGATTTATTTTTCACAGAGCAGGGAGCGGAGATGATGGTGGCATCGATAATCACGCCCTTACGCATCATCAGTCCTGCCTGCTTCAGTTTAAGGTTAATCAGGGACAGTACCTGTTCACCGGCATTATGTTTCTCCAGAAAATGACGGAAATTCATGATGGTGGTGCGGTCGGGGACGCAGCAGTCGATACCGGCAAACTGACGAAATGGCAGCATGTCATGGAGGGCATCTTCGGCAGCACTGTCACTGAGGTCAAACCAGAGTTGCAGGCAGTGAATGCGCAGCATGAGCAGCAGAGGAAAAGGTCTGCGTCCCCGTCGGGACGAGGGATACCACGGGAGCAGAATATCAGCGATATCGGACCACGGGACGAGAACATCCATACGGTCGAGGAACTGTTTTTTGCGGGAGGAATAGCTGGCAAGAGCGGGCATCGTGAAAAGTCTATGGCAAAGAAAGGGTTATATTCTCATAACTGACGATTAAATCGCACCTTCCCTAGTACACATGACGCAACCGAGTGAAGACAGATTTCTGGCTGAGTTACTGACTGTGCATCATTTCCTGTCAGATCCAACCATTCTGTGGCATATGGAGAAACGGGTATATGCAAGTACCACCATATGGGCCAGTACTTCGCCCTGGTTGCCTGATATTTATCAACGCAAAGCCAGTACGCCCGGTGTGCTCAAGATCATCCGGTTTATGCATGCTCTTTTCCCTAAATAGCTGCGCGGAATAGTGCTACACTTTTTGCCAGCCCTCGCTGGACAAGGGATTGGGGCTGTTCTCCCCGCTAATCAGCACTACGTCGGTCTGGCGATGTTTTGCTCTTGCGTAACTGCCACATGTCAATAAATGGCAAGTGTAGCGGTATTAGACGCAGCTATTTAGACTCAACACATCGGTGGAAACCAGTGAGCAGGGCTACGAGCAGGCTCTGACCAGCATGAATCTTGAAATCCCTTGCTGGCCTGTGATGCCACAGTTTGACTGTGAACTCGGTACAGTTCAGGTCACTATAGGAGGGATGATCCGTTACACAGAAACCATGAGCAATAAAAATTGCAGAACCCCGCTTGCTCTGATGATGAAGAGTTTCAGAAAAGGGATGATCCCCGTAGATAAACTGCCAGAGAGCAAGACATCAAGGCTTACGCAACTTGATATGAATACCGCTGGTGAGGTTTATTCTCATACCACCTGGCCGAGGTATCGCTATGTGTTTGTTCCAGGCGAGGGCGGCATTAAGAAACTGGTGAATGTAGTCAGGTTGAAATCAAAACCCTCGGAGGAATAATGACTTATGCAATTTTCATGGTCGTAACCGCCCTGTGTGCGTTTGGCCTTAATATTCTGACAAGCAAAATCGGGACAGGTGCGAGCCAGAATATTCGGGGTGACGGTACGGAAGGTATGACATTACGGTGTATCATTTCCTTTATTCTACTTCTCGTGGCTTTATTTTTGCCCATTAAACCGGCAGTTATTCATCTGGGGGTGGAATTTGCTGCACTGGTAAATTTCATTGCCTCTGTGGTTCTTTACACCCTTGCGGGTATCAAGGTAAAATGGAGATTAAAAAAACAGCGAAAAGCCGAAAAGGCAGCCCAGAAACGATAACAAATGAAATCACCCAGCATTTTCCTTCGTGAAACGCTCCAGAAACGATTCTGGAACAAGATGCTGTATTTCTCCGTCTTCCAGCTGCACGGCAGCATAATTAAGAAATAAGGTCGATTACCAATGGCAAGGTAAATGAGGCTCAGTCTGTATCAATTCTGAGCGGCGATGTATTGCGTGTTTTTCCTGACCATGTAGTTCTGCCTGAAACTATTGCCCAACAGAAGTCAGTGTTAACACAAGAGTAATAACCATTCCTTCTATACCCAAGTAACTTCAAGATGCAGGATGATAGTACTCCAACAACTTCTCCCTGGCGCGGCCTTGGGTTCAGGCTCCACCAACTTAAAGTATCATTGGTATAACATTCCATCCGGAGGGACAATGAATAATAAACGAACAATGACTACCCGCGAACAGATAAAAGTAAATGGAGAGATTCAAGAGAGAACAGCCACACATATTGTAACGGGCGCACATGGGTACGAAACACTCTGCACAAGTGGTTATAATATCAACAGGGATGAGCAGGGTGAAATAATCCATAATTGCGAGAAGATAGCCGAGAATGAATTACCGGTTACCTGTCCTATGTGTCGTGTCGTCTGGTTTCATACGCATGAATTCAGTGTGACTGACTTTGACACACTATCTGGCAGCGGTAATTTTGTATTAACCGGTCTAAAGGAGATTAATATTTAACGTTTTTTCATTAACCCACACAGAACGTGAACACCTGAGTGCCGGTACATCCGGACTCTGGTTATATATCGTCCAGATGATTGCGCATAAAGCTCACCATGGCTTTTTCACTGGCAAGGTATGCCCTGATATACCGGAAAACCATCTTCGGATCAGACCAGTTTCCCATCTCCGTAATTTTCTCCAGAGTGTATCCATCCTTAAACAGCTCAATAGCCCCCCCTACACGCACACTATGGCCTGTCCACTTAAGGTACCGGCCAGACTGCCGGTTATCACCCACTTTACCTGCCATATCCCACAGGCGTGAAAATGCCTGGTTCAGTGAATTGGAGGACAGAATACCTACATCCTCTCGTGTGACCTGTGAATCATTCTGCAGCTGAGTGAGCAACTCCTGATTGAAGCCAGCCTTCAGGAACATGCTATCTATAGATTTGCCTTTGGATAACTTACTGCTGGTGGCCGGAAAATACCGATTGGTATAGACATTGACGGGTTGAAAGAGGTAACGGTTCCCGAAGGCTTCTGTGTCCGTATACTCCACCGTTTCAATCAGTCGCCTGACGTGTTGGCTGCACTGTGGCGAAAGTTGAAACGTCAGGTTGCTCGACAGGCTTGTTTTGGTTCGCATCACATCCAGAAGGTAACAGGAACTGTCATTTTGCCATTTGAGGTCACCGGCTTTAATCCTCCGGATTTCCACATTACGCAGCAGCGTTTCAAAACCAACCCAGATCATAGCAAGGTCTCGCATATCCCTGACGTCGTCGCTCTTCCGGAGCACCCGACGGAGTATATTGAGATCTGCAACCATAAAAGGAAGCGCCTGGCCGGTAACCACTTTTTTCTCATTTTCACGCGCCCGCCAGACCTGGACAAGCGCCTTAATAAGAACGTTGCGGAAGTCAGGAAATCCGAGACTCCCGTTAACGCTCGCAAGGCATGCAATGAAATGAGAAATGGTCGCCATTTTGACGGAACCATTCAGCCCGTTGATATAACGCTCTACATCCACAGCAGCCACAGGGAAGGGCGTCAGGCCGTTTTTGGCACACCATGATGACCAGACCCGGGTGGTCCTTAGCTGGCTTTTCGCAGTGTTGTAGCGGCGGAAACGTAACAGCTTAAGCGCATCCAGAGCGCTCATGTCATCAGGTCGTGAAAGGGCTATCAGCTTAGTTTTATCTGTCATGGAAGATCTCATGTCATTTAACAGTACTGGTTTTATAACCAGCATGTTAACAGTATTTTTGTTCAAAGCCAGGAACAAACACAAAAAACCAGAATTGCCTGACTTGCCAGTCTGGGGGCATTCATTTATTGTTTCCGAAAATATAGAGATTTTTGAAAATGCACCTGAGCGTCGTTGTTGAAAAGCCCAAATGCTGAAAGCAGCCTCAGAGAAGTTTATCTCCTGAAGTTCAGAAAATGCAGTACAACACAAACCCTTGATAAAGTTTTTGAACGTATCCAGGATAAATTAAGCGAGGAAGGTCGAGCAATAAACGAAATTATCAGTCTGAATGGTGCTTATGACCACCGAAGATCTGAGATTTATATGAAAAAGATATATGACAAAATTCCCACTTCTGTGTGGCGTCTCATGCCTGATGATATTTAAATATTTCTCCAGTGAACCATGTTATTTCCGGTTTGAGTAAGGCGGTTGATGTAGAATATTTTATCTGCATTAAACGAGGAATCAACATGAAACGCAATGCACGAAAGTGGATCCCATTTGGTTTTGATAAAGACACAAATACAATCGTTGATATTGCCAGTGTTGAAAATGGTCTTTCGTGCAACTGTATTTGCCTCATATGTGGCACGTCACTGATAGCCAAACAGGGACAAAGTAAAAAATGGCATTTCACCCACTCCATGGATGTCAAAGGCGTTTGCAGTGAACTGACCTTACAACATCTAAAAAAATACATTCAGATTAAGATACAGGAGAAACAATTTCTGGCCTTTCCACACCTTTTGCACGGTAAGGATAAAGGTGTTGTCACACTGAAAAACATCACGGCTAATGGGATTGTATGCGGGCTGAATGCTGACCGCGAATTCAGATAATAAGAGGCTATCCCAATAGGTGCTTATTCCAGACAATGACACCGCAGACAAAATGCAGCATGGCTTCGTAGTTCCCGACTTTTTTCTCCCACGGCGTCAGTATCCGCCGGAACCGGTTCATCCAGCTATGCGTTCTTTCCACTACCCAACGGTGCGCTTTAAATTCTGTCGTTCTGAGGGCTTCTGACTCCTCTTTCCGTGACTGTATATGAGGTTCATACCGACGAAGCTTCAGATATGCCGCAAGCCATTCGGCTTCATAACCTTTGTCCATACACAGTCTCAACCTTTTACCGGGTCGGCCCGTCTGAAGTGCATCAGGCGTCTCTGCAACTAACCGGATATCGTGAGTATTGGCTCCGCTGACAACGACTGAGAGTGGCAGACCGTTACCATCGGTCATCAGACTGCGTTTTACTCCCTGTTTTCCCCGGTCAGTGGGGTTGCGCCCCGTTTTTTTGAGCCTGAAAGCGGCGATTTTGTCATGCAACCATCCATCGACAACCATGACCAGTCAATGGCATCAGGCTTCTCACAGGCCAGCAATCCGTTCTGCCAGAACCGCTCGAAAACGCCGGCATCCCGCCACTCCTGGAAACGACGATGGGCTGAGCTTGATGAGCAAATACCTGTCACATTCAGCGCATTCCACTGACACCCTGTTCTGAGCACGAAGAAAATGGCGTTCATCGCGGCACGATTATCAACACGCCTGCGATGCGTGCCCAACGGATGGTTGGTCTTGTGTTCCGGGAGCAGTGGAGCCATTTTTTCCCAGAGTTCATCGCTAATCTGCCATTTAATGCCTGCCATGCTTTTCCCTCATCAATTACCGTAACGCAGTATACTGCAATTCCTTTTGGGATGGGCTCTAAGTGCAACGCTCGGTCATGTGGATGGAGGGACGGTTAGCTGCCGATAAGCTATCCTGCTCTTCCGACCAAAGATGAGCGAGTCACTATGAAATATCAGCAGCTAACCGAAGGGTTACGATACCAGATAGCCCTGTTGTGTGAAGACAAATTTAGTCAGGCTGAGATTGGCCGCCGCTTAGGCGTGAGCAAGTCAACGGTCTCGCGGGAACTGCGTCGTAATCGTTCTGTAGATGGCTACCAGCCAGCGGCAGCACAGAAGCTTAGTACCAGTCGTCGTAAAGCGGCCGGCAAACGCAGGATGCGCGAGGATACAGTCTTCTTTGTTGAGGCAGCGCTAAACTGGCTGTGGAGCCCGGAACAGATCAGCGCCGTTGGCCATATCATCGACAGGCCGGTTAGTCACGAGTGGATTTACCAGCACGTGACCTGCGATAAATCAGAGGGCGGTGAGCTGTATAAGCTCCTCCGACAGGGTAAACGCCGCTATCGCAAAGGCTATGGTAAAAAGCGAAGTCCGATTCCTGACGCCGTATCCATCGAGCAGAGACCAGCCGTTGTTAATGCTCGTACCCGACTGGGTGACTGGGAAGCGGATCTTGTACTGGGTAAACAAGGCACCGGAGCCATCGTGACGCTGGTCGAGCGTAAAAGCCGTATTTATCTGACGAAAAAGGTGTTTTCGTCAGATTCAGCCGAAGTGGCCACAGCCATTATCTCGATGTTGAGCGGCTACAAAGATGTCTGCCATACCATCACGTTCGACAATGGCGGGGAGTTTACTCAGCACAAAGAGATCGCAGCGGCCCTGGAAACGGAAACCTGTTTTGCTCACCCCTATGCTTCGTGGGAACGTGGGCTAAATGAGAATACCAATGGGCTGTTGAGGCAGTTTATCCCCAAAGGAACTGACCTGACAGCAGTGACGGATGACGAGCTCCGCAAGTACCAGGGAGCACTGAACAGCAGGCCACGAAAATGCCTCGAATTCCGGCAGCCTTCAGTGGTCTTTGCAGAGTTAAGACAGGCGGCTTAGCGTTGCACTTCGAACTTGAATCCGCCACGCAGTATACTGCAATTCCTTTTGGGATAGACTCTAAGTTTCCCACTGAAATTACCCGCATATTGAATGGTGATTAATTTAATTAAATCCGGTAACCCCCCGGCTTTGCCGGGGGACTCCGAAAGGTTTGACCTTTAAGTCAGTCGCGCGAATCTGAAATCTCCGCCAAGAGATGAGGATTCGTGATGAGAGACTATCAGAGCTTAAGCCATACGAAATGGGACTGTAAATATCACGTGGTTTATATCCCTAAACGCCGGAAGCAGCGGTTATATGGTGCGCTGCGGCATGAGTTGGGAAAAATATTCCACGAGCTTGCGAGCCAGAAGGGCTGTCAGATTCTGGAGGGGCATCTGATGCGCGATCATGTCCACATGTGCATCAGCATACCGCCAAAGTACTCGGTATCGACAGTAGTCGGCTATCTGAAGGGAAAAAGTGCGATAGCGATAGCACGACACTTCGGCAGAGGTAAAAACTTCACCGGTGAAGTTTTCTGGGCTCGAGGTTATTTCGTTTCAACCGTTGGTTTGGATGAAGCCACGGTCAGGGCGTACATACGCAACCAGGAGAGAGAAGACGAACGATACGATCAAATGAAACTGAACGTATAGCAGCCGCCCTGGGCGGCTCATGGTTTGTCGGCGCCTTTGAGGCGCTCACCCTAAAGCCTCCGGCTCTGCCGGAGGATACTTACTGTGACGCCTTGCACACATCACGAATAATAACGCGATAAATCTCACTCGTTAGCGGGGAGGTTATTAAGCTTAAGGGGGTAGAGTATGTATCTATGCTCAACTGCGACATTCGAAACTTAATATCCAGCCAACTATCTGAAAGGTACTCACATGTCTGAAAATCGTGGAGTGGTCTACATAGGTAAAGGTAAAGTTGAAGTCCAGTCGATTGATTATCCAAAAATGCACGATCCACGGGGGAAGAAAATAGAACACGGGGTGATTCTCAAAGTGTTATCCACCAATATCTGCGGTTCCGATCAACATATGGTACGCGGGCGAACTACCGCTCAGGAAGGCCTGGTGCTCGGCCATGAAATCACCGGCGAGGTGATTGAAATCGGGCGTGATGTCGAAAGGTTTACTCTTGGCGATGTGGTGTCGGTGCCGTTCAACGTTGCCTGTGGCCGCTGTCGTTCCTGTAAGGAACAACATACCGGCGTCTGCTTGACGGTCAATCCGGCCCGTGCCGGAGGTGCGTATGGCTACGTAGATATGGGCGATTGGGTCGGCGGCCAGGCGAAGTATGTGCTGGTGCCCTACGCCGATTTCAACTTACTCAAGCTGCCGGACCGTGAGCAGGCTTTGGAGAAAATCAGAGACTTAACCTGTCTTTCCGATATTCTGCCGACCGGCTTTCATGGCGCAGTCACCGCAGGCGTCGGTCCCGGCAGCACCGTCTATGTGGCCGGGGCCGGTCCGGTGGGAATGGCGGCGGCGGCGTCAGCCCGTCTGCTGGGTGCGGCAGTGGTGATTGTCGGTGATATGAATGAGGCGCGCATTAAACATGCGGCGCAACAGGGTTTCGAAGTGGTTGATCTCAGTAAAGATACCCCGTTGCATGAGCAGATTGCCGACATCCTCGGCGAACCCGAAGTGGATTGTGCCATCGATGCTGTCGGTTTTGAGGCGCGTGGGCACGGTCATGAAGGCGCGCAGCATGAAGCTCCGGCCACGGTGCTCAATGCGCTGATGCAGGTGACGCGTGTGGCAGGGAAAATTGGGGTGCCCGGTCTGTACGTCACTGAAGATCCGGGGGCGGTCGATCAGGCGGCGAAAATGGGTAGCCTGAGCATTCGTCTCGGACTGGGCTGGGCCAAATCACACGCCTTCCATACCGGGCAGGCGCCGGTAATGAAATACAATCGTCAACTGATGCAGGCTATTCTGTGGGATCGCATTCCAATTGCCAAAATAGTGGGTGTTGAAGTGATTTCTCTGGAAGATGCACCGTGCGGTTACAGTGAATTTGATTCCGGCGTGCCGAAGAAATTTGTTATTGATCCGCATTTCTCTTTCTCGAAGCCTTAACCAGAGAACCTATTTTTTTGTGATACTGTTATCGGGTCATTGTTAGGGAAGGTGCGATTTAATCATTCATAGTTCTGTTCATGACTACAATGATTGCCGTTCATCCATCGTTTTCACTGATTTTGGTGGTTTTTTGCTCACTTATGATACGATGACAGGGCGAAAAAATGGTTCCCATCGAATTAATCGCACCTTCCCTAACGCGCCGTCCTGAATAGTCGTGGTGACGAGTTTTGCAATTCTGCGAAGTTTCCTATAGCGGACTACTTTTGCATCATGACATGAATATGTTTCCCACACAGGAGAAGGCAGTGACTAAAAAAAGGATCGTCATCGTGGGAGCAGGGATTACTGGTGTATCAATCGCATGGCATCTTGCCCACCTTGAATTTGACGTCACCATTGTTGAGCAAGATATGCCTGCATCAGGTGCGACCGGTAGCGCGTTTGGCTGGCTGACAGGTGTAGTGAATGATGATGCGCCTGATGTGTTTATCCGGCGCGCCGCACTTGCGGATTGGCACAGGCTGGGAGAACACATACCGGAACTTCAAATTAAATGGGGTGGTTCGTTAACATATGGAGCAACATCCGAATCCTGCCTGAAGGACGAACGCCTCCTCCACAAGGCTGAAATTTCCCTTCTTGAGCCTGCGTTGATAAATCCTCCCTCGCAGGCACGCTATGCTGCAAAAGATGGTGCCATTGATGCCACCAACGCGACACGTATATTACTGGACAAAGCCTGTGAGAAGGGCGTCGAACTTAATACCCAAACAACCGTTATAGGTCTTTGCATGACTGAGGGGAAGGTAACAGGCGTGCTGACTTCTCGGGGTAAACTAAATGCAGATTGCGTTGTGCTGGCCTGTGGTACTGGTATTCCCGCCCTGACTGAGCGGATGGTTACTCCTGTGCCGGTTTTGTCATCACCAGCCATATTACTGCGCTTTGCGGTCCACCAGAGCTTGATTAAAACGATCATCTCAGGTGATGACATTGAGGTTCGACATGCCCGCAATGGGGATTTATTAGCCGCAGAGGATTATCCTGCAAATGGCAACGTAAAGGAAACAGCGGTTGCTGCACAAATGGCTCTAAGAAGCAGGTTCACGGGCGCAGAGTCGGCTTCTCTCATCCAGTACTCGGTAGGAGAGCGCCCTGTCATACAGGATGGGTATCCAGTTCTTGGTTTTACTGATGAGAGCAGAACCGTTTACGTCGCCTCTATGCACCCTGCCGTTACTTGCGCAGCGACGATTGGCAGACTGGTTTCTGAAGAATTATGCGACGGTCAGAGCAATACAATCCCGCAATGTTACCGACCATCCCGCTTCATAGATAAACTTATAGTTTAATTAATGGTAAGCGCCCCATAATGAACGTGGCGTAAGGATTATTTTACGGAGGATAGGTTCCAGGGCAGCAGCTCATGTACCCGGTTTGAAGGCCAGTCGTTGATCTTGCTTATCACCTCGCACAACCAACCTTCCGGCTCCACACCGTTCAGTTTGCAGGTGCCAAGCAGGCTGTAGATGATGGCTGCTGCCTCACCCCCGTTGTCAGAGCCGAAGAACAGGTAGTTCTTTCTGCCAACCGCCACCGCGCGCAGCGCGTTTTCTCCGATGTTATTGTCGATTTCCACCTGACCGTTACGGCAGTACTCATTCAGGGCGTGCCACTGTTTCAGTATGTACGCGAACGCCTTCGCCGTCTCCGCGTGAACCGACAGCGTCGTCATTTGCGCCTCTATCCACTCGTGCAGCGATGTCATCAGCGGAACCGACCGTGCTTTTCTTATCTGCAGCCGTTTCCCGGCCGGGCTGCCGCGTATTTCCGCCTCGATGGCATACAACGCACCTATACGGTTCAGCGCTTCATTCGTCATTTCTGTCGGGCGTCGAACATGCTCATCGTGGATTTTCCTTCTGGCATGCGCCATGCACGCTGCTTCTCTGATGTGCCCGGACTCATACAGCGTGTCGTAAGCACCGTACGCATCTGCCTGAAGCACGCCTCTGTACCCTGAGAGATGTCGCTGAGGATGTTCCCCCTGTAAGCGCCCCATAATGAACGTGGCGTAAGGATTATTTTACGGAGGATAGGTTCCAGGGCAGCAGCTCATGTACCCGGTTTGAAGGCCAGTCGTTGATCTTGCTTATCACCTCGCACAACCAACCTTCCGGCTCCACACCGTTCAGTTTGCAGGTGCCAAGCAGGCTGTAGATGATGGCTGCTGCCTCACCCCCGTTGTCAGAGCCGAAGAACAGGTAGTTCTTTCTGCCAACCGCCACCGCGCGCAGCGCGTTTTCTCCGATGTTATTGTCGATTTCCACCTGACCGTTACGGCAGTACTCATTCAGGGCGTGCCACTGTTTCAGTATGTACGCGAACGCCTTCGCCGTCTCCGCGTGAACCGACAGCGTCGTCATTTGCGCCTCTATCCACTCGTGCAGCGATGTCATCAGCGGAACCGACCGTGCTTTTCTTATCTGCAGCCGTTTCCCGGCCGGGCTGCCGCGTATTTCCGCCTCGATGGCATACAACGCACCTATACGGTTCAGCGCTTCATTCGTCATTTCTGTCGGGCGTCGAACATGCTCATCGTGGATTTTCCTTCTGGCATGCGCCATGCACGCTGCTTCTCTGATGTGCCCGGACTCATACAGCGTGTCGTAAGCACCGTACGCATCTGCCTGAAGCACGCCTCTGTACCCTGAGAGATGTCGCTGAGGATGTTCCCCCTTACGGTCCGCTGAGTACGAGAACCAGACTGCCGGCGGTTCTGGCACCCCGGCGTTACGGTCATCCCGGACGTAGACCCACAGCCGACCGGTTCGCGTTTTACCACTCCCGGGCTCCAGCACCCTGACCGGCGTGTCATCAGTGTGCACCTTGCCAGCCTGCATAACGTACTGGTTGAGCGCCTCATGCAGCGGACGAAGCCGGTTGCCCATCATCGCGACCCAGCGGACCATCGTGTTACGGCTCAGCGCCAGTCCATGACGGGCGTAGATTTCTGTCTGCCGGTACAGCGGCGTATGCTCCACATATTTTCCGACCAGGATGCGGGCCAGCAGGCTGCTGCCCACACGACTGCCTTCTACCGGCTTTGCCGGGAGCGGGGCCTGCACGATAACGTCGCACCGGCTGCACGCCAGCTTCGGTCGGACCGTTTCGATGATTTTAAAGGCGGTTTTGATGATCTCCAGTTGCTCAGAGAGAGTTTCTCCCATCACCTTCAGCTCTCCACCACATGACAGGCAGACGCTGGTCGCTGGCAGTAAGGTCTGTGTTTCCCGAGGCAGGTCGGCTGGCAGCGGTTTTCGGGCGGTGTGGCGGGTGGGTTTTTCTGGCGTCGTTTGCGACACGACAACACTATCTGCTGGTATATCCGGTACCGGCTCGTTGCCATTCAGGCAGGTTTTTGCCGCCTCCAGTCGGCTTTCCAGCTCTGACAACCGTTTCTCTGCCTGGCGGATTTTGTTTTCCAGCTTATTACGGCTCTTTTCCGAACTCTGACCGAACAGCATTCGCCGTAGTTTATCCAGCTGTGCTTTCAGGCGGTTGATTTCCTGCTCATAACCCGCCACCTGGCCTGCATACTGGCGCAACCGGGTCTGCTGGTCGTTCAGCATCGCCCGCTGTTTACGCAGCATGGCTTTTAACTGGTCGATATCGTCAGGGAGTTCATTTTTCATACACCCGACATTACAACAGGTTACACCCGCAGGCCAGGACGTTGTGATGACTGTGGATGTTTCCAGTTGAGGCCTTCCAGCAGCATAGCCAGTTGCGCCGGGGTCAGATGGATCTTCCCGTCGCTGACAGCGGGCCAGACGAAGTGTCCACGCTCAAGACGTTTGATGAACAGGCACAGACCATCCTCATCGGACCACAGTAGCTTTACCATATCACCACGGCGCCCCCGGAAGATGAACAGGTGGCCGCTGAATGGGTCCTCGTTGAGGACATTCTGCACGCGGGAGGCCAGGCCGTTGAAGCCGTTTCTCATGTCGGTAACGCCCGTCACCAGCCAGATGCGGGAACCCGCAGGAAGGGATATCATCAGCCACCTCTCTTCAGTTCGCGAACCAGAGCCGACAGCATGGCCGGGGTGAGGTTGCCGGACAGCTTCAGGCGTGCACGGCCGATACTGACCTCACAGCATTGCCCGGCATCCGGTGGCAGGCTTTGCGCTGATGCTGCCGGGAGCTCGGGCAGCGCGGGTCGTGAGTATTCGGTGGTCACAACAGGAACGATATCGTCACTGATAATGGCCGGTGCTGGGGGTGTATCAGATGGCTCATCAACCAGATGACGATAGCGCTGACGCCAGGTGAACAGCAGGTTGTCATTAATCCCGTTCTGGCGGGCAAGCCGTGCCACGCAGGCACCGGGTTGCAGTGATCGCTGAACCAGGTCGAGTTTGAACGGCATGGAGTAGGTAGCCCGCTGGCGTGGGACTGTCGGTTGGGTCATTTGTGATAGAGTCCATTTAAAAATTAAGTGGACTCTATCATCACCGGATTAAAGGTACGTCGACAGACGTCGTTGCCGGGGCGCTTACAATTAATGTGTATTAGTCGCGACTTGATCTGACACTGAGCCTTGAAAGGTTGAGAGTTACCGGTTTTGATATGGGTGTCGAATCCTTATACAAAACGCGAGGTAACTCTCATGCTTTATACTAACAATCCCATCATCAAACACAAAGCCGGCCTGCTCAATCTGGCCGAAGAACTCGGTAACGTTTCAAAAGCCTGTAAAATCATGGGCGTGTCACGCGACACCTTTTATCGTTATCAGGAGCTGGCTGAAGAAGGCGGTATTGACGCGCTGATTAATCAAAACCGCAGAGTCCCTAAGCTGTATACGACTAAAACGCCGATCACTGCCGCTGACCTGCTCAATGATCGCGTCCTGCCGTTCTACGAGTCTCAGGGACTGCCAACGCTGAGAATACAGACCGACAGGGGGACGGAGTACTGTGGCAAAGTGGAGCAGCATGATTATCAGCTTTATCTGGCCATCAACGATATCGACCATACGAAAACGAAGGCGATGTCTCCGCAGACGAACGGTATCTGCGAGCGGTTCCATAAAACCATTTTGCAGGAATTTTATCAGGTTACGTTCCGCAAGAAGCTCTATGCAGACGTGGAAAGCCTGCAAAGGGAGCTGGACAACTGGTTGTGGCATTACAATAATGAGCGAACTCATCAGGGGAAAATGTGCTGCGGGCGTACGCCAGTGGCGACTTTACTTGATGGAAAACGGGTCTGGGCAGAAAAAAATCTGAACCAGATTTAATCTGACAGACACCTGTATAAATAACCGGTAACTGTCAGATCAGGTCTGAGCTAGTACAGCTAAGGTAAGGCTAATACAGCTAAGGGCTCCACTGAACCCCACCGATTAAATCGCACCTTCCTTAGCGGGGGCAACTCCAGTCCGCCCCATTAATTAAATTTTCTTAATTTTTCAACTATATCCTTTTGAGTGAGTATATTTTAAGGAATACTGTAACTATTAATGTCACCATTAGGTCAGTATTGACATGCATTTATTAGTTATGACATTTTTGTTTCTTTTCAGTAACATGCCAATTGCAATTTCCAAAGCAGCAGCATCACCACATCAAGTTGCTATAAGCACTGATTATAGTGTGGACTCACAGAGGTCCAAAATCGAACTACGGCCCTCCAATAATACTATTCATTCGGTAAAACTCCGTATCTTATTAAATCAGTATGATAAGAACCAACAGGAAAAAACGACTAGAACAGCAAGGATTGCTTCCACTCAGGGAGAAACAGTTGTCCATCAGATGCCACATTCTTTTCGTTACATCGGACTGAAAAAAGATCCTACCGCTAAGGCATTAGTTAGAAGAGGGCTTTTGAAAACAACCCTGCGAAGAAATCCAGAATACAGAAACTTTGTTTCAGCTAAGATTTCGTTCTCCCAAGCATCCCGTGTCATTGACGATGTTCCAATAAGACTGGCCTTAAGTGATACCCATAAAAAACGCTACCTACGAGTCAGGCAGTCTGCAATTAATAAGTTGATGGAACAACTAGGTAAACCTTACCGTTGGGGAGGAGCCTCTCCTTACAGTGGCTTCGATTGCAGCGGACTCGTGTACTATGCTTATAAAGATCTGGTTAAAGCCCCTCTTCCCAGAACAGCGAATGAAATGTTTCATCACCGTAATGCGGACTCGATCAAACAGAATGAGCTGGAACAAGGAGACCTAGTATTCTTTCGCATTCACAAAGGTTCAGTCGATCATGTAGGCGTATATATTGGCAACAATCATTTTATCCAGTCACCACGTACAGGTTCTGATATACGAATCAGTAAACTTACCGATGATTACTGGCAAAATCATTATGTCGGAGCCCGACGGGTAGTCACACCACAAACGATTCGCTAAATTGTCCCGCCCCAAAAGCGGTGTTAGCGGATAAGGGCTACTCGAGTCAGTCCCTGCGTGATCATCTTAAAATCAGAGGAATAAAGTCAGTCATTCCGTTGAAATCAAATGAAAAAGCCAGCCGTGATGGTCGCCGAAAGTTGAATGTCAGGTTGTACAAAAAGCGCAATGTTGTCGAACGTTGCTTCGCGAATTCAGATAATAAGTGCAACGCTCGGTCATGTGGATGGAGGGACGGTTAGCTGCCGATAAGCTATCCTGCTCTTCCGACCAAAGATGAGCGAGTCACTATGAAATATCAGCAGCTAACCGAAGGGTTACGATACCAGATAGCCCTGTTGTGTGAAGATAAAGTGAGTCAGGCAGAGATTGCCCGCCGCTTAGACGTCAGCAAATCAACGGTCTCGCGGGAACTGCGTCGTAATCGTTCTGTAGATGGCTACCAGCCAGCGGCAGCACAGAAGCTCAGTACCAGCCGCCGTAAAGGGGCCGGCAAACGCAGGATGCACGAGGATACGGTCTTCTTTGTTGAGGCTGCGCTAAACTGGCTGTGGAGTCCGGAACAGATCAGCGCCGTTGGCCGTATCATCGGCAGGCCGGTTAGTCACGAGTGGATTTACCAGCATGTTCAGGCTGATAAAGCCAGTGGCGGCGAACTATACAAGCTCCTCCGGCAGGGTAAACGCCGCTATCGCAAAGGCTATGGTAAAAAGCGAAGTCCGATACCTGACGCCGTATCCATCGAACAGAGACCGGCCGTTGTTGATGCTCGTACCCGACCGGGTGACCGGGAAGCGGATCTGGTTCCGGGTAAACAAGGCACCGGAGCCATCGTAACGCTGGTCGAGCGTAAAAGCCGTATTTATCTGACGAAAAAGGTGTTTTCGAAAGATTCAGGCGAAGTGGCCACAGCCATTATCTCGATGCTGAGCGGCTACAAAGATGTCTGCCATACCATCACGTTCGACAATGGCAAGGAGTTTACTCAGCACAAAGAGATCGCAGCGGCCCTGGAAACGGAAACCTGCTTCGCTCACCCCTATGCTTCGTGGGAACGTGGGCTAAATGAGAATACCAATGGGCTGTTGAGGCAGTTTATCCCCAAAGGAACTGACCTGACAGCAGTGACGGATGACGAGCTCCGCAAGTACCAGGGAGCACTGAACAGCAGGCCACGAAAATGCCTCGAATTCCGGCAGCCTTCAGTGGTCTTTGCAGAGTTAAGAAAGGCGGCTTAGCGTTGCACTTCGAACTTGAATCCGCCAGGTGCGATTTAATCGGTGGGCCCCGAGATGAGCGGCACTATCCGCCGGGAGAGTGTTTTGTCTGCGAAATCAGGCTGCCAGATCCTTATTTGTATTAGGGAGGTGCGATTTAGAGGCTATCCCAATAGGTGCTTATTCCAGACAATGACACCGCAGACAAAATGCAGCATGGCTTCGTAGTTCCCGACTTTTTTCTCCCACGGCGTCAGTATCCGCCGGAACCGGTTCATCCAGCTATGCGTTCTTTCCACTACCCAACGGTGCGCTTTAAATTCTGTCGTTCTGAGGGCTTCTGACTCCTCTTTCCGTGACTGTATATGAGGTTCATACCGACGAAGCTTCAGATATGCCGCAAGCCATTCGGCTTCATAACCTTTGTCCATACACAGTCTCAACCTTTTACCGGGTCGGCCCGTCTGAAGTGCATCAGGCGTCTCTGCAACTAACCGGATATCGTGAGTATTGGCTCCGCTGACAACGACTGAGAGTGGCAGACCGTTACCATCGGTCATCAGACTGCGTTTTACTCCCTGTTTTCCCCGGTCAGTAGGGTTGCGCCCCGTTTTTTTGAGCCTGAAAGCGGCGATTTTGTCATGCAACCATCCATCGACAACCATGACCAGTCAATGGCATCAGGCTTCTCACAGGCCAGCAATCCGTTCTGCCAGAACCGCTCGAAAACGCCGGCATCCCGCCACTCCTGGAAACGACGATGGGCTGAGCTTGATGAGCAAATACCTGTCACATTCAGCGCATTCCACTGACACCCTGTTCTGAGCACGAAGAAAATGGCGTTCATCGCAGCACGATTATCAACACGCCTGCGATGCGTGCCCAACGGATGGTTGGTCTTGTGTTCCGGCAACAGTGGTGCCATTTTTTCCCAGAGTTCATCGCTAATCTGCCATTTAATGCCTGCCATGCTTTTCCCTCATCAATTACCGTAACGCAGTATACTGCAATTCCTTTTGGGATAGGCTCTTAGCGATTTATTAGGAACCTTGATACAACTTATACAACCAGTTTCTAACTGTTTGATATTCAACATTATACAAACCACTTTTCGCTTGTATGAAGGGCTTGCGGAGCTTTTGTCTGTTGAGAGCAATAAAGTCCTTGCATCCATGCTCAGTAAAACAACAAGTTACGAACACATCAATTTCCTTTAATGCTACACGATGCCACTTATCATTATCTAACTTCCCGGCCTTGTAGTTTTGAGACAATTGAAAAGCTTGTGATTCTTTGGCTTCACGGTGTTGATCGTCAATCCAAGTGATACGGTCATACTCATAATCAGCGTCAACTATTATCTCTAGCTGTTCATAAACGCAATAAAGAGGATCACTAACTTTCTGACTGCTCTGAATTCGCAATCTATGAGAAATATCGAAAAATAAGGGGGGGAATGTTTTGGAGCGCCCCTCCAACTCAGTAACCTCTTGGATTTTCTGCTCTAAGTCCGCCACGAGAGACTGAACAGTAGCCAAGTCAAAGCTACGACTAGGCTGTGTCCCTTAATTACATAACCTCTTGTAAAACAATCGGATGCAACCCAGTTTCACCATCGCCAGATAATTCCTCGCCGTTTTGTCGTAACGTGTGGCAATGCGGCGGTATTCTTTCAGGCGACCAAAGCACCTCTCAACAACATTGCGATTGCGGTAGGCTTCACGATCGAGTGGTGAACGACCATCTGTGGCCATTTTTTCATTGGATTTACGCGGGATGACAACTTTTATCCCTCTTCTTTTCAGTTCGTTACGTAACGCATGTCCGGAGTAGGCTTTATCAGCCAGTACTGCATGACCACGGCGCTTGATACTTCCGTTCTGGCGCTGAACACCGATACCGTCCAGAAGACGTTGTGCAAACTGGCTTTCGTGAGCCTGACCGGGACTCAGTACGATGTTTAACGGCAGACCACTTCCGTCTGTCGCCAGATGAATTTTGGTGCCAAAACCACCGCGAGAGCGACCCAGCCCATTATCTCCGGTGATATCGGGTTGTTTTTTTGCGCACCGGCAGCACATTTCAGCGCCCGGATATTGCTGCCATCCAGTGCAGTGGCCGACCAGTCCACGAGGCCATGTGCATCCAGAGCTGAAAGTAACTTGTTGAAAATAATGTTAATCACACCCGATTTTGACCATCGGTTAAAGCGGTTATAAACGGTCTTCCATGGGCCGTACCGTTCAGGTAAATCACGCCATGGTGCACCTGAACACAGCACCCAGAACATGCCGTTGATGATCATACGATGCTCCGCCCACGGACGCCCGGCCTGTGGAGAGGCAGACGCTGCTGGCAGAAAGGGTTGGATGATAGTCCATGCTTCATCGGGAATGTCGTAGCGAGCCATAGTTTAATATGTTGTGGAAACAGACAGTTACTATAGCTCAGGTGATTACGGGACACAGCCTAGTTTCATGTATTGTTTTGATATTTTCTAGGTAGCTAAGTTTACTTAATCCATCTCCACTCATTCTTTTTCGTCTTGCGATATCGCCTTTAATCTGTAATAACTTACTCTTAGAGATATTCATGATTTTAAGTCTCGCGAATTCAGATAATAAGTGCAACGCTCAGTCATGTGGATGGAGGGACGGTTAGCTGCCGATAAGCTATCCTGCTCTTCCGACCAAAGATGAGCGAGTCACTATGAAATATCAGCAGCTAACCGAAGGGTTACGATACCAGATAGCCCTGTTGTGTGAAGATAAAGTTAGTCAGGCAGAGATTGCCCGCCGCTCAGGCGTGAGCAAATCAACGGTCTCGCGGGAACTGCTTCGTAATCGTTCTGTAGATGGCTACCAGCCAGCGGCAGCACAGAAGCTCAGTACCTGCCGCTGTAAAGAGGCCGGCAAACGCAGGATGCACGAGGATACGGTCTTCTTTGTTGAGGCTGCGCTAAACTGGCTGTGGAGTCCGGAACAGATCAGCGCCGTTGGCCGTATCATCGGCAGACCGGTTAGTCACGAGTGGATTTACCAGCATGTTCAGGCTGATAAAGCCATTGGCGGCGAACTATACAAGCTCCTCCGGCAGGGTAAACGCCGTTATCGCAAAGGCTATGGTAAAAAGCGAAGTCCGATACCTGACGCCGTATCCATCGAGCATAGACCGGCCGTTGTTGATGCTCGTACCCGACCGGGTGACCGGGAAGCGGATCTGGTTCCGGGTAAACAAGGCACCGGAGCCATCGTGACGCTGGTCGAGCGTAAAAGCCGTATTTATCTGACGAAAAAGGTGTTTTCGAAAGATTCAGGCGAAGTGGCCACAGCCATTATCTCGATGCTGAGCGGCTACAAAGATGTCTGCCATACCATCACGTTCGACAATGGCGGGGAGTTTACTCAGCACAAAGAGATCGCAGCGGCCCTGGAAACGGAAACCTGCTTCGCTCACCCCTATGCTTCGTGGGAACGTGGGCTAAATGAGAATACCAATGGGCTGTTGAGGCAGTTTATCCCCAAAGGAACTGACCTGACAGCAGTGACGGATGACGAGCTCCGCAAGTACCAGAGAGCACTGAACAGCAGGCACGAAAATGCCCCGGATTCCGGCAGCCATCAGCGGTCTTTGCAGAGTTAAGACAGGCGGCTTAGCGTTGCACTTCGAACTTGAATCCGCCATGGTGATGGATGAACTGTATTAACTCAGACTTGAGCTGGCAGTTTTCACCGGCAGCACACAATCAAATCTGACAGTCTGCTTTGAGTGAAATGAACACTCGACCCCGTACACAGAATCGTGTACAGGGTCAGTATCAACGATGCTCAGGTGCCCTACGTCTGGCCGCGAGTGAACGCAATAACACGGCCAGCGTGGTGCCATTGTGTAGCAATGCACTGCCCCCTGGCGATAGCCCTCCAAGGGCTGCCGTTAGCATAATGCCGCTGTTTATCCACTCTGTCAGCGCGATGTTGCTATGTACCAGTCGCATCGCCTCTTGCGCCAATTCTCGTGCCAACACGACTCCATGCAAACTATCCTGCAATAACACGGCATCCGCCGACTGTTGTGCCAGACTCTGTGCTCTGATTCATCGCCAACCCGACATCCGCCTGCGTCAGTACAGGCGCGTCGTTCACGCCATCACCGATGAACAGCACCGTACGCCCCTGTTGTTGCAATAAACGGACTTCATCAACCTTGCTTTCCGGTGTCGCTTCCGCCACACACTGGTCAATGCCGAGTCTGTTTGCCAATTGTTGCGTCTTCTCTGCGCGATCACCGCTCATCAGCACAATGTTGCTAATGCCTGCACGACGCAGTTGTGCAATCACCGAGCTTGCTTCCGCACGCACATGATCTTGCAAACCGATCATTCCCACCAAATGATCGTCAAGGCTGATAAACAACAAATGGCAGCCTTTCTGCTCCAGTTGCACAATCTCAGCATCAAACGGTGAAAAATCAATCTGGTAGTGAACCTCGAGGAAGTGACGGCTGCCGATGGTCATACGATACTCATCCAGCTCACACAGTAACCCATGTGCAATCACATAGACGACTTCACCATGATTAATATGCAGTAACGCATGATGGTTTGCCGCCGCCACCACCGCTTTTGCCAGCGGATGATTACTATGCTCTTCCGCCGATGCGGCAATCGCCAATAACCGTTTCGCCCAGGCTCGCTCAGGATCGAAACTGACGACATCCGTCACTTGCATATCACCATGGGTCAGCGTACCCGTCTTATCAAATACCACGGTATCCACGACCGCAAGCTGCTCAATCGCATGTCCGCCTTTAAGTAGTAACCCGCTGCGTGCAGCACGGTACATAATGGATTTGAACGCAATCGGTGTGCTTAGCTTCAGCGCACAGGCGTAGTCAACCAAAAACACCGACGCCAATCGCCGCCAGTCGCGCGTCAGCGCAAACACCGCTATGCCCACCCCAAGCGTGATGGTCACACGGCGCTCAGCCATCGCCTGCGTCACTTTCTGCGTTTCGCTGTGCTGGCTGAGCGATTCGCTGATAAAACGGCGAATATTGGCGATCGAGGAATCGTCACCCACGCGCTCTGCACGCACGGCAATGTTGCCCTCCTGCACCTGGGTCCCCGCACACAGCCACTCACCGCTTTCGCGTCGTACCGGTACGCTCTCACCGGTCATGGAGGCCTGATTGATCAACCCAATGCCGCGCAGCACCTTGCCATCGGCGGGTATTGTATCCCCAGGTCCAAGCAGCATCACATCGCCCTGTTCCAGAGTGGAAGAAAGAAGGGTGACGCGCTCGCCATTACGTTCCACCCAAACCTCATGTTCACGCGGGCGTAACAGACTGGCGAGAAGCGCATCAGAATGACGGCTGGTCTCCTGTTCCATGTATTCGCCCAGCGTAAGCAGCGTTTGCGTCAGCATCGCGGTGCGGTTATCGCCACGCAACAGCGAGAGTCCCACTGCTAGCGCATCCAATACCTCAACGTTCAGCTCACGTCGCCACGCGGCAGCAATGCCTTGCGCCAATGTCTCACTGGTAAGCAGCAGAGTGGGTAGCGTTGCCCAGCGCGTTGATACGCCATGCGCCAGCAGTAACCCGCTAAGGTTAAGCAGGTTATCGCCGCCACAATATTCAGCTTCCACCTCGCGCTCCGTGCGCTGTAGCCAGTCCAATGCCTGTAATTTTGTCAGCAGGCCGGCTTCATCCGTCTGCGTCGGCTGATATTCAACAACAGCCGCTCCGATCGTCGCACGCACACGGACACGGGTTACCCCAACCAAGGCCAGCAGTTGGTGACGCAACCAGCCGGCCGCGTTGGGATAACGCGTCAACAGAGGTAGGCGAACACGCAAGCGTCCAGGAAGGCGGTGTATGACACAGACCGGAGACCGTATCGTGCTGTTATCGCCCATCGTTTGCCCCGCTGCATCATTGGCGGCAAGCATGCATTTCACTGCGAATCCTGTTCCTGCTGACGGTAATAATCCAGTTCTGCTTGCAGATCGGCCAGACGCTCTTTTAACTCTTCCACTTCACCGCGCACCGTACCCCAGGCTTTTTTTGCTGTTGCTGACAGCCCTTGTTGCACCTGACGGTTAGTCAACAGGTAGGTCAGTGCGACGCCCGTGACCACCCCCGTCACAAAGTGGGTAGGCCCGTTTTCCTGACGGTAAGGTGCATTCTGCGCAGTGACGGGATAAGGGGCGTAGGCCACTTGACCATTGGGCAGTCGATAGGCGTAGAAATAGGGGGAAGTTGCTGATGCCATCTCAATTATCCTCTATGACGTTTTGCTGAAACAGGTCACTGGGTTGCGAACGCGGTTGCAGCGAATCCAATACATACAGACTGGCAATGCCAGCGCTGGCCACTGTCAGCCAGGTCAGCAGCGGTCTCCCGGCGCTGGCATTGGCGACGGCCATGACGGCGCCGCTTACCACCCCGGCTCTGGCAGCATCGCGTGCAACGGTGACAGCGCCTTCGTTGAGGGTCAATTCACCGCGGTGATAGCGCCGCCACTGCTCCAGACATGAGGTGGTGGTGCCGACCAGTGCGCCCGCCACCAGCGCACGGCTTATCGGACTCAATGCATCACGGCTGTTGCTCATCCGGCGTCACCTCCGCCGTCGGTTGTGGTGCACGATGGCGTTCAACCGACTCATGGAATCCGGCTTTTCCTGCATTCACCGTGTCACGAAAAATGGTGCTGCTGGTCGCCACCGTCTCTTTCACATTTTCCGCTCCGCTGGTCACTGATTCCTTCACTTTGGCACCACCGGTATTGAGCAAATCGCCTGCGCTGCATAATGTTTGGGTCAGCATTTGGCGTACATTGTCGTTGGTCAGCAACAATGTCACCGCTGCGCCAATCATCGCGCCCTTCCAGAATTCTTTGTCATCGACACCGACCGCGCTAATCAGTTTTTTCAGCATTCCGGCCTGCTCGCCCATGATGTTTTCCACCATCCCTTGCGCCTGGGCGCTCCAGTCCAAGCCATGCGCGGCGTGGTGGTGATGCCCCGTCGGGGGCGGCGTCATGTGCGGTGGAAACCCTGCGGCGGGCGGGAAATACCCAGGAGGAAAATAGCCGGGAGCCGGTTGCGGATACCATATCGGCTGCGGTGGCCAACCCGGTTGGGGGGCAGCCACGTTTTGTCCCTGATCACCCTGCGGTACAAAATAGGGGTAGCAATAAGGCGGGAAGTAAGGCGCCTGATTCACAGGGTTGTTTTCATTACTCATAACGTGCCTCGCTAACATGGTTTACTCAAGAGCATGCTGACTCAATGAGCCAGAGTTAATCAGAGAGCATGGGTTATTCGATAAACAGGGTCTGAAGTTGCATTAATGCTTGATGAGCTGCGTACTCATCGCTGCCGAACAGTGTCGTTAGCAGCGCCGGAGAAAGTCGGCTGGCGCAATATTCCAACACCAGGCTGCCCGTCGCGGCGTTGAAGACGCATTTCTGTAAACAGCTATCGGGATGACACAGCGTCTTCAGCGCAGCCAGCTTGCTCTGACTCAACACGGAAACCCAACGGTGGGTAAAGCTCAGGCGAATACGCCCGGGAATATGGTGCGCCACAGTGACAAAACGACGCAGCGTCATCAAACTTTGCAAATCGTCTACCGGCATGAAAATCTCTTGAACCTCCGATCTATGGGATGCACAATCCAGCCGCATAGCGACCACAACATCAGACTGCGTTTACAGGCAATGCGCAAACAACAGGAAAAATAAATGATAAATAATCAGATTCATTGTAGCGTAGCGGACTATAGATCACTTGGTATTTATAAGGTTATTTGACAGTTATTTGTTTTTTGTCAAGTCACGCCGACAATGGAAATGATAGACATTACCATTTCGATAATATAAATTCGTTTCATTAGCATAAATTGTGTTCATTTTAACCAGTACGAGTAACGCCGACATGTCGCCTTATCTGCATCAGACACCTAATCGCATTCGTATTCGTTCCGAATACATTCAGCGCAACCCAGACGGTGTGGCTGACACCATCGCACAGTTGCGTCAACTCGCAGGGGTTGAGGAGATAACGCATCGGCTTTACGCAGGGTCAGTTACCATTATTTTTGACAGTAAGATCCTGACCGGCAATCAGTTGCTGGCGCACATTGAGCCAGAATGCTGGTTATCCGTCGCCCGCAATAAAACCTATATTGACCAATCCATTCATCGTTATACCCGCTCGCTGGCGAAAGGACTGGCCTTAATGACGCTGAATGTGGCGATTAAAGGGCCGTTGATCAGACAACTGACAACATTCATGCGCTAACACGTCGCCCTACCTATCACACATAATCGGCGGAGAGGTTCGAATCCTGTGACGGGTCCCAAATTTAAAAAGATGTGATTCCATGGCTATGTTTGCAAAGTATGTTGGTCATGCCGTAATGCAATTTGTAGCCATACTTTCACATCAATGACTGTGGTCTCAAACAGCCTCCTCTAAATAGCTGCGCCTAATACCGCTACACTTTTGCCAGCCCATGTTGTCCTCCGGAATGGGCTGATGGTTTCCATAAAATGGCGAACTTCAACAGTTGCCACATTGAACGGCACTGATGATTGCGCGTTATCGTGTCGTGAAGTGCCTGCCATAACCGCTCCACGTGGTTCACCCATGGGGAGTACACTGGCTGGTAAATCACTCTGAACTTTGGATTCGCTTTCAGCCAGCGCTGTTTTTCATGGCTTTTATGGATATTGTAGTTATCCACGATGAGTGTGATGGTTTTTGCCCGTCGATATGTGGCCTTAAGATGTTTCAGCAGGTTTATGAACAGCGCTGAGCTTTTGCTGTTGCCACCAACGTAACTGACCTTTCCCGTGCCGCTGTGTAAGGCTCCGCCAGGATAATATTTCTCATTCCGGCCCGGCGTGACCACACGCTTTTGCTGTCCGCGCAGTTGCCAGTCTGCGCCGATTTTTGGATTAAGATGAATATCCACTTCATCCTCATAAAAGACCGGGTGTGCTCCCCTGCATTCGTCCAGCGCTTTATGGATTGCTGCCATCTTTTCCTCTTTGTGCGGGTCACGGATGCATAGCGTGGGAGCGGCTCTGCGCCACACAAGTCCGGCTGCGGGCAACCAGCGACGGACGGTTCCGGGATGCAGCTGACATCCGGTTATCTCATTGATTTTTATCGCCAGCAACTCTGTACTCCATCGTGAACGCTGGCAGCCAAAATCACCGGGAGAGCGTTTTACCAGCTCTCGTAACAATGCACATATATGCTCAAAGGGCCAGCGGCGGGAACGTCCTGCGGGTAAGGACGTCAGGCCTTCAACACCCGACTGCGTAAACCAGTTAATCCAGCGCCCAACGGATGAGCGGGCACAACAGAGTGTTCTGGCAACGTCGCTGACACGGTCGCCCCGGTGCAGCATTAGCATGGCAGTTAGCCTGCGGGCATAATTTTTGTCGCGCGTTTTATGGATAGTTTTCTGCATCAGACGTCGTTCGCTACGGGGAATGGGGGCTATGATCGGCATCGCTCAGTCCGGTTGGTGATTATGGTTGGTTCGGCGATTGATCAGATCGCACAATCCGGGCTGAGTTCCCTCAAAGTGATCTACTATTCCGCGCAGCTATTTAGCCCAGACTTGATCTGACAGTTTTCTCTGGCAGCACACAATCAAATCTGACAGTCTGCTCTGCGCGATGCGCGGAAGTTCCTTACGATAGTAATTAAACACAGGGATCTTTCAAGCTGGGCGATAAAACGAAGGAGGCTGGCCCGTCACTCGGCGGAACATGGTCGCAAAGGATGAACCGTAGTCATAGCCGAGCAACAGCGCCACTTCATTTATCTGCTTGCCGGTTATTAGCAATGTTATTGCGCTGAAGACACATGCTCTCTGCCGCCATAGGGAAAATGACATGCCAGTTTGCTGCAGGAAATGGCGACGAAATGTGCTGTCGCTCATAAACATCGCCTTGGCCCAACGCTTTGCTGGATCGTGAATATTAGGGGCCAGTAAAAACGTCTGGCACAGCGCCAACAGCGCAGGCTGCTGTGGCAGAGGAATGTTGAACTCGCGCGCGGGCATAGCTGCCAGTTCCAGTAACATTAAGTTAATCAGAGCATGTTCGCGCTCGCTACTATACAGTGGAGGAACATCTACCGCTTCAAGCAGTAACTGACGCAAAAGTGGCGATATGCCAATGACTTCGCAGCGACTTCTGTAACGAACCCGCGCCGCACATTCTGGACTTATATAAAGACTCCTCGTTGTCACGCCAAAATACTTCACCGCGTGCAGGGTTTCTGGAGGGATCCAAACCGCATGTTGTGGCGGCACCACCCATTCTCCGTCACGGGTTGATACATGCATCTGCCCGGTTGCTCCATACAGGAGTTGTGCGCGTCTGTGCTTATGCGGAGCCAGTAAAAAACCACGCGCATAGTCATTGCCAATTGCGACCACGTCACGCCCCATAAAATCGAAATCTTCAATGCTTACGTTGCGCACTTTTTCCTCCATCTGACCGATTGGCAAGGATAATTGAGCGCTGTGCAAATGTGAAGTGGGGTGCAGGCGCGATAAGCTACGGTTTCTATTTCACAGCGGAACATTTTCTTGAACGATATCCTCATTATTACTCTGGCAGGTTTTTTTACTGGTATTAGTACAGTGCTTTTTGGATTTGGCGGCGGTTTTGTTGTTGTGCCCTTTGTCTACCAGATGCTGTTGCGCCAACCGGAACTGGCAGGTGATGCAATGCATATTGCCGTTGCTACCTCGACAGCGGTGATGATATTTAATGCGGGCTGGATCAGCTATCGGAATTGGCAAGCGGACAAGTTTTCACTGCAAACGTTGTTCCCAATGTTGTGGTTTATCGCCATTGGTGCAGTAGCTGGTTCATGCCTTGCTGGAATATTGAGCGAGGCTGTGGTTCGCATTCTGTTTATTCTGTATATGCTAGTGACGATTGGTGACTGCCTGCTGCGTAGAGGTTTCTTCAACAATCGTTCTCTGCGTCCTTTGTCACCTTTAACAGTAACTGGCGGTGGTGTGCTGATCGGCATGGTTGCAGCAATGTTGGGGGTGGGCGGCAGCGTCATGACGGTGCCACTGTTGCGACGACACGGTCACACAATGCGTTATTGCATTAGCGCAGCCAACCCGCTTTCGTTGCCGGTGGCACTGTGTGGTGCCGTGACCTATTCGATTAGTGGCTGGCATAAAATCCCGGAAAGCGGTTTTTTAGGTTTCATTAGTCTCGAAATTTTAAGTTTACTGGTGCTGACTGGTTGGGCCGGGATTGTTTTTAGCCGTAACTATATCCCTGCGGTACCGGATGACTGGCACGCGCGTATATATGTGTTGCTACTGTGTGTGGTACTACTGTCAATGCTGCTTTAAGCAAACCCTGTTTTGCGAATTCTGTTGATATTATAGACCCCATTATCCGCGAATTCAGATAATAAGTGCAACGCTCGGTCATGTGGATGGAGGGACGGTTAGCTGCCGATAAGCTATCCTGCTCTTCCGACCAAAGATGAGCGAGTCACTATGAAATATCAGCAGCTAACCGAAGGGTTACGATACCAGATAGCCCTGTTGTGTGAAGATAAAGTGAGTCAGGCAGAGATTGCCCGCCGCTCAGGCGTGAGCAAATCAACGGTCTCGCGGGAACTGCGTCGTAATCGTTCTGTAGATGGCTACCAGCCAGCCGCGGCACAGAAGCTCAGTACCAGCCGCCGTAAAGCGGCCGGCAAACGCAGGATGCACGAGGATACGGTCTGCTTTGTTGAGGCTGCGCTAAACTGGCTGTGGCGTCCGGAACAGATCAGCGCCGTTGGCCGTATCATCGGCAGGCCGGTTAGCAGGTCATCGGCGCGGTGGCCGAATTCGAGCGCGACCTGCTGATTGAACGTACTCAGGCCGGTCTGATGCGGGCGAGGGCGTCTGGTCGCCATCCCGGCAGACCTTTCTCGCTTTCGCCGGAACAGCGTCAGCAGGTCCTTGACCGTCTCAATGGCGGCGCCACCATTGCTGCCGTGGCCCGTGAATTCAGTACCACACGTCAGACCGTCATGCGTGTCCGCGACAACGGTGCCAGAGGAAAGCATGGAGGATAATTAATCGCATTCCTTTTTTGTACAAAGTGTTACATCATGAGCCACACTTGACAGGTACATTTTTAAAGCGAAAATCGCTGGAGCTGAGTTATGAACAATCTTCTTGCATCGCTGCTGGTTAAGCTGGCACAACGGGATGTCGCGGACAAAGATTTGTACGCAATGGTCGAGTCCCTTGACATTATTGCTGCTGCAATACTTGACTCACTGCCAGAAGAGCAGGGACGGCGGGTTACCGCTCTCATCGATTCTGCGCTACAGAGGCAGGAAGAAAGCAGTCAGCCACACTATAAATCAGACCTTGATTTGCTTGCGGGGCACATTCACCGTGTCACAGATGTTATTGGCAGAAACTAACTGATTTCTCCAGGTCAGACTGGGCTGAAGCAAAGTCCCACGGCAAGGCCGGGGATTTACCGAGCTTAATTACGCTTTTAACTTTGCCTGATTTAAATAACCGCCATCTACTATTTGGAGCTATTTAGCGGTCACGCTCCGGATAGCGTTTACGGTATTCCCCCGGCGGGATGCCATTATGTTTTCGGAAAATCCGCGTGAAGTAGACCGGGTCTTCGTAACCTACCGATAGCGCGATTTTATTTAACGGCAGCGAGGTACTTTGAATTAACCATTTCGCGCGGTTGATACGCTGCGTCTCGCGCCAGGCGTATACCGTTTGCCCCAGTTCATTTTTGAACAGATGCGCCAGCCGCGAAGAGGAGATAAAGACCATCGCCGCCAGGGTTTCAATCTTAATCTCCTGGGCAATGTGTTCATTGAGATAGTCGCATACGGCGTTAATCCGCGGATCGTGAACATGGCGGTTGCTGATGGGCTGCCGCTGGAAACAGGCGAGGATCAGGCGCTCGAGTGCATTCATGGCCAGCGCTTCTGAAAGTGGGGCAGAAGCGGAGTGATGGCGGATGACCTCATAGAAAAGATCGCATAGATGTTGCAACTGATCCGGACCATTAACCGCGGTTTTTCCGATACCTTGGGTGGTTTGATCCCATTTCAGCCAGTCTATCCAGTAAGGTCGTGGTATAAAATAGATCCATAAATGATCCCAGTACTCACTGCGCTCGTCACGCCCGTAGTGGTGAGCAACACCGGGTGGGAACAGCAGCAGATCATTTTCACGAAACAGCAGGGTACCGTTGCCGGCTTTGGCACGCGCCTGACCACGCAGGGTCAGGTTGATGATGTAACCTTTCATCCCCTGAGGGCGATTGATGTAGTAGTCCAGCTTTGAACCGCGAGTAATTGGGGTAAAACCCGCAACGATCCAAGCATTGAAGGTGAAAGTCTTCATCAATGGCGAGAAATTCAGAAGATCATTGATATCCTGTTCCATAGTTCCCCTACCTGAGCGCCGCAGATCATTTAACTTTCGATGATACTAAATTCCCACGCGTTGAGATGCAACGGCTGGCCGCAGCCGACCTGACTGCCGCTGAGCAGCTCTTTGCCTGTCGTTTCGCTGATAAAATCGACCGCCTCGGCGGAGTAGTTGAACAGGAAATTCAAGTAGTTACCATCCCGATTGCGCATCTTTTTGACCACCAGAGGATAGCGGTAGGCCGATGTACGCGAGTTCAGATCAACATCAGCGTTCAGCAAATCAAACAGCTGGCTAATGAGCGTTTTCTGCGGCAGGAAGCCCACGTAAATTGCACGTCCCTGACCGTAATGTGCGTCGGTGGCGGCAGCATAGTCGCCCCATGCCGAATGTTGATAGCGTAGCAGCGTACGCGTGTTGGCGGTTGGGGTCAGTAATTCCATCCACAGCTCAGCCTGATTATCTGTGCTGCAATCAAGGGCCGCGCAGCACGAAGCCACTCTGGTCTCTTCCGGCAGGGTGAACTGGCTGTAGCTGACGCCACAGGCTGAGTGCAAAATCCCCGGCTGCGTGCTGCTGCGCACCTTCACGTTTTCATCGCTAAAGCCTGACTTAAAGCCGATCAAGGCGTTCCCACCTTGTTCAATATAGCGGTTGATCCGCTCCAGTAAGCCATCATCGGCGGCGTAGAGGCCGGGAATAATCAGTGTGCGATAGCGCGAGGTTTCTTCGTTAACATCGTGGATAATGTCGAGGCTGACATTGTGGTCGTACAGCGCATCGTAGAAACGGCGGAAAATATCGTTATAGACATTGCCCTGGGCATCGCCGGGACGGAACTGGTTCAGGCCGTCCATCGCATCATTGCTCACCAGCAGCGCCACATCATTCTCTGCCTGTAGCCCCGCTAACTGTGGCGACAGGCGCACGAAGTCAGCACCAATGGTGGTTGCTTCCTGCAAGGTCGCGTTACGTGAGAAATCGTGGCTTAACAACCCCTTCCAGTAGGTTTCGAACGAATTATGGATCGAGTGCCAGTGCCAGTAGGAAACCATTGCCGCGCCTGATGCTATGTGGCTGAAGGCCTGCAGACGCAACTGGCCAGGGAAAGGGGTCCACTGGGCGAAGCCCTGCGCCTGGGTCTCCAGGACGAAGTAGTTCTGCCCCTGCTTTAGCGAACGGGCGATGGCCCCACCAAATGCGATTTCACGCCCGGTCAGGTGCTTCTGGCTGGGGTGATAGATATCGACACCCGCAATATCCAGCGTTTGTGCCGCAGCAAAGTGATCGACACGCGGCTGCACGCCATAAGAATAGCTGCGCCATTCAAAATCGAAATTATGGGTGACAAACTGCTGCGGCTGCGCATATTCACGTACGATTTTCGCCTGCCAGGCCAGATATTCCGTTACCTGCTGACGCTGATAGCGTGAGAACGCGCAGGCAAGACTGGCATTGATCGTGTTTTCAACCGGCGGAAAATCCTGCCAGCTGTCGATTCGGTTGCTCCAGTAATCCAGCCCAAAATCCTTGTTCAGCTGTGCGAGAGAGGGGTATTTCTCCTGTAGGCTGCGAACGAAGCCCTCCTGCATGTAGCGGCCGATATTGTCATAATGCTTAGTTTCGTTATCCAGCTGCCAGCCGATAATCGCGGGATGATGCTGCACGTGCTTCATCAAGGTACGGATAATTTTTTCGGCATAGCGGCGAAAGGTCGGGTTGACGATATCCATGATCTGCCGCGGGCCATACTTTTGCTGCCCCTCGACGGTGGTGACCAGAATGTCCGGGTGTTTGGTCGCCAGCCAGGCGGGAACGGCGTAGGTTGGCGTGCCGATGATCACCGCGATCCCGGCCTCATGCATCGCATCCAACACCCGGTCGATATGATAGAAGTTATACTCACCTTCTTGCGGTTCAAGGGTGCTCCAGGTGGACTCAGCAATACGTACCACGTTAATGCCCGTTTTGCGCATTAAGGCGATATCTTTCGCCAGCCGGTCTTCCGGCATATATTCATCGTAATAAGCAACGCCATAATAGAGAGCAGACATAAAAATCATCTCCTTAAATTAATGCACGGATACCGGGGGGGGAGTAAAAATACGGTTACTGTCCAGCGTAATAAACGAAATAAGCGTGAAACACAGTGCAATACCGCCGAGAACGATATAGCTGCTGGTAAAACCTATGTTCTGGTACATATGACCAATGCCAGTAGAAAGGAAAATAGAGCTAAAGCTTTTCGAGAACTGGAACCCGATTAAATAAACGGTAGCGGAAAGCAGAGGTGTGAAATTGGCAAAAATATATTTTAATGCCGCAACAAGCAGAACCGAGCTTTCAAAGCCGTGGAGAAGTTTAATCAAGCTAATAGAGACCGGGCCGACAGCCCAGGCGGAGCCAATAATGCGCAGGCTCATGATCAATCCGCAGTAGAGCAGGGCATTTTTCGGACCGATTTTATTGACGAACCACGGGGCGAAGAACATCACCACCGCATCAAGGAAAATCTGACCCGTGGTTAAATAACCGAAAACTTCCGCACCGTGCGCTTTACTCTCAAAGAAGTGGCTGTAATAGATAGCGAATTGCTGATCGTAGGTCTCATAAATCGCACCGACGCCAACCATGTACATGGCGAAGAACCAGAATTTTTTCATTTTCAGCAGCAGGATGGCATCGCTCAAGGTGACTGGCGACGTTTTACCGACCTGCATTTCCCCTTGCTTATCGGTGTTAATCTGCATTTTCCACACAATAATCAGCAAACAAACGCCGGCACAGCTGGCCATCCAGAAAATCATATTCTGGTCGACACCATAGAGCTTACCGGCCGCAAAGGTCCCGATAGCTGCACCAATACCGCCAAACATTCTGGCACGCCCAAACTCAAACCCGGAAGCGCGGCTGACCTTATCAATGTAGGCTTCGCAAATACCGCAGCCTGCACCGTAGGCCATACCAATATATATGCCGCCCGCCAGTGCTCCGACAAAGACGTTAAATTTTAACAGGGGTGCGAAGATGTAAATCCAGTAGGGTGCGAATAAGGTGATAATTATCGCCAACATCCACATCAGATTCTTACGATAAATTAATTTATCGGAAACAAATCCGAATAGTGGCTGAACACAAACGGCAACAATCGCAGTGAATGAATAAACCAGACCCACATCGGTATAGTTAATGCCGATGGTTTCCGTCAGCCACAGTGATAAATAGGGAAAACAACATCCCCAGCCAATAAAGAAGAACAGAAAGAACAGACAGCTTATAGAGTAATTTTTATTTGATTTTATCATGATAACCCTTCCTTCCTTTGTGCAGCAATATTCTCGTTTAGACGCGAGCAAAGTTACCTTCTTGTACAAAGAGACGTCATGAACGTTTCGCTAAGGAATAGTAATAATCTGCTATCGCCTGAGAGGCGTGAGCCGTTTCACATTCTTGATGGTTAGGAATCGGCGATCTGGAAAAACGGTTTAAAAACTCACTGACCATGACTAAATAGCTATATGGACACCTCCCCGATGCAAGCACCGGCAGATCTTTTTCTGACGAAGTAGCCACACACATATATCTGGCTTCGCCTCGCTGTTGAAAGGATCCCTGCGTACGGCCCCGTATAAATGCATCCTCTGTGGCAACCGGCTGCACTTTGTCAGCGCACAGGCCGGCAGGAATGTCACGGAGTTAGTGGCGGAAAGGCTCCACGGGATCGCCAGAAAACAATGGCTTCTGACACAGGCCGCAGGATAGGTGCGCCCGAAAAATGGGTTTCCGATTAAAAACACACCGAAAACAGCATTTTATTGCCATAATTTTCCCGACAACACACCATCACTGCGTTTCTGAATCCAGTGTTCATGGTCAGTGAGTTTTTAAAATTTTTTTCCATTCCTAACCATGAACTTGAATCCGCCAGTTACCGTCTCGTTATTTCCACCACACCTCCGCCTGTACACCGACGGTGAACTGATCGTTCTTCGCGTCGGCAAATTCAAACTGGCTGATGCCGTTATCCTTCACTTTCAGGTAGGTGCCATAGAAACGAATTTCCGGGCGCGATGTCAGTATGCTGGTATCCACCTTGAGGGCATGGTAGAGCGTGGTTTTATAAGCGGACTCATGATATTCCGTGCTGCCGACTTTATTTTTCTGATCGAACCATCCCAATTCCACACCGGTCTGATTGTTGTTATCCCAGATATAAGCCGGACGCACGACGGCGCGGTAGGAATTAAAGTCAGTGTGGGCGCCGGTGTTATAGTCGTAAACATCATTACCGTGCGCATAAACCAGCGCATGGGCCATAATCACATCAGGATGAAGATAGTTTTCACCCTGCGAAATAATACGGTAGGCCTTGCCGTTATTGTGCTCGCCGTAGTATTGGTCGTTATAACTGTAAGTCGGGTTGGAATCGGAAATCAGGCCGTAGCCGCTGGCGATGGAATTATTCGCCCCTTGCAGCGTCAGCTCATTAAATCCGCCGCCGTTGAAGTTCTGGCGCAAAATAAGTCCGGCATGCCAAGCATCTTTCACGCTGTAATAGCTGCCGTCGTCCTCATTTTTATGGTTGCTGTTAGTTTCATTCGGCATGGCATAGCGGCCGAAGACTTCCAGCGTGGCTTTATCCCACAGAGGGATCTCCTTATAACGCGCCTCGACGCTGTTAGTGTTCACCTGCTGGGTATTGCCGGAGGTGGCGTAATCCACCGCGTGGGCATTAATGTCCTCGCGGGTCAGCGATATATTCAGCTTGCCGGGGCCCAGCTGCCAGTTTTCTATCCCAACGCCGGAGCCCGCGTTGGTACGGTGGCTTTTCCAGTCCAGCATCTGGATTTCATACACCGGCAGGTTATGTTTACCCACCCAGAAATTCGCTTCCGGTGCAAACGGCAGGAACCCTTTGGTGGTCAGGTAGATATCGGAGAACTGCAACAGGTTTTCCGAATCTTTGTCAAACCAGCCGCTGGAATACTGCTGGCCGACGTTGCCGTCCAGCATCACCACCGCCTTCGCCACTTTGCCGCCGTAGTCGTACACTTTCTGCGACAGCTGCAAGTCAAACCAAGCGCTGTTTTCCTGCCCGAAGCGGCCCAACGAACCAATGGCGTAGGACTTCGGCGCGCCGCGCGTGCCGGTGGACCAACCGGAGCGGAAGTAACCAGAGTACTCGAAGCCGATGTCATTCTTAACGTATTTGCTGATGTCCGCCAGCGTGACGCCCTGTGCTGGCGTGGTGCCGCTCACGGCAACAGGAACGCTCTCCGCAGCGGCGGCGGTCGGCGCGGCGGCAACGGTTCCGGCCCCGCCAGCAACCGGCTGGAGGTCAAAGACGGCTTTATATTTACGCAATTCCTGTTTCGTCGATTGTAATTCCTGCTGGTTTTCCGCTAACTGCTTCTCCAATAATTCCAGCCGCTGCTCAACAGTGAGTTTCGCCGCCATAGCACTATTGGAAAAAATCGCGGAGGAAATTAGCAATACACTTAATTTGAGTTTGTTATTTTTATTCATCATCATTACCCCTGTAGAGTTGCTCTATTTTGAGATAATAAGAACGCCTGATGCCCTGGGTCGGCACTCTTAGTTCGTTAATCATCAATCAAACCAGCGTTATGCCCGCGCTGGCTATTTTTATAACGCGTATTTGATGTTCCCTTGGTTGTTATATTTTCTGCGCCGTAAAGGGTGGCGAATAAAATAACTTGGCGTACAACTCCAGGCATGGCAAAAAATATTTATTTGCTGATTACCATAGGGTGACGCCAGTGTTTTTTCCGGGTCAAATGCTTCCCAGAACGTATCCGCCCCCGCGTTGATCATTCCTCCTCAATAACTTTTCACCAGTTGCCGCGCCTGCTGCGGCAATCCGCTCTGTACTAGGGCGTCCACCATGTGGTGGTACAGGTAGTGCGTCAGCGGTCGCACCGCGCCCTCATGCGCCATCGTCTGTTGCAACACGGCGGCGCTTTTGAGGCTCAGGCAATACCTGCGCCAGTGCCAGCCACACGTTGGAGGCCCACGACACCTACTGCCGTTCGCCGCTGATAAACAGCCGCTGTCACTCGTCGTAGAAATGTGTCCGGGTGGTGGGACTCATCCGCGTAACCTTATTTCAACGCGTTGCCCCGGCTTTTGATCACTTCCGCATACCAGTGGAAGCTCTTTTTGCGCCGACGTTCCAGCGTGCCGTTTCCCGCGTCGTCACGATCGACGTAAATAAAACCGTAGCGTTTCGACAGTTCAGCCTTCGAGGCGCTGACCAGATCGATCGGTCCCCAACTGGTGTAGCCCAGTACTTCAACGCCGTCTTCCAGCGCTTCCGCCACCTGCACCAGATGGTCGTTCAGGTACTGGATGCGGTAGTCGTCGTTGATGCTGCTGTCGGCTTCCAGTTTGTCCTTCGCCCCCAGCCCGTTTTCCACGATGAACAGTGGCTTCTGGTAGCGGTCGTACAGCACGTTGAGCAGGTAGCGCAGCCCTTCCGGGTCGATCTGCCAGCCCCATTCCGAGCTTTTCAGATGCGGGTTGGGAATGATGTCCAGAATGTTGCCGCGCGCTTTTTCCATCTCCGCTTCATCGGCGCTGGCGCATCCGCTCATGTAGTAGCTGAACGAGACAAAGTCGACGGTTTCTTTCAGCGCCTGACGGTCCTCGTCAGTGATCTCCAGCGTAATACCGCGTTCCTTAAAGAAGCGCGACATGTAGGCCGGGTAGGCGCCGCGCGCCTGCACGTCGCCGAAGAACTGCCATTCGCGGTTCTGCTCCAGACTTTTCATCACGTCGGACGGCTTGCAGGTCAGCGGATAGAGAATGCCGCCCAGCAGCATGTTGCCGATTTTGGCGTCGGGAATGATCTCGTGGCAGGCTTTCACCGCCTTGGCGCTGGCGACCAACTGGTGGTGAATCGCCTGATAGACCTGCTGCCGCGAACTGTCGCGCGACAGTCCCACGCCGGTGAATGGCTCGTGCAGCGACATGTTGATTTCGTTGAAGGTCAGCCAGTATTTCACCTTGCTGCCAAAGCGCTGGAACACCGCACGGGCGTAGCGCTCGAAGAACTCGATGGTTTTGCGGCTGCCCCAGCCGCCGTATTTTTTCACCAGTCCGACCGGCATTTCGTAGTGTGACAATGTCACTAACGGCTGAATGTTGTGCTTTACCAGCTCGTCAAACAGCCGGTCATAGAACGCCAGACCGGCTTCGTTCGGCGTCTCTTCGTCGCCCTGCGGGAAAATGCGCGTCCAGGCGATGGAGGTACGCAGCACCGTGAAGCCCATTTCGGCGAACAGTGCGATATCCTGAGGGTAGCGGTGATAAAAATCGATGGCGACGTCTTTAATATTGCTGTCGCCCGGCGTGCGCTCGACGATCGGCCCGAACACCCCTTGCGGGTTCAGATCCGAGGTGGACAGCCCTTTGCCGTCGGTGGCGTAAGCCCCTTCCACCTGATTGGCGGCAACCGCGCCGCCCCACAAAAAGTCTTTCGGAAATCGATGACTCATTTCTTCTCTTCCTTATCGTCAGTCTCAACGCACCAGCTTCAACAGCGGCGCACTCTCCTGCACCGCACCGTCGGCCACGGGCAGGACGTCAATGTAATCTTCGGTATTGGTAATAATGATCGGCGTCGTAGTCTCATAACCCGCCGCCTCGATTGCCTGTTGGTCGAACTCCACCATCACGTCACCCACTTTGACCTCGTCGCCTACTTTGACGCGCGGCGTGAAGTGCTGGCCGTCCAGCTTGACGGTGTTGATGCCGACGTGGATCAGGATTTCCGCGCCGTCGTCGGCGGCCAGTCCAATGGCGTGGTTAGTCTTGAACAGCGACGCTACGGTGCCGTTGACCGGTGACACCACCCGGCCGGTCAGCGGCTTGATGGCGATACCTTTGCCCATCAGCCCGCTTGCGAAAGTCTCATCGCTTACCTGCTCCAGCGGCAGAATTTCGCCGTGAATAGGAGCGTTAATGGTCTGTTGGCGCAGAATGGCCTGGGCGGGCACGGAAGCAACTTGCGGCGCAGTTTCAGCCGGAGCGGCTTCCTGCTTCACGCCGAACAGCCAGGTCGCCAGCGCGGAGAAGCTGAACGCCACCAAGGTGCCGATAATGCCGCCCCACACCGAGATATCTATGCCGCTGGCGGGAATGATCTGGGTGAAAGTGAAGATGCTGGGCAGTCCGAAGGAGTATTGGGTGGTGCCGAAATAACCGGCGATGCCGCCGCCCAGCGCCCCGCCGACGCAGCCCAGAATAAACGGACGGCGCAGAGGCAAGGTGACACCGTAGATGGCCGGTTCGGTAATGCCGAAGATCCCTGCAGGGAACGCCGAACCGGCGATGCCTTTAAGCTTCATATCCTTAGTTCGCAGGAATACGCCCAGCGCCGCGCCCGCTTGCGCCAGCACCGCCGGGGTCAGGCACGCGATCATACTGTCGTGGCCCAGCGCGCTGAAGTTGTTGATCATCAACGGCACAAAGCCCCAGTGCAGACCGAAAATCACCAGCACCTGCCACACCGCGCCCATAAAGCCGCCGGCGAGGGTCGAACTCGCGCCGTAGATCAGCAGATAGCCATGCGCCAGCTGATGACTCAGCCAGGTAGTGACCGGCCCGATCAGCAGGAACGTCAGAGGCACGGTGATCAGCAGGCAGAAGGCGGGGGTCAGGAAGTTGCGCACATGGGCATGCAGGAACGCCTTCAGCGGTTTTTCCAACCGACAGGAAACCCACGAGGCGAAAATAATCGGAATCACCGAGGATGAGTAATTGATAAAGGTGATCGGAATACCGATAAAGTGCAGCGGCTGATAATTCGCCGCCGACGTGGCGTTAAACGCCTCAATCATCGTCGGATGAACCAGCGCGCCGCCAATCGCCATCGTCACAAAGGCGTTGCCGCCGAATTTTTTCCCGGCGGTATAGCCCAGAATAATCGGGAAGAAATAGAACAGCGAATCGCTGGCGGCAAAAAACAGCTTATAGTTCCCGCTGTCCATCGACATCCAGCCGCAGGCCAGACACAGAGCCAGGAAACCTTTCAGTATCCCGGAGGCGGCCATAATTCCCATCAGCGGCGTGAAGATACCGGAAATAATATCGATGAAGCGCGACAGGATATTTTCCTTGCTCTCGCCTTCCGTCTCTTCCGTATTTCCTGCGGAGCGTTCGCCGATGCCGGAAACATCGAGCAGGTCTTGATACACCTCGCTTACATGGTTCCCAATCACCACCTGAAACTGCCCACCGCTTTCCACTACCATGATCACGCCGGCATTGTTTTTAAGTGCCTCCGCATCTGCTTTTTTATGGTCTTTCAACTTAAAGCGCAGCCGGGTCGCACAGTGGATAACACTGTTCACGTTGCCGCGTCCGCCGACGCCTTCAAGAATTTCATTGGCGAATGTTTTGTATTTCATTGCCTATCCTTCATATTCAGTAACCGCTCAAGCGAATCCATACCATGGATGCCCGACAGTGTTTTAAGTGCAAAAAAAAACCTGAACCCCGCTTTTTTCGCTAAAGAAAATACAGGGTTCAGGTTTTGCCCATATCTGAGAAACTCAAATACGGTAACAATCCGATTGATGGGTGCAGAATGGACGCCTTTGAGCAAGCTGGCAAGCCCCACGTTCATCCTGCATGCCATTTTGTGACGCCACGCAGATTTTTACTTTTAATGCTGAAGCGCGAATTCAGATAATAAGTGCAACGCTCGGTCATGTGGATGGAGGGACGGTTAGCTGCCGATAAGCTATCCTGCTCTTCCGACCAAAGATGGGCGAGTCACGATGAAATATCAGCAGCTAACCGAAGGGTTACGATACCAGATAGCCCTGTTGTGTGAAGATAAAGTGAGTCAGGCAGAGATTGCCCGCCGCTCAGGCGTCAGCAAATCAACGGTCTCGCGGGAACTGCGTCGTAATCGTTCTGTAGATGGCTACCAGCCAGCGGTAGCACAGAAGCTCAGTACCAGCCGCCGTAAAGGGGCCGGCAAACGCAGGATGCACGAGGATACGGTCTTCTTTGTTGAGGCTGCGCTAAACTGGCTGTGGAGTCCGGAACAGATCAGCGCCGTTGGCCGTATCATCGGCATGCCGGTTAGTCACGAGTGGATTTACCAGCATGTTCAGGCTGATAAAGCCAGTGGCGGCGAACTATACAAGCTCCTCCGGCAGGGTAAACGCCGCTATCGCAAAGGCTATGGTAAAAAGCGAAGTCCGATACCTGACGCCGTATCCATCGAGCAGAGACCGGCCGTTGTTGATGCTCGTACCCGACCGGGTGACCGGGAAGCGGATCTGGTTCCGGGTAAACAAGGCACCGGATCCATCGTGACGCTGGTCGAGCGTAAAAGCCGTATTTATCTGACGAAAAAGGTGTTTTCGAAAGATTCAGGCGAAGTGGCCACAGCCATTATCTCGATGCTGAGCGGCTACAAAGATGTCTGCCATACCATCACGTTCGACAATGGCGGGGAGTTTACTCAGCACAAAGAGATCGCAGCGGCCCTGGAAACGGAAACCTGCTTCGCTCACCCCTATGCTTCGTGGGAACGTGGGCTAAATGAGAATACCAATGGGCTGTTGAGGCAGTTTATCCCCAAAGGAACTGACCTGACAGCAGTGACGGATGATGAGCTCCGCAAGTACCAGGGAGCACTGAACAGCAGGCCACGAAAATGCCTCGAATTCCGGCAGCCTTCAGTGGTCTTTGCAGAGTTAAGAAAGGCGGCTTAGCGTTGCACTTCGAACTTGAACCCGCCCTTAAGAAAATATGTATTCAGATCATACATATTTCACACAGAGTATGGCAACTCAGCGTCAGGCAGACGGCGGGGTTTTCAATTTGCAGCCGCCAGGCTGCCCTGTTCATAATAAAGATAGACTGATTTAACCTAACAAAATATTCACGACATCTTTTTATTTCTTCGCGGAGAAAAACGTTAGATAATGCCGTGCAACGTTTAATATATGTTAAATAAGACCTGCGAAATTGGCATAAAGCCGCCACCTTTTATTAGCACTGGCGTCACTGGATACCCGTTTTCACATTTGTTATGCTGAATATAGCATTAGGGAAGGTGCGATTTAATCGGTGGGCCCCGAGATGAGCGGCACTATCCGCCGGGAGAGTGTTATGTCTGCGAACTCAGACTGCCAGATCCTTATTTGTATTAGATTCCCGGGACGCCCTCTACCTTTTAATTGACGAGAACATTATCTGAATTCTCGATGAAGCAGTTTCAATGATTACTGGTATATAACCGATGTCAGCCATCGTCGTATATAACGGAAAGAAATACAATAATGGTTTTAAATTCTAATTAAAGTTTATGTATTGTATTAAATTAATGCACTCAAAAAGACTCCTGCTACTCAGGCTCACGGAGAGTATCATCCATGAAGTTAGCATTACATCATCTTGCCAGGCTGATGGCGCTGGCCGGCATCGTCAGTCCTGACGCATTTGCTACCAATGGCTATCTCTTTCACGGTAACGGCATCAAAATCCAGGGGCAGGCCGGCGTCAGCATTGCCATGCCGCAGGATGCGTTAGCCGCCGCTAACAACCCGGCCGGTACTGTCTGGATCGGCAACCGGTTTGATATCGGCGCAACGTTATTTGCACCTGAACGCGTTGCGGAAATAGAGGGTAATGGCGCGGGTGCTAATGGTCATTATAAAGGCAATGCCAGACGCGTTTTTTTGCTGCCGGAATTCGGGGTAATCAAACAATTAACCGATCGTTTTGGCGTAGGCGTTGCGGTGTATGCTAACGGCGGTATGAACACCGAATACAAAAGTAATCCCTATGCCGCATTTGGCAGTCGTGGCAGCGCCGGTGTTAATTTATCACAGGTGTTTATCACGCCATCGGTGGCCTACAAGTTTACTGAACGAAACGCTTTCGGCATTGCGCTGAACATTGTCTATCAGAGCTTCTCCGCCAAAGGGTTGAGTGCATTCGCCAACCCACAGTTTTCTAGCGACAGTGCCAATATGAGCGAGCGAGGACATGATAATTCGCTAGGCGTTGGCTTACGGCTCGGTTGGCAGGGGCAATTAACCGATGTCCTCACTTTGGGGGCTGTCTGGTCGTCAAAAATAAAGGCTAGAAAGTTTGATCGCTACGCGGGATTATTCGCCAACGGCGGTAGCTTTGATGTTCCGGAGAACTATGGTGTCGGCGTGGCGTATAAGCTGACTCCACGTTTGACCCTGGGTGCTGATATTCAGGAGATCCGGTATGGTCACGTCAGGTCTGTCGGCAACGATTTTGATGCCGCTTCTCTATTTGCCGGAAATCGGTTCGGCTCAGCGAATGGTCCGGGGTTTGGTTGGCGAGATATCACGGTCTATAAATTCGCGGCCAGCTATGCGCTTACGCCAACGCTGACCATTCGTGGCGGTTATAGTCATGCCGATCAACCGATATCGGGCAACCAAACCTTTCTAAACATTCTTGCGCCCGGCGTTATTCAGGATCATGCTAGTATCGGTTTGACTTGGAGTATGCGATCGGATAGCGAACTGAGTATGGCCTATACACATGGCTTCGAAAAAACGGTCAAAGGACGTAACTCAATTTCTCAGACCTTTGGTGGCGGTGAATCCAACATCAAGATGAGTCAGAACATCGTCGGCGTAGCGTACGCTTGGAAGTTTTGATTTTTTGCCCGGGGGTATCCCGCAAGCTGCTCCGGTTATAAAAGGATTCGACACCCATATCAAAACCGGTAACTCTCAACCTTTCAAGGCTCAGTGTCAGATCAAGTCGCGACTAAGAGCCTATCCCAAAAGGAATTGCAGTATACTGCGTTACGGTAATTGATGAGGGAAAAGCATGGCAGGCATTAAATGGCAGATTAGCGATGAACTCTGGGAAAAAATGGCACCACTGCTCCCGTAACACAAGACCAACCATCCGTTGGGCACGCATCGCAGGCGTGTTGATAATCGTGCCGCGATGAACGCCATTTTCTTCGTGCTCAGAACAGGGTGTCAGTGGAATGCGCTGAATGTGACAGGTATTTGCTCATCAAGCTCAGCCCATCGTCGTTTCCAGGAGTGGCGGGATGCCGGCGTTTTCGAGCGGTTCTGGCAGAACGGATTGCTGGCCTGTGAGAAGCCTGATGCCATTGACTGGTCATGGTTGTCGATGGATGGTTGCATGACAAAATCGCCGCTTTCAGGCTCAAAAAAACGGGGCGCAACCCCACTGACCGGGGAAAACAGGGAGTAAAACGCAGTCTGATGACCGATGGTAACGGTCTGCCACTCTCAGTCGTTGTCAGCGGAGCCAATACTCACGATATCCGGTTAGTTGCAGAGACGCCTGATGCACTTCAGACGGGCCGACCCGGTAAAAGGTTGAGACTGTGTATGGACAAAGGTTATGAAGCCGAATGGCTTGCGGCATATCTGAAGCTTCGTCGGTATGAACCTCATATACAGTCACGGAAAGAGGAGTCAGAAGCCCTCAGAACGACAGAATTTAAAGCGCACCGTTGGGTAGTGGAAAGAACGCATAGCTGGATGAACCGGTTCCGGCGGATACTGACGCGGTGGGAGAAAAAAGTCGGGAACTACGAAGCCATGCTGCATTTTGTCTGCGGTGTCATTGTCTGGAATAAGCACCTATTGGGATATCCTCTAAGCCGCCTGTCTTAATTCTGCAAAGACCACTGAAGGCTGCCGGAATCCGAGGCATTTTCGTGGCCTGCTGTTCAGTGCAATAAAGCGGTGGTGGCACTGGCGAACAAAAATGCGCGAATGGCATGGGCGCTGGTGAATCAGGAAACAGCTTATATAGTGAAGTGTTGTGTGAAGATAAAGTGAGTCAGGCAGAGATTGCCCGCCGCTTAGGCGTCAGCAAATCAACGGTCTCGCGGGAACTGCGTCGTAATCGTTCTGTAGATGGCTACCAGCCAGCCGCGGCACAGAAGCTCAGAACCTGCCGCCGTAAAGGGGCCGGCAAACGCAGGATGCACGAGGATACGGTCTTCTTTGTTGAGGCTGCGCTAAACTGGCTGTGGAGTCCCGAACAGATCAGCGCCGTTGGCCGTATCATCGGCAGGCCGGTTAGTCACGTGTTGTGGTCAACTAATATGTATTAGCTCAGACCTGATCTGACAGTTACCGGTTATTTATACAGGTGTCTGTCAGATTAAATCTGGTTCAGATTTTTTTCTGCCCAGACCCGTTTTCCATCAAGTAAAGTCGCCACTGGCGTACGTCCGCAGCACATTTTCCCCTGATGAGTTCGCTCATTATTGTAATGCCACAACCAGTTGTCCAGCTCCCTTTGCAGGCTTTCCACGTCTGCATAGAGCTTCTTGCGGAACGTAACCTGATAAAATTCCTGCAAAATGGTTTTATGGAACCGCTCGCAGATACCGATACCGTTCGTCTGCGGAGACATCGCCTTCGTTTTCGTATGGTCGATATCGTTGATGGCCAGATAAAGCTGATAATCATGCTGCTCCACTTTGCCACAGTACTCCGTCCCCCTGTCGGTCTGTATTCTCAGCATTGGCAGTCCCTGAGACTCGTAGAACGGCAGGACGCGATCATTGAGCAGGTCAGCGGCAGTGATCGGCGTTTTAGTCGTATACAGCTTGCAGTGCGCCACTTTTGAGTACGTATCCACGAACGTCTGCTGGTAGATACGGCCCACACCTTTCAGATTGCCCACGCAGAAGGTATCCTGCGATCCCAGATACCCCGGATGTGCCGTCTCGATTTCACCGCTGGCCTCGTCATCGAGCGCCTTCTTCTCCAGCGCTGCGATTTGAGCGTCGGTCAGCACGATGCCTTCTCTGGCGACTTTTGCCTCAAGCGCCTTCAGGCGCTTACGGAAGTTCTCCAGGTCGTGTCGTTGCCAGATGGAGCGCACGCCGCTGCCGGAGATAAACACGCCTTTTTTACGCAGTTCATTACTGGTCCGGTGCTGACCATGAGCCGGGAACTCAACGGCGTACTCAACAACCGCGTGTTCAGTGGCTTCATCGGCGCGGTTCTTCAGGTTAGGGACTCTGCGGTTTTGATTAATCAGCGCGTCAATACCGCCTTCTTCAGCCAGCTCCTGATAACGATAAAAGGTGTCGCGTGACACACCCATGATTTTACAGGCTTTTGAAACGTTACCGAGTTCTTCGGCCAGATTGAGCAGGCCGGCTTTGTGTTTGATGATGGGATTGTTAGTATAAAGCATGAGAGTTACCTCGCGTTTTGTATAAGGATTCGACACCCATATCAAAACCGGTAACTCTCAGCCTTTCAAGGCTCAGTGTCAGATCAAGTCGCGACTAATACAAATTAGGCTCTGTTCGGTTGTTTTTAAAGCGACTATTGGGTTAAGGGACACAGCCTAGCTGGAAGAACTACGAAAGCGCATCGTTTAAAGCCTATGCCGGGATCGGGGCAGTATTAAGCCTTGGTCTCATTACAGCGACGCTACGTAACTATGAAATCCTGCAGATGACGGTTCCGTATTCCTGGTATCTCTTCTTGACGGCATTCTGGCTACTTTATCCGTCTTTCAGGATCTATTTCAGCGAACACACCGGGCGATTGATAATTTCGTGGGGATTTTACGGGCTGAAGCAGATAACGATTAACCGACCTGTCCCTGCTGGTTACTGGCTCGTGTCGATGGAGAAAACACGATACTGGTTGATTCGTGTGTGTCAGGACGGACGTCGGCTGCCGGTGTGGCTGACGTTTAAGACTTTACCCGAGTTCGTTTAACGACTAACGTCCGACCTCGGGAAACATGATCGGGTGATGATATGAATACTGACTTCGCACATTACAATGAAGAGCAACTACGCAAACTAGATGAGCTGCACAGTTTACTCGGGGACAGCGAGATCGGATCATCTTACCTTGCTTCGCTCCCGGAACCACGAAGCATAGAGGAGTATCATCCCCCACAGGAAATTAAGGTGACTCACTCGGTGCCCGATCTCAACACTCTGGTGGATATCTACCGGCAGCAGCGGGTTGATAAAGGCCAGGCTAAAAATGAACCTTATTCAACCAAAATCACCCGCAAATATCCCGGGTTTATTGTGGTCAACAACAATCATGACCAGGTGACGGCGCTGGTGGGTGAAATCAACCGCCTTCGCGACAACTTTGCTGATGCGGTCAAAGGTATCACTCAATACAAGGACTCCCGGTCAGAAATACTGCATCAGGTTTGCCCGTGGCTGGTGACCCTGCAGGTATCCCGTAACATCCGCATCGTGACTGAGAAAATTCGCACTCTCGGTTTCACCTGGCAAATTCCGGTCGTTCATAAGTTCACCCGCCTGGAAACGGTTATTGATCGCTTACGCAGAGAAATAACGGAATTAAAGCCTGATATCAGGCTGACAATACAGGATGTTAAGCGACTGAAGCAGGAGCGCATTGAGGAAATCATGATGTTGTCATCGCTCAATGAAGAGGTCTGTCATGAAGATGAGCAACTGAGGAAGTTTCGTTTCATCCGGGAAAGTAACTTTCCTGCTGTTAACGTTAATATCCGGTACACCAGTCCTGATGATCCTGATGACGTGTCCGGACCGTACAAACTTAACTTCAGAGCCCCTTTACCTTTAATTTTGTTCAGTGAACCGTGCCGCTTTAACCCGTTAAAAGATTACGAAAAAGGTGAAAGGCAGAAGCGCGGGAATTTTAATGAAAAATATCGTTCGGTGCTGCCCCGCATCGGGCTTGTGGAAGTGATTAAGGAGTCGGCATGAGCCGGATATTAACTGTATTAGTCGCGACTTGATCTGACACTGAGCCTTGAAAGGTTGAGAGTTACCGGTTTTGATATGGGTGTCGAATCCTTATACAAAACGCGAGGTAACTCTCATGCTTTATACTAACAATCCCATCATCAAACACAAAGCCGGCCTGCTCAATCTGGCCGAAGAACTCGGTAACGTTTCAAAAGCCTGTAAAATCATGGGCGTGTCACGCGACACCTTTTATCGCTATCAGGAGCTGGCTGAAGAAGGCGGTATTGACGCGCTGATTAATCAAAACCGCAGAGTCCCTAACCTGAATGAACCGCCCCGGGAATCCTGGAGACTAAACTCTTTGAGAGAGAGGTAAACAGGATGACTAAAAATACGCGCTTTTCCCCTGAGGTCCGTCAGCGGGCCGTTCGTCTGGTTATCGAAGGCCAGAACGACTATGACTCACAATGGGCTGCCATCAGCTCTGTTGCCCCCAAAATCGGCTGTACACCGGAGACGCTTCGCACCTGGCTTCGCCAGCATGAACGTGATGCCGGTGACGGCGGACTCACTGCCACCGAACGCCAGCGTCTTAAGGAGCTGGAACGGGAAAACCGCGAACTTCGCCGCAGTAACGATATCCTGCGACAGGCTTCCGCTTATTTTGCGAAGGCGGAGTTCGACCGCCTCTGGAAAAAATAGCCCCTCTGGTGGATACCCTGCGTAATGAGCATGGGGTCGGACCGGTATGCCAGGAACTGGATATCGCCCCGTCGACGTATTACCGGTATCAGCACCACCGCATGCATCCGGACAGGCGCAGCCCGCGTGAACAGCGTGACCACCTGCTGAAAACGGAGATACAGCGTGTGTATGATGAAAACCGGCTATGTTTGCAAAGTATGTTGGTTATGCCGTAATGCAATTTGTAGCCAGACTTTCACATCAATTACGGTGGTCTCAAACAGCCGCCTCCAGGCCAGATAATTCGGCAGATATGCAGTCCCTACACCATGAAATCGCTTCATCCAGCCTTTTAAACGACTGATATAGCCATTCACATGCTGTATATGGAATAGGCGGATTCAAGTTCGAAGTGCAACGCTAAGCCGCCTTTCTTAACTCTGCAAAGACCACTGAAGGCTGCCGGAATTCGAGGCATTTTCGTGGCCTGCTGTTCAGTGCTCCCTGGTACTTGCGGAGCTCATCATCCGTCACTGCTGTCAGGTCAGTTCCTTTGGGGATAAACTGCCTCAACAGCCCATTGGTATTCTCATTTAGCCGTTGCGGTAGGTCTCACGCTCATCACTGCGTTCATGAGGCTGTGCGTTGATACGCTGAGTAACATCGGCTTCCATGATGCGGTTGAGCATAAATTCGGTGAGTTCACGCAAAAGTCTTCACCACCGGGTTGCATGAATGTCATGCTGTGGTCAGCCATCGGTTTGTTCCTCTTAAGATAATTGTCTTCACAACCATTACTTTACCGGATAAGCCGATGGCTATCACCATCCTGCCGAATTTACACCACGCCTTTGGACTCTACCCGCGTTTTAGTTCATTTCTGCAATAGCCGTTTGGCCTGCAATTCGGCCAAAAGTAAAGATATCAGCCAGTGCATTACCACCGAGACGGTTACCGGCATGGATACCCCCTGCGACTTCCCCGGCAGCATAGAGGTTCTTAATCGGTTGGCCGTGTTCATCCAGAACCCTAGTGGCGGCATCAACCTTCAGACCGCCCATTGTATGGTGAACAGCGGGTTGTCTGGGTGTTGCATAGAAAGGTGCTTTTTCTACTTTCAGGCTAAATGTATCTTTGTGGAATTCAGGATCTTCACCTGCCTCAACATAGCTATTGTATTTGTTGACGGTATCCACCAGTATGTCTGGATCCATGCCTACTTTAATCGCCAGCTCTTCAAGCGTATCAGCTCTAAAGAGAGTACCGGCTTCAACTTGACGGTCAATTTTCTCCTGACTGGTATTCGCAGCAGTTTTCTTGATCTCATCATCAGCAATCAGATAGAAGAGGCCACCTTCAGCAAGCGCAGCTTTGGTTAAAACGTCACGCCCGGCAAATTCATTGATGAAACGTTTGCCCTGTTTATTCACAATGACGAAGTTCTCTGGCGGCACCTGAATACCGCTGAAGAGCTCACCTGTATTCGGGTCGGCAACTGGCATCATCTGGGTGAAGCCCATACCCGTTAAGCTTGCGCCCACTGACTGGCCAAGAAGGATACCGTCACCTGTCATAGCATAGGAATTAGTTGTCTTGATATCGTCAGCAATGTGGCTCCAGTATGTGTTGTACTGTTTTAGCATCCTGGTATTAGCGCCAAAACCACCGCTGGCCAGAACAACCGCTTTAGCATGAACGGTAATTTTTTGTCCGTTCACGCCTGTAGCGATAATCCCTTTAATTTCACCATTTTCGATGAGAAATTCTTTTGCCGGGCTATCGGTAATAATGGTGCCAGACATATCTTCAATATATTTGCTTAAAGCAAGAATAAAGGCGGTACCATATTTTTTGACTGGTTTGTGCCCCCTACGCCATAGCGCGCCAACAGGAGCAAAAACGATGTCTTTGTTAAACTCAACACCGATGTCTTCAAGCCATTTAACGCTCTCTAAGGCTCTATCGGTTAAGATCTTAACCAGGTCGTATTGACCATAGATGCTGTTTCCCTGGAGGTCAGTACGTTTACCACCGAAATAGGTCTGCATTCTGTGTAGCAGTGGAGAGTCAAACAGAAAGCCCTTGTTATCGCCAAAATGTGCATGGTAGATAGCAAATTCGTTTTTCAGCGCTCTGAAGTCAGCCAGGTATTCCTGGTGAATATCACGTTCATCCGTGTTTAATAGCGCTTCGATAGTATGTCTTTCGCCCGGATTTTCCTGAAAAGATCTCTGCCACTCAGGGTCTGCAGCATTAACTGGACCACCGGTGCGAATAGTGTTACCACCAACAGCCGGGTATTTTTCAAGAACGATGGCACTTTTGCCTTGCTGTAAGACGGTTGCCGCCGCACTTAAGCCGGCGCCGCCGCCGCCAATCACAACCACATCACAGGTGTACTCTTCATCGCCGCGATTCAAACTACTGGCTGGTTTTGGACGTTTCTTCAGGATATCAGGGTTCACACCAGCCAGTTTAACCGCCTTAGCAACACCATCGATCACTGCGTTGCTTGTTTCTGATGCGCCGGACAGCGCATCTACATTCAGGGTTTGCCCCTCGATTATCTTGTCAGGAATTCTCACAAATACGACGTCAGCCAGACCTTCTGTTTCGCCGGCGGTGTCAATATAAATGCTTTCGATTTTCTTCTCACTGAAGGAGACCTTCATTGGAAGGGCACCGCCATGACCCAAGGCATGTACTTCATAGGTGCCAGGTACGAAAGAGAAATCCTCTTCTTCATTTAATTGATTCGAAATTTTGGCAAAACGCATGAATCTTAAGACGCAGATTTCCAAAAAGTTGATAGTACTTTCGTCGTTCAGTTGACCATTTTCGTCAAAGGCCTTGTTGGCATTGCCCAGCAAGAATTCGTAACCCGGCATCACATTGGCATTGAGCCCGGGAGCATCCAGTATCTGCCTAAGGTGCAACTGAGCGCGAGAAGAGCCTTGATAATCAATAGATGCGCCCAGAATCATAACAGGCTTGCTATCCAGAGGATGAAGCTCGTAGCTTAGCCATTCAAGAACGCTTTTCAGGCTGGAAGGAATGGAGTGGTTATATTCTGGCGTTGCAATAATGACGCCATCGCTTGCCACTATTTTTTCATTAATCTCCAGCAGCTGTGGATTGTTAGATGGACAGTCCTGGTTAAACATAGGGACTTCGTTGATTTCTAACAGTTCAATTTCAGCTTTGTCATTAAAATGCGTCTTCATAAACTGAAGAAGTGTCCGGTTATAGGACTTCGGAGATGTGGTTCCTACAATTGCAGTAAATTTCATTTCTTTTATGCCCCCTGAGTTTGCCAGGCGAATTTTTTGTCTTTTTTGCTGACCGTCTTGTCTGATAACAATTTTGTAATAAGATCAGTAAACAGAACAAATTCTCTAAAAATCTCATTGAGTTCAGCTAGCTTAGCTTCATTGATTAAGGTGCCTCCCGTGTCAAAGGCGCTTTGCGATTTTCCTAACAGGAATTCGCTGGCAGGCATAAGTCGTGCGGATAATTCAGGGGAATCAAGAACTTGACGAAGATGGGCCTGAGCGCGGGAAGAGCCTAAGGCGCCATGGGAGGCTCCCACAATCAGGACCGGTTTATCAGTGAGAGCCTGACTGGTATAGCTGATCCATTCTAATGCGCTCTTTAAGGCTGCGGTGATGGTGTGGTCATACTCTGGGGTAGCGATGATCACACCATCAGCCTGACGGATTTTAACTGACAGGGCTTCCACTTCCTGAGGGATCTGGTCATCTTCGGCTTCGTAAAAAGCCGGAAGATCTTTTATTTCACAGAGCTCTATCCGGGCCTCTTCCTTAAAGTGCTCTTGCATAAATTGCAGTAACATGCGGTTTGATGACACCTTAGAATTGGTGCCAAGAATTGCTAAGTAGTTCATATTTAATAGTTTCCCGTACTGTAATAGCCATAAGTAATTTCTGGGTATTGTTTTAGCACAGTATGCAAAAGCTATCTAATAGCTATACATTAGCATCTGATAAGTAATTTGTTATATACACATGATACCTCAAGTTGCAGTTTGTTAAGTTCATTCCCTTATATACCCGTGATCATTGAAACTGCTTGATGGCGGATTCAAGTTCGAAGTGCAACGCTAAGAGGTCATCCCAATAGGTATTTATTCCAGACAATCACACCGCAGACAAAATGCAGCATGGCTTCGTAGTTCCCGACTTTTTTCTCCCACCGCGTCAGTATCCGCCGGAACCGGTTCATCCAGCTACTACCCAACGGTGCGCTGTAGTGGCACACTAATACTGGCCACCGCATTAGACTGTAAGTAGTACAGCCGCTCAGATTCGTTGGGCGTCAGACCGCCGTTATACCAGTGAGGCCGGATGGCACTGTAATAGCCCGTGCTGTAGCGGATTATCGCACTTTGGGCATCGCTGAAGCTGTTGTAGCCCTTCGTCGGCACCCATTCGGTCTTCAGGCTTCGGAAGAACCGCTCCATAGGGGCGTTGACGCTCCTATGTCAAGAGTGGGCGATTGGCATATGCGAGGTCTGATAAAATCAATGGATAGAGTTCACGGATAATGTAGCGTTTTAGACATCTCAGGATCTCTTTAGTCGATTACTGTTGGCGCTGCGAGAGACCTGAGATGGGTGATCTGCTCCCCGTTGATTAACACGCCGCAATGTTAGTAACGTGACTGTTTGGCTACGAGATCAACTGCGAACTTCCGCTGTTCGCTCGTTGCTGCCGTTGAGGCAGCAGGGGCAACTTTGTGCCAGGAGCGGACGTTAGGCTAGGCTGTGTCCCGTAACTATTTTTTGTACAATCTGATGAATGTTCTAATCACAAGAAGTTTCTTCACTTGGCACGTTACGATTTCCCTGATGAAGCCTGGGCACTGATTTATCCTGTTTTGCCACCTGAACGAGGTACCGCCAAAGGTGGTCGACCTTACATCGAGCACCGGCAAGTTATGAATGGCATATTTTGGGTATTATGCTCCGGGGCTCCCTGGCGGGATTTGCCAGAACGCTATGGCCACTGGAAGACCATTTACAATCGATTTAATCGATGGTCTCAGGCTGGAATAATAAATTGTATTTTCAATAGTAAGTATCCTCCGGCAGAGCCGGAGGCTTTAGGGTGAGCGCCTCAAAGGCGCCGACAAACCATGAGCCGCCCAGGGCGGCTGCTATACGTTCAGTTTCATTTGATCGTATCGTTCGTCTTCTCTCTCCTGGTTGCGTATGTACGCCCTGACCGTGGCTTCATCCAAACCAACGGTTGAAACGAAATAACCTCGAGCCCAGAAAACTTCACCGGTGAAGTTTTTACCTCTGCCGAAGTGTCGTGCTATCGCTATCGCACTTTTTCCCTTCAGATAGAAGGTCAACTACCACGTTGCTTCTCTAATCGAATAAAAGCGCCATCTAATGTTGTCTTATTACCCCAGCCGAGTTTCATGTAGAATTTGGCCGCACGGCTGTTTTTATCTGTTTCCAGCCAGGCAACTTCGTGATGTTTGAACAACTCTTGTTCCGCAATCTTTGTAAGGCTGCGACCGATGCCTCTGCCTTCATAGGCAGGAAGGACAAAAAGACCATAAAGAGAGCCTTTCTCCCTTAAAATCATAGAAAAACCAACCACTTCATCATCATCTTTCGCAACCCATGCGCAACGACCCTCTTTGATCATATTGCTCACGGTAGTTTCGGTGATGCCCATCTCCCGCATCTCTTCACGGCTCAGATGATTTTCGGCGACTGATGTTCTGACAGTGAAAATACCTTCAACGTCAGACAATTGAGCTGGTCTTATATTGATATTCATTAGTCTTACTCCATGTATGACAAAGATAAATTTTAATCATATTCTTTACAGAATGATTGAGCTTTGAGCGGAATCGCCGCAGCACATCATGTCCGCAGCTCGCTCATAGCGGACGGAACTGCTGTCACTGAATCAGGCCGGCCGGTGTGGTAAGCTGGTCTTTTCTGAACTGACCAGACAGGCGCATGAAAAAATCCACCCCGGTACCGCATGACGCGGCCTTCAGGGCCTTCCTGACAAACCCCGACACCGCCCGGGACTTTATCGCCATTCACCTCCCGGGGGAGCTGCGCGCCGTCTGCGACCTCAGCACCCTGAAACTCTAATCCGGCAGCTTTGTCGAGGAAAGCCTGCGGGCCTATTACAGCGATGTCCTCTGGAGCCTGAAGACCACCGCCGGCGACGGCTACATTCACGTTCTGATTGAGCACCAGAGTTCGCCGGACAAACACATGGCCTTCCGCCTGCTGCGCTATGCCGTGGCCGCGATGCAGCGCCATCTCGATGCGGGGCATAAAAAGCTGCCGCTGGTGATTCCGGTGCTGTTCTACACCGGCAGGCGCAGCCCCTATCCGTACTCCACCCGCTGGCTGGATGAGTTTGACGACCCGGCACTGGCCGGACAGACTGTATGCCGGGCCGTTCCCGCTGGTTGACGTCACCGTCATTCCGGACGACGACATCATGACCCACCGCAGCATGGCCGCCCTGACGCTGCTGCAGAAACACATTCACCGGCGTGACCTGGCCGGCCTGCTCGACCGGCTGGCCACGGTTCTGCTGACCGGACATCTCACGGGACAGCAGACTGATATCGCTGATACACTATCTGGTACAGGCCGGCGAGACCGACGACGCCGAAGCCTTTGTTCGTCAACTGGCACAGCGGGTGCCACAGCACGGGGACACACTGATGACAATTGCACAGCAGCTTGAGCAGAAGGGCATCGAGAAGGGCATTCAACTGGGCGAGCAGCGCGGTATCGAAAAAGGCAAACTTGAAGGCAAACTCGAAGGTAAATTCGAGGGCAAGCTGGAAGTGGCCCGCACGATGCTGGACAACGGTCTGGACCGCAGCACGGTGATGAAAATGACCGGCCTGTCCGAAGACGACCTGTCGCAGCTGCGCCACTGAGTGTTTTAGTCCTGACCTTTTTCCTGCCCGGCGGTCAGCCGGTACTGCCGGGGCAGGGCGTCATTTTCTGCCACCGCCTGCCAGCCGCAGGAACTCAGCAGCGCCACCATACCCTCGACACTGCCGGTGATGCGCGCCATCAGCGGCCCGGTCTGGTTACCGTCCTCGTCAAAGGCCGCGTCCAGATTCGTGCACAACAGATACACCCCGTTCACCGCCTCACTCAGGGGCAGGGCATGACGGCCGGACCACTCGCGGTCACTGAGCACCCGGTACTGCCACTGCATCTCCTTCGCCGTCTCCACCGCATACGTCAGACGGAACAGGTCATTCTGCTCCGTGAGCTCTCCTGTGCAGGAGCGCCACAGATAATCCAGCTTCCCGGGCAGTTTTGCCCGCACGCCATGCAGGTGTCCCTGCTTCAGCAGCCATTCGATATCCGGGGTGACGTCATGGGAAAAGCGCCGCTGCTTCAGGGCGGTGGCCAGCCAGCGGGTGAGAAACAGGTGTTCCTGCGCCGGCGAGGTCAGGGTGCCGTCCTGCCGGGCCATGCCGAGTGCGACGAGGGCGCACCATGCCAGATGCCCGGACTGTTCAGTCTGTGTCACGGCGGGACGGGTCCTTCTCCGGGTCGCGTGGCTTTTTTACAAAGCGGGCGTTGATGGCGCCCTTTTTGCGCAGGGCATGCTGCTCCTCAGACGCGGTGATCGTGCCGGCGGTGACGGTACGCAGGTAGGCGGTGCGGCTGACCACAAAGCGCACCGCCTGCTGCCATTCCTCCTCGCTGAGCCCGGCCTGCGGGTTAGGGAAGGTGCGATTTAATCGTCAGTTATGAGAACATAACCCTCTCTTTGCCATAGACTTTTCACGATGCCAGCGTTTTCCAGTTATTCCTCCCGCAAAAAACAGTTCCTCGACCGTATGGATGTTCTCGTCCCATGGCTCGATATCGCTGATATGCTGCTTCCCTGCTATCCCTCATCCCGACGGGGACGCAGACCTTTTCCCCTGTTGCTCATGCTGCGCATTCACTGCCTGCAACTCTGGTTTGACCTCAGTGACAGTGCTGCCGAAGATGCTCTTCATGACATGCTGCCATTTCGTCAGTTTGCCGGTATCGACTGCTGCGTCCCCGACCGCACCACCATCATGAATTTCCGTCATTTTCTGGAGAAACATAACGCCGGTGAACAGGTGCTGGCCCTGATTAACCTTAAACTGAAGCAGGCAGGACTGATGATGCGTAAGGGCGTGATTATCGATGCCACCATCATCTCCGCTCCCTGCTCTGTGAAGAATAAATCCGGGCAACGTGACCCGGAGATGCACCAGACCCGCAAAGGTAATCAGTGGTACTTTGGCATGAAAGCGCATATTGCCGTTGATGCAACGACAGGCCTGACTGAAAAAGTGGTCACCACCGCCGCAAATGAGCATGACCTTAATCAGGCGGAAAATCTGATTACGGAGCCTGTGGAAGTGGTGTTTGCTGATGCCGGATACAGGGGGGCGGAAAAGCGGGAGTCACTGAGCGGGCTGTCAAAATACTGGTTTATTGCGAAAGGCCCGCTTGCTGTAAAAGAAATGAAACAGCATCCGCGTCGGAATAAACAGGCACTTCATGATGAATTTGTGAAAGCCAGTATCAGGGCGAAGGTTGAACATCCGTTCCGGATACTGAAATGCCAGTTTGGTTTCAGAAAGACCCGATTACGGGGTCTGAGGAAAAATCACAACCGGCTGTCAATGCTGTTTGCGATGGGGAATCTGGTTCGCGCAGCGCAACTGGCGGGAATAGCGTAAATAATGTGCAAAATGAGGGTGTTCTTTGCCATTCATTGAATAATGGAGAGCAAATATTCACCAGTACAAAGTGCTCGTAGACGTCTTACAGAGAGAAAATACAGCTCAGCTAAGGACTCCACTGAACCCCACCGATTAAATCGCACCTTCCCTAAGTGAAGTGAATTTTTATAAATTTTCGCAAAACGCATTTTGGGAAAAGTAAAAGTTACTTTTGAGATCGAGCACTTGCATTAAGACGCATACACGTCAGTATCGTATCCGAGGGTAAGCCAGGATTTCGTGATTGAATGACTGACAGGAGGAAAAGGCCTAACCTCAGGCAAGCCGAAGGTTCGAAACTAATTTTCTGTACAAAATTGATTTCACTATCAGCCTTGTTTATGGCTAGAACACCAACTTCTAGGCTGTGTCCCTTAATTACATAACCTCTTGTAAAACAATCGGATGCAACCCAGTTTCACCATCGCCAGATAATTCCTCGCCGTTTTGTCGTAACGTGTGGCAATGCGGCGGTATTCTTTCAGGCGACCAAAGCACCTCTCAACAACATTGCGATTGCGGTAGGCTTCACGATCGAGTGGTGAACGACCATCTGTGGCCATTTTTTCATTGGATTTACGCGGGATGACAACTTTTATCCCTCTTCTTTTCAGTTCGTTACGTAACGCATGTCCGGAGTAGGCTTTATCAGCCAGTACTGCATGACCACGGCGCTTGATACTTCCGTTCTGGCGCTGAACACCGATACCGTCCAGAAGACGTTGTGCAAACTGGCTTTCGTGAGCCTGACCGGGACTCAGTACGATGTTTAACGGCAGACCACTTCCGTCTGTCGCCAGATGAATTTTGGTGCCAAAACCACCGCGAGAGCGACCCAGCCCATTATCTCCGGTGATATCGGGTTGTTTTTTTGCGCACCGGCAGCACATTTCAGCGCCCGGATATTGCTGCCATCCAGTGCAGTGGCCGACCAGTCCACGAGGCCATGTGCATCCAGAGCTGAAAGTAACTTGTTGAAAATAATGTTAATCACACCCGATTTTGACCATCGGTTAAAGCGGTTATAAACGGTCTTCCATGGGCCGTACCGTTCAGGTAAATCACGCCATGGTGCACCTGAACACAGCACCCAGAACATGCCGTTGATGATCATACGATGCTCCGCCCACGGACGCCCGGCCTGTGGAGAGGCAGACGCTGCTGGCAGAAAGGGTTGGATGATAGTCCATGCTTCATCGGGAATGTCGTAGCGAGCCATAGTTTAATATGTTGTGGAAACAGACAGTTACTATAGCTCAGGTGATTACGGGACACAGCCTAGGGTAGCTGTTGGTTTTCCGTCAAAAGTTACTTTTATGTTTTTGTAGACGCTCTTACCATTATGCTTGGTTTTCTTGTCTTTAAGCACTGTTTCGGGTGTAAGACGAAGGAACACCATACTTAATGTGATGACCTCATCGTCACTAAGCTTTGTTGAAAAGCATTTATTACCTGTCCAGTCAAAAGAACCAGACTTTTGTAGAGAAGGACCGGCAAGTATCAGGTTAACGTCACCATTGGATATTGAAGCATTGAGTTCAAGTGCAGATTTTCCTGAGTTAAATACCTTCACGTTTCTGTATTGCGACTGAGACGATGAATCTTTTGTTAGATTTTCCATCATTTATTTTCTTCACCTTCGTTAAGTAAATTTTTAATAACCCCAATGCGCGAATTCAGATAATAAGTGCAACGCTCGGTCATGTGGATGGAGGGACGGTTAGCTGCCGATAAGCTATCCTGCTCTTCCGACCAAAGATGAGCGAGTCACTATGAAATATCAGCAGCTAACCGAAGGGTTACGATACCAGATAGCCCTGTTGTGTGAAGATAAAGTTAGTCAGGCAGAGATTGCCCGCCGCTCAGGCGTCAGCAAATCAACGGTCTCGCGGGAACTGCTTCGTAATCGTTCTGTAGATGGCTACCAGCCAGCAGCGTAGAAGCTCAGTACCAGCCGCCGTAAAGGGGCCGGCAAACGCAGGATGCACGAGGATACGGTCTTCTTTGTTGAGACTGCGCTAAACTGGCTGTGGCGTCCGTCATACTGTTTTCCATCACCCAGTTGAGTGGAGAGTAGGCTTGCGGTCAAAGGACCGATACAGGGGATCGAAAGCAATCGCTGGCCTGCACTATTTTCGTCCAGTGATGTCTGCAGCTGAGTTTCTAAATATTTAATCTGTTCAACAAGATAATCATAATGATCTCGTAATTTTTGCAGCAAACCGATCATGGAAGGCGGCAGTTCGTTTGTCTCCAGAATCTCAGCGAAGCGTTTTATCAACGTCGGACCTTTTGGGGCGCTGATACCAAACTCCAGTAAAAATGCCTGAATCTGATTTGTGGCTTTAACTCTGTCCCTGACCAGCGATTCTCATACCCTGTGTAAGGCATGTATTTCCTGCTGAGACTCAGTTCTGGGCTTAACAAACCTCATTGACGGCCGTGATGCAGCTTCGCAAATTGCTTCTGCATCAATAAAGTCATTTTTGTTAGTTTTGACAAACGGGCGAACAAACTGGGGCGATATTAGCTTTGGTGCATGCCCCAGCTCGGTCAGCTTGCGCACTCATAACTGACGATTAAATCGCATCTTCCTTAGTCGACTATATCAATCGGATACGTCCGGTCAGTCACTCCATCCTGATGCGAGGTTTTAACGCTGACTTTTCTCGCGCGAAATCTTTTCTAATCTCCGCCGGTGCTTACCTGAGATCTGCCTGTCAAAGGCGTACAATACGACGACTATCACGCCCAGGCCCAAAACTACGACGCCATATTGAATGAACTGCATGCCACTGTCATCCATCAGAAGATGTCATGGGTAACAATAAATACCATAAATGAACACCAACGCAAACGTTTTCGTTACGGTGTGATGACAGCAAATATAGCAGGGATAAGAGGCTATCCCAATAGGTATTTATTCCAGACAATGACACCGCAGACAAAATGCAGCATGGCTTCGTAGTTCCCGACTTTTTTCTCCCACCGCGTCAGTATCCGCCGGAACCGGTTCATCCAGCTATGCGTTCTCTCCACTACCCAACGGTGCGCTTTAAATTCTGTCGTTCTGAGGGCTTCTGACTCCTCTTTCCGTGACTGTATATGAGGTTCATACCGACGAAGCTTCAGATATGCCGCAAGCCATTCGGCTTCATAACCTTTGTCCATACACAGTCTCAACCTTTTACCGGGTCGGCCCGTCTGAAGTGCATCAGGCGTGTCTGCAACTAACCGGATATCATGAGTATTGGCTCCGCTGACAACGACTGAGAGTGGCAGACCGTTACCATCGGTCATCAGACTGCGTTTTACTCCCTGTTTTCCCCGGTCAGTGGGGTTGCGCCCCGTTTTTTTGAGCCTGAAAGCGGCGATTTTGTCATGCAACCATCCATCGACAACCATGACCAGTCAATGGCATCAGGCTTCTCACAGGCCAGCAATCCGTTCTGCCAGAACCGCTCGAAAACGCCGGCATCCCGCCACTCCTGGAAACGACGATGGGCTGAGCTTGATGAGCAAATACCTGTCACATTCAGCGCATTCCACTGACACCCTGTTCTGAGCACGAAGAAAATGGCGTTCATCGCGGCACGATTATCAACACGCCTGCGATGCGTGCTCAACGGATGGTTGGTCTTGTGTTCCGGGAGCAGTGGAGCCATTTTTTCCCAGAGTTCATCGCTAATCTGCCATTTAATGCCTGCCATGCTTTTCCCTCATCAATTACCGTAACCGCGAATTCAGATAATAAGTGCAACGCTCGGTCATGCGGATGGAGGGACGGTTAGCTGCCGATAAGCTATCCTGCTCTCAGAAAAAAATTGCCATTATTCAGCAGACTATGCAGCCCGGCATGACCGTGTCTCACGTTGCTCGCCTTCATGGTATCAATGCTAACCAGATCTTCAAATGGCGCAGGCAGTATCAAGACGGCTCACTGACCGCTGTGACATCAGGCGATTAGCTTGTGTGACATGGTTTACAGCAGTAGTAGTGAGACATTACCCGGCTCTGCCGGAGGATACTTACTCTCCGGCGCACCGTAACGCCCGGCGCAGCGCCGTCTGGCATGCCCAATAATCTCCTCTCTATACCCCTCTGGCAGCATGGCGTCTGTCAGAGGATATTCTCTTCCGAGCAGGCGATATTTATCACGCCCCAGTCGATGGTAGGGCAGAATTTCATAGCTCACTTTGAGGGGAAGGATGAAATCGATGATGGCGTTAATATCTTCACGCGTGCTGTTGAACCCCGGAATCAGCGGCGTGCGCACATGAATGGGCAGGGCGGGAAATTTCTTGCGTAAGCGCAGCAGGTTACTCAGAATTTGCCGGTTGCCCCGCTGCGTAAACCGGCGATGCGACGCGTCGTTGAGGCTTTTAACATCAAAGTAAATGCCATCCGTATACCCGGCAATCTGGCGCAGGGCCGACCAGCTTCCATCGCCGCAGGTTTCCAGTAGCGTATCGATACTCCTTCTTTTCGCCTCCCGTAACAGTGACAGCGTAAACTCGCCTTGCATCAGGGGTTCACCGCCGCTGACCGTTATCCCGCCGCCGGAACGCTGGTAAAAAACAGCCTCGGCTTCTACCCGATCCAGCACCTGCCCGACGCTGATCTGCTCGCCAAAACGGTGCAGCGCGTTGGTCGGGCACGGCGATACACACTGCAAACACTGGGTGCAACGGGTGAGGTCGATTGCTACTTCGCCGGATGAGCGAAAGCCGAGCGCGCCGCTGGCGCACTGGTTTTCACACAGGCCACACTGCGTCTGGCCCAGACATTTGCGGCTATCGATGGCCATCTCAGGCTTTCCCTGCTGGGACTCTGGGTTGCTGCACCAGGTGCAGCGCAGCGGGCAGCCTTTCAAAAACACCACGGTGCGGATCCCCGCGCCGTCATGCAACGAGTAACGCTGAATATTAAAAACCCAGCCGGTCATCTGTTCCATCCTGTCGGAAAGGTGTTGCTAGAACACTTCATGTCCGGTACGGGCTATCAGGTCGTCCTGTAAGTCCGGGGACAAATCGGTGAAGTAAGCGCTGTAGCCCGCGATGCGCACAATCAATCCACGATATCGTTCCGGGTCGGCTTTTGCCGACAGCAGCGTTTCGCGATTAATCACATTAAACTGCACATGCCACAATTTGAGGTCGCACCATGAACGGATTAAATCACACAGTTTGCGCGTACCCGCTTCCCCCGCAACGATCGATGGCGTGAATTTGATGTTCAACAAACGGGCGGCCCGCTCCCGATACTGGTAGTTTTTGGTCTGGTAATTCGACAGCAGCACCGCTGTCGGACCTTCGATATCGCACCCCTGCGAGGCCGACGAACCGTCGGAAAGCGGCATCCACGCCTTGCGTCCATTGGGTGTGGCATGCACCACCTTGCCAAATGGCACATGGGAGGTAAACGGCACTAACCGAAGGTCGAGATGTACGCCAAGGCTTTGCGAGTATTTCCGCGTAAATTCGACGCAGACCTTATCCAGCGCTTTGCCAATACTGTCGGCATAGGGATTGTTGTTGCCGTACTTCGGTGCGCTCATCAGCAGGGCGCGGATCACCGCATGGTGCTCAAAGTTGTCCGCGAGCGCGGCCAGCAATTGCGCCATCGGAATGCGCTTCTCCTCGTAGACCCACTTTTTAATGGCGGCGAGGGAGTCAATAACCGTGCCGTACCCCATAAACTCGAAGTAGCCTAAATCAATACCGCCCGCAATCTTCGGCTGATGAATGTCCTTAAAATCCGACAGCGCTAAATCATGTAATGCGGTGCCGAGCGGCCAGGCAAAATGTCTGGCGCGTAAATCGATGATGATTTTCTGCTGAGTAAAGGCGTGGCGCAGAAAATTAAGATGCTGCTTAAGGTACGCCTGCCAGAAATCATCCCACTGGGCAAAGCTCAGTGGGTCGCCGGTTTCCACCCCCAGCAATTCGCCCTCATGGCGGCGCATCCGCCCGTTATTTAGCGTCATCTCCAGCGCGGCAGGGAAATTAATATAGGCGCAGGGGCTGGTATAGGTATCGCGGTTGGGCATTCGGCATTCGGCGCAACCGGATACCGCATAATCATAGGCCTCGGAAAATTCGGCGCCTTTGGAGAGCAATAAGGGCACAACCTCTTCATCGTTAATCAGCTTCGGAAAGCCGGTGCCCTCTTTAATGGTCAGAGCAATATCCTGTAAAAATCGCGGCGGGGTGCGGTTATGAATGCGGGCGGCTAAATCCGGATAGTGTAGGGGGAATTCGCGCTTGGAGCGTAAAAACAGATGTGACAGAGCGTTGGTGGCATCCATTCCCTCCGGCGTTTGCCCGCCGATGGTCACTGCCTCCCAGTGGGCGTAGCCCTCATTGAATGCGCCTCCAGTCGGCGAAATATATAAATCAACAAACTGTGCCATCGACACCCACACGCAGGAGAGCCACTCCAGCGCCTGTTCATCGGTTAATATGCCGTTTTCGATATCCCGCTGGTAATACGGGAAAAGGTACTGATCCATCCGGCCATTGGAAATAATGGTGCCGGTTTTTTGCTCCATACGGGAGAATAGTTGGGTAAACCACTGCGCCTGTAACGCGTCGCGAAAATCCCGCGCCGGATGCTCAGGAACCCACTCACAGCGTTCGGCAATTTCCAGCAACTCCTGGCGTCGGCGCGGATTGCTCTCTTTCTTTGCCAGCTCTCTGGCAAGCTGGCCATGACGCTGCGCCCACAGCACGATGGCGTCTGCGGCAATAATAATGGCGTTGAGGAATGGTGCTTTCTCCACGTTATCAACAGGATCGAGCGGGTCTAACTGGGTGAGACGCTCTCTGGCATCGTCACGAATCCCCTTGAACCCCCGGCGTAACACCTTTTCATAGTCATGCACCCACTGAATGGATGAACGGAAGGACGATGTTTCATTAACAATAAAACGCGAAGTCTGCCGATCCGGTTCGTAGGTCAAACGCAGCGTTTCTGGCGACAGCGCCTGCGATAGCTGTTCGTGGTAAGTTTTTCCCTGCCAGTAGGGGGTAATCTGGTCGTGGATAATCTGGCTATCCGGCTCCTCAATGGTAAAAGGGGATTCTCGCCTGGCGGGCAACTGGCTGATGGCGGCATCAAGAAAATCACCGTCCAGTTCCGGGTACAAAATGCCATAGCGCCCCGGCTTACCGGCGCGCCCCACGATCAACTGTTCATCGTCGATATAGACCGTGATGTGCTGTGCAATGTGGTACATGGCTTTCGCCCAGCGCAAAATCAGCAACTGACCTTCGGTCTCACGCATCGATTCGGTGAAATAGCGGGCGCGCTCAACATCAATACTGGGTTTGCCTTGCCGGATTTGTGCCAGTATTTTTGCGGTTCGTTGCGATATACCGACCCGGGGAGCCGCGTTTGCGTGCAAGATGCGCGCTTCCTGCGGGCTTAATACCTGTGCTTCCTGACTCATTGTTGCCCCTTGTTGTAGTGAAGACCCGGTTGTTCAGAACCGACCTCGTGCCGGGTAAAAATGTGTTCCAGTACCTCGTTTTCCAGCGCCGCAAGACGAGGCAGACCCCGTTGCCGGGGACGGGACAGATCGACGGTTAAATCGAGGCCAATCGCCCCTTCTTCAATCAGGATCACCCGATCGGCAATGCTGACCGCTTCACTGACATCGTGTGTGACCAACAGAACGGTGAAACCCTGCTCCAGCCACAAGCGCTCGATCAACTGCTGCATCTCAATGCGCGTCAGCGCATCCAGTGCGCCAAGCGGCTCATCGAGCAGTAATAATCGTGGCCGATGAATCAACGCTCTGGCCAGTGCCACGCGCTGTTTTTGTCCTCCGGATAACGCCGACGGCCAGTCATCCTCGCGACCTGCCAGACCCACAGACTCCAGCGCTTCCCGCGCTTTCGGTTTCCAGTCACCCGACAGACCAATCCCTACGTTTTCAATCACTTTTTTCCACGGCAGCAGTCTGTCATCCTGAAACATCAGGCGGATATCCTGATGAAAATGGTGCAATGGCTGGATCCCCGAAAGCAATTTCCCACCACTCGGTTTCTCAAGCCCTGCGAACAGACGCAGCAGGGTGCTTTTACCGCAGCCACTGCGCCCGACCACCGCCACAAATTGCCCGGCGGGAATATGCAGATCCAAGGCATTCAGCACGGCGCGTTGATGAAATTGTTTACCCAGTTGTTCTGTCTCCAGCGCGATACCCTGATTCACGGAATAGATGCGCGCACTCATGATTCACCTCTACCAGCCTGCCAGGCTGGATGCCAGCGCAGCCAACTGCGCTCTAACAGACGCGCGGCGACATCCGCCATTTTGCCCAGCACGGCATATAAAATAATGGCCATCACCACCACATCGGTTTGCAGAAATTCACGGGCGTTCATCGCCAGGTAGCCAATGCCGGAGCTGGCGGAAATGGTCTCCGCCACGATAAGCGTCAGCCACATCAGGCCTAGCGCAAAGCGCACCCCCACCAGAATGAAGGGCAGCGCACCGGGCAGGACCACGTGGCGAAACAGCGTAAAGCCACTCAGCCCATAATTACGCGCCATTTCTGACAGCCCGGCATCCACATGGCGCACGCCGTGGTTGGTGTTTAAATAAACAGGGAAAGAAGTACCCAGAGCGACGAGGAAAATTTTGGCGGACTCATCAATGCCAAACCACAGAATAACCAGCGGGATCAGGGCTAAATGCGGAACGTTACGCACCATCTGTACCGTACTGTCTATCAGTAATGCGCCAAAGCGTGAGATACCGGTAATCAGCCCCAGCAATAAACCAATGCCGCCGCCGATGCCAAAGCCCACGGCGGCTCGCCAGCTACTGATGGCCAGGTGGTGCCATAACTCCCCGCTGTACGCCAGCGACCAGCCCGCCTGTAGCACCGCGCAGGGCGAGGGCAGAATGCGGGTTGATAGCCAGCCGGCCATAACGGCCCCTTGCCAGCAGATAATTAACAGCAGTGGGATAATCCACGGGATCAATCGGTTCACGGCCTGTTTCATTACACTATTCATCGCATTGACTCCCTGATGCCGCCATTAATTACTTCGGCTGTTTCCAGACCACTTGCCCAATATCCAGTTTTTTCGGGATCAGTTTTAACTCCGTAAAGGTGTCGGCAATCCGCTGTTGACCGGCAATCACCTCCGGGGAAATAAACTGGGCGTCATAACCCTGGCGCTCGACGGCAATGCGGGTGATATTCTCCGGCAGGCCTAACAGTGGAGCCACTTCGCGGGTTGCGGACTGCGGGTCCTGAGTGGCTTTGCTGCCAATCAGACGAATCTCTTCGATAAGCGCAGTGATCACGTGCGGATGCTTACTGGCATAATCGCGGGTCGCCAGGTAGAACTGGTAATTATTGACAATGCCTCGTCCGTCGCGCAGTACCCGCGCCTGAATCTGTTTTTCCGCAGCAGCGCTAAACGGGTCCCAGATAACCCAGGCATCGACACTGCCATTTTCAAATGCCGCACGGGCATCGGCTGGCGGTAAATAAACCGGGGTGATGTCACTATATTTCAGTCCGGAATCACTTAATGCCTTAACTAATAAATAATGCACGTTTGAGCCTTTATTTAAGGCGACCTTTTTACCTTTTAACTCGGTGACCGATTTAAGTGTTGAGGTTCTCGGGACCAGAATCGCTTCTGCGGTCGGTGAGGCCGGTTCATTGGCAACATAAACCAAATCCGCGCCTGCTGCCTGAGCAAATACCGGTGGCGTTTCCCCGGTAAAACCAAAATCCACCGAGCCGACGTTCAGCCCTTCAAGCAGTTGCGGGCCGCCGGGGAATTCAGTCCACTTCACCGCAATACCCTGTGATTTCAGTCGATTTTCCAGTGAACCTGCCCCTTTGAGTAACACAAGCGTAGTAGCGGATTTTTGATAGCCGATACGTAAAACGTCTTTTGCGTGAGCTACAGCAGAAAACGCCATTGATGCCATTAAAATAATAGAATACCGAGAGATACCGATCATAAACTCACCCTGAATTAAAGACAAAGTTGGATCCTAGTGGCTAACGGATTGATGGGAAAAAGAACCGTTCATAATAAAGATAGACTGATTTAACCTAACAAAATATTCACGACATCTTTTTATTTCTTCGCGGAGAAAAACGTTAGATAATGCCGTGCAACGTTTAATATATGTTAAATAAGACCTGCAAAATTGGCATAAAGCCGCCACCTTTTATTAGCACTAGCGTCACTGGATACCCATTTTCACATTTGTTATGCTGAATATAGCATTAGGGAAGGCGATGGATGGTTGCATGACAAAATCGCCGCTTTCAGGCTCAAAAAAACGGGGCGCAACCCCACTGACCGGGGAAAACAGGGAGTAAAACGCAGTCTGATGACCGATGGTAACGGTCTGCCACTCTCAGTCGTTGTCAGCGGAGCCAATACTCACGATATCCGGTTAGTTGCAGAGACGCCTGATGCACTTCAGACGGGCCGACCCGGTAAAAGGTTGAGACTGTGTATGGACAAAGGTTATGAAGCCGAATGGCTTGCGGCATATCTGAAGCTTCGTCGGTATGAACCTCATATACAGTCACGGAAAGAGGAGTCAGAAGCCCTCAGAACGACAGAATTTAAAGCGCACCGTTGGGTAGTGGAAAGAACGCATAGCTGGATGAACCGGTTCCGGCGGATACTGGCGCGGTGGGAGAAAAAAGTCGGGAACTACGAAGCCATGCTGCATTTTGTCTGCGGTGTCATTGTCTGGAATAAGCACCTATTGGGATAGCCTCTAAATCGCACCTCCCTAATACAAATAAGGATCTGGCAGCCTGATTTCGCAGACAAAACACTCTCCCGGCGGATAGTGCCGCTCATCTCGGGGCCCACCGATTAAATCGCACCTGGCGGATTCAAGTTCGAAGTGCAACGCTAAGCCGCCTTTCTTAACTCTGCAAAGACCACTGAAGGCTGCCGGAATTCGAGGCATTTTCGTGGCCTGCTGTTCAGTGCTCCCTGGTACTTGCGGAGCTCGTCATCCGTCACTGCTGTCAGGTCAGTTCCTTTGGGGATAAACTGCCTCAACAGCCCATTGGTATTCTCATTTAGCCCACGTTCCCACGAAGCATAGGGGTGAGCGAAGCAGGTTTCCGTTTCCAGGGCCGCTGCGATCTCTTTGTGCTGAGTAAACTCCTTGCCATTGTCGAACGTGATGGTATGGCAGACATCTTTGTAGCCGCTCAGCATCGAGATAATGGCTGTGGCCACTTCGCCTGAATCTTTCGAAAACACCTTTTTCGTCAGATAAATACGGCTTTTACGCTCGACCAGCGTCACGATGGCTCCGGTGCCTTGTTTACCCGGAACCAGATCCGCTTCCCGGTCACCCGGTCGGGTACGAGCATCAACAACGGCCGGTCTCTGTTCGATGGATACGGCGTCAGGTATCGGACTTCGCTTTTTACCATAGCCTTTGCGATAGCGGCGTTTACCCTGCCGGAGGAGCTTGTATAGTTCGCCGCCACTGGCTTTATCAGCCTGAACATGCTGGTAAATCCACTCGTGACTAACCGGCCTGCCGATGATACGGCCAACGGCGCTGATCTGTTCCGGACTCCACAGCCAGTTTAGCGCAGCCTCAACAAAGAAGACCGTATCCTCGTGCATCCTGCGTTTGCCGGCCCCTTTACGGCGGCTGGTACTGAGCTTCTGTGCCGCGGCTGGCTGGTAGCCATCTACAGAACGATTACGACGCAGTTCCCGCGAGACCGTTGATTTGCTGACGCCTGAGCGGCGAGCAATCTCTGCCTGACTCACTTTATCTTCACACAACAGGGCTATCTGGTATCGTAACCCTTCGGTTAGCTGCTGATCTTTCATAGTGACTCGCTCATCTTTGGTCGGAAGAGCAGGATAGCTTATCGGCAGCTAACCGTCCCTCCATCCACATGACCGAGCGTTGCACTTATTATCTGAATTCGCGCTTCACCAGAATCAATAAATCGGAGTTATGAATGATTTTTAATGTTATGTTTTTTATTTTATGATACTCCTTTGATAAATGGATAGTAATTATTCGAAGGTTTGTTTTATGCTTGAGCCATCTATTATATTTTTTATTGCTTTGTTATTTTTATCCTTTCAATCCCAGTAGTTATGTTTATAAAATCAAAAAACAAAAAAGACGAGACTAAAGGTTTGTTGATTTTTGTTTTGCTTGCAATAGCGGCTGGCTATTTGTTTGACTCTAAAGATCCACTTCCATCAATATTTAAAATAATCTCATTTATATTTATAATATTCTTCGCCATTCTCTTGCTTTATTTTTTTAAAGATCAATTATCTATTAAAAAAGCGATATCTACCGCTATGAACAAGATAAAATCAGACATAGATTACAATATCACTGATATATTTACTCTTAAAGGCAGACGTTTTGTTAAAAAACAGTGGTATATTGTCTTATATCCTGAAGAAAACATTGTTCTTATAGGAATAAATGAATATAATCAAAATCCATATTTAAATAAATATTTATGCTTGTACATGCTCAGTGGCGAACGCATGAAATTTTCTCGCTTATTTCCATTGAAATGGTCATCTGATGATGAAAGTTTATTCATTGGACCATTGAAAGAATTTTATTACTCAGATGAATTAAATAAAAAAATAGTAGATGATTACTTACTAAAACTTAAAAACGAAAAATTTTAAACCCTATCTGGCACTGTTGCAAAGTTTCATAATAGATTTTTTCACTACCACATTTGGGTGTGAGTTCTCATGAGACATACCGCAATTTGTGCCGTTAAGAGCCTATCCCAAAAGGAATTGCAGTATACTGCGTTGGCGGATTCAAGTTCGAAGTGCAACGCTAAGCCGCCTTTCTTAACTCTGCAAAGACCACTGAAGGCTGCCGGAATCCGGGGCATTTTCGTGGCCTGCTGTTCAGTGCTCCCTGGTACTTGCGGAGGCTCATCATCCGTCACTGCTGTCAGGTCAGTTCCTTTGGGGATAAACTGCCTCAACAGCCCGTTGGTATTCTCATTTAGCCCACGTTCCCACGAAGCATAGGGGTGAGCAAAACAGGTTTCCGTTTCCAGGGCCGCTGCGATCTCTTTGTGCTGAGTAAACTCCCCGCCATTGTCGAACGTGATGGTATGGCAGACATCTTTGTAGCCGCTCAGCATCGAGATAATGGCTGTGGCCACTTCGCCTGTATCTTTCGAAAACACCTTTTTCGTCAGATAAATACGGCTTTTACGCTCGACCAGCGTCACGATGGCTCCGGTGCCTTGTTTACCCGGAACCAGATCCGCTTCCCGGTCACCCGGTCGGGTACGAGCATCAACAACGGCCGGTCTCTGTTCGATGGATACGGCGTCAGGTATCGGACTTCGCTTTTTACCATAGCCTTTGCGATAGCGGCGTTTACCCTGCCGGAGGAGCCTGTATAGTTCGCCGCCACTGGCTTTATCAGCCTGAACATGCTGGTAAATCCACTCGTGACTAACCGGCATGCCGATGATACGGCCAACGGCGCTGATCTGTTCCGGACTCCACAGCCAGTTTAGCGCAGCCTCAACAAAGAAGACCGTATCCTCGTGCATCCTGCGTTTGCCGGCCGCTTTACGGCGGCTGGTACTGAGCTTCTGTGCCGCGGCTGGCTGGTAGCCATCTACAGAACGATTGCGACGCAGTTCCCGCGAGACCGTTGATTTGCTGACGCCTGAGCGGCGGGCAATCTCTGCCTGACTCACTTTATCTTCACACAACAGGGCTATCTGGTATCGTAACCCTTCGGTTAGCTGCTGATATTTCATAGTGACTCGCTCATCTTTGGTCGGAAGAGCAGGATAGCTTATCGGCAGCTAACCGTCCCTCCATCCACATGACCGAGCGTTGCACTTATTATCTGAATTCGCGCAACCGCTTGCCCGTTTCGTTTGGTTACTTTTACCTTGTGTGACTTTTTTCACTGCCGCCATAATGCATTCATAACAAGATGATAACGTCGTCTCGGGTCACCACCTTTTGCTGGGAGAAGAATGAAGATGTTGCGATCGCTACAGGCGCTCTGCCTGATGAGCTTTTTTCTGGCGGATGTGCGCGATGGGCTCGGCCCCTTTCTCGGCATTTATCTCACTGAACAGCACTGGCGACCAGATGATATTGGGTTTGTGATGACCGCAGGCGGGATCGCGGCGCTGCTGGTGACGGTGCCCGCCGGGATTATGATCGACGCCACGCGCAAGAAGCGCCTGCTGCTGCTCGCCTGCTGCGCGCTGGTCACGCTGGCGACGCTCATGCTCTGGTACAGCACCCGTTACAGCATTGCGATGTTTTCGCAGATTGTGTCCGGGCTGGTCGCCGCGCTGATTGGCCCGCTGGTGGCGGGGATCACGCTGGGCCTGACCGGACAGCGCGGCTTCACGCGGCAAATGGGCCGCAACGAGGCGTTCAACCACGGCGGCAATATGGTGGCGGCCGTGCTGGCCGGCGGCGCGATGTGGCTGTGGGGCATCGGCGCGGTCTTTGTTCTGATGACGGGCATGGCGGTTTTCACCGCGCTTAGCGTACTGGCGATCCGCGAGCAGGATATCGATCATGACGCGGCGCGCGGCCTTGAAACCAGCGATAAGGCGCAGGCGGTGCCGCAGCTGTCAGTGCTGATGCGCCATCCGGTGCTGCTGACGACCGGCATCACGCTGCTGCTGTTTCACCTCGGCAACGCCGCGCTGCTGCCAATGCTCAGCATGCGCGTGGCTGCTACCGGCAGCAGCCTGTGGAGCCCTGGGCTCTACGCGGCGGCGACGGTAGTGATTTCGCAATGCGTGATGATTCCGGTAGCCCTTCTGACCTCCGCGCAAGCGCAGCGCTATGGCTACCGGCGGCTTATCCTGATTGCGCTTATTGTACTGCCGGTCCGCGCCGCGCTGGCCGCCAGTTTTGCCGGGCCGTTATCCGTTATTCCGGTGCAAATTCTGGATGGCGTCGCCGCCGGGATCCTGGGCGTGGCGGTGCCGGGCTATATCGTTAACGCGCTGCGCGGGTCCGGGCATATCAACGCGGGACAGAGCGTGATTATGCTGATGCAGGGCGCGGGCGCCGCGTTCAGCCCGGCGCTGGCGGGCAGCATCGTCGCGCATTCGTCATGGCGCGTGGCGTTTGCGACGCTTGGGGTGGTGGCGCTTGCGGCATTAATTGTCTGGTGGCGCGCGGCCGAACGGGTATCGGCGACGGCATAATGGCAGCCGCAGACCAGCTTCTCAGTATATACTGTTGATATTGCGTTCTTCTTTGTGAGAGTGGCTCATGATCGCTTCCGTTCTTATCGCGCTTGTCGCCGTCATACACGTCTATATTCTCGTGCTTGAGATGTTTTTGTGGGACACGAAAACAGGCCGCAAGGCCTTTAATCTCAGCGCTGATTTCGCCCGCGACAGCCGGGTGCTAGCCGCCAATCAGGGGCTGTATAACGGTTTTTTAGCGGTGGGATTGTTCTGGGGGCTGTGGCTGGGCGACGGTGGTTTCCAGTTTAAACTGTTCTTTCTGGTGTGCGTGCTGATTGCGGGCCTGTTTGGCGCAATCACCACCAGCAGGAAAATTCTTTATGTGCAGGCGCTGCCCGCGCTGCTGGCGTTAATTGCGCTGTGGATGGGGCTGTAACGGCGCAGGTCACGCCTGTGCCTGATTCAATAATACTTAGAGGCCATCCCAATAGGTGCTTATTCCAGACAATGACACCGCAGACAAAATGCAGCATGGCTTCGTAGTTCCCGACTTTTTTCTCCCACCGCGTCAGTATCCGCCGGAACCGGTTCATCCAGCTATGCGTTCTTTCCACTACCCTACGGTGCGCTTTAAATTCTGTCGTTCTGAGGGCTTCTGACTCCTCTTTCCGTGACTGTATATGAGGTTCATGCCGACGAAGCTTCAGATATGCCGCAAGCCATTCGGCTTCATAACCTTTGTCCATACACAGTCTCAACCTTTTACCGGGTCGGCCCGTCTGAAGTGCATCAGGCGTCTCTGCAACTAACCGGATATCGTGAGTATTGGCTCCGCTGACAACGACTGAGAGTGGCAGACCGTTACCATCGGTCATCAGACTGCGTTTTACTCCCTGTTTTCCCCGGTCAGTGGGGTTGCGCCCCGTTTTTTTGAGCCTGAAAGCGGCGATTTTGTCATGCAACCATCCATCGACAACCATGACCAGTCAATGGCATCAGGCTTCTCACAGGCCAGCAATCCGTTCTGCCAGAACCGCTCGAAAACGCCGGCATCCCGCCACTCCTGGAAACGACGATGGGCTGAGCTTGATGAGCAAATACCTGTCACATTCAGCGCATTCCACTGACACCCTGTTCTGAGCACGAAGAAAATGGCGTTCATCGCGGCACGATTATCAACACGCCTGCGATGCGTGCTCAACGGATGGTTGGTCTTGTGTTCCGGGAGCAGTGGAGCCATTTTTTCCCAGAGTTCATCGCAAATCTGCCATTTAATGCCTGCCATGCTTTTCCCTCATCAATTACCGTAACGCAGTATACTGCAATGCCTTTTGGGATAGGCTCTTAGTGTTGTTGTACTCTTTGCCCTTTGGATGATTGATGGCAAAGATTGATGTGGTTTGTCCCCGTTGCTCTGAAACTCAGGGGGTTATCCGGAACGGCCATTCCAGTTCAGGGGCGCAGCTCTATCGTTGTAAGCAGTGCCTGAAGACCTTTCAGCTCGACTACCGCTACAACGGGGCGAAACCCGAAACCCATCAAACTATTGTTGATATGGTGATGAATGGCTCTGGATGCCGCGATACATCCAGAGTGCTGCGGATAAGTCTTAACACCATTCTCCGTCATCTAAAAAACTGGCACCGCATCAGGTAACGCAAAACGTTGAGCCAGGCGCAGAAGTCGTTATCCGCTGTGAAGCCGATGAACAGTGGTCATATGTCCGCTGTAAAGGCAATCAACGCTGGCTGTATTATGCCTGTGACCGCATCCGAAAGCGCGTCATCGCCCATGTATTTGGCCCACGAAATGCGCTGACATTAAAGCGTCTTCTGGTTTTGCTGAGCCAGTTTAGCATTGCCTTCTACATGACCGATGCCTGGCCGGTATACCGAACTTTATTGTCCTCAACCAGTCATGTTATCAGCAAGAAATACACCCAGCGGATAGAGCGACATAATCTGAACCTGCGGACACATCTTAAGCGGCTTACCCGCAAAACCATATGCTTCTCAAAGTCTGAAGAGATGCACGACAAGAACATCGGCTGGTATCTGACAATCAACCTCTACCACTAAATCTGCGTCACGACCCGCGAGAGTTCTGAGCCAGATTGCTGATTTAGCTCAGATGGTAGAGCGCCTGCCTTGTAAGCAGGATGTCGGCGGTTCGATTCGGTCAACCGCACCATATACCAATGTGATGATCCTGCCGGTGCGATTCCGGCGGCGCCGGCTCCACGAAACGGAGCGCACAACAGGTAAGGGCATTGCTGCTAACGTCTGGGTAGTATCAACCTGTAAACGAACGACCCAGCAGTGCTCTTTCCGTTGTGACGTGCTCAAGCGAGCTGCAGCACCGGCCGACGTAAAGACCTGTAAATCGGTTGAGCCGCAGATACTGGCGGCCAATACCAAAACAGAGCGGCAGGAAATAAGCAGGCGTAGCGGCCTGGTGTCACAGCATATTGACGAACTGAATGTTGCCTGGATAATGTACTGGAGTGGTGAATCCCCCTAAGCGGAGGGGCGTGAACAGCATTGCTCTATTTGCTAAACCGTATGCGCGAGTCATGGTGGCTGACCAAAGGCTCACCGGGAGGCACCCGGCACCACACACACTACGGTACGATACCCAAAAGGCTCACTCTGGTGGGCCTTTTTCTTTGGCGAAAAAGAAACCCCTTGCCGGGTCTAAGATGCAAGGGGAATGGGTAGGAGGTACCTGTTATTGTTTTACATGCGATGAAAGTATAGACGAAAAAAAGCCCGCATCAGAGAGCGGGCGGTAAATTATCAACCAGGCAAAAAAATAATGTCTTTTCAGGGAATGTATAAACTTTCAAGCCGAGGTAAAGATTAGCTTAATTTATCCTGCAGGTAAAGCCCTTACCCCCCATGTCAGGGTAGTTGTCGCCTCTGACAGAAAAATTTCCGGGGGCCGGAGAGGACAATAATGAACACTTATTCACCTGAGCGTAAAGCCGCTCTGATCGCCAGAATGATGCCGCCACATAATCAACCGGTCGTTCAGTTAGCCCGTTCTGAGGGGATCCCGGCCAATACGCTTTATGCCTGGCGTACTCAGGCTGGCGTTCGTGTAGCGGAAAGTCAGTCAACGCCAGAATGGTCGCAGGACGCCCGCTTTGCCGTTCTCGTTGAAACCGCACCGCTTTCTGCTCATGCTGTGGCTGAATACTGTCGCCGTAAAGGTCTTTATCCTGAGCAAATTCAGCAGTGGAGGGACGAATTTATGCAGCCCGGTCAGCGTGAAGAAAGAGCCTTGATTAAAAAGCAGAAAAAAGAAATTCAGCAACTTAACCGTGAAATAGCCCGCAAGGACAAGGCGCTGGCTGAAGCCGCGGCGCTGCTCATTCTGGAAAAAAAGCTGAAGGCGTTCTTCGCCGAAGAACGCGAGGACGAATGACACCCGCGGCCGACAGATTACAGCTGATGTCCATGGTGCAGGAAGCCCTTGATGCCGGCGCCCGGCAGCACGCAGCCTGTCAGTGTGTGGGTATCAGCGAACGGACTCGCCAGCGCTGGCAACGCAGCTCTGATGACCGGCGTCCCGCTGCCCCCCGGCCGGTGCCGAAGAACAGGCTCAGCGCTGAAGAGGAGCAGCTGGTGCTGGCTGTCTGTCATGAACCCCGGTTCGCCAGTCTGCCACCGGCACAAATCGTCCCGGTGCTGGCCGATGAAGGTCGTTACATCGCCAGTGAATCGACGTTTTACCGGGTACTGCGGCGTTACGGCGAAGTCAGTCACCGGGGACGTCAGCAGGCTCCACAAAGCAGGCCGCTGTCGACCTGGAAGGCAACAGCGCCGAACCAGGTCTGGTCGTGGGACATCACGTGGCTGAAGTCGCTGACGGCGGGCCACTGGTTCTACCTGTATCTGACAGAAGACGTGTTCAGCCGCAAAATCGTGGGCTATGAAGTGCATCCGGTAGAAAGCGGGGAATATGCGGCAGAGCTGGTAAAGCGGACAGTGCTGAGCGAGCGTTGCTGGCAGGAGCCACTGGTGCTGCATGCGGATAACGGGGCCCCCATGAAGTCACAGGTGCTGCAGGTGAAGCTTGCGGAACTGAAGATAACCGCGTCGCACAGCCGGCCACGGGTAAGCAACGACAACGCCCACGTGGAGTCGCTGTTCAGGACGCTGAAATACGTCCCGGCGTGGCCTGAGAAGGGCTTCGCGTCGCTGGAAGAGGCCCGTGCCTGGGTGGAAGGCTTCGTCGGCTGGTACAACGAAGAGCACCGGCACAGCGGTATCCGCTATGTGACGCCGGGTCAGCGGCACAGAGGCGAAGACCGTCAACTTCTGTCACAGCGAAAATCGGTGTACGAGGCCGCGAAAAAGCAGCATCCGCACCGCTGGTCAGGGGCAACGCGAAACTGGAGCCGGCAGGAAGAAGTGTGGCTAAATCCGGAGCGGGAAACGCGGGCCGCATGAATCAACTGAGGCGACAACTACCTTGACACGCACCGCTTAAACGGCCGGGCGCATGTAAATTTGAATTCTTCTGAAGCGACATGTTTTCGCAGAACTTCCTGGATTCACTCGTAACCGAATCTACCCACTTTCAGCGCCATCCGTAATAAACGGAGGTGAGGCTTATGCCAATGCCCTATAAAAATGATTTTCTCGCCGCTCTGCTTGCCTCGCGTGAGCAGGGCATAGGTGCAATGCTGGCGTTCGTAATGGCGTACCTCCGGGGCCGCTATAACGGCGGCGCGTTCGTCAAAACATTAACCGACGCACTGATGTGCGCAATGATTGCCTGGTTCGTGCGCGACCTGCTTGATTTTATGGGGCTGAGTCCGAATCTGGCTTACATCGCCAGCGTGTTCATTGGCTACCTTGGCACGGATTCCATTAGCAGCCTGATAAAGAAATTCACCGCCAGAAAGGCAGGAGTTGATGATGCAAGTCAGTGAGAACGGTGTTGCGCTGATTAAGCGCTTTGAAGGTTGCCGCCTGACGGCCTATCCGGACCCCTGAAGGGAAGTCTTATGCGAACAGCGATGCACTCATGAACGTACTGGATACGATCAACAATTCAGGCAAAGGCAAAGTATGGTTTGCAGGTCGAGGCATCGCACCGGCGTGGACAATGAAGAGAGACATGCTCTCTCCGGCTTACACGACCCGGTGGGACTCGATACCGATCGCTACACTCTGAGTATCGCAATCAGGAAAAATTCCTTCCGTCTGCTGGTGGTTGATATTTGCTCTATTATTACCATTTGGGTATAATGCAAAGACCAAATGGAGGTTTGCTATGAAAACATTTAGTTTGTCCTCAACTCCAGCCAGACCACAGCGCCTCTGGCAGGTTGCCGGGTTAAATAATGCTGATGGCGTAGCGCTTCTGGGCCAAATCAATGAAGGTCTGGACGGGAAGGTGGCGAACCGGATAACTGACTGGGCCAGAATAACCCAGAATGACCTGAGAAAAATGTCCGGTATCCCGTCAACCACATTTAGCCGCAGTGTGAAGGCACGTTTTAACCCGGAACAAAGTGAACGTCTGGTACGTATTATCCGCGTCATTGATCGGGCGGTAGATTTGTTTGAAGGCGACAAGGCAGCCGCACAGAAGTGGTTGAACGAACCTAACCGGGCATTGAGCTGGAAAGTGCCAGCAGACCTGATGGCATCCGAGACGGGAGCGTATGAGGTCATTAAGCTGATTACGCGTCTGGAGCATGGGGTGTACTCGTGATCCTCTACAGGCTGACGAAAACAAAGTATCTTTCTACGGCCTGGACCGGATATGGTGCGAAAGAGGCTGGTGGGCGCTGGAATAGCGTGGGGGTGTCAATGGTATATGTCTCCGAAACGGCATCACTAACGATGCTGGAGACGCTGGTACACCTGCATTCGGCACAGATAATGGACTCTTTCACGCTACTGAGTATCGATGTGCCTGATGAACTGATCCAAAGCGCAAACATGGATGAATTACCGGGCAACTGGGCTGATGAGGATGCGCCTCAGGAACTGGCTGATTACGGCGATGCCTGGTCATTTACCAGGAGCTCGGTTGCACTGCGTGTTCCCTCAGCCTTATCGCCGGTAGAGTTCAATTATCTGTTAAATCCTGAGCACCCTGAGTTTTACGGGATCGTGCAGAAGGCTCAACAGATACCGTTCCGGTTTGATAGTCGTCTTAAACCTGACAGGAAGTGAAGCAAAGGAGGAGAGGGCGCTGTCATGATGTCTGGCGCTCCTGTCCGGTGTCACATAAAAAAAGCCCGCCAGCGGCGGGCAAAGACTACACACAGCTATTACAGGATGATTCAGGCAGTTTCTTCGTAAACGTTGTAATCCAGCTTTGCTCCACTGTAATTCTGCAGGCTACGGGCTTTATTCATCGCGCAACTGAACGCATTCGAACGATCGCCTGCACTCCCGTTATGCCCATAGCGGGCAATTTCATACGGTTTCTCATAACTGCATTCTTCCAGCACAATAAATGCGCCCGGTTCACTGGTCAGCAATTCGAAACCAAGACCTGCGGCCTTTGTATTCCTTAACTGGTAATATGCAGTGAGTGTCATAATTGATTCCTTAAAATAATACCGATACAAAGATATTTCTACAGGCATTGTTGAGCCTGTAAAATTGCTGATAGTTCTGAGTGCTTGTAAGTAATAATAACTTATTCAAGTGGCGCGTCAATTGGCTAAATAACCTTACCTTCATTAAATTTTGAAAGAAATACAATCAGGATAAGTGACTTTAAAAATCTCTTTCAAACATGACGCTACTGATATTTGATATTGCCTGGATAATTTTGTCATAGGCGTACACCTATATTTTGGCGTAAATCTTCAAACAGGTGGCTGAGTCATTTCGCGAACATCAGATATGGATGCAGCTGGCGAACAAGGGGGTTGTCCTGGCGCTGCATTGCGTCTGCACAGAGCCGTTACACTGGACGGCACAGAAGTGGTAACCGGAGCATACCGACAGAGGGGAAAATTCATGACTGAACTCCAGCAGATGCCAGGATGCAGGGCAGAAACACGGCAGAAACCATCTTAAAAATTATTGGATTACCAGCTTATTAGCCTGGGAGTAAACACGGTATAATGGTGTCGGCGCTTGAGGCTTTTTGCCTCATAACGTTTGAGTGGTTTGGATGTTGTGTGGCAGAAGGCAGAAAGCCCCGTAGGTAATTTTCATTAACCCACGAGGCCCACTGAATGTCTAGTCCACACCAGTATGGCCTCTTACCGTGCAATTTGCAAGGAGAAGAAAGCCATGAAGCTACCGCGAAACGCCCTAGTCTGGTGCGTATTAATCGTGTGTTTAACGCTCTTGATATTCACATGCCTGACCCGGAACCGCTTATGCGAAGTCCGGCTAAAGGACGGGAACAGGGAGGTCGCGGCAAGCCTGGCTTACGAATCCAACGGTAAGTAGCAACCAGGAGGCGGGGGAAACCCCGCCTTTTCAGGATCTGGGTTGATCTGACATGCCTGAAGCGCTTTATGAAGGGGTTACCGGTTCGCGCTGGTAGCCCCTTTTTCCTGCCCGGATACCAATTAAAAAACCGCACGACCGGCGGGGAAAATCAAAAAAAAAGCCCACCAGTGGCGGGCAAAGACTACACACAGCTACTACAGGAAGATTCAGGCGGTTTCTTCGTAAACGTTGTAATCACACATTGCGCCGCTGTAATTCTGAGAGCTTCGCGCTTTATTCATCGCGCAGCTGAAGGCGTTCGAGCGATCGCCAGCTGTACCGTTATGTCCGTAGCGGGCAATTTCATTCGGTTTTTCATAACTGCATTCTTCCAGAACAATAAAGGCAGCAGCTTCACTATCCAGCAATTCGATACCGAGCCCTGCATTTTTTGTATTTTTTAACTGGTAATATGCCGTAAGTGTCATACCGGACCCCTCATAAGTCATATTTCTATGGGTATAGTTGATGTTTATTGAACCGCCCTAAATCCCGATATTAACAATAATATTCAGGGTAATAAATAATTAAATCAATGCATCGATGCGTCAATTTTCGTTATGTTAATTTATTATTTAAATAACTGCAATCAGGGAAAGAAATGTCCGGCCACTGCCACCCGGCGAGACTGGTCATTATTATCCGGGGGGGGATTGCTGGGCATATAGACACTGACAGTTTATTAGTATGGATAACTGTTCAATAAAATAACACAGTCCATAAACAGTGCAAAATTATGGACTGAGATAAACAGGAAAGTAACTTTTTAGGCTGAGGTCATCACACAGGCATAGTTCCTCAATATTAAACCCTTCATCGCACCCCCTTGAACGGCATGATTCGTTAATTAAATCCGGTAAACCCCCGGCTTTGCCGGGGGACTCCGAAAGGTTTGACCTTTAAGTCAGTCGCGCGAATCTGAAATCTCCGCCAAGAGATGAGGATTCGTGATGAGAGACTATCAGAGCTTAAGCCATACGAAATGGGACTGTAAATATCACGTGGTTTATATCCCTAAACGCCGGAAGCAGCGGTTATATGGTGCGCTGCGGCATGAGTTGGGAAAAATATTCCACGAGCTTGCGAGCCAGAAGGGCTGTCAGATTCTGGAGGGGCATCTGATGCGCGATCATGTCCACATGTGCATCAGCATACCGCCAAAGTACTCGGTATCGACAGTAGTCGGCTATCTGAAGGGAAAAAGTGCGATAGCGATAGCACGACACTTCGGCAGAGGTAAAAACTTCACCGGTGAAGTTTTCTGGGCTCGAGGTTATTTCGTTTCAACCGTTGGTTTGGATGAAGCCACGGTCAGGGCGTACATACGCAACCAGGAGAGAGAAGACGAACGATACGATCAAATGAAACTGAACGTATAGCAGCCGCCCTGGGCGGCTCATGGTTTGTCGGCGCCTTTGAGGCGCTCACCCTAAAGCCTCCGGCTCTGCCGGAGGATACTTACTATTTTGGGTCTTGATGCGTTGATTTTAATTGCTATCCTGGTTATCAGCCAGCGGAGTGTTCTTAAGGGAGCGCCGCAACGTTAAAGACAGGGACAATAAAATGACTACAACACAATTAATCACTGCTGCAGAGAATGAAGATGTGTTTGCCAATATTATGACCACGCTGGTGGAGTTGGCAAAACACGAGGGCGATTTCATGTTGCATGACGCCATCTTTCGGGCGGAAATCGATATCGACGAAGATACATTTTACAGCATGATTGGGGGCCACAGGCAATCCGCTGCACAATGTGTCCGCTTACTCAGGCGCTGCGGGGCTATCACAAGTAAAGCAGTGTACGACCTTGCGTCGAACGTCGAGCGTCTGGCTCTACGGCTTGCCCGCGATGAATGGCTAAGGGATATGCCATTTCCGTTAAAATCCCTGGCATTTTATCAGGACGAGGCGACAGCAAAACGCGAAAGCTATCTGGTCAATCAGAAAGAGAAACAGTATCGGTTCAGTGTCTATGTAACAGGGCGTGTGGAATACCCTGAAGATGACCCGATGCAAGGCACCTACATCACTGACGGGACATTCCTGCTGGGTAAAGCCCAGACCGTGGCAGATGCGCTGGAACGGGCAAAGGAAGCCGCTATGCGGGGTGAATGGAACGAACGTGGGGAGGAAGAGGATAGTTATGATCCGTGGATGTGCAGAGACTGCGGACCGGTCAGCTTTTATGAAAGAACGATCGAAATCCGGGATGAAAATGAACGGCTAGTGGTTGCCGGTAATGCCTGCAACCTGGAATGGTACGGGCACGTTGCTAGTCTGGAGGAAATCCGCCGAATTGAAGAGCAACAGAAGGCACTCTACGAGAAAGCCAGCTACGAAAGCGGCTGGGACAACTATGAGACCGCTCGTCAGTTGCGACAGGAAGCAGAACAGTTATCCGTCGGTATTGTGGATGAATACTGGCGCAACCACCCGGACGTTATTAAAGCAGTGGAGGAGTTTAATTATCCGGCGTTCATGGATGAAGAGGCGATCGGCTTTAACGCTGACGAGGACATGGGGATAGAATGACGGTCAGCTGGTGGGTGTAGTGGTCAACTAATACTGGCCACCGCATTAGACTGTATGTAGTACAGTCGCTCCGATTCGTTTGGCGTTAAGCCGCCGTTGTACCAGTGAGGCCGCACGGCGCTGTAATAGCCCGTGATATATCGGATTATCGCGCTCTGGGCCTCGTTGAAGCTGTTGTAGCCCTTCGTCGGCACCCATTCTGTCTTCAGGCTCCGGAAGAACCGCTCCATTGGGGCGTTATCCCAGCAGTTGCCCCGCCGACTCATGCTTTGCTTTATCCGACAGCGCCACAGTGCTTGCCGATATTTGCGGCTGGTATAATGGCTGCCCTGGTCACTGTGGAACATTACGCCTGTTGGGCGACCTCGCATCTCCCAGGCCATCTGCAACGCTTTGACCGTCAGTGTCGAGTCCGGCAACGTCGACATGGCCCAGCCCACCGGTTTACGGGCGAACAGATCCAGCACCACCGCCAGATAAGCCCAGCATTTACCTGTCCAGATGTAGGTCACATCGCCACACCAGACCTGGTCTGGTTCTGTGACCGCGAACTGGCGGTTGAGATGATTCAGTATTTCAACGTGCTCGTTACCGCCACGCCTGTACTTGTGGGTGGGTACCTGACAGCTGGCGATGCCCAGCTCAGTCATCAGCCTACCGGCCAGCCAACGCCCCATTTTGACACCGGAGTCCCGGGTAACGATGCTCGCGATGCTTCGGGCGCCGGCAGAACCGCCACTGGCGTTCCAGGCCTCCATGACCTGGCTGCGTTTATTCACGCGCTCCCCGTCTGGCTCATTGGCCGAAGCCTGCCAGTGCCTGTAGCTGCTGCGATGTACCTTAAAGGTCAGGCACAGGGTCGTAACCGGGTATCGCGCCCTTAGCCTGTCGACTACCGTGAACCGTTGAGTGAGTCCGACATTAAGAGCGCCGTAGCCTTTTTTAATATTTCATTTTCCATTTCAAGGCGTTGTATTTTTTTCTTCATCTCACGCAGCTCAAGCTGCTCAGGGGTGAGAGGAAGCCCGGCAGGGGTTTTACCTTGTCGCTCCAGCCTGAGTTTATTGACCCAGCGAGTCAGAGCGGAATGGCTGACATTAACCGCTTCGGCGGCCTTAACAAATGTGTAGCCGTGGTCGACAACCAGTTTTGCAGCTTCGAGCTTAAATTCAGCCGTGAAATGTTTAGCCATTTGATCACCTGTCGTGTTGTGGAGGTGAGCATATCACCTCCGATCAGGTGGCCAGTATCAGTGTGCCACTACAGGGGCAAGCATGTACAATCCAAACCCGCTAAAGCACCTGGCGGGCCAACTGGCGCACGCCGATCACCCAAGAAACCCGGAACCTTTCTTCTGATTGCGATTTTTCCAAACGACCAAAAGTGTTCGCGGGCACAGAGGGGGGTAAGGGGGAGTGGCTGACCGCACGTATCCGATCCTTTCACTTGTACTGATGCAGGTTGCTCAATCGTCATGTACTGTTTTCTGAAAGAAGTGATGAAGGCAATCAGAGGAAAAGTTACTTTCGCTCACACTGGCAGGCACCCTGCACATTACCGTCAGAACCTGACGCAATGATGACGTGCAGATCGGGCGTGAAACGCCATACCGCTGTCAGGGCTCTGTAAAATATTCCGTGGCGTATTCAACCGCATCCAGCGATGCGCAACCTGTCATACCGAAGTAACGCCGGTCAGTTACGCCGTCAATCCTGAACGGTACCAGCGTGCCGGTCTGTCCTACCTGCACCCCTCGTTCCTCAATGATCACATCCTTTTGAGTTAAATGGGGCTTCGAAAACAGCCGTTCGCCATTTAACAGGACATTCTTCAAAACGGCGGCTGTGGCCTGCTCTGTCGTCACTGAAGGGCAGGCGCGTATATCCGCCTGGAGAGACGCACGGGCGTCCAGCCAGTACCACGCTATAAGCACTGCTATAAACACGGCCAGCGCTAAAACAGATATCCCTGCTACTTTTAAAAACTTCATCATGGGCAGCACCACCTACAGATTATTTTACACCGGGCCGAAATATGACACAGAAACATAATGCCAACCATCCCTGATAATGTCAGTGGCCGGAAAGGATGACTGGGGTAAACAAAACACAATCAGAGAAAAGCTATTTCTGACCGGTAGCATTGGGCCGGTATGAGTTTTCATAATGCCTGGATAAATACGAGAGAGGTAAGGGACATTAGCCTTAAGTGATGGCAGGCTCATAATGCCTGGTAAATTACGGGTTATCGGGTACACAGCAATAATGAATCTTCAGGCGAAGAAAGTAACTTTTGTCGCTGGTGGGTGTAAAGCAGGCAACAAGACGACCAGGACTCAATGACGTCATAACGTCGGGGTACGCTATCTCTACGCCAAAGGGCCAGTCTTTGGTATCAGCTGTAAAAAGCCTTCAGGAAGCGCACAGCACGACAGCTGGCGCTCTTTAGTGGCATTGCCTGTAGTTCAGGTTCAGTTCGGCCCGGTATGCCTCTGAGTCCATATATGAACGATCTGCCGCGTTCCGTCTCAGTGTGTCGGACACAAACACATCATTAGCCAGTGTGTCCTGCATACGTTTTATGGTCATTGTGTCATTGCAATTATGTCTACGCACACTGGCAATATCAGAAATAATCAATCCGATTACCGGAGACAGTTCATATAATGCGATTATATATTTTTTCTCTGGCGGTCTGACATCAGGGTCACTTTCTGCAGCAATGCCTGACGCAAGTGGGGCGCAAAGAAGAAGGGACAGTATTAATTTGTTCATGGCTTCTTCGGCCTTGAACCACGCCAGGCACAATATGAGAGGTAGGATACAAAAGAGAAAAATACAAAAGGGATGTAAAACCAGACCCTCAGGGATTTAATTTCTTCATCTGAGACCAGAAAGGTCAAAGCAGATATTATGGCGAAACAGATGAGTGTCAATGTGAGTGTAAGCATAAATACAAACTTATCATCTGAAGTAGTAGGGATGAGGCATGATTCCTTCCGATCGCTTTTGTGTTCCTTGTAGGCTCGCTATTAATGATGGGTGAATATGCGATGATATTATCACAACAGGTCATGATATTCGGATGGAGAAAATCTGAAATACTTTTCTGGTGGCGATAAATGTAGTTAATCGCAAAACGTAATAATCGGCTTCAGTAATGTTCTTCAGTAACTCAGAAACTTTTCGAATAGTTAGTTAATGCTGACAGTAGCGGCTCATGCGCGCCCATAGAATGCCATTGTGCTGGGACCGAAGGGGGGGATATCATCATCACATCGATGATGTTGGTTTTGCTGGTGGATGTTGGCAGTCACCAGGGGCAGGCATTCAGAGAAAAGTAACCTTTATCTACCGCCGGATACTAACCCTGAAATGCCAGGGTGATTATGAATCGGCGATGATAAAAAAACCTGAAATGAGATGAATGCTCTAACCAGTGGCTACGACAGACAATATGATTATGTATAATGCTGAAAGACAGTCATTCGCGTTTTTCAAGACTACTTATTTTTTTCAGGAGTCAAATATGGGCATTAAATTTCATGATTTCAGAGATGACAGACAAACCTTTGACAGGGGGGAGTGGCAGGCCACCATCGACATGAATAAATGGCTGGAAGATAAAAACATAGACGTTATATCAGTTGAAACTATTTTTAAAGTCTCAGGATCCATGGCGAGCACTTCCAGCAGGTTCGAGGCAGTCCGACTCTGGTACAAAGAAGTCAGCCCGACTATCTGAAGTGTGGGATGGGTTAATCGAGACTGGGTATGTTGGTTAACCTTTTCACCGGAGCATAATAAATCCATCCTCCAACAAAAAGACATTCACATGAATATCAAAATTCAGGAACCACCTTCTCGTACTCAAACCTTTGTCATGAGTACGCTCTACGTAATTCGTGGGCTTGCGGCAATGACAGTATATTTTTTCAGAACGTTTCCTTTAGCATTCTTCTATGTATTGCTGGTGGTCACTCTGTATTGTGATATGAATGATATACCGTTGAAGGGGATTTTTCAGGAGGGGATGCTCATTAAGCTATCCGCCTATGCATTACAAGCAAACGTGCTCTGGCTTGGTGTTAAGGTGTCGATGAATTCAGACGAATTTTTCTAGGGGCATAAGCTTCATGGCACCGGACTCATAAGGCAAAAGTAACTTTCTTAGTCATGGATATAAACCTTTGCCTTGCTGCTGGTGGATGGACTTGATGATCGTCTTATTGAATGGAAATTAACGTAATGAGAAAACACACAATACTCCTGGCTATTAGTTGTATTGCGCTTTTATCACAGGCGAAGGCCACAAGCCCGGACACATCGTGGGTGCATTCTGCTGATAAAAACGGCACATTGCAGGCCAGTGCCCTGGTCGAAGGTTCCGACGTCTCCGAACCCGATGATGATAACTATGTTCGTCTGACAAAAAACGAGTATGACGAGCTGGTCTGGAAGGCTAAAACCTACCCAGTGCTAAACTCGATGGAAACAGGCAGTCCCCGGGATAAAACTGTTTTTTCTTGGGATTTCTTTTGGGCTTGGCTGGGTGGCTCTTTTACGACAGCCCTCATTTATTTTTTCGCTTTTCGGGGGAAAAAAATGGCAGAGTGTAGTAATACTGCTCAAGATATCATCCTTGGGTTATCTGATATAAGGAATAAAGTATGGACATTAAAAAGAAATTAGAAAATTTATTCCCACAGGAATCCAAAGAGAACCAAACCTTAACGGGGCCGACGCAGTCAGGATTGAATGTAAATTTCGACTCGTATTTGCCGGTAATAGAATCTCTGGATGGCATGCGTTTTTCTGAAATTGATGTTGAGTGGGTTAACCTTTTTCCGTTCCTGAAGGCAATTGCATATGCGAAAGGGGTGATGCTGTCAGCAGAGGTTCATTCAGGCCCGGATAACTCTATCGTGCAAACACCAGAAGGGATGGATGAAAAAGAGCTGGTGGACTGGTACATCGAGAATAACGCATTAGTATCTGTATGGCGGTTCAGGAAGCGCTTAGCGTTACCACTATGACAACATCTTAAGCCAAGACCAAAGGTGGGCTATATGAAAAATGAACAGCAATCAGAAAATAATGGATGTTTGGTTTTGCCCTTAAGCCACAGCAATCGGGACCTGAGTTCACTATCACTCGAACAGATAGCTGCATTACCAGATGCCCCAGCGTCTGGAGCAGGACGGAAAAGCAATCTGTCATTCTTACCGTTTATCGCCTCTCTGAACGGCGTACGCTTCGCTGACCTTGACGTGGAGCTGGCACACCGTTTTACCGCTCTCAGGGACATTGCTGGCACGATAGGGTTGGTACTGGTAGCAGAGGTCCATTCAGGCCCGGACAATGCTGTTGTGCAAACCCCTGAGGGGATGAACGACAAACAGCTGGTGGACTGGTATGTAGAGAATAACGCGATGATATCAGTCAGCCGGTTTGTGAAGGACTCGCCGTGGTGAGCAGGCTTCCCTGGCGTCATTAAGCAGGTGGTGCAGAGCTTCAGACGTCGCAGCTACTGTTACCACCTTTGGGGCCTGCGTATCCACGGCACATCCCACGTGTTTTATACCTCGACAAAAGTCACTTTTAATCACCGGGGCTGTCACATCACAGTGCCCATAATTTCTGGTTGTTTATGATTACCCGATCACCTTAATCCTGTCGCTAAACATCCACCCAAAGTACCGGTACCAAAAACTCGCACTAAATATGGAACCAGACCTGATTACGATGTCGATAAAAGTCACTTTTACCGGAGCGGGTGAAAGTCACTTTATTGCCCGGGTGAAAAAGGGGCTTTGAGGAGGCGTTTGAATCTTTATAATAAGAGACTGGTAAAGCTGCTGGTGGACCTGACATGACATTTCTTAAATCTCTGGACTCACCGCCATTCATCGCAACGTATCGTTGGGCGGGCTCATTCGATGGACGATATATGCCTCAGGCGTATTCACTACTGCAGGAGCTGAATCTCCGTCACTACCTGCCGGTGGTCAAGGCCGAGTTTGATATCTGCGTCATTCACTGCGGTAAGGAGTGGTGGCGCTTCAGGCTGGTGGATGTGAAATCTGATGAACATCAGAAAAGGATGGTGGCCCGGACCGCATACCGGCTAAACCAGTCCATGGGGATCGCCGAGCAAATGGTCAACATGATCCACGCGTGGCAGTCCGTGCCGTACCTGAATCCTCCTGCATCTGACTACTTTAACTAAACAGGGCCCGCTGGTGGCCCTGTTTATACCTGATGACGAACGGGAAACGCGCTATTCGCGGTACTGTTTATGTATGACTTCAGACCGCTTACGTGAAAATAACTTTTTCAGCGCACGGAAGAACAGGGTGGTTGTCAGCAACGTAAAATAGGTCACTCTGTGCGGTACTGATATCTTTTGCCGGTGCTTTAATTTCAAAGAATAAACATGGCCCAGGTCAGTTAACAGCGTCTGGGGCAACATCGCCTTACGCAAGTCACTTTCTATCCAGCCAATTTCTTCAACACTTAAAACAGGCTCTGTATCGTACGCGATGAACTTGTTACCAAGTTCAGTACAGTTACGGCACAACCACTCCGGGACGGGGTTCACCATGAACTTACTGCTGCCCGTCAGTAACACGACATTGAAAATATTCTTTTCGTCACGCTTCAGAGCCCGACATACGCCTGATATATGGGTTTTATTCTGAAGGAACGGATTCTGCATCTTGTGTTTTTGTTCACCGTAACGGTACACGACTGTCCACACTCTATCATCGAGAGAACCATGAATGTCTCCGGAGTAGTGTTTCTCTTCGATAATGAAGATCCCTTTCGTGCTGATAAACAGGCCACCGGTGCCAGCATGGTGATGATTTTCAGACGCAGGTAAAAGGTGTATCCAGCGCGTAAATTCCATCAATGGCTTAATAACCAGATTCGTTAAAGTATAGGCATCCTCACTCAGGTCTGAATTAGGCAAACCGATATACATGTTGATTTCCTGTAACCGGTTTGCATGGACGGATAAGATTTCACGCTCTGAAAAGAGTGTTATACCCGTAGGCTTGCTGGGATAGTCAAGATAGCTTTGCACGTCCTTGTTAGGCGTGTGCGGGATATCATACTCATCATCAGTATCATAGATACTGTCGTAGTCATGCCCTCCTGAGAGGGCGACCCTGATTTTATAAAAAAGCCTGGATATAATACTCATATCAACCTGTGAGTTTATTGAACCTGAACGGGAGTGACAGAAGTCTCGGCTTTATCAGCTGTCTTACTCTGGACTACCGGAACGGGAGTGACAGTATTCTCGGCCTTATCAGTCTGTCTTACTCTGGACTACCGTTTCTTCTTTTTTTAACGCCTGCTCCGTCTCAGCATCGGGTTTTGGTTCGAGGCTCGCAATATACAGTTCGACGGATTTAAACCGCTTAATGCTTTGAATGAATGGCAATGCATCATATTTACCATTCACGCGATTTTCTGCGTTCAGTATTTTACTGATGCTATCCATGGCGACACGAAGGGAGCTCAGGAGTTGCAGGATAATACGGTCGTGGATCTGTTGAGATATCTGACCATATAACCACAGCTGGTGCGCCTGGCGAGTCAGTACGTTGATGGTCTGGATAATGTTCAGCAATTTATAGGTTAATGGGTGATTCCAGCGAATCTCAAATTCTTCATAGTCAAATCCCTCGAATGATGAATCTTCGATGGGGAGTTTGGAGATATTTTTGTCAATCTGGTCTTTGTACGTATTGACATTACCAGAAAGTTCGTCATAAACCCCTGAAAGCCATTTCTGAACTTTGGTGCTAGTTGCCTGATCACCTTCGACCAGCCGGAAGATATTATAAATAGCATTAGAAATGGCGTTGAACTGACGCAGGCAGGCTCTGTTTTTTTCATGGAAATGATTATAAAAATCACTGGAAAGTGGCTTTAATTTTGACATGACCATCCCTAAAGGACGGTTGTTACCGGCGTTCCGTTGATTACGCTGTTCATTTTTAGGGGATACGTTATCGACCATTATAATAACCTCTTCAGTTTTTCCAGTCTTTTGATGTCGGCTAGCTTTCGTTGATGACATTCCGTAAGCAGTTCACGGATCGGTTTAATTTTGTTTTCTGTCTCCTGGATCATGTCCAGTTCCCAGTCCAGTGCATATTTAAAACAACTAACGCTGTAGCCTCCCTGCTTCGGTTTAACAACAACCCCATGATGTTCAATTTTGTTTTTGAACCTGGGCGAAAAATCCTTCCAGACAATAGTCAGTTTTTGCGATGAACCGACCTTTTGTAACACTGGCGCGTATCTGCCGGGAATAAATCTCCCGCCATTTGCATACGTGTTTTGTGATATCAACTGGTTTCGCGCCTTCCAGGCGGCCCAATATCCATCCAAAACCTTTGAAGCTTCTAGCTTCAGTAACTCGATGTATCGTACCGAGTTCGCGATAACGGTTTCCTGATGATCGGTAATTATCGGGTTCATATCTACTCCTCCAGACAAACAGGCTACAGGAGTTCAAAAAAATTTTTCAGGACTAACAGGGGTGATTTTAATTTTTTTTAACTTTTTTCTGCGGGCACACTGCCACGGCTAAAAAGTGACTTTTATGTGTTGAGACGAATATCGCCTACAAGCCGAGCACCGTGAGCGCACTGAGTGAACAGAAAACCTGACTCCGGAGGGGGGGGGGTACCAGAAAAGTAACTTTTTTCGAATCTGGAATAGTTACCCTTATACATAAGTGACTATTTTGGGAAAAGTTACCAATGACGAAACCTGGGAAATCACAGCCCATTGGTCACTATTTTGGAAAAATTCACCAATGACGTTTTTTTCCCATTGGTGACTTTTTTTAAAAAAAGCACCAATGAAAGATGATGGTTTGCGCAAGTTTTGGCATAAAAGTGCCTAATGATATAGGTGAAAAAATCGATGATCTAACACTAGGCACTAAAATGCAGATAGTGCTTTATAATATTTGTGAATAATTTTTTCTACACCCGACCGAGATTGCTGTGATATAATAAAAGCCCCATTAACGCGCAGAAGTAGCGCAGTGAGATATCGACTCAAAAGTGTCCTGGAGAACGTATGGGCGTACAACAAAACGTACAGACTGACTCGGTCATTAAAGCGTTTCTCCGTTCGGAGTTACAGTTAATCCGGAGTCAGCAAAAGCTGCTCAGCGTGTTGCCTCGTGAACTCGCGTCGGATTATCGCTATATTCCCGATATCCTCCTGGGCCGTTTTTTCCATCCATCTACAGATTCTCGTCTTAATCGAATTGCACAATCAGAGGCACGCCCCGGGAGTCTGTTAATTCCGCGTGTAAACGGAAAACCTGTTTTATGGAGCGAGTTGATCAAATTGATCCTGGATGACTCGCATTACCTGAAATTTGATGCATACGGGCGACCATTTGACAGTTCAGAGCTGAAACCCAATGCCCCGTGCGAATTAATAAGCGGGAAAAGTTATGTCTACAAACCTGTCGACCTTGAGTTATTCCGGAAAAATATTGTCTCTATACAGATGAACTTCCTCGTTAATCTGTGGAATCTCGCCAGATTTAAACCTGCTTTTGTCCAGTCCTATTTAGCCCTGTCAAATGATGCATTTCAGATGTTGGTTGAAACAGAAATGTCTGCATTCGTTGAGGTCACGAATGTGATCTTCTTTCCCCGGTTTATAACCTATGATACCGGTCGACGTGGTTCCAAAGTTTATGCGTGGGGGTACGAGATACTGGCTGATCTGCTTGAGGGATTTATACCCAGAGAAAATATGGAAAACTTACGGGTAGAGTTCACTCTGAAAGAGTCGTATGAGAAGTTAAAGAAATTTTAGTATCACAGTGGGTTTATATTGACTCACCACTGTCAGTCAGGATTGCGACAGAGTGATTATGGTTCATACAGGATAACGAATACACGACCCCGTACGAATTTAGTTAAAAAGTTACTTTTCAGAACCACACGCAGTCATTTTTTCAGCCGGTCGTCTGACCCGGTACCGGGTCACGTTAAGGAGAATACGGATAATGGTTTTAAAAAAGAGTGAGGTAAGCCAGCTGGATAGCCTGGCAAAAGCCATCAGGTTACTGGAATATGATGCTAACAAATATACGATAACGCATTTGTATGGCCGTAAAGTTGCTGACAGACTGGAGTATCGCAAAGGAGTGAATACCAGATCAGGAGTAGGTCGTGGCTTGGTGAAAAATCTGCGATGCTGCTCTCTAACGTTGTTGTGAACAATGCAATACATATTTTCGGATATGAACCTCAAAACCCTACAGAATCCACAAAAGAAATGGATTTTAATGCACTGGTTGATTTGTTAATACAGACAGGATATTCGCCAGAATACTACCCGCTCCAGGTTAACAGGATAGTTCAGGTTCTCAACGGGATGAGTGAGGCGGATTATAAAGACTACTGTCTGGTCTGCAAAAAACCCTTCATTCATGCGCCGGATAAATATGACTCCTGTCCGACATGCAGCGCAAAAAAATGCAAAGTTTCAATTATGCGTTATTCGCAGCCCGTTGTTCCCTTTGAATAAAAGACATTCATCACTCATGGAAAATCAACTTTTACACACCGCAAGCACTATCTGTCATATCGCGTTTGCATCAACAGGAATAACGACGCCTTCAGATGAACAAGGATTTTTTCATCTTTCAGACTCGATCCATCACCGGTTGCGTACGATTTCGCCCGACCTGAATGTCCGTTGTGCTTCTTATTTATTTTTGCCGGTCATCCATACAGAGTTAAAAACTGATGACCTCAAAAACCATTTTCCTGATTGCATCTTGCAGCTCGTTCAGGAGCTGACGCCGTTAAAAAGGGCCACCTGTCCATCCGGCAAGATCCGGTTTGAAAAAGAACTTGATGCCATGTTTTCGGCCAGTTCGGAAGCGGTCAGTATTCGTCTGGCCGAATATCTTTCGGGACCATCCCGTTTTCTCCGGATGATAAAAAATCCGGACCGTAAGGCCCGTATAGAGAAAATCCTTGCATCCAGAAACTGTAATTTATCTCACCAGTTGATGCTGTTGATACAGGCTGAAGAAACAGTGTCCAGATTTAAATCCCCGGGCAAAGTCAGGAAAGATTAACCGCATTCTTTCTGCATTTAAATTTCATCAACGGCCACATCCTGGGGTAGACCTTTCTGGCAGAAAAAGGTCATCGCTTTCGCGTTCATGGTCGATTTTTGTATACCTGCCTGTTTAATTTTTTTCCCTTGAAAAAGCACTCCTTCATTCACCATACGGTTTTCCCTTTGAAGGTCAGCAGGAATACTCACCTGTCAGGCTAATACGTTACCAGCAGCGTCTGTCTCCGGCTCGCCAGACGCGGATATGTTGCGCCATTGTTCGGCCAGAAACAGCCCGTGAGAAAAATTTCAGATTTCGCACAGAACACCTTCCTTATTGAAGAAATCGAATTTTTTTTTATGGGATGATAATGCTAACCATCGAGGGGTAGCATATGCAGATCATAAAAACTTTCTTCCTTAAAACCGCCATTAGTTCGTTGCTGGTGCTTTCCACTATGAGCATGGCTGAAACACAGTATGTCGGGAATACACCTTTTGTTTCCGGCCAGGCACTGAAAAAAGGTTTCTTCTGGTATAACGATAAAGAGCCGGTTGAGGATGAAGAAGAACAACCGCAACAGCCTTTAACGGGTTCGCCGTCTCAGGACAAGAATGAAGAACTTAAGCTGGATTCCCGGTGGCTGAAAGAAAACCTGCTTAATCTCCGTTATGCAGCAATGGATAACCCGACAGATGAAAACCTGTCCCGTTATTATACTGCGCAACGTTTAATGCTTGATATTGCCACCCGTTTCTCTGACCGTACCCGGGATTATTTCATCAGTAATCCGATGATGTCAGAAAAGAGACGACAGCCGACTGAAACAGTTGCTTTAAATGCACACCGGGCCGGTCTTGAAGATAATCAGCAAAAAGCACTGACCTCCATTTTCCAGAAGGGCGGGTTGTTTTTCTTTTTCCAGAGCACCTGCCAGTACTGTCATGAACAAAGCCAGATTCTTAATTAAATCCGGTAAACCCCCGGCTTTGCCGGGGGACTCCGAAAGGTTTGACCTTTAAGTCAGTCGCGCGAATCTGAAATCTCCGCCAAGAGATGAGGATTTGTGATGAGAGACTATCAGAGCTTAAGCCATACGAAATGGGACTGTAAATATCACGTGGTTTATATCCCTAAACGCCGGAAGCAGCGGTTATATGGTGCGCTGCGGCATGAGTTGGGAAAAATATTCCACGAGCTTGCGAGCCAGAAGGGCTGTCAGATTCTGGAGGGGCATCTGATGCGCGATCATGTCCACATGTGCATCAGCATACCGCCAAAGTACTCGGTATCGACAGTAGTCGGCTATCTGAAGGGAAAAAGTGCGATAGCGATAGCACGACACTTCGGCAGAGGTAAAAACTTCACCGGTGAAGTTTTCTGGGCTCGAGGTTATTTCGTTTCAACCGTTGGTTTGGATGAAGCCACGGTCAGGGCGTACATACGCAACCAGGAGAGAGAAGACGAACGATACGATCAAATGAAACTGAACGTATAGCAGCCGCCCTGGGCGGCTCATGGTTTGTCGGCGCCTTTGAGGCGCTCACCCTAAAGCCTCCGGCTCTGCCGGAGGATACTTACTTTTCCGTAAAAGCCATCACTCATAAAGTTCAATAAATTAAAGTCAAGCTCTGCTGGTGGGCAAAAGGTACCAGAAGCGTATTGATACTCAAGCCCTCGAACATGGAATATCCCGTGAGGGGCATCCTCTGCTAGTTTTTCACCGGAATAAAACCCAACCCACATCCTGAGTCGGTAATCCAGAGTAAATTCGCCTATCTGAATCCAGAGATGTGGATATAACTCAAATTTTTTTTTTGGTTTTTAACTACCCCGCACATTCGTTGATGAGAAATGCCTGCATGATTTAGAGCACTGGTTATCATTAATGTATGACCATCGCACTCAACGGGGGCATTCTCAATAGCCTGTAAGAGATTATTTAACATTACAAGGCAATCGGGAATAAGGATATTGGTCATATAAATGCCTATTCCGTAATTTCTAAAAGGAATTCATTAAAGAGATTATCATCGTACAGTGAGTATAATTGCTTCATCATACCAAAACCGGAGATAGCTGCACTCCGCAAGTCGGGATAAAAAGTAGGCTTGGTGATAAGATCGCTTTCATTCTTCAGCACACCTTCGAAGCAGCCATAATCTTCCCCAAACTCCTGAACTATCATCCACCGACCATCCTTGCATTCAACTACCATAATAGCAGATTTGGGGTAGTCGCCAGTCGGGGTCAACCAATCAAAATGGTAGTGGCTGACAGTTTGATAACTCTTTTGGACATTCATAGCATTAACCCTGAAGCAAGACTTACAAAGTGAGAGGGTAGTGTCTGAAATGGTAACTGTATACTCGATCATCCGTTAAAGCCAGCGCCCGCCCGTCACGATCGGAGATTACCGTTATATAATGATGTCCTTTTTTAAAAGCGACCTCGTCCACATTCATATGCCGGGCTGCTAACGGCTTTTTTATCCGTGCAAGACCTCGTTTAACCGCGCGGGTCATAATGCCGTCAACGGCATTCCAGCTCAGTTTGAGTTGTTTCCTGACTGCATCAACAGTGCTGATTTTCAGCCATGAAAGCACGAATGATTCGAACAGCAGCGTATACCGGCTGCCGGGCCCCGCCCACGGAACAGGCAAAGTCTGACATCCATGCTTCGGACATATAACACGGGGCACACTGGATTCAACTATTGTGGCGAACTGGCAGGCGCCATTTACGATGCCGGTGATCGTGAACGGGGCAGGATTTCCCGCAGGCCGGACAGGTTAACTGAGTATTTTCAGCGATCCCGACAGTAACGGTAACAGAAGCGGCATTTTCATCGAGAGAAAGAGACTTTACCTGCCACGGAGCTGACAAGTTGAGGATATGTGCATAGAGGGACTTTTCGTCCATGGTGGTGACCTCTGGCGATTTAATACGCCATTATCATGCCTTCAGCCACCACAACAAGGGAAGACCCATATATATACAGACTAAATTTAACATAACGTACATTATGCGCATTAAGTCATTGAATATATTGTATTTTATCTGGTGCGTATTTTTTTAACATATCTGGCTAATTAGAAATGTCTGGCTATTCGCAGACCTGGACATGTGGCTAAGGACCATGGGTACAACACTGGGTATCGTTATCAGTAGTGAGCTGGAAAAACGCTTAGCAGATACCGTGCTCATTATTTCGTATCAGCATTTAGCTGCAGCACGGAAAATCCCTGGGTTGCAGGTTGAGACACGTAACTTAGCCTGCACTGCTCTAGCAAGGGAAATATGCCGTCAGTACTTCCGGACAGGCGTATGCTAAGGGGCTGGATGAGCGTTCCAGATTGAGTAAATAAATCTGAAAGCGTGGATTTCTGGGTATAGATAGAAGGTGTTCCGGGGCCAGATGTCCAGCCATTCTGCCAGTCTGTATCCGACAGCAGATAATCCTGCCACCCCATAGTTCGAAGTGTGTCAATCATGCAGGTAAACCGGAATAAGGTACTCTGCTTTGTAAACTCACCTGAGCTTGCCAGCCATATATATTCAACCTTTTGATACAGGCGTGCAGACGGGCCTCTATGCTTACCCTGTTCCTGTAACCAGAGAATATCCTGTGCTAATGACCTGGGAAACAATTTACGTTTCTGGGCAGTAGACAACCATTGCATAATAAACATATGGATTTGTAGCGAAGACTGTATCTTTCCTTCTTTGCGAGCAAACCCAACAGCGGTCAGGATACACCATGAAAAGTGCGCCAGTTCTGTATCTGGCCGTTTGGTAGATAGAACAGTCAAAGATGTCTCCGTCATAGTTCAGCAGCTGGTGAAAGAAGGAGAATACCACAAGAGAGCCCCTAACGTACCTCAGGCGTTAACACCAGCGCCTCCATGACAACGGTGAAGGGTTTGAATCACATCATGGCAGATATACCAGCAAGAAAAAACGTATTGAGCCGTATGATATGACTACCAAAGCAATAAGATGCAACCAGAAGAACGCAAGGCACTTGCATCTAAGCCACTGAGTGATTTCTGGATGGTCATCCACAACGCGGCCATCCCTGTGCGCACTCTGTATCTTACGAGCCACATAATAGGTGGCTAGATGCCTCAGGGTCACCCAGGTTAAACAACCAGGAAAACAACCAAACCGGCTGTTATAAGACCTTTGTACTCTAAGGAAGGTGCGATTTAATCGGTGGGGTTCAGCGGGGTTCTTCGCTGAGCTGTATTTTCTCTCTGTAAGACGTCTACGAGCACTTTGTACTGGTGAATATTTGCTCTCCATTATTCAATGAATGGCAAAGAACACCCTCATTTTGCACATTATTTACGCTATTCCCGCCAGTTGCGCTGCGCGAACCAGATTCCCCATCGCAAACAGCATTGACAGCCGGTTGTGATTTTTCCTCAGACCCCGTAATCGGGTCTTTCTGAAACCAAACTGGCATTTCAGTATCCGGAACGGATGTTCAACCTTCGCCCTGATACTGGCTTTCACAAATTCATCATGAAGTGCCTGTTTATTCCGACGCGGATGCTGTTTCATTTCTTTTACAGCAAGCGGGCCTTTCGCAATAAACCAGTATTTTGACAGCCCGCTCAGTGACTCCCGCTTTTCCGCCCCCCTGTATCCGGCATCAGCAAACACCACTTCCACAGGCTCCGTAATCAGATTTTCCGCCTGATTAAGGTCATGCTCATTTGCGGCGGTGGTGACCACTTTTTCAGTCAGGCCTGTCGCGGCATCAACCGCAATATGCGCTTTCATACCGAAGTACCACTGATTTCCCTTACGGGTCTGGTGCATCTCCGGGTCACGTTGCCCGGATTTATTTTTCACAGAGCAGGGAGCGGAGATGATGGTGGCATCGATAATCACGCCCTTACGCATCATCAGTCCTGCCTGCTTCAGTTTAAGGTTAATCAGGGACAGTACCTGTTCACCGGCATTATGTTTCTCCAGAAAATGACGGAAATTCATGATGGTGGTGCGGTCGGGGACGCAGCAGTCGATACCGGCAAACTGACGAAATGGCAGCATGTCATGGAGGGCATCTTCGGCAGCACTGTCACTGAGGTCAAACCAGAGTTGCAGGCAGTGAATGCGCAGCATGAGCAGCAGAGGAAAAGGTCTGCGTCCCCGTCGGGACGAGGGATACCACGGGAGCAGAATATCAGCGATATCGAGCCATGGGACGAGAACATCCATACGGTCGAGGAACTGTTTTTTGCGGGAGGAATAACTGGAAAACGCTGGCATCGTGAAAAGTCTATGGCAAAGAGAGGGTTATGTTCTCATAACTGACGATTAAATCGCACCTTCCTTAGATTTGGCTCTGTGGCATAGGCGTGTCAGGTCAAATCTGAGCTAATACATTTTACGCCTATGACCGCATCCGAAAGCGCGTCATCGCCCATGTATTTGGCCTACGAAATGCGCTGACATTAAAGCGTCTTCTGGTTTTGCTGAGCCAGTTTAGCATTGCCTTCTACATGACCGATGCCTGGCCGGTATACCGAACTTTATTGTCCTCAACCAGTCATGTTATCAGCAAGAAATACACCCAGCGGATAGAGCGACATAATCTGAACCTGCGGACACACCTTAAGCGGCTTACCCGCAAAACCATATGCTTCTCAAAGTCTGAAGAGATGCACGACAAGATCATCGGCTGGTATCTGACAATCAACCACTACCACTAAATCTGCGTCACGACCCATTCTTACACGGCAGGAATAACATAAAAATAAACGGAATACAGACTATCCTACAAGGTCGGCAGTTATAAAAAAGCCACCTGTATCTTAGGTGGCTTTAGTACAAGTTACCGTCTGTGACAATTAGATCAGGAAGTCTTCGAGCAACTTCCCTTCATCAAGCTGTGCTTTGATTGGTGCCGGTGTGCGCCCCTGACCTGTCCAGGTTTTTTCTTCACCTGTGGAATCTGTATACTTATATTTTGCCGGACGTGGTTCGCGCACTTTGCGAGTTTTTTTAGTGGCTGCAGGAGAGTTAATCAATTCAGCCGGGTCGATACCGTCTTCTATCAGGAGTGCCCGATATTGTTCCAGTTTTTGTAAACGTTCCCGATTGGCAGTGGCGTAAGCCTCTTCTTCCTCACGTCGTTCAGCGACGATAATGGTCAGTTTTTCAACCATTTCTTCTAGCGCATCCAATGACACCTCTCGTGCCTGAGCGCGAAGTGTGCGGATGTTATTCAGGACATTTAGTGTCTCGCTCATTATGACCTCATTTATGTATCTGTTGTGTGGCTAGACGACAACTGTAAATTATCTTCCTATGGTTCAGCAAGGAATCTTATTAAATTTTTTTTAAGGAATTAATTCAAAACGTAACGCCGCCAATGACTGGTGTTTCTTATTTAAATATGCATGCTTTAAATGACAGAAAAAATCAGAGGGCCACAAAAATATGTTTCACCCTTTTATGGCGATTAGGTCTGCATTCAGCTCCAGCAGAAATACCTTCTGGCGTTAATTCATACTTACCCTCAGTTTCTCTGAGAAAGCCGGTACTGACCAACTTTGTATATAACTCAGACAAGGGCATTTTCTGTTTTTCGTCAGATTAGATGACGTCAGTTTATTCCCGGATTCGGCTACTGTTGAATCATCATTACCCAATGCATCAGCGGTTTCTGCAGGCAGAGATTCAGGTGCCTCTGTTGAAGCTTCTGATCCCTTTTTATCGTCTTTCGTTGTATCAATAACTTTTTTGGGTTCCAGGTTTTCGGTTTTCAAAGATGTCGGCAATGGAATGTTTTCAGTACTGATCCTGATCAGCCGCTGCGCTTCGGAAATCGAAGAGTTGTATGCATCCCTGTCTTCTTCTTTAACGATTAAGACACCCAGTTCATGATTATTGATTTGGCTGAAGTCGTAGAGATTAAGGCTGCAAATCAGGCTTTGGCTTTCATTTGCGTAAAATTTTGCATGCAGGTTTTGGCAGAAGCTAAGTCGAACATATGGCAAACTGACAAGCCACTCATGGTCTTTAGGGTTTAATTCCGATTTTCCGTAGATTATCCTGATATCAACCTTCATTCGATTTTTGTCTTCGATAAGCTCTCTGATCCGGGCGCTCAGTTTCAGATAAGGGCTGATTAAAATAATACGTTCTTCAGCATTACAAATGGTTTGTTCAAGGTGATAATTCAAACCAGTAGTGTTAAGGATTTGTACCATATAGAAACCTTAGTTTTAAAAAATGCGGAGTGCCAGACTCAACCTAAAAAGTAACTTTTAAGGTTCCAGAAAAGTAGCGTCCAGCTCTATAAAAAAATGTATCGGTTAATCGTTCGCCTTCCGCCACTGTCGTGGCTCTATGGCGTGTGGATCTGCCCACAAGCCCTTACCGGTGCCCCGGGCATTCTGTTCAAGAGCAGCATATTGCGGGACGGTTACGCGGCCCTGGTAGCGATATGCCCATGCCATGCCTTCGTATATCATCACGGCATTCAGATCCCGATTACTCAGAAAAAGAGTGCCGAGCGTGCGTCCATAAACGTCTTGCCCATAATCCTCAATATCAACAACCTGGTTTGCTGCAAGCTGGATCATCAAATTCTTGGACTTCTGACCAAAAGCCTGATTACTCTCGGGCGCATCAATACCATACAACCTGATTTTTGTTTGTTGAGTACCGTCATAGACCTGGACGGTATCTCCATCAATAACACGGACTACTTTAGCAGAAAAGGTATCGGCATAAGATGTCAGGGGACCCCAAAATATAAGGGTGATAAAGGAGTATAACGTAACCTTCGATAGCGGGAGAATAAGCATCATATTTCTCTGGGTGATAATGTCATCGTTGTGTCGTAAAGAGCAGAATGAAAGTGAAAAGTGACTTTCGACGTATATATACCCGTGATCATTGAAACTGCTTGATTTCATGCAGTCAGGGGATCATGCTTAATTCATGAACATCAGACTCTCACCCGAACAGATTGCAGCCCTTGAGGCTCAGCACCGCCTAAGCCGTGACCGCCGTGTCTGCGACAGAATTCGCTGCGTACTCCTCTCTGCTCAGGGCTGGTCAACGACCATGATTGCGCAGTCCCAGCTTATCCATGAGACCACCGTCCTGCGCCATATCGCGGATTATCTTGATGAGGGTAAGCTGACCTCTGAAAACGGTGGTTCTCAGGAGCATCTCAGTTCTGCGCACTCAGCAGAGTTAATCTGTTTGCTGACCGATGACGTACATGTGAGTACAGCCAGTATTGTTGCCCTCGTCAGCGAGCGTTTCGGTGTGTCTTACTCCATTCCGGGGATGAACAAGTGGCTTCACCGCAATGGTTTTTCATGGAAAAAGCCGACGGGCGTCCCGCATAAGTTCAGCGAAGAAAAACAGCAGCAGTTCATGGCTGAATATGAGGCTCTGAAGCTGACGGCGGGTGACAGCGAACCCATCCTGTTTATGGATGCGGTGCATCCCACGCAGTCAACGAAACTGAGTGGTGGCTGGATACGCCGGGGTGAGCGCAAAGCGGTTAAAACCACCGGCAGCCGTACCCGGATGAATATCATCGGGGCACTCAGCCTGAACGACATCGCCCGGACAGTGACCTGCGATTATGCGCAGATTAATGCCAGAACCATTTGTGAGTTTTTCATCGCTATCCGGCAGACTTACCCGGTCAGGCAGAAAGTGCATCTTATACTGGATGGTGCACCGTATCACCGTGCCTCACTGGTGCAGGACTGGGCGGTGGTGATGAATATTGAACTGCACTACCTGCCTCCTTACAGCCCGAATCTGAATCCGATTGAGCGGTTGTGGAAGGTCATGAATGAGCATGCCCGGAACAACCGGTATTTTGCCACGGCGAAGGCCTTCCGGGCGGCAATAAACGGATTTTTCAGCGATACCCTGCCAGTGATAGCCGGGCAACTGACCTGTCGGATTAACGATAATTTCCAGACACTCAGACCAGCATCTTCGGTATGATTGGGTAAATGAAATTGTATTCACGCTCAGGCGCTGTTTAATTTGTCCTTTCACCAAAACCAGAGGACTGATCAATGATAGAAACCGAAGCCTTTCTGTGGAAAAAACAAGTATCTCCACTCCTGCTTGTTCGCCACGAAAAAGTCTTACAGGAACCTGGCGATCCCCCCATGTCAGGGTAGTTGTCGCCTCTGACAGAAAAATTTCCGGGGGCCGGAGAGGACAATAATGAACACTTATTCACCTGAGCGTAAAGCCGCTCTGATCGCCAGAATGATGCCGCCACATAATCAACCGGTCGTTCAGTTAGCCCGTTCTGAGGGGATCCCGGCCAATACGCTTTATGCCTGGCGTACTCAGGCTGGCGTTCGTGTAGCGGAAAGTCAGTCAACGCCAGAATGGTCGCAGGACGCCCGCTTTGCCGTTCTCGTTGAAACCGCACCGCTTTCTGCTCATGCTGTGGCTGAATACTGTCGCCGTAAAGGTCTTTATCCTGAGCAAATTCAGCAGTGGAGGGACGAATTTATGCAGCCCGGTCAGCGTGAAGAAAGAGCCTTGATTAAAAAGCAGAAAAAAGAAATTCAGCAACTTAACCGTGAAATAGCCCGCAAGGACAAGGCGCTGGCTGAAGCCGCGGCGCTGCTCATTCTGGAAAAAAAGCTGAAGGCGTTCTTCGCCGAAGAACGCGAGGACGAATGACACCCGCGGCCGACAGATTACAGCTGATGTCCATGGTGCAGGAAGCCCTTGATGCCGGCGCCCGGCAGCACGCAGCCTGTCAGTGTGTGGGTATCAGCGAACGGACTCGCCAGCGCTGGCAACGCAGCTCTGATGACCGGCGTCCCGCTGCCCCCCGGCCGGTGCCGAAGAACAGGCTCAGCGCTGAAGAGGAGCAGCTGGTGCTGGCTGTCTGTCATGAACCCCGGTTCGCCAGTCTGCCACCGGCACAAATCGTCCCGGTGCTGGCCGATGAAGGTCGTTACATCGCCAGTGAATCGACGTTTTACCGGGTACTGCGGCGTTACGGCGAAGTCAGTCACCGGGGACGTCAGCAGGCTCCACAAAGCAGGCCGCTGTCGACCTGGAAGGCAACAGCGCCGAACCAGGTCTGGTCGTGGGACATCACGTGGCTGAAGTCGCTGACGGCGGGCCACTGGTTCTACCTGTATCTGACAGAAGACGTGTTCAGCCGCAAAATCGTGGGCTATGAAGTGCATCCGGTAGAAAGCGGGGAATATGCGGCAGAGCTGGTAAAGCGGACAGTGCTGAGCGAGCGTTGCTGGCAGGAGCCACTGGTGCTGCATGCGGATAACGGGGCCCCCATGAAGTCACAGGTGCTGCAGGTGAAGCTTGCGGAACTGAAGATAACCGCGTCGCACAGCCGGCCACGGGTAAGCAACGACAACGCCCACGTGGAGTCGCTGTTCAGGACGCTGAAATACGTCCCGGCGTGGCCTGAGAAGGGCTTCGCGTCGCTGGAAGAGGCCCGTGCCTGGGTGGAAGGCTTCGTCGGCTGGTACAACGAAGAGCACCGGCACAGCGGTATCCGCTATGTGACGCCGGGTCAGCGGCACAGAGGCGAAGACCGTCAACTTCTGTCACAGCGAAAATCGGTGTACGAGGCCGCGAAAAAGCAGCATCCGCACCGCTGGTCAGGGGCAACGCGAAACTGGAGCCGGCAGGAAGAAGTGTGGCTAAATCCGGAGCGGGAAACGCGGGCCGCATGAATCAACTGAGGCGACAACTACCTTGACACGCACCGCGATGATCAGGTGCTGATTGAGAATCGGGCTATTGGCATCAATCCTGTAGACTGGAAGTAAGTATCCTCCGGCAGAGCCGGAGGCTTTAGGGGGAGCGCCTCAAAGGCGCCGACAAACCATGAGCCGCCCAAGGCGGCTGCTATACGTTCAGTTTCATTTGATCGTATCGTTCGTCTCTCTCTCCTGGTTGCGTATGTATGCCCTGACCGTGGCTTCATCCAAACCAACGGTTGAAACGAAATATCCTCGTGCCCAGAAAACTTCTCCGGTGAAGTTTTTACCTCTGCCGAAGTGTCGTGCTATCGCTATCGCGCTTTTTCCCTTCAGATAGCCGACGACTGTCGATACCGAGTACTTTGGCGGTATGCTGATGCACATGTGGACATGATCACGCATCAGATGCCCCTCCAAAATCTGACAGCCCTTCTGGCTCGCAAGCTCGTGGAATATTTTTCCCAACTCATGCCGCAGCGCACCATATAACCGCTGTTTCCGGCGTTTAGGGATATAAACCACGTGATATTTACAGTCCCATTTCGTATGGCTTAAGCTCTGATAGTCTCTCATCACGAATCCTCATCTCTTGGCGGAGATTTCAGATTCGCGCGACTGACTTAAAGGTCAAACCTTTCGGAGTCCCCCGGCAATGCCGGGGGTTTACCGGATTTAATTACTGAATGGTCTATCAGATATCTGGCAAATTGACCAAATCCCAGGTGTAGATGGTATGGGTGTCATAGCCGCCACAGGCCGAAACGCCACGCATCTGCGCCTTGGTTCTCGGGTAATGTACCATACCGATCTTCGATTCGACGGCAGTTTTTCCCGCCATACAATAGTCAACGCTCATGCAGTTATTTCTGTTCCCGAGCATATCAGTGATATCAGCGCGGCAGCGTTACCCTGCCCGGGTCTGACGGCCTGGCAGGCAGTGCAAAAAGTCCCTCATCTCTCTGGTGAGAACGTGCTTGTCAGCGGTGCCGGTGGTAGTGCTGGCAGCCTGTTAACACAGATGCTTATTCAGGCAGGCGCTAATGTTTATGTCACCGCCAGCGGCAGGCATCATCAAAAATTGCTCAACCATGGGGTCATCCAGTGCTTTGACTATGGCCATAGGTCATGGACAGATGAGTTGAATCGCGCACTGGGCGAAAAACCGCTGTACGCTGCTTTCGATACCGTCAATCAGCAAAATGCACTATCTCTGGCGGGATTACTGGGTTATTACGGCCATCTTGTATGTATTCAGGACAGATTGGAAAAAGCGCCATTACCACCGTTCACGACCAGTATCTCGCTTCATGAAATTGCTCTGGCAGCCATTCATGCATACGGTAGCAATGTACAGTGGAGTCGGTTACGTCAAGCCGGCGAAAACATGCTGCAACAGATCGGTCGCTGCGAGTTGATTATGCCGTTTATTCAAACCGTTGCGTTTGATGACATTCCACAGACGCTTGAAACGTTAAAAGAGAATAACAATGGCATAAAATATGTTGCGGTAGTGTAGCGGGTTGAGGTGGATTTGGTTTTATTGAATAAAGAAATCCAAAAATCTGCTTTGCTAAAAGGCGGCCATGCACCAAATCCTTAATCAGTTACAGAGTGAATGATTAATATAAGGGAATGAACTTAACAAACTGCAACTTGAAGTATCATGTGTATAGCACTTTATAAATGTCGTGCTTTTGTGTCAATCTGTATGATATTAAGTTTCAGATGCTGAAAATTCACATGGGCGCTGAATTAAAAGGAGGGGTTATGTCTGCCATACATGACGTGCTTATATCATATGGGCCTGAGAGAAAAAGGTATACACGCGATTTTCAGACAAAAGAGGAATTTAAAAAAAGCTGGTATGCCGTTTTGTCGAGAGCACATGCATCTGTTGAAGCAAAGGTATCCTGTACATGTAAAGGCAAAGGGACTAAGTTCCTTGCCGTAAAATATCATACCGGTGGAGACACCTATTTCCTTGCCCGGTATCCGAATACGGGTGGACAGCATTCTCCTGACTGTGTCTTCTTTACCCTGGGTAAAGATAATTCAGGATTAAAATGCTATACACACGGGGTGATAAAAGATCTTAAGGATGGCGGATTTGGCATCAGACTGGATGTTGCTTTATCCTCTTCTGATTCGGTCCCCTCTTCTATCGTCCCGTCAGATAACCGGAATACACCAGGGGGCGTGTCGCAGAATAGCATGTCATTGCTGGGCCTTCTGCAGTTCCTTTGGGATGACAGCGGGCTGAATCGCTGGTACCCGAAAATGGCCGGAAAACGTAATCCCCTCAAAATTTTCAGCCTTATCCGGGAATCAGCCAATAAAATTAAAATTTCTTCTCATCCGCTAAGCGAACATTTATTGACGGGTGCCTACTCTTCATCTGCGCAATGTGCTGTTAATGAAAAATTGGCGGCTCAGGTTCTTAATAATAAAGAGCGTCTGATTTGTGTGAATGCGCTGTCAAATTACAACCCGGAAAAGCATTCAAACGAATCTAAAAGATTACCTCTGAAATATTTTGGTGGCGTTCCGGTTGTTCTGATGGAGAGTTCCGACTGGTCATTACTGGAGAAACGTTTCACATCAGAAATAGCAAACTGGCGGGCAGGTGGCAACGTTATCTGCATTTCAGTCGGTGATTTAGGGCAGTTCAAGGGAAAAGATACTTTGTATCTTAAACCATTGCAAATAGCGCTGATGAACGTTGATGATGAATGGATCCCCGCAGATTCGGCCTATGAACTGACCATGCTGAAATATCTGCATAATCAGAACAGAGCATTTATCAAGCCATTACGTTATGATGCGTCCAATAACGATGTTTTCCCGGATTTTTGCCTGACGGATATAAACAGCCCTGAACTGTTCCCCATCGAAGTATTTGGCATGGATACCGCATCCTATCTCGCACGAAAGGCGATCAAAGAGAGTTACTATAATGAACGCTATGGTAAGCACGGTTGGGCATCATGGGTTGCCCCTGCAGGCCCCCTCCCGCCGCTGCCAGCAAAAGCCGGAAGTTAACGCCGACATGCAATAAGGGCTTCGGCCCTTTCCTTTTTTCGCCCCGTTTCGCTTATTCGCCTGCAATTGGCGATGTCATGCTCAGAAAACAGACCGTTTTCGATGCGTACGCTACGTAAAATCTGACGTACTCACCCCTTCATTTTTTCTCAGATTTCACGTAGCGCTACCTGGCTGAAATTCCCCTGAAAAGTAGCTTTCTTGTCCTGTGTGTTGGCTGCATCTAACCGCCCTCTTCATCTGCACCGGCACTTAACACATGGAATAATGGTAATTATTCGAAGTGTTAAATAACGGGCGAATTTCAGTCAAACCGCTGTCCGATCGCCAAAATCCTGCCAGTCTGAATTTAGCTTTCCGCTCGGAGGTTGATGCTTTTTATGGAATACCTTTTCATTTTTCTTGAGAGTGAAACCAAAAAGTTACTGTTTGCCTGCTATCAGTTTCTGTGTGTCACCATTCCGGGTTGTAACTACCCAGTCTCTCCGCGCAAGTGACACTGTCACATAGAAAACCGGGAAAATATCGGAAATTCGGCAGATTTGTCGTGCTAAACGAAATGAGCAGGTCTTGATATGAAGTCTTCCAGCGTCAGAGGTGTCGGGTTCAGCCGGGAAGAGTCACACCGGCAAAGGGGCGAGTGCTCCACATTCAACAAACCACCCCTGGTGAGTAGAATCCTTTGCCGGTTTTTGGAAGATTAACAGAGAAATTAACAATTACCAGTCGCTTGCAGGTATTGTGTATTCGATCGCCAGCGTAAAATATGATCATGTAGTTACAATCAAAGATGAATGATTTTTTTGTTATTTTCCGTCACCGCTGTATCGCATCCACACAGGGTTATACATCCAGGTAAATATATTTAGCAAAATGCTATGTTTCGGCCCGTAGCCAAAGGTATTGCGTGTGTTAATTGCAAACATACTCGTATCTTTTACAGATGGTAGTTTCTGTGTGAATTATGCCGCCACCGATGGAGTGTCAATCAGTGGTTTGTATCTGCGTGAGACCTCTACGAGATGCAGTTCATAAACATTGAATAATCATGAACTGTATTTGTAATGCGTATGCGTGCATCTGAAAATAAACTCTCACATAGCCCTTTGAACCTGGTATGATGTACGTATACCCGTTTTTAATTATGAGAATTATAATTCATGGGATGTACGGCACTGGTTGCGGTTGGAATTAATCAACAATGTACAATGGCTTCAATCGCTTCTGTAGAAAATCGTCGAGCGGCCGGAAAAAGTAAGTATCCTCCGGCAGAGCCGGAGGCTTTAGGGTGAGCGCCTCAAAGGCGCCGACAAACCATGAGCCGCCCAGGGCGGCTGCTATACGTTCAGTTTCATTTGATCGTATCGTTCGTCTTCTCTCTCCTGGTTGCGTATGTACGCCCTGACCGTGGCTTCATCCAAACCAACGGTTGAAACGAAATAACCTCGAGCCCAGAAAACTTCACCGGTGAAGTTTTTACCTCTGCCGAAGTGTCGTGCTATCGCTATCGCACTTTTTCCCTTCAGATAGCCGACTACTGTCGATACCGAGTACTTTGGCGGTATGCTGATGCACATGTGGACATGATCGCGCATCAGATGCCCCTCCAGAATCTGACTGCCCTTCTGGCTCGCAAGCTCGTGGAATATTTTTCCCAACTCATGCCGCAGCGCACCATATAACCGCTGCTTCCGGCGTTTAGGGATATAAACCACGTGATATTTACAGTCCCATTTCGTATGGCTTAAGCTCTGATAGTCTCTCATCACAAATCCTCATCTCTTGGCGGAGATTTCAGATTCGCGCGACTGACTTAAAGGTCAAACCTTTCGGAGTCCCCCGGCAAAGCCGGGGGTTTACCGGATTTAATTAGGTGACTTCGCATATGCAAAAGCATTTTTTACCACGCGAACCGGGAAGCCCAGATTTCATCCACAGACCTTCGCCTGTTCGATGCTTCTTATGATCCATCCTGTCGCGGCGGCTCAACTAAAACGGAATATATCCGGGCGTTAGATATTCTGATTGAATCACGGGCAAAAATTAGCTTTTCCCCTGTCATGGAATCTGGCTGTTACCCTGTTCCCTGGCTTGCAGAACAGGATTTTACAACGCCGCGAACACCGTGACAGAATCCATGACCAGAGGGTTGAGCACCAGACCGATAAGGAGTCTAAATCACTGAATTTAAAGGCATTATTAATCAATGAAAAATGCAGGAACTGCCTTTCCTTCTGTCGTCGAGGACAACATAAACTCTGATTAGAGGACTGGCGCAATGATATACATGGACGAGGACTTTCAACGCACGATCTTTACCAGATGGTCAGGGTCTGGTGGTCGTCATTCTGGATCACCACATACGGAAAGGATTATATCTGCTGTACCTCACGGGCATAGTTACTGAATGAAATTGATTATGTCATCAGGACACTCACCAGTATGGAATTTAACGTCTGTTTATCTGCACTGCCATTAAAAAATCACTTTCAAAGCAGGTTAAAATACAAACAATTAATCAAGGGGATGACTTTATTTTAATTTCAGCTTCACTTGCTTAATTTATTGGTTTTTTTCTGACTGCATAAGTTTCTTATATAAACACCCAGAAATTACAGAATTAATTTTAAATAGTATTGCTTTCAGGGCAAATACCCTCTTGATGAGGTGATTTTATTTAGTATGATGAAGTCACTACCTGATTAACTTCTTTCCACCATATATATACGAGGTTTCAAATGGCTGACTATTATTCTGAATCCGCTTTTATCATTGAAACAAAACCTGAACAAAGCGCTATTTTATCAGAAGCAATGTATGCATTATTCGTACCTGATGATGACTTTATTCAAAAGCTCATTTCCTGTGAGAACACGGACGGACTTTCTGAAGTGGAACGTATTGTACGTCACTGTGTCGCGAATTCAGATAATAAGTGCAACGCTCGGTCATGTGGATGGAGGGACGGTTAGCTGCCGATAAGCTATCCTGCTCTTCCGACCAAAGATGAGCGAGTCACTATGAAATATCAGCAGCTAACCGAAGGGTTACGATACCAGATAGCCCTGTTGTGTGAAGATTAAGTGAGTCAGGCAGAGATTGCCCGCCGCTTAGACGTCAGCAAATCAACGGTCTCGCGGGAACTGCGTCGTAATCGTTCTGTAGATGGCTACCAGCCAGCCGCGGCACAGAAGCTCAGTACCAGCCGCCGTAAAGCGGCCGGCAAACGCAGGATGCACGAGGATACGGTCTTCTTTGTCGAGGCTGCGCTAAACTGGCTGTGGAGTCCGGAACAGATCAGCGCCGTTGGCCGTATCATCGGCAGGCCGGTTAGTCACGCGTGGATTTACCAGCATGTTCAGGCTGATAAAGCCAGTGGCGGCGAACTATACAGGCTCCTCCGGCAGGGTAAACGCCGCTATCGCAAAGGCTATGGTAAAAAGCGAAGTCCGATACCTGACGCCGTATCCATCGAACAGAGACCGGCCGTTGTTGATGCTCGTACCCGACTGGGTGACCGGGAAGCGGATCTGGTTCTGGGTAAACAAGGCACCGGAGCCATCGTGACGCTGGTCGAGCGTAAAAGCCGTATTTATCTGACGAAAAAGGTGTTTTCGAAAGATTCAGCCGAAGTGGCCACAGCCATTATCTCGATGCTGAGCGGCTACAAAGATGTCTGCCATACCATCACGTTCGACAATGGCGGGGAGTTTACTCAGCACAAAGAGATCGCAGCGGCCCTGGAAACGGAAACCTACTTCGCTCACCCCTATGCTTCGTGGGAACGTGGGCTAAATGAGAATACCAATGGGCTGTTGAGGCAGTTTATCCCCAAAGGAACTGACCTGACAGCAGTGACGGATGATGAGCTCCCGCAAGTACCAGGGAGCCCTGAACAGCAGGCCACGAAAATGCCTCAAATTCCGGCAGCCTTCAGTGGTCTTTGCAGAGTTAAGAAAGGCGGCTTAGCGTTGCACTTCGAACTTGAATCCGCCTGTCCTGAATCATCCTGACAGAACCGTTAATGAAATTTCAGAAGACTGCGACTGGGACTTTGACGGTGATGAATGCCCGGAAGGTTTCCTTGTTCACAGTGATGCCGGAAATTTTAATTCTGAAATGCTGCGCTGTTTGCTCAGGCTGCTCTTAGAGCCTATCCCAAAAGGAATTGCAGTATACTGCGTTACGGTAATTGATGAGGGAAAAGCATGGCAGGCATTAAATGGCAGATTAGCGATGAACTCTGGGAAAAAATGGCTCCACTGCTCCCGGAACACAAGACCAACCATCCGTTGGGCACGCATCGCAGGCGTGTTGATAATCGTGCCGCGATGAACGCCATTTTCTTCGTGCTCAGAACAGGGTGTCAGTGGAATGCGCTGAATGTGACAGGTATTTGCTCATCAAGCTCAGCCCATCGTCGTTTCCAGGAGTGGCGGGATGCCGGCGTTTTCGAGCGGTTCTGGCAGAACGGATTGCTGGCCTGTGAGAAGCCTGATGCCATTGACTGGTCATGGTTGTCGATGGATGGTTGCATGACAAAATCGCCGCTTTCAGGCTCAAAAAAAACGGGGCGCAACCCCACTGACCGGGGAAAACAGGGAGTAAAACGCAGTCTGATGACCGATGGTAACGGTCTGCCACTCTCAGTCGTTGTCAGCGGAGCCAATACTCACGATATCCGGTTAGTTGCAGACACGCCTGATGCACTTCAGACGGGCCGACCCGGTAAAAGGTTCAGACTGTGTATGGACAAAGGTTATGAAGCCGAATGGCTTGCGGCATATCTGAAGCTTCGTCGGTATGAACCTCATATACAGTCACGGAAAGAGGAGTCAGAAGCCCTCAGAACGACAGAATTTAAAGCGCACCGTTGGGTAGTGGAGAGAACGCATAGCTGGATGAACCGGTTCCGGCGGATACTGACGCGGTGGGAGAAAAAAGTCGGGAACTACGAAGCCATGCTGCATTTTGTCTGCGTTGTCATTGTCTGGAATAAGCACCTATTGGGATAGCCTCTTATTGCCTTCGACCGGAACGAATTGATAGAGTTCAAGATTGCTTTTACTTGCAGTAACTCAAAACGGCCTGACGGGTTTGGGGGCGCTGCTTGTGTCGTAAACAAGGATTCTATCAGATGGGCCGGTATACAGGATTTTCTGGAGGCTGAACGAACAGCTTTCGCTGAGAACATGGATTACTTCTTTTGTGAATTTGCAGAGGTCGTCGGTGAACTGGAATATCCGGTATCGTTTATTTTGCGTTGCCCGGCCAATGTCAATGCAGCACAACGCTTTGATGAGATTCAGCTTAAGGAAGGTGCGATTAATTTGATGACGGATCATCATGGAGAAAGGTCCTTAGGCCCTATCCCAGTAGGCGTTATTGGCGCAGACAGTTTGAGCACTGCCCTGGTTCAAAATGGCAAGCGAGATAGCCCTAATGGGATAGGCTCTTAAGAAAATATGTATTCAGAGCATACATATTTCACACAGAGTATGGCAACTCAGCGTCAGGCAGACGGCGGGGTTTTCAATTTGCAGCCGCTAGGCTGCCCAGTTCACTGTAGTACGTGACCTGCATCGGCAATATCTGCTCACTCTGAATAATGGAATGCCCTACCCAAGTCAATATATTGCATACCACAGTGAATATTCACAACAGGAAAGTTTTGGTGAGCGTAATTGGAGCAGTGCGTCAGTGCTTTCAGTAAGATCTCAGCTCTTTTCCGCTTCCAGAACGCTTTCTCACGGAGCGAGAAAGCGTTCTGCGGCGAGCGGCAGTAACTATTATTGACTGCGGTACGCAGTATCCGTGAAATCTCATCTAACCTATACTTACAATTGCCTGTCTTGTGAGCAACTTTGCATGTTTTAGTTTGCTTTGCGTTTTTATTGTTGCTTTGCATTAAATTCCAAGATTTAATAAAACGATGCAAAGTGATGATTGAAGGATGCTCAATATGGGACTAATGGATACGCTTAACCAGTGCATAACAGCTGGCCATGGAATGACAAAGGCAATTGCGATTGCCCAGTTCAAGGACGACAGCCCTGAGGCACGCAAAATTACCCGCCGTTGGAGAATAGGTGAAGCCGCTGATTTGGTTGGGGTATCATCTCAGGCTATCAGGGATGCTGAGAAAGCTGGCCGTCTGCCACACCCCGATCTTGAAACGCGCGGTAGAGTTGAACAACGTGTCGGCTATACCATCGAACAAATCAATCATATGCGGGATGTTTTTGGTACCCGTCTGCGGCGTTCCGAAGATGCCTTCCCACCGGTTATCGGTGTAGCCGCTCACAAAGGTGGCGTTTATAAAACTTCGGTTTCTGTTCACCTTGCTCAAGATCTTGCTCTGAAAGGGTTACGTGTTTTGCTTGTTGAAGGCAACGACCCACAGGGAACAGCATCGATGTATCACGGATGGGTACCCGATCTCCATATTCATGCTGAGGACACATTACTCCCCTTCTATCTTGGCGAAAAAGATGATGCCAGCTATGCGGTAAAATCAACCTGCTGGCCGGGTCTCGATATCATTCCGTCCTGCCTGGCATTACACCGGATTGAAACCGAATTAATGGGAAAGTTTGATGAAGGAAAACTGCCAACCGATCCGCATTTGATGCTACGTTTGGCTATTGAAACAGTGGCTCACGACTATGATGTCATCGTCATCGACAGTGCACCCAACCTGGGTATAGGTACTATCAATGTGGTTTGTGCGGCCGACGTGTTGATTGTACCAACGCCTGCTGAATTGTTCGATTACACCTCCGCTCTGCAGTTTTTTGACATGCTGCGTGACTTATTGAAGAACGTTGATTTGAAGGGATTTGAGCCGGATGTCCGCATCCTGTTAACTAAGTACTCTAACAACAATGGTTCGCAGTCTCCCTGGATGGAAGAGCAGATCCGAGATGCGTGGGGGAGTATGGTTTTGAAAAATGTTGTCCGCGAAACGGATGAAGTCGGTAAAGGTCAGATCCGTATGAGAACGGTTTTCGAACAGGCTATCGATCAGCGTTCTTCCACTGGCGCCTGGCGTAATGCACTGTCTATCTGGGAGCCAGTTTGCAATGAAATTTTTGATCGCCTGATTAAACCGCGCTGGGAGATTAGATAATGAAACGTGCACCCGTCATTCCAAAACATACTGCCAGTCTCGCATCTGCGGAAGTGCTAACGTCCCCTGCTCCGGCCGCGCCAATGGTTGATTCGTTGATTGCACGTGTTGGGGCAATGGCCCGTGGAAATGCAATCACTCTGCCTGTATGTGGGCTAGAAGTCAAATTTACGCTGGAAGTCATCCCAGGTAGCTCGGTTGAAGGTAGCTCCAGAGTCTGGTCAGGTAATGAACGTGATCAGGAGCTTCTTACAGAAGACGCTCTGGACGACCTGATCCCTTCTTTTTTACTGGCAGGCCAGCAAACACCTGCTTTCGGACGCCGGGTTTCAGGTGTTATTGAGATTGCGGATGGCAGTCGTCGCCGCAAAGCTGCCATCCTGACATCCAGTGACTATCGGATCCTTGTCGGCGACCTTGATGATGAGCAAATGACGGCGCTGTCACGGCTAGGTAATGACTATCGTCCAACCAGCGCCTATGAACGTGGCCATCGCTATGCAAATCGCTTGCAGAATGAATTTTCCGGCAATATCTCTGCACTTGCCGAAGCAGAAAATATCTCGCGCAAGATTATCAGTCGCTGTATCAACACATCCCGACTGCCAAAATCGGTTGTCGCCCTCTTCTCTCATCCTGGCGAACTTTCAGCCCGTGCAGGTGAAGCCCTCTTTAAAGCTTTTACCGATAAAGAGGAATTACTAATAGAGCAGGCTGCTGACCTGCATGGGAAAAAGAAAGCGGGGGTGATTTTTGAAACCGATGAGGTTATTTCTCTGCTGACAGCTGTTCTGAAAAATACACCAGCGGTCAGATCTAATCTGAGCTCGCGGTATCAATACGCACCAGGTGCATCAGCGCTTTATAAGGGAGATAAAGTTATACTGAACCTCGACAGAACGCGCTTGCCTGCAGAATGTATTGAAAGAATTGAAGCCATTTTGAAAGATCTGGGATCTACAGCCCCATAACATCCAGAACGGTGGAGAATTTTAATAAAATTAGTTAGCAATGGGCATGTTAGCGAGGAGTTTAACAAGACGTTTTCTCACTTCCTTATAACCTGTACTAGGCTGTGTCCCGTAATCACCTGAGCTATAGTAACTGTCTGTTTCCACAACATATTAAACTATGGCTCGCTACGACATTCCCGATGAAGCATGGACTATCATCCAACCCTTTCTGCCAGCAGCGTCTGCCTCTCCACAGGCCGGGCGTCCGTGGGCGGAGCATCGTATGATCATCAACGGCATGTTCTGGGTGCTGTGTTCAGGTGCACCATGGCGTGATTTACCTGAACGGTACGGCCCATGGAAGACCGTTTATAACCGCTTTAACCGATGGTCAAAATCGGGTGTGATTAACATTATTTTCAACAAGTTACTTTCAGCTCTGGATGCACATGGCCTCGTGGACTGGTCGGCCACTGCACTGGATGGCAGCAATATCCGGGCGCTGAAATGTGCTGCCGGTGCGCAAAAAAACAACCCGATATCACCGGAGATAATGGGCTGGGTCGCTCTCGCGGTGGTTTTGGCACCAAAATTCATCTGGCGACAGACGGAAGTGGTCTGCCGTTAAACATCGTACTGAGTCCCGGTCAGGCTCACGAAAGCCAGTTTGCACAACGTCTTCTGGACGGTATCGGTGTTCAGCGCCAGAACGGAAGTATCAAGCGCCGTGGTCATGCAGTACTGGCTGATAAAGCCTACTCCGGACATGCGTTACGTAACGAACTGAAAAGAAGAGGGATAAAAGTTGTCATCCCGCGTAAATCCAATGAAAAAATGGCCACAGATGGTCGTTCACCACTCGATCGTGAAGCCTACCGCAATCGCAATGTTGTTGAGAGGTGCTTTGGTCGCCTGAAAGAATACCGCCGCATTGCCACACGTTACGACAAAACGGCGAGGAATTATCTGGCGATGGTGAAACTGGGTTGCATCCGATTGTTTTACAAGAGGTTATGTAATTAAGGGACACAGCCTAGCTCAGAGGCCCCTTTGGCATCATTGGTCACCGACGGTGTCGAAATACCTGCCCGAGACCGCCAGTCATAGAGCGTATTGACGGGGATGCTTTCCTGTCGAGAAATCGGGTAAACCGACTGGCTATGTGGTGACAGCATTCTGGCGATCACCGCCGCTTTACGTTCTGGCGAATAACTTCCCATAACAGCTTCTCCGGCCCCCTGGTTTTTTTAGTCAGAGGCGACAACTATCCTGACATGGGGGGTTGGCATGGGGGGTTGGCATGGCTGTCCAAAAAATGCTCTTAAGCTATAAAGAACGTCCGAAAACGCTCAATACTCAACCAGAAATCACATTTCGGAAAAGATTCCTACGGAATCTTTTGGTATGAAGGGAGGTTAAGGGACACAGCCTAATGTCAGCGCATTTCGTGGGCCAAATACATGGGCGATGACGCGCTTTCGGATGCGGTCACAGGCATAAAACAGCCAGCGTTGATTGCCTTTACAGCGGACATATGACCACTGTTCATCGGCTTCACAGCAGATAACGACTTCTGCGCCTGGCTCAACGTTTTGCGCTACCTGATGCGGTGCCAGTTTTTTAGATGACGGAGAACGGTGTTAAGACTTTTCCGCAGCACTCTGGATGTATCGCGGCATCCAGAGCCATTCATCGCCATATCAACAATAGTTTAATGGGTTTCGGGTTTCGCCCCGTTGTAGCGGTAGTCGGGCTGAAAGGTCTTCAGGCACTGCTTACAGCGATAGAGTTGCGCGCCTGAACTGGAATGGCCGTTCCGGATAACCCCTGAGTTTCAGAGCAACGGGGACAAACCACATCAATCTTTGCCATCAATCATCCAAAGGGCAAAGAGTACAACAACACTAAGTCTGCATCACGACTCATCTTCCGCACAATCTGGAATTTGAGGGCGTCAGCGAGCTGGAGATGGTGCGGAAAGGAAACAGCGTTATCGACTGGGTGTATTCGCCAGCATTCGGTGCTGAAGCCCTGCAATGGCAAGGCTGGTGGTAGTTCATGATTATCATCACAGTTCCTTCACTCGGAGCTTGAACCTGCAGTTGCGGTTGGTTATAACATCAACCTGGACGTTATCAGATAACCCTGAGCGAAACCTGATTGCGTTGAAGCTACAGCAGCTTCAACGCAATCAGGTTTTTTTTGTCCTGTCATGATGCCGTGGGCCGGAATATCGGGACTGGCGCTGTCCTCTAATTGCAGATTACGGGCAACGGGGAGGTGCTCTGAATGTTATGGATGCGTGGTCCATGTGATAAATTTGTAAAAAAGGTCACGTAGAAAGATGGCTGCAATGATAGTAGGTAAAATACTCAGCAATAATGCGGTCCTGCTCACCAACGCAAAGCACGAAGAGGTGGTGGCGATCGGGCGCGGTATTGGTTTTGGCAAAAAACCGGGCGATAGCGTAGACGCCAGCGATATTGAGAACCAGTTCGTGAAAAAATCCGAGGGGCTGGCGGATGTCTTTTCGCAACTACTGGCTGAGATCCCGCCGGCGCACCTGGCCATCACGCAGCGCATCATCAATCTGGCGCAGCAACGGCTGGCGATTACCGTACAGGACACGCTGTTTCTGGCGCTCAGCGATCATATTAATTTCGCCATTCAGCGCCAGACTAACGGGCTGGTGATCAAGAACTTTTTGCTGTGGGATATTAAACGCTTTTATGCCGAAGAGTTTGCCGTCGGACTGGAAGCGCTGGGGCTAATCGAACAGGCACTGAGTATCTCTTTGCCGCAGGATGAAGCCGGATTTATTGCTTTGCATCTAGCTAATGCAAAAAATAACAGCGATATGCAAAGCACCATGCACAGCGCGACCATCATTAAGGATGTACTGAGTATCCTGCAGTACGATCTGAAGCTGATCTATGATGAAGAGTCGCTAGATTACCAGCGTTTTGTCACGCATCTAAAATTTTTCGCCCTGAGACTGCTGAACCGAAAAAACGTGACGCACGGCGACGACAGCATCTACCAGGGCATCACTGAAATGATGCCGACGGCCTGGGCCTGTGCGAAGAAAATTTGTCACTACGTGGATAAAAACTATGGCTGCCAGCTCACCACCGATGAGGTGATGTTTCTGACCATCCATATTAATCGCCTTCGCGGCGGTTAATGCGACTAACAGGTCGCTCTCCAGGGCGTAACTGAATCCATCAGGCGAAACCTGCTTCAGCACCGACATGCGCCGATGCCGTTGTTAAGCAGGTTTTTTTGTTTTCATGCCTCCGCTGAGAGCGCAGGTGAATTGACGATAGAAGGAGAGAGTAAGGATGAACAGGGTATTCCCGGAAGGATTTTTGTGGGGCGGTTCGGTGGCGGCTAACCAGGTAGAGGGGGCGTGGAACGAAGCGGGTAAAGGGGTTTCCACCTCCGATCTGCAGCCGCAGGGCATCCACGGTGAGGTGGTGGAGCGTGATGGCGCCAGTAGTGGCGTGAAGGATGTGGCTATCGATTTTTATCACCGCTATCCGGAAGATGTGAAGCTGTTCGCTGAAATGGGGTTCAAAGTACTGCGCACTTCCATCGCCTGGACGCGAATCTATCCCGAGGGCGATGAAACTCAGCCGAATGAAGCGGGGCTGGCGTTTTACGACCGTTTGTTCGATGAAATGGCGTGCTACGGTATTCAGCCGTTGATCACCTTGTCTCACTATGAAATGCCGTACGGCCTGGTGAAGAAATACGACGGCTGGGGCGGTCGAGAAGTGATTGCGCTGTTTGAGCGCTATGCGCGTACGGTGTTTACCCGCTATCGCAATAAAGTGAAGTACTGGCTGACCTTCAATGAGATCAATATGGCGCTACATGCCCCGTTTACCGGCGTCGGGCTGACGGGGGACAGAAGCAAGCAGGAGATCTACCAGGCGATTCATCATCAGCTGGTTGCCAGCGCCCGCGCGGTGAAGGCCTGCCATGAGATTATCCCGGATGCTAAAATCGGCAACATGCTGCTGGGAGGCGTTCGCTATCCGATTACCTGCAAACCGGAGGACGTGCTGAAGGCGCAAAGCGCGAATCGGGAGTGGTTGTTCTTTGGCGACGTTCAGGCTCGGGGAGCCTACCCTGCGTGGATCCAGCGTTTCTTCCGCGAAAACGATATCGCGCTGAATGTCACCACGCAGGATGCGGCCGATCTGAAAGAGACGGTGGATTTCATCTCTTTCAGCTACTACATGAGCGGCTGTGCGGCGGCGCAACCGGCGCTGTATCAAAGTTCGCGTGCCAACATCATGCGTATGATCCCCAATCCCCATTTACAAAGTTCCGAGTGGGGCTGGCAGATTGACCCGCAGGGGTTGCGCTTCCTGCTTAATGAACTGCACGATCGCTACCAGAAACCGCTGTTTATCGTTGAAAACGGCCTCGGTGCGCAAGACGTTCCGGCGGAAGACGGCTCGATTCCGGACGATTACCGCATCCAGTATCTACAGGCGCATCTGGTGCAGGTCAGAGAGGCCATCGAAGACGGCGTTGAGCTGTTAGGGTACACCAGCTGGGGACCGATCGACCTGGTCAGTGCCGGTACCGCGCAGATGTCCAAACGGTATGGTTTTATCTACGTTGATCGTGATGATCAAGGTAACGGTACGCTGGAGCGCCGCCGTAAAAAAAGCTTTTTCTGGTATCGCGATGTGATCGGCAGCAACGGCGCCAGCCTGCACGATCCAGTTTGATAGCCGCATGGCAGTACGCCCGGGCACACCCTGTGCGCCGGGCGTACTGCGGTTATGGCGTTACCGTAACGATTGCGCGGCGATAAGCGAACAGCGATGGCTTGCCGTCATCCTGCACCTGCAGGATGATATGGAACGGCGTTGGTGTTTTCACCGCAGGGGCGGTAAAGCTCAGTTCCTCGCGTTGGTCATTTTCCAGCTTTAGATCCGGGCCGAAGTGGATGTTCATGGAGGTAGCCGTTGGCTCTTTATACTGCCACCAGTGGTAGCTGAGGTGGTTGTTATCGACATCGCGCGACCCCCGTGCTGACAGCTTCACCTCCTCGCCCGCTTTCACCTGTAGCTCCACGATCCCCTGACCGGGCTCTCCGTTAAGGACCAGTTGCGGATTATGGTTGGCCATTTCCACGTCGGGAGTCACACCCCACTGCATGCGTGCGGCAAAATCATTCTGGTACGCTTCGCGCCAGCGCCAGATGGTTGCGCTGGCGGTGCGGCGACTTTTTCCGTCAATGCCCGTTACCGTATCGGAGGTGCTCGTACGCAGCCCGCTGCGGCTGTCGGGCGTTACCGCAGCATAACGCCCGCCCCAGCCACCATATTCCGGGTGCTCCGGGGTGTTAAGTCCGTTCTGCAACAGGTAGAGGAACGAAGGGGTATCGCCTTCCATCGTGTATTCAATAGCCGGATAGGCCGCACCCAGCGGGCCCTGATTACGGATATGCTGATCGAGCCAGCTATTGTTTACCTGGCTCATATCTCCGCCCTCGGCAAAGCGCGATGACATACCGCTCCAGGTGGCGATGAAGTAGTCATTCCAGGCGTGAATGCTGGTGATATAGCGCAGCTCGGGAAACTGCGCGCGGATCCACTCGCCGGTATTATCCTGATCGGAAATCGCATAAACGCGGATTTTGCTGACGAACGCCTCAACCTCTTGCGTACTGCGCGTGGCACGCACATCGTATAGCGCCTGCGCGAGGTCCACCGCGCCGCCCCAGACATTGATCCACAGCGGGCGTGTATCCTGTTTATCTACAGACTGAATAATCAGCGCCGAGGCGGCGGTGGATTTTCCCGCGCCGACATAATCCATACCGTAGCCCGCGCGCCCGGCACGCACCACCGACCGCAGCGCGGCCGCACTCGGGTAGCCCTCCGCATGCCGGCGCAGATTGGGAAGAGCGAGTTCATACGCGTCAATGCGTTTGAGCATCATGTCAGGGTTAACCCGATCCCGCAGCCAAGTGGAGGTCGTGGCAATCAGCCCCTCAACGTTAAATTCATTGCTGTAAAGCAGGAAGCGTACCAGCGACTGCGAGTCGTCAGGCTCATTGCCAATGTCGGATAAAATCAGAATACGCGTTTTCTCCTGCTCCGCCTGTGCCGGTATGGCGAAAGCGGAGATGCTGGTCAGGGTGCAGGCGAGTAGCGCACTGAGTTTTCGGTTTAATGAGGGCATTGTATTTTCTCTGATGGGGATCGCCAAAAACAAAAAAACCTGCTTTCCGTTGCCGGGTGGGTAGCAACGGAAAGCAGGTTTCGCCGATAAATCATGTAACGTCCTGAGGGCGTAGTTATAAGAACTGGGGGGAAGCATGTGCAATCACTATTGTTAATTTATGTGATGCAGACACTGTATTTAAATTCGGAACCCGCTTTCCGGCTCGGTAATGGGCGTTATGTGTACTAGCTCAGACCTGATCTGACAGTTACCGGTTATTTATGGCTATGTTTGCAAAGTATGTTGGTTATGCCGTAATGCAATTTGTAGCCAGACTTTCACATCAATTACGGTGGTCTCAAACAGCCGCCTCCAGGCCAGATAATTCGGCAGATATGCAGTCCCTACACCATGAAATCGCTTCATCCAGCCTTTTAAACGACTGATATAGCCATTCACATGCTGTATATGGAATACACTGTCGATAACACGCTGATTATCCAGTGCTATAAGACGGTAGTGGTTCATCCCGTGTTCACTGACAAACGTCCTGTACCAGCTGGCACCGTCCGTACACAGAATTGAATCCTTGTCTGCTATCGGCTCCAGGAATCGATGAATATTTTCAGTATCAAATTCCGGGGGGATGCAGTCACTCACACGCCCCTGCCGGTCACAGGCTATGACGACTGGCACCTGTTCCTGTTTTTTCGCTTATCCACCTCCCCGCCGCGTTTTCTGGCTTTTCGGTGAATGATGTTGCGTTTGCCTTTGCTGGATTCAGGGAAAAAAGTCTCATCGGCCTCAATGATCCCGGACAGGGGATTTATATTATTTGCTGCGGCTGAAGCCAGAAAGCGATGACGCCATCTGAATGCTGTTGTCAGATCAATCCCTGTACGCCCTGCGGACTCACGTAATGTCAGCCCCTCCTGCATACAGCGCAGATAATCGAATCATTTTTGATGGTAATGGAGCCGGGCCAGCGGGCTTCCGGTCAGGCTGTTAAAGGTTTTTCCGCAATCCTTGCAACGATATCGTTGTATGTCTGAATCGCGTCCCCAGCGGATTGCTTTTTCACTGTGGCAGTGAGGGCAACATAACTCAGGCGGGCTGGTGTCAATAACGGAAGCGGTATCCGTCTGAAGGTTGTCATTCAGCCAGGTAATGAGATGAAGTCGGGTATTAGCAGGCAGGGATGAAAGAAGACTTTTGATCTGTATAACGTCTTGCTTTTTCATGGGAACCTCCGAGAGGGGACGTCTTTATACAGTATTATGTACAGTATAGTGAAGTTTTCCAACGGAGACTGCAAACATAGCCTTATTTATACAGGTGTCTGTCAGATTAAATCTGGTTCAGATTTTTTTTCTGCCCAGACCCGTTTTCCATCAAGTAAAGTCGCCAGTGGCGTACGCCCGCAGCACATTTTCCCCTGATGAGTTCGCTCATTATTGTAATGCCACAACCAGTTGTCCAGCTCCCTTTGCAGGCTTTCCACGACTGCATAGAGCTTCTTGCGGAACGTAACCTGATAAAATTCCTGCAAAATGGTTTTATGGAACCGCTCGCAGATACCGTTCGTCTGCGGAGACATCGCCTTCGTTTTCGTATGGTCGATATCGTTGATGGCCAGATAAAGCCGATAATCATGCTGCTCCACTTTGCCACAGTACTCCGTCCCCCTGTCGGTCTGTATTCTCAGCATTGGCAGTCCCTGAGACTCGTAGAACGGCAGGACGCGATCATTGAGCAGGTCAGCGGCAGTGATCGGCGTTTTAGTCGTATACAGCTTGCAGTGCGCCACTTTTGAGTACGTATCCACGAACGTCTGCTGGTAGATACGGCCCACACCTTTCAGATTGCCCACGCAGAAGGTATCCTGCGATCCCAGATACCCCGGATGTGCCGTCTCGATTTCACCGCTGGCCTCGTCATCGAGCGCCTTCTTCTCCAGCGCTGCGATTTGAGCCTCGGTCAGCACGATGCCTTCTCTGGCGACTTTTGCCTCAAGCGCCTTCAGGCGCTTACGGAAGTTCTCCAGGTCGTGTCGTTGCCAGATGGAGCGCACGCCGCTGCCGGAGATAAACACGCCTTTTTTACGCAGTTCATTACTGGTCCGGTGCTGACCATGAGCCGGGAACTCAACGGCGTACTCAACAACCGCGTGTTCAGTGGCTTCATCGGCGCGGTTCTTCAGGTTAGGGACTCTGCGGTTTTGATTAATCAGCGCGTCAATACCGCCTTCTTCAGCCAGCTCCTGATAACGATAAAAGGTGTCGCGTGACACACCCATGATTTTACAGGCTTTTGAAACGTTACCGAGTTCTTCGGCCAGATTGAGCAGGCCGGCTTTGTGTTTGATGATGGGATTGTTAGTATAAAGCATGAGAGTTACCTCGCGTTTTGTATAAGGATTCGACACCCATATCAAAACCGGTAACTCTCAACCTTTCAAGGCTCAGTGTCAGATCAAGTCGCGACTAATACACGTTATGCGCTGATCGGCAGCGCGTCTATTACATCGTTATCATCAGCATTCTGGTCTATCTCCAGCATGCTTTGCTGTGGCATGTACCTGTTCTGCAACAGCCAGTCCTCATTCTGTTCGGCCAGTACCGCGCCCAGCAGCCGCGTGATGCCGGCTTCATTCGGGAAGATGCCCACGACGTCGGCACGACGCTTCACTTCCTTGTTGAGCCGCTCAAGCGTGTTGGTCGAGTGCAGCTTTACCCGATGTGCTTTCGGGAAGTCGAAGTACGCCAGTACATCGGCTTCAGCATCGTCCATCAGCGCCGCCACCGACGGGAAGCTTTCCTCCAGCCTGCCCGGCAACAGTTTTCCAGGTCTCATGCGCCGCTTTGGCGTCAGCCTGTACGAACACCTGCTGCAGTACAGCTCGCACCACCGACTGATTGGCCTTGTTGACCCGGCAATGCCCATCCCGATGATTTCCCGGCGTCCGTCCGGGTTAACCGCGCAAGCGATTATTACTGCCACCGAGACCACACGCCCGCCCTTGCGCACCTTGACGTAGGTTGCATCCAGCCAGAGACAGGGCCAGTCGCCTTCGACAGGGCGTTCCAGGAAGTCTTTAACCCAACCATCGATATCGCGGCAGACACTGGAGACCTGGCTGCGCGAGATACCCGTCATGCCCATGGACTGGACCAGGGCATCGACCTTGCTGGTTGAGACTCCGTTAATCCAGGCTTCCTGTATGACGGCGTTGAGCGCTTTCTCAGAGAGCTTGCGCGCTTCCAGGAACGACGGGAAACAGGTTCCTTCGCGTAGCTTCGGGATGCGCAGGTCGAGCGTGCCAACCCGGGTGTTGTAGGCGCGGTCACGATAGCCGTTGCGGTAGGTCTCACGGTCCTCGGTGCGCTCATGACGGTCGGCATTGATGCCCGCAGTGACATCAGCATCCATGATGCGGTTTAGCATAAACTCGGTGAGGTCACGCAGGAAGTCTTCGCCGCCCAGTTGCATCAGGGTGTCGTTGAGTGCCATGCTGTTGTCAGCCATCGGTTTACTCCTTTTAAGATAATTGTGTTTACAAACCATTACCTTACCGGATAAGCCGATGGTGCTCTCCATCTCCTGCCGAATTTACACCACTCCAGTGGACTCTACCCGATTAAATCGCACCTTCCTTAACGCTTTGCTTCCGGCACCAGAATGAAAATTTAGTGATAATTTTCACAAAATTGAAAATGTCAGTGGCGTTTCCTCGCCAGTATTGTTAAAAGGAAAGCGTTCTTCAGGACGTGACCAGAATTCTCTGGGCGAGACCTGGATAAAACTGTGTGTTTCTCACACTATTTTATCCAGGTTTTTTTTTGCTTTTTTTCCTGCTGGCCAGCGGATACAGGCAACAATCACATAATGCACTGGCAATTACTGTCGTATGTAAAACGGGAATTATCATTATGAATACAGAAGTGCTGGCAGGAAATATTCTTAAGCTGGTGGGGGGAGAGGGCAACGTTGCCACGCTGGTGCATTGCGCCACGCGGCTGCGCTTTAAAATTATCGACAACAGTAAGGTTAACCAGTCGGAGCTGGAAGCGCTGGACGGAGTCATCACCGTGGTTAAAGGCTCCGGCCAACTGCAGGTTGTTATCGGTAACCGTGTGCCGGACGTGTTTCGCGCCATTGGCGCGATCTCCGGGCTGCTGGACGATAATAAAAGCAAAACGGCTGCGCCGGAGCAGAAAAACAGCGCTTCGCTGCTGGGGAGACTGATCGATCTAGTCTCGGGGATTTTTACTCCACTGCTGGGAGCAATGGCTGCCGCCGGGGTATTAAAAGGCGCGCTGGCGATTGTACTGGCGGCAGGCTGGATGACCAGCGCAGAAACCACCTATATTATTTTGCATGCGGCATCCGACAGCCTGTTTTATTTCCTGCCGATGCTGCTGGCGATTACTTCAGCACGTAAATTTGAAACCAATATTTTTGTCGGGGTCTCGATTGCCGGGGCGTTGATTTATCCCAGCATTCAACAGTTATTCACAGCGGGCAATCCAGTGACCTTCTTCGGCCTGCCGGTAATGATGATGAAATATACCGGCACGGTAATCCCGATTATTTTCAGCGTCTGGCTAATGTCGATCTTTGAGCGTTTCCTTAACCGTCATATTCACGAAAGCGTGCGTAATATTCTGACGCCGTTCTTCCTGCTCACACTGATGGTGCCGCTGACGTTAATGACCATCGGGCCTGTTGGCGTCTCGGTGAGTGAGGCTGTTGCTTCGCTGTTTGTCACCATTTATAGCGTAAACCCAATTATTGCCAGTGCGCTGATGGCTGCGGCCTGGCAGGTGTTGGTGATTTTCGGTGTGCACTGGGGCTTCGTGACGGTATTTATCAATGACATCTCGGTGATGGGCCACAGCTACCTGAAGGCGGCGTCCAGTCCGTCGGTATTTGCTCAGTCCGGCGCGTTGCTGGCCGTGATGCTGCGCACCAAAGATAAAAAGCTGAAAGCGCTGGCGGGAAGTAGCTTTATCGCCTCATTATTCGGCATCACCGAACCGGGCGTTTATGGCGTAACCCTGAAGCTGAAAAAGCCATTTATATGTGCGGTAATCGCCGCGGGATTAGGCGGCGCCATCGTGGGTTATGCCAAAAGCTCGGCGATTTCCATGGGGATGCCGGGTCTGCTGACCCTGCCTATCTTCTACGGCGAAGGCTTTATCGGCTTTATTATCGGCTGCATCGTGGCATTTGCCAGCAGTCTGGTATTGACGCTGCTGGTTGGATTTGATGACCCTGCGTTGCAATCCGTACCGCAACCCGCACCAGGGAAAAAACGTACCGTGATCGCTAAAGCAACGGCGGCGGCAAACGTAACGCAGGTGGTGGATGAGCAGATTGGTGCGCCGATTTCTGGCAAGGTGATCCCGTTGACGGCGGTAGATGACAAAGTCTTCTCATCCGGCACTGTCGGGCAGGGTTTCGCCATTGTGCCGGATGAAGGTCGAGTTTATTCACCGGTAGATGGCCATATCGCCAGTACCTTCGACAGCGGTCACGCCATTGGTATTAGCTCCAACCGTGGTGCGGAGATATTGATCCACGTGGGCATTAATACTGTTCAACTGGAGGGCCAGTATTTTCAGATGCAGGTGAAAGAGGGGGATGTGGTGCAAAAAGGCCAACTCCTACTGACGTTCGATCTCGACGAAATTAAGAAGGCGGGCTATGACACGGTGACGCCTGTGATCGTGACCAATAGCGAAGCATGGCGTGAACTGCATATCAGTGATAAACCGTATTCTCGCTCTGGCGATCCGGTGATGGCGCTGTCGCTGTAAATAAATATCGATAAGGCAGTGTAAATAACGTCATTTGCGGCGAGCTTGGTTGTCGCCACAGTAAATATAACGATGTTGGCGGTTAAATTTATCTATTCCTTCAGGGCGTAACTGATTTAATTCAGGCGAGACCTGCAATCAGCGGAAATTAAGAGCCTATCCGATTAGGGCTATCTCGCTTGCCATTTTGAACCAGGGCAGTGCTCAAACTGTCTGCGCCAATAACGCCTACTGGGATAGGGTCTAACTCTGCTGGCTGCGGGTCTTGTTTTGTGTGGGATACAATATCTAAGGGTAATGATGAAAGCGAACAAACAGAATTATAAAAAATCCATTATCGCGGCGGCTTTATTATCTTGTTATGCCGTTAGTGGCACAGCTGCAGCGCAAAAGCTCACGCTGGAGCAGCGCATGGAAATGCTGGAAGCGCAGCTTCATGCAACTCAGCAGAAATTGCAGGCTTATGAAGATAAAGAACAGGCGCAACAGCAAGCTCTCGCCGCTGCCGCTCCGGCTAAGGTGCTGACTGCTTCTGCTGCATCTTCTGCATCTGCCTCGACTGCGGTGCTGACGGCACCTGCAGCTCCCGCTGAACCGCTGGAACTGTCGCCCGACACGCTAAAAAAGATCAGCAAATATGTCCAGGATGATACCGGGTTTAAATACTCTGGCTATTTCCGTTCCGGATGGGCAAGCACGACCAACGGCGGGCCGAAATCCTGGGCGGTTGGTTCCCTGGGCCGCTTCGGTAATGAATATGACGGCTGGTACAATTTGTCGCTAAAAAAACGTGCATGGAGAGAAGGTGACAAATCCATCTGGGCTAATGTGCAGTTTGAGGGGGATTTAGGCTTAAGCCAGAGCAATGAATCCTTTGAGAAGGGTATATCCGGTGGTGGGTTGGGTAAATTCAGCAAGCTGTATGTGGAAGGTAACGGCCTGCTGCCATTCGCGCCGGAGGCCTCGGTATGGATCGGTAAACACACGCTGCCGCAGTATGAAATCCAGTCTGCTGGACTGGAAAAGCAACCGTACGCTGTCCGGCGCTGGCATCGGGATAGAAAACTGGACGCTGCCATTGGGGTCGCTGAGTATGGCCCTGACGCGGAACGATATTGATAACTACAGCACGGTGTGTAAGGCGGGTTCTTCAACCTGTAGCGATACCACTCAGGTTAACGTGAATATCGCCGAGGTTCGCTACAAAAATCTGCCGTTAACCGACAACGTTACGCTGGAGCTGGGCGCAAAATATGCCTTCGCTAATCAGACTGACGAACAGAAAGAGGCGCAGGCGGATAACGATTACTACCAGGTAAAATCCTCCTGGCTGGGTCAGGCGATTTTGCGTAATCCGATTCTCAACGGCACCAATGAACTGACGCTTCAGGTGGCCGATAATTCGCTGGCTAGTCAGTTTATGAATATATCCAGCGCCAATCCGGATTTCGATTACAACAGTTCGTATTATGGCATTCACAGCGGCGGCATCGGCTGGCGGCTGGTGAGCCAGGGGGAATTTTACCTGAGCGATAAGATTATTATGGCGCACGCCCTGGTGTACGGTCGTGGCCACGACCTCTATTCCACCTATACCGGCGCGCACACCGATTTTGAAACCGTACGTGCGGTGATCCGCCCGTCATGGATTTGGAGCCGAAATATGCAGACCGCGCTGGAGCTGGGCTATTTTAACCAGCAGAACCGCGCAAATAATCTCATTTTTGATGAGTCAGGTTATAAAGTGACGCTGGCGCAGGTATTTAAAGTGGATACCAGCATTCTCAATTCACGCCCGGAAATCCGTTTATATTCTACTTATCTGAAAGCGCTTGAAAATGAGATCGACAGCACTACTTTCAACGATGGTAAAGATTATCAGATAAGCTTCGGTGTACAGGCGGAAGTGGTGTTCTGATTTTCCGCAGTGCCGGAAAACGCTGTGCTCTCCGCCGTACCGGCGGAGAGCACATAATCCTTTCTTTGCCATAGACTTTTCACGATGCCCGCTCTTGCCAGCTATTTCTCCCGCAAAAAACAGTTCCTCGACCGTATGGATGTTCTCGTCCCGTGGTCCGATATCGCTGATATTCTGCTCCCGTGGTATCCCTCGTCCCGACGGGGACGCAGACCTTTTCCTCTGCTGCTCATGCTGCGCATTCACTGCCTGCAACTCTGGTTTGACCTCAGTGACAGTGCTGCCGAAGATGCCCTCCATGACATGCTGCCATTTCGTCAGTTTGCCGGTATCGACTGCTGCGTCCCCGACCGCACCACCATCATGAATTTCCGTCATTTTCTGGAGAAACATAATGCCGGTGAACAGGTACTGTCCCTGATTAACCTTAAACTGAAGCAGGCAGGACTGATGATGCGTAAGGGCGTGATTATCGATGCCACCATCATCTCCGCTCCCTGCTCTGTGAAAAATAAATCCGGGCAACGTGACCCGGAGATGCACCAGACCCGTAAGGGAAATCAGTGGTACTTCGGTATGAAAGCGCATATTGCGGTTGATGCCGCGACAGGCCTGACTGAAAAAGTGGTCACCACCGCCGCAAATGAGCATGACCTTAATCAGGCGGAAAATCTGATTACGGAGCCTGTGGAAGTGGTGTGTTCTTAACTCTGCAAAGACCACTGAAGGCTGCCGGAATATGAGGCTCTGAAGCTGACGGCGGGTGACAGCGAACCCATCCTGTTTATGGATGCGGTGCATCCCACGCAGTCAACGAAACTGAGTGGTGGCTGGATACGCCGGGGTGAGCGCAAACCGGTTAAAACCACCGGCAGCCGTACCCGGATGAATATCATCGGGGCACTCAGCCTGAACGATATCGCCCGGACAGTGACCAGCGATTATGCGCAGACTAATGCCAGAACCATTTGTGAGTTTTTCATCGCCATCCGGCAGACTTATCCGGTCAGGCAGAAAGTACACCTCATACTGGATGGTGCGCCGTATCACCGGGCTTCACTGGTGCAGGACTGGGCGGTGGTGATGAATATTGAACTGCACTACCTGCCCCCCCTACAGCCCGAATCTGAATCCGATTGAGCGGTTGTGGAAGGTGATGAATGAGCATGCCCGGAACAACCGGTATTTCGCCACAGCGAAGGACTTCCGGCAGGCGATAAACGGATTTTTCAGTGATACCTTGCCAGAGATAGCGGGGAAACTTGCCTGTCGTATTAACGATAATTTTCAGAAACTCAAACCAGCATCTTGAAGTTACTTGGGTATAGTACACCTGAAACATGAGTGGCTGCTGCTTGTGCCCCAGCCAACCCGGGCCGATATGAAGGAGGATGTGGCAACGTATATGCGCCACTACAATCTTGACAGAAATCATGCAGCCAACGGGGGACTTCCTCCCGTCCTCTGTGAACGACTGGCTGAGAAAAAAGTGTCCGGTTTTTATTGACCAGAACATGTACCAGCGGCTGCTGAAGGTGGACCCGCTGGCATGCATTCTGTGCGGAAAAATGATGTGCTTCAGCGGCCTGAAACGGGGGATGCGTCTGGCAGAGTCTGCTGGCCTGCCACGTGCAGCTGGCGCAGATGAAAATTTGCGGGTAAGACCGTGCGCAGGACAGATCCGCCCTGCGCACGAAAAGCGATGACAAAACAGACTAAAAAATCAAAGTACCAATGAATGCTGAATAATTGATTGGTCATTCAGAACACCAACACCGCGCCAGTTCAGCATGACGGCGGGATTTGGTGGTTAAGCTTTGTTCGTTTTTGGGGTTTAAATCCTATCAATCAAGTAAAATTTTAGTGAAAATAACAAATGTCGGCGAGGTTTCCGCATAATAGTGCGAAGAATGTTAGATTCATCACTCTTTTGCGCGGTGGAAACGCTGCGGCGGGGATGAATAATACGGCGGAAATATACTGAAAAGAGATGCAGCTGCCCGCGCTTGCTTTACAATGGTTTGCGTCGATGGGGCAACGTCAGATAAGGAAAACAATGGCCACACTAAAAGATATCGCGACCGAAGCAGGCGTTTCACTGGCGACGGTTTCTCGCGTTTTAAACGACGACGCCACTCTGAACGTGAAAGAAGAGACAAAGCATCGCATTCTTGAGGTGGCGGAAAAGCTGGAATATAAAAGTACCAGCTCGCGTAAGGCTCAGGTTCACACCGTCGGCCACCACCATATTCTGGCCATCTACAGCTACCAGCAGGATCTTGAAATCAACGATCCTTACTATCTGGCGATCCGCCACGGCATCGAAACGCAATGCGAAAAGCTCGGTATCGAGTTGACCAACTGCTACTTTAACAACGCGCTACCTGAGCTGAAAAAAGTGACTGGCGTTCTGATTGTCGGCCAGCCTTCGCGGGCGATTCGCGACGCCGCCACGGCGTTAACCGACAACGTCTGCTTTATTGATTTCCATGAACCCGGCAGCAGCTATGACGCCGTCGACATCGATCTGGTGCGCATTGCCAAAGACGTTATCGACTTTTTTATCGCCCAGGGTGCGCGACGCATCGGCTTTATTGGTGGCCAGGATGAGCCGGGTAAAGCCGACATCCGCGAAGTGGCCTTCGTCGAATATGGCCGCCTGAAGGGAGTGGTTTCGGAACAAGATATCTGGCGCGGCGGGTTTTCCAGCTCCTCCGGCTATGAGCTGGCAAAAACGATGCTGGCAAAAGCGGGTTTTCCCACCGCGCTGTTCGTCGCGTCAGACTCTATCGCCATCGGCGTGCTGCGCGCCATTCATGAACGCGGTCTCTCGATCCCGGAAGATATTTCGCTCATTAGCGTTAACGATATCCCCACCGCGCGTTTTACCTTTCCGCCGCTCTCAACGGTGCGCATTCATTCAGAAATGATGGGCAGCCAGGGCGTCAACCTGCTGGTTGAGAAAGCCCGCGATGGCCGCGCGCTGCCGCTAAACGTCTTTGTCCCCAGCGTGCTGAAGCTGCGCGGCACCACCCGCTAATCCCGTTTCTGACGCTAAATCCTCTGCGCTCTGCTCCCGGGGGCGGCGCTTAACGCGCCTTGCCCGGGCTACGGGTTTACCGCCGTCTGCGGGCCGGTAGCCCGGACAGATGCGCAGCATCGCCTCCAGGAATGCCCCCTTCCTGACGCCAACCTCAGACGCCCGGTAACGCTCATTTTGTGATCGAGTTAAAGTAAATCGCTTCCGGCGGTTTTATTTAGTAAAACCTTTACTAAAATAATCTCCATCCGTTTAGTCCGTTCAGGGAGGCGATATGAATCGCTGGGAAAATCTTCAACTCACTCATGAAAACCGGCTGCTTCCGCGCGCCTATTTCTTCTCTTACGATTCGCAGGCCCAGGCGCGAACCTTCGCCCGTGAAACCAGCAGCCGCTTTTTGTCCCTTAGCGGACAGTGGAACTTCTGCTTCTTTAACAACCCGCTGCAGGTGCCGGAAGCGTTCACCTCGCAATACATGAGCGACTGGGGGCCGATTACCGTACCGGGAATGTGGCAGATGGAAGGCCACGGCCAGCTACAGTACACCGACGAAGGCTTTCCTTTCCCGATTGACGTTCCCTACGTGCCGACCGACAACCCAACCGGCGCCTATCAGCGCATCTTTACCCTCAGCGAGGGCTGGCAGGGCCAGCAGGCCCTGATTAAATTTGATGGCGTCGAAACCTATTTTGAAGTGTACGTTAACGGTCAGTACATCGGTTTCAGCAAAGGCAGCCGCCTGACGGCGGAGTTTGATATTAGTCACGCGGTAAAAACCGGCGACAACCTGCTTTGCGTGCGCGTCATGCAGTGGGCGGACTCCACCTATATAGAAGATCAGGATATGTGGTGGTCGGCGGGTATCTTCCGCGACGTGTATCTGGTGGGCAAAAAACCGCTTCACGTCCAGGACTTCACTCTGCGCACCGATTTTAACGATGACTACGTCGACGCCACGCTCTCCTGCCAGCTGGTGCTGGAAAATCTCGCCGCGCAGCCGGACGCAGCGACGCTGGAATACGCGCTGTTCGACGGCGAAAAGGTGCTGTATGAAGGCGCAACGCCGCGCCTGAGCGTCAGCCATCTGCTGAACGTCGACTTTGCGATCGACGTGAAGGCGCCGCAGCAGTGGTCGGCGGAAAATCCCTGGCTCTATCACCTGGTGATGACGCTGAAAAACGCCGCCGGGGAGATTCTCGAAGTTATCCCGCAGCGCGTCGGTTTTCGCGATATCAAAGTGCGCAACGGCCTGTTCTATATCAATAACCGCTACGTGATGCTGCACGGCGTTAACCGTCACGACAACGACCATCTGAAGGGCCGCGCCGTAGGAATGGATCGCGTTGAGAAAGATCTGCTGCTGATGAAGCAGCACAATATCAACTCGGTACGTACCGCCCACTACCCCAATGACCCGCGTTTCTATGAGATGTGCGACATTTACGGCCTGTTCGTGATGGCGGAAACCGATGTCGAATCCCACGGCTTCGCCAACATCGGCAACCTTAGCGCCATCACCGATGACCCGGCATGGGAGCATATTTACGTTGAGCGGATCGTGCGCCACGTCCACGCGCAGAAAAACCATCCGTCGATCATTATCTGGTCGCTGGGTAACGAGTCCGGCTACGGCTGCAACATTCGCGCGATGTATCACGCCGCTAAGGCGATCGATGATACCCGGCTGGTGCATTACGAAGAGGATCGCGACGCGGAGGTGGTGGATATCATCTCCACCATGTATACCCGCGTGCCGCTGATGAACGAATTCGGGGAATATCCGCATGCCAAACCGCGAATTATCTGCGAATACGCCCATGCCATGGGCAACGGTCCCGGCGGGCTGAGCGAATACCAGAACGTGTTCTATCAGCACGACAGTATTCAGGGCCACTACGTCTGGGAGTGGTGCGATCACGGAATCCAGGCCACCGACGACAGCGGCGCGGTTTGGTACAAATTCGGCGGCGACTACGGGGACTATCCTAATAACTACAACTTCTGCCTCGACGGGCTGATTTTCTCCGACCAGACGCCTGGACCCGGGCTCAGAGAGTACAAGCAGGTTATCGCCCCGGTAAAAGTTCAGGCGACGGACATCGCCCGCGGCGAGCTGCACATCGACAATAAGCTCTGGTTCTCGACCCTCGATGACTACACCCTGCGCGTGGAAGTGCGCGCCGAAGGGGCTACGCTTGCCAGCCAGCAGCTTAAGGTACGCGATCTTGCGCCAAAAAGCGGCCGCGATATCACTATCGACCTGCCGGAGCTGGACGATCGCGAAACCTTCGTCAACATCATGGTAATCAAAGATTCCCGTACGCCGTACAGCGAGGCCAACCATCCGATCGCCGTTTACCAGTTCCGGCTAAAAGAACAGACGGTAACGAAATCGCCGCTGATAAATGCCAGCGCAACCCCGCTACGGATAGTTGATGAACGACTGAGCTACAGCATTACCGGGCATAACTTCCGCGTGGTCTTCTCAAAAGTCAGCGGCAAACTGAGCGAATGGCAGGTGAACGGCTTAGACCAGGTGACCCGTGAGCCGAAGATTAACTTCTTCAAGCCAATGATTGATAACCACAAGCAGGAATACGAAGGGCTGTGGCAGCCCAATCATCTGCAAATCATGCAGGAGCATCTGCGCGAATTCAGCGCCGAGCAGCGCGGCGATACGGTGATTATCACCGCCCGCAGCATCATCGCCCCGCCAGTTTTCGATTTCGGCATGCGCTGCACCTATCGCTGGCAGATTACCCCGCAGGGCCATATTAACGTTGAGCTTGCGGGCGAACGTTACGGCGACTATCCGCACATCGTGCCGTGCATAGGTTTTATGCTGGGCATTAACGGCCAGTTTGAACAGGTGGATTACTACGGTCGCGGTCCCGGCGAAAACTACGCCGACAGCCAGCAGAGCAATATCATTGACCTCTGGCGCACCACCGTGGACGACATGTTCGTGAACTATCCGTTCCCGCAGAACAACGGCAATCGCCAGCACGTCCGCTGGGCCGCGTTTACCGACCGTCACGGCAGCGGTCTGATGGTGGTCCCGCGCGATCCGCTCAACATCAGCGCCTGGCACTATACGGCGGAGAATCTGCACGCCGCGCAGCACTGTAACGAACTGCGTCGCAGCGATGACATAACCCTGAATATCGACGCCCAACTGCTCGGCCTGGGCTCTAACTCCTGGGGGAGCGAGGTGCTGGATAGCTGGCGGGTGTGGCTCAAACCGTTCAACTATGGCTTTACGCTGCTGCCGCTGGAAGGCGGGAGCGCTTCCTCGCAGACGCTGGCGAATCATAGCTTTGACGCCGGTTTCTTTTCCTCCGATTCACACAGCGAGGCTGAAAAATGAGAATTCTCGATAACTTAGAACAGTTTAAGCAAATTTATCACAGTGGGCGTAAATGGCAGCGCTGCGTAGAAGCAATTAATAACATCGACAATATTCGACCCGGGGTGGCCCACTCTATCGGCGATTCGCTCTCCTATCGCGTGGCAAGCGACAGCACCACGGATGCGCTGTTCGTTGGCAACCGCCGCTATTTCGAGGTGCATTACTACCTTCAGGGTCAGCAAAAAATTGAGTTTGCCGCCAAAGAGCAGCTGCAGACCGTGGCCTGCTATCGCGATGAAACCGACCGAGAATATTTGAAAGGCATTGGTGAAACCGTGCAGGTTCACGAAGGACAAATGGTGATTTGCGACACCCATGAAGCCTATCGCTTTATCTGCGACTCGCCGGTCAAAAAGGTGGTGCTCAGAGTAACTATCGAAGACGGCTACTTCCTGAATAAGTAAGTCCGCGTGAAGCAAGATGAGGCCAGCGGATCGACTCGCTGGCCTTCCCGGCCCTAACCCTCAATGTGGGCCAGATAATTTTTCGGAGGACTTATGTCCGAATCAGTTCGTGCCAAAATAGGTAAATTCGCCCTGCTGTCGATGGCGTTTGCCGCCGTATTTAACGTACGAAATATTGTTAATAACAACATCGAGTTAGGGCTCAGCTCCGCCCCTATCTTTCTGTTTGCGACGGTGGTCTATTTTATTCCGTTTGTGTTTATCATCGCCGAATTCGTGTCAGCGAATAAGAATTCCGAATCAGGTATGTACGCCTGGCTGAAGCAGCCTTTAGGCACCCGCGCGGCCTATCTCGGCTCGTTCCTGTACTGGTTTGTGAACCTGTTCTTTTTCCTGTCGCTGCTGCCGAACGTGGTGGCCTACGCCTCGTACGCCATTATGGGTTACGCCATTCCTTTCTCGCCGATGGTCACGTCGCTGATCTCTATCGTCCTGTTCGCCATGGCCACCCACATTTCCACTAAAGGTGCGACCTGGCTGGGGAAAATCTCCGAATGCGTGGCGTATGGCGTCTTCGCGCTATTTGCGATTTACGTGGTCGGCGCTTTTACCGCGCTGGGCGCGGGCCATGTCCCCGCGCAGCCGATTACGCTGCACGCCATGGCGCCCACTATCAACTGGGCGACGCTGGGGATCATGTGCTGGATTTTCCAGGCGGCAGGCGGGGCTGAAACCGTCGCCGCGTACCTGAACGACACCAAAGGTGGGCAGAAATCGTTTATTAAAGTCATCATCACCGCCGGGATCCTGATTGGTGGCATGTACGCGCTGGGCTCTTTGCTGGTCAACGTCTTTGTGGCGCGTGAAGATCTGACCTATGCGGCCGGCATGGTGGAAATCTTCACCGGCCTCGGCGCCTATTTCCATATTTCAGAAGCGCTGATGGGCCGCTTCGTCGGCATCATTCTGTTTATCGCCATTTTCGGCAGCATGATGATGTGGACCGCCGCACCGGTAAAAATTCACTTCTCTGAAATTCCTGCCGGCATCTATGGCAAAAAAACCACCGAGCTGAACGTCCACGGCGTGCCGGTGCGCGCCGCCTGGTGGCAATTTATCTTCGTATTTCTGATGCTCATCGTGAACGGTTTCGGCTCCGCCAGCGTTCAGCAAATGATGAACACCGCTATCAACCTGACCGCGGGTACCGCGATGCTACCGCCGCTGTTTATCATGGCCGCCTACTTTGTTTTCCGCTGGAAACACGACGACACGCCGCGCGACTTCCGCATGGGGTCACGAAAGGTTGGGATGGCCGTGGTGTCGATGCTGATGGTGATTTTCCTGGTCAGCATGACCGCCTCGGCTTTCCCGCCGGGGGTCGATCTGGTGAATGCCTTCTTCATTAACGTCTTTATGACCGCAGTCTTCTCCGGACTCGCGTGGTGGTGGATAACCCGCTTTGAGAAAAAACAGCGCAAGAGCCAGCCATCGGTGCTGAAATCAGTGGTAAATCCGGTGAAATAAGCGACCGTTCCTCCCGCCAGCGTTAAATCGCCTGGCGGGATTTTTTTACCCGCCAGCCAGGATCTCGCGCTCAACCATTTTCGTGATCGAGTTAAAGCAATTCATTTTTACCGCTTTTATTTACTGAAATCTTTACTAAAATTAACCACGATACTTAACTACCTCTACCCTACAAACAACACAATCCCCTTCGGCCATTCTCTGAAGGACAATGTGTGGAGATGTGTTATGTCTGATATCAAACGTAATACCATCGGCAAGTTCGGCCTGCTGTCGCTGACCTTCGCCGCCGTCTTCAGTTTTAACAACGTGATCAATAACAATATTGAGCTGGGGCTGGCGTCGGCACCTATGTTCTTCCTCGCAACCCTGCTCTACTTCGTTCCTTTCTGCCTGATCATCGCGGAATTCGTTTCGCTGAATAAAAACTCCGAAGCGGGGGTTTATGCGTGGGTAAAGAGCTCTCTCGGCGGGCGCTGGGCCTTTATTACCGCCTACACCTACTGGTTCGTGAATCTGTTCTTTTTCACCTCGCTGCTGCCGAGGGTCATCGCGTATGCCTCCTACGCCTTCCTCGGCTACGAGTACATTCTGACGCCCGTGGCCACCACGATGTTGAGCATGGCGCTGTTCGCCCTGTCGACCTGGGTTTCCACCAACGGCGCAAAAATGCTGGGTCCTATTACCTCGGTGACCTCGTCGTTAATGCTGCTGCTGACGCTCTCCTACATTCTGCTTTCCGGCAGCGCGCTGGTGGGCGGTATTCAGCCAGCGGATCCGATTACCGTGGATGCAATGATCCCGAACTTTAACTGGGCGTTCCTCGGCATCACCACCTGGATCTTTATGGCGGCCGGCGGGGCGGAGTCCGTCGCGGTGTACGTCAATGACGTGAAAGGCGGATCGAAATCATTCGTTAAGGTCATTATCCTCGCCGGGATCGTGATTGGCGTGCTGTACTCCATTTCCTCGGTGCTGATTAACGTGTTCATCAGCAGTAAAGAGTCGAAATATACCGGCGGATCGGTACAGGTCTTCCACGGCATGGCGGTCTGGTTTGGCCTGCCGGAAATCGTGGTCAACCGTTTTGTCGGCCTGGTCTCCTTTACCGCCATGTTTGGTTCGTTATTAATGTGGACCGCGACGCCGGTCAAAATCTTTTTCTCCGAAATCCCGGCCGGCATATTTGGTAAAAAAACCGTCGAGCTCAATCAAAACGGCGTACCGGCGCGCGCAGCGTGGATCCAGTTCCTGATTGTGATTCCGCTGATGATTATCCCGATGATGGGCTCCAGCACCGTGCAGGATTTAATGAACACCATCATCAACATGACCGCCGCCGCCTCGATGCTGCCGCCGCTGTTTATCATGCTGGCGTATCTCAACCTGCGCCACAGGCTCGATCATCTGCCGCGCGATTTTAAAATGGGCTCACGCACCACCGGCATTACGGTGGTCTCGATGCTGATTGTTATTTTCGCTATCGGCTTCGTCGCCTCAACCTTTCCCACCGGCGGCAATATTCTGACCATTATTTTCTATAACGTCGGCGGCATTGTTATCTTCCTCGGATTTGCGTGGTGGAAATACAGCAAATACGTGAAGGGATTAACGGTAGAACAAAAAAGAATTGAAGCGGCGCCGGCTTCCGACGCGTCATAAGCCATTTTCCCTAAAATAATAAATTACAATATCTCTTAATAATGCGATGAAAAAGAATAACTTGATTTACGGGGCGCTTGCCGCCCTGGCCTTGTGCACACCTGCCGTAGCGGCTGATGTTGCTCACCCGGCGGAACATGATGATATGAAAACGCCTCAACTGAGCGCCACTTCCTATCGTTTTTACGGTGAACTGGGGGGCGGCGGATATATGGATTTAGAAGGCGAGGATAAACATAAATATAGCGATGGCACCTATATTGAAGGCGGGCTGGAAATAAAGCACGGCAGCTGGTTTGGCTTAATTTATGGCGAAGGCTGGACGGTCCAGGCCGATCGTCAGGGGAATGCCTGGGTACCGGACCACGGCTGGGGCGGATTTGAAGGTGGAATAAACCGCCTCTACGGCGGATATAAAACCGATAGCAGCACCGAGATTATGCTCAGCCTGCGCCAGGATTCATCGCTCGACGATCTGCAGTGGTGGGGCGATTTCACACCCGACCTCGGCTACGTGATCCCCAATACGCGCGATATTATGTACGCGCTCAAGGTGCAGAACCTGGCGGGAGATTTTCGCTACAGCGTGACCGCCACGCCCGCCGGGCACCACGATGAAAGCAAAGCGTGGCTCCATTTCGGCAAATACGACCGCTACGACGATAAATATACCTACCCGGCGATGGTCAACGGCTACGTCCAGTACGATATTGCCGAAAAGGTCACCTGGATGAACGGTCTTGAGCTAACCGACGGTACCGGTCAGCTCTTGTTAACCGGTATTCTCACCCCCAACCTCGCCGCCCGCGCCTGGCACCATACCGGGCGCGCCAGGGGGCAAAACGTGCCGGGAACGGAGACCGGCTTTATGGCCAGCGCCATGTATGAAGCGCTCAAGGGCGTGTATCTCTCCACCGCCTATATCTACGCCAAACACCGCCCGGATCGCGCCGCCGAGGAAACCACCTCGTTTATGCAGTTCGGCATCTGGTACGAATACGGCGACGGACGGTTCGCGACCGCCGCGGACAGCCGCTTCTACATGAAAAACGCCTCCGGAGACCCGAGCGACCAGGTTTTCCTGATGCAATATTTCTATTGGTAAAAAGGGATATCAATACGGTGAAAATCATCACCACTCTGACGCCGCTGGCCTGCGCCCTGCTGCTAAGCTTTTCCGCCCACGCGCTGACCGCGGATGACTTTAAAAATGTTATCAACCGCAGCGGCGCGCCGCAGGCGATGCAGGATTTCGATGGCGACGACCACCAGCGTTTCAACCCGTTTTTCGATTTGGGCGCATGGCATGGGCATCTGCTGCCGGACGGTCCAGCCACCATGGGCGGCTTTACGGGGCCCGCGCTGCTCACCGAGGAGTACATCAACTTTATGGCGACCCATTTCGATCGCATGACGGTGTACCAGAACGGCAAAAATGTGGCCTTCACCATGCAGGCCTGGAGCCTGCCCGGGGCGCTGGTGCAAACGCTCTCCGCGCCCGGCGTACAAATCGAGATGACCCTGCGCTTTGCCAGCGCGCACACGTCTTTACTGGAGACTAAAATCACCAGCAGCGGTCCGCTTAAGCTGGTCTGGGACGGCGAGCTGCTGGAGACGCTCTCCGCCAAAGAGGGGAAACCGCAGTCAACGCAAACCATCGACCAGGCCTTCCCGGACTATCAGCGCCGCCTGAGCGCGACCCACGACGGACTGACGGTCAGCTTCGGTAAAGTCCGTTCCGCATCGGATTTAATGACCTCCGGCGAATCGCAGTATCAGATCCATCGCTCCCTGCCGACGGTCACCCAAATCGATGGCCATCGATTCACCAGCAGCGCGCAAATCAACGGCTCGACCACGCTCTATACCACCTATTCGCACCTGCTGAACGCCGAGCAGGTGCGCCTTGAGAAAGCGCAAATCCGCGATATTCTGGCGCGACCGGCGCACTATCTGCGCGCTTCCGAGGCGCGCTGGAACGGCTATCTGCAAAAGGGGCTGACCAATCCTGATGCCACGGCGCAGCAAACCCGGGTGGCGGTGAAAGCGATCGAAACCCTTAACGGCAACTGGCGCGCGCCGGGCGGCGCCGTTAAGCACAACACCGTCACGCCGTCGGTAACCGGGCGCTGGTTCTCCGGCAACCAGACCTGGCCGTGGGATACCTGGAAGCAGGCCTACGCCATGGCCCACTTCAACCCGGAGATCGCGAAAGAGAACATCCGCGCCGTCTTCTCCTGGCAGATTGCCGCCGACGATAAAGTGCGACCGCAGGATGCCGGGTTCATTCCGGATCTGATCGCCTGGAACCTGAGCCCGGAGCGCGGCGGCGACGGCAGCAACTGGAACGAGCGGAATACCAAACCGAGCCTGGCGGCCTGGTCGGTGATGGAAGTCTATAACGTCACGAAAGATAAAGCCTGGCTGGCGGAAATGTACCCGAAGCTGGTGGCCTACCATGACTGGTGGCTGCGCAACCGCGACCACAACGGCAACGGCGTGCCGGAGTACGGCGCGACCCGCGATAAAGCGCACAACACCGCCGATGGCGCGATGCTGTTTACCGTGAAAAAGGGCGATAAAGAACGGACGCTTTCCGGCCTGAAAACCTACGAGCAGGTGACGGCGAAGGGCGATTACGACAGCCTGGAGATCCCGGCACAGGTGGCCGCCTCCTGGGAATCGGGGCGCGACGACGCGGCGGTCTTCGGCTTTATCGATAAAGATCAGCTGGATAAATACATCGCCGACGGCGGCAAACGCAGCGACTGGACGGTGAAATTTGCTGAAAACCGGGATAAAAGCGGCAATCTGCTCGGTTATTCGCTGCTGCAGGAGTCGGTCGATCAGGCCAGCTACATGTACAGCGACAACCACTATCTGGCGGATATGGCGACCCTTCTCGGCAAGCCAGAGGAGGCAAAACGCTACCGGGCGCTGGCGCAAAAGCTCGCCGACTATATCAACACCTGCATGTTCGACCCGCAGAGCAAATTCTATTACGACATTCGCATTGAAGCGCAGCCGCTGGCAAACGGCTGTGCCGGTAAGCCGATCGTCGAGCGCGGCAAAGGGCCGGAGGGCTGGTCGCCGCTGTTCAACGGCGCGGCCACTCAGGCGCATGCCGATGACGTCATTTCGGTGATGCTGGACAACAAAGAGTTCAATACTTCTGTACCGCTGGGTACCGCCGCATTAACGAATCCGGCGTTTGGCGCGGATATTTACTGGCGCGGCCGTGTGTGGGTGGACCAGTTCTGGTTCGGCCTGAAAGGGATGGAGCGCTACGGCCACCGCGAAGAGGCGCTGCACTGGCGGACGCCTTCTTCAGGCACGCCTGGGGGTTAACCTCCGATGGCCCGATTCAGGAGAATTACAATCCGCTCACCGGCGCTCCGCAGGGCGCGCCAAACTTCTCCTGGAGCGCGGCACATCTGTACATGCTGTATAACGAGTTTTTCCGTAAGCCATAGAATATTGCCCTCTCCCTACCCCTCTCCCCCAGGGCTGTCTCTTGATCAGATCTCGTGATCAAGAGACTTCGCCAGTTGGTTGCCTTCAACGATATTCTGTAGCCTGCACCAGCCATCCCACATTACCACCCACCCCGCACGACCCGTGCGTTTGCTGTCGTGCCATCGTCCCATTTTCGCCAACGCAAGGTAGGCCCATCTCAGATTCGGCGCCTTTTCAGGCAGTGCTTTGCCTTCCTGTTTTACCCACAGTAGCTTCCATTCCACCCGGTTCAGAACCTGCTCACACGACTCATTCAGCGTTTCCTCACTCAGCCCGCCCTGACACAGCGCCATCACTCGTACCGCGATGAACGCCAGCACCACCACCATTCGCTCCAGGTTATCATGCGTCTGCATACGCGATTCTTCCACCCGTGCGCCCCCCGCTTTTCCATGCCGTGTGATATTCCTCTATCAGCCAGCGACGCTCGTAATAGCTGATTATCCGACGTGCCTGCGCCGTATTTTCAACCTTCTCTGACGTCAGAAGGTGCCAGCATGCACCATTTTCCGCCTCTTCCCGACTGCAGATATAGTTAATCTGTACCGGGCTGTAGCTGACGAACATCTGCACCTGCCGCGCGGCGCGACCGTCTTTCTGAACCACATTAAGCACGTGGCTTCCCGCCTGCGTCAGCGTTTCGGGGAGTTCGAACAGCCGGTCGGTGCTGCCTTCAATACGGCGATTTTGTGCCGCCCGGACCACAAAGCGCTGTTCGTGGCTGATTTTGTAATCCAGGTACTGCCCGATGTCGGCTTCCCGGTCGCAGACCGAGATAACGCGTGACTGAACGTCCCCCAGGCGCTGCGCCATCAGCTGCGAGGCCTGCTGCCATTTGAAGCTCTCTTTTTCTTCATACGGCCGCTGCCTGCGCTGATGCTTTTTTCCGTAACTGGATGCGTCACGGCTCCAGCGCTGCTGAGCAATCAGGCCGACGATGCGGGCGGTATCGGGTGCAAAAAGCAGCACCGAATGGGCCAGCAAGCCGCGGGAATGCGGGCTGGTCGTGGTATTGCCGAGCACCTCACGCGCGGTGGAATGGGTAAAGGTAATGGTCGTCGTGTCTTCAAGCGCGAGAAGCAGCGGGCAGGCCTGAGCGGCTTTAGTCGTGGCAATAAATTCGGCTTGTGCAATGGCATCGGGCAGGACTTCAGGGTTACGCATCAGGCGATAAGCCCCCTCGACTTCGGCTGCAGAATGGGAAGATTTCACAATAGAAAGTCCGGCATGTTGAGCCAGCGAAGTGGCCAGAGTGACGAGACGGCGGGTACGGCGGATATCGCCCAGTTCGGCACGGCCGAAAACGCCGTCAGCCCATGAATAACAATCGGAAAGCACCATACTAAAACCCGAAAAGTAATAGCAAGGAAGATCGTCAGAGACCTAAAAAGTTCAAAAAAATCCCCGGCACGTATGCCGTAAGCGCCCCATAATGAACGTGGCGTAAGGATTATTTTACGGAGGATAGGTTCCAGGGCAGCAGCTCATGTACCCGGTTTGAAGTGTATTAGTCGCGACTTGATCTGACACTGAGCCTTGAAAGGTTGAGAGTTACCGGTTTTGATATGGGTGTCGAATCCTTATACAAAACGCGAGGTAACTCTCATGCTTTATACTAACAATCCCATCATCAAACACAAAGCCGGCCTGCTCAATCTGGCCGAAGAACTCGGTAACGTTTCAAAAGCCTGTAAAATCATGGGCGTGTCACGCGACACCTTTTATCGTTATCAGGAGCTGGCTGAAGAAGGCGGTATTGACGCGCTGATTAATCAAAACCGCAGAGTCCCTAACCTGAAGAACCGCGCCGATGAAGCCACTGAACACGCGGTTGTTGAGTACGCCGTTGAGTTCCCGGCTCATGGTCAGCACCGGACCAGTAATGAACTGCGTAAAAAAGGCGTGTTTATCTCCGGCAGCGGCGTGCGCTCCATCTGGCAACGACACGACCTGGAGAACTTCCGTAAGCGCCTGAAGGCGCTTGAGGCAAAAGTCGCCAGAGAAGGCATCGTGCTGACCGACGCTCAAATCGCAGCGCTGGAGAAGAAGGCGCTCGATGGCGAGGCCAGCGGTGAAATCGAGACGGCACATCCGGGGTATCTGGGATCGCAGGATACCTTCTGCGTGGGCAATCTGAAAGGTGTGGGCCGTATCTACCAGCAGACGTTCGTGGATACGTACTCGAAAGTGGCGCACTGCAAGCTGTATACGACTAAAACGCCGATCACTGCCGCTGACCTGCTCAATGATCGCGTCCTGCCGTTCTACGAGTCTCAGGGGCTGCCAATGCTGAGAATACTGACCGACAGGGGGACGGAGTACTGTGGCAAAGTGGAGCAGCATGATTATCAGCTTTATCTGGCCATCAACGATATCGACCATACGAAAACGAAGGCGATGTCTCCGCAGACGAACGGTATCTGCGAGCGGTTCCATAAAACCATTTTGCAGGAATTTTATCAGGTTACGTTCCGCAAGAAGCTCTATGCAGACGTGGAAAGCCTGCAAAGGAAGCTGGACAACTGGTTGTGGCATTACAATAATGAACCGCCCCGGGAATCCTGGAGACTAAACTCTTTGAGAGAGAGGTAAACAGGATGACTAAAAATACACGCTTTTCCCCTGAGGTCCGTCAGCGGGCCGTTCGTCTGGTTATCGAAGGCCAGAACGACTATGACTCACAATGGGCTGCCATCAGACTCTGTTGCCCCCAAAATCGGCTGTACACCGGAGACGCTTCGCACCTGGCTTCGCCAGCATGAACGTGATGCCGGTGACGGCGGACTCACTGCCACCGAACGCCAGCGTCTTAAGGAGCTGGAACGGGAAAACCGCGAACTTCGCCGCAGTAACGATATCCTGCGACAGGCTTCCGCTTATTTTGCGAAGGCGGAGTTCGACCGCCTCTGGAAAAATAGACCCTCTGGTGGATACCCTGCGTAATGAGTATGGGGTCGGACCGGTATGCCAGGAACTGGATATCGCCCCGTCGACGTATTACCGGTATCAGCACCACCGCATGCATCCGGACAGGCGCAGTCCGCGTGAACAGCGGTGCGTGTCAAGATAGTTGTCGCCTCAGTCGATTCATGCGGCCCGTGTTTCCCGCTCCGGATTCAGCCACACTTCTTCCTGCCGGCTCCAGTTTCGCGTTGCCCCTGACCAGCGGTGCGGAGCCTCCATTTTGGCTGCCTCATACACTGATTTCCGTTTTGCCAGTAGCTGGCTGTCTTCGCCCCTGTGCCGCTGACCCGGCGTCACATAGCGGATACCGCTGTGCCGGTGCTCTTCGTTGTACCAGCAGACGAAGCTTTCCACCCAGGCCCGCGCCTCTTCCAGCGATGCGAAGCCCTTCTCTGGCCACGCCGGGACGTACTTCAGCGTCCTGAACAGCGACTCCACGTGGGCGTTGTTGTTGCTTACCCGTGGCCGGCTGTGCGACGGTGTTATCTTCAGCTCCGCAAGCTTCACCTTCAGGACCTGTGACTTCATGGGGGCGCCGTTATCCGCATGCAGCACCAGCGGCTCCTGCCAGCAACGCTCGCTCAGCACCGTCCGCTTTACCAGCCCGGCCGCATACTCACCGCTTTCGACCGGATGCACCTCGTGGCCCACGATTTTGCGGCTGAACACGTCTTCTGTCAGATACAGGTAAAACCAGTGGCCCGCCGTCAGCGACTTCAGCCACGTGATGTCCCACGACCACACCTGATTCGGCGCTGTTGCCTTCCAGGTCGACAGCGGCCTGCTTTGTGGAGCCTGCTGACGCCCCCGGTGACTGACTTCGCCGTAACGCCGCAGTACCCGGTAAAACGTCGATTCACTGGCGATGTAACGACCTTCATCGGCCAGCACCGGGACGATTTGTGCCGGCGGCAGGCTGGCGAACCTGGGCTCATGGCAGATGGCCAGCACCTGCTGCTCCTCTTCAGCGCTGAGCCTGTTTTTTGGCACAGGTCTGGCCGCCGTGGGGCGACGGTCTTCAGGGCTGTATTGCCAGCGCAGGAACGTCCGTTCGCTGATGCCCGCCCCCTGGCAGGCTGCGTGCTGCCGGGCGCCGGCATCGACAGCGTCCTGTACCAGTGTCATCAGCCATAACCTGTCGGCTGTGCGCGTCATTCGCCCTCGCGTTCTTCGGCGAAGAACGCCTTCAGCTTTTTTTCCAGAATAAGCAGCGCCGCGGCTTCCGCCAGCGCCTTGTTCTTGCGGGCTATTTCACGGTTAAGCTGTTGGTTCTCTTTCTTTAATCGTTTTATCTCTGCACGTTCGTCTCGCGGATTGGGCTGCATAAATTCGTCCCTCCACTGCTGAATTTGCTCTGGATAAAGGCCTTTACGGCGACAGTATTCAGCGACAGCATGAACAGAAAGCGTGGCGGTTTCAACGGTAAATGCCCGCGTTGTTGTCGAACGCGGCTGCGGGATCATCCCCGACGGTGGCGGCCTGTCGAGCAACATGATCAATGCTTTCCTCAACAATCGCGCGCTTCGCGACGCCTCTGAAGAGGTAGCGGCGGAAATGGCGGCGCAACCCTGCCCGAGCGAGGTGGCGAAAAGCCTGATCGCGATGGTACAGAAAGGGTAGCCACCACACCGTCATGACGATCATGCGCCAGCACACATCCTGGATTCATGCTCCCGTAACAATGCGGGACCGGATCGCGCTGGCGCTTTTTTTTTTGCGGATCGATCCGGCTCGGATCGTATTTTTTACAGACGGAGGAGGCTTAATGCCTGCGACTCACTCTCCCACACCTGCGCGGTCCTGGATAGTTCGCCTGGCGCATGTGTGCTGGGAACGTAAGAAACTTAGCATCATCGTGGTGGTAGCGTCGGTATCGACCATTCTGCTGGCAGCGCTGACGCCGTTGCTGACAAGGCAAGCAGTGAACGACGCGCTGGCGGGCAATCCGACTCGCCTGCCGTGGCTGGCCTGCGGGCTACTCCTGATCGCCTTATTTGATTTCATCAGTAACTACGTGCGCCGCGGTTATGCCGGGGAGCTCTCGCTCTGGGTACAGCACACCCTGCGAGGACGGGCATTCGACAGCATTCAAAAACTTGACGGCGCAGGCCAGGATGCGCTGCGCACCGGGCAGGTGATTTCACGGACCAACAGCGATCTGCAGCAGGTGCATACACTGCTGCAGATGTGTCCGGTGCCGCTGGCGGTATTCACTTATTACATCGCCGGCATTGCCGTGATGCTGTGGATGTCACCCGCCATGACGCTCATCGTCGTGTGCGTACTGGTGAGCCTGGCGATCACTGCGCTGCGCGCGCGTCGTCGGGTCTTCGCGCAGACCGGGCAGGCCTCGGACCGACTGGCGAATCTCACCGAACATATGCGCGAGTTGCTGGCGCAGATCTCAGTGGTGAAATCCTGTGTGGCGGAGCTGCGTGAAACGCGCTGGCTGGATCGCCAGTCGCGGCAAATGGTGCGTGTACGCATCTGCGCGGCCATCTCGCAGGCGATGCCAGGCGCCACCATGCTGGCGCTACCGGTGCTCGGGCAAATCGCCTGCTGTGCTACGGCGGCTGGTCGGTCATGCACGGGCGGATCGATCTCGGAACCTTTGTGGCGTTTGCCAGCTTCCTCGCGATGCTGACCGGGCCAACCCGTGTACTGGCGTCTTTTCTGGTCATCGCCCAGCGCACCCAGGCGTCCGTGGAGCGAGTGTTTGCTCTGATCGACACCCGTTCGCAGATGGAGGACGGGACAGAGGCGGTTAACGGTCAGGTTGTCGGACTGGAACTGGAGAATATGAGCTTCGACTACCGTGGCGGCAGACGCATCCTCAGCGATGTCTCCTTTTCCCTGCGCGCCGGTGAAACCGTGGCGGTGGTGGGCGCATCGGGTTCCGGGAAATCGACGCTGCTGATGCTGCTGGCGCGTTTTTACGATCCCAGCACCGGAGAGATATGGCTGAACACCAGCGCAGGCCGACAGAACCTTCGCGATCTCAGGCTGGAGGCGCTTCGTCGTCGGGTAGGCGTTGTGTTTGAAGATGCTTTTCTTTTTGCCGGTACGGTGGCGGAAAATATCGCCTACGGCCACCCTCAGGCAACGGCGGACGACATTCGCCGCGCGGCGACGGCAGCAGGAGCCAGCGATTTTATCAACGCCCTGCCGAAAGGCTTCGATACCCGGTTAACCGAACGCGGGACGAATCTTTCCGGCGGGCAGAGGCAGCGAATCACGCTGGCACGAGCGCTCATTACCGCGCCGGAAGTGTTGATCCTCGATGACACCACCTCGGCGGTCGATGCCGGTACTGAAGCGGAGATCAACACCGAGCTGAGTCGCTATGCTGACGGAGAGCATATGCTGCTGGTGATTGCCCGACGCCGTTCAACGCTTCAGTTAGCCAGCCGAATTGTGGTGCTGGATAAGGGCCGGGTGGTGGATACCGGAACCCAGGCGGAACTTGAAGCGCGCTGTCCGGCGTTCCGCGCGCTGATGACCGGCGACGGCGATTTCCTCGCGCCTTCCCACAGTGGGCATAACGAATTGTGGCCGGCCGTACCAGCGGCACAAGACGATGCGCCGGAGACGGGGGATAAAGGCTTTGTCGCCCGTATGACCCGCGTGCCGGAAAATGCAGTACAGCAGGCGCTTGCCCGTAAAGGCCGCAAAGTCACGTCTCTGCTGAAGCCTGTGGCGTGGATGTTCGTCATCGCCGCCCAGCTGATCGCACTCGATTCTGCGGCAGGCGTCGGGGTACTGATACTGCTGCAGCGCGGCATTGACTCCGGCGTCGCCGCAGGCGATATGTCGACTATCGGCCTCTGTGCCTGGTGGCCGTGAGCTGGTGCTGTTATTCGCTGCAGACGGTCTTCGCCGCCAGAGCGGCGGAGTCAGTCCAGCATACGGTGCGCTTGCGCAGCTTCGGCCATATGCTGCGTCTTGGCCTCCCCTTGCATGAAAAGCATGTCGATTCGCGTCTGACCCGCATGACCGTTGATGTGGACTCTCTCGCCCGCTTTCTACAAAACGGCCTTGCCGGTGCGGCCACCAGCCTGGTGACGATGTTCGCTATCGCCGCCGCCATGTTCTGGCTCGACCCGCTCCTGGCGTTGACGGCATTAAGCGCGGTGCCAGTGGTCGCACTGGCAACCTGGATTTATCGCCGCCTCAGCTCCCCTGCTTATGCGCAGGCACGGCTGGAAATAGGCAAAGTCAACAGCACCCTGCAGGAGAAAGTCTCCGGCTTGCGCGTCGTGCAATCGCACGGCCAGCAGGAACAGGAGGCAGCCCGGCTGCGCGCGTTATCGGATCGCTTCCGCGCAACCCGTGTGCGTGCGCAAAAATACCTTGCCGTCTATTTCCCGTTCCTGACCTTCTGCACCGAGGCCTCCTATGCCGCCGTTCTGCTGGTGGGTGCATCGCGGGTCGCCGAAGGCGAAATGACCGCCGGGGTGCTGGCGGCTTTCTTCCTGCTGCTGGGGCAATTCTATGGGCCAGTGCAGCAGTTATCAGGGATTGTCGACGCCTGGCAGCAGGCGACGGCCAGCGGCAAACATATTGATGAACTGCTGGAGACCGAAGGCACAGAGAACGTCGAGCCCTCTTCCGCACTGCCCGCCACCGGCGCGCTGCATCTTGATGAGGTCACGTTCAGTTATCCCGACAGTCCCGAACCGGCGCTGAACAAACTTACCCTGACGATCCCTGAGGGAACGGTCGTCGCGGTCGTCGGCCGCAGCGGTGCGGGTAAGTCAACGCTGATTAAGCTGATCGCCGGGTTGTATTCCCCCACCCACGGCAGGATCAGCATCGGCGATCGGATGATTGATGATGCCTCGCTTGCCGATTACCGTCGCCAGATTGGACTGGTCGATCAGGATGTGGCGCTGTTTAGTGGTGATATTGCGGAAAACATTCGTTATTCACGGCCATCCAGCACCAATGCCGACGTTGAGATTGCCTCACAGCGGGCAGGGCTGTATGAGACGGTGCGTAATCTGCCGCAGGGATTCCGGACACCGGTAAATAACGGCGGTGCTGATCTGTCCGCAGGCCAGCGCCAGCTGATTGCGCTGGCCCGCGCGCAACTGGCGAATGCTCACATCCTGGTGCTCGACGAAGCCACGTCGCGTCTGGATCGCGCATCCGAAGAGCGATTGATGTCATCGTTAACAGACGTCGCGCACGCCGGGATGCACTCGGCGCTGATTGTGGCGCATCGTCTGACCACCGCGCAGCGTTGCGATCTGATTGCCGTTATCGATAAGGGGCAGCTTGCGGAATACGGTACCCACGAACAGCTGTTAGCTGCGGGTGGCCTCTATACCCGCTTATGGCATGACAGCGTCGGCAGTGCGCTCCATCGCCAGCAAGACATCACGGGGGAAATCGTGGGATAGTTATTGCGCACGTAAAACATTAAAAAAAACGCTCTGAAGCGGCTGTTCCGGGAATAGCCGTTTTAGCTATTTATACTGACACAATTAATTTTCAAAGAGAGTGAATGCTGAACATGCAACAACATCCCTCTGCTATCGCCAGGCTGCGCAGCCAGTTGGCAGCAGGCCACATTGCTAACCTTTCTGACTTCTGGCGCGACGCTGAGTCGCTGAATATACCGCTTGTTACGCTGGTCGAAGGGGCAGAAGACGAGCGTAAAGTGACCTTTCTGTGGCGCGCCCGGCATCCTCTGCAGGGCGTTTATCTGCGTCTGAATCGAGTGACGGATAAAGAGCACGTGGCAAAAGGGATGATGACCGCCCTTCCCGCGACGGATATCTGGACTCTGACGCTGCGTTTACCCGCAAGCTACTGCGGCTCCTATTCGCTGGTAGAAATCCCCCCCGGTACCTCGGCTGAGACGATTGCACAGTCCGGAGGCCGCTTTGCCACCCTCGCAGGGCAGGCCGATCCGCTAAACAATACGCCGGGGATCAACGTTCGGGGAAGCGCACAGGAATCGGTGCTGGCGCTCGATAAATCCCCCGCCCAGTCCGAATGGAGCGGCGGTTCCTCCACCGGGCAATTGCTTACCTCAGTGCGGATTATCGCCGGGCAATCACGCCGGGTTCGGCTCTATCTGCCGGACGTTGATGTTTCGCAGCCCCTCGGTCTGGTGGTGTTGCCTGATGGTGAAACATGGTTCGATCACCTTGGCGTATGCGCGGCAATTGACGCCGCCATAAATAACGGACGCATCGTGCCCGTGGCTGTACTGGGCATCGACAACATCGATGAACACGAGCGCACTGCGATACTCGGCGGGCGCAGCGAGCTGATAAAGGATATCGCCGGGCATCTGCTGCCGACGATTCGCGCTGAACAACCGCAGACTGCTGTGGGATGATCGTTCGCGCACCGTGCTGGCAGGGCAGAGTCTCGGCGGGGTCAGCGCACTAATGGCCGCTCATCACGCGCCGGAAACGTTCGGCCTGGCGCTCAGCCACTCCCCTTCAATGTGGTGGACGCCAGAGGGTGCCAGCCGGCCAAACTTATTCAGCGAAACAGATACGTCATGGGTGAGCGAGTATCTGCTTTCTGCACCGCCACAGGGCGTGCGCATCCGCCTGTGCGTAGGATCGCTGGAAGGTTCGACTGTGCCGCACGTTCAGCAGGTTCATCAGCGGTTGCTTACCGCCGGCGTCGATAGCCATTGCGCAATTTATACCGGTGGTCACGATTATGCATGGTGGCGCGGCGCACTGATTGACGGGCTTGGTTTACTGCAGGGTTGACTTGACCCGCGAACACTTTCAGGCAACTGTATATGCTTCCTGAATAAATAAAATGTCACCTGCAGAAAAGGAATAATCATCAGATGTATGCCCGTGAGTATCGCACGACACGCCCGCGCAAGGCTCTTTTTTCTCTTCTTTCTGGTCTCACCCTCATCTGTAGCACGCAAGGTTTTGCGAAGCCGGATATGCAACCGCTCGGGCCGAATATCGCCGATAAAGGCTCCTCGTTTTACCATTTCAGCGTCAACCAGTTCGACTCTGCCGACGGCACCCGCCATTATCGGGTATGGACGGCCGTACCGAATAAAGCCGCACCGGCGTCGGGCTACCCGGTTTTATATATGCTCGACGGCAACGCGGTTATGGACCGTCTGAATGACGAACTGCTCAAACAGCTGACAGAAAAATCACCGCCGGTGATCGTGGCAGTCGGGTATCAGACCAACCTCCCCTTCGATCTCAACGGCAGGGCCTATGACTATACGCCAGCAGCAGAAAGCGACAAAACCGATACCCGCAACGGGCGCTTTAGCCGTAAGAGCGGTGGCAGCAGCGACTTCCGCCAGTTATTGGAAACGCGTATTGCGCCAAAAGCGGAAGAGGGGTTGAATATCGATCGGCAGCGACGCGGCTTGTGGGGGCACTCATACGGCGGCCTGTTCGTGCTGGATTCCTGGCTGTCCTCCTCTTACTTCCGGACATACTACAGCGCCAGCCCGTCGTTGGGCAGAGGCAATGATGCTCTGCTGAGCCGTATCACGGCGGTCAGGCCGTCACGATACTGCGCTAAGCGCCTGGAGATAATGGAAGGATCGGCGACACCGGGCGATAACCGGGAAACGCATGCTACCGGAGTGCAGACGAAAATTCATGCAACCCTCGCCACACTAAAAGGTAAAGGCGTCAATGCCGCCTTTTGGGATTTCCCGAACCTGGGACACGGGCCGATGTTCAACGCATCTTTCCGCGGAGTGCTGTTATATATCAGCGGTGAAAAGGTGGGTAACACATCAGGCTGCCATTGAGATACCTAAGGGCTCATAGTAAGTATCCTCCGGCAGAGCCGGAGGCTTTAGGGGGAGCGCCTCAAAGGCGCCGACAAACCATGAGCCGCCCAAGGCGGCTGCTATACGTTCAGTTTCATTTGATCGTATCGTTCGTCTCTCTCTCCTGGTTGCGTATGTATGCCCTGACCGTGGCTTCATCCAAACCAACGGTTGAAACGAAATATCCTCGTGCCCAGAAAACTTCTCCGGTGAAGTTTTTACCTCTGCCGAAGTGTCGTGCTATCGCTATCGCGCTTTTTCCCTTCAGATAGCCGACGACTGTCGATACCGAGTACTTTGGCGGTATGCTGATGCACATGTGGACATGATCACGCATCAGATGCCCCTCCAAAATCTGACAGCCCTTCTGGCTCGCAAGCTCGTGGAATATTTTTCCCAACTCATGCCGCAGCGCACCATATAACCGCTGTTTCCGGCGTTTAGGGATATAAACCACGTGATATTTACAGTCCCATTTCGTATGGCTTAAGCTCTGATAGTCTCTCATCACGAATCCTCATCTCTTGGCGGAGATTTCAGATTCGCGCGACTGACTTAAAGGTCAAACCTTTCGGAGTCCCCCGGCAATGCCGGGGGTTTACCGGATTTAATTAATTTTATGACATTAATCTTCATAATTCATCCATCATTGCAAATGATAATCATTCACACTATTTAAACCTAGATTACATAATGGCAAGAGTTAATCAAAACCATGATAAAAAACAAATATAAAATATCACTCCTGAGTTCACTAATCGCGGGCTGTCTCGCTATACCTTCAGCCATGGCAGATGAAGTCACGCCAGTTCGGAACCTCAAGTTGTCCCAAGGAGCTGATGGCAGTCAGAACAAAAAAACAGTTCTCAACGATGATAAAGAAGCCGCTCAGGAGACCATGGTTGTCACCGCCAGAGAGCAGACCCTGCAGGCACCAGGTGTATCAATCATTGACAGCGAAGCGATTAAAAAACACCCTATCCAGCGTGATGTATCCGAAATCATTCGTACCATGCCAGGTGTGAATCTTACCGGTAACTCCAGCAGCGGTCAGCGCGGCAATAACCGCCAGATCGATATTCGCGGAATGGGGCCAGAAAACACCCTGATTCTCGTGGATGGTATGCCAGTCAGCAGCAGAAATTCGGTGCGTTATGGCTGGCGAGGTGAGCGTGACACACGAGGTGACAGTAACTGGGTTCCCGCGGAAATGATCGACCGCATCGAAGTCATCCGTGGGCCGGCCGCCGCTCTGTATGGTAACGGAGCTATGGGTGGCGTGGTAAATATTATTACCAAACCCTCAAGTAATGAGTGGCATGGCAGCTTTAACACCTATTACAACGTTCCACAACACAAATCCGAAGGTGCAACCAGGCGTTACAATGCCAATCTCAGCGGTGCGTTAACAGACAACCTCACCATGAGACTCTACGGCAACTGGAGCAAAACGCAGGCCGATGCCCAGGACATCAACAGTGGCCACCAAGCAGAACGCACAGGGAAATATGCCGGACAATACCCGGCTGGCCGTGAAGGCGTTATCAATAAAAATATTAACACCGCGCTGCGCTGGGAATTTATGCCCATGCAGGCTCTGGAGCTGGATGCCAGCTACAGTCGTCAGGGCAACCTCTATGCTGGCGACACACAAAACACGAACAGCAGCACTTTAACAAAATCATATTACGGTAAAGAAACCAACGTTATCTACCGTCAGACACTGGCACTGAAATATACCGGGGCCTGGGACAATGGTGTGACCACCAACAACTATATTCAGTTTGAAAAAACGCGTAATAAACGACTGAAAGAGGGATTGTCTGGTGGTGTTGAAGGTATGTTCAGTAGTAATACCGGTTTCTCAACCATCACCCTGAATGACACAAATCTGCATTCTGATGTCAATATTCCATTCGATTTGTGGGTAAATCAGACCCTCACCCTCGGTGCGGAAATGAATCATCAGACGATGAAAGATCCCACCTCGAATACACTTACGACCAGCTCCGAAATCAGTGGTGTATCAAGCTCAGGACGAAGCCAGAGCAGTTCAGCTGATGTATACGGTGTTTATACCGAAGACAATATCGACCTGACTGATTCCACCCGCCTCACTCCCGGACTGCGTTTTAATTACCAGACGATCACCGGAAGTAATATCAGTCCGGCCCTGAATCTCTCACAGGAGCTGGGTGATGATTTCACACTAAAACTGGGCATTGCCCGTGCCTGGAAAGCCCCCAATCTTTATCAGACCAACCCTAACTACCTGTTGTACAGCAGCGGTAATGGCTGTTACGCCAGCTCCGGGAGTTGTTACCTGCAGGGGAACAAGGACCTGAAGGCAGAAACCAGCGTCAATAAAGAAATTGGCATTGAGTTCCATCATGATGATATTCAGGCCGGGCTTACATGGTACCGGAATGATTACCGCAATAAAATTGAAGCCGGATACTCTGCGGATTATTCCAACGGGACCTCAGATATCTATAAATGGGAAAATGTTCCTAAAGCAGTGGTTCAGGGACTGGAAGGAACACTTAATTTCCCAATCAGTGAAACGGTGATGATGAAAAATAACTTCACCTATATCATCGAAAATAAAAATAAAACTACCGGCGATTACCTGACTGTCATACCAAAATATACCATCAACTCCTCACTGGACTGGCAGGCAACCAACGACCTGTCAGTACACGGAACGATGACATGGTATGGAAAGCAAAAGCCGAAGAAATATAATGATAAGGGAGAAACCACTACGGGTAGCGAAACTTGGCAGGTTTCTCCTTATGCTCTGTTTGGTACAAGCGCCACCTATAGCGTTAACAAGAACATAGACGTAACAGCGGGTATTGATAACCTGTTCGACAAACGTCATTTCCGTGAGGGTAACTCAACGACTTCCGGCAGTTCTCCTACATACGCGTACGGCGCAGGAGCCCGGACGTATAACGAGTCTGGCCGTACCTTCTACATGGAGTTAGGAATGCACTTCTGATAAGAGGCTTTCTTTTCCACACCAGGCTGTGGCTTTATTTTTCAGTTGTTGGTGCCGCAGTGGAAATTAAACCGGGAACGAAAAAAAGATGCCTGGGAAACAGCAGAAGACTGGTTTTTGCATCGTTCAACCTATACAACCATTCGCAGTGTCCATTCTGCCCGAATGATACCAGTCCCGCCTGGCAGTTCTTGCATACGGCTGTCGGGTGGGCTATTTAGTAAGAATGGAAATCTGTTGAGTAGCGGGCTGAATCTTTCGAAAACACCTTTTTCGTCAGATAAATACGGCTTTTACGCTCGACCAGCGTCACGATGGCTCCGGTGCCTTGTTTACCCGGAACCAGATCCGCTTCCCGGTCACCCGGTCGGGTACGAGCATCAACAACGGCCGGTCTCTGTTCGATGGATACGGCGTCAGGTATCGGACTTCGCTTTTTACCATAGCCTTTGCGATAGCGGCGTTTACCCTGCCGGAGGAGCCTGTATAGTTCGCCGCCACTGGCTTTATCAGCCTGAACATGCTGGTAAATCCACTCGTGACTAACCGGCATGCCGATGATACGGCCAACGGCGCTGATCTGTTCCGGACTCCACAGCCAGTTTAGCGCAGCCTCAACAAAGAAGACCGTATCCTCGTGCATCCTGCGTTTGCCGGCCCCTTTACGGCGGCAGGTACTGAGCTTCTGGGCTGCCGCTGGCTGGTAGCCATCTACAGAACGATTACGACGCAGTTCCCGCGAGACCGTTGATTTGCTGACGCCTGAGCGGCGGGCAATCTCTGCCTGACTCACTTTATCTTCACACAACAGGGCTATCTGGTATCGTAACCCTTCGGTTAGCTGCTGATATTTCATAGTGACTCGCTCATCTTTGGTCGGAAGAGCAGGATAGCTTATCGGCAGCTAACCGTCCCTCCATCCACATGACCGAGCGTTGCACTTATTATCTGAATTCGCGGAGAACATGTAGGACTGGTGCTGGCTGGATGGAGGAATACAACAGGGTTTAACGCGAATGATTTCATTCAAAGTTAAAACATAGAAGCTACGCGCAACTCTTGCATACAATGAGGTGGTGTCGCCTTCATGGCACAATATTACCCCGAGAGTTATGGGGAGTGATGGTTATGATAATCGGAATTGTTTGTCCGACCACACACCCTGGGGCCAGAGGATTAAAGGCCTATGACTCTGGTGAAAACGGCGTGGTTTCGCTTATCTTGTTCTCCGGCACTCACAGCGCAGGACCTGTGGGTCTGGCGAACAAGGGGGTTGTTTTGGTGGCTGACTCTCCGGCGCTCACAGAGCAGGACCTGTGGGTCTGGCGAACAAGGGGGTTGTTTTGGCGGTCTGACTCTCCGGCGCTCACAGAGCAGAGCCTGTGGGTCTGGCGAAGAACAGTAGCGCCCTTACAGGGCGAGCGTCACCGCTTCGCGGTTCCGATGGTATTCATGATCGGCAGACCGTTTTATACTCCGCAGCATGTATATTCCACGTCCCGCAAAGTTGCTCTTCACCGTCGATGACGGCTGGAACAGGTACCTTGATTCGAATGGCCACAGCGTCAGTCCCTGGGCCCGCCTCTGCGTCGGGCGCATGCTCGCCTGCGGCACCACGACCATGGGCGTTCGCCGCTTCTGCTGCGCATCGCCGGACTGCACCCATTCCCGCTTTTTCTGCCAGAGCCTGCAAATCAAAGGCCTGCAGCTCCTGCGGCTTCAAAGCCACTGAGCAGTGGGTATCGCAGCAGAGTCATATCCTTCCCGACTGCGACTGGCAGCATATCACCTTTACCATGCCCCACCTGCTCTGGCCCTTTTTCAACAATAACTGGCCATTACTGAATGCGCTCTTTCGCACCGCCACCCGCGCCATGCTTCGCCGGGCCCGCAGACAGGGCGTGGAGGTCGGTATCTTCTGCGCCCTGCATACGTACGGCCGTCAGCTCAATCAGCACCCACACATTCACCTCTCTCTCCGTCACCCGCGGCGGGCTGGATATCAGGCATGCCCTCTGGCGCGACCTCTTCTTTAAGAAGCATGCCGTCGAGGAAATCTGGCGCGGAGCCGTCATCCGCCTCCTGCGCCACAGCCATGACCTGATAAATCCCGGCAGGCTGCCGGGGCCGGGGCATATACGCGACGAAAAGCAGTGGCAGCGCTATCTGCAGGCGCAGTACGGGCGCCGCTGGAAGGTGCACTTCGCGAAGAAGACCCGGGGCGCCTGGCGAAGCGTCAAATACCCGGGCCGCTACCTGAAGCGACCGCCGGTGTCGGCGGCGAAGCTCAGGCACTACAGCGGCGGTGCCGTGGTACATCACTATTACGACCACCGCACTCAGCAGTACCGCCAGCAGTCGCTGACCCAGGAAGAGATGCTCAGGCGCGATATCAGCCACGTGCCGGCAAAGCATTTTAAGATGGTGCGTGACTATGGTTTTTTGTCCAACCGCAAACGGGGTTCGCTGCTGCCAAAAGTCTATGAAGCCCTGCAGACGGAAGCGCGGAAAAAACCGGAACAGCCCGGCTTCGCCTCGCTGTTGAAAGGGTTCCTGCGCACGGACCCGTATCAATGCATCCTCTGTGGCAACCGGCTGCGCTTTGTGGGGTTTGAGGGCCAACGGAACGAAAACGTACGCTAAGAAGATAACTTATTGTTTATGAATACTAATAATTATTATGGAGGTGTCTAGTAGATTAGAAAAGGAAAGACGACAATATGAAGGCTTTCCTTATATGGGTGCATCTCCTCCTTTGTTATAACTGTTGTTTAACTGAACCGCATCCAGACCTGAACTCGACTTTTGCCAGTGCGCCATTAACCAATGATATTTGAGGCGGGATATGACCAATATCTACGTCATAAAGGACAGGAACTTTAAGGTCACCTAGTACCGTGCGCAAAGCATCAATGTAGGTATGCTTTGAAGCATCACTGGTATTAGGTCCTGCACTTCTACCAATCAAACCCCCCTGTAAATCAGTAAACCAGCCCTGTAAGCGCAGACTAAGTAATGCTCTAGTTAATTAAATCCGGTAAACCCCCGGCTTTGCCGGGGGACTCCGAAAGGTTTGACCTTTAAGTCAGTCGCGCGAATCTGAAATCTCCGCCAAGAGATGAGGATTCGTGATGAGAGACTATCAGAGCTTAAGCCATACGAAATGGGACTGTAAATATCACGTGGTTTATATCCCTAAACGCCGGAAGCAGCGGTTATATGGTGCGCTGCGGCATGAGTTGGGAAAAATATTCCACGAGCTTGCGAGCCAGAAGGGCTGTCAGATTCTGGAGGGGCATCTGATGCGCGATCATGTCCACATGTGCATCAGCATACCGCCAAAGTACTCGGTATCGACAGTAGTCGGCTATCTGAAGGGAAAAAGTGCGATAGCGATAGCACGACACTTCGGCAGAGGTAAAAACTTCACCGGTGAAGTTTTCTGGGCTCGAGGTTATTTCGTTTCAACCGTTGGTTTGGATGAAGCCACGGTCAGGGCGTACATACGCAACCAGGAGAGAGAAGACGAACGATACGATCAAATGAAACTGAACGTATAGCAGCCGCCCTGGGCGGCTCATGGTTTGTCGGCGCCTTTGAGGCGCTCACCCTAAAGCCTCCGGCTCTGCCGGAGGATACTTACTCACATGGACCCATTTCAACATTTTCAAAATAGAGGATGATCCCTTCATCACAATGATTGGCACGGAAAAGTGGAAGGTTTCCAAACCGGGTTCCAGCTAAGCGGGAAATAATATCGAGGCATCCACCCAGCAGACGCCCCTGAAAAAAGACATCAGAATTGGCTATATTTAACGCCTTCCATTCGGTTTTTTGTGTCAGGTTAAATCCTGCGCAGGTATTAGTTCCCCACTGATTTTCTTCGATTTGAAATGCAACGGAGGCATGTTGATGAACCGTACTCCCCCGTTCACTTTCAAGAATGCACCATATAGCCTGGGTCGTTGCATCTAGATTTTCGGCACCCAAGTCCATCAGGTTTGGGCCGTGCAATGTTGCCCACCCAGTAAGCGTGGTCAGAGGAAATTGAAATGTCGTCAGATCAGAGAAACCGACAAACCACTTGGGTTCACACTCACGTAATTGTTCGAAGTTCATCAATTCCAGCAATTCCATCCCAAGATCACCTCCCCAGGGAGGCATAATGGCTTTTATTTCTGGATTAGTCAGAAACGTCATCAACTCAGTTGCCCTGGCTGTTTTGTCTGCACTTCTGTTTTTATGCTGAGACCGTAAGCAATTCCCTTCCAGAATCCGATATCCTCTTCTCTCGAGATTTCTGATAGCCATGTCCAGTCGTGCATGCAAATGTGAAGGAACACCTGAGGATGGTGCTGTTATAGCAATAACGTCACCGGGGATTAGTTTGTTCGGATAAATAATTTCACTCTTTAAATCCATCGACTATTAACCCTGTTTAAAGTTTCATTTTTTGATAACGCAATAATGTAAATACGATATTGATGTCTGAAAAAATTATTGATAATAATATGCAGATAGCATTATACACGATTTTGCTCTTCGAGAATTTTATAGACGGTGGAACGTGCAATGCTGAGTTGATGAGAAATATTAGTTGCACCAATACCTTTCTGATGAAGTTCCAGAACGGCATCCCTGTCTACACTTCGCTTGCGTCCGAATTTGATGCCTTTAAGCTTCGCCTCCTGCCTGCCTTCATTAGTGCGCTCAAGAATTCTCTGGCGTTCGGCCTGTGCTACAGCTGAAAGAATAGTGATCACCATTTGCCCCATTGGTCCGTCGGTGCTAATCCCGTCATCAATGAACCGGACGGCAACGCCTTGAGTATCGAATGCTTTTATCAGGTGAATCATATCAGCAGTGTCGCGGCCAAGACGGTCAAGTTTCTTGACCAGAATGACATCACCTTCCTCCACCTTCATACGCAGCAGATCCAGCCCCTCCCTGTCGGCAGAACTGCCGGATGCCTTGTCGGTAAAGATACGGTTCGCTTTCACCCCCGCGTCTTTGAGCGCCTTGACCTGAATATCGAGTGACTGCTGGCTGGTAGAGACCCGCGCATAACCAAAAAGTCGCATATAATGTACCTTAAATCGAATATCAGACACCTTATGTCTATTATGGCAAAAATACGATTTAATAGACAGCCCATACCTTCCGTTTTATTTTGTCTGATAATTTATAATATTTCGGACGGTTGCAAAAATGTTACTAAATGCCCGTCAGGCAGGGAGGCCGATATGCCAGTTGATTTTCTGACCACGGAACAGGAACTGAATTATGGTCGCTATGTTGCAGAACCCAATGACGTGCAGCTGGCGCGCTATTTTCATCTTGATGAGCGGGATCTTGCCTTCATTAACCAGCGACGGGGAAGGCATAACCGGCTGGGAATTGCGCTTCAGCTCACTACCGCCCGCTTTCTGGGCACCTTTCTGACAGATTTAACCCGGGTTCTGCCGGATGTTCAGCATTTTGTCGCGGTGCAGCTTAACATCCGCCGTCCGGAAGTCCTTTCCCGCTACGCAGAACGGGATACCACCCTCAGAGAGCATACTGCGCTGATTAAGGAATATTACGGTTACCATACCAGCGACATTATTTTTGGCCTCTTCTGGCTGCTGGGATACCAGTTTTCCCCCCGGCTTGCCGATGCCGGTGAAGCGGTATTCTGGCGGGTGGATAAATCGGCAAATTACGGTGCACTGGACGAACTGGCACGTGGTTATGCCGATCTGTCGAAAGCCGAGGATCAGTGGGATGAGATGTTGCGAACCGCCGGTTCGCTGAAACTGGGCACCATTCATGCTTCAGAACTCATTCGCTCTTTGCTGAAAAGCTCGCGTCCATCAGGGCTGGCACAGGCGATCATGGAAGTGGGGCGCGTCAACAAGACGCTGTACCTTCTAAATTATATTGATGATGAAGATTATCGTCGGCGGATCCTGACGCAGCTAAACCGGGGAGAAGGCCGCCATGCTGTGGCGAGGGCGATCTGCTACGGGCAGCGGGGTGAGATCAGAAAGCGCTATCGTGAAGGTCAGGAAGATCAACTGGGTGCTCTGGGCCTAGTCACTAATACAGTGGTACTGTGGAACACACTTTATATGCAGGAAGCCCTCAGCCTGGATGCGCAGTAATGGAGAAGAAACCGGTGGTGAAGATATCCCCCCATGTCAGGGTAGTTGTCGCCTCTGACAGAAAAATTTCCGGGGGCCGGAGAGGACAATAATGAACACTTATTCACCTGAGCGTAAAGCCGCTCTGATCGCCAGAATGATGCCGCCACATAATCAACCGGTCGTTCAGTTAGCCCGTTCTGAGGGGATCCCGGCCAATACGCTTTATGCCTGGCGTACTCAGGCTGGCGTTCGTGTAGCGGAAAGTCAGTCAACGCCAGAATGGTCGCAGGACGCCCGCTTTGCCGTTCTCGTTGAAACCGCACCGCTTTCTGCTCATGCTGTGGCTGAATACTGTCGCCGTAAAGGTCTTTATCCTGAGCAAATTCAGCAGTGGAGGGACGAATTTATGCAGCCCGGTCAGCGTGAAGAAAGAGCCTTGATTAAAAAGCAGAAAAAAGAAATTCAGCAACTTAACCGTGAAATAGCCCGCAAGGACAAGGCGCTGGCTGAAGCCGCGGCGCTGCTCATTCTGGAAAAAAAGCTGAAGGCGTTCTTCGCCGAAGAACGCGAGGACGAATGACACCCGCGGCCGACAGATTACAGACTGATGTCCATGGTGCAGGAAGCCCTTGATGCCGGCGCCCGGCAGCACGCAGCCTGTCAGTGTGTGGGTATCAGCGAACGGACTCGCCAGCGCTGGCAACGCAGACTCTGATGACCGGCGTCCCGCTGCCCCCCGGCCGGTGCCGAAGAACAGGCTCAGCGCTGAAGAGGAGCAGCTGGTGCTGGCTGTCTGTCATGAACCCCGGTTCGCCAGTCTGCCACCGGCACAAATCGTCCCGGTGCTGGCCGATGAAGGTCGTTACATCGCCAGTGAATCGACGTTTTACCGGGTACTGCGGCGTTACGGCGAAGTCAGTCACCGGGGACGTCAGCAGGCTCCACAAAGCAGGCCGCTGTCGACCTGGAAGGCAACAGCGCCGAACCAGGTCTGGTCGTGGGACATCACGTGGCTGAAGTCGCTGACGGCGGGCCACTGGTTCTACCTGTATCTGACAGAAGACGTGTTCAGCCGCAAAATCGTGGGCTATGAAGTGCATCCGGTAGAAAGCGGGGAATATGCGGCAGAGCTGGTAAAGCGGACAGTGCTGAGCGAGCGTTGCTGGCAGGAGCCGCTGGTGCTGCATGCGGATAACGGGGCCCCCATGAAGTCACAGGTGCTGCAGGTGAAGCTTGCGGAACTGAAGATAACCGCGTCGCACAGCCGGCCACGGGTAAGCAACGACAACGCCCACGTGGAGTCGCTGTTCAGGACGCTGAAATACGTCCCGGCGTGGCCTGAGAAGGGCTTCGCGTCGCTGGAAGAGGCCCGTGCCTGGGTGGAAGGCTTCGTCGGCTGGTACAACGAAGAGCACCGGCACAGCGGTATCCGCTATGTGACGCCGGGTCAGCGGCACAGAGGCGAAGACCGTCAACTTCTGTCACAGCGAAAATCGGTGTACGAGGCCGCGAAAAAGCAGCATCCGCACCGCTGGTCAGGGGCAACGCGAAACTGGAGCCGGCAGGAAGAAGTGTGGCTAAATCCGGAGCGGGAAACGCGGGCCGCATGAATCAACTGAGGCGACAACTACCTTGACACGCACCGATATCGCCCGGTTATCCCCACTGATGCACGGGCATATCAATATGCTGGGGCATTATACGTTCACGCTACCGGAGGATATTTTGAAGGGGGAACTGAGGGTATTAAATTTCAATTTAAACAATGAATTACTTTCTTAGCGTACGTTTTCGTTCCATTGGCCCTCAAACCCCTTTGTCAGCGCACAGGGCGGCAGGCATGCCACGGAATTAGTGGAGGAAAGGCTCCACGGGATCGCCAGAAAACGATGGCTTCTGACACAGGCCGCAGGATAAGTGCGCCCGAAAAATGGGTTTCCGGTTAAAAAACCGCCGAAAACAGTATTTTATTGCCATGATTTCCCCGACAACACACCATCACTGCGTTTCGGGAGCCTGTGTTCATGGTCAGTGAGTTTTTAAAACGTTTTTCCAAATTCCTAACCATCAAGCCCTATCATTAGGGCGAACTGCAGTCTACACCGGTTATCGCCGAACCGGATGGGGTCAGCCGAAGATGTTGCAGTGGTTGCGTTGTACTTTTATCAGGTGAAGCTTCTTTTTTACCGGTAGCCAGTATGTTGTGGGTGGTCGACTAACAAAACGATGAATGAACAATGCAGCACTTTATAAATCCTGAAATGAATTACTGATTGCCGCGATGACTGCTTGAATGCGCTCCGCTGACCAGATATCCGGACTGACGACCAGCCAGATATCGACAGGCTCGCTGCGTGCAGGCATAACATTTACCAGTTCAGGGCAGCATCGCTGCACTATTTCTCCGGCCATCATCCCCACACCCAGCCCCTGGCGCAGCGCTTCGATAAACAGCCACTGAGACGTTGCCTCCAGTACAATATGTCCGTTTGTCAGCGACTCTCCGCACAGCCGCTGCCAGTACTGCGGAACAGACGTCTCGGGAAACATCACCAGGTTATGACCTGAAAACGCACTGCCGGGCGCTGGCAGACCTCGGCGGACAACATATTCATGAGAAGCATATAACCCCGTATGGAAGGTTGCCAGACGGCGAATAATTAAATTGCCGTCTGACGGACGGGCGCTGCGTACTGCCAGGTCAGCGGCCCCCCTCCGGATATCCACAATCTCAGGAGAGGTGGAAAGCGTTACCTGAATGTCAGGGTGGCGTTGCCTCAGGGCTGACAGAGCGGGTAGGAGAAAACATCTGCCCAACGAATCAGTGGAGGCAATATGTACTTTTCCTGCCAGGGAGGCGTTCATTCCTGCGCTTTTACGTTCAATTGTCGTCGCCGTGGCTTCCATCTGTTCAATATCAGGCAACAGTCGCTCCCCGTATTCCGTCAGACGGTAGCCTTCCGGATACCGGTTGAATAACGTGGTGTTGAGTTCTTCTTCCATATGGCGCAGGCGGCGTGCCACCGTGGCCTGGTCCACATTCAGGCTGGCAGCAGCAGCCCGTAAACTTCCTGTCCGGGCGACCGCCAGCAGGTAACGGATATTATCCCAGTTCATAATGCTCCGGCATTTTTGCAACGGGGGTGCCTGTTTCCGCTGCGTTTTCAGGTCTCCCTTTCTTTTTTACACTTCATACCCTGGCTCGCCAACAGGAAAGAAGAATGAAAGGTCCGCTCACCGTCCCGCATGAACGACATCAGTTCATTGTCCTAGTCACGCTCTGTGTCGGGATGTTTATGGCAATACTGGATGTGAATGTAATTAATATCGCCACCATCAGCATCCGTTCTGAATTCCTTGTCCCGGTTTCTGCCATCACCTGGGCGGTGGATGCGTATAATCTGTCCCTTTGCGGCCTCATGTTGTCGTGAGGCACGCTGGCTGATCGCTATGGTTCCCGCCACATCTGGTTATCCGGTCTTGTCCTGTTTACGTGCGCTTCACTCGGGTGCGGTATGAGTGTGGCGATGTGGCAGTTAATTTCCTTCCGCATTCTCCAGGGCGCTGGTGCGGCGTTGTTTATTCCGGCCTCATTCTCTCTTTTATCAGCGGGCTGGCCGGACAGGCACGCACGACAACAGGCTATCGGCATATTTGGCGGTCTGGTGTCCGTTGCGGCGGCGGCAGGCCCGGTACTTGGTGGTGTTCTGGTGGGGAATTTTGGCTGGCGCAGCATCTTTCTCATCAATCTGCCTGTGGGGCTGTACGGTATCAGCTCCGGTTACAGGCTGTTGCCCGCTGCCCTGCCATCCCGTTTACGGGCACTGGATTTCACCGGCCAGGTGCTAGCGATGACCACGCTGGGTTGTCTGAGCCTGGGTCCTGATACAGCTCCCAGAACAGGAATGGGGCCAGAGTGCGCTGCCTTTAATGACACTGGTATCACTGTTGTGCGCCGGAGGTTTTGTCATCGTGGAGCGCAGGAGTGCGTCGCCCATGCTGCCGTTAGTGTTTTTTCGCAGTCCGGCATTCAATCTCGCCAATCTCAGCGGCTTTTTTATCAACGTCTGTTTTTTCGGCAGCCTGTATGCGCTCAGCTTTATTCTGCAACAGTGCTGGCATTACACGCCTTTTCAGTCTGGTATGGCGATCCTGCCGCTGGCATTTTTTCTCTTTGTCGGCAATCTGTCCGCAGGGCGACTAATGCGGCGCTGGGGAATAAAAAAACAGATGGTCACCGGGCTTCTCGCGGGCAGTGTGGGTTATGCAGGTATGATATCGTTACACGGGCAGATAACACTGCTGGTCTTTCTTTCAATGGCCCTGCTTGCAGGTGGTGTTGCGTTTGCTGTACCGCCAATGACAGCAGCCGTACTGGCAGGCAGAACGCAGGACACAGCCGGTACTGCCTCCGCTATACATACTACTTTCCGGCAGACAGGCTCTCTGGTGGGCATTGCGCTGGCTGGGCTGATCTTCTCATGCACACAACACCCCGTCACCGTACTAATGGGCTTATCAGCGCTGATCCACCTGCTGCTGGCACTGATGAATGCTGTGATGCATCCTGAGATTAATTAATCTGTATTTGTCTGATTAATATTTATACCCATGATACGTCAAGTTGCAGGAGCAGGAGATCAAGGCAACAGTAAGGGTAACTTGTTTAAGTACTACCATCCTGCATATTGAAGTTACTTGGGTGTAATTTTTTAACGTATGCTCCTGGCACAGGAGCTGCCTGTCAGCTCAGGTTTGGCTCTGTTTTATAGCTGTGTCAGGTCTAATCTACGCTAATACATTTTATCGGTACGAGCCTTTCGCCAGCCTGAAAGTCCGGACGTATCTCCGTCATTCTGAGGGCATCAACAGAGAAAACCTTATATATGCCCTGATGCCGGGGCACACCAGGCCAGCGACGTATGCCGGTCTCAGTCCACAGGCGGGCTAACCCTGTAGACGGTGCTTCACTTTTCTGACCATGCATCAAATATCTATCGATGCTGCTGATACCGCCGCTCTTCGTCTCGTGTTTTCCAGTCGCTGTACCCCGGACAGATGTCTACTGTATGCGACAAGGTGGCAAACCCGGAAATGGCCATCTCCATAATTTCTGAATGCCGACATGACCATGAGGCGATAAAAGCGCAAACGTAAGACAACATACCTCCAAGTCTTTGGAACTTAACCGTGCCAGGCCCACCCCTCGCCGCGCGGACGAAAAAAAGAGAAAAATGAAAAAAAGAAAAAAAGAATATGCCGAAAATGTGCACAGCCGTGACTCACGCAGAGCGTGACGCTCCGGGGCAAAGGCCTAGCAGGGCTAAGGGGCATGTTGTCTTACGTTTGGTGTAGTTGTCCCTTCCTCCCGTCTCGTCGAAATTTCTTACTGAGTTAGGTTTTAGTTTGTTTGGTACATCAGCTACAACCGGTTAAGTGTTCAGTAAAACGTTCAGAACTTACGATGACCTTGAAGTGTGGGCTGATGATGCATTAAGACGATTACTCGTCATCAGGGGATGGCCATCTGAAGATATTTCGCCGGTGTGATCCACGTTTTTGCTGTCGACTACAGTAGATAAATTCCCTGCTGTGGCTCGCTACCGACTCCCTACCGCATCGACCACAGTAGACATTTCACCGACTGCGGCCCGCTACCAGCTGCCCGTCACCGGCGTCGACTACAGTAGACAACTCTCCTGTTGCGGCCAGCTGCCGGTTCACCTCCACCGGCGTCGCCTACAGTAGACATTTACCCTGCTGCGGCCCACTACCAGCTCCCCACCACCGGTGTCGCCTACAGTAGACATTTACCTAGCCGTGGTCCGCTCCCCGGGACGCCGCCACCGGCGTCGACCACAGTAGACATTTTCCCTGCTACGACCCGCTACCAGCTCACCACCACCGGTGTCGCCTACAGTAGACATTTACCTAGGCTGTGTCCCTTAATTACATAACCTCTTGTAAAACAATCGGATGCAACCCAGTTTCACCATCGCCAGATAATTCCTCGCCGTTTTGTCGTAACGTGTGGCAATGCGGCGGTATTCTTTCAGGCGACCAAAGCACCTCTCAACAACATTGCGATTGCGGTAGGCTTCACGATCGAGTGGTGAACGACCATCTGTGGCCATTTTTTCATTGGATTTACGCGGGATGACAACTTTTATCCCTCTTCTTTTCAGTTCGTTACGTAACGCATGTCCGGAGTAGGCTTTATCAGCCAGTACTGCATGACCACGGCGCTTGATACTTCCGTTCTGGCGCTGAACACCGATACCGTCCAGAAGACGTTGTGCAAACTGGCTTTCGTGAGCCTGACCGGGACTCAGTACGATGTTTAACGGCAGACCACTTCCGTCTGTCGCCAGATGAATTTTGGTGCCAAAACCACCGCGAGAGCGACCCAGCCCATTATCTCCGGTGATATCGGGTTGTTTTTTTGCGCACCGGCAGCACATTTCAGCGCCCGGATATTGCTGCCATCCAGTGCAGTGGCCGACCAGTCCACGAGGCCATGTGCATCCAGAGCTGAAAGTAACTTGTTGAAAATAATGTTAATCACACCCGATTTTGACCATCGGTTAAAGCGGTTATAAACGGTCTTCCATGGGCCGTACCGTTCAGGTAAATCACGCCATGGTGCACCTGAACACAGCACCCAGAACATGCCGTTGATGATCATACGATGCTCCGCCCACGGACGCCCGGCCTGTGGAGAGGCAGACGCTGCTGGCAGAAAGGGTTGGATGATAGTCCATGCTTCATCGGGAATGTCGTAGCGAGCCATAGTTTAATATGTTGTGGAAACAGACAGTTACTATAGCTCAGGTGATTACGGGACACAGCCTAGCCGTGGTCCGCTCCCCGGGACGCCGCCACCGGCATCGACCACAGTAGACATTTACCCTGCTGCGGCCCACTACCAGCTCCCCGCCGCCAGCGTCGACTACAGTAGACAACTCTCCTGTTGCGGCCAGCTGCCGGTTCACCTCCACCGGCATCGACCACAGTAGACATTTACCCTGCTGTGGCCGCTCACGGTTCCACGTCACCGTCGTCGACTACAGTAGACATTCACCCTGCTGCGGCCCGCTACCAGCTCACCACCGGCGTCGGTTACAGTAGACATTTTCCCTGCTGTGGCCGCTCACGGTTCCACGTCACCGTCGTCGACTACAGTAGACATTCACCCTGCTGCGGCCCGCTACCAGCTCACCACCGGCGTCGGTTACAGTAGACATTTTCCCTGCTGTGGCCGCTCACGGTTCCACGTCACCGTCGTCGACTACAGTAGACATTCACCCTGCTGCGGCCCGCGACCAACTCCCCGCCACCGGCATCGACTACAGTAGAAAATTACCCGACTGCGACCCGCTACCAGCTGCCCGTCACCGGCGTCGACCACAGTAGACATTTTCCCTGCTGTGGCCGCTCACGGTTCCACGTCACCGTCGTCGACTACAGTAGACATTCACCCTGCTGCGGCCCGCGACCAACTCCCCGCCACCGGCATCGACTACAGTAGAAAATTACCCGACTGCGACCCGCTACCAGCTGCCCGCCGCCAGCGTCGACTACAGTAGAAAATTACCCGACTGCGACCCGCTACCAGCTCACCACCGGCGTCGGTTACAGTAGACATTTTCCCTGCTGTGGCCGCTCACGGTTCCACGTCACCGTCGTCGACTACAGTAGACATTCACCCTGCTGCGGCCCGCGACCAACTCCCCGCCACCGGCATCGACTACAGTAGAAAATTACCCGACTGCGACCCGCTACCAGCTGCCCGTCACCGGCGTCGACCACAGTAGACATTTTCCCTGCTACGACCCGCTACCAGCTCACCACCGGCGTCGGTTACAGTAGACATTTTCCCTGCTGTGGCCGCTCACGGTTCCACGTCACCGTCGTCGACTACAGTAGACATTCACCCTGCTGCGGCCCGCGACCAACTCCCCGCCACCGGCATCGACTACAGTAGAAAATTACCCGACTGCGACCCGCTACCAGCTGCCCGTCACCGGCGTCGACTACAGTAGAAAGTAAGTATCCTCCGGCAGAGCCGGAGGCTTTAGGGTGAGCGCCTCAAAGGCGCCGACAAACCATGAGCCGCCCAGGGCGGCTGCTATACGTTCAGTTTCATTTGATCGTATCGTTCGTCTTCTCTCTCCTGGTTGCGTATGTACGCCCTGACCGTGGCTTCATCCAAACCAACGGTTGAAACGAAATAACCTCGAGCCCAGAAAACTTCACCGGTGAAGTTTTTACCTCTGCCGAAGTGTCGTGCTATCGCTATCGCACTTTTTCCCTTCAGATAGCCGACTACTGTCGATACCGAGTACTTTGGCGGTATGCTGATGCACATGTGGACATGATCGCGCATCAGATGCCCCTCCAGAATCTGACTGCCCTTCTGGCTCGCAAGCTCGTGGAATATTTTTCCCAACTCATGCCGCAGCGCACCATATAACCGCTGCTTCCGGCGTTTAGGGATATAAACCACGTGATATTTACAGTCCCATTTCGTATGGCTTAAGCTCTGATAGTCTCTCATCACGAATCCTCATCTCTTGGCGGAGATTTCAGATTCGCGCGACTGACTTAAAGGTCAAACCTTTCGGAGTCCCCCGGCAAAGCCGGGGGTTTACCGGATTTAATTACCCGACTGCGACCCGCTACCAGCTCACCACCGGCGTCGGTTACAGTAGACATTTTCCCTGCTGTGGCCGCTCACGGTTCCACGTCACCGTCGTCGACTACAGTAGACATTCACCCTGCTGCGGCCCGCGACCAACTCCCCGCCACCGGCATCGACTACAGTAGAAAATTACCCGACTGCGACCCGCTACCAGCTGCCCGTCACCGGCGTCGACCACAGTAGACATTTTCCCTGCTACGACCCGCTACCAGCTCACCACCACCGGTGTCGCCTACAGTAGACATTTACCTAGCCGTGGTCCGCTCCCCGGGACGCCGCCACCGGCATCGACCACAGTAGACATTCACCCTGCTGCGGCCCACTACCAACTCCCCACCGCCAGCGTCGACTACAGTAGACAACTCTCCTGTTGCGGCAAGCTTTCGTATAACCAACTGGTCTATACTTCTCAGTGTGCGCTTTGTTATTTTTCCGTTTTTGTCACTAAACCACACAGGTGGTTGCTTCGAGATCATCTTCAACAGCTGAAAGTCCCAAAGAGTCCTAAGTCTAGCGGTTAACTATCTGACTACATTCCAGTGTGGGAGCTTAAATGGACCTAAAAACTTGGATTAAACGATGCGAGAGTGAAATCGGTAAGCCCTATATCTGGGGGGCAAACGGACCGGATGCTTATGATTGTTCAGGTTTTGTTCAGTTTGCCCTGTCACTCATAAACCTGGACCCTCCCCGTGATAATACGGCCGCAGGTCTGTATCAACACTTCAGCAATAATGGGTACAGTTCTCCGGTGCCAATGGCTGATGATGCTGAAGTTGGCGACCTGCTTTTTTTTGGTACTGATAAAGGAGTATTTCATGTCGCGTTGGCGTGGGGAGGCGGTCGAATGCTTGAAGCTGGCGGGGGAGGAAGCAAAACCGTAACTGTCGATATTGCTCGTAAAGAGAATGCTGAAGCGCGAATTCAGATAATAAGTGCAACGCTCGGTCATGTGGATGGAGGGACGGTTAGCTGCCGATAAGCTATCCTGCTCTTCCGACCAAAGATGAGCGAGTCACTATGAAATATCAGCAGCTAACCGAAGGGTTACGATACCAGATAGCCCTGTTGTGTGAAGATAAAGTGAGTCAGGCAGAGATTGCCCGCCGCTCAGACGTCAGCAAATCAACGGTCTCGCGGGAACTGCGTCGTAATCGTTCTGTAGATGGCTACCAGCCAGCGGCAGCACAGAAGCTCAGTACCAGCCGCCGTAAAGCGGCCGGCAAACGCAGGATGCACGAGGATACGGTCTTCTTTGTTGAGGCTGCGCTAAACTGGCTGTGGAGTCCGGAACAGATCAGCGCCGTTGGCCGTATCATCGGCAGACCGGTTAGTCACGAGTGGATTTACCAGCATGTTCAGGCTGATAAAGCCATTGGCGGCGAACTATACAGGCTCCTCCGGCAGGGTAAACGCCGCTATCGCAAAGGCTATGGTAAAAAGCGAAGTCCGATACCTGACGCCGTATCCATCGAACAGAGACCGGCCGTTGTTGATGCTCGTACCCGACCGGGTGACCGGGAAGCGGATCTGGTTCCGGGTAAACAAGGCACCGGAGCCATCGTGACGCTGGTCGAGCGTAAAAGCCGTATTTATCTGACGAAAAAGGTGTTTTCGAAAGATTCAGCCGAAGTGGCCACAGCCATTATCTCGATGCTGAGCGGCTACAAAGATGTCTGCCATACCATCACGTTCGACAATGGCGGGGAGTTTACTCAGCACAAAGAGATCGCAGCGGCCCTGGAAACGGAAACCTGCTTCGCTCACCCCTATGCTTCGTGGGAACGTGGGCTAAATGAGAATACCAATGGGCTGTTGAGGCAGTTTATCCCCAAAGGAACTGACCTGACAGCAGTGACGGATGATGAGCTCCGCAAGTACCAGGGAGCACTGAACAGCAGGCCACGAAAATGCCTCAAATTCCGGCAGCCTTCAGAGGTCTTTGCAGAGTTAAGAAAGGCGGCTTAGCGTTGCACTTCGAACTTGAATCCGCCCTTCTCCAACCTGCCACCACTAACCGAATGGCTGGATGATAGCCGTCGTATACAACTGAAGCGACCATTTGGGTATGTTCTGGTCAGTAAGTATCCTCCGGCAGAGCCGGAGGCTTTAGGGTGAGCGCCTCAAAGGCGCCGACAAACCATGAGCCGCCCAGGGCGGCTGCTATACGTTCAGTTTCATTTGATCGTATCGTTCGTCTTCTCTCTCCTGGTTGCGTATGTACGCCCTGACCGTGGCTTCATCCAAACCAACGGTTGAAACGAAATAACCTCGAGCCCAGAAAACTTCACCGGTGAAGTTTTTACCTCTGCCGAAGTGTCGTGCTATCGCTATCGCACTTTTTCCCTTCAGATAGCCGACTACTGTCGATACCGAGTACTTTGGCGGTATGCTGATGCACATGTGGACATGATCGCGCATCAGATGCCCCTCCAGAATCTGACAGCCCTTCTGGCTCGCAAGCTCGTGGAATATTTTTCCCAACTCATGCCGCAGCGCACCATATAACCGCTGCTTCCGGCGTTTAGGGATATAAACCACGTGATATTTACAGTCCCATTTCGTATGGCTTAAGCTCTGATAGTCTCTCATCACGAATCCTCATCTCTTGGCGGAGATTTCAGATTCGCGCGACTGACTTAAAGGTCAAACCTTTCGGAGTCCCCCGGCAAAGCCGGGGGTTTACCGGATTTAATTATTAATGGTATCAAGCAAAGTCAACCACCCAAAGCTCCCATATACCCATCACCAGCATCGAGTATAGTAGACATTCTCCTTGCAGCTGCCGACTCTCTGTTCTCCTCCACCGGCATCGACTACAGTAGGCAATCTCCCTTCTGAGGTCATTTGCCGGAACACAAACCGTTTACTTTAAAGACGGATTTCTCTTGATGATCTGAAATGCGATCTTATTACCTTCTTTAAGCTCTTGGTATTCAAGATATCCGATATCTTCCAACTGCTTAAGCGCCTTTCTTACTGTAGAGTTTTGAAGAGCCGGTCTCGAAGTCAGTGACAATCGTTTTCTAAAACGTTCAATACTAACGGGGATGGGATTAGGAGGAAGAGCCTCAATGAACGTGTATAAAGCTTGTGCCGATTCCTTACGAGCGAGGGCTTTAAGGGCCCTTAACTTCAAGAGTATCTTGTATTCCCCTACATACAGATCCTTCAGAGTTTTTGATGGGGTCAGGATGACTTTGTCATTGCCAATATCAACAGTGGACTCACCAATGAGTTGAACAAATTTTGTCACTTCAATGTTGGTTCCCCTATCCTTAGAGAACTCGACTACATTTGACATGAGCTTACGTAGCGAATCCTTGATTTTCTCCCGAAACTCAGCCTTAAGACGTCCACGTGAGAAACCACATCGCATAGCAAATTCAGTGAATCGAATCGATATCGTGCCATCATCATTCGATTCAAGCTCATTATCAGTCAGAACCGAGATGATCCCGGTCCAGACTTTGAAATCAGTATCCATATCTAGCCTTGGTCCGGAAATGGTTATCCTCTCAAAGCCTTCAGATTTCGCTATCTCTAAATGCCTAAGGTCGTCTGAAGCATTGATGTTGGATCCTACATTAGGTTTTTTAGCGATAGCTTTATTCGTGGATTTTAATGTCGGGACAAAGACACCTAGACGCATAAGCGGAACCGTCTGAACACTAGTCTCTGATGTGGAAGAAAGGATAATAACTTCGCCAGTACTCTGGTTTGTCTCTTCAACATGCAAGAATGACTCATTGATTTTGCTAGACATTTTCCTTAAGTCCTAAGTATGAATAAATCAGTTAAAAGATAGCATACAGTAGACATTTTTATAGCATACAATAGACAATATATAGCATTTAGTAGACATATTGTAGATTACAGTAGACATTATTTAGCATACAGTAGACAGCGATCCCCTTTTAAGCCAAGCTGCACAAGGCTTCTGACGATCCGGGATCTTTTTGGTACTCTCTTGATCCTCTATGGATCAGTTATTGGATCTATCTTGTGGAAAACTACTGATGTAGCCCCCTGAAACACCAGACAGTAGCTGTATCTCCAGATAAGAGATAGGCTTGAATATATGTCTAACACTAACGCCAATTTTGAGATGACAGGGATCCTGTTAGGGCAAGAAGTCCGCAAACGTAAAACTCCGCAGGAGAAAATCGCCATTATCCAGCAGACGATGAAGCCAGGCATGAATGTCTCCCATGTTGCACGCCTGCACGGTATTCAGCCCAGCCTGCTGTTTAAGTGGAAGAAGCAATATCAGGAAGGCAGTCTCACCGCCGTTGCGGCCGGAGAAGAAGTCGTTCCAGCTTCTGAGCTTACTGCGGCACTGAAGCAGGTCCGGGAGCTTCAGCGCCTGCTGGGCAAGAAGACAATGGAAGTTGAGATCCTGAAAGAAGCCGTGGAGTACGGTCAGTCGCGAAAATGGATAGCGCACGCGCCCTTGTTGCCAAAGGACGGGGAATAGCCCTGGTCAGCCGTACCCTAGGTGTGTCGCGTGCGCAGTCTGTCACTGCGAGTTAGCCGTTCTGCCGACTGGCAGGACAGGCGCTGTAACCGGCGTAATGACGAAGCAGACGCTGAAATACTGTCGGATATCCTCGATATCATCAGCGATATGCCGAGTTATGGTTATCGACGTGTGTGGGGCATCCTGCGCAAGCAACGTCGCACAGAGGGACAGCCACCAGTGAACGCCAAACGGCTTTACAGGATAATGAGTGAGCATAAGCTGTTGTTGTTGCATGACAAACCAGAGCGACCGAAGCGTGAACATAAGGGAAAAATCGCGGTGGCAGAAAGCGATATGCACTGGTGTTCAGATGGCTTCGAGTTCGGCTGCGACAACGGTGAAAAACTGCGGGTGACGTTCGCGCTGGACTGCTGCGACAGAGAAGCCATAGACTGGGCGGCGAGCACGGGAGGCTACGTCAGTTCGACGGTGCAGGATGTGATGCTGAGGTCGGTGGAAAAGCGCTTCGGCGACAGGTTGCCGGACACACCGGTGCAGTGGCTGACGGATAACGGTTCAGCATATACCGCGCATGAAACGCGGAGGTTCGCGAGAGAGCTGAATCTGGAGCCCTGCACAACAGCGGTGAGCAGCCCGCAAAGTAATGGCATGGCCGAACGGTTCGTGAAGACGATGAAGGAAGATTATATTGCGTTCATGGTTAGGAATCTGGAAAAACGTTTTAAAAACTCACTGACCATGAACACAGGCTCCCGAAACGCAGTGATGGTATGTTGTCGGGGAAATCATGACAATAAAATACGGTTTTCGGTGTGTTTTTAACCGGAAACCCATTTTTCGGGCGCACTTATCGTGCGGCCTGTGTCAGAAGCCATCGTTTCCGGGCGATGTTATGCAGCCTTTCCGCCACTAATTCCGTGGCATGCCTGCCGGCCTGTGCGCTGACAAAGCGCAGCCGGTTGCCACAGAGGATGCATTGATACGGGTCCGTGCGCAGGAACCCTTTCAACAGCGAGGCGAAGCCGGGCTGTTCCGGTTTTTTCCGCGCTTCCGTCTGCAGGGCTTCATAGACTTTTGGCAGCAGCGAACCCCGTTTGCGGTTGGACAAAAAACCGTAGTAACGCACCATCTTAAAATGCTTTGCCGGCACGTGGCTGATATCGCGCCTGAGCATCTCTTCCTGGGTCAGCGACTGCTGGCGGTACTGCTGCGTGCGGTGGTCGTAGTAATGGTGTATCACTGCGCCGCCGCTGTAGTGCCTGAGCTTTGCCGCCGACACCGGCGGTCGCTTCAGGTAGCGGCCCAGGTATTTGACGCTCCGCCAGGCGCCCCGGGTCTTCTTCGCAAAATGCACCTTCCAGCGGCGCCCGTACTGCGCCTGCAGATAGCGCTGCCACTGCTTTTTGTCGCGGATATGCCCCAGCCCCGGCAGGCTGCCGGGATTTATCAGGTCATGGCTGTGGCGCAGCAGGCGGATGACGGCTCCGCGCCAGATTTCCTCGACGGCATGTTTCTTAAAGAAGAGGTCGCGCCAGACGCCATGCCTGATATCCAGCCCGCCGCGGGTGACGGAGAGGTGAATGTGCGGGTGCTGATTGAGCTGGCGGCCGTATGTATGCAGGGCGCAGAAGATCCCGACCTCCACGCCCTGTCTGCGGGCCCAGCGAAGCATGGCGCGGGTGGCGGCGCGGAAGAGTGCATTCAGTAATGGCCAGTTGTTGTTGAAAAAGGGCCAGAGGAGGTGGGGCATGGTAAAGGTAATGTGCTGCCAGTCGCAGTCGGGAAGGATATGACTCTGCCGGGCTACCCACTGCTCAGTGGCTTTGAAGCCGCAGGAGCTGCAGGCCTTTGATTTGCAGGCTCTGGCAGAAAAAGCGGGAGTGGGTGCAGTCCGGTGATGCACAGCAGAAGCGGCGTACGCCCATGGTCGTGGTGCCGCAGGCGAGCATGCGTTCTACGCAGAGGCGGGTCCAGGGAGTGACGCGGTCACTGAATTTTCCGAGAAACGAATTCCAGCCGTCATCGACGGTGAAGAGCAATTTTGCGGGGCGTGGAATATACATGCTGTAGAGTATAAAACGGGGTTCAGGGCATGCAAAGCCCCGGAACCGCGAAGCGGTGACGCTCGCCCTGTAAGGGCGCTACTGTTCACAGCGTAACGATGCGGCCTTGTGCGTTGCAAAAATATATTGCAATAGTAAAACAAATGGCAACAGGATATCGCAATCATGCTCATCGGTTATGCCCGGGTTTCTACAAAGGGACAGGATACTCAGGCCCCGCCCCTTATGAAGGGCTCTTCAGCACCACCATTCGTAAGGGGCGTTGAATTTCCGACAATTCAGGACTGCAGTGTTACATTTTTATCTTAGCCAGATGTTTGGTCTCCTGGATTCTCGTAACGGACTCCGCCCTACAGGTTTTCATGGCGCTGAGCTGGGGTGTGGCGGATAGTATACGTGTGCTCATCACCCTTTCGATGGCGTGATAGCGCTGATTATCATGTCCATCGAAAAACCGTGGTTCTGAAGAAATTGCATCTGACGGGCTTTTTCTTTTGGCACGGACGGCGGGGTTTCGCCAAAGTTTATGATCCGGCACTGCGCTGCTATCTCTAACCAGTCCACATCGCAGTCGTTGAGCGCCTGTTCAATGACGTCCTGTGGGATACCTTTTTGCCTGAGCTCCTGCCTTATGAGCGAAGGGCCATACAGTCTTTTCAGATATCGGGATACGTTTTTTTCAGCGATACGGCGATCATTCAGGTAGTCGCGTTCAAGAAGATGGGCAATCACGCCCTCTATGGTTGTTGCGTCATCAGAACAGCGGCGTAAAACCCTGCGCATCTCGCGAAGACTGTAATCCTTATGGGATAGGAGAGATACTGCGTGTAGATAAAGTTCATCCGGTTGCATTCATTCCCCCTCGTTTTGTTAGCTAAACAATGGCGTTGAAGATTAGCCCCTTAATTGCGTAAACGTAGAAAAAAAGAGCCGGATACAGTCTAGCTGTCGCAGACGGCGCGCAGTTCCGCCGGGAGATGAATGGCAATGAAGTTCCGGGCGATGTCGGGATTGGTCAGGAAGGCCTGGAAAGCCGCGTCATGCTGCACCGGAGTGGGTGCCTGTTCCGAAAGCGCTATCTTATCACACGCCACCGAAGAATGGGGACGGTGGCGTGTAAGCTGGGTTTAAGCCACATCCGTGGACTCAGATTTCTGAAACACTATTATAACTCCAGTTTTCGCGCGTTCAAAGCCTGAGCAAGATAACGTCGGTACGCCTTCCGGAACCATTCATTTTGTTCCTCCGACATATTTCCGGTTATCGAGTCAAGGCTTACCGGGTGTCCTGAAGCCTGCATTCTGGCAAAACTACGGGCCAGAAAATGATAATTTTTCTCCAAATCAGTATTAATTTTATTCATCAGCATATACCTCCTTTTAACTCGTCAGAGAGCAGGGTCATATGCTTTCTTTTTATTATCCTTATATAAGAAGGGGATTTTTCACGATTAATGCTACGTGAATCTGATGTGCAGTAATTTCGGTTGTAACGCAGAAGTGGTTTCCGGGTCAGTAAGTGTTCCCCGGCAGCGACGAAAGATACGGTGCTTGCAGCGGAGCGGTGTCCATATAAGCTATTTAGGGCAGCAGCAACGCGCCAATGCTACCCACCAATCAACCCACTGGCGGGCAGCAACCGACACTAAGTTGGGAATAAGCCTCAGGCAGGCTCATTGCCGTTTTCACGGATCAGGGCCTGATACCAGTAGAAGCTATCTTTCTTGATTCGTGTCAGCGGGGTGGGATCGAACTCACCCCGATCAATATAAACAAAGCCGTAACGCTTCTTGAAGCCATCGCTTGAACTGAGCACATCAATAAAAGTCCAGGGATTGTAGGAAATTACCTCGGATCCGTCTTGAATTGCGAGGCGCATCTGCTCGATATGATCGCGAATATACGCGATACGGTACTCATCGTGCACCTGACCCTCCGCCGTTAGCTCATCACGGGTGCCTAACCCATTCTCTGTCACCATCAGCGGTAAGCGATAACGTTCATGCAGTTCGCGAAATGCCAGACGAAAACCGATGGGATCGATCTGCCAGCCATATTCGGTGGCTTTCAGGTAGGGGTTCTTTTCTCGTTGGTAGTAGCCGGGGAGTACGGAAGCCAAACGATCACCGGTTTCCTCTTTTATGCGCTCAATCTCCTGCGGCGTAATATCCACCGGGCAAGCGCTGGCGACGTTAGTACGGTAATAGTTGAAGGCGAGAAAGTCTGGTTTATGCTGGCGCATATAGTCGAAATCGCCGGCTTCCACCTGTGGATACCAGCCATGTTGTTGCAAAAATGCGCTGTAGTAACCGGGATAATCGCCGTAGCAATGCACATGCAACATGGCATGATTGCGCAGATCGTGGTTCTGTCGCGCAGCGAGAATATCTTCCGGACGCGGCGATGCCGGATATATGGGCACATAGGAAACCGCTGGGCCGATTTTTGCCTGTGGCAGCAGTTCATGACAGGCCTCGATCGCCTTGGCGGTTGCCAGGAACATATGGTGATTCATCTGGTAACGGCGACGATCCGCTTCTTGGGCATCCAGCCCCTGTAACCCCATCAGCACATCAACGGACAGCATCAGGTTCTGTTCATTGATGGTCAGCCAGTATTTCACCCGTTCACCGAAGGCACAGAACAGTGTTCGGGCATACTTTTCGAAATCGGCGATCGATTCGCGCGCCAGCCAACCGCCGTATTTCTTGTTCAGCCCTTCTGGGTAGTCAAAGTGATACAGGGTGACGATTGGCTCTATGTCATGACGGCGCAACTCATCAATCAACGCAAGGTAGAAATCAATGCCTGCTTGATTCGGTTCGGCTTCATCGCCGTTAGGGTAGATGCGTGTCCAGGCGATGGAGAAACGGTAGGAACGTAGACCCAGCTCCGACATCAACGCAATATCGTCTTTCCAGTGGGTGTAGTGACCGCTGGCGACTTTGGTATCCGCCTGCAAATGTGATTTCAGCAACGCGCGCGTGTCCGCAGTGGAAAGTCCCTTACTGTCGGACAGATAGCCCCCCTCGACCTGGAACGCAGAGGTTGCGGCCCCCCAGAGGAAGTCGGCCGGGAAGTCCGTTTTGATGTTATTCAGCATGCAATCACCTTGGAGTTTGAGTGGAAAACGTTCATGAATAGATATGTTCCTGTAGCGTTCGGCTTTTGGACGCCAGTGCTTCATAGAGCCGAACATTGTCTGGCTGTGGCATAAAACGCTGTATCGGCTGATGGCGTGCGATCTGGCGTTGAGCCTGGGCATAATCGCGATAATGTTGCAGCGTCACCGCCGCCGAAACCCAAGCGCCAGCCGCCGTGGCGTTACTGCTCATTGCGATGACCGGGAGGTTGTAAATATCCGCCTGAATCTGATTGAAGGTATCGAACTGCGTCACGCCGCCTGCGGTATAAATAGTGGTGATATTGCCGATACGCGGCGTCATACCAAGCAGGTGTTGATGCAGTTCGTGCGTAATTCCTTCCAGAATAGCGCGGGAAAAATCGCCCCGGGTGTGATGCAGAGTTATGTCATAGAAGAAGGCTTTCACGTTGCCTGCACTGGCGACTTTACCTTTGAAAAAGGGAGACAGCACCAGCTCGCTGCCGCCGGGTTCGGCGGCGTTTACTTCCTGATTGATGGCGCGATAATCGTTCTCTGACTTATAAAAGGTTCGGTTAAACCAGTCGTAGGCACAGATGGAGGAGAGAAGCGCTCCCTCGATGACAAATTTACCCGGTAGCGCCGCACGGTTGTAGATAAAACGGCTGTCGAGCGACGACGATCCCTGCTCATCGGTCATTCCCATCACATAGGCGCCGGTGCCTACGTTAACGATTACGCGTTCAGGAGTTAATTGCCCCATGCCGAGTGCGCAACATTGCTGGTCGCCGCCTGCGCTGATCACCGGAATGCCCGTGGGCAATCCTACTTGAACGGCAATCTCCGCCCGTAACGCGCCGACGACGCTACCCGGCAGCACCAACGCACATAGCTTGTCCTCCGTGACCTGAAACAGCGCCAGCAGTTCCGGATCCCAACGCTGGGTGCGCAAGTTGAACAGGTTGGTGCGCGACGCCAGGGAATAATCGGTACAGAATCTCCCAGTCAGACTGTGCAGCAGAAAATCATGGATGCCGATAAACTTGGCCGCTTGTTGATACCGCGTGGCATCTTGTTGCTTCAGCCAGAGGATTTTTGCGGCAGAAAACACCGGGGAAATTGGCAACCCGGCGATCTGATGCACTTGTTCCGAAACATCTGCTAACGTATCGCACAGTGCCTGAGTGCGGGTGTCTTGCCACATGATGGTGGGTGTCAGCGCATAGCCTTTGGCATCCACGGCGATAATCGAGGAACGCTGAGACGTTAACGACAATGCTTCCAGCGTCAGACTGTGCGCCGTGAGAAACTGTATTGCCGCACGCAGTAGCGCCATCAGGGCATCGTGCCAATGCTGCGCATCTTGTTCCACCCGTCCATCATCAAAGTAGCGTGGCGCCGTGCTGGCCGCGTGCTGGAACAACTGAGCGCCGCCTACATCGAACAGCACCAGCTTCATTTGCGTGGTGCCGGTGTCAATCACCGCGATCGTCATGGTTGCTATCTCCCTTTGCGGTTACGCCTGCGTGGCCTGAGCGCTCATGGTGCTGTCCAGGCGTTTAAAGAACGGGTAGTAGATCAGCGTATTGAGTACGATCAGAAACATCTGCAACAGCACGAACAACCAACTGCCTTGAATAAAGGCATTGGCAAATACCGGCATGCCGATCACGTTGAAGACGCCGATCATGCGCGGCAGTACGTCTGTGGCGATCAGAAAATAGGCGACGGTAACGTTCAGCGCGGGCGCCAACACGAACGGAATGGCCAACATCGGGTTAAGGACGATGGGAATACCGAAAATAATCGGCTCGTTGATACACAGGAAAGAGGTGGGCAACGCCATGCGTCCCAGCTTTTTCAGTCCTTCGCTTTTCGCTTTAAAGGCCATCAGCAGGTTGAGACCGAGGGTAGAGCCGCTACCGCCTAAACTGGCCCAGATCCCCCAGAAAGCATAACCGACGATGTGCGGCAACGGGTCGCCATTCTGGAATGCGGTCAGGTTTTCCAAATCCATAGCCAGATAGAGAGGCTTCCAGATGGTGCCAGTGACCATCGGGCCGTGGATGCCAAATACCCACAGTATGTGCGCTACCACGACAAAGGTGAGCATCCCGCTATAGGAGCCGGTGATGCCAAACAGTGGCTGCTGGATCAGAAAGTAGATATAGGCATGCAGGCTGCCTGCAGCGGTGAGTTTGAACAGCGCCGCGACAGTGGCGAAGACTGCCACGTTGATGGCGGCGGGGATCAAGCCATTAAAGGTTTCTGCTACCACCGGCGGAACGTTGTCGCCCATATGGATTGTGAGATTGCGCTCAACGACGAATGAGTAGATCTTGTTGACCAATAGCGCCACCATGATCGCAACAAAAAGTCCGCCAGCGCCTAGGTATTTGAACGGCATCACTTCTGCGCCATCCACCACCGACACCGGGCTAGTGATCATAAAGCACATGATGGCAATCGAGTCTGACCACCATTTCGTTGTGGCCGAGGGTTCCTGCCAATTTATAGGCGATAAAGAAACAGACATAGATCGACATTATTTTAAGCGTCACGCTGGCGGGCAAGGTAATTGCCTGCTGCAAACCGTAAGCCTTAATAAATGCCAGATAGCTATCAATCGGGAGATTAGCCAATAGTGTGGAAAACGCGCCAATAATAAATACCGGCAGCGCTGCCGTAAAACCATTGGATATCGACATCAGGTATTTGTTACTTTGCATGTGCGAAGCGGCAAATTGCAACCCCGACATGGTGTTTTGTAGGTTGGCCATCTATCTTTCCTTTATAATTATATCTACCGGATAGAAAATGCAGAGTGTAGGGCACACGGCAAGTTAAGGAAGGTGCGATTTAATCATTCATAGTTCTGTTCATGACTACAATGATTGCCGTTCATCCATCGTCTTCACTGATTTTGGTGGTTTTTTGCTCATTTGTGATACGATGACAGGGCGAAAAAATGGTTCCCATCGAATTAATCGCACCTTCCTTAACTCGCCTAGTCATCTGTATTTATTCACTACATTTCAATTATGAATAAGCGTTAATAACATCTTCAGTAGCTTGACTGATTTCCTTTGAAATAAAAAAACGGCAAAGGGTACATATTTCATCATCGCTGATGGATAACGAAAATAGCTGCTCAACTGGTATTAACTCATGACGAATCAGGAGGAACATCTCGTGATGCTGTTGGATATAACAGGCTTTATCGGGAAACAGGGTCTCGGTTGGCCCTTGCAGCAGTCTGTCGAGCAGGCAGGCCAGATGCATGGTCAGCCCGATTAACATATTGGTGGAGAGTGTCATGTGAAGAGCAGATGACATGCGCGTGTTAAACCCTTTGATGGCGTGCAAAGCATGCTCTGGTTTCAACTGTTGCAGGATTTGCGTCAGCGTTTCCGCCACCAACAGATAGGTCGATTCACGCTCAATCAGCAGGTTCACTGTCTCGACGCCGTCATAGTACAGCACGTCCGCCAGATCGAATTGCGTCAGCGTGGTGGAGACCGGGAATGGGCTGACCAGCGCCGCCAGCGTGTAACGTTGACTGAGGGTGTTGAGCTCCTGATTCAGACTGGCTGTCGCTTTCAAACCGCAGCGACACAATCTCGACCATGTGCATGCGGGCGGAAAGATGCTGCGATAGCTGCTGTTCCAGCACCTTGGCGGTGCCTTCCCCATTGGCACAGACCATCACGATCGCGATCTTTTTCTCTGATACCGGTCTGTGACGCGCGGGTGCCTGTTGGCGATCGCATGGCACTTCCTGCTCGATCAACTGGTTCACCATCAGAACGTTCTGGTAAACCTCCTGCAACGGCAGCCCGTTCATGGCGCTCTGGATCGCTTCGACAATATGCATGGTGCTGATCAACTGCAACGTGCGCGTTGTAACATCGCAATGTTCGGCGATGGTGTCGCCAAAGGTGGTGAGTGAACCCATGTCCACCAATAACAGCACTTCGGAGACGCTTTCACTGGTCTGAATGTGACGAATAACCCGCTCCAGCACCATTTGCGCTTTCTCATACAGCGGCACATTGAAACCGACTGCGTAGTTGACGCCCAGCAGTTCGTTGGCCGTTGCAACCATCGCACTGGCGGTCTCTACACCGTGCGCCACCACAATCACCTTCACATCGGTACGCCGTTGTTCCAGATCGCGTTCGCTGTAGACAAAAAACATCGCCAAAAAACCTGCTTCATCGATGGGCAGCGTAATCTCCATTACCCGTTCGATCATACGCAGGCAGTCCAGCGCGGCGTTAAACGCCTCGGGATAACCGGTACGAATGCGGTTGAGTTGAGGATTGATGATGCTCTTGTTGCGCCGCATCCTATCAAGCGCATTTTCGATGTGGGTCGCCAGACCGTAATAGACTTTGTTGTCCAGCGTGCGCTGTAGCTTACCTTCCGCATAGCGGATGAGCTCTTCCGTCAGACGCAGGACATCAGGAGTCACCAGATTTTCCAATCGGCGAGTATCGTATTTGCCCTGATAACGGCTAATGCGCGTCTGGAAGTAGTCGGCGATATCTTTTTCGATTTCTTCTTCCAGCGTGCTGCCTTCGATCCCCTGACTACGCAACTCCGACATGCGCAGATTGAGAATGTCGTAAATATCGTTAACGGCATCGTCTTCAAACAGCGGTGTTTTGCTGTCGCCGGAGAATATCACGCTCTTTTTGTTGATGCCGATAATGGTATTCCAGATCTGGCGATGCTCTAGGTGGGTATAGAGCGCTTGGCTGACGTGGCTGGGCAGGGTGCGACTGTTGATGGAAAAACTGGCTTTTTTCCCTGTCATATACTCGGCGTAAGCCCCGGCGCAGGCAAAGCGGATATCCGCCTTGAGTTGACCAACATTGTTCGGGCAGTCATAGCTTAACAACGCACGCAGTGCATTGACGGAAATGCCGATGCTCTCCTGCAAGTGTGCCGCTTCCTGATTGAAGAAAAACTGGATCAGCTCGAAACGTTCCTGAAAGGTGCGCTTTTTCAGGGCAGGTAAATGGATCACCATAGGGAAACGCCGGGTGAAGGCGCGTAACAAGCTGGAATCAGGCTCTTCTGTGGTCGCCGAGAAAATGCGCACACTGGCGGTACGCTCGACGTTGGTTTCCCCCAAACGACGGAAAATACCTTTGTCGATAAAGGTGAAGAAGATCTCCTGGCCTTCCGGCGGCAGGCGATGCACTTCATCGAGAAACAGTACGCCCTGATGGGCTTTCTCTAGCAAACCAATCTTGTTTTCATCCGCCCCGGTGTAGGCGCCTTTCTTGCATCCGAACAACTGTGCCAACAGCAATTGCGGGTTATTCGCGTAGTCGGCGCAGTTAAAAATGACGAACGGCGCTTGCGGCGTGAGTTTACCAATCGATTTGGCGTATTGATACATCAGTTCCGCGAACAGCGATTTACCGACACCGGTTTCCCCCAGAATCAGCATATTCATGCCGCTTGGCGGATAGAACACCGCCGCTTTGGCTTGTTCAATCGCCGGGAACAGACTGGCGTTACTGCCGATAAAGAGCGCGAATTCGCTTTGGTCTTGTTGTGCCCGCATCTCGGAGTTCACCGCCTGATACAGCACCGGTTTTCCTCTGTTTTTTATCGCTTTACCTTCCGATACCAGAATATTCAGATCATTGCTGACATTGGCTCTGGCGTACCCGAGTGCATCCGCCAATTGAGTGGCGGAAATACCTGACTCGGTGCTCAGCGCGGTTAATTTGTCATACACAATGTCGATCCGCATGCTCGGCTGCTCCTGCTATCATTAGATCGCCCAATATACCGGGTGGGATGTAACACGGCTAAAGTAAGCGTCAGTAATAATTACGGGCTCACAAATTACGGGCGAAATCCAGCACCTTGCCGCCATTCATCGAGCCATAGTCAACCGCATTGATCACCGCAATTTTTAAATCGGGATAGCGGCTTTTCATCGTCGCTTCGATAAAGCTGACTTGCGGGCCAATCAGTAATACATCTGTTTTATCTGCCACGATTTTAAAATTACTTTCCGAGGTGGCATTAATTTCAACATCGATCGCTTTTTTGACGGCTTCTTCACGCATTCTTTTCACCAGCATGCCGGTAGAAAAACCGCCCATACAAACCAGAGTGATATGCAACATGGAATTGTCCTCGCTGTCTTTTCGCTATGTCGGTAATGACGTTATCTATACCCGGTTCTCAACAATGTGCTTGTGCGGTAGAAAAGACCTGCACCTGTTTTTTCAGTTCAGCCATATGGTAGTAGCAATCCACTTGCTGACGGGCCAGATCTTTCACCGTAATGGCATTCATCAGGTGATCCTGCGCATGCACCATCAGTAACGTCACAGGATGGCGTGTACCGCGCGCTTCATCTTCAATCAGGTTGGTCTGTGCCTGATGTGCAATGCGCAGCGCTTCAGTGGCATCTTCCAGCAATCCCTGCGCTATGGAAAACTCCTGGTGTGCTGCGCACTCTATCGCTTTGATCGCATGACTTCTTGCCTGACCTGCGTTGACGATAATATTGATGACCAACTCCTCAAATTCGTTATCCGTCTGCTCGCTCATCACTACCTACTCCTTAAATGATGACAATCACTGCATTGATTTTCACTGATATGAGATAAGCAATAATGATGCCAATAAATAAAATGTGATTTTTTCAATTGTTTAGTTTTTTTTGTGGCGTCTGTATCGATCTGTTTTGCATCAGGTAAAACAGATGAGAAATAACCTCTGACGCTATAATGGGTCGTGACGCAGACTTAGGGAAGGTGCGATTAATTCGATGGGAACCATTTTTTCGCCCTGCCATCGTATCATAAATGAGCAAAAAACCACCAAAATCAGTGAAAACGATGGATGAGCGGCAATCATTGTAGTCATGAACAGAACTATGAATGATTAAATCGCACCTTCCTTAGTGTTGTTGTACTCTTTGCCCTTTGGATGATTGATGGCAAAGATTGATGTGGTTTGTCCCCGTTGCTCTGAAACTCAGGGGGGTATCCGGAACGGCCATTCCAGTTCAGGCGCGCAGCTCTATCGCTGTAAGCAGTGCCTGAAGACCTTTCAGCTCGACTACCGCTACAACGGGGCGAAACCCGAAACCCATCAAACTATTGTTGATATGGCGAGGAATGGCTCTGGATGCCGCGATACATCCAGAGTGCTGCGGATAAGTCTTAACACCGTTCTCCGTCATCTAAAAACTGGCACCGCATCAGGTAGCGTAAAACGTTGAGCCAGGCGCAGAAGTCATTATCTGCTGTGAAGCCGATGAACAGTGGTCATATGTCCGCTGTAAAGGCAATCAACGCTGGCTGTTTTCTGCCTGTGACCGCATCCGAAAGCGCGTCATCGCCCATGTATTTGGCCCACGAAATGCGCTGACATTAAAGCGTCTTCTGGTTTTGCTGAGCCAGTTTAGCATTGCCTTCTACATGACCGATGCCTGGCCGGTATACCGAACTTTATTGTCCTCAACAAGTCATGTTATCAGCAAGAAATACACCCAGCGGATAGAGCGACATAATCTGAACCTGCGGACACATCTTAAGCGGCTTACCCGCAAAACCATATGCTTCTCAAAGTCTGAAGAGATGCGCGACAAGATCATCGGCTGGTATCTGACAATCACCCACTACCACTCAATCTGCGTCACGGCCCAGAAATGCCTACATTGAGCGTCCCAATTAGGGAAGGTGCGATTAATTCGATGGGAACCATTTTTTCGCCCTGTCATCGTATCATAAATGAAAAAAAAAACGCCAAAATCAGTGAAAACGATGGATGAACGGCAATCATTGTAGTCATGAACAGAACTATGAATGATTAAATAGCACCTTCCCTAAGTGCCACGCTAAGTCGCCTGACGTATGTCAGGAAGAGGAGGCATGAGATGGGGTCAGACTGCCACCCTCTCCTGTGCCGGAATGCTTACATACCCGGATAACCGTCATTTTAGAGACCCCGGCAAGCCGGGCAGTTTCACGCAGGGATTTGCCATGCGTAATCCGCAGTGTACGGATGAGTTCGTGTTTCTGCATGTCGGCCACCCTGCCCCGGTACTTCCCCTCATCTTTTGCCTTGCTGATACCCTCGGCCTGACGGCGACGCCGGTCTTCATAATCCTTTCTGGCAATGGCGGCCAGCATATCAAGCATCATGCCGTTGACGGCTTTCAGCATGCTGCGGGTGAAATCATCGCTTACGGTGGTGGTCAGCGCCAGATGGCTGGTTGGCAGGTCCAGGCTGACAATGGCCAGCTGTTTGTCGGTAATCTGTTTGCGGAGTGTGTTCCAGCCAGCGTCATCAAGTCGGGAGAGCCGGTCGACCTGTTCGGTCAGAATGACATCACCGGGTTCGGCGTCTTCCAGAAGTCGCAACAGTTCAGGGCGGTTCATGGTGGTGCCTGAAATATTATCCACATACCAACCTGCGATACGGTGACCGTGCAGGTTAGCAAATGTCTTGAGCGCATTTTTTGCCCGCCATGAATCCTGTTCCGAAGTTGATGCGCGAAGGTAGCCAAAAATGAGCATTTTTCACCCTGATGGTCACGTATAGATGGTCATATGATTAATGGTATCACTAATGTGGTCACATTGGTATTTTTATGCATCGAAATGAGTGGTAACGCAGGGGTATACATAAATGTCATTTTTAAACAATGCTTTATTGGATGAGAAGGGCATTACAGTACAAGCATTCCCATAGTGTGCTGGGATACCTTTCACCACGTGAGTATTCTTCAGTATTCTTCAATAACTTAAGCCTTAGCTTGCGTCAGGATATATAAGGCTATATCTATATAAATTAAATCTTGACACTGTATGTATATACAGTATAACTAAATGGCTGCGCGAAATAGTGCTTCACTTTTTGGCAGCCCATGCAGTGCAAGCCATTAGGGCTGTTTCCTTTGCCTGACCATGCTACATCAGGCTTGAGATGTGTTGAGCATACGCAACATGCCACCCATCAGTAAATGGCAGGTGTAGTGGTATTAGGTGCAGCTATTTAGTGTTGAATCTTATATGAGAGAGGTGTGAAATGAGTGATATTTCTGATGACGAAAGTTTGCGTAATGACCTAGCCTCAAGCGAAGAGGGTCTTGGAGCATCCCTGGTGGCGTATCGAGCTATAACCTCCTATCTTGCCTTGTCACGTCTAAGAACATTGAGCGACAAAGGAGTCTCAACTGACTATCTCGGCAGAAACGTAGATGCAGACGCTGCTGTATGGAATGAGCGACTGGACGATAACGGTTTGCTGTTACCTGGCTCGCTATGTATAGGAAACAATTCAAGGGGAATACGCCGAAACGCCGTAGGTTTATCTGTGATGATGAACAAAGGAACTGGCGGATTTTCTCCGGAGGTATCTGGAGTTTCTAATTCACGTGGATTGCGTGGATATACTAATAGTGGGATAGATACCGTTGGTACATATATGGATGTTAGTTCATCGTCATATGAATCATGGGAAGATGTAGACTCTGCCACCTATACTAAAAACTCATGTGTTCCTGGTGCTATAGATACATGGAACAACATTATGGTTGGGGATGTTATTTTCACAAAGCACGATACAGTATGTATCGGTATAGTTACTGGTAAAAATACTGATGGTTCTATCTCTGTAGATGAGTGGGCTGATAGTTCTACTACTACGGTAGAACCAACTGATAGTGTTGGGTTTATTGTTAATAAAAAATCGAAACTATGGACGCAAAATAACAACTTATTCTTTCCTGTCGATGGACCTGCATCTAAAGGTGTTATTCAGGAGAATGGTGTAAGGAATAATAAAGTCGAAGACTCTGATGAAATTAATGGTGTTGATAATGTGGTTTTAGGTGGTAACTATGACTGCACTGCTGCATTTCTGTCACGAGGATCAAATAGCAAAGGCTGGAAAATAGGATTTATGGCACAGGGTAGCAAAAATGTTAACTTCTACTCGTATGCCGGGGTTTATGCGCCAAAAGCAGATTTCTATGCAGCTTCTGCTGCTGCTACAGGTCTAAGATTTCGAGGAAATAATACTTTCGCATCTATTGAATGGATGGGCGTAGGTGATCTTACAGATCATCAAGAATCTAACACAATTGCTCGAATTGGTCCCTCTGGTTACATAGAGAAGTGGCCGTTGAGATTATTGGTGTTAAGTGCAAGTGCAACAATTTCGGCCTCCAGGCCTAATTTGATTATCAACGCGGAAGAAATAACCATAACGCTACCAACGGTGAACAATATTAAAACTGGACATCACATAAAACTATTTATTGCATCAACAGGTAATATTTACTTGACCAGCCAGGATGGAGTTAAAGTTAACGGGTATAATACTTATACAATAACCTCTGATGCTAGAAATGTGCGAGAGATTGTTTTTGATGGGACATCCTGGCAGGTATTCTGATATACCCATGATACTTGGTATTATAGCGGCATGAACTTAGTGCCATATTAGGGGGTTGTTTGAGTACTACGATTCTTATACCTAACATTAGAGGTAGTTTATGAATGAGTATAGCACTAATGACAACGTTTTGACTGTCGTTTATGGAAACGAATTTGGGCCTTTTTTCACAGCCCAAGTAAGTATTTTAGATTATGCTGATGAGTCTGCTGCTAAAGAGGCTGCGCTTGTATTGGCCAAACAATATGAACTGGATTACAAAAATAAAACCATAAAGGACAGTTAAAACGTTAAAAGTGAACTCGGATTAGTGATTTAACTTCTCATGAAATTAGAGCAACTGTTTAACGTGCATTTTGAAGTATTAAAAATGCGATCTTTAATCAAGGAGGAATAAGATGCGTATAACTTAAGGAAGGTGCGATTAATTCGATGGGAACCATTTTTTCGCCCTGTCATCGTATCATAAGTGAGCAAAAAACCACCAAAATCAGTGAAAACGATGGATGAACGGCAATCATTGTAGTCATGAACAGAACTATGAATGATTAAATCGCACCTTCCCTAAGCAGATTTGTAATCTTTTAAGAGTTAATAGTCATTTCAGTCAAGTCCAGCAAACTAAGGTTTGCTGGACTTTTTCACTTTTCATAGTGGATCGATATTCGTACGGTGATCGATGGGCCATCACCATCGACCCGATATAAGGTCTTAATGTCAAAATCTGTAGTAAGCAAAAAACCGTGACATGCGTTATTTTCCATCCGTAAAGGATGTACAGTATTTCACGCGTGTACAAAAAACAAAACCCTTACATACGGTCATGTCTGACGACAGGTGTCCGTATACGATCGTATGCGGACATGATGGATTTGATTGTCATTGGTGATAATTAAAATTTAAGATTATTGTAATTGAGTGGCTTTTGTTGTGTGGCTGTAGGTCCGGGTCATGCCCCCTCACCTTCACGGATCATAAAAGCCGCGAATTCAGATAATAAGTGCAACGCTCGGTCATGTGGATGGAGGGACGGTTAGCTGCCGATAAGCTATCCTGCTCTTCCGACCAAAGATGAGCGAGTCACTATGAAATATCAGCAGCTAACCGAAGGGTTACGATACCAGATAGCCCTGTTGTGTGAAGATAAAGTGAGTCAGGCAGAGATTGCCCGCCGCTCAGGCGTCAGCAAATCAACGGTCTCGCGGGAACTGCTTCGCAATCCTTCTGTAGATGGCTACCAGCCAGCCGCGGCACAGAAGCTCAGTACCAGCCGCCGTAAAGCGGCCGGCAAACGCAGGATGCACGAGGATACGGTCTTCTTTGTTGAGGCTGCGCTAAACTGGCTGTGGAGTCCGGAACAGATCAGCGCCGTTGGCCGTATCATCGGCAGGCCGGTTAGTCACGAGTGGATTTACCAGCATGTTCAGGCTGATAAAGCCAGTGGCGGCGACCTATACAAGCTCCTCCGGCAGGGTAAACGCCGCTATCGCAAAGGCTATGGTAAAAAGCGAAGTCCGATACCTGACGCCGTATCCATCGAGCAGAGACCGGCCGTTGTTGATGCTCGTACCCGACTGGGGGACTGGGAAGCGGATCTGGTTCTGGGTAAACAAGGCACCGGAGCCATCGTGACGCTGGTCGAGCGTAAAAGCCGTATTTATCTGACGAAAAAGGTGTTTTCGAAAGATTCAGGCGAAGTGGCCACAGCCATTATCTCGATGCTGAGCGGCTACAAAGATGTCTGCCATACCATCACGTTCGACAATGGCGGGGAGTTTACTCAGCACAAAGAGATCGCAGCGGCCCTGGAAACGGAAACCTGCTTCGCTCACCCCTATGCTTCGTGGGAACGTGGGCTAAATGAGAATACCAATGGGCTGTTGAGGCAGTTTATCCCCAAAGGAACTGACCTGACAGCAGTGACGGATGATGAGCCTCCGCAAGTACCAGGGAGCACTGAACAGCAGGCCACGAAAATGCCTCGAATTCCGGCAGCCTTCAGTGGTCTTTGCAGAGTTAAGAAAGGCGGCTTAGCGTTGCACTTCGAACTTGAATCCGCCAGCAATCCCCCCCACTTTTAGATAAGCCAGGTATACGTAAATTCATTATGTCAGGCTGGAACATACCCAGTTCCGGGGAGTAACGGTTTGCTGATTTTGAAGTGATTTTGGGTCCTCTTTCACTAAGAGCCTTGTTTCCCCGAAACTTGCTGCGATTCACCCTGAACAGAAAGGCATCGGGATGGACAGAGTCAGTGGGCATGATGTAAGTTCAGTCGACTGGACGAAACTGAACAGCAGCAGACCATGGCCCACATCGTGCGCGTTTGAAACTGTGCTGGACGGTCCCCGGCACGTGTGTGTAACGCTGAACATAACCATTGTGCACGATGCCACAAACTGAGCTGTTATCGACACGACGGAGGACTCAATGGACATCCGGACCTACGACCATTTCATCTTCGAACTGCTCCATCCTCCCGGTGAGCTCGAGCTGTGCAGCCTGCGTGTGGGCGGGCACGACCTCGGTCCGTGGTTGCGCTTCACGCCGCCACAACCGGTGAGAGGGTTCGACGGGTATTATCGGACTGTTCAGGTTCGCAATTTCCCGCTGCGCCTGCAGTCGTCTCTTCTGGGCTGGCATGCCCGGCAGGTCTGGATTAACCCTCAGGATGCCTCCTGCCGACCGGGGAAATGGAAGCCAGTGAGGCCGGATGAAGGTTTCGACTTTTCTCGCCTGCCCCGTCCGGGCCTGTTCGCCGGTGGTCGTCCGCTGGCGGTGCTGGGGAACCCTCCTGACCCCGTCCGCGACGGCTGGTATGATATTGATTTCGACGCCGACGTACTGCACTGGAACGACTACGACGAAACGGATGTCCTGTTATGGGCTGAAACCGGCTACATCGAAATGGGCAAACACGGGAAGCAGAACAACACATCAGAGCGTCCTTCCCTGTATCTGAACTTCGGCGAGCGCAGCGGGCGACAAGAACGCATTGCGGCCCCGTTGTCGGCCGAGGCGCCGTTGTACATCTTCCTGTCGCAACATTTTGATATCACTCTGGCAGCCATAGAAGAAGTGCTTTCGTCCCGACGAAATTGCGCACGCACACTATGGACCTGCCTGCCAATGCTGGAGCTGGGACAACCTGCGCAACTGGACTCACGTGTCATGGCACGCGACCTTCAGACGTGGTTATTGTCCACCCGGGGCGAACCGCTCCGGATGGGGGCGTTTCAGATAACCGGGGCAATGGTGTATTGTAATGAGGAGCCGTTCGGGAGGTTCCCATCGCGCTCCATTGGATTCAGGTTTTCAGGCATCAACGGGAAGCCGGACAAGCCGGACGTTGTTGCCGCATTCGAACATGCCCGGCTGGCTTCGGGTGAACCCGAATTTGAGCTTCGGCCGGACTGGTCCACGTTCTTTGAGTGGCATGGCCATGACCTCGATATACACCTGAATTTTGAAACCGGCGGACATGGCCATGGAAGCATCGGCCTGTCGACCCTGGCCTACCAGAACTGGCTGCATGCCTGTTTCCCTGACCCCGGGGCTTCGCGACCCACGCAGTTACTGACCCCGGACTTCATAGTCAGCTATATGAATTACTCGCCTAATGATGCACAGCGTGTTTTCCCGCGCCCGGATTCACACAACGACGACCGTCGCGTCACTTTCTGGCGTGATGGTACCTGGCAGGGATTTAGCGAAGGCCCCTGGAGTGTGCGCTGGCAGGCGGGAGAAATTGCCGAGTTCAAAGTCCTGGTGGAAGATGAGATGAGGGATCGCGGCGGCCCCTATGATTATCTGGCCATCGTCCTTACCGACGGCAGCCGATTTGGGATCCGCTCAGGAAGCGGTACCATTGATGCCGGGTGCATCAGCAACTTCCTGAGCCAGTGATACGTCGTCCCATATTGTGGAATAATTTTAGCAACATTAACGGACTCTACCCTGTTCAAGTATCGCCGCGATGACAGTCCGGGATAAGGGATAAAAAAGGTGTAAGCGCCCCATAATGAACGTGGCGTAAGGATTATTTTACGGAGGATAGGTTCCAGGGCAGCAGCTCATGTACCCGGTTTGAAGGCCAGTCGTTGATCTTGCTTATCACCTCGCACAACCAACCTTCCGGCTCCACACCGTTCAGTTTGCAGGTGCCAAGCAGGCTGTAGATGATGGCTGCTGCCTCACCCCCGTTGTCAGAGCCGAAGAACAGGTAGTTCTTTCTGCCAACCGCCACCGCGCGCAGCGCGTTTTCTCCGATGTTATTGTCGATTTCCACCTGACCGTTACGGCAGTACTCATTCAGGGCGTGCCACTGTTTCAGTATGTACGCGAACGCCTTCGCCGTCTCCGCGTGAACCGACAGCGTCGTCATTTGCGCCTCTATCCACTCGTGCAGCGATGTCATCAGCGGAACCGACCGTGCTTTTCTTATCTGCAGCCGTTTCCCGGCCGGGCTGCCGCGTATTTCCGCCTCGATGGCATACAACGCACCTATACGGTTCAGCGCTTCATTCGTCATTTCTGTCGGGCGTCGAACATGCTCATCGTGGATTTTCCTTCTGGCATGCGCCATGCACGCTGCTTCTCTGATGTGGCCGGGCAGTGTGGTAAGCTGGTCTTTTCTGAACTGACTGAAATGGCGCATGAAAAAATCCACTCCGATGCCGCATGACGCGGCCTTCAGGGCCTTCCTGACAAACCCCGACACCGCCCGGGACTTTATCGCCATTCACCTCCCGGCAGAGCTGCGCGCCGTCTGCGACCTCAGCACCCTGAAACTCGAATCCGGCAGCTTTGTCGAGGAGAGCCTGCGGGCCTATTACAGCGATGTCCTCTGGAGCCTGAAGACCACCGCCGGCGACGGCTACATTCATGTGCTGATTGAGCACCAGAGTTCGCCGGACAAACACATGGCCTTCCGCCTGCTGCGCTATGCCGTGGCCGCCATGCAGCGCCATCTGGATGCGGGGCATAAAAAGCTGCCGCTGGTCATTCCGGTGCTGTTCTACACCGGGAAGCGCAGCCCGTACCCGTACTCCACCCGCTGGCTGGATGAGTTTGACGACCCGGCACTGGCCGGACAAGCTGTATGCCGGCCCCTTTCCGCTGGTTGACGTCACCGTCATTCCGGACGACGACATCATGACCCACCGCAGCATGGCGGCCCTGACGCTGCTGCAGAAGCATATCCATCAGCGCGACCTTGCCGGCCTGCTCGACCGGCTGGCCACCGTTCTGCTGACCGGACATCTCACGGGACAGCAGCTGATATCGCTGATAAACTATCTGGTACAGGCCGGCGAGACCGACGACGCCGAAGCCTTTGTACGTCAACTGGCACAGCGGGTGCCGCAGCACGGGGACACACTGATGACAATTGCACAGCAGCTTGAGCAGAAGGGCATCGAGAAGGGCCTTGAACGCGGCCGTCAGGAAGGCATTCAGCTGGGCGAGCAGCGCGGTATCGAAAAAGGCAAACGCGAGGGTGAGCGCGAGGCAGCGTTGAAAATCGCCCGCACGATGCTGGATAACGGTCTGGACCGCAGCACGGTGATGAAAATGACCGGCCTGTCGGAAGACGACCTGTCGCAGCTGCGCCACTGAGTGTTTTAGTCCTGACCTTTTTCCTGCCCGGCGGTCAGCCGGTACTGCCGGGGCAGGGCGTCATTTTCTGCCACCGCCTGCCAGCCGCAGGAACTCAGCAGCGCCACCATACCCTCGACACTGCCGGTGATGCGCGCCATCAGCGGCCCGGTCTGGTTACCGTCCTCGTCAAAGGCCGCGTCCAGATTCGTGCACAACAGATACACCCCGTTCACCGCCTCACTCAGGGGCAGGGCATGACGGCCGGACCACTCGCGGTCACTGAGCACCCGGTACTGCCACTGCATCTCCTTCGCCGTCTCCACCGCATACGTCAGACGGAACAGGTCATTCTGCTCCGTGAGTTCGCTGCTACAGGCGCGCCAGAAATAATCCAGCTTCCCGGGCAGGTTCGCCCGCACGCCGTACAGCCGTCCCTGCTTCAGCAGCCATTCGATATCCGGGGTGACGTCGCGGGAAAAGCGCCGCTGCTTCAGGGCGGTGGCCAGCCAGCGGGTGAGAAACAGGTTTTCCTGCGCCGGCGAGGTCAGGGTGCCGTCCCGCCGGGCGAAACCCAGCGCGACGAGGGCGCACCATGCCAGATGGCCGGTTTTTTCAGTCTGAGTCACGGTGAAACGCATTCTCCAGTATATTTACCGGGTATTACCCGACAACTACAACGCCGCCAGAATGTCCCCGGCCTGTATCCAGAGGACGGAGTTGCCGGCATACGGAAGGAAATTGCGGGTTGCGTGCGGAAAGCGTCTTTCCAGACTGGCGCCCGCATCCGGTGAATGGACATCACTGTGGTCAAAAGCCCCGTACCACAGCGATACCGGACAGTCCACCTCTTCCGGCCGCACGGGCCACTCCCCCCAGGCGTTGACTAAATCCCGCGCATAGCTTTCAGCACCCTGCATAAAACCTTCCTGCAGACATTGTCGGTAAGCCGCACTGAACACCGCTTCGGTGTAAAATGACGCATCCTGCTCAGAACTGGTGTTAATAATGAAGCCCCACAGCCAGTCCGCCGTGGCCTGAGCCGCAATCATTCGCTCAAATTCAGCGGCGTCATGATGAAGTTTATCCAGAACACACTTCACATCAGCGGACAGAAGCTGATACGTTTCAGGATAGCTGAACTGGTCCTGCCCGGCCACAAGCGCCAGCGATTTCACCTCACAGACCCCGGTAAGGGCAAGAGCGAAAGGTGTGCCCATCGAAAAACCAACAACATGGCATGCCTGAATTCTTTCATGCGCTAACAGCTCAGCCACATCCCCTGCCCAGCTGGTCAGGGTCTTGTCCCTGTGAATGCTGGAGCTACCGGAGCCGGGCCGGTGGGGAGCTATCAGGCGAATTCCCAGACGCTCCAGATGGTCATATCCGAACCCCAGCGAACCGCTCATCCCGGCCCCGGTACAAAAAATCACAGGCACTCCGTCATCCGGACCCCATTCGCACCAGCCCAGAGTTCTGCCGTCCTTCAGCGTAATTTCTTTCATTATCCTTTTGACCTGTATCATGATTTATGCCGGAGATGATAAAAGGGCATGTCACGTTTTATTATTCACTGAAAAACAGCCCTTCCTTTCAGGATTGCGGGGATTTCGGCGTAAACCGGGCGCGGATGGCGGCCATTTTGCGCCGGGAATGCTGCTCCTCGGAGGCGGTGACCGTCCCGGCGGGCTCGCCGCTGAGGTCCACGCGGGCTGTCCCTTCGGTGACCGTGCGCAGGTACGCCAGCCGGCTGACCACAAAGCGCACCGCCTGCTGCCATTCCTCCTCGCTGAGCCCGACCTGCGGGTTAGCGGCAATCCATGCGCGGACGTCCGCGCTGATACCGGTTTTCAGGGGGCGGAACTGCCCGTTTCTGAATTCCGGCCACAGCAGCGGAAACAGGGCGGCGACCTGACGGACCAGCCCCCACCGGCGGTAAGTCCGGCGCTGCTTTTTGCTGAGCCCGGGTTTTGCGGTGTCAGGCGCGGTGACCACCGGGTCAGCGGATGATGTTTTTTCCGGCATACAGCCCTCATGCTGGACAGGGGTAAACAGCCTTAATTATACCTTATCCTGATGATATACAACAGGAAATATCCCTGTTTTTCATGCGCAACCGCGCATAAAAGGCGGCACTGCTCAGTTAAGGACAGCTCTGGTGTCAGTCCGCCGCAGCCCGGCGTCAGCCGGCCCGGGATGAAAGGTTTCCCCGATACTTCCCTTCGCCCTGACCAGCCAGACCCGCCTAAAACCGCACAGAAGCCACTGTGCGCCACCGGAGTGGCTCCGGCAAGGCAACGCCGCCGCCGGGGCGTATCTCCGCGTTAGCGGGCCGTGAGGGCCGCTTACGGGCGTGTACCCCGGAACTCACCGCAGACCTCCCACAGCCACCCCAAAACCACTAGTTACAACATCCGTCATTGAAAGCGATGCTTTTCCCGGCCCAAAGGGCCGGGGGAGGCGGCGCTGTTCAGTGGCGGGGAGGGGCACCGGGGTGCCGGTCTGCGCCGGCTTTGTGCCTGTTTCATTTGAATGCTGTAACTAAGTTCGGTGGCGGTCAGGTGCCCGTCGCAGGGCGACGGGAGGAACTTCTGTATTTCTGACCGCGCGGACGGGAGTCCGCTGCACCGGTCAGGCCTTTCTGTCGTCTGTCCACCGGGCAGGCGATGAACAGGTTTTATTTTTATATGAAGTTATTAAAGGTTTTTTACAGGAGGTTCTGAGCAGGGGTTTAAAAGAAACCACGCACCTTAAAACCTGAACGGCCGGCGCTTAATCACCGGGTCGCGTTGAACCTTACGGAAAGTTCCCTTGCACTTATCCGTGGATAACCGTCCGCGACGGGAAAATGATGCCGGAAAGGGACCGTTCAGGGGTGATGGTGAGCGCGGAAAGGGGGAAAACAGGATGGTTTTGGCTGTGATACGGGTGAAAAATGCGCACCGGCAGGGTGCGGACGTGCGAACGCCTCCGGCGTCAGCCGGATGATGTCAGGGTTCGGGTTATATCGGGACGGTCGCCAGCCGGGTGTAATTGTTCCCGCGCGACAGCAGCATGCGCTCCTTCACCCGCCGCGCCTGCTCGCGCTTCACGGCGTCCAGCGTGCCGGTGAACCGCCCTTCGGCGATGTCCCGCGTCAGCTGGCGTTTCACGAGGGTGTCGATATCCCGGCGGCTGCGCTCTGCGTCCCGGCGGGCGGTGGCCCGCCGCTGGCCGTGGGCTTTGCGCTCCCGCTGGTAGGCCCGGAAACGCTCGCGCACAAAGCGCCACGCCTTCGCTATCAGCTCATCCGTTTCGAGCCGGGGCAGCTGCTGCTTCTCCCGCAGCCGGTTCTCCCACTCCACCCGGCTGCGTCTTGCCGCCGCCACCGCCACGTCAGACACGTCCAGCGCCGAAAACAGCGCCGGGTTGAAGGTGATGTCGGTCGGGATATTGCAGCCGGTCTGCGGATCATACTCGGTGTCATAGGTGATGAGCCCCAGCTCCGCCATAAACTTCAGCGCCCGGGTCGCCCGGGTCACCGACAGGTTGCCGCGCTGCGACTCCGTGGCCAGCCCGCACTCAATGGCGAGGTTGGTCACCGAACGCTGCACGCGGTTGGCCAGCGGATCGTAATGGAAGCACATCCCCTGCAGCAGCGCGTCAATCGCCCGGCGGCGCAGCACCGGCGGCAGCCGGTGGCGTTTACCCAGCGAGCGCATGAACGCCACGTGCATCGGGAACGCGAAACGGGAGGTGAAGCCGGCGGCTTTTTCCATCAGCTTGCGACAGAACGGCAGGGTCTTTTTGTCCTCGCCCGGCGCGAACGCCGGATGCGGGTTACGCACCTGCCGGTAGTGAGTGAACGGGGTCTGCGGGTCAGTCACACCATCCTGCGCTTATGTTGCGCAGAAGGAGCGAGCACAGAAGGTATTGCAGTTTTCTGGGCATGTCACTATACTCCCCGTACAGAGCAACAGCTTCTGTACAGTTTAAGTAGGCCCCGTTAATCTTCGTATCCGCCAAGAAATGAAAGATTATCGGGGTTTTTGCTTTTCTGAGTCCGGGTTATGCTCTCCGTCTCAGTTCCCTGCCACTTCTGGCGTGGCCAGCCTACATGTCTAGTTTTCCGTAATCTATCACTTGATATTGGAAAACCCAAGAAATTTGTTTTATATCTACTTTTTGTCAATCAAAGTTGCTCTATGAGCTCCTCAATCAACTCTCTTTGTGTCATCCCTTTCTCTTCACAGATCCGAAGCAATTTTTCTTTGAGATCTTTTCTTACACTGGCGCTCACCAGAGCATGAGTATCTCTCTTTCGCTCATTATAGGCCTGCTGGCGCTCAGCAAGACTTAAAGGATTACCTTTCCGATAAGGGCGCTTTGCTTTCGATGAGGAAGTTCCTGCATTTTGTGCCTGCGACATCTCTGCCTCCTCATGGTTCAGACAAGGATCGTTTCGCAGAGAATACTACAGATTCCGCAAATCAGCGACTTAACTTTAACCGGAAGTGTGAACCCTGTTGGCGCAGGGCTCATCCTGAAAAGGAAAGAGGGGATAACTGAACAGCGTCACCTCAGTACGCGGATGACCACGCGGTGCCGCTGTCCCACCGCGACTGCCAGTGCGCCAGATACTGCTGCGCCAGCGCCGGCATGTCGCGGATGACCAGCACGTTCTCTGAGTTGCGCGTCGCCCCGGAGCGGGTGAAATTCATGCTGCCGGTCTCCACCGTCCGACCGTCCACAATCATCACCTTGTCGTGCAGGATGGCGTAACGGCTGTTGGTTCTCACCGGGATACCGGCATTCACCAGCGTGTTCATCGCCGCCTGACCGCTTCTGTTGCGGTTGCCCTTGTCATCCAGCACCACTTTCACGTCGACGCCGCGCCGGTGCGCCTGTACCAGCGCCCGGACCACCTCCGGGGAGGTGAAGGAGTACCCCATCAGGCGGATACTGTGCTGCGCGCTGCCGACAGTGCCGAGGACCAGCGTCAGGCCGCTGCCCTCCGGTGAAAAACCGGCTTCAGCGGAAGGGGCCGCCACAGCCGGCGCAGGACCACACAGGGCCACGACCGTCAGGGCAGACAGCAGCAGCCTGCCGGCCGCCACCGGTTGATGCGGCGGTAACGCCCGCCGCAGAAAGGTATCAGGCATAATGAAATCCTTTTTTATACAAAACAGGAATGAAGCGGGCTGATGCGGGGGTTACGGCTGACGGGCCTTATCAATGGCCGCCTGCAGAGGCCCGGCCTCAGCCATGCCGGCAAACACCGTGGTGTTCTCTGTGCTGGCTCCTCTGACCGGCATAATGATGATGCCCGGGGTGCCGGTGAAGCCCGTTGCGGTGGCCATGTCGTTAATGTCCGTGAGCGTGGCGTTGATATCTCCGATGCCCGCTGGCGTGAACTGAAGTTTCCCGGAGGCTTTTTCCACCGCTGCGTCCGTCAGCCGGCCTTCCGTTAACCCGCCGGCAAACAGGGCATGATGATAGCGGAGGTACGCCTCCGCCCCCTGCGTTTTCCGGACCTGCTGCCCGGTTTTCGCCGCCAGCAGCGAGGCCGCCCAGCGGCTGCCGAAGACCGGCCGCTCCATAAAGGGGTTCTACGCCGGAACCCCAGATTTTTCCGTCACCTCAGTTTCAGCACGGCAACCAGCGCATCCAGGTCAATAATCTCATTTCTGCTCTGGAAGGTATAATTTTCATTCAGTACAATATGGAGATAAAATTAATACCATCAATCACTTGCAACATAACCTTGCCGAATATCTGTTTACATTCTCAGCAGTCAGCTCAAATAGATGCACTGGATCCTACGTCCTGAGGAAGACCTGAGCGAATCTTAAGTAAGCTGTCAAATAGCGGAACTGATATTTCAGACTGCTCCCTGAATGATTTAACGGCCGGGCTGAGCTGAATTGGCCTGACTCTGGGATCATCACTTAATCGCTCTGATACAGGTTGATGTACTTCCGCATATTTTTTCCCGTCTGGTTCGACGGCCACTTTGACTGGTTCATTGATAATGCGAACCCGGGTTCCTACCGGAACATCTTTGAATAATTCTTTTATATCCGGATTACGTAACCTGATGCACCCTGAACTGACTCGCATACCTATTCCAAAATCAGCATTAGTTCCATGAATGAGATAGACTCCACCGTGGGCCCCGAGACGCAGTGCGTGGTGCCCCATTGGATTATCATTGCCGGCAGGCATAACTGCCGGAAGTACTATCCCTTTTTCAAGATAACGTTTACGGATGGTAGTAGTTGGTGTCCATGTCGGGTTTTCACGCTTCTGCACGACAGAAGTGCTCATAAGTGGGGTAATTGTTTCATCGTCAATCTGACCGATGCCTACAGGATAGACTCTGACCTCCCGGCTGTTTTTGGGAAAGTAGTAAAGCCTCATCTCGGCCAGATTCACAGTAATCCCGTCTCGAGGGACATCAGGCAGCAGCATCCGGGAGGGAATCGTTAGTTTTGTGCCTGCCCGAGGCAAAAAAGGGTCAACATCCGGATTTGCCTGCATAACAGCCAACAGGCCAACATCGTAACGGGCCGCTATAGCTTCAAGAGAGCCTCCATCATTATCAACGATATGTTCAATATTTGTCCCAATCAAACGACTTCCAGGCTCAGGAAGTGGGTAGTTTGCGGCCAGTAATGTGGCTGGCATGACCCCCGCCAGACAAAATGCAACAGAAGTTAACCTCCGACCCCAGTCAGCAACCGGGGCTTTTACGGTTTTATCCATAGTGATGTCCTCCAGATCATGAGGTGATTTTAATTAAGATGAAAAGACTTGAACTATAAAAATCAATATTATTTGTAAATTCTCTTCAATGGGTTTATTTTCAGATCATTGAATTAAAACAGAATTTATATCATCTGTACCTGACACATCTGAAGCTGCAAGAGCGTTGACATCGTTCACTCCCCCGGTCACTTACCGGGGGAGCTCCAGGAAATTCACTCGTCTGTCGCCTTCGCACAATCTGATCTGTTAATGGTATGGAGGTCCGGTAACAAAAACTTCAGAGGAGTGGTGCGTCCTGTTTTTCCGGCTTCATAAGGGCCAGCCGAAGATGATGCTCAATAAAATCCTTCTTGAAGGCGCTGTAGCCACCGGTATCGCTTTCATTTACCAGCGCAGCAGCACGCTTTATCCGGGCATACAGTTCCGCTGCCTTTCCGTTGCGAATAAGGTAATCACGAAATGCCAGATGCTTTTCAATTTGCGGATCGCCCGCAGCAAAGGCGTGAACATGGTGGCTGCGCTGCTCTTCACCTTTGGTGAAGTATCTGCGGTCAGGAATACCATTTTCACCTCGTGCAGTATATCCGGCCCGCGCCATTGCAGCGTTTAAGCTGTCAAGCTCAACCAGCCCCGTCACTTCCAGCAGGATGTCTATCACCGGTTTGGCTGCCAGTCCCGGAACCGACGTGCTGCCAATGTGGTGAATACCCGAAACAACATGACCAAGCGAGGCCTGCAGCAGCACGCCCTCAGCCTCAAATGCCTCCGGCCAGTGCTCATCATACGTAACAACAGTGACCTTTCGCATAATCCCCATCCTCACAGACCTGATATGACAGCAACTCCAGCCCTCACCGGGCAGACTCAGGCTGGTATCCGTAAACCATCCACACTCAGCGCGGGCAGGTTCATCACTGTTTTAATGCTTGTTTCGATGCACTCAATGATGGACTCACGCGGGCCGCTGCGCCAGTCTTCACTGGCGTAGAAAGATTCAAGAGCCATTGTCATGTTTTGCTCACTGTCAAATGCCCGGATGAGGTAGTAGCAGTCCGGATCGTGCAGCGAATGACCGGATGACACAACATCAATTCCGTGGCGCTGATGCAGAGGAACGCTGATTTCCTGCATGACAGTGTGAAAAGCAGCCCCTGAGCCTTTACGCAGTGTGTACTGCAGTATTTCGACGGTTTTATTCATAAATACGCTTCCTGTACGGGCCTTCCCAGCCGTTGTGTCATTTATCTTGGTTCGCTGGTTCCTGCCCGGCGGGCCTGCTGCTGCGCCTGCTTCGCCATCCGCCCCCGGGCATAGGCTTCTTCCTCCGCCGTGACCGTGGCGACCACCTTGCCGTGGATATCCACCCGCACCGCCCCGGTCCGCATCCGCGACAGATACACATCCGCGCGGGTGAGACTCTTCAGGCAGATAAGGACCAGCTTGTGCGACAGCGGCAGAGCCTGATGTTCGATAGAGCCTATCCCAGTAGGCGTAGATTGATGCAGCCAGTTTGGCCACGGACAGTGCGGAAAAACCGGAGCGTACACGCAGTACATGAGGATTGTGAGCAACTGCCTGCGGCCAAAATGGCAAATATAATAGCCTACTGGGATAGATTCTTATTATCAGAATTCGCGTCTCACACCAACTATTGCACAGCCAGGTAATAATACATTACACTCATAACATCACTTAGTATAAACACCAAAAGCCAATTTGATAGAATCGGTTTGATAGAGTTCAGTGCGAGGCTATAGTATGAGTAATAATAAAACGCCGCCCAACATTAATTGGGATGAGAAAACACTTCAAGAATTGCTTGGTCTCATAAGTGATGGCGTCTGGGATTGGGATGCCAATACAGGTTATGTATACCGCAATCCAGGGTGGTATAGAATGCTGGGATATGAATGCAACTCACTTCCAAATACAGTAAAAACCTGGGAGGATATTATTCATCCTGAGGACTATCCAAATGTTATGAAGAGTTTTGAAAACAGCATATTCAAAAACATTCCATATCATGTTGAATATAGATGTCGATGTAATGATGGAGAATACATTTGGATTGAAGATTGTGCTGTTATCACCTTGCGAAACAATGATAATTCAGTGGCAAAAATGTTAGGGGCACACAGAAACATTAACTCATCAAAACGATTGATGATTGAGTTGCAGAAAAAGAACAAATCACTTGAAACACTTATTGCGGAGAGAACGAATGAATTATCTATAATTAATAAAAAGTTACAACATCAACTTGATTGTAATCGTGAGCTGGCAGAGTCTGATTATTTAACAAAATCCGCTAATAGATATCGTCTTGAAAGAGTACTGAAACAAGAATATGACAGATCAAAGCGCTTTAGTCACCCTCTCTCGATTATGGCTATCGATATTGATAATTTTAAATATATTAATGATAAGCATGGTCATTTTTTTGGTGACAGAACCCTTATTACTGTAGCTGACAAAATTCGAAACTCCCTTCGTAACCAGGATACTCTGGCAAGGTGGGGAGGTGATGAGTTCATTGTCATTATGCCTGTAACTAAATTAGAAGAAGCTTATTTAGTTGCCGATAAAATTATTCAGTCCATGGATAAAATTGTCATGATAGATAACTATAAAATCACTGTAAGTATTGGCGTTACTCAATTCAATGGAGATGAAAGTTTAAACGATTTTTTACACCGAGGAGACCGACTCTTATATGAGTCAAAAATTTCTGGTAAAAATAAAATGTCAAAAGAGTAATAGCCTAATTATCTTTAGGGATATGGGCTTTGTTGAATAAATGGAACTGTTGCTGAGTTGAAGGGGTAGAGTCTTGAGGCGTGGTGTGTAGTGATGTGATGAACGCCATCTCCTAAAGCAGCCAATGCCGTACTTTTACTGTCTGCGCAAATCTTTTCAGCGACTTCATCACTGACACATGCCTGAACCTTTGCCATTTCGCATCCTTATTTAAAACGAAATTTCACTCTATTACTAACCGAGAAGAATACACGATTCACCGGCGATTCAATTCGCGATTCGAATCTAGATTCACATCCACAAAAATACGATTCATCATGCGAATCACACCACGAATCGAATCTAGAGTCAATTCGCCTTCCAGACCGCATTACGCCTGATTTGATTCATTACCGATTCGTCAACGATTCATTAATGAATCGCTGGCGAATCGCATATATATTTCATAATGATAGATAGTGCAATTTCAGGTTAGCTAACCTCATGAATTACACGAACAATCTGCAAAATTTTAATTTTGCGTGGGGTGTGGTGATTTTCGATGTGAGGAGTGCATATTTGTTGAGTTCTCATTCTTGACGGGTTAAAATATTCTGGGCAAAGAACCCTGAAGGGTGGTATATGAATAAAATTGTGTTAGTGTTCACACTTTTTATATTTCCCGTTATTTCATACGCTGAAGACTGCTTTGATATGGCAGGACGGGATTATAAAATCGACCCGGATTTACTTCGGGCTATTTCGTGGCAGGAGTCAAAGTTTGTGGTGAATGCCATTGGTCGCAATCCGGTATCGGGATATGGTTCCGGCCTGATGCAGATCGACTCGCAACATTTTGGCGAATTATCACGCTACGGAATTAAATCACAGCATATTTTGACCGATGCCTGCCTGAATATTTACACCGGGGCTTATTTTCTCGCTCGCGCGTTTAATAAATGGGGGGTGTCATGGGATGCGGTAGGTGCCTACAATGCCGGTTTCAAAAAAACACCGCGACAGGCAGCCCGCCGTTACAGCTATGCCAGTAAAATTCATCGCTACTATACCGCCATCAAGGCCAGTAAAAATCAGGTCGCAGGAGAGCCACAGACTGCAATGAGAAAATAAGCGAGTTTCTGCCAGGCGAATAATTTATCAGGCTACTGAATACAGCGCCTTTACCAGATATCAGTCTGAACCTTTTTTAACTGGTACTTTCCTTCTTCTGCGTGGGGATACTTTCAGACCTGAATTTACAGACCGCTCATTCTCAAACGGTATTAAAAAACACAGTCAACAGACACGGCTTTCAGGTTTTATTTGTGATGGTTATATGGCTCAACGTTGCACTGTTGGGAAATTCGTTTAACTGATATGCAGGGAGTTGTGAATGTCCGGACTGGTTTATTATGTTGCTGCGTCGCTGGATGGTTTTATCGCCACTCACCAGCACGCACTTGACTGGCTGAATAATTTTACTCTGGGTGATGACGCCACACCTTATGACGATTTTTATCAGACGGTCGGCGCGGTCATTATGGGCGGCACGACTTATTGCTGGATTATTGAAAACTTTCAGGGAGAGTGGCCCTATAAAAACGTACCCGTTTTTGTTCTGACACGTCAGTTTTTACCCACACCGCAGGAACTGAATATTGCAACGGTCAGCGGCAGTGCCACAGACATTGCCACACTGGCGAAATCCGTCGCCGCTGATAAAAAAGTCTGGGTAGTCGGCGGAGGGAAAACAGCGGCGTTTTTCGCTGACGCCGGCGAATTAAGTCAGTTACAGATAACCACCATTCCTGTGTTTCTCGGCTCGGGCATTCCTGTTTTGCCGGCAGACCGCCTGATTTATGTGAAACCCGTCAGTCACAGAATATTAAAAAGCGGTGCAACAGAAATCGTACTGCAAATAACCGGGGAGTGATATTTCTCTTTCTCCATTGCAGCAGCCGATTCAGGCTGGACTGCTGGCATAAGACCGGTAAATTTCTGCGCCTGTCTTATGCCTTACCCTGTGATATTCAGCACATGGATTTATCCACTTCAACGGGGCAGTTTCGTTTCCCGATATCCACCACTCAGAAATAATACCCACGAAATTAATAGTGATTAACTGAGCGGTGTTCTGCATTTTATCCGGAAATATTCGCTCTCAGCCTTTCATATACTCATGACGTGCTATATTTACTCATGAAGTGTTCCGCGAATTCAGATAATAAGTGCAACGCTCGGTCATGTGGATGGAGGGACGGTTAGCTGCCGATAAGCTATCCTGCTCTTCCGACCAAAGATGAGCGAGTCACTATGAAATATCAGCAGCTAACCGAAGGGTTACGATACCAGATAGCCCTGTTGTGTGAAGATAAAGTGAGTCAGGCAGAGATTGCCCGCCGCTCAGGCGTCAGCAAATCAACGGTCTCGCGGGAACTGCTTCGCAATCGTTCTGTAGATGGCTACCAGCCAGCGGCAGCACAGAAGCTCAGTACCAGCCGCCGTAAAGGGGCCGGCAAACGCAGGATGCACGAGGATACGGTCTTCTTTGTTGAGGCTGCGCTAAACTGGCTGTGGAGTCCGGAACAGATCAGCGCCGTTGGCCGTATCATCGGCAGACCGGTTAGTCACGAGTGGATTTACCAGCATGTTCAGGCTGATAAAGCCATTGGCGGCGAACTATACAAGCTCCTCCGGCAGGGTAAACGCCGCTATCGCAAAGGCTATGGTAAAAAGCGAAGTCCGATACCTGACGCCGTATCCATCGAGCATAGACCGGCCGTTGTTGATGCTCGTACCCGACTGGGTGACTGGGAAGCGGATCTGGTTCCGGGTAAACAAGGCACCGGAGCCATCGTGACGCTGGTCGAGCGTAAAAGCCGTATTTATCTGACGAAAAAGGTGTTTTCGAAAGATTCAGCCGAAGTGGCCACAGCCATTATCTCGATGCTGAGCGGCTACAAAGATGTCTGCCATACCATCACGTTCGACAATGGCGGGGAGTTTACTCAGCACAAAGAGATCGCAGCGGCCCTGGAAACGGAAACCTGCTTCGCTCACCCCTATGCTTCGTGGGAACGTGGGCTAAATGAGAATACCAATGGGCTGTTGAGGCAGTTTATCCCCAAAGGAACTGACCTGACAGCAGTGACGGATGATGAGCTCCGCAAGTACCAGGGAGCACTGAACAGCAGGCCACGAAAATGCCTCAAATTCCGGCAGCCTTCAGTGGTCTTTGCAGAGTTAAGAAAGGCGGCTTAGCGTTGCACTTCGAACTTGAATCCGCCTGTTTATATTCAGGTTTAATGGGCGAAGATCCCCTTTTAAAATGTCATCCGGTAGCGTGAATGTGTAATGCCCCAGCATATTGATATGCCCGTGCATCAGTGGCGACAGCCGGGCAATATGCTCATCATCAGGCGTCACTCCCGTGGCTGTCCTGAGATGTGTAAGCGCCTCCTGCATATAGAGTGAGTTCCACAGCACTACAGCGTTAGTGACCAGACCCAGCGCACCCAGTTGATCTTCCTGACCTTCACGATAGCGTTTTCTGATCTCTCCGCGTTGACCATAACAGATGGCTCTGGCAACAGCATGACGCCCCTCTCCCCGGTTCAGTTGCGTCAGTATACGGCGACGGTAATCCTCATCATCGATATAATTAAGCAGATACAGCGTCTTATTAACCCGTCCCACCTCCATGATCGCCTGTGCCAGCCCTGACGGGCGGGTACTCCGGAGAAGAGAGCGGACAAGCTCCGATGCGTGGATTGTGCCCAGTTTCAGGGACCCGGAAGCCCGCATCATTTCATCCCAGTGGCTTTCAATCCTGGGTAGCTCCACACATCCTCTCGCCAGCTCATCCAGTGCGCCATAATGGGCGTTTTTATCTATGCGCCAGAATACGGCCTCACCAGCATCTGCCAGCCGGGGCGAAAACTGATATCCCAGCAGCCAGAACAGGCCAAATATAATGTCGCTGGCACCGGCAGTATCCGTCATGATCTCTACCGGATTCAGGCCGGTCTGTTGCTCCAGAAGCCCCTCCAGTACGAAAATGGAGTCACGTAGCGTGCCTGGAATGACAATACCGTGGAATCCGGAATACTGATCGGAAATAAAGTTGTACCAGGTGATGCCCCGTCCTGACCCAAAATATTTTCTGTTAGGCCCGGCGTTGAGCGTTTTCACCGGCGTGACAAACCGCATGCCATCGGCAGAGGCCACTTCGCCGCCGCCCCACCGACCGGCAAGCTCCAGTGTTGACTGAAAATCAACCAGCCTGGCATTGGCACTGATCAGCGTTTCGGCCCTCAGGTAATTCTGTTTCACCCAACTGAGCCGGTGGCGGGTCAGCGCCGGTATATTGTGTTTTATCAGGGGTTCATGCCCGATATTACAGGCCTCTGCAAGCAGAACGGCGCACAGACTGACGTGGAGATCTTTTGCTCTGGCCTCTGATTCACTGACGTGTATAAACTCACGGGTGAAGCCGGTTCTGGCGTCAATTTCGAGCAACAGTTCTGTTAAATCCACGGGGGGGAGAAGCTGCCTGACCTGACTGCTCAGTTGGGTCAGAGATGGCGGTTCATCGAGTTTTTCCAGGCTGCTGATGGTCAGGGAAGGGTATTTGCCTTCATGGCAAATACTCACGGCATCGTTGCTGTGAAAGCGCCCGGACACGGCTTTCCAGGTTTCATCCAACTGATTTGCCAGCTGCTCCACGGCTTTTTTGCCGTCGGTGGGGTGACCCAGCGCCCGACAGACTGCGACACGCTGAGCCATCCATTCTTTACCCTGAAGCAGCTTTTGACGCGGATCGCCCCAGCGATCGCTGTTTTCCAGCCAGATATCACGACGCCGCAGTGCATCCTGAAGACGCTCCAGCAGGCACAGCGAGTAACCGGCGCGTTGAATCCGGCCCTCCGCATCGTACACCAGACGTTTCCAGGGGCCGGTGATAATGTGCCCGGGGGCATCGTCCAGTATGCGTTTTTTCGAACCGTTCAGTTCTGCCAGGTAATGAATTGCGGCCAGAGTATGCTCACCGTCTGGCGCTGCATGAAAATGCAGGTCCTGCAGAAGGGTCGGAAGGAAACGTTTTACGCGTCCATACTGCTCCACCATTTCATCCTGAAAATTAGTATTATACGGGCGGGCCAGCTCATTAACTTTATCAACAGACTCCGTCATCTTTGCCGGCGGCACGATTTTGAATATGGTCTTGCGCAACACCGCTTCATCCGTATTTTCGTCAAGCAAAAGTGCACAGGCCCGCGCCAGCAGCAGCGCTGCCCGGTCAAGGTCCTTCAGTGTTCTGAGGCGCTTTTTCTGCCCCGTTTTCTTTGCCTCACGGGTAATGTCCAGAATCAGCATATCAAGTACATCGACGGCTTCGTCCAGCGCAGAGATTTCCTGCGCTTTAACAAACGCGGTCAGAACCGCCAGCCGTCGAACCTCAGGCATTCTGGCGATATACCGGGTTGATGTCATTCCCGCTTAGCGGGCCAGATTACGCAGTTGTGCAGCGGGCAGCCCGCTAAAATTCAGTCGGGAAAATTCCAGATTTCTCAGTCGGGTATAACGCTCCAGCGCTTCCGTAAAAGACGGACCACTGACCGTGACCGGGCCTTTGCGCAGTTGCTCCATAACCGACACCCGCAGCCCTTCAGGGATCTCAAGTAAGCCCGCCAGTTGTGCGATCTGCCAGTCGTCAGGCAGCGATGCCAGTTTTCGCCAGAGGCGACGATTTGCCCGTTCGCGGATCTCGCCAATGAGCCTGGTCAGCGTGGACGCGGCGGGCAGCAGCACTTTATGCTGAAGCAACCATGCCGTGGCAAAATCAAACATCAGACCGGGCCGCTCATTGCTGAGCCAGGCGCGAACATACAGAAGACGCTTCAGCCTGAATGACCAGGGGAAATCGCCAAAATCATGATATCCGGAGTACTGCCTGATCAATGCATGATGTTCCCAGAGCGTGTTCTCTCTTTGTGCGTAACGGGAGAGGATTTCCGGGCGGGAAATGCCTAATTGTGCTGCCACATAGAACCGTACCCCGGCAGGGATCTGCATGAGATCGCTGAGGAACGTCCCCAGAAAACGGGCTGTGGTAAGCTGAACGGCAATTCCAAGCCGGTTATGTCTGCCCCGGCGTTGATTAACAAAATCCAGATCGCGCTCATCAAGATGAAAGTACCTCGCCAGCTGGACTTCATTTGGCTCGGCGGCATAACGGCCATAATTCTGAACCTGGTTGTCGGTCAGAAAATCAGCGCTCATAAGTGCATCCCTTCACAATCGATTGTTCCTCAGAATTCTGTCGGTATCAGATATTATGATATTTGATACCCGTCAAAACTACAGAGGAAACAGGTATCATAAATCGCTATTTATATATTATGATACCCTCGCGTATCAAAAACGATTTGTGAGACTGAAATGGCGTTACTGGGCTATGCCAGGGTATCAACCAGTCACCAGAAGCTGACGCTTCAGGTGACTGAGCTGAAAAATTCCGGTGTGAGGGAGGATCGAATTTTTTCCGACATGATGACCGGGGCTACAGACAAACGGGAAGGGTTACAGCGACTGCTTGGCCGGGCTGAAAAAGATGACATAATTATCTGTACCAAAATGGACCGCCTCGGGCGCAATACAGCCGATATGATCCATATTGTTGACGCCTGCTTTAAGAAGGGAATCGCTATTCGTTTTCTGGAGAATGGTCTGAGCACGGAAGGCTCTATGGGAAAAATGGTGATCCAGATCCTGGCCGCAGTCGCGGAAGCAGAGAGGGAACGTATCCTTGAACGAACGAATGACGGGCGGGTAGCTGCTATGGCCTCTGGCGTGCGGTTCGGTAGGAAGCCTCATCCGGCAACAGCTTTGGCTCTGACTCTGATTCGGCAGGGACTTCCATTTAAGACCGTATCGGAGAAGACAGGTATATCGAGACCGACATATTTCAGGCTCAAAAAGAGCGTCAGAGACTCAGAACTACAGACTGGATAAAATAAATTCTGCGCGTTCTTCTACCCCGCAGAATGGTAATCTGATGAGTTTGTACCCGTGCCTGCTGTAGGACTCAACCATTGCATTAAACGTCTGAACCGCTTCCGGATATGACTGCTTACGTTCCGTATCCTGTACAAAAATTTCTTCCCAGGGCGGAGCGATAAATACTGTTCGTGCATAACGAAACAATTCAATCGCTCTTTCCATGTGTACTGGCACAGGTAAATTGCATAGAGCCAGATAACCGGCAACGTCAGGAAGCCCTCTGTCAAAGAAAAATGGAACTTTGCTTTCTTCTGCCGCATGCCAGGAACGTAGCTCCCAGTTCAGCATCAACTCTGCAAAAGCTTCCCGGTCTTCCCATGGCAGAGAATTTCCGCCAATTACTACCTGATCCCGGATTATTGCGCGACCGGCTTCAGTTGCAGTCGGGAAACCTTTTGCGCGCAGAGAGTCCAGCAACTTACTCTTCCCTGAACCCGGACCGCCAGTAATAACAATTCTTTTGTTTTCAGAAGACATAAAGATGATCCTGTTTACCGTCGATATATCATGTAGAGAGCAGATGATTTTATCATAGGCTGATAAAGATATTGATAATTTTAATTATTAATATCAGAAAGTTATTCTCTTAACGTGGTTTTTTACACGATTGACCTTCAAACCCCGCACCCTTGCCTGTAGCGATGCGCTCTTCTGCTCTTACGGCGGGCCGGTCATGGCACTGCTGACCGGCATTCTGGCTGCCATTATTTGTGCCGCCGCACTACTGAAAATTACGGGTAAAAATCACTGACACCTTTGTGCCATCCCCGGTCAGAGTTCTGCTGGCCTGTCGCCTGCCCGGCGGGCCTGCTGCTGCGCCTGCTTCGCCATCCGCCCCCGTGCATAGGCTTCTTCCTCCGCCGTGACCGTGGCGACCACCTTGCCGTGGATATCCACCCGCACCGCCCCGGTCCGCATCCGCGACAGATACACATCCGCGCGGGTGAGACTCTTCAGGCAGATAAGGACCAGCTTGTGCGACAGCGGCAGAGCCTGATGTTCGATATCCGCAAACAGCGCCTCCCGCGTTCCCGTCGCCAGCAGATGCGGCCTGTCGCCCTCAAACAGACTGCGGCCAGAACGCTTTCAGGGTGGTGATGGCCTGCTCTGCGGGTAACAGTGTCAGGTAGCGCACCGGGGGCGGCGCTTTCACCGTCTCTGCGGCGACCGGTGCCGGTGTGACCGGCAGGGCAGCGGCCTTAGCCTTCGCCAGCTGCGCTTTTTTCACCTTCCATGCCGGCGGCGTGGTCACCGTGATGACCTTTTTGCGGTGCACCACGCGCGCGACGTCAGACTCCGGCGATACTGCGGGGGTCTCCGCTGCCGGTTTGCGTTTCAGGCTCAGAACAGGGCGTTTTTCTTCACTCATATAGATTCAGGTCATTTTTTGTTCAGTTCCGGTGAGCATATAATACGCGAGCGGCTTCATTATTTCATTTTTCTGACCTCCCCGATGATGATGGAGCCGCACTCCACAACAATTTTAAAAGTCACTGCTTCCAGACGGTTTGTTGTCGCCCCGGTCTCTGACCGGGCTTTTTTTATCCCAGCGTCGCCAGCCCCCCCCCCAGCAGCACCAGATGTACGGCATAGAACGCCGCAAAGAAGTGACGCGGCCAGAAACGCTTGAGCGTCTTTCCGGTGTCCGTACACACCGCCAGCGCCAGCACCGCGATGGCCAGTCCGCCCACGGACTGCAGCGCATCCCCGGGATTCATCAGCAGCACCATCACCGCCCACAGAACGGCGTAGCCCACCCGCTCCGTGATGTTCTCCGCCCGGCACACCCGCCAGCTGTTTATCAGCATAAACACCCCGGCAATGCCGTAGCTGGCTGCTGACAGGGGCAGCCATGCCACCACCAGTGCCACCGCCAGCAGCATGTCGTTGCGCGTGCGCAGGCTGAACCAGCGTATCGCGGGTCCTGCGCATCACCGGCCTCACCGTGGGCGTCGGCATGGGACCGACCAAAACGCTCGCCAAATCCGCGCAGTGGGCATCAAAGGAATGGCCGCAGTTCCGGGGCGTGCTGGCGCTGACACCGGGCAACCCGACACGCACGGAAGCCCTGCTCGCCCGGCAGCCGGTGGAGGAAATCTGGGGTGTGGGCCGGAAAATCGGCAAAAAGCTGAACATGATGGGGATTGAGACCGCCCTGCAGCTGGCGCGCACCCATCCGGCGTTTATCCGCAAAAACTTCACCGTGGTGCTGGAGCGGACCGTGCGGGAACTCAACGGCGAGTCCTGTATTCCGCTGGAAGCGCTGCCGCCGTCAAAACAGCAGATAGTCTGCTCCCGCAGCTTTGGCGAACGCATCACCACGAAGAGCCTCCATGCAGCAGGCCATGTGCCAGTATGCCGCCCGGGCAGCGGAGAAACTTCGGGGCGAACGGCAGTTCTGCCGCCATGTAAGCGTGTTCATCCGCACCTCCCCTCACGCGGTGAATGAGACTTTCTACGGTAACAGCACCGGCGAAAAGCTGACGCTGCCCACGCAGGACACCCGGGACATCATCCCCCCATGTCAGGGTAGTTGTCGCCTCTGACAGAAAAATTTCCGGGGGCCGGAGAGGACAATAATGAACACTTATTCACCTGAGCGTAAAGCCGCTCTGATCGCCAGAATGATGCCGCCACATAATCAACCGGTCGTTCAGTTAGCCCGTTCTGAGGGGATCCCGGCCAATACGCTTTATGCCTGGCGTACTACCTGTATCTGACAGAAGACGTGTTCAGCCGCAAAATCGTGGGCTATGAAGTGCATCCGGTAGAAAGCGGGGAATATGCGGCAGAGCTGGTAAAGCGGACAGTGCTGAGCGAGCGTTGCTGGCAGGAGCCACTGGTGCTGCATGCGGATAACGGGGCCCCCATGAAGTCACAGGTGCTGCAGGTGAAGCTTGCGGAACTGAAGATAACCGCGTCGCACAGCCGGCCACGGGTAAGCAACGACAACGCCCACGTGGAGTCGCTGTTCAGGACGCTGAAATACGTCCCGGCGTGGCCTGAGAAGGGCTTCGCGTCGCTGGAAGAGGCCCGTGCCTGGGTGGAAGGCTTCGTCGGCTGGTACAACGAAGAGCACCGGCACAGCGGTATCCGCTATGTGACGCCGGGTCAGCGGCACAGAGGCGAAGACCGTCAACTTCTGTCACAGCGAAAATCGGTGTACGAGGCCGCGAAAAAGCAGCATCCGCACCGCTGGTCAGGGGCAACGCGAAACTGGAGCCGGCAGGAAGAAGTGTGGCTAAATCCGGAGCGGGAAACGCGGGCCGCATGAATCAACTGAGGCGACAACTACCTTGACACGCACCGTCATTGCCGTGGCCATGCGTTCACTGGACCGTATCTGGCAGGAGGGACACCGCTACATGAAGGCCGGCATCATGCTGGGTGACTTCACCCCGGACGGCGTCAGCCAGCTGAACCTGTTCAGTGAGGACCGCCCGCGACCGGACAGCGCCCGGCTGATGAAGGTGCTGGACGGCATCAACCAGTCCGGGCTGGGGAAAGTGTGGTTTGCGGGGCAGGGTATGAACACGGGGTGGCAGATGAAGCGGGAAATGCTTTCCCCTGCGTACACCACCAGATGGACAGATTTGCCAGTAGCTCGGTTATGAATCTCTAACTCACCTGACACTCTTGTTATCTTGTTATCTTGTTATCTTGTTATCTTGTTATCTTAATTTATTTGTAAATCATATAGTTAACAACTTACTAATCTATTAACATAATAAAAAAATTGCGTAATCCGCGTTTGGGTGGCAGTATTAAGTTGTTATCTTAATAACTTAATATGAGGCTATAATGATAATTGTATTAGGTAGTCAAAAAGGTGGTGTTGGTAAAAGTACACTTGCGGTATCAATAGCCGCATATCTGATGTCATTAGGTAATCGCGTGATTATTGTCGACGCAGATGACCAGAAATCAGTATTAACCTGGTACAACAACCGCCCTGAAGATCTCCCCCATATTCCGGTTACAGGCGCAACAGGCAACATTAAAGCAATGTTAAAGGAACACGAAAAATCCTATGATTTTGTCATTGCAGACTGTGCTGGCCGTGATAGTGCTGAAATGCGTAGTGGATTGATGGCCGCAGATGTATTTATTTCTCCTTTGCGTCCTTCTCAGATGGACCTAGATGTTGTGCCTCATACATGCTCCGTTTTTACAGCAGCAAAAGATTTTAATGAAGATGTTCGGGGATATCTCGTTTTAAATATGACTCCCACAAACATGTTTGTTAATGAAGCCAATCAGGCAGCTGAAGTACTTAAAGATTACCCTGAAATGCATCTGGCGAATTCCCGAGTATGTGATCGTAAAGCACATAGAGATGCCTGGGCCGAGTCAATGACAATTTTCGAAACGCAAAATGATAAAGCACAGCAAGAAATCGAAGCGTTAGTTAAAGAGGTTATTCTGTGAGAAATAGAGCAAACACTCCACCTCGTGACGAGGCAGCATTTATTAACGGTGGCACGGCTGGTCTTGATAATGCCAAAAAGTCATCAGATAAATCATCGGTTGTAAGCAAAGCAAAACCAGTGAGTATTTCCTTTTTTGAAGAAAACTTAAAAGACATTGATGACCTTATAACGGCAGAGATGGTTTCAGGTAAAGGCAGAGTGAATCGTTCCGATGTTATCAGGGCGGCGGTAGAAGCACTAAAAACACTATCAAAAACAGAGATATCACGATTGATCGCAGAAGCAAAACAAAGATAACATCTTGTTATCTTGTTATCTTGTTATCTTGTTATCTTGTTATCTTATTGTCTATTAGCTCAGACTCAATCTGACAGTTTCCGCAGATAGAATGTAATCAAATCTGACAGTCCGCAATGAGCGAAAAGCGGACCTATCATTATGGTGTGTTTATCAAAGAGGACCCAAAATCTCTGCAGTGCATCTTTCAGTTCGCTGAACAACTCTTGTTGATGAATACAATTTGTATTTAGCAACTTCCGCTGATGGCACAGTGCGGACCACAGGACTGAGTGAAGGTCCGCTGTGAGCGAGAAGCCAACGCCTGAAGTACACTGAGACATTGTTTGGAAAGAAAATGAGAGCAGAACTATACTGAGTGGTTTATAACAAATATCTTATTACTTCGAAGAACGAAATATTTATTATGCTATCCTACATGCTGCATCAATATGCGAAGTTACCTGTACCTGAAGTAACCCTTCGTACATGGCTTGAACTATGGCTCTCAGAGCAGGAAGCAAGGTGTACAGATAAAGGCTTCTCTGCGCATTTTCCCTGGAGAGAGACAGGATTATGTCAGGAATACTTTTTACAACGAAAACTCAGCGTTGATGGAAAACAATTTCTTACTGGCCCTCGTTACCAAGGGGGAGATATTAATAAACCTTTCATTGATATTGTAGGTATGGATTCTGACGTAAATCATGCCGCATTAAAATTCATAAGTAATGAATGGTCGCAGCTCAGACCTCAGTACATCCGCATTCTTGTGCCGGGCCAACACTTCCAGCAGGGCATTGCCGACCAGTATATCTATGCCTCCTATTTGTCTGATGATATTGAATTTCATGATAAATCTCTCACTGTGCAACCGGCAATATACGAAGATTTTGACTGGTGTCGTCAGACCCTGAGCGAAGCCTATAAGCATACATGGCTTACAGTTCCTGGCCTGACAACAAGCAATTTGACAGCTGCAGGCGACGAAGAGTTGCGCGACCATATTTCTGAGAGAGAGGTATATATTGTTTATGAACAGGGTATTCGTGGCGGGTTGCTAATATGCCAGAAAGGTGAAATTGCTTTTCTGAGAGGCTATCGTATTACTGAAAAAGTCATTCTTCCTGCTTTTCGTGGGCGGTCCTTATCCGCCCGGGCGCAACACATACTTTTCAGGTTGTTATCTCATTCCTGTCCGGATCTATCTTTGTATATGGGAACAATCATTCCGGAAAACATTCCGTCGATAAAATCTGCAGAAAGAGCGGGGCGTACTTGTATTCTAAGCTATCAATTTCTACCCGTCTGCGGCGTCAACGACTAACAATAAGGCTAATCTCACTTCAGCCAACATCCGCTACTGGCACTGAGCAGACGTTAGACCGGCCACTTGAATTTTGGGAAAGTGACCGGGCTGCTGCGGTAAATGTCAGCTTTTCCTAAATTCACACGGTGCATAAACGTTCGTTTATGCGTGAAGGTGGAATGGATAAAAGTTGGCAGTTATCGCAGCTACCCGGTCACTGCCCCTACCGACAGGGAGATAAAGGTTTATGAATAAATACAAGTTCGCGCCCTGGCTGAGTCGCTGGAAACTCATCCCAGACGGCTCACCATTCGTAACGCATACATCACAACTCCTCCCGGTTAAAACATCAACCGATGGCGTAAAAGCAATGCTGAAAATTACCGATGACCTGGAAGAACAAAGAGGTAATGCACTTATGGCATGGTGGGGAGGAAGTGGAGCTGCCCCGGTAATTTCCCATGAAAATGAGGCGATTCTTCTGGAGCGTGCCACGGGGCCCGCATCTCTGTCCACGATGTCCAGAGAAGGCCAGGACACAGAGGCTTGCCGTATTCTGTGCCTTACAGCAAACCAGTTGCACGTAGGTCAGAAACAGCCAATACCACAACTTACTTCTCTTCATGACTGGTTCCACGCCCTTAAACCAGCCGCCCGGATATATGGGGGGATTCTGAAGCAGTGCGCAGAAATATCTGAAGATCTGCTATCTTCGCCGCGTGATGTGACCACGCTACATGGCGATTTGCATCACGCTAACGTCCTTGATTTTAGGTCATCCGGTTGGCTGGCAATTGACCCGAAAGGATTAAAAGGTGAGCGAGGGTTCGATTATGCCAATATTTTCACCAATCCGGACCTTGGTAATCCAGCTTCTGGAATAGCCGTTGTTCCGGAAATATTTAAACAACGACTTAATATCGTGGCCGAAACAGCCGGTCTGGAAAGAGAGAGGCTTCTGATGTGGATCTGTGCATGGTGTGGATTATCCGCAGCATGGACGCTGGAAAGTAACGGCACGATTTCTGTTACAACGAGAATAGCAGAGGCTGGCAATATCTGAACTAAACAACTGTATGGGAAGTTAAGGTTAACTTTTTCGATTAAAAACTAGGCTGTGTCCCTTAATTACATAACCTCTTGTAAAACAATCGGATGCAACCCAGTTTCACCATCGCCAGATAATTCCTCGCCGTTTTGTCGTAACGTGTGGCAATGCGGCGGTATTCTTTCAGGCGACCAAAGCACCTCTCAACAACATTGCGATTGCGGTAGGCTTCACGATCGAGTGGTGAACGACCATCTGTGGCCATTTTTTCATTGGATTTACGCGGGATGACAACTTTTATCCCTCTTCTTTTCAGTTCGTTACGTAACGCATGTCCGGAGTAGGCTTTATCAGCCAGTACTGCATGACCACGGCGCTTGATACTTCCGTTCTGGCGCTGAACACCGATACCGTCCAGAAGACGTTGTGCAAACTGGCTTTCGTGAGCCTGACCGGGACTCAGTACGATGTTTAACGGCAGACCACTTCCGTCTGTCGCCAGATGAATTTTGGTGCCAAAACCACCGCGAGAGCGACCCAGCCCATTATCTCCGGTGATATCGGGTTGTTTTTTTGCGCACCGGCAGCACATTTCAGCGCCCGGATATTGCTGCCATCCAGTGCAGTGGCCGACCAGTCCACGAGGCCATGTGCATCCAGAGCTGAAAGTAACTTGTTGAAAATAATGTTAATCACACCCGATTTTGACCATCGGTTAAAGCGGTTATAAACGGTCTTCCATGGGCCGTACCGTTCAGGTAAATCACGCCATGGTGCACCTGAACACAGCACCCAGAACATGCCGTTGATGATCATACGATGCTCCGCCCACGGACGCCCGGCCTGTGGAGAGGCAGACGCTGCTGGCAGAAAGGGTTGGATGATAGTCCATGCTTCATCGGGAATGTCGTAGCGAGCCATAGTTTAATATGTTGTGGAAACAGACAGTTACTATAGCTCAGGTGATTACGGGACACAGCCTAGCCTTAACGTACAATAATTTTCGATATCCAAACTGACCCCCAATGGGCTGTTGAGGCAGTTTATCCCCAAAGGAACTGACCTGACAGCAGTGACGGATGACGAGCTCCGCAAGTACCAGGGAGCACTGAACAGCAGGCCACGAAAATGCCTCGAATTCCGGCAGCCTTCAGTGGTCTTTGCAGAGTTAAGAAAGGCGGCTTAGGCTGTGTCCCTTAATTACATAACCTCTTGTAAAACAATCGGATGCAACCCAGTTTCACCATCGCCAGATAATTCCTCGCCGTTTTGTCGTAACGTGTGGCAATGCGGCGGTATTCTTTCAGGCGACCAAAGCACCTCTCAACAACATTGCGATTGCGGTAGGCTTCACGATCGAGTGGTGAACGACCATCTGTGGCCATTTTTTCATTGGATTTACGCGGGATGACAACTTTTATCCCTCTTCTTTTCAGTTCGTTACGTAACGCATGTCCGGAGTAGGCTTTATCAGCCAGTACTGCATGACCACGGCGCTTGATACTTCCGTTCTGGCGCTGAACACCGATACCGTCCAGAAGACGTTGTGCAAACTGGCTTTCGTGAGCCTGACCGGGACTCAGTACGATGTTTAACGGCAGACCACTTCCGTCTGTCGCCAGATGAATTTTGGTGCCAAAACCACCGCGAGAGCGACCCAGCCCATTATCTCCGGTGATATCGGGTTGTTTTTTTGCGCACCGGCAGCACATTTCAGCGCCCGGATATTGCTGCCATCCAGTGCAGTGGCCGACCAGTCCACGAGGCCATGTGCATCCAGAGCTGAAAGTAACTTGTTGAAAATAATGTTAATCACACCCGATTTTGACCATCGGTTAAAGCGGTTATAAACGGTCTTCCATGGGCCGTACCGTTCAGGTAAATCACGCCATGGTGCACCTGAACACAGCACCCAGAACATGCCGTTGATGATCATACGATGCTCCGCCCACGGACGCCCGGCCTGTGGAGAGGCAGACGCTGCTGGCAGAAAGGGTTGGATGATAGTCCATGCTTCATCGGGAATGTCGTAGCGAGCCATAGTTTAATATGTTGTGGAAACAGACAGTTACTATAGCTCAGGTGATTACGGGACACAGCCTAGCGTTGCACTTCGAACTTGAATCCGCCCAAAACCATATGCTTCTCAAAGTCTGAAGAGATGCACGACAAGATCATCGGCTGGTATCTGACAATCAACCACTACCACTAAATCTGCGTCACGACCCAATGATTACCGTTCATCCATCGCTTTCACTGTTTTGCGTGATTTTTTGTTCATTTATGATACAATAATAAGGCGAAAAAATGGTTATTAACGAATTAATCGCACCGCCCCTATCCTATATCAGAAAGATAATGTTTTCGGCTCTATACTTTGATAAAAGTAATTATACTTATCTTCCGAATCAAAAAGTATCTGAATGAACTCATCTTCGATCAGTCTGGTCAGAGAATCGATTACGGTATCCTGACCAAAGCCTGTTATGTTCGAAATATCCTGCACAGTAACAAAGCCATTAATCTGTTTCAGTACAGAAACCAATTCCATGTTTAAAACTGGTATGATCTTTCTTGTTTTTCTGTTCAATATATAATATTTAGGCTGGTAGGTGGTGTCATTTAAGAAAGTATTATTCGATACGAATGAAGAGAACCAGGGAAAAAATGGAACGGCATTCTCTGAAATATTTTCAATCTGAAATTGTATCCTTTTTTTATGGACAAGTTTTGGATACCAGAAACGCCTTGCTTTATTGATAGCCTGCAGAGGAGAAAAACGGAAAGCGGAACGTGACCTGGGATAATGTGAAGTTAACGAAATATTAAGCCCGGATTCCTGACTTTCTATTTCATGAAAACACCATGAAGGCATGAACACGGCCATACCGGGGGAGACAGTGAACTCTTCATTTTTAATCCCAAGAGTTTTTAGTTTATCAAAATTAATTTTAAGTTTATGAGGTTGTTTTAAATCAACATATTTGCACAAAAATAAAGACTCCTCAATTAATCTGAATCTTTTCCTTCCCTGAACCTGGAGAAAGAAAGTATCTACCGGATCTGCATGAAGTGAACTCAGTGTGTTACCGTTTGAAATCCAGTGGTTATGAAAGACGCTTTCTTTCATATAATCTTTAAAGATGGTTCTGCTTGCCAGATAATCATCGAAATCATTATTACCACAAGTACGGATGGTTTTCCATCCAGCCTGGATGCAGTGAACTCTGAACAAAATAGGTAACATAGTAGTCACCGCTTTCCTTTAAAAACATTCGCTCCAGGTCCAGTGTTTTCTTTCTCCCCTGAACTTCAGCGTAGAGCGGCTTATCAGCCCAGTACGACCCGTTATGATTACTGGACAAAAATTGTGTTTGTTGAAGAGACAAAATCTCATCCACACTGCAACATTCAATTCCTTGATTTACAGACATATTAATAAACACGCATGGGTTGCGCATTTTATTTGTATGAAGCATAAGGAGCTCTTTTGTGAGCTCCTTAAATTGCATATCAATGGTCTTCATTGTGTAACCTCAGTTCCATTACTGAATTTAAATTGTGTTTTAATCCTGAAACTCAGCACTACAAAAATTATCATTGTAAATGCAGCCTGTATATATATGATTTTATACAATGCATCGCCTTTAAAAGAATGTAACCAGATCACGGGGATAAACCCCACCAACAGAATTAAGACAGCAATTGACTGTGGGTAAAGTGTATCATGTAACGCTCTCAGATGACTCATGGACAAAAGCATAAGTGAAGACGTAACAAACAAAGCTGAAATGCTGATAAAGTAATTTAAGTTATATAAAGCAGGTTCAGCGTTATATAATTTCAGTAAAAAATAATATCCACCTGCACCAATGATCAGTATGCTGAAGATAGCAATACAACCACAAACGATCCCTTTTTTGAAAATCTGGTAATGAAACTTAAAATCACTTCCGCTAACAAACAGGCTATGTATTTGTGCAAAAGCAGCAAATGGCAATGACAGAATTCCCGATATACTCATCATTACAGACAAATCTGCAACAAGGCTGCTGTTTATATCGTTTATGCGCTGAGTGATAAGAAAGTATACCGCTTTTTGTCCGGTCAGGCCCAGAGCTACAGGTAATCCGATAACGATTATTTTTTTTGAGGCCTCTGTGACTTTTAAACCAATCCCCTGCCTTAAATTACCATCAGAATGTGAGGCTATTACCCATGCATATAAGAAAAAAAGAATAATCTCGATTAGCAAAAATACGGAAAAAACATGCCAAGTAACAACTTTATCGACAAATACCGAAAGAGATACGATAGCAACCGCACTGATGAAAGTACTGGCAATCTTTACTTTAGCCATTATCTTGTTGCTGATATAGCTTTCTATGTAATAAAATAAATATGTGTTAATTATTAAGAAAGGAACGCAAAAACAATATATTCTCCCAGCCAAATCTACATATTTATCGACCAAACTGACGAAGTAAAACAGCATAATCGTTGCAATGAGCCCACCTGAAACCGACAAGATAACAGCCAACGGCAGACCGCTCAAAAATATCTCGCCCCCGCTTTCGCCTGTTTTTTTTGATTCTGCCGAGAAATTCCCGACCATTGCTAATGGCATAGACATCAAGACTACAGGAAGAGAAAACATCGCAGTAAGATAAGTAAAAGTTCCCAGTTCCGGATAGTTGAGGCGGGCGATCATGACGGTGATCAGGGTAAAACCAGCAAAGGGAACCACCCTGCTGGTAATGAATGGTATGATCTTGGACCTGATATTATTAAAGTAATCTGGCTCACCAAATATCAATGATTTTCTCACCAAACTCTACCTCGTATATTTGTTGTGTAACATCAAATGCAGTTCTTAAGTTATGATAATCTGTCTCACCTCTCATGCCAAAATATGGGTAGTGGTGAAAATAGTATCCAAAAATATTGTTGCAGTCTCTGATGTACGACCTTGTGTCTAAAATATGATGGTGCCAGAATTCATCTATGGCGAGGCTTGGGACAATGACTTTAACAACATCATTGTATTTTTTATTCAGATACAGAAAGTTTTTATAATATTGCTCCGTCATCTGTAATTCTTTTTCAGACCAGACTCTGAAAATTAATTCATCTGACTTTGATAACTTATTTTTTAACTCGGTAAAGTCAAGTTTATCAATGTACTCTACAGCTTCTTCAAGAGTAGGTTCTCGCCCGGTAAGTGCAATTTCCATACTATGTGGTAAAGTTTTTGCAATATCGTCCATCATCATACTTCTTCCTTTTTGAGGGGGAACGATGGGGGAGTGGATCACTCCCCCGACATTTCTTACCAGCCACCACCCCCCTGGCAGTGGGCATTAGAGTTACCTGGGCCAGCGGCTCCGGAATAGAGATCCTTACCCTTAACCTTTTGTACCGGCTTCTTAGAAGAAGCGGCTGCTTTCAGCATTTCAGAAAGTTTTTTCATTTCCATTTCCTTTTTAGGTTATGCGCATCTGCGCCATGAAAATTAACTACATGTTTACATAAATTTTAATTCCATGTAACAAAAAGTGCGATGCGCATCACAATAAAAAATTATAAATATTGTTCATTTGGCACAAAAACTTGACTTGGTGTACGTAGTGTTATTATCTTCCATGGTGATGATATTAAGATTATTACACTTTGTAAGAGAGTATTTTTTTTTGTTTTCTTTCATAAATATCTAATTAATAGATTTTCAGGGTGATACTTTCCGTACGGTATTATTAACAGGCTTATTTCAGTGTTTTTTAATTATACCTAACTGATTCACCCACAATATTTGGTAGTCATCATCAGGTTTGTCACGCATATTTATTTTTGATTGCGCACCCAACTTGCTATGAAATTTTACGTAAGGTGGTGATTACACTTTCATACAGAACTACCATTTTTGGTTATACAGTGCGCGAATTCAGATAATAAGTGCAACGTCCGGTTATGTGGGTGGACAGGTAATGCCTCCAGTGGGATAAAGTCCGCGGGCGAGGTGTGAATTTCGCAGGCAGAACGCGAAGCACTGTCGCTGAATCAGGCCGGGCAGTGTGGTAAGCTGGTTTTTTCTGAACTGACTGAAATGGCGCATGAAAAAATCCACCCCGGTGCCGCATGACGCGGCCTTCAAGGCCTTCCTGACAGCTAAGGGGAGAGTCACCATTTTCACTGAACGTGCTGCATGTGACAGACTGCTTGGGTGTCGTGGATCAATTTCAGAAAAAATACCCTGGAATAAAAGTAGAGGTTCTCGACAACAACGACGTAATGCTGATCCCCAGGAGATTGAAATGATGGATGAAGAACGCATGACTTATGAAGAATTGCGAACTGAGTATTTAGATTGCTTTTATAGCTGTTGTAGAAGTCACATTAATGCCTTTAATAAAAATGGGACGACTTGGGAATACGGCATTGAAGAAATAGGGTATGCATCTTACCAATACGAAAATGCACCGTTATCGCCTGTAGAAATGCTAATGCTGAAAGTGTTTACACTCATCCTTATAGCCGGTAGAGGGCCTAAAGATGTTGAGAATAATTACCGGAACTCAATTTCTGCCATTTTGAAAAAAACGAATCTTGAATCTCTAATTAAATCCGGTAAACCCCCGGCTTTGCCGGGGGACTCCGAAAGGTTTGACCTTTAAGTCAGTCGCGCGAATCTGAAATCTCCGCCAAGAGATGAGGATTCGTGATGAGAGACTATCAGAGCTTAAGCCATACGAAATGGGACTGTAAATATCACGTGGTTTATATCCCTAAACGCCGGAAGCAGCGGTTATATGGTGCGCTGCGGCATGAGTTGGGAAAAATATTCCACGAGCTTGCGAGCCAGAAGGGCTGTCAGATTCTGGAGGGGCATCTGATGCGCGATCATGTCCACATGTGCATCAGCATACCGCCAAAGTACTCGGTATCGACAGTAGTCGAGTTATGTTCATTTGTGGTGTATGGGGATCCGAAGAGGGTGGCGTATCCTGCTGATTGATTTCTTCCCGGATTTCAACAACAGAGAGATGATACGCCATGACCAAGTCTACCCTACAGGTGTTGCCTGAGCTACTTGAGGCCACCGACCCACTCCATGATTTACTTCGAACCGGCGCACAGCAGTTGATCGCCAGTGCCGTTGAAGCAGAACTGGCAGTTATGCTCGCCCGGTTTGCCGGGCGCCGACTCGATGATGGCCGCCAGGCGGTGGTGCGTAACGGTTTTCTACCTGAGCGACGCATTCAGACCAGTATCGGCGATGTCAGCGTCAAAGTCCCGAAGGTCAGGGATCGCAGTGGCAACGGCATACGCTTCAACAGTGCCTTGTTACCGCCCTACCTGAAGCGGGCTAAATCCGTAGACGAGTTGCTACCCTGGCTGTACCTTCGTGGGATTTCTACCGGCGATTTCCACGAAGCCCTGTCGGCTCTGCTCGGCGAAGGGGCTTCCGGCCTCTCGGCCAGCACCATCAGTCGTCTTAAGGCTCAGTGGCTGGATGAGCACCATATCTGGGCACAACGCGACCTGAGCGATACGCGGTATGCCTATCTTTGGGCTGATGGTATTTACAGCAACGTACGGCAGGACGATCGGCTGTGCCTGCTGGTTGTCATCGGGGTCACGGAACACGGTCGTAAGGAGCTGATTGCTGTTGAAGATGGTTACAGGGAGTCGGAGGCGAGTTGGTACGAGCTCCTGAGCGGGCTGCGCACACGTGGCCTGACGATATCACCGAAGCTGGCAACCGGTGATGGCGCAATGGGCTTCTGGAATGCACTGTCGAAAGTGTTTCCTGACACCCGGCACCAACGCTGTCTGGTACATAAAACCGCTAACATACTGACCTCGTTGCCGAAGTCGGTGCAGCCGAAGATAAAAAGTGAATTGAGGGATATTTGGCTGGCAGAGAACCGTGTGTCAGCAGACACGGCGCTGGATGCGATGCTGGTGAAGTATGGCGACAAATATCCGGCAGCGATGAAGAAGCTGACGAAGGATCGAGAAGAGTCTGCTCGCCTTCTACGATTTCCCGGCGGCACACTGGGCGTCAATAAGGACGACTAACCCCATCGAATCGGCATTTGCGACAGTTCGGTTACGCAGCAAACGAGCTAAGAACTGTGGCTCGAGAGCGACGACGTTGGCGATGGTATTCAAGTTGCTCCAGTCAGCGCAGAAAAACTGGAATCGACTTAAGGGATTCGAGCTGTTGACTTTGGTGGTCAACAACGTGCCGTTTAAAGACGGCGAACAGGTGGAAGATGAAGCATCAGATCGGAGCGTCGCCTGATGTCTTCGTACACCAGATTTGACAATAACTCACAGTAGTCGGCTATCTGAAGGGAAAAAGTGCGATAGCGATAGCACGACACTTCGGCAGAGGTAAAAACTTCACCGGTGAAGTTTTCTGGGCTCGAGGTTATTTCGTTTCAACCGTTGGTTTGGATGAAGCCACGGTCAGGGCGTACATACGCAACCAGGAGAGAGAAGACGAACGATACGATCAAATGAAACTGAACGTATAGCAGCCGCCCTGGGCGGCTCATGGTTTGTCGGCGCCTTTGAGGCGCTCACCCTAAAGCCTCCGGCTCTGCCGGAGGATACTTACTCGATGGGAACCATTTTTCGCCCTGTTATCGTATCATAAGTGAGCAAAAAACCACGATAATCAGTGAAAACGATGGATGAACGGCAATCATTTTAGTCATGAACAGAACAATCAATGATTAAATCGCACCTTCCTTAGCCGATCGACTTATTATAGTCTGAAGAGACGTGAGAAATTAAATGAATAAGACGTTAAATACTTCAGGGGTTGATATGAGTAGTGTAGTTGTTTTCGATATGGATAAAACATTGCTTTCTGGTGATGCTACCAAGGAATGGATGTTAATGAGGTTTAAAAGTGGAGTTATTAGATTCTCATTGGCGCTTGTATGTGCGCCATTCGCGTTACTTCTATTACGCACCAATAGATTTAAATCTATTGGTGCGTCAGCTCTTTTCTATGTTGCTTCTTTCGGAATGAATGAAAAAGAGCTTTTAGATAGTTTTCTTTGTTTTGCATCTGATCTTGCCGATGGAAACATGGCCAGCATTCATTGGATGAATGACGGGCTCCATGAAATATCTCTTCATCAGAGAGAAGGTCGACGGATTATTATTGTAACTGGATCGCCTGAGATTTTCGCTAAGGAAATATTTTCCGCAAAAAATATCGATGTTGAAGTTATTGGTACTATTTTATCAAAAAAAACATTAGGCGGATGGGTAGGTAAGCATCACTGTAGGAACCAAGAGAAAGTGAGGAGAATCCTTAACAGGGGGGTTGAATCTAGATGGCATTCTACATATACCGATGACATAGACGAAGACTATCCAATACTGGTCAATGCTCAGGAAAAATTCTTGATAAATTCACGGAGAGGAAAAGATAAGATAGGTGATATTAAATATCTATCATGGAAATAAGTTACTTCATAGCTTCTTATACCGTGAGACCAAAAACAAGCCTATATCAGATAACAGCCCTCCTTAGCAGAGGTTTTTTTTGCAGCCAGCGCAGAACCTGACATACTGCACTACTCTATAAGCCAGTATACGGGGTTCGACGCTCAACGGAACGGCTTCACACACTAAGACTATTTTGTCTTATAAATCAGAGTATTACTGACAGTTAAAATCATATTAAAAAACGGCACATAGTACACATGCGTGTGTGTTAATCGATTTTTCAGACGGATTTTTTCGCGTAACGTGAGATTTCGTTCGACTGAGCATCAAGCCCCTCTTATGACCTGTAAATATCTTGCGTGCGTTTTTTCTACGTATCTTTCAAAACTGCTAGAAGTGAAATTTTTATAAGTCCATCTAGCGATACTGAGTTATGTTCATTTGTGGTGTATGGGGATCCGAAGAGGGTGGCGTATCCTGCTGATTGATTTCTTCCCGGATTTCAACAACAGAGAGATGATACGCCATGACCAAGTCTACCCTACAGGTGTTGCCTGAGCTACTTGAGGCCACCGACCCACTCCATGATTTACTTCGAACCGGCGCACAGCAGTTGATCGCCAGTGCCGTTGAAGCAGAACTGGCAGTTATGCTCGCCCGGTTTGCCGGGCGCCGACTCGATGGTTAGGAATCTGGAAAAACGTTTTAAAAACTCACTGACCATGAACACAGGCTCCCGAAACGCAGTGATGGTATGTTGTCGGGGAAATCATGACAATAAAATACGGTTTTCGGTGTGTTTTTAACCGGAAACCCATTTTTCGGGCGCACTTATCGTGCGGCCTGTGTCAGAAGCCATCGTTTCCGGGCGATGTTATGCAGCCTTTCCGCCACTAATTCCGTGGCATGCCTGCCGGCCTGTGCGCTGACAAAGCGCAGCCGGTTGCCACAGAGGATGCATTGATACGGGTCCGTGCGCAGGAACCCTTTCAACAGCGAGGCGAAGCCGGGCTGTTCCGGTTTTTTCCGCGCTTCCGTCTGCAGGGCTTCATAGACTTTTGGCAGCAGCGAACCCCGTTTGCGGTTGGACAAAAAACCGTAGTAACGCACCATCTTAAAATGCTTTGCCGGCACGTGGCTGATATAGCGCCTGAGCATCTCTTCCTGGGTCAGCGACTGCTGGCGGTACTGCTGCGTGCGGTGGTCGTAGTAATGGTGTATCACTGCGCCGCCGCTGTAGTGCCTGAGCTTTGCCGCCGACACCGGCGGTCGCTTCAGGTAGCGGCCCAGGTATTTGACGCTCCGCCAGGCGCCCCGGGTCTTCTTCGCAAAATGCACCTTCCAGCGGCGCCCGTACTGCGCCTGCAGATAGCGCTGCCACTGCTTTTTGTCGCGGATATGCCCCAGCCCCGGCAGGCTGCCGGGATTTATCAGGTCATGGCTGTGGCGCAGCAGGCGGATGACGGCTCCGCGCCAGATTTCCTCGACGGCATGTTTCTTAAAGAAGAGGTCGCGCCAGACGCCATGCCTGATATCCAGCCCGCCGCGGGTGACGGAGAGGTGAATGTGCGGGTGCTGATTGAGCTGGCGGCCGTATGTATGCAGGGCGCAGAAGATCCCGACCTCCACGCCCTGTCTGCGGGCCCAGCGAAGCATGGCGCGGGTGGCGGCGCGGAAGAGTGCATTCAGTAATGGCCAGTTGTTGTTGAAAAAGGGCCAGAGGAGGTGGGGCATGGTAAAGGTAATGTGCTGCCAGTCGCAGTCGGGAAGGATATGACTCTGCCGGGCTACCCACTGCTCAGTGGCTTTGAAGCCGCAGGAGCTGCAGGCCTTTGATTTGCAGGCTCTGGCAGAAAAAGCGGGAGTGGGTGCAGTCCGGTGATGCACAGCAGAAGCGGCGTACGCCCATGGTCGTGGTGCCGCAGGCGAGCATGCGTTCTACGCAGAGGCGGGTCCAGGGAGTGACGCGGTCACTGAATTTTCCGAGAAACGAATTCCAGCCGTCATCGACGGTGAAGAGCAATTTTGCGGGGCGTGGAATATACATGCTGTAGAGTATAAAACGGGGTTCAGGGCATGCAAAGCCCCGGAACCGCGAAGCGGTGACGCTCGCCCTGTAAGGGCGCTACTGTTCTCCAGGTCGTGTCGTTGCCAGATGGAGCGCACGCCGCTGCCGGAGATAAACACGCCTTTTTTACGCAGTTCATTACTGGTCCGGTGCTGACCATGAGCCGGGAACTCAACGGCATACTCAACAACCGCGTGTTCAGTGGCTTCATCGGCGCGGTTCTTCAGGTTAGGGACTCTGCGGTTTTGATTAATCAGCGCGTCAATACCGCCTTCTTCAGCCAGCGCCTGATAACGATAAAAGGTGTCGCGTGACACGCCCATGATTTTACAGGCTTTTGAAACGTTACCGAGTTCTTCGGCCAGATTGAGCAGGCCGGCTTTGTGTTTGATGATGGGATTGTTAGTATAAAGCATGAGAGTTACCTCGCGTTTTGTATAAGGATTCGACACCCATATCAAAACCGGTAACTCTCAGCCTTTCAAGGCTCAGTGTCAGCTCAAGTCGCGACTAATACACTTAAAGTGATCTACTATTCCGCGCAGCTATTTAGCGAAGCGTTCCCAGATTGGTCACGCATAGCGTCTCTTGCATTAAGTCAAAACTGACTCTCGCCCCAACGATCCTGGTGACGGTCAGGCAACAAACGTTGTGTGCCACCGATCCACCGGTTTCCAACCCAGGGAGTAGTTGTGCAGGTAACTTCACCACATGAGTGTAAGCGCCCCATAATGAACGTGGCGTAAGGATTATTTTACGGAGGATAGGTTCCAGGGCAGCAGCTCATGTACCCGGTTTGAAGGCCAGTCGTTGATCTTGCTTATCACCTCGCACAACCAACCTTCCGGCTCCACACCGTTCAGTTTGCAGGTGCCAAGCAGGCTGTAGATGATGGCTGCTGCCTCACCCCCGTTGTCAGAGCCGAAGAACAGGTAGTTCTTTCTGCCAACCGCCACCGCGCGCAGCGCGTTTTCTCCGATGTTATTGTCGATTTCCACCTGACCGTTACGGCAGTACTCATTCAGGGCGTGCCACTGTTTCAGTATGTACGCGAACGCCTTCGCCGTCTCCGCGTGAACCGACAGCGTCGTCATTTGCGCCTCTATCCACTCGTGCAGCGATGTCATCAGCGGAACCGACCGTGCTTTTCTTATCTGCAGCCGTTTCCCGGCCGGGCTGCCGCGTATTTCCGCCTCGATGGCATACAACGCACCTATACGGTTCAGCGCTTCATTCGTCATTTCTGTCGGGCGTCGAACATGCTCATCGTGGATTTTCCTTCTGGCATGCGCCATGCACGCTGCTTCTCTGATGTGCCCGGACTCATACAGCGTGTCGTAAGCACCGTACGCATCTGCCTGAAGCACGCCTCTGTACCCTGAGAGATGTCGCTGAGGATGTTCCCCCTTACGGTCCGCTGAGTACGAGAACCAGACTGCCGGCGGTTCTGGCACCCCGGCGTTACGGTCATCCCGGACGTAGACCCACAGCCGACCGGTTCGCGTTTTACCACTCCCGGGCTCCAGCACCCTGACCGGCGTGTCATCAGTGTGCACCTTGCCAGCCTGCATAACGTACTGGTTGAGCGCCTCATGCAGCGGACGAAGCCGGTTGCCCATCATCGCGACCCAGCGGACCATCGTGTTACGGCTCAGCGCCAGTCCATGACGGGCGTAGATTTCTGTCTGCCGGTACAGCGGCGTATGCTCCACATATTTTCCGACCAGGATGCGGGCCAGCAGGCTGCTGCCCACACGACTGCCTTCTACCGGCTTTGCCGGGAGCGGGGCCTGCACGATAACGTCGCACCGGCTGCACGCCAGCTTCGGTCGGACCGTTTCGATGATTTTAAAGGCGGTTTTGATGATCTCCAGTTGCTCAGAGAGAGTTTCTCCCATCACCTTCAGACTCTCCACCACATGACAGGCAGACGCTGGTCGCTGGCAGTAAGGTCTGTGTTTCCCGAGGCAGGTCGGCTGGCAGCGGTTTTCGGGCGGTGTGGCGGGTGGGTTTTTCTGGCGTCGTTTGCGACACGACAACACTATCTGCTGGTATATCCGGTACCGGCTCGTTGCCATTCAGGCAGGTTTTTGCCGCCTCCAGTCGGCTTTCCAGCTCTGACAACCGTTTCTCTGCCTGGCGGATTTTGTTTTCCAGCTTATTACGGCTCTTTTCCGAACTCTGACCGAACAGCATTCGCCGTAGTTTATCCAGCTGTGCTTTCAGGCGGTTGATTTCCTGCTCATAACCCGCCACCTGGCCTGCATACTGGCGCAACCGGGTCTGCTGGTCGTTCAGCATCGCCCGCTGTTTACGCAGCATGGCTTTTAACTGGTCGATATCGTCAGGGAGTTCATTTTTCATACACCCGACATTACAACAGGTTACACCCGCAGGCCAGGACGTTGTGATGACTGTGGATGTTTCCAGTTGAGGCCTTCCAGCAGCATAGCCAGTTGCGCCGGGGTCAGATGGATCTTCCCGTCGCTGACAGCGGGCCAGACGAAGTGTCCACGCTCAAGACGTTTGATGAACAGGCACAGACCATCCTCATCGGACCACAGTAGCTTTACCATATCACCACGGCGCCCCCGGAAGATGAACAGGTGGCCGCTGAATGGGTCCTCGTTGAGGACATTCTGCACGCGGGAGGCCAGGCCGTTGAAGCCGTTTCTCATGTCGGTAACGCCCGTCACCAGCCAGATGCGGGAACCCGCAGGAAGGGATATCATCAGCCACCTCTCTTCAGTTCGCGAACCAGAGCCGACAGCATGGCCGGGGTGAGGTTGCCGGACAGCTTCAGGCGTGCACGGCCGATACTGACCTCACAGCATTGCCCGGCATCCGGTGGCAGGCTTTGCGCTGATGCTGCCGGGAGCTCGGGCAGCGCGGGTCGTGAGTATTCGGTGGTCACAACAGGAACGATATCGTCACTGATAATGGCCGGTGCTGGGGGTGTATCAGATGGCTCATCAACCAGATGACGATAGCGCTGACGCCAGGTGAACAGCAGGTTGTCATTAATCCCGTTCTGGCGGGCAAGCCGTGCCACGCAGGCACCGGGTTGCAGTGATCGCTGAACCAGGTCGAGTTTGAACGGCATGGAGTAGGTAGCCCGCTGGCGTGGGACTGTCGGTTGGGTCATTTGTGATAGAGTCCATTTAAAAATTAAGTGGACTCTATCATCACCGGATTAAAGGTACGTCGACAGACGTCGTTGCCGGGGCGCTTACACATGAGTACGAAAATTGTCTTTTTCGTCGATAGACAAGACCTCAGCGGTGCCGCTTACAATACCGGTGAACATATTTTGCTCCTGTTATCATTCGTGAGCGCATCATGGCCATTTGACAGTGAGGCGCCATCATCTGGCCCTCTAGTCCGGCTATTCCTCACCGGACAGCCGCCGATACTGCGCAAAACGGGCCCGTGCATCCTCCTCGGTTCGGCTGAAAAGCGCATCTGCAAGATGCGGCGTCATTTTGTGTAATGAGGCATAGCGAACTTCGCCAAGTAAAAAGTCGCGGAAGCTCTCTTCCGGCTCTTCGGAATCGAGCATAAACGGCGTTTTGCCTTCGGCTTCGCGCTGGGGATGATAGCGCCACAGGTGCCAGTATCCCGCTTCAACCGCCCTCTTCGCCTCACGCTGACTACAGCGCATCCCGGCTTTCAGTCCGTGGTTAATACAGGCGGCATAAGCAATCACCAGCGACGGTCCAGGCCAGGCTTCAGCTTCCGCAATAGCCCGTAGGGTCTGATCTTTATCGGCCCCCATCGCAATCTGTGCGACATAAACATTACCGTAGCTCATCGCCATCATGCCGAGATCTTTCTTACGCGTGCGTTTCCCTTGGGCTGCGAATTTGGCAATTGCCGCCACCGGGGTCGATTTAGACGACTGACCGCCAGTGTTGGAATAGACCTCAGTATCAAATACCAGAATATTGACATCCTCACCGCTGGCCAGTACATGATCGAGGCCACCAAAGCCAATATCATACGCCCAGCCATCGCCGCCGAATATCCACTGCGAGCGCTTGGTAAAATAGTCGCGGTTCTGCCAGAGCTGCTCCAGTAGCGGAGAGCCCTCTTTTTCCTGCGCGAGCCGTTCGCTCAACCGATCCGCACGCTCGCGGGTTCCTTCGCCCTCATCCTGCTGCGCCAGCCACTGGCGCATGGCGTCAATAAGCTCATCGCCTATCGGCAATTCCAGCGCGGCGGTGATATCCGTGGCGATTTGTTTACGCACGGCCTGGCCGCCAAGCATCATACCGAGACCAAATTCCGCGTTATCTTCAAACAACGAGTTCGCCCACGCCGGGCCGTGGCCGCGGTGGTTGGTGGTATAGGGAATTGACGGCGCGCTGGCCCCCCAGATAGAGGAGCAGCCGGTGGCGTTGGCAATCAGCATTCTGTCACCAAAGAGCTGGGTTATCAGACGCGCATAGGGCGTTTCGCCGCAGCCTGCGCAGGCGCCGGAAAACTCCAGCAACGGCGTTTCGAACTGGCTGCCTTTGACCGTCGTTTTACGAAACGGATTGCTTTTTGGCGCCAACGCCAGCGCATAGTCCCAGACTGGCGCCATCTGGCGCTGGCTATCGAGAGACTGCATTTTTAACGCTTTGCCGCGCGAAGGACAAATATCCACGCAGTTACCGCAGCCAGAGCAATCCAGCGGCGAGACAGCCAGGTGGTAGTGATACTCCTTCGCCCCCTGCGCTGGCTTGCTCAGCAGCGCAGGGGGGGCAGCGTCCTGTTCTGCGCAATTAAGCAACGCCGGGCGAATTGCCGCATGGGGGCAGATGAAGGCGCACTGGTTACATTGTGTGCAGCCGTCGGGCTGCCAGACCGGGACTTCCAACGCGATGCCGCGTTTCTCCCAGGCGGCGGTCCCCGATGGAAACGTCCCGTCTTCCATCCCGACAAAAGCGCTCACCGGCAGCTGGTCGCCACGCTGGCGGTTCATCGGTTGCAGAATATCGCGGATGAAATCCGGCATCATGGCTGAAGACTGCTCCACGGGTTCATCCAACGTCGCCCAGTGTGCCGGAATCGTAACCTGATGCAGCGAGGCCATGCCCAGCTCGATCGCCCGCTGGTTCATCTCGATCACTGCCGCCCCTTTGCTACCGTAGCTTTTTTCAACCGCCTGCTTGAGGTAATCCGCAGCGGTTTGCGGGTCGATAATCGCCGCCAGCTTAAAAAACGCCGCCTGCATCAGCATATTGAACCGTCCGCCCAGCCCGAGTTCGCGGGCGATATCCACAGCGTTCAGGGTATAAAAATGGATATTTTCCCGCGCCAGATAGCGCTTAACGCTAACGGGCAAATACTGCTCCAGCTCCGCATCGGACCAGCTGCAGTTGAGCAAAAAGGTTCCGCCCGATTTTAACCCGTCGAGCAGATCATAGCGTTCAACGTAGGATTGCTGCGAGCAGGAGATAAAATCCGCCCGGTGTATCAGATAGGGTGAGGTAATGGGCCGATCTCCGAAGCGCAGGTGCGAAACGGTAATGCCGCCGGATTTTTTCGAGTCATAGGAGAAATAGGCCTGGGCGTAGAGCCCGGTCTTGTCGCCGATAATCTTAATCGCGCTTTTATTAGCGCCTACCGTACCATCCGACCCCATCCCCCAAAATTTACAGGCGGTGATACCCGCGTGAGAAACCGTCAGCGTCGCCTGGCGTGGCGGTAATGAGGTAAAGGTGACATCATCGACAATGCCCAGCGTAAACCCGTCCATCGGCAGCGGTTTGTTCAGATTGTCAAAGACGGCGGCAATATCGTTGGGCAGAACATCCTTACCGCCCAGCGCGTAGCGTCCACCGACAATCAGCGGCGCATCATCGTGATGGTAAAAGGCATTTTTAACATCCAGGCACAGAGGCTCGGCCTGGGCACCCGACTCTTTAGTTCGGTCCAGCACGGCAACCCGCTGAACAGTTTTCGGCAACTGCGCAAAAAAATGCGCCAGCGAAAAAGGCCGGAACAGATGCACGCTGAGCAACCCCACTTTCTCTCCCGCCTCATTCAGCGCATCCACCACTTCCTGAATAGTGTCACAGACCGACCCCATAGCGATAATGACGCGTTCGGCATCCGGCGCGCCGGAATAGTTAAACAGATGGTATTCCCGTCCGGTTATGGCGCTGATTTGCGCCATATAGCTTTCGACAAGGTCGGGGAGCGCCTGGTAAAAGCGGTTGCTCGCTTCCCGCTCCTGAAAGTAGATATCCGGGTTTTGCGCGGTTCCGCGAATGACCGGGTGATCCGGGTGCAGTGCGTTACGACGAAAGCTGTCCAACGCAGTCCTGTCCAGCAGCGTCTCCAGTTGCTCATATTCCAGCACCTCGATTTTTTGAATTTCGTGCGATGTGCGAAAACCATCGAAAAAGTTCACAAACGGAATACGGCCCTTAATCGCCGCCAAATGTGCCACGGCGGATAAATCCATCACCTGCTGGACGTTGTTCTCCGCCAGCATCGCGCAACCGGTCTGACGAACGGCCATCACGTCCTGGTGATCGCCGAAAATATTCAGCGAGTTGGTGGCCAGCGCCCGTGCGCTAACGTGAAAAACCCCCGGCAGCAGCTCACCGGCAATTTTGTACAGATTCGGGATCATCAGCAGCAGCCCCTGGGAGGCCGTATAGGTGGTGGTGAGCGCGCCGGCCTGCAGAGCACCGTGTACCGCACCTGCCGCTCCGGCTTCTGACTGCATCTCCATTAAGCGTACCGGTTGGCCAAAGAGGTTCTTTCTCCCCTGCGCCGCCCATTCATCGACATTTTCCGCCATCGGCGTGGAAGGCGTGATGGGGTAGATAGCCGCGACATCAGTAAAGGCATAGGAGATCCAGGCCGCCGCAGCGTTGCCATCCATTGTTTTCATTTTTCCGGACATTGTTCAATCCTCAAAGGTGAGAGGCATCTTCACCGCGTCAGCGAGCGGCAAAACCTGTTTGAGGCTTAAGCACAGCCTGTGCCAGCTCGCGCATTACAAAACAATTTCCTTTAATTCAATTTGTTATGTGTATTTCTGCGCGGCATGGCGAGGAGAGATTGCGTGGAATAAGACACAGAGCGCGACAAGCTGTCCAACAGGCGACAAAGCGCCACAATTGGCCCGGCGAGCAGAATTGTTCTGTTTCTCACATTTGGTCGTCTTATTGTCCTGTTTTGTTTTACGCCTGCCGCAACCACTCACAAACAAAGTAAGACTAATCAATTAATTAAATGTAATTTCGCGACTGGTATGTTCCCTGCACTTCTCTGCTGGCAAACACTCAACAACAGGAGAAGTCACCATGACCATGCGTCAATGCGCTATCTACGGTAAAGGCGGTATCGGCAAATCCACCACCACGCAGAACCTTGTCGCCGCGCTGGCGGAGATGGGTAAGAAAGTAATGATCGTCGGCTGCGATCCGAAAGCGGACTCCACCCGCCTGATCCTCCACGCTAAGGCACAGAACACCATTATGGAAATGGCCGCTGAAGTGGGATCGGTTGAGGACCTCGAACTCGAAGATGTCCTGCAAATCGGCTACGGCGACGTGCGCTGCGCGGAATCCGGCGGCCCGGAGCCAGGAGTTGGCTGCGCGGGACGCGGGGTTATCACAGCGATCAACTTCCTTGAGGAGGAAGGTGCTTATGAGGACGATCTCGATTTCGTGTTCTACGACGTGCTAGGCGATGTGGTCTGCGGCGGCTTTGCGATGCCCATTCGTGAAAACAAAGCCCAGGAGATCTACATCGTCTGCTCTGGCGAGATGATGGCGATGTACGCCGCCAACAATATCTCCAAAGGGATCGTTAAATACGCCAAGTCCGGCAAGGTACGTCTCGGCGGTTTGATTTGTAACTCGCGCCAAACCGACCGCGAAGATGAGCTGATTATGGCGCTGGCGGAGAAACTCGGCACTCAAATGATTCACTTTGTGCCTCGCGACAACATCGTACAGCGAGCGGAGATCCGCCGGATGACGGTTATTGAGTACGACCCCGCCTGCCAGCAGGCCAACGAATACCGCACTCTGGCGCAGAAGATCGTCAACAACACCATGAAAGTGGTGCCGACGCCCTGCACCATGGATGAGCTGGAATCGCTGCTGATGGAGTTCGGCATCATGGAAGAGGAAGACACCAGCATCATTGGTAAAACCGCCGCCGAAGAAAACGCGGCCTGAGCACAGGACAATTATGATGACCAACGCAACGGGCGAACGCAATCTGGCGCTGATCCAGGAAGTACTGGAGGTGTTCCCGGAAACCGCGCGAAAAGAGCGCAGAAAGCACATGATGGTCAGCGATCCAGAAATGGAGAGCGTCGGCAAGTGCATTATCTCTAACCGCAAATCGCAACCCGGCGTGATGACCGTACGCGGATGCGCCTACGCCGGTTCCAAAGGGGTGGTATTTGGGCCAATCAAGGATATGGCCCATATCTCACACGGGCCGATCGGCTGCGGCCAGTATTCACGCGCCGGACGACGCAACTACTACACCGGGGTCAGCGGCGTCAACAGCTTCGGCACGCTAAACTTCACCTCTGATTTTCAGGAGCGCGACATCGTCTTTGGCGGCGATAAAAAGCTCAGCAAACTGATTGAGGAGATGGAGTTGCTGTTCCCGCTTACCAAAGGGATCACGATTCAGTCGGAATGCCCGGTGGGGCTTATCGGCGATGATATCAGCGCAGTGGCCAATGCCAGCAGCAAAGCGCTGGATAAACCGGTAATTCCAGTGCGTTGCGAAGGCTTTCGCGGTGTGTCGCAGTCGCTGGGGCACCATATCGCCAACGATGTCGTTCGCGACTGGGTCCTCAACAATCGTGAAGGCCAGCCCTTTGAAGCCACGCCTTATGATGTGGCAATTATCGGCGACTACAACATCGGCGGCGACGCCTGGGCCTCGCGCATTCTGCTTGAAGAGATGGGGCTACGTGTGGTCGCCCAGTGGTCAGGCGACGGCACGCTGGTGGAAATGGAGAACACCCCCTTCGTCAAGCTGAACCTGGTTCACTGCTACCGCTCAATGAACTATATCGCCCGCCATATGGAGGAGAAACATCAGATCCCGTGGATGGAGTACAACTTCTTCGGCCCAACCAAAGTCGCCGAGTCGCTACGCAAAATCGCCGATCGGTTTGACGACACGATTCGCGCTAACGCTGAAGCGGTCATCGCCAGATATGAGGCGCAAATGGCGGCGATAATCGCCAAATATCGCCCACGGCTTGAAGGGCGCAAGGTGCTGCTCTATATGGGCGGCCTGCGGCCACGGCACGTTATTGGCGCCTATGAGGATCTGGGTATGGAGATCATCGCCGCCGGGTATGAATTTGCCCATAACGATGACTACGACCGTACCCTGCCGGATCTGAAAGAAGGCACCCTGCTGTTCGATGACGCCAGCAGCTATGAGCTGGAGGCGTTTGTCAAAGCGCTGAAGCCTGACCTTATCGGCTCCGGGATCAAGGAAAAATATATCTTCCAGAAAATGGGGGTTCCGTTCCGCCAGATGCACTCGTGGGACTACTCCGGCCCATACCACGGCTACGATGGTTTCGCCATTTTTGCCCGCGATATGGATATGACCTTAAACAACCCGGCGTGGAACGAACTGATCGCCCCGTGGCTGAAGTCTGCGTGATTGCCCATTTATTGTCCCGTCTGTTCACCGATTTGTGGCGCGGGAGGAGAACACCATGAGCCAAACGATTGACAAGATTAATAGCTGTTATCCGCTATTTGAACAGGATGAATACCAGGAGCTGTTCCGCACTAAGCGGAAGCTGGAAGAGGCGCACGACGCCCGGCGCGTGCAGGAGGTATTCGCCTGGACCACCACCGCCGAATATGAAGCGCTGAACTTTCAGCGCGAGGCGCTAACCGTTGACCCGGCAAAAGCCTGCCAGCCGCTGGGCGCAGTGCTCTGTTCGCTAGGGTTTGCCAACACCCTGCCCTATGTTCACGGCTCCCAGGGATGCGTGGCCTATTTTCGTACCTATTTTAACCGCCATTTCAAAGAGCCGATCGCCTGCGTTTCCGACTCGATGACCGAAGACGCGGCGGTCTTCGGCGGCAACAACAATATGAATCTCGGGCTACGGAACGCCAGCGCGCTGTACAAACCGGAGATCATCGCGGTCTCCACCACCTGCATGGCGGAGGTTATTGGCGACGATCTGCAGGCGTTTATCGCCAACGCCAAAAAAGACGGTTTTGTCGACAGCAATATCGCCGTGCCGCATGCCCATACGCCAAGCTTTATCGGCAGCCACGTCACCGGCTGGGACAATATGTTCGAAGGGTTCGCCAAAACCTTTACCGCCGACTATCAAGGGCAGCCGGGCAAACTGCAAAAACTCAACCTTGTCACCGGCTTTGAGACCTATCTCGGCAACTTCCGTGTGCTGAAGCGGATGATGGCGCAGATGGCGGTGCCGTGCAGCCTGCTCTCCGATCCGTCGGAGGTCCTTGATACCCCCGCCGACGGCCATTATCGGATGTATGCGGGCGGCACCACCCAGCAGGAGATGAAGGAGGCCCCGGACGCCATCGATACGCTGCTCCTGCAGCCGTGGCAGCTGCTAAAAAGTAAAAAAGTGGTGCAGGATATGTGGAATCAACCGGCGACCGAGGTGGCGATCCCGCTGGGCTTGGCCGCTACAGACGAACTGCTGATGACCGTCAGCCAGCTCAGCGGCAGGCCGATCGCCGACGCCCTCACCCTTGAGCGCGGACGGCTGGTCGACATGATGCTCGACTCCCACACCTGGCTGCATGGCAAGAAATTTGGCCTGTACGGCGACCCTGACTTTGTGATGGGGCTGGCCCGCTTCCTGCTGGAACTCGGCTGCGAGCCGACGGTGATCCTGAGCCATAACGCCAACAAGCGCTGGCTGAAGGCGATGAAGAAAATGCTGGAGGCCTCGCCCTACGGTCGCGACAGCGAAGTGTTCATCAACTGCGACTTGTGGCACTTCCGTTCGCTGATGTTCACCCGCCAGCCGGACTTTATGATAGGCAACTCCTACGGCAAATTTATCCAGCGCGATACCCTGGCGAAGGGCAAAGCTTTTGAGGTACCGCTCATCCGTCTCGGCTTTCCGCTGTTCGACCGTCACCACCTGCACCGTCAGACCACCTGGGGCTATGAAGGCGCCATGAACATCGTCACGACGCTGGTGAACGCCGTGCTGGAGAAACTGGATAACGACACCGGCCAGTTAGGCAAAACCGATTACAGCTTCGACCTCGTCCGTTAACCATTTGCCGCCCCGCGAAAGCGGGGCCTGGAGGGGCTATGCCTATCGTGATTTTTCGTGAGCGCGGCGCGGATCTGTATGCCTATATCGCCAAACAGGATCTGGAAGCACGGGTGATACAGATTGAGCATAACGACGTTGACCGCTGGGGCGGCGCGATTTCGCTGGAGGGCGGCGGGCGCTACTACGTCAACCCGCAGCCGGAGCGGCCCGCCTTCCCGATAAGCCTGCGTGCGACCCGTAATACGCTGATATAAGGAGCTGGAGATGTCCGACAACGATACCCTTTTCTGGCGTCTGCTGGCGCTCTTCCAGACGCTGCCGGATCTGCAACCGGCGCAAATCTTAGACTGGCTGGCGCAGGAAAGCGGCGAGACGCTAACCCCTGAGCGGCTGGCCGCTCTGACGCAGCCGCAGCTGGTCGCCTCCTTTCCCTCAACCACCGCGGTCATGTCCCCCGCCCGCTGGTCGCGGGTGATGGCGAGCTTACAGGGCGGGTTGCCCGTCCATTTGCGCATCGCCCGCCCCGCCCAGCGCTCGCCGCAGTCTGCTGGTGGCATTTTGCTCCCGGGATGGCCTGATCATTAACGGCCATTTCGGCCAGGGGCGGCTGTTTTTTATCTACGCTTTCGATGAGCAAGGCGGCTGGCTGTACGACCTGCGCCGCTATCCGTCAACGCCCCATCAGCAGGAGGCCAGCGAAGTGCGCGCCCGGCTGCTTGATGATTGCCAGCTGCTGTTTTGTCAGGAGATCGGCGGCCCCGCCGCCGCCCGGTTGATCCGCCACCGGATCCACCCGATGAAAGCACAGCCCGGGACCACGATTCAGGCCCAGTGCGAGGCCATCAACGCGCTGCTGGCCGGGCGTTTGCCGCCGTGGCTGGCGAAGCGGCTTAACAGGGAGAATCCTCTGGAAGAACGGGTGTTTTAATCTCTGTTTTGTGCCTGTTGCCCGCTGACCCCGCGGGCTTTTTTTTAAGCCTACCGGTGGGTACATCAACAACCTTCCGCATGCAGGTCGTTGCAGGACAGAGCTAGTGCAGCAGCGATGGGTTTGGCGCATCAAGAAAATTGGCGAGAACGCAGGCACGCATCCAGTACTGGCCACCAGGACGGTGGCCAGAGGGCGGGCGCCCCCCATGCCGTTCACCCACAGCGGTCATCAATAAGACGCGCGGTATCGCCGTGATACGGAACATTCCACTTATCTTTATTCGCCAAAACAAGACACGCCCCGTTATCACCTTGTCTGATTGTTGGCTTTGTCGCAAAGCCAACAACATCTTTTCTTTAAAAATCAAGGCTCCGTTTATGGAGCGCGAATTGCATCTTCCCCCTTATCCCCCACCGTCAACGAGGTCACTATGAAGGGAAATGAAATTCTGGCGCTGCTGGATGAACCGGCCTGTGAACACAACCATAAACAGAAATCCGGCTGCAGCGCGCCCAAACCCGGCGCCACTGCGGGTGGCTGCGCGTTCGACGGCGCGCAGATAACCTTATTGCCTATCGCCGATGTAGCGCATCTGGTGCACGGTCCTATCGGCTGCGCGGGCAGCTCGTGGGATAACCGCGGCAGTATGAGCTCCGGACCTGTCATCAACCGACTCGGATTCACCACCGACCTCAACGAACAGGATGTGATTATGGGCCGCGGCGAACGTCGCCTGTTTCACGCGGTTCGTCATATCGTCACGCACTATCACCCGGCAGCGGTCTTTATCTACAACACCTGCGTGCCGGCAATGGAGGGCGATGACCTTGAAGCAGTATGCCAGGCCGCACAGACCACCACCGGCGTACCGGTTATCGCCGTTGACGCCGCCGGTTTTTACGGCAGTAAAAACCTCGGCAACCGGCTGGCGGGCGAAGTGATGGTTAAGCGGGTGATCGGCCAGCGCGAGCCCGCCCCCTGGCCCGACGCCTCGCCGTTCGCCCCGGAGCATCGCCACGATATTGGCCTGATTGGCGAATTCAATATCGCCGGCGAGTTTTGGCATATTCAGCCGCTGCTGGATGAACTGGGGATCCGTGTACTCGGTAGTCTCTCCGGTGATGGCCGTTTTGCCGAAATCCAGACTATGCACCGGGCGCAGGCCAATATGCTGGTCTGTTCTCGGGCGTTAATCAACGTCGCCAGAGCGCTGGAGCAGCGCTACGGCACGCCGTGGTTCGAAGGTAGTTTTTACGGCATTCGCGCCACCTCCGACGCCTTGCGCCAGCTGACGGCCCTGCTGGGTGATGGCGATTTATGTCGCCGCACCGACGCGCTGATTGCACGGGAGGAACAGGCCGTAGAACGGGAGCTACAACCGTGGCGCGAGCATCTTCGCGGACGCAAAGCGCTGCTCTATACCGGCGGCGTAAAATCCTGGTCAGTGGTGTCAGCGCTACAGGATTTAGGGATGACCGTGGTAGCAAGCGGCACGCGTAAATCCACCGAAGAAGATAAACAGCGGATCCGCGAATTGATGGGCGATGAGGCGGTCATGCTGGATGAAGGCAACGCCCGCACCCTGCTCGATGTGGTCTATCGCTATCAGGCCGACCTGATGATCGCCGGAGGGCGCAATATGTATACCGCGTATAAAGCCAGGCTGCCATTTCTCGATATCAATCAGGAGCGCGAACACGCCTTCGCCGGTTACCAGGGCATCGTCACCCTTGCCCGGCAAATCGCTCAGACCATCAACAGCCCCATCTGGCCGCAAACCCATGCCCGCGCCCCCTGGCATTAAGGAGTACACCATGGCAGAAATTTTCCACACCCATAAACCGCTGGCGGTCAGCCCAATCAAAACCGGCCAACCGCTCGGCGCGATCCTCGCCAGTCTGGGGATCGAACACTGCATTCCGCTGGTCCACGGTGCACAGGGATGCAGCGCCTTCGCCAAGGTCTTTTTTATTCAGCACTTCCACGACCCGGTGCCCTTACAGTCAACGGCGATGGATCCCACTTCGACGATTATGGGAGCGGATGGCAATATTTCCACCGCGCTCAATACCCTGTGCCTGCGCAACAATCCGCAGGCCATCGTACTACTCAGCACCGGGCTGTCGGAGGCTCAGGGCAGCGATATTTCCCGGGTCGTACGCCAGTTTCGCGAAGAGTATCCGCGGCATAAAGGGGTGGCGATATTGACGGTGAACAGTCCGGACTTTTATGGCTCGATGGAAAACGGCTTCAGCGCCGTGCTGGAAAGCATTATTGAGCAGTGGATCGCGCCGACGCCGCGCCCCGGACAGCGTAATCGCCGGGTCAACCTGCTGCTCAGCCACCTTTGCTCACCGGGCGATATCGAATGGCTGCGCAGATGCGTGGAAGCGTTTGGCCTGCAGCCCATTATTCTGCCGGACCTGGCGCAATCGATGGACGGGCACCTGGCGCAGGGCGATTTCTCGCCGGTCACTCAAGGCGGGACGCCGCTGCGTCAGATAGAGCAGATGGGGCAAAGCCTGTGCAGCTTCGCGATTGGCGTCTCCCTTAGTCGCGCATCATCGCTGCTGGCCCAGCGTAGCCGAGGGGAGGTTATCGCCTTGCCGCACCTGATGACCCTTGCACACTGCGATGCGTTCATCCACCAGCTGGCAAAAGTGTCCAGACGCGGCGTTCCGCAGTGGATTGAGCGCCAGCGCGGACAGCTCCAGGATGCGATGATCGACTGTCATATGTGGCTCCAGGATCGGCGCATGGCGATTGCGGCGGAAGGCGACCAGCTAGCGGCGTGGTGCGACTTCGCCAGCAGCCAGGGAATGCAGACCGGCCCGCTGGTCGCCCCTACCGGCCATCCCAGCCTGCGTCAGCTACCGGTTGAGCGCGTAGTACCGGGAGATTTGGAGGATCTGCAAAACCTGTTGTGCGCGCAGCCCGCCGACCTGCTGGTGGCCAATTCCCACGCCTGCGATCTGGCCGAACAGTTTGCGCTGCCGCTGGTTCGCGCTGGATTTCCGCTTTTTGACAAGCTCGGTGAATTCCGCCGGGTTCGTCAGGGATACAGCGGCATGCGCGATACGCTATTTGAACTGGCGAACCTGATGCGCGAGCGGCATCGCCACATTGCAATCTACCGTTCGCCGCTTCGCCAGAACGCGGAAAACCCACTCACTTCAGGAGCCGCTTATGTCGCCCATTAACCGTCAGTTTGATATGGTCCATTCCGATGAGTGGTCGATGAAAGTCGCCTTCGCCAGCTCCGACTATCGTCATGTCGATCAGCACTTTGGCGCCACGCCGCGGCTGGTGGTGTACGGCGTCAAAGAGGATCGGGTCACCCTCATCCGGGTGGTTGATTTCTCGGTCGAAAACGGCCATCAGGCGGAGAAGATCACCCGGAAAATTCATGCCCTCGAAGATTGCGTCACGCTGTTCTGCGTGGCGATCGGCGATGCGGTTTTTCGCCAGCTGCTGCAGGTTGGCGTTCGCGCCGAACGCGTGCCCGCAGACACCACCATTGTCGGTTTACTCCAGGAAATCCAACTCTACTGGTATGACAAAGGGCAGCGCAAAAGCGCACGCCAGCGCGACCCTGAGCGGTTTACCCGGCTACTTGAAGAGCAGGAGTGGCAGGAGGATCTGGACCCGCATCGCTAACCGTGTCGTTTCTGTGACAAATCCCACAAAAAATAACGACACTGTCGGCCGTCTCTTGTCATGTTAAGCGGCTAACAGATTAAAAAATAAACGATTTTACGCTTTGGTACTGCATTTGCTTGTTCGTTATCACCACCGTTTTTCTGCGGTGAACCGCGCCCCGGCGTTTTCCGTCATCATCCCTGGAGCTGACAGCATGTGGAATTACTCCGAGAAAGTGAAAGACCATTTTTTTAATCCCCGCAACGCGCGCGTGGTGGACAACGCCAATGCGGTAGGTGATGTGGGTTCATTAAGCTGCGGCGATGCGCTGCGCCTGATGCTGCGCGTTGACCCGCAAACCGAAGTGATTCAGGAGGCCGGATTCCAGACCTTTGGCTGCGGCAGCGCGATAGCCTCTTCATCCGCCCTGACGGAACTGATCATCGGCCACACCCTGACCGAAGCCGGGCAGGTCACCAACCAGCAGATCGCCGACTATCTTGACGGGCTGCCGCCGCAGAAAATGCACTGCTCGGTGATGGGCCAGGAGGCATTGCGCGCCGCTATCGCCAACTTTCGCGGTGAGAACCTCGAAGAGGAACATGATGAGGGCAAGCTGATTTGCAAATGCTTCGGCGTTGATGAAGGACACATTCGCCGCGCCGTGCTGAGCAATGGCCTGACCACGCTTGAAGAGGTGATCAACTACACCAAAGCGGGCGGCGGCTGCACGTCCTGCCATGAAAAAATCGAACTGACGCTGGCAGAGATCCTCGCCCAGCAGCCTGAGCCTCTCCTGCCCCAGGCCAGCAGTAAAGACCCGCACTGGCAGAGCGTCGTCGATACCATCGCTGAGCTACGCCCGCACATTCAGGTCGACGGCGGCGACATGACCCTTCTCAGCGTGGCTAACCACCAGGTGACAGTAAGCCTCTCCGGCAGCTGTAGCGGCTGCATGATGACCGACATGACCCTGGCCTGGCTGCAGCAAAAACTGATGGAACGTACCGGCTGTTATATGGAAGTGGTGGCGGCGTAGGCCGCGGTTAACTGACCCAAGGGGGACAAGATGAAACAGGTTTATCTCGATAACAACGCCACCACCCGCTTAGACCCGATGGTTCTGGAAGCGATGATGCCCTTTTTGACGGATTTTTATGGCAATCCCTCCTCCATTCATGACTTTGGTATACCGGCCCAGGCGGCTCTGGAGCGAGCGCATCAGCAGGTTGCGGCGCTGCTGGGCGCGGAATATCCCAGCGAGATAATCTTCACCTCCTGCGCCACTGAGGCAACCTCTGCCGCTATCGCTTCGGCGGTGGCGCTGTTGCCGGAACGCCGCGAAATTATCACCAGCGCGGTCGAGCATCCGGCGACGCTGGCGGCGTGCGAACACCTTGAGCGTCAGGGCTACATGATTCACCGTATTGCGGTAGACCGCGATGGCGCGCTGGATATGGCGCAGTTCCGCGCGGCGCTCAGCCCACGGGTCGCGCTGGTCAGCGTGATGTGGGCGAATAACGAAACCGGGGTTATTTTCCCGGTCGCCGAGATGGCGGAACTGGCTCATGAACAGGGCGCGCTGTTTCACTGCGATGCGGTGCAGGTCGTGGGAAAAGTGCCGATAGACATCGCTAAGACGCGTATCGATATGCTCTCCTGCTCGGCGCATAAGTTTCATGGTCCAAAAGGCGTTGGCTGCCTGTATTTGCGCCGGGGTACGCGCTTTCGCCCGCTACTGCGCGGCGGCCATCAGGAGTACGGTCGGCGGGCCGGAACGGAAAATATCACCGGGATAGTCGGCATGGGCGCGGCCTGCGAGCTGGCACACATTCATCTGTCGGGTATGGGGCAAATTAGCCAACTGCGCGATCGCCTGGAACATCGCCTGCTGGCCTGCGTCCCATCGGTCATGGTGATGGGCGGCGGCCAGCCTCGCGTGCCCGGCACGGTGAATCTGGCCTTTGAGTTTATTGAAGGCGAAGCCATCCTGCTGCTGTTGAATCAGGTCGGGATTGCCGCCTCCAGCGGTAGCGCCTGTACGTCAGGTTCGCTGGAGCCCTCTCACGTGATGCGAGCAATGAACATTCCCTATACCGCGGCCCACGGTACTATCCGTTTTTCTCTCTCCCGCTATACCCGGGAAAAAGAGATTGATTACGTCATCGACATGCTGCCACCGATTATTGATCGACTGCGGATGCTGTCGCCCTATTGGCAGGACGGTAAGCCGCGCCCGGCGGAAGCCGTATTCACGCCGGTCTATGGCTAGGCGGGGGTGGCGATGAGACATGTGCTGATTAACGATACCACCCTGCGCGATGGCGAACAGAGCCCCGGCGTCGCCTTTCGTACCAGCGAAAAGGTTGCCATTGCCGAGGCGCTATATGCCGCGGGGATCGCGGCAATGGAAGTGGGCACCCCGGCAATGGGAGATGAGGAGATCGCACGGATCCAGCTGGTACGCCGCCAGCTTCCTCACGCCACGCTAATGACCTGGTGTCGAATGAACGCGCAGGAAATCCGCCAGAGCGCCGATCTGGGCATCGACTGGGTGGATATTTCAATTCCGGCCTCGGACAAACTGCGGCAGTACAAACTGCGTGAGCCGCTCGCAGTGCTGCTGGAGCGGTTGACGACGTTTATCCATCTTGCCCATACCCTGGGTCTGCAGGTGTGTATTGGCTGCGAAGACGCTTCGCGGGCCAGCGGGGAAACCCTACGCGATATCGCCAGGGTGGCGCAGCAATCCGGCGCCGCGCGCCTGCGCTATGCCGATACGGTTGGCATACTCGACCCGTTCACGACCGCCGCGCAAATAGCCGCTCTGCGTGAAGTCTGGTCCGGCGAAATTGAGATGCATGCCCATAACGATCTCGGCATGGCCACCGCCAATACGCTGGCGGCGGTGCGCGCCGGCGCCACCAGCGTCAATACCACCATTCTTGGCCTCGGGGAACGGGCGGGCAACGCGGCGCTGGAAAGCGTCGCGCTGGGTCTTGAGCGCTGTCTCGGTATCGAAACCGGGGTAAATTTTTCGGCGCTTCCAGCGCTCTGTCAAAAGGTGTCGGAAGCGGCGCTGCGAGCCATCGACCCGCAGCAACCGCTGGTCGGCGAGCTGGTTTTTACCCATGAATCGGGCGTTCACGTGGCCGCGCTGCTACGGGATCGCGAAAGCTATCAGTCCATCGACCCGGCGCTGGTAGGCCGTAGCTACCGGCTGGTGCTGGGAAAACACTCCGGGCGCCAGGCGGTCAACGGCATTTTCGACCAGATGGGCTACCACCTCAATTCGGCGCAAATTAACCAACTGTTACCAGCCATCCGCCGCTTTGCCGAAAACTGGAAGCGCAGTCCGAAGGATTATGAGCTGGTAGCGATTTATGACGAACTCTGCGGCGAAGCCGCGCTACGGGCAAGGGGGTAATCATGGAGTGGTTTTATCAAATTCCCGGCGTAGACGAACTCGGATCCGCCGAATCGTTTTTTCAGTTTTTCTCCGTGCCCTATCAGCCCGAGCAGCTAGACCGCTGCTGCCTGCCGGTACTGGCCAGCTTCCACCTAAAATTACGCGCCGAGGTGCCGCTGCACAACCTGCTGGAGGAGAGCTCTCAGGACGCGTGGCTGCTGGCGCGGCGACTGCTTGCGGAGAGTTACCTGCAACAGTTTCAGGAGAGTGACACATGAGGCCAACATTCACCTTTAGCGACGAGGTCCGCGTAGTCCGTGCGATTCGCAATGATGGCACCGTTGCGGGCTTCGCGCCCGGCGCGCTGCTGGTCAGGCGCGGCAGCATCGGTTTTGTCCGCGACTGGGGCGTCTTTTTGCAGGACCAGATTATTTACCAGATCCACTTCCCGCAGAGCGGCCGGATAATCGGCTGTCGTGAGCAGGAGCTGATCCCTGTCTCCCAACCCTGGCTGGCCGGAAACTTGCAGTATGGCGATACCGTCATCTGCCAGATGGCGCTGGCGGTCAACGGTAATGTGGTCGTTACTGCTGGTCAACAGGGGCGCATTGAAGCCACGGACCAGGGCGAACGCGGCGACAGCTATACCGTCGATTTTAGCGGCCGCTGGTTTACCGTACCGCTACAGGCTATCAGCCTCGTCGAGGAGAGAGAATCATGAACGCATGGGAACGTTTTGGTCGGCAGCGGCTGGCGCGAAGCCGCTGGAATAGTGAACCTGCAGCATTAAACGCTGCCGATACGCAGGCTTTTGAGCAGGCCTGGCAGCGCCATCGCCAAATGGAGCAGGCTATCGTCGCGGCAGTTCCGCAGAGTGAAATCCCCGTCGCGCTGAGGGAAAACATCGCCGCCTCGCTCGCCATATGGCTCAATGAGGGAGATTTTACCGCGCCAGAACGCGCAGCCATCGTGCTGCATCACGCCCGGCTGGAAATCGCCTTTGCCGATATAGCCCGTCAGGCGCCGCAGCCGGATCTCTCGACGGTACAGACCTGGTACCTGCGCCATCAAGCGCAGTTTATGCGCCCGGAACAGCGCTTAACCCGCCATCTGCTGCTGACCGTCAATGACGATCGCGAGGCGGTTTATCAGCAAATTCAGGGCCTTTATCAGCAAATTAACGCCTCCCGTGAGGCGTTTGCGCCGCTGGCACAGCGTTATTCCCAGTGTCCAAGCGCGCTGGAAGACGGACGCTTAGGCTGGATTAGCCGGGGATTGCTTTATCCGCAGCTGGAGACCGCGCTGTTTTCGCTGGCGGAAAACGCGCTGAGCCCGCCCATCGCCAGCGAGCTGGGCTGGCATCTTTTATGGTGTGAAGCGATTCGTCCCGCCGTGCCGATGGATCAACAGCAGGCGCTGGAGAGCGCCCGTGATTATCTCTGGCAACAGAGTCAGCAGCGCCATCAGCGCCAGTGGCTGGAACAGATGATCTCCCGGCAGCCGGGTTTATGCGGGTAGCCGGAGCGGCTACCCGGAAAAGCTTACAGCACGCAGCTTTTAATCTCCGCAAGCCAGGTCGCCAGGCGCTCTTCGGTCTGGTCGAACTGGTTATCCTGATCGAGCACCAGACCAACAAATTTATCCCCCTCCAGCGCCGATGAGGCGCTAAATTCATATCCTTCATTCGGCCAGCTGCCAATTATCTGCGCGCCGCAGGCGCTTAGGGCGTCATACAGCGGGCGCATTCCGCTGACGAAGTTATCCGGGTAGCCTTTCTGGTCGCCAAGGCCAAACAGGGCCACGGTTTTTCCCCTCAGGCTCGCCCCGTTGAGACCACTGATAAATTCGCTCCATGATTCGCTTTCGCATCCGGCTTCCAGTCCCGGTAGCTGACCGTCGCCGAGCGTCGGCGTCCCCAGCAGCAGCACCGGATAGGCCATAAAGTCGTCCAGCGTCGTGCGGTTAATATTCATCGGGGCATCGGCTACATCGCCCAGCGCCTTGTGGATCATTTTCGCGATTTTGCGAGTTTTGCCGGTGTCGGTGCCAAAGAAAATACCAATGTTCGCCATGGTGTACTCCTGTCAGGGATGGGGTTCAAAAACATGCGTTATCTGCAGGGCTATTGCGAATGCTGTGCCAGGTTTATTTGCACCATGACGGCTCCCCCCTGCCCCATAACGATCGCCTGTTCTTCCCGTCCGCGCCCGCAACAGGCCTGCCGGGCGGATAAAAACGAAAAAAGCGCCTGATTTTCCCCTGCCGGATCAATGTTTCTGCAGGTCACCTTGATAAAGGCGCATGCTTTGCATGGTTATCGGAATTCGGATATAGCCGCGGTATCCCTGTCGCGGTGTCGGACAAAATGTCATAACTGCGACACTGGAGTTTGCGATGACCCTGAATATGATACGCAATAACGCCGTGCCGGAGGCGATTGCTGGCGCGCTGACTCAACAACATCCGGGGCTGTTTTTTACCATGGTGGAACAGGCATCGGTGGCGATTTCACTGACCGATGCCAGGGCCAATATTATTTACGCCAACCCGGCGTTTTGCCGCCAGACCGGATACTCGCTGGCGCAATTGTTAAACCAAAACCCGCGCCTGCTGGCCAGCAGCCAGACGCCACGCGCGATCTACCAGGAGATGTGGCAAACGCTGCTCCAGCGTCAGCCATGGCGCGGTCAGTTGATTAATCAGCGACGCGACGGCGGCCTGTATCTGGTGGATATCGACATCACGCCGGTGCTTAACCCACAGGGTGAGCTGGAGCATTATCTGGCGATGCAGAGAGATATCAGCGTCAGCTACACCCTGGAACAGAGGCTGCGCAACCATATGACGCTGATGGAGGCGGTGCTTAATAATATTCCCGCCGCCGTGGTGGTGGTGGATGAGCAGGATCGGGTGGTCATGGATAACCTCGCCTACAAAACCTTCTGCGCGGACTGCGGCGGTAAAGAGTTGCTGGTCGAGCTGCAGGTTTCGCCGCGCAAAATGGTCCCGGGTATAGAGCAGATCCTGCCGGTCGTAGTGCGCGGAGCGGTCCGCTGGCTGTCGGTGACCAGCTGGGCGCTGCCCGGCGTCAGCGAAGAAGCCAGTCGCTACTTTGTTGACAGCGCCCCGGCGCGAACGCTGGTCGTCATAGCCGACTGCTCGCAGCAGCGCCAGCAGCAGGAACAAGGCCGCCTCGATCGTTTAAAACAGCAGATGACCGCCGGTAAGCTGCTGGCAGCTATCCGCGAATCGCTGGATGCGGCGCTCATTCAGCTTAACTGTCCGATAAACATGCTGGCTGCGGCCCGTCGGCTAAATGGTGGAGGCAGCGGCAACGTGGCGCTGGATGCGGCGTGGCGCGAAGGTGAAGAGGCGATGGCGCGCCTACAGCGCTGTCGGCCCTCACTGGAGCTGGAAAACAATGCCGTGTGGCCGCTTCAGCCCTTCTTCGATGACCTGTGCGCCCTGTACCGTACCCGCTTTGATGAGCGTGCCCTGCTGCAGGTCGACATGGCGTCGCCGCATCTGGTGGGCTTTGGCCAGCGCACACAGCTGCTGGCTTGCTTAAGTTTGTGGATCGACCGCACGCTGGCCCTCGCCGCTGAACTGCCCTCCGTCCTGCTGGAGATGCAGCTCTATGCCGAAGAGGATGAAGGCTGGCTCTCGCTCTATCTCAACGACAATGTCCCGCTGTTGCAGGTGCGCTATACCCACTCCCCCGATGCGTTAAATTCCCCCGGCAAAGGGATGGAGCTGCGGCTGATACAGACGCTGGTCGCCCATCATCGCGGCGCTATCGAACTGGCTTCCCGCCCGCAAGGGGGAACCTGCCTTGTCTTACGTTTCCCTCTCTTTAATACCCTGGCTGGAGGTGAGCAATGATCCATAACTCTGATTCGGACACCACGGTCAGGCGCTTTGATCTCTCCCAACAGTTCACCGCCATGCAGCGGATAAGCGTGGTATTGAGCCGCGCCACCGAAGCAAGCAAAACGCTACAGGAGGTGTTGAGCGTTTTACACAACGATGCTTTTATGCAGCACGGGATGATCTGCCTGTACGATAGCCAGCAGGAAATTCTGAGCATCGAAGCGCTACAGCAAACGGAACATCAGACGTTGCCCGGCAGTACGCAGATTCGCTATCGGCCTGGCGAAGGGTTAGTGGGTACCGTGCTGGCGCAGGGCCAGTCGCTGGTGCTGCCGCGCGTCGCCGACGATCAGCGGTTTCTCGATCGTCTTAACCTGTACGATTATGACCTGCCGTTTATCGCCGTTCCGTTAATGGGCCCGAACTCCCGGCCCATTGGCGTGCTGGCAGCGCAGCCGATGGCGCGTCAGGAAGAGCGTCTTCCCGCCTGCACGCGGTTTCTCGAAACCGTTGCCAATCTGATAGCCCAGACGATTCGCCTGATGATCCTCCCGACTCCCACGTCGCAGCCACCTCAGCAGCCCCCCCGGGTCGAGCGGCCGCGCACCTGTGCGCCATCGCGCGGGTTTGGACTGGAGAATATGGTCGGTAAAAGCCCGGCGATGCGCCAGATTACGGATATTATCCGCCAGGTTTCCCGCTGGGATACTACGGTGCTGGTACGCGGTGAGAGCGGAACCGGGAAAGAGCTGATTGCCAATGCGATCCATCATAATTCACCGCGCGCCGCCGCCGCATTCGTCAAGTTTAACTGCGCGGCGCTGCCGGACACTCTTCTGGAGAGCGAGCTGTTTGGTCATGAAAAAGGGGCGTTTACCGGCGCGGTGCGTCAGCGTAAAGGTCGCTTTGAGCTGGCGGACGGCGGGACCCTGTTTCTCGATGAAATTGGCGAAAGCAGCGCCTCGTTTCAGGCCAAGCTGCTGCGCATCCTGCAAGAAGGAGAAATGGAGCGCGTCGGCGGCGATGAAACCCTACGCGTGAACGTGCGCATCATCGCGGCGACCAACCGCCATCTGGAGGAGGAAGTGCGGCTGGGTAATTTCCGCGAGGATCTTTATTATCGCCTGAACGTGATGCCTATCTCCCTGCCCCCGCTGCGCGAACGGCAGGAGGATATCGCTGAGCTGGCGCACTTTCTGGTGCGTAAAATTGCGCAGAATCAGGGAAGAACGCTGCGTATCAGCGATGGCGCGATCCGCCTGCTGATGGAGTACAGCTGGCCGGGAAACGTGCGCGAACTGGAAAACTGCCTTGAGCGTTCGGCGGTGATGTCGGAAAGCGGGCTCATCGATCGCGATGTAATTCTGTTTAACCATCGGGACAATCCGCCGAAAACGCTGCCTGTCGACGGCCCTGCGGAAGATGGCTGGCTGGATAATACGCTCGACGAACGCCAGCGGCTGATTGCCGCGCTGGAAAAAGCGGGTTGGGTGCAGGCCAAAGCCGCACGGCTGCTCGGGATGACGCCTCGCCAGGTCGCTTATCGCATTCAGATAATGGATATCACCATGCCACGGCTGTGAACCGCAGTGTGAGGTTCAGGACATTGTCGTCAATGCGGCGCAATTGCGACAATTCGCCGCATAGGATTCTCGATTAAAACATATATTTTTCAGTAAGTTGATATAATCGCGTCTGGTATAGCATTTGCAACGGGAAGGTATCGCCCAACCATGAAGGTACGACCATGACTTCCTGCTCTTCTCTCCCTGGCGGCAAAGCCTGTCACTCCGCGGACAATAGCGCTTTAACCCCGCTTGTTGCCGATAAGGCCGCCGCACACCCCTGCTATTCACGTAATGGGCATCATCGTTTTGCGCGGATGCATCTGCCGGTCGCGCCCGCCTGCAATTTGCAGTGCAACTACTGTAATCGCAAATTCGATTGCAGTAATGAATCGCGACCCGGAGTATCGTCAACGCTGCTGACGCCTGAACAAGCGGTACTCAAGGTGCGTCAGGTCGCGCAGGCTATCCCGCAGCTTTCGGTGGTGGGTATCGCCGGCCCGGGTGACCCGCTGGCCAATATCACCCGTACCTTTCGTACGCTTGAGCTGATACGAGAACAGCTTCCGGACCTGAAATTATGCCTCTCGACGAATGGTCTGATGCTGCCCGACGCGGTCGATCGCCTGCTGGAGGTCGGCGTTGACCATGTGACGGTCACCATTAATACGCTGGATGCGGATATTGCCGCGCAAATCTACGCCTGGCTCTGGCTGGAAGGCGAACGCTACAGCGGACGTGAAGCCGGAGAAATTCTTATCGCGCGTCAACTTGAGGGCGTACGCAGGCTGACCGCCAGCGGCGTACTGGTGAAGATAAATTCGGTACTGATCCCCGGTATTAACGATAGCGGTATGGCCGACGTCAGCCGTCAGTCTGCAGGCCAGCGGCGCTTTTATCCACAATATTATGCCGCTGATCGCCAGGCCGGAACACGGCACCGTGTTTGGCCTCAACGGCCAGCCGGAGCCGGACGCCGATATGCTCAACGCGATCCGCAGCCGGTGCGGGGAAGTGATGCCGCAGATGACCCACTGCCATCAGTGTCGTGCCGATGCCATTGGGATGCTGGGCGAAGACCGCAGCCAGCAGTTTACCCAACTTCCGGCCCCGGCGAGCCTCCCTGCCTGGCTGCCGATCCTCCATCAGCGCGCGCAGCTTCATGCCAGCATTGCTACCCGGGGTGAATCCGAAGCCGATGATGCGTGCCTGGTCGCCGTGGCATCAAGTCGCGGAGATGTGATTGACTGCCACTTTGGTCACGCCGACCGGTTCTATATTTACAGCCTGTCGGCCGCCGGAATGGTGCTGGTCAACGAACGGTTTACGCCCAAATATTGCCAGGGGCGCGATGATTGCGAGCCGCAGGATAACGACGCCAGGTTTACGGCGATCCTCGAACTGCTGGCAGACGTTAAAGCCGTATTCTGCGTGCGTATCGGCCATACGCCATGGCAGAAGCTGGAGCTGCAGGGTATTGAGCCGTGCGTTGACGGCGCGTGGCGGCCGGTATCTGAAGTGTTGCCTGATTGGTGGCAGCAGCGCCGGGGGAACTGGCCCGCTGCGCTGGAGCATCAAGGGGTCGCCTGATGCCGCCGCTCTACTGGTTAAAGCGCTTATGGCTGCTGTATCACGCGGGGAAAGGAAGTTTTCCTCTGCGGATGGGGCTGAGTCCGCGCGACTGGCAGGCACTGCGGCGGCGTTTGGGCGAAGTTGAGACGCCGCTGAATCATGCGGCGTTAACCCGCTTTCGCCTGATGGCGGAGCTGAACGCCACCCGTGAAGAGGAGCGCCAGCAGCTAGGATTATGGCTAATGAGCTGGATGCAGCAGGAAGCCGGACCGATGGCGCATATTATCGCCGAGGCCTCGCTGGCGTTTAATCACCTCTGGCAGGATCTTGGCCTTGAATCGCGGGCAGAATTGCGGCTGTTGATGAGCGACTGCTTCCCGCAGCTGGTGGTGATGAACGAGCACAATATGCGCTGGAAGAAATTCTTTTATCGCCAGCGCTGCCTGCTACAACAAGGGGAAATTGTCTGCCGCTCGCCGAGCTGCGACGAGTGCCGGGAGCGCAGTACCTGTTTTGAGTAATCGCATCCGTCGGGATCGGAAACGCACGGAATGTGTCATCGTCGGGTCAGAACTTGCGCACCTCGATATTCAGTTTTTGCAAGGCATAGTAGAGCTGGCGCGGTGTGATATTTAACAACCGCGCCGCTTTGGCTTTGACCCATCCGCTTTTCTCAAGCGCCGTAATAAACCGATGGCGAATCGGGTCATCCACATCGCTACCGCTTACCGATACCACCGCCGGAGCCTGAATATTCGACGACGCGCGACAGGGATCCCAGTCGTTAACCGATTCAGGCAGAGAGCTATCTTTTCGTTTTTTACGGTAGTGCTCAACGCGCAAATTGAGCTGTTTGCGCAGACAGGTGCCCTGAATACAGGGGAGTTGGGCGATAGCATCGCTCTGACGGTGCAGCACCGCATATTCGAGACAGTTTTCCAGGTCGCGCTGATTTCCCGGCCACTGGCAGACGTACAGAGGTGATAGCGCCTGCGGCGTGAACGAAACCTGAGTATGGTTACATCGATTAAAACGGTGCAAAAAATCCGCCACCAACCCGGGAAGATCCTCCATTCTGTCCCGCAGCGGCGGCAGTGGAATGCACGCCACGTGCAAACGATAGTAAAGCTCCCGCAGAAAGGCCCCCTGCGCGACGCGTTCTTCCAGACTCAACTCGCTGGCGCATATCAATCGGGTATCAGCGCGTTGCTCGCGGTTATCCACCGGAGAAAAAAAAGATCGCTGCTGAAGGAGCAGTATCAGTAATTGTTGCAGGCGTAGCGAGAAGCTGCCTATCTCGCTCAGAAATAAGGTCCCTCCCGCAGCCTGGGACAGAGCACCAGGCACGGGCACTGAACGCGTGGCATCACCGAGCAATAGATGCAATACCTCCTCTTCGTCTATATGCTCGCAGGCAAGCTTCACGAAGGCACCTTCCCGCCAGGGCGACCCGCTATGCAGGGCGCGGGCTATCGTATCTTTCCCGGTCCCCGGCTCGCCGCGCAGTAATACCGGCGTTCGCACCGGCGCGTACTGTTGCAACAGAACCATCACCTGATGCATCGCCGGCGAATGGGCGATTAACGGGCGGGATACGCCGTGTCGTGGTGCCGAACGCTCGGGCGTGTGGCGACGCGCCATGTCAGGCCTGTCCTCGAAAATGTTTGTAGTTCAGTCGGTATTTTTCCATCCTGAGCCCCAGTGCCCGACGCGTCATATTCAGGTGGCTGGCCGTACGGGAGATATTTCCCTGAAACATGCCCAGCGCCTCAATAATCAGATCGTATTCGACCCGCGCGAGACGTGCCTCCAGGCCATCCTGCTCAATAAGATGTTCAATAACCGGCTGTAGCGACAGCGGAAGATGCCAGGCGTGAATGATGCCCTCATCGGCCAGCAGCACCGCTCGCTCCATGACGTTTTCCAGCTCCCGTACGTTGCCCGGCCAGTCGTAATTAAGCATCATATTCAGCGCGGGCGTCGCGATAGTGGGAATATCAACGCCCTGCTCGCGCGCAAACCAGGCATTGAAGTGATCGGCAAGAATAAAAATATCGTTCCCGCGTTCGCGCAAAGGAGGAATGGTCACCGGGAAAACATTAAGGCGATAATAGAGATCTTCACGAAATGTCCCTTTCTCCACCATCTCGCTAAGATCACGATGGGTTGCAGCCAGAATGCGTACATTGACCTGCAGCGTGTCGTTGCTGCCTACCCGCTCAAAGCTGCGTTCCTGAATCACACGCAGCAATTTGGACTGAGCCGAGGGCGATAGTTCGCCAACTTCATCAAGAAAAATGGTGCCGCCATCCGCTTCTTCAAAGCGTCCGGCCCGCCGCGAAATTGCGCCGGTGAAGGCTCCTTTCTCGTGGCCGAAAAGCTCGCTTTCAATCACGCTCTCCGGCAGCGACGCGCAGTTAAATTTGATAAACGGACCGCCCGAACAGTGGCTATTCTGGTGTATCGCCGTTGCGACTCGCTCCTTACCAACTCCGCTTTCTCCGAGGATCAATACCGTGGTACGAGCATGACTGACTTTGTCAATCAGCTGATACACCGCCTGCATGGCACGGGAATTGCCAATAATATTGGTTGGTTTGAATTTTTCAGCATGCTGACTCAGGGCCGTATTGTGCGCCCGTAGCACTTTCTTATGCGCCCGTTCCAGCAAGTGTAACTCCACCGCCTGCGCAATAATGGCCGCGATCACCCGCAGGACTTCGAGATCCAAAAAACGCAGCTGGGCGTTGTTATACACGCGCTCAATGCCAATCGTTCCCATAACCTTTGCGCCACGGATGATGGGCACACAGATAAACGAGTGCTGCCCGTCACGCTGCTTATCCCAACTGCCGGTACGATTGAGAAACAAGGGGTCATCCGCAATATGCGGCACCACAATGGGCTGGCGAGTCTCAATGACCCGCCCGGTGATACCTTCTCCCGGCACATAGACCCCCTTTTCTACCTCTTCCGGCGACAGGCCGTAGCTTTCATGAATAAAAATTTGATCGCAGCTGGCGTCATAGAGAGTGATCATGGCGCGGATCACCTGCATATGTTTTTGCATCAGCTCCAGAACTAATTTCAGGGTGCGCGAGAGTTTACCCTCCGCGCTCACCACCTTACTGACCTCCGAAAGCAGTGGCATCAGTTCAGAACGGCATTCGCCCAAACGGCAACTAAACGATAGCGGCTCCGACAGCGGTGAAGGCACTATACCGGTCACGGTAAAACCTCTTTTCTCAAGTTGCATCGTCTTTCTCCCGATACATTGACGGCCAGACTCATGCGTGAGCGACATTAAAACGACCCGCGTTCACTGGTGCAAAATCAGCGCCATCGCTGCCAAAAACAGACATTATGTAACCTGTTGAATTAATGCCGTTTTAAAAAACGGACACCGTAAATGACAGGAGAATATGTTCCGCCCGGTACATTGTTGTTCGCTTTAGTACATTAGCGTACAGGCTCCACGATGACGCTGAGCGTACCGTCGCCATGCGGGATAATGCGCCAGGCGAAGCGCGCGGTATCCAGCTCGGAGAACCACCTTGGCAAATGGTCGCAGAGGATCTCAAGCGAGCTGAACGTCTGCTGCTGGAAGAACGGCATCAGCAGCCGCTTCGAGGTATGCGCCCCCCCGCTCTGTAGGGCGGCTAATAAATCCAGGCGAAATGCCCCGTCTTCCTCGGCAGGTACGATCGACACCGGGGGCGGAACGGTGACGGGTTCAGGTGCAGGTGGAATTTGCGCGACAATATGGTCAAGAAAATCTTCCGGCCTGCCGTGGGTTTTCCACATGGTCATCCCCATGCCGTCGAGCCATGCCAGCAGAGCACCGTGGATCTCGCTGGCGACAAAATGGCGACAGTGCGGCAGTTCAGCCAGCATCGATAGCGTACGCTGGCGGATCTGGTTAAGCGTCAGCCCGGATGGGAGGGAGAAAGGGAGCCGTTGACAGATTCGCCACAGCCCCTCCTCGCGGGTGAAAACGTTGACGACGCCGGACTCTCCCAGTGGGGCAGTCATGCCCAGTTCATCAACAAATACCGCAATTTTCATCGCCTTCTCCCGTTTAAAAGCCGTGCTGTTTGCCTTTCATCGACGAAATGTCGATGCGGATAACCTGCGTCGCCGTCAGATTCGCCGCCGGAAACGTAAAGGATTTATCGCTAAAGCCCGCCATCAATTGCTGCAGCATGGCGATTTTTTCCGCGTCATCATCGACGAAATGCACTTGCCCTAAGCCAATGACGGTCCGGTGGCGAGCTTCGTAATTACAGGCCAGCTCATCTTCCACCACCCCGCCGTACTGGGAGATAGCAAAACAGATTGCGCGGTTTTTTTTCATGATCTCAATTTTGCTACCGGCACGGGCAGAGTGAAAATAAAGCGATGTGCCATTCCAGACATAGAAAACTGGCAACAGAAACGGCACGTCATCGCAGGACAAGGCAATGTACATCACCCTTTCGCAGCTAAGGATGGCGTCGATTTCGGCCGGATCGGTGATTTCACGTTCATCCCGGCGCATTTCGCCGTGCGGGTGGCCGGGCATTAATGGCAGTGCATTCATCGCATTTTCTCCTCCATCGCTGTCTGTTCAATGCGGATCAACGCGTCCAGCTCTTCGCAAAGTGCGAGAATGCGCACTTTGTCATTTTCGTCAGGGGCGCCGTGGTGGTAATCATCGACAGAGCAGATGCCGAAAACGGTATCCAGTGACAGAATGCTCTGGCGTAGCGCGTCGTCGATCGCAATATGCTCTTCAATGCTGCGCAGCAAGCTGCGGTAGTTGTGATTGAGCGGCATATCGCCGTGCAGGGCGCACAGAGCGATGAGATAACACTCCACCGCAATGGCCGCGACGTTGAATACCAGGCTGGATGAACGAGTCTGGTTTACCAACAACCGCGCCCGGTGATGATAGCCGCTGGCGTGTTCATAGCAGCGGGTAAAACGCTGATCGTCGCTTTCAAACAGTAACGTGGGCATCGGCATCCTCCTGGGGGGGAAAAGCCGGGGCAATAAGCCCCGGTGTTGGACGTGGTGACTACCAAACGTTGAGGATCCACTCCTTATTTTTCTTGTATTCCATGTCGGTGAAGAGCGTATTAGCCATCTGTTCGGCGAGCCAGATGGCCCCCGCATAACCCACCACCGGATGACGATAGTGGCCGGCGCGGTCATAGGTGGGAAAGCCGACTCTGACCATTGGGATCTGGTTGTCGATGGCGGTAAACCGCCCTTTCGAGTGCCCGAGGATCAAATCCAGAGCCAGGGAGCCCTCGGTGATGCGTTTTTCCATTTCCCAGAGATCGGCGTTGGTGACGATCTCCATTTTATAATCCACCTGCTGCTGCAGCGCCTGGATACGCGGGTCGTTGCCATATCCGGCGTTATCATCCCCCAGCAGCAGTAACATTGGCTTCATCTCAAGGTCGAGACAAAACTCCGCGAGCCCCACGACCAGGTCCGGGTTGCCGTAAATTGCCACCTTTTTATCGGCAAGAAACATGTGCACCAGGTCAGTCAGTGCGTCAAGCGCAATGCCGCGCTCGCGGACCAGCGATGGCGGAATGGGCTTGCCGGTCAGGTTCTTGAGGTTTTGCAAAAACGTGTCAGTGTTACGAATGCCAATCGGTGTCGGGCCAATCAACGCCGGGACCTCAAAGGTCTCCTCCAGGTAACGCGCCGCTTTTGTCCCTTCATAACGGTTGAGGACAAGAGTTGCCGTCGCGTTAGCGGTATCAACCAGGTCGGCAATGGTCGTGTTGCCGTGAGAAACATGGTTGCCGGAAGGCATCAGCGGTGAGTCAAAGGCTTCGATTTCAAACAGCACCGTCGCGTCGATGTCCATCTCTGCCAGCAGATGCTTGAGCGCCGTAACATCCCCGGGATTAACCCAGCCGGTTATCAGGTTGAGCTTGCCGTTGGGTTCGCTTTTGCGGGCAAAGTATTTCACCATGTCCCGCACGGCCACGTCATATCCGCTAATCATGCTGCCGACAAAACTCGGCGTATGAATGGGGATCAGGTGCACTTCACGGCCGGCATATTTTTCCTTTAACAGGCCGTCGTTGAGCTTACGCACCACGCCGTCCACATCATCCCCGATGACCTCCGTGGAGCAGGTGGTGATAATCGGGATCACCTTGACGTGGGGGTAGCGCATCAGCAGTACATCTACCGCCTGCTCCACCCGGTCTAACGCACCAAATACCGCGCCATCTTCGTGAACCGACGAGGAGGCAATCTCGAAGCTCTCTTTCAGATGCTGGGAAATCAACAGGCGGACAAACATCACGCAGCCCTGCCCTCCGTGCACAATGCCAATACAGTCCTTAATGCCAATACTGACGTACTGCGCGCCCGCCGGCTGACAGGTAAAAATGGGATTGATCACCCCGGTGCGATCTTTCGCTTTCAGTTCACAAGACATGGTCACTTCCTCTTAATAGCGCTTATCGGTCAGCTCGGCGTTAAGTGAACCGGTAATGGTCAGATAATCCAGACGCTGATGCAGCGCATCCATCAGCTCGGCAATCGCCTCAATGGTCATCGACTGCAACCATGAAAAGCGCACGCGCCAGGCATCGGCTAGCACCATCGCATCCACCCAATAACAGCGGTCTGCGGGCGTTTCCAGCGTGACCGGCTGGCCGCAAAGCAGTTCGCGCGTTTTTCCCAACACGCCATCATTCTGCTTTTCCCGGTCCCAGCTTCGGGAGTGAAACTGCCACAGACAGTTCTTCATGATGTAATCCACCATCTGTTCGACTTTTTCATCCTGGCTCATACAGCCTCCTGTCGGTTTGGCGCATCGGCGGAATAATCCGGGTACGCCCGCTGGCGCAGCTTCGTGACGCTGTCATAACCGCCGGTGTACTCACGGATGTCCGGGTTGTTAAGCACCGTGTCGCTCAGGCCGGCGTCAGAGAGCATGCGCGCCGTGGCAAAACCCTGATTGAGCGGAATGTCATCCTGGCTGATATCCAGCTTCGCCAGTTGATGGATGGGGGAATAAATCGCGTTGTAGATATCGCGCGCGAAACGAACCCAACCTTCAAAGCCTTTGTAAGGACCGTTGTGGTAGGCGTGCGCGTTGAGGTACGGCACGCGAATTTTCTTCGCCACTTCACCCGGGCGCTTGCCGGTAAAGATGACATCCGGTTTCAGGTTGTACATGGCCTCCAGCGACTCCAGCTCATTTGGGTCGTCAATAGCGAGCGCCCCGGCTTCGCAGCGGGCAATGCCTTTTTCCATGTCACCCTGATGGCCGAATTTGGTATAGAGCGAGACCACTTCGACGCCCATCTCTTCGTGAATCACGTGCGCCCAGTGCCACAGTTTTGACCCTCCCGGCCAGAGGCAGACTTTCTTGCCTTTAAGGCGTTCTTTGTACCACTCCAGCTCCGGTTTCCAGCGGGCCACTTCTTCATCGATAATCGCCTGTGCACGATCTTCAATGCCGAAAAAGAGGCCAATTTTGCGCAGTGAATCGGACAGCGGGCCGAAACCAAAGCCATCGATATCCAGACGAGGAATGCCATAGCGCACCCGCAGTTCATTACAGATGTACTCTGCGGAACGGGCACACTCCAGCACGTTCAGATGGGCTTTGTGCATGCCGCGCAGGTCATCATACGAACCGTTACCGGTGAACGTAGAGAGCACCTGGATTCCCATCCGTTTGAAGAAATCCACCATCACTTCCTGGTCGCCCTGGATGTTGTATTCACCGACATAGTTAATGACGTAATCGCCGGTAATAACCGGTTCAACGGTGCCCACTTTCTGGTTAATCCAGGCAATGTTGATTTTATGGTGCCCACCAGACTGGCTGGGGCCAGCAAACCCCGGCGAGTTGCAGACGAAGATGTCGACCTCCGGACGTTCATCCATCACTTCCTGGGCGATGGCGGCAATATCATCACCAATTAAGGCTGAAGCGCAGGTCTGGTAAATGGTCATGCGTTTAATCGTCGGATGCGCGTCAAAGGCTTCGTTAATGTTATTTTTAAGCACTTTCTCCGCACCAAACACGATATGCTTTTCTTTCATATCGGTCGCAAACGTATATTTAAGCTGAAAGTTATCGTTATCGCTAATATAACGTTTAGTCTGCCAAGTATCATAGGTGCACCCCACCGGACCGTGACTAATGTGTATAACATCTTTCATCGGGGTGCCAATAACATGCTTGGCCCCGCAATAAGCACATCCGCGTTCAGAGATGGTACCCGGAATGGTATTTAAATACCCCAGCGGTAGTGCGGAGGTAATATCTTCATCCGGACCTTTGACAACGGCATGCTGTTTACGCTCAGGAATGCATTTACTGCACTCAAACTCATGGTAAGGCATAATACCCCCCTATCCGGGAAATTCGGCTATTGACAGAAAATTAAGGACGGCGAGAATTAATCCATCATACCGTATTTAATCACCATTTTTTCCAGCTGATCCATTGTCAAAGGACGGGGGATCACGAAATCTTCATTTTCAATTATTTTGCGACCCAGTTCGCGATATTCCTGCGCCTGATTCGCTTCCGGGTCAAATTCCGTGACGGTTTTTTTATTGAATTCCGCTTTCTGCACAATATTATCGCGCGGCACAAAATGAATCATTTTGGTGCCAATGGCCGCCGTAAATTCCTCAAGGAAATCCCGCTCTCCGTCAACGTTACGGCTGTTGCAGATGATCCCGCCCAGACGAACGCCGCTCTGCCTGGCGTACTTCACCAGCCCTTTGCAAATGTTGTTGGCGGCATAAATCGCCATCATCTCGCCAGAGGCGACAATATAAACCTCCTGCGCCTTGCCATCACGAATTGGCATTGCAAACCCACCGCAAACTACGTCTCCCAGCACGTCAAAGAAAATAAAATCGAGGTCATCGGTATAGGCTTTATTATCCTCCATCAAATCAATGGCGGTAATAACCCCACGACCCGCGCAACCAACGCCAGGCTCCGGGCCACCGGACTCAACGCAGCGAATATCAAAGCAACCGGTTTTAACTACCATTTCATTGGTTATTTTCTCTGCACCCTGGTCGCGAAGAATATCCATTAGAGTTTCTTGCGGTTTACCGCCAAGAATAAGACGAGTCGAGTCGGCTTTCGGATCGCAGCCATGAATAAAGACTTTTTTAGCGTGAAAATAGGCGAGCGCGGCAGCGGTATTTTGCGTGGTTGTCGATTTACCGATGCCCCCTTTTCCATAAATAGCGAGTTTCCGAGTCATTTTATTTCCCCTTGAAATATAAGTTCGTGTTTGCATTTGCAAAACCGGGGCCAGACCTACGCTCTTCAGCAAAGATAATCAAAAAACCACGTAACCAAATGAGTTAACTGGTTTTTATTCTTGCGAAAATGTTAGCAATGAGAACATGACGGTGATGCCATTCGACGATAACTGTTCAAACAGGAACTTTTCGTGAAAACGCAGTACGCAATGGTAGAAATAGAGGGGGTGGCGGATTCAAGTTCAAAGTGCAACGCTAAGCCGCCTTTCTTAACTCTGCAAATACCACTGAAGGCTGCCGGAATTCGAAGCATTTTCGTGGCCTGCTGTTCAGTGCTCCCTGGTACTTGCGGAGCTCGTCATCCGTCACTGCTGTCAGGTCAGTTCCTTTGGGGATAAACTGCCTCAACAGCCCATTGGTATTCTCATTTAGCCCACGTTCCCACGAAGCATAGGGGTGAGCGAAGTAGGCTGTGTCCCTTAACCTCCCTTCATACCAAAAGATTCCTACGGAATCTTTTCCGAAATGTGATTTCTGGTTGAGTATTGAGCGTTTTCGGACGTTCTTTATAGCTTAAGAGCATTTTTTGGACAGCCATGCCAATGCTGAACTGTACAAAAAATAGTTACGGGACACGGCCTAGGTATCCGTTTCCAGGGCCGCTGCGATCTCTTTGTGCTGAGTAAACTCCCCGCCATTGTCGAACGTGATGGTATGGCAGACATCTTTGTAACCGCTCAGCATCGAGATAATGGCTGTGGCCACTTCGGCTGAATCTTTCGAAAACACCTTTTTCGTCAGATAAATACGGCTTTTACGCTCGACCAGCGTCACGATGGCTCCGGTGCCTTGTTTACCCGGAACCAGATCCGCTTCCTGGTCACCCGGTCGGGTACGAGCATCAACAACGGCCGGTCTCTGTTCGATGGATACGGCGTCAGGTATCGGACTTCGCTTTTTACCATAGCCTTTGCGATAGCGGCGTTTACCCTGCCGGAGGAGCTTGTATAGTTCGCCGCCAATGGCTTTATCAGCCTGAACATGCTGGTAAATCCACTCGTGACTAACCGGTCTGCCGATGATACGGCCAACGGCGCTGATCTGTTCCGGACTCCACAGCCAGTTTAGCGCAGCCTCAACAAAGAAGACCGTATCCTCGTGCATCCTGCGTTTGCCGGCCGCTTTACGGCGGCAGGTACTGAGCTTCTGTGCCGCGGCTGGCTGGTAGCCATCTACAGAACGATTACGACGCAGTTCCCGCGAGACCGTTGATTTGCTCACGCCTGAGCGGCGGGCAATCTCTGCCTGACTCACTTTATCTTCACACAACAGGGCTATCTGGTATCGTAACCCTTCGGTTAGCTGCTGATATTTCATAGTGACTCGCTCATCTTTGGTCGGAAGAGCAGGATAGCTTATCGGCAGCTAACCGTCCCTCCATCCTCATGACCGAGCGTTGCACTTATTATCTGAATTCGCGCCTTTACGGCGACAGTATTCAGCCACAGCATGAGCAGAAAGCGGTGCGGTTTCAACAAGAACGGCGAAGCGGGCCTCGAGGGACGACTCAGAGGCCCCTTTGGCATCATTGGTCACCGACGGTGTCGAAATACCTGCCCGAGACCGCCAGTCATAGAGCGTATTGACGGGGATGCTTTCCTGTCGAGAAATCGGGTAAACCGACTGGCTATGTGGTGGCAGCATTCTGGCGATCACCGCCGCTTTACGTTCTGGCGAATAACTTCCCATAACAGCTTCTCCGGCCCCCTGGTTTTTTTAGTCAGAGGCGACAACTATCCTGACATGGGGGGGGTATTTCCCATCCGTAAAGGGTGTACAGTATTGTGCGACTGTACATAAAATAAAACCCTTATACACGGTTATATCTGGCGGCGGGTGTCCGTATACGATAATATACGGACACGATGGATTTGATTTATATCGATGATTATTAAAATTTAATATTATTTCAATTGAGTGGCTTTTGTTGTGTGGCTGTAGGTCCGGGTCATGCCGGGCCATGTCGCCTCACCTTTACAGCTCATAAAAACAATCCCCTCCCCCCACTTTCAGATAAACCAGGTATACGTAAATACATTATGTCAGGCATGGAGCATGCCCCATCAGGCTGATGAGGCATGGATTACCCGGGTCAAAATTGTGTTATTAATTCTTCCGCCAGCGCTTTCAGCGCAGGCTCATAACCGTACTGGAAAGCTTTTACACTGTCTTGACGGATTCGGCCCTTGCAGACGCCTTCGGCGTTGTACAAAATGAGTTGATTGCTGAGCGGAGCCATTTGTTGGGCTGCTGTACTTCTCAATTTTTTCAATTGTTTTGCATCAAAAAGGTTGAATTCCAAATCCAGGTGCCATCCGTCTCTGTCCAATAGCGGTGTAGCTGAATCTTGCGAGATTCTGGCTCTCGATGCAGCCGTTGCCGGTTGATCATTGCAAAAAACGCAGATGAATGGCGACAATCGAAACCAGGGAGAAAGCGATGAGCGTTTATTCTGCATTCCAATTCCTGTTGCAAGGATCGGCAGCAATTCTTCTGACAGTTACACTGATCCCTGATGCGACTCTGGCGCAAACGAGATGCCAGACGTCCGTCGGTGGGCCGGATATGCTGCGGCCCGGGGAAATACCGACAATGAATGCAAATAACGGCGCTCCGCCACCGTTGACCAGTGGCAAAAACATGTCGTGTCCGCCGTCCGGCGAAAACAAGTCGTTCAGGCTGGCCGGTGTGGTGTCCATCGGCGAAGGCGTGCGAAAATCGATCCATCAGGAGAAGATTTCATCAACGAAAGACGATGTGTCAGCGATCTATGCGTTCGATAAAGCCGAGGTCGTCCTTGATGCGCTGGATGTCACGACTAGCGGCAATGCTTCGTCTTTCGAAAATGCGAGTTTCCATGGCCTGAACGCCGGCGTTCTTGCCGCACGTGGGGCGTCCGTGATGATCAAAGGCGGCACGATTACCACGACAGGTGCAGCCGCAAACGGTGCATTTGCCGTCGACAATGGTTCCAGGATTGCGCTTAAAGGCGTCAAGGTCAGGGCAAGCGGTGAGAATGCCCATGGAGTGATGGTAGCGGGTGGTGGTGTCGCAATCATCGAAAACGGAGACATGTCTACAACCGGTAGCCGGAGTGCTGTCATTGCGACCGATCGCGGCGGTGGAGAAGTGACGGTTCGAGGAGGCAAATATAACACCACGGGGACGACGTCCCCGGTTCTTTACTCAACAGGAGCCATTCGTGTTAGCGATATTAAGGGGACTGCGGAGACTGCCGAAGCAATCGTCGTTGAAGGCTCGAACAGCGCGTCCGTCAGCAACTCCACCCTGCACTCGGGAAGAAATGGTGTGATGCTTTATCAAAGTTTTTCCGGCGATGCGAAAGGCATCGATGGAAAGCTGACGATCGACGGGGGGGAAATTTCTGTCGAGAGTGGTCCGCTCTTTTACATCACCAACTCGCGCGCGGACATTCGCCTCACGCGGGTCAAGTTGTCTGGGAAATCCGGTGATCTGATCACTGCATCGGCAGACCGTTGGGGCCTGAATGGCAGAAACGGAGGCAAAGTCGGAGTTGTCGCTGTCGACCAGAAATTACTCGGGCGTATAACGGCTGATGATATTAGCGATATATCTCTCCGGCTGGAGGGAAAATCACGTTTTATTGGGGCGACAAAAGGAAACGTCAGCATTTCGATCGCGTCCGGGTCTAGCTGGACTGTGACAGGAGATTCCCATGTCGAAAAACTGGACGTCGGTGGAAATCTTCTCGAACGTGTCCTCAGCAAAGGTCACATCGTCACCTATAGTACGAAACTCAATCAATGGGCGAAGGGGCGAGAAATTCGGCTGCGCGACGGTGGAAAACTCGTACCTCAGATGTATTAGTCGCGACCTGCTCTGACTCTGGACCCTGAAAGGTTGAAAGTTACCGGTTTTATTGAGGGAGTACCCGCAGCGGAGTGCTACATTCTGTAGTGGAACATTTAAGTATACCTAAATGCTACATTCTGGCGCGCCCAGCGATCTTGTCGGCGGATTCAAGTTCGAAGTGCAACGTTAAGCCGCCTTTCTTAACTCTGCAAAGACCACTGAAGGCTGGCGGAATTCGAGGCATTTTCGTGGCCTGCCGTTCAGTGCTCCCTGGTACTTGCGGAGCTCGTCATCCGTCACTGCTGTCAGGTCAGTTCCTTTGGGGATAAACTGCTCAACAGCCCATTGGTATTCTCATTTAGCCCACGTTCCCACGAAGCATAGGGGTGAGCGAAGCAGGTTTCCGTTTCCAGGGCCGCTGCGATCTCTTTGTGCTGAGTAAACTCCCTGCCATTGTCGAACGTGATGGTATGGCAGACATCTTTGTAGCGCTCAGGTGTGGCTTGCCATCCAGGCCGCGTCCCGGAAACGGACAATGCCCCTTCAGGACTGGCGCATGGCGATGAGCCGCTTTATTATCGAGTTCGGTGGCCGCCTGAACGGTCACTACTGAGAAAAGGCGAATTACACAGAATGGTGTACAGGGTCTCACGGGACGGTAATATCAGACCTTCTCAACATCTATGAGGTTTCTGCCATGCAAAAAATGACACTCACGGAGCTGCCTTATGACAATATGCCCTGTGAAGGGATTCATTATCATATCCTGAAACGCTGTCAGTACGGGCATACCGCATTGCTGCGCCTTGACGCCGGCTGCCGGTTACCCGCACAACGGCATCCGGGATGGGTCAAGCTGGTTGTGCTCACGGGCAGACTGGTCGTCAATGACCACTCCCTGCATTCTCATGACGTGCTGATGCTTCCGGCCGGGACGGTTTACACCGCGCATGCTGAAAACGATGTCCTCTGCCTTGCTGTTTCGGAGGCTGGACGGCGTGGAGCTGGTTTTGTGATGCTGTCGTCGTGGGGTAGTTGATATAATCATGATTAAAATCATCAGGATATACTAAAATAAGACAGGGAAAATCCGTTCTGCATGGAGGTCCGTATGCCGGAAACCATCTCTTCCGCTGACCCGGTGGTCACCGTGTCTGACACCGCAAAACCCGGGCTCAGCAAAAAGCAGCGCCGGACTTACCGCCGGTGGGGGCTGGTCCGTAAGGTCGCCGCCCTGCTCCCCCTGCTGTGGCCGGAATTCAGAAACGGGCAGTTCCGCCCCCTGAAAAGCGGTATCAGCGCGGACGTCCGCGCATGGATTGCCGCTAACCCGCAGGTCGGGCTCAGCGAGGAGGAATGGCAGCAGGCGGTGCGCTTTGTGGTCAGCCGGCTGGCGTACCTGCGCACGGTCACCGAAGGGACAGCCCGCGTGGACCTCAGCGGCGAGCCCGCCGGGACGGTCACCGCCTCCGAGGAGCAGCATGCCCGGCGCAACGTCGCTGCCATACGCGCCCGGTTTACAAAAAAACCGCCGCAGGACGGAAAATAACGTGTCCGTTGACTGTTCTCCGCCTGAAAAGCCCGAATCAGACCACTCTGCTGTGCCGGCCCCGGCAGAGCAGCTACACTTTTATGACAATCCCTACTGAACGAACCACAGGATATTTTCCGGCAGTGACACAGACTGAAAAAACCGGCCATCTGGCATGGTGCGCCCTCGTCGCGCTGGGTTTCGCCCGGCGGGACGGCACCCTGACCTCGCCCGCGCAGGAAAACCTGTTTCTTACCCGCTGGCTGGCCACCGCCCTGAAGCAGCGGCGCTTTTCCCGTGACGTCACCCCGGATATCGAATGGCTGCTCAGTCAGGGCCGGCTGTACGGCGTGCGGGCGAACCTGCCCGGGAAGCTGGATTATTTCTGGCGCGCCTGTAGCAGCGAACTCACGGAGCAGAATGACCTGTTCCGTCTGACGTATGCGGTGGAGACGGCGAAGGAGATGCAGTGGCAGTACCGGGTGCTCAGTGACCGCGAGTGGTCCGGCCGTCATGCCCTGCCCCTGAGTGAGGCGGTGAACGGGGTGTATCTGTTGTGCACGAATCTGGACGCGGCCTTTGACGAGGACGGTAACCAGACCGGGCCGCTGATGGCGCGCATCACCGGCAGTACAGAAGGACTGGTGGCGCTGCTGAGTTCCTGCGGCTGGCAGGCGGTGGCAGAAAATGACGCCCTGCCCCGGCAGTACCGGCTGACCGCCGGGCAGGAAAAAGGTCAGGACTAAAACACTCAGTGGCGCAGCTGCGACAGGTCGTCTTCGGACAGGCCGGTCATTTTCATCACCGTGCTGCGGTCCAGACCGTTGTCCAGCATCGTGCGGGCGATTTTCAAGGCCGCCACACGCTCCCCTTTTTCGATACCGCGCTGCTCGCCCAGCTGAATGCCTTCCTGACGCCCTTCGACACGGCCACGTTCAAGGCCCTTCTCGATGCCCTTCTGTTCCAGCTGCTGTGCAATTGTCATCAGTGTGTCCCCGTGCTGCGGCACCCGCTGTGCCAGTTGACGAACAAAGGCTTCGGCGTCGTCGGTCTCGCCGGCCTGTACCAGATAGTTTATCAGCGATATCAGCTGCTGTCCCGTGAGATGTCCGGTCAGCAGAACCGTGGCCAGCCGGTCGAGCAGGCCGGCCAGGTCACGCCGGTGAATGTGTTTCTGCAGCAGCGTCAGGGCGGCCATGCTGCGGTGGGTCATGATGTCGTCGTCCGGAATGACGGTGACGTCAACCAGCGGGAACGGCCCGGCATACAGCCTGTCCGGCCAGTGCCGGGTCGTCAAACTCATCCAGCCAGCGGGTGGAGTACGGGTACGGGCTGCGCTTCCCGGTGTAGAACAGCACCGGAATGACCAGCGGCAGCTTTTTATGCCCCGCATCGAGATGGCGCTGCATCGCGGCCACGGCATAGCGCAGCAGGCGGAAGGCCATGTGTTTGTCCGGCGAACTCTGGTGCTCAATCAGCACATGAATGTAGCCGTCGCCGGCGGTGGTCTTCAGGCTCCAGAGGACATCGCTGTAATAGGCCCGCAGGCTCTCCTCGACAAAGCTGCCGGATTCGAGTTTCAGGGTGCTGAGGTCGCAGACGGCGCGCAGCTCTGCCGGGAGGTGAATGGCGATAAAGTCCCGGGCGGTGTCGGGGTTTGTCAGGAAGGCCCTGAAGGCCGCGTCATGCGGCATCGGAGTGGATTTTTTCATGCGCCATTTCAGTCTGTTCAGAAAGGACCAGCTTACCACACCGGCCGGCGTGATTCAGCGACAGCAACTCCGGGAGAACTGCCAGGCGCAGGTAAGAGCCTATCCCAAAAGGAATTGCAGTATACTGCGTTACGGTAATTAAATCCGGTAAACCCCCGGCTTTGCCGGGGGACTCCGAAAGGTTTGACCTTTAAGTCAGTCGCGCGAATCTGAAATCTCCGCCAAGAGATGAGGATTCGTGATGAGAGACTATCAGAGCTTAAGCCATACGAAATGGGACTGTAAATATCACGTGGTTTATATCCCTAAACGCCGGAAGCAGCGGTTATATGGTGCGCTGCGGCATGAGTTGGGAAAAATATTCCACGAGCTTGCGAGCCAGAAGGGCTGTCAGATTCTGGAGGGGCATCTGATGCGCGATCATGTCCACATGTGCATCAGCATACCGCCAAAGTACTCGGTATCGACAGTAGTCGGCTATCTGAAGGGAAAAAGTGCGATAGCGATAGCACGACACTTCGGCAGAGGTAAAAACTTCACCGGTGAAGTTTTCTGGGCTCGAGGTTATTTCGTTTCAACCGTTGGTTTGGATGAAGCCACGGTCAGGGCGTACATACGCAACCAGGAGAGAGAAGACGAACGATACGATCAAATGAAACTGAACGTATAGCAGCCGCCCTGGGCGGCTCATGGTTTGTCGGCGCCTTTGAGGCGCTCACCCTAAAGCCTCCGGCTCTGCCGGAGGATACTTACTGATGAGGGAAAAGCATGGCAGGCATTAAATGGCAGATTAGCGATGAACTCTGGGAAAAAATGGCTCCACTGCTCCCGGAACACAAGACCAACCATCCGTTGAGCACGCATCGCAGGCGTGTTGATAATCGTGCCGCGATGAACGCCATTTTCTTCGTGCTCAGAACAGGGTGTCAGTGGAATGCGCTGAATGTGACAGGTATTTGCTCATCAAGCTCAGCCCATCGTCGTTTCCAGGAGTGGCGGGATGCCGGCGTTTTCGAGCGGTTCTGGCAGAACGGATTGCTGGCCTGTGAGAAGCCTGATGCCATTGACTGGTCATGGTTGTCGATGGATGGTTGCATGACAAAATCGCCGCTTTCAGGCTCAAAAAAACGGGGCGCAACCCCACTGACCGGGGAAAACAGGGAGTAAAACGCAGTCTGATGACCGATGGTAACGGTCTGCCACTCTCAGTCGTTGTCAGCGGAGCCAATACTCACGATATCCGGTTAGTTGCAGAGACGCCTGATGCACTTCAGACGGGCCGACCCGGTAAAAGGTTGAGACTGTGTATGGACAAAGGTTATGAAGCCGAATGGCTTGCGGCATATCTGAAGCTTCGTCGGCATGAACCTCATATACAGTCACGGAAAGAGGAGTCAGAAGCCCTCAGAACGACAGAATTTAAAGCGCACCGTAGGGTAGTGGAAAGAACGCATAGCTGGATGAACCGGTTCCGGCGGATACTGACGCGGTGGGAGAAAAAAGTCGGGAACTACGAAGCCATGCTGCATTTTGTCTGCGGTGTCATTGTCTGGAATAAGCACCTATTGGGATAGCCTCTAAGGCTGCGTCACGACCTGATTTTGAGATCTATTGGGTATAAGATGATTATTAATCAGGATTTCTTTAATCTGTGGAAAATCCTTAACGCCATCATTTTGAGTGAAATGACCACAGTTATGATAGCAATACAACTTACTATCAATGAGTTTACTAAGTCGGATGGTATGAAGAGGAGGAACAATGTCGTCATCACTGGAATATATAACCAGTTTATGTTGGATCCTTATTCTTAATCTCTCGTAGTCGAGCTTTTGTGCAACAAAAGAATCAACCTCTGGTATGTTTTTAATCCTGTCAACAAAACCAGCAACCAGGACTGTACCACCTATCGCAGTATCAGTATCGAGAGATGATAAGTAACGTAGAACCGCAATGCATCCGAGGCTATGGCCAATAAACAGCGTTTTTTCATCTGGCAATGGGACTACGTCCCTGAGTGTCCTGACCCAATATTCCGGGTGCGGATTTCGGGAACAGGGCATTAAAGGGATATTAATTTCATCAAAATAAGATGAAAAATCTTCTTTGATACTACGATACCAGTGATGTTTTGGAGTCGATGAAAATCCATGCACGATAACTAACTTATTGAAAGAAGACACAAACACCTCCCTGATGGCGGATTCAAGTTCGAAGTGCAACGCTAAGCCGCCTTTCTTAACTCTGCAAAGACCACTGAAGGCTGCCGGAATTCGAGGCATTTTCGTGGCCTGCTGTTCAGTGCTCCCTGGTACTTGCGGAGCTCATCATCCGTCACTGCTGTCAGGTCAGTTCCTTTGGGGATAAACTGCCTCAACAGCCCATTGGTATTCTCATTTAGCCCACGTTCCCACGAAGCATAGGGGTGAGCGAAGCAGGTTTCCGTTTCCAGGGCCGCTGCGATCTCTTTGTGCTGAGTAAACTCCCCGCCATTGTCGAACGTGATGGTATGGCAGACATCTTTGTAGCCGCTCAGCATCGAGATAATGGCTGTGGCCACTTCGCCTGAATCTTTCGAAAACACCTTTTTCGTCAGATAAATACGGCTTTTACGCTCGACCAGCGTCACGATGGCTCCGGTGCCTTGTTTACCCGGAACCAGAGCCGCTTCCCGGTCACCCGGTCGGGTACGAGCATCAACAACGGCCGGTCTCTGCTCGATGGATACGGCGTCAGGTATCGGACTTCGCTTTTTACCATAGCCTTTGCGATAGCGGCGTTTACCCTGCCGGAGGAGCCTGTATAGTTCGCCGCCACTGGCTTTATCAGCCTGAACATGCTGGTAAATCCACTCGTGACTAACCGGTCTGCCGATGATACGGCCAACGGCGCTGATCTGTACCGGACTCCACAGCCAGTTTAGCGCAGCCTCAACAAAGAAGACCGTATCCTCGTGCATCCTGCGTTTGCCGGCCCCTTTACGGCGGCTGGTACTGAGCTTCTGTGCTGCCGCTGGCTGGTAGCCATCTACAGAACGATTACGACGCAGTTCCCGCGAGACCGTTGATTTGCTGACGCCTGAGCGGCGGGCAATCTCTGCCTGACTCACTTTATCTTCACACAACAGGGCTATCTGGTATCGTAACCCTTCGGTTAGCTGCTGATATTTCATAGTGACTCGCTCATCTTTGGTCGGAAGAGCAGGATAGCTTATCGGCAGCTAACCGTCCCTCCATCCACATGACCGAGCGTTGCACTTATTATCTGAATTCGCGGATAACCGCTCCATTTAAGGAAGGTGCGATTAATTCGATGGGAACAATTTTTTCGCCCTGTCATCGTATCATAAATGAGCAAAAAACCACCAAAATCAGTGAAAACGATGGATGAGCGGCAATCATTGTAGTCATGAACAGAACTATGAATGATTAAATCGCACCTTCCTTAAGTAATGACAACATAAAATTTTTACAAAATTATGACCTTTTCTCGATAGCATCGTAGTCGGTACATGTGAACAGTATCCCAGTATCAGCCATGACCGGTATGCGCCGTTATGCACTATTGCTGATAGCGGTGGTAAAGATTTTTTCCAGCAAGGTCAACGCGCCCCGATAACCGATATAGCTCTTATTCAAGACAACTTCATAAGAGGCGGGAAACCCTACCTCCACGATATACCCCTGCAATTCCTTTGCCGTATCCCGCTCCCAGGTCGTCCCGAAAAGCAAGGGCGGCTTATGGCCGAAATTCACCGCTTGCAATGTTTTCCTCACCAAGTAGCCATCTTCGATAAAATCGACGTCCGAACGCACATCCTCGGCCAGATGTTCATACTCAGCGGCAATTTGCGCGCGGTACTTCTCCGGTACGTTATCTGTAATGATCTGTCTGCCCGGGATTAGCCCAAGTTGATTGACCAAGAATTTATTAAGGGCCAGATTATAGGCGCTGTCGCCGACGACGGCATAGGATGCCGGCAAACCCCACCAGTATTCGGCATAAAAATCCGTAAAGGCTTCCAGGTAATAATAATATTGCGCCTCTTCCTGGTGTATAAACAATTCCGATTCATTGTTGTCATTACCCGAGAATTCGACAACCTGGCGAAGAAACTCCGCCGATTGCCCGGCACCGATGGGTAAAATCGGGATATGCAGGTAAGGCTGCTGGTACTTTTTCTGCAAGTGAATTGCTGTTTGCAGACCCAGCCAAGGTGAAACCACCAGATTGAACTGGGCGTTCGGAATGGTTTTCCATTCCTCCACGCCGGCGGAGCCGCTGCCGAACAGAATATTCACCTGGAAGCCGGCCCCCTGCAGAAGACGCTTCAATTCCTGCAGGTCGCCGCGCCAGAAGGTATTCTGAAACGGCAGCTCCGACCAGACATTGATCAGCCCTTTGATTTTTTTCTCTTTATCCACGGCATATTTATCGACATATTGATCAATAATGGCTGCGGTGACGATTTCGTGGCCGATAAAATTGTTGCCTTTAAACCCACCGGTTTCGGCATACACGATCGGTACGCCCCGATCCTGGTATTTACCCACCACTGAAGCGACATCATCACCCACGATTTCACCGATGCAGCCGTTAAGGACCACGAACAAATCGCCGTCCATCATCTTCAGGGTCGCTTTAATAAGATTATCCAGGCGTTCCACCCCGCCGAAGATGACATCGTTTTCCCGCAAATTGGTACTGGGGGTAACGGCGCCGCCGGCATAACCGCCGCCCTGGAATCCATTGTAAAAACCCAAGGCCATATATTGTTTATCCACGCATCCTGGTCCGCAGTGAGCGATGGGAATAGCACCCGGGATAGCATCCACCGAATGTATGGCGCCTAGCGCACAGCCATAGCGTACCTGGCTGATTGAATTGGTTTGCTCACAAACGATCTCCACCATAAATACGCTCCTCTAATCGTCGATTAATTCCGGATGCCGCGCCAATATATAAGGGTCCTGTTGGTCCAACCACCATTTTTTATAAGGAAGCTTGACGTGCTTTTTAATATCGTCATGAAATTTTTTGTGCGCCATAATATCTAGGATGGATTCCCCCAGATTGATCATTCCCTGATAGCCGATGGCGATATGCTCATCTCCCAGCGGGGCCGCCGGAATACCCAAGCGCGAGGCCAATGGTGCGAGTCCGTTATGCCGGATCAACAGGAAATCCGGTTTAACCTGCTGCAAAAAACCATAGAGCTGATACTGCTGGCGATTACTAACCTGGAAATGATTTACATCGCCATAATTCTCGGTCAAATGTCCCAGGGAATCTTCCCGGACATCCCCGCTGTCATAGACCGGGTCATGATGGAATACCAGCGATCCGTCGACACTGACGCCCAACTCCCGCAAGACCTGAATCAACCCATGGGAATAAGCGGAACCCGTCGCTACATAACCTTTGATGCCCTTGAGTTTTTCCTTTAATTCCGCAATTCGCGGGGCGACGCGCGCATGTTCGGCAGCGATATAGTCTTCAGCCAGTGCTTCCCGGTGCGTGACCTTGCCGATTTCCCGAAGCCAGGCATCCGTGCCGACAAAACCGTACGGCATGGGCGCTTTTATTTCCGGCACACCGAAATGCTGCTCCAGCGCCGCAGCCATATACGATGAAAGCGTATAGCAAAAACCCACCGTGGCCGCGGCGGCAGATAATTGCGCCAAATCATCCACCGAGGCCAAATCAATGACGTAATTGACCCGCAAATTGAGCTTCGCCAGCATCGGCGTAAAGATATCCGACCCCCAGAGGTTGATGACATTGACCAGGTCCTCTTGCTTGGGGGGATTGACCTTGACTATCTGGCGTAAGATCCCATGCTGCACCGCGTCGAAACCGGTGCTCCAATGCTTAGAGCGAAAGCCTTCGCACGCCAGGGGGAGAACCGGGATGCCGTATTCCTCTTCCTTTTCCTTGGCGACGCTTTCCATATCCTCGCCTATAATGCCGGTGGCGCAGGAGGACGAAAGAAAGACCGCTTTGGGCTGATAGCGTGCCATCGCGTCATCTATCGATTGCCGCAGTTTATCCGACGCGCCGAAGACCAAATCATCTTCCAGCAAATTGGTGACGATACACCGGATGTTTTCCACCGCGTGCCCGCGCATGGCAAGCCCGTTGCGGTACAGCGAATTATAGGGAACCTGGCCCGCCCCGCAGCCTATGGGGGCATGCTGGATAAGCACCGCATCGCGAACATGACCCGCCTGGCATTCGACCATCTGCTCGCTGCACACCGAACCCTGGGAAAACGGCCCCTCTAATTCGCATAACCGGCAACTGCCCTTGCCAGGGCCGCCGCCACAGCCTCTCGCCTCGAAATCGGATTGCCGGCGCAGCTCGCAGGCGGTGCCTGACCATGCAATAATGGTCCCCAAACGCTGCTCGCGGTTCTCTACTTCCACCATATCTAGATTAATCTTCTTAGGCATACCGAGTCCCTCGTGAATCTCTTTGCCATCAACGAGCAGTTTCTTGCCGCGGCCAGCGCGGAAGGCCTCTCAGGCGCTAATCTTCTTCCAAGGCGGCGATCAGGCCATATTCCTTGAAAATCTCTTCCAAACGATCCTGCGTCATGGGCGTCGGGATGGAGAATCGGGTATTGGCTTCAATTTTCTTCGCCAGCCCCCGGTATTCATCGGCCTGCGGGGTAGCCGGCCGATATTCAATGACTGTCTTACGATTGATTTCCGCCCGCTGTACGATATTGTCGCGCGGCACAAAATAGATGAGATTAGTATTGATCTCCTCGGCAAAGGCCTGGAGTAATTCAATTTCGCCATCTACCTGACGGCTGTTGCAAATAATACCGCCTAACCTCACATCACCTTTTTTTGCATACTTTTCGATGCCTTTGGCGATATTATTTGCGGCATAAAGGGACATCATCTCACCGCTGGCGACAATATAGATCTCCTTGGCCTTGCCTTCGCGAATCGGCATGGCGAAACCACCGCAAACGACATCGCCCAACACATCATAAAAGACATAATCCAAATCTTCCGTATAGGCTCCCAAGCGCTCCAAAAGCCCGATGGAAGTGATGATGCCCCGCCCGGCGCAACCGACGCCCGGCTCCGGACCACCGGATTCCACGCAGCGCGTTCCCTGGAATCCTCTCTTCATGATGCGTTCTAGCGCCACCACCCCGGAGCCCACCTCACGCAAGGTGTCCAATACGGTTTTCTGCGCTAGGCCTCCCAGTAAAAGCCGGGTCGAATCCGCTTTAGGATCGCAACCCACCACCAGAACCTGTTTGCCAAGTTCAGCAAGCCCCGCCGTCAGGTTTTGCGTGGTCGTCGATTTGCCGATACCGCCTTTGCCGTAAATCGCAATCTGTCTTAAGGTGTGTTCCGACATATATGAATTCCCCATTTAATTTACCCACGGTAATGCTCCCGAATACAATAAAAGAGTTTCAAGTCTAAGGATTTCTTTCCGGAATCAAACTGCTCAATCCGCATATTCATATGTGAAATATACACATAACCTTTGCGTGCTTTTGAGTGTTTTTTTGAAAAATTGACATACACACGAATTCGGAAAATTGTCGGCCGCAGTTAATATCAGGTAAGCTTGATTATATCAAGAAAACGATATATCGACCTGATCACATTATGAGGACTTGAATCCGCCGTTTAGCCAAATACATAGGATTTATCCCAGTAGGATATTTTATTTGCCATTTTGGCCGCAGGCAGTGGCTCACAATCCTCATGTACTGCGTGTACGCTCCGGTTTTTCTGCACTGTCCGTGGCCAAACTGGCTGCATCAATCTACGCCAACTGGGATTGGTTCATAGTATGAAATTTACAATCCATATTCTTTTAAGTCAGTTAACAAATAACCCCGCCTATGTTGTTCTGATTGCCTCACTCTTCGACTATTACGGATATATTATGGCATCCTTAAAATTTGAAACATTGCAACTCCATGCTGGCCAGGAACCCGACTCCACTACCGGCGCACGGGCCGTGCCTATCTATCAGACGACATCCTATGCCTTCGAGAACGCCCAGCAGGGCGCGGATCGGTTTTCATTGCGGGAATTCGGCAATATCTATACCCGGATTCAAAATCCCACCAACGATGTGTTTGAAAAGCGTATTGCCGCTTTGGAAGGGGGCGTTGCCGCGCTGTCGGTGGCCTCCGGCCAGGCCGCGCAATTTATCGCGTTGAACAACATCCTCAAGACCGGCGATAATTTCGTCACATCGCCCTCGCTATACGGCGGGACCTGGGCGCAATTCCAGCACTCATTCAAACGCTTAGGCGTGGAAACCCGCTTTGCCAAAGATGATAATGTTGACAGTTTCGAGCGCCTGATTGATGAAAACACCAAGGCCCTTTACCTCGAAACCATCGGTAACCCGAGCCTGGGTTTCCCGGATTTCGATCATTTTGCCGAATTGGCGCAGAAATACAGCTTACCCCTGGTGGTCGATAATACCTTTGCCGCCGGGGGGTATCTTTTCCGGCCGCTGGAGCATGGTGCGCACGTGGTGGTGGAATCCGCCACCAAGTGGATTGGCGGCCATGGCAACAGCATCGGCGGCGTGATAGTGGATGGCGGCAACTACCCGTGGGGCAATGGAAAATTCCCACAATTCTCCACGCCATCAGAGGCTTACCATGGCCTGGTTTATAACGCTGTCTTCGGCCCGGGCAGCGAATTCGGCAATATTCAGTTTATCATCCGCGCCAGGGTCGAGGGCCTGCGCGATTTCGGCCCGGCGCTGTCGCCATTCAATGCCTTCCTGCTGTTGCAAGGGCTAGAGACCCTCTCCTTGCGGGTAGAACGTCATGTGGATAATGCGCTGGAACTGGCCTGCTGGCTGGAAAAACATTCAGAAGTGGCGAGCGTGAACTATCCGGGATTACCCTCCAGCCCCGCTTACGATATTGCCCATAAATACCTGAAAAGAGGATTCGGTGGCGTGCTGACCTTCGAAATCAACGGCGACAAAGCACGCGCCGGCCGTTTTATCGACAACCTGCGGCTGATTACCCATCTGGCGAATGTGGGCGACGCGAAGACCTTGATTATCCAGCCGTCGGCCACGACCCATCAACAGTTGAGCGATGCGCAGCAGATATCCGCCGGCGTGACGCCGGCCGGGCTACGGATTTCGGTAGGCATCGAGCATATTGATGATCTGAAGTCAGATATCGAACAGGCTTTTAAGGCCAGCAAATAGCCCGGTATGCCGATGACACGCCATCATTTTCACTCGGCTTCGCCCTTTACCCTGGAGAACGGTTCGGTTCTCCAGGGCATCGATATTGCTTACCACACCTACGGCACGCTGAACGCCGACAAATCCAATGTTATCTGGGTATGCCATGCCTTGACGGCGAGCTCGGAGGTGGTCGCTTGGTGGCCCGGACTGGTCGGCCCTGGGAAATGCTTGGATACCGACCGCTGGTTCGTGATCTGCGCCAATGTGCCCGGTTCGCCTTATGGTTCTAGCAGCCCGCAAAGCCTTAACCCGGCGACCCGCCAACCTTATCTGCGGGATTTCCCCGCAGTGACCATTCGCGATATGGTTTTCGCGCACAGCCTGCTGGCCAGCCACCTAGGAATAGACAGTATCTTTTTATTGATCGGTGGTTCCATGGGCGGACAGCAGGCGCTGGAATGGACTATCCAGGAACCCCAGCGGATACGGCAGATGGTGCTGCTGTCTACCAATGCCGTCAGCTCGCCCTGGGCGATTGCCTTCAATGAAAGCCAGCGGATGGCTTTGCTGGCCGATAAAACATTTAACGGTACAGACCCCAACGGCGGCTCTGGGGGATTGCAGGCGGCCAGAAGTATCGCCCTGTTGTCTTACCGTTGTTTCGATACCTATATCCACACCCAATCAGAAAGTGAGCGCCATAAAAGGGAGGGCTTCCTGGCCGCCACCTATCAGCGCCATCAGGGGGAAAAATTTATCCGGCGATTCGATGCCTATTGTTACTGGTGTTTGCTGAGCGCCATGGACAGCCACAATATCGGCAGAAACAGAAATACACCGGAAACCCTGCTGGCAAAGATAACCGCACGGACCCTGATTATCGGTATCAGCTCCGATAACCTGTTCCCGGTCAGGGAGCAACGCTATCTGTCAAAGCATATACAAAATGCCCAGTTTACCGAAATTAATTCACTGTACGGCCATGATGGTTTCCTGACCGAGGTGCGGACGCTGGGTAAATATATTTCCCGTTTTTTATCCAGTCAGCATTGTCTGCCGGCAATAACGTAGGGGACCGGAAGGCAAGCAGTACCGATGGCCTGGAGAGTATAGGAACTAAGCAGCCTGGCGGCTGCAAATCGAAGTATGGCAGAATATGCACGGAACTGAGGCGCTCCTGTGAGCCGCCATTCCCGGAGGTCAGTTTACCGTCATCAAGATAATCCGCGATATGGCGCAGGATGGTGGTCTCATGGATAAGCTGGGACTCCGCAATCATGGCCGTGGATCAGCCCTGAGCAGAAAGGAGCACGCAGCGAATTCTATCGCGGACGCGGCGGTCACGACTTTGTCGGTGCTGAGCCTCAAGGGCTGCTATCTGTTCAGGTGAGAGTCTGATGTTCATGGCTTGAGCATGATCCCGTGGAAGCATGAAATCAAGCAGTTTCAATGATCACGGGTATAGCTCGTTTTGGTGGGATATTTACAGTGAGACGGAGCGGACAGGCGCAGATCGTCAGAGTCTGCCGATGTGTGTTTAGAGACTATCCTAATATGTATTAGTCGCGACTTGATCTGACACTGAGCCTTGAAAGGCTGAGAGTTACCGGTTTTGATATGGGTGTCAAATCCTTATACAAAACGCGAGGTAACTCTCATGCTTTATACTAACAATCCCATCATCAAACACAAAGCCGGCCTGCTCAATCTGGCCGAAGAACTCGGTAACGTTTCAAAAGCCTGTAAAATCATGGGTGTGTCACGCGACACCTTTTATCGTTATCAGGAGCTGGCTGAAGAAGGCGGTATTGACGCGCTGATTAATCAAAACCGCAGAGTCCCTAACCTGAAGAACCGCGCCGATGAAGCCACTGAACACGCGGTTGTTGAGTATGCCGTTGAGTTCCCGGCTCATGGTCAGCACCGGACCAGTAATGAACTGCGTAAAAAAGGCGTGTTTATCTCCGGCAGCGGCGTGCGCTCCATCTGGCAACGACACGACCTGGAGAACTTCCGTAAGCGCCTGAAGGCGCTTGAGGCAAAAGTCGCCAGAGAAGGCATCGTGCTGACCGACGCTCAAATCGCAGCGCTGGAGAAGAAGGCGCTCGATGACGAGGTCAGCGGTGAAATCGAGACGGCACATCCGGGGTATCTGGGATCGCAGGATACCTTCTGCGTGGGCAATCTGAAAGGTGTGGGCCGTATCTACCAGCAGACGTTCGTGGATACGTACTCAAAAGTGGCGCACTGCAAGCTGTATACGACTAAAACGCCGATCACTGCCGCTGACCTGCTCAATGATCGCGTCCTGCCGTTCTACGAGTCTCAGGGACTGCCAATGCTGAGAATACAGACCGACAGGGGGACGGAGTACTGTGGCAAAGTGGAGCAGCATGATTATCAGCTTTATCTGGCCATCAACGATATCGACCATACGAAAACGAAGGCGATGTCTCCGCAGACGAACGGTATCTGCGAGCGGTTCCATAAAACTATTTTGCAGGAATTTTATCAGGTTACGTTCCGCAAGAAGCTCTATGCAGACGTGGAAAGCCTGCAAAGGGAGCTGGACAACTGGTTGTGGCATTACAATAATGAGCGAACTCATCAGGGGAAAATGTGCTGCGGGCGTACGCCAGTGGCGACTTTACTTGATGGAAAACGGGTCTGGGCAGAAAAAAATCTGAACCAGATTTAATCTGACAGACACCTGTATAAATAACCGGTAACTGTCAGATCAGGTCTGAGCTAGTACACCTTATGTTCACGGCGTGGTGGAGCGATAGCGAACGAAGTAGGGCAGCGTCGGGGTATCCCCATCATAACCATAAAGGTGTGTTGCCACGCTTGAAATGACCACGATCAACAACCTATTTGACCGCTTCAATTTTAAACTCGTCGGGATAACACTTACCGCTCATGGGCACCTCTTTTTAAGCCATTTTAAATGACTCTGAGGGGTCTGTTAAACCCGTGGCGATTCAATTCTCCAGCGAACCCGGTAGCGGTGTAAGTCCGAACAAGTCATTTGAGATTAGCGGGACGATCTTCGTGTCCAAGTAATTATCTACTTGGTTCATCATCGTATAAAACGCTTCACCTCGGGAATCGGCTACATAGGCGTCTTCAATATTTCCGGTATACGTGGCGTAATCTGTGTACCCAAATGTGACAAAAGCTCGCTTTACTGTATCGAACAGAGCATAGCCAACAACACCTTCCTCCGCTTCTTTTTCATGCAGAGTTTCTACAATATTTTCAATCGATTTTAAGATTTTTTTCTTCTTCATTTCTTCCTTCTCGTCAGGCGGTGAGGGGCGATACCCCCGCCCTGTAAAACAGGAGTAGTCTCGGGATAAGTACGGGTTATCAGGCCATGCCAAGCCGATTTTGACTAGATCCTTATTGGCTTCCGGGTTAACACTTTCACAATGGCTGTAACGAAAATCGCTGAGTAATATATCGGTACGAATATTAGCCCAATTGCGATCAACATTATTCCTATGGATAGCATCAGTGCTATGGTACTGTCTGGCGATGTCAGATTTATCCATCCTTTTGATAATCCAATTATAAAATCCTTTTCTTGTAGTCTAGCGTAAATCCAAGATGCCCCAGTTAACACTGAGCCTAACCAGAATGAAATCCAGCAAATTGCTGATGTAAAAGGAATAATGTTGTATTGCATGGGCTACCCTTAGCTTTTGTACATAAATTGCGCAAATCTATTCTTTGAGACAAAGAACCGCTTCCATTAAGCTATCTCGCGAATTCAGATAATAAGTGCAACGCTCGGTCATGTGGATGGAGGGACGGTTAGCTGCCGATAAGCTATCCTGCTCTTCCGACCAAAGATGAGCGAGTCACTATGAAATATCAGCAGCTAACCGAAGGGTTACGATACCAGATAGCCCTGTTGTGTGAAGATAAAGTGAGTCAGGCAGAGATTGCCCGCCGCTCAGGCGTCAGCAAATCAACGGTCTCGCGGGAACTGCTTCGCAATCGTTCTGTAGATGGCTACCAGCCAGCCGCGGCACAGAAGCTCAGTACCAGCCGCCGTAAAGCGGCCGGCAAACGCAGGATGCACGAGGATACGGTCTTCTTTGTTGAGGCTGCGCTAAACTGGCTGTGGAGTCCGGAACAGATCAGCGCCGTTGGCCGTATCATCGCAGGCCGGTTAGTCACGAGTGGATTTACCAGCATGTTCAGGCTGATAAAGCCAGTGGCGGCGAACTATACAGGCTCCTCCGGCAGGGTAAACGCCGCTATCGCAAAGGCTATGGTAAAAAGCGAAGTCCGATACCTGACGCCGTATCCATCGAGCAGAGACCGGCCGTTGTTGATGCTCGTACCCGACCGGGTGACCGGGAAGCGGCTCTGGTTCCGGGTAAACAAGGCACCGGAGCCATCGTGACGCTGGTCGAGCGTAAAAGCCGTATTTATCTGACGAAAAAGGTGTTTTCGAAAGATTCAGCCGAAGTGGCCACAGCCATTATCTCGATGCTGAGCGGCTACAAAGATGTCTGCCATACCATCACGTTCGACAATGGCGGGGAGTTTACTCAGCACAAAGAGATCGCAGCGGCCCTGGAAACGGAAACCTGCTTCGCTCACCCCTATGCTTCGTGGGAACGTGGGCTAAATGAGAATACCAACGGGCTGTTGAGGCAGTTTATCCCCAAAGGAACTGACCTGACAGCAGTGACGGATGATGAGCTCCGCAAGTACCAGGGAGCACTGAACAGCAGGCCACGAAAATGCCTCGAATTCCGGCAGCCTTCAGTGGTCTTTGCAGAGTTAAGAAAGGCGGCTTAGCGTTGCACTTCGAACTTGAATCCGCCTCTTGCTTGTCAGTTTGAACTGCCAGCCATCCGCTGAAAACCTGAAAAACAACCAGAAAAAGCACAAATCATCACCAGCCTGCGGAGCACTGGCTTACCCTGCGGCATATGAATCGAATAGTGGGTAAATTTCAGCCACTTCATTCCGGGGTAGGTCTTTACGATGGTAAATTTATAGTATACCTCTGAGTCACCTGCCATTTCGGCGTCCGAACCCACTAATGTGACCACATTAGTGATACCGTCATTAAAATGACCATCTAAGTGTTACCACGTCGTGTAAAATTCGAATATTGGACTCCTTGCTCTTAATTCCTTAGACTGCAACGTTTCCAAACGCCAAGGAAGGAACACATTTACCAATGAGATTAGCGCAAACATCCGCCGCACTACTGTTTACACTACTGCTTGCAGGCTGCCAGTTCCATAAGGCTAAGTTCCCGCCGCCTTATATCGGAACCCCGCAAGAGATCAGTACCTATGAAGTTAAAGGACTGACGTTCGTTACTACCGTAAGCTTCAGTGGCCTGTTCGCCGAAAACCTTGTGCATGAATACGCGGAAAAACATCACTACCGTTATTACGTGGTGACGATGCGTAACAACGGTTTTAGAAACCGGGCCGGGCGAATGAGCGCCATGATGTATCGGTAAGAGGCCTGCCTGTGTACGCTCTTACGCATCACAGGTAAAAAACCCGGCATTTGCCGGGTTAGTCTTTCCTATTGAATCGGATATATCCTAAATAATAAAATACAATGATTCAGATCACATTATTTAGGTTAATATCCATACGTTGTTAATTTTTTTGTTATGCTTTTATTACACGCCCAACGTGTTAATTCCTTAGACCTACTCTTGGTGTGGCATTATGACTGTATGAAAAGGAAGTTTTACCCCCCTGAGAGATTGATGGAACAATCTGTAAAGGATTAAGCTCAGGGTCTTTTAAAATTCTATCACTGCCCCGCAATTAAGACCAGTTAAGGTATGTAATTATTTTTAAACATCCATGACATATCTTTACAACCTACCACTGCCTTCATCTCTTGTATTGCCCTGCTAACAATCAGGTCGTGACGCAGACTTAGAGGCTATCCCAATAGGTGCTTATTCCAGACAATGACACCGCAGACAAAATGCAGCATGGCTTCGTAGTTCCCGACTTTTTTCTCCCACCGCGTCAGTATCCGCCGGAACCGGTTCATCCAGCTATGCGTTCTCTCCACTACCCAACGGTGCGCTTTAAATTCTGTCGTTCTGAGGGCTTCTGACTCCTCTTTCCGTGACTGTATATGAGGTTCATACCGACGAAGCTTCAGATATGCCGCAAGCCATTCGGCTTCATAACCTTTGTCCATACACAGTCTCAACCTTTTACCGGGTCGGCCCGTCTGAAGTGCATCAGGCGTCTCTGCAACTAACCGGATATCGTGAGTATTGGCTCCGCTGACAACGACTGAGAGTGGCAGACCGTTACCATCGGTCATCAGACTGCGTTTTACTCCCTGTTTTCCCCGGTCAGTGGGGTTGCGCCCCGTTTTTTTGAGCCTGAAAGCGGCGATTTTGTCATGCAACCATCCATCGACAACCATGACCAGTCAATGGCATCAGGCTTCTCACAGGCCAGCAATCCGTTCTGCCAGAACCGCTCGAAAACGCCGGCATCCCGCCACTCCTGGAAACGACGATGGGCTGAGCTTGATGAGCAAATACCTGTCACATTCAGCGCATTCCACTGACACCCTGTTCTGAGCACGAAGAAAATGGCGTTCATCGCGGCACGATTATCAACACGCCTGCGATGCGTGCCCAACGGATGGTTGGTCTTGTGTTCCGGGAGCAGTGGAGCCATTTTTTCCCAGAGTTCATCGCTAATCTGCCATTTAATGCCTGCCATGCTTTTCCCTCATCAATTACCGTAACGCAGTATACTGCAATGCCTTTTGGGATAGGCTCTTAGTGTTGTTGTACTCTTCGCGAATTCAGATAATAAGTGCAACGCTCGGTCATGTGGATGGAGGGACGGTTAGCTGCCGATAAGCTATCCTGCTCTTCCGACCAAAGATGAGCGAGTCACTATGAAATATCAGCAGCTAACCGAAGGGTTATGATACCAGATAGCCCTGTTGTGTGAAGATAAAGTGAGTCAGGCAGAGATTGCCCGCCGCTCAGGCGTCAGCAAATCAACGGTCTCGCGGGAACTGCGTCGTAATCGTTCTGTAGATGGCTACCAGCCAGCGGCAGCCCAGAAGCTCAGTACCTGCCGCCGTAAAGGGGCCGGCAAACGCAGGATGCACGAGGATACGGTCTTCTTTGTTGAGGCTGCGCTAAACTGGCTGTGGAGTCCGGAACAGATCAGCGCCGTTGGCCGTATCATCGGCAGACCGGTTAGTCACGCGTGGATTTACCAGCATGTTCAGGCTGATAAAGCCAGTGGCGGCGAACTATACAGGCTCCTCCGGCAGGGTAAACGCCGCTATCGCAAAGGCTATGGTAAAAAGCGAAGTCCGATACCTGACGCCGTATCCATCGAACAGAGACCGGCCGTTGTTGATGCTCGTACCCGACCGGGTGACCGGGAAGCGGATCTGGTTCCGGGTAAACAAGGCACCGGAGCCATCGTGACGCTGGTCGAGCGTAAAAGCCGTATTTATCTGACGAAAAAGGTGTTTTCGAAAGATTCAGCCGAAGTGGCCACAGCCATTATCTCGATGCTGAGCGGCTACAAAGATGTCTGCCATACCATCACGTTCGACAATGGCGGGGAGTTTACTCAGCACAAAGAGATCGCAGCGGCCCTGGAAACGGAAACCTGCTTCGCTCACCCCTATGCTTCGTGGGAACGTGGGCTAAATGAGAATACCAATGGGCTGTTGAGGCAGTTTATCCCCAAAGGAACTGACCTGACAGCAGTGACGGATGATGAGCTCCGCAAGTACCAGGGAGCACTGAACAGCAGGCCACGAAAATGCCTCGAATTCCGGCAGCCTTCAGTGGTCTTTGCAGAGTTAAGAAAGGCGGCTTAGCGTTGCACTTCGAACTTGAATCCGCCCTCAGCATCAGTCACGATGACGACCCTGGCACCTGGATTAACGGCATCGGCGAGAGCATCAAGGAAAGCGTTTTGTATCTTTGTATTTTGCTGTTTTTCTGACGGGACTATCCAGCTTAACAGGGGGATCGAACGCCCGTCGCACAAAAGGCTGGCGCGGAGGACATGATATTCTTGGGATGGATAGCCACTCCAGTCAACAGCAATAACGCACAAAGATAAGTGACTCGTCAGCATTGAAATAATGTTCTTAAAAATCTGAGGGATATCCCGATGGAGAGAATCATTTCCCAGCAAGCTATCAACGCGTTTTATTTTATTTTTGACCTGAGCCATGCCGGGTAAATGACGCCAGATGCTGGTCAGCGTCAGAGATGCGCCATTGATGAGTGCAATGGTGGCATCCAGCAAAGCATTTTGTCGGTATTTGTGAAAGGGAGCTAACGCATCACGGAAGAAATTCTGACATACTTGGAGAACAGGCATAGAAGTGATCTCATTGAATTGGTTGCACAAATCAGTAGATCACAAAACTCTATGCCTGTCTTTTTTTACCCGCTCATTGCTGGGGATTCCTCAGTACATACTGCGGGCTGATTTGTTTAACTTCATGTCCATGATTAATGAACTGGCGGGCCCAGTAATTTGCGCTGCCACACGCTTCCATTACAATACGGGATGACGGCTGCTGAGCAATAAACGCCATCAGTTTTTACCGGGTGATCATTTTGTTAGCTTTCTTCTCACCCTGCGCAGAAATGATATGAACCTGAAAAACTCGCTTTGCCAGATCAATTCCGATAATTTGTTCCATTGGACACCTCTTTATTTTGCTGTTGGTTTGCACTTACAGCATGGCTCACTGAAGCCGGTATGAGGAGGTGTCCATTTCATTAGCGCCTAATACCGCTACACTTTTGCCAGCCCATGTTGTCCTCCGGGGTATGGGGGTTGATGGTTTCCATGAAATGGCGAACTCTTCTGGTCAACCTTCCTTAGCGGAGAATGTCCTGCGTCACTCCCCGCTAATTTTAAAGCGAACGATGCTGAGCACCGTTATTTATCACCTCGACAGAACCTACCGAAATATGGTGTTGGTCTTATTAGCGCTGATCACTGGGTTAATCAGGCTTATGTTCGGGTGGCAATAAGAACGGAAGAGGCTTTGATGAGTGCTATAACACGAACGCCCTCAGCCAGCTCTAAAACTTCACAGCTCTCATTAGTGATGACGGCCACAATTTCAAATCCGGCATCAGCTTTTACATGAACGGTCGCATTTACCGCACCTTCCGTTACCTTGCTCACCTCACCAGCAAACTGATTGCGGGCAGAGAATTTAAGTCCACAATCTTCGGTCGCCAGAGTAACCCAAGGAGCCTTGACCAGCGCGATGGCTTCTTTACCCGGAACCAGCCCCAACGCATCTTTACTGCCTGATGTAACTATGGCTATCAGCTTTGCGCCGCCTGCCAGTGTTAATTCGACTTCATCGTTAACGGCACCGTGTTCGGTCGAGCTAACTATCCCGATGAGCTGATTACGAGCTGAAATGGCCATGTTGCCTCCTGAGGGCGTGATAAGCAGTTTGTTATAGCAAGTCTTTCCCCTCTCGGCTATACCTTTTCTTTATCATGGTTATTTTTCAGTGGCACAACAGGATTAGAGTCTATCCAATAGGATTTTATTCCAAACAATGATGCTGCATGCAAAATGCAGCATCGCCTCGTAAGGGCAGGCAGACGGTCATGTTTTTCAATTTGCAGCCGTCAGGCTGCCCTGTTCAAATGACAAAGCTTCTCCACGCCAAAATCGACTTACGATTGACTCTTTCTGTGGTTACGGTCGCGGGATGCGAAACGTTGAGTTTGCGCCCCAGGTTGCCACCGTCAGACTGCCGTCAGGGGCTTGCGCCAAACCCACCGGACTGCTCAGGTCATCAGCGATAATCGTACGTCGTCCATTGCGATCTATCCGGCTAACCGTCGTGCCACCATAGTCAACGACATAGGCGGCATCTGTCCCTGCCCGTACGATCGGTGCGTGTCAAGGTAGTTGTCGCCTCAGTTGATTCATGCGGCCCGCGTTTCCCGCTCCGGATTCAGCCACACTTCTTCCTGCCGGCTCCAGTTTCGCGTTGCCCCTGACCAGCGGTGCGGATGCTGCTTTTTCGCGGCCTCGTACACCGATTTTCGCTGTGACAGAAGTTGACGGTCTTCGCCTCTGTGCCGCTGACCCGGCGTCACATAGCGGATACCGCTGTGCCGGTGCTCTTCGTTGTACCAGCCGACGAAGCCTTCCACCCAGGCACGGGCCTCTTCCAGCGACGCGAAGCCCTTCTCAGGCCACGCCGGGACGTATTTCAGCGTCCTGAACAGCGACTCCACGTGGGCGTTGTCGTTGCTTACCCGTGGCCGGCTGTGCGACGCGGTTATCTTCAGTTCCGCAAGCTTCACCTGCAGCACCTGTGACTTCATGGGGGCCCCGTTATCCGCATGCAGCACCAGTGGCTCCTGCCAGCAACGCTCGCTCAGCACTGTCCGCTTTACCAGCTCTGCCGCATATTCCCCGCTTTCTACCGGATGCACTTCATAGCCCACGATTTTGCGGCTGAACACGTCTTCTGTCAGATACAGGTAGAACCAGTGGCCCGCCGTCAGCGACTTCAGCCACGTGATGTCCCACGACCAGACCTGGTTCGGCGCTGTTGCCTTCCAGGTCGACAGCGGCCTGCTTTGTGGAGCCTGCTGACGTCCCCGGTGACTGACTTCGCCGTAACGCCGCAGTACCCGGTAAAACGTCGATTCACTGGCGATGTAACGACCTTCATCGGCCAGCACCGGGACGATTTGTGCCGGTGGCAGACTGGCGAACCGGGGTTCATGACAGACAGCCAGCACCAGCTGCTCCTCTTCAGCGCTGAGCCTGTTCTTCGGCACCGGCCGGGGGGCAGCGGGACGCCGGTCATCAGAGTCTGCGTTGCCAGCGCTGGCGAGTCCGTTCGCTGATACCCACACACTGACAGGCTGCGTGCTGCCGGGCGCCGGCATCAAGGGCTTCCTGCACCATGGACATCAGCTGTAATCTGTCGGCCGCGGGTGTCATTCGTCCTCGCGTTCTTCGGCGAAGAACGCCTTCAGCTTTTTTTCCAGAATGAGCAGCGCCGCGGCTTCAGCCAGCGCCTTGTCCTTGCGGGCTATTTCACGGTTAAGTTGCTGAATTTCTTTTTTCTGCTTTTTAATCAAGGCTCTTTCTTCACGCTGACCGGGCTGCATAAATTCGTCCCTCCACTGCTGAATTTGCTCAGGATAAAGACCTTTACGGCGACAGTATTCAGCCACAGCATGAGCAGAAAGCGGTGCGGTTTCAACGAGAACGGCAAAGCGGGCGTCCTGCGACCATTCTGGCGTTGACTGACTTTCCGCTACACGAACGCCAGCCTGAGTACGCCAGGCATAAAGCGTATTGGCCGGGATCCCCTCAGAACGGGCTAACTGAACGACCGGTTGATTATGTGGCGGCATCATTCTGGCGATCAGAGCGGCTTTACGCTCAGGTGAATAAGTGTTCATTATTGTCCTCTCCGGCCCCCGGAAATTTTTCTGTCAGAGGCGACAACTACCCTGACATGGGGGGATACCAGGGAAACACCGCCCTCGATGTTGCTCACCAGAAGGTCCCCATTGGGAAGTTCTACTGCACCCACAGGGGCTTGCAGTTCTTCGGCAACCACTTCGATCTTGCCATCAGGCTGTGCAGCCAGGATTTGGTTGGTCCGCCTGTTGCCGATTAGCAACCGGCCACGTGTATCGAAGGATAAGCCTGTTGGCGTTGCCAGTCCACGGATGAAGACGCACCAGCGGTAGTACTCAATCTTCGCCTGCAAAGCATCTGCGGATTGGCGCATTGTCTCGATCTCAGAAAGAACTTCTGTCAAATGTTCTTCCAACATCTTGCGACGATCGGGAACCGTCGCGTACCCGGCGCCACGTAGTCTTGAGAACGTCAGCATTTGCCGATTGTCATGTTCGTTGTCCGTAACCGCAGCAGGAATTCAATCCAGGCCATGTCCGATGCTGAATATTGCCTCTTCCTTCCTGGTGACCGAAAAACGTGGGTTTAATCGGGCGCTCCACAATCATGACCGAGCGTTGAACTTCGAACTTGAATCCGCCAAGCACAGATTCGGTTATTAAAAATAATATCGGTGCTGCCTCCACAAAGGCGGTGTGACTGAACCACACGTTCAGCCGCGGCCTACGAACGGCATATTGGTTGCCATAATGGTCATATTCAACACATTGGCGGACAGTGGAAGAGATGCCATATAGCAAACCGCGCTGGCCACATGTTTGACATCCATCATGGGTTCAGCGGCGGTTTCTCCGTTCGCCTGCAAAACACCTTTCGTCATGCGTTGCGATAAGTCAGTAAGCGCGTTGCCAATATCAATCTCACCACATGCGATGTTGTAGGTCCGCCCATCCAATGCCAGACTGCGGGTTATTCCCCGCACGGCATGTTTACTTGCCGTATAAGGCGCGGTAAACGGACGCGGCGTATACGCCGAAATAGACCCGTTGTTAATAATCCTGCCGCCCTGGGGATTTTGCTTTCTCATTAAGGCAAAAGCGGCTCTTGCACATAGCAGGATCCCGGTGATATTGGTATCAACCGTATTTTGCCAATAGGTTAAATCAAGTTCGTCAATGGGAACGGCCGGCGCATTAACTCCGGCATTATTAAATAAAACATCTAATCGATGGAATGTCTCTTCCGTAATGGCGAAAAGACTCCTGACGCTTTCCGGATCTCTTACGTCGGCGGAAACCGCAATGGCCCGATCGCTTTTAGCGCCCAGAAAGGAAATCAACTCATTCAGCGGTTCGATTCTTCGCCCGACCAGTACCAGTTTATATCCGGCCTCGAACAACCCGATAGCGGCAGCTTTTCCTATACCGCTGCCGGCTCCGGTAATCATTGCGATTTTATCGTTTATCTCACTCATTTTTCCACCCGTAACCATTAATTGAAAATCCGTAAGATGCTTAATAAAAAATCAACACAACGGAATACGCCGTCCGGCAGCGTATTCCGTCAGTATTCCGCCGCTTATTTTTCGTCAAACGGCACACCTCCACGCGACTTGTTCTCCTTTTTAGTTTCAACAATGCTGACAACCACTATATTGATGTCTATGGAAAAGGAATCGGCAACAGCGTCGGCGATTTTCTTCATTAACTGTTTTTTCTGTTGCGTTGTGCGGCCCTCTGCTGCATAAACAATGACTTCCGGCATAATTAATCCTCCACTTTTTATCGCCTCAATTCTATTTACCCACATCTCTGCTCGGTGACATATCAATAGGGCAATCATCCTGATCCAGTTGCAGTGCAATATACATCAACAATCGTTCATCAAAGTTATCCAGGTTAAGCCCTGATATTTCCGAAATCCTATTTAACCGGTAATCCAGAGTATTTCGGTGTACGTACAATGCGTTCGCGGTTAGCGTTGGATGAACATTATTTTTAAACCATTCCTTCAACGTCCGCATTAACAGGCCGCGAGAATCCTGGGTCTTAAGTTTTGACAATGGCAACACCAGCTCCTTGACCTGCCAGTCGCCTTGCAAACTATTCAGCAAAACGGGTAACATCAAATCAGAGTAAAAATAGCATCGATTAGATGGCTTATGTTGTTTCCCCACTCTCATGGTAATGCAGGCGATATGCCAGGAACGCGCAATTCCCCCCGGGCCAGAAAAGTAATTACCGAATGCAATGCGCACATTCAATCCATTATCTTCCATCATATGTGAAAACAGTTTGTTAAGACGATGGTGGTGCTCCTCAGGATCCCAAACGCCTTGCAGATTCAATGCGGGGTGAAGTACCACAATTTCAGTCAATGACACAATGGCTATTAAATTTTCTCTTTCTTGTGTATTTAGCAGCACCGTTGACTGTTGCAGTTCGTTCATCACATCGTCAAGCCGACCATTGTCTACTTCGATCAATATGGCTACGCGAGGCTTATCAACATCAATGCCGAGTTGCCTCGCCCATTTGCCAGTTTCTGGTAAGCTCTCCTCAGCATGAATAAGCTCCAGCACCAGTTTTTCACGTATGCGTTGATGATGGGTCAGCATATGCAGCAACCGGGTCTGTTCAAGCATCATCTCTGCCGTCATGCAGACCAACTCGCCATACTGACGTAATTGGGTGGGGTTACCGGTTAAACCAATCACGCCGACGATGTTATCATCCATCCTGAGCGGTAAATTAACGCCAGGGTTCACGCCTTGCAGATATTTAGCCATACCTCCGTCAATATCAACAAGCCTTCTTTGCATAATTGCCAATAGCGCGCCTTCATGTATTGTACCGATTCGCGCACGATCACTGCTGCCGATAATCCGCCCTGCTGAATCCATAACGTTGACATTGCCGCCAATGATTCGCATAGTACGGGACACTATTTCTTGTGCTAGTTCTTTATCGAGTAGATACGTTAGCATTGAAGTATTTACTCCTTATGACGCTATTGGATATTTTTCAAAAAAACACTGTACCTTTTTAGGATTAATGACCTAATCTTTGCTAAAGATTGCTCTGAATAATAATTTATAGGAGTTATTATTCCTTTATATGATCTCTTGATAATTTTATTACTGCTGCAATATTGCGGGCGGTTATGCGTACGTTGCTCGCGGCGTTGCTCAGCGCCTCTTCCAGCGAACAGATGTTGTACAGCACGCTGAACACCGCATCCAGACCGTGGTCGTGCACCACGCCAACGTCCGCCGTCAGGCTCCCCGCTATCCCGATTACCGGCTTCCCGTGACGCTTCGCCACTCGCGCCACCCCGATCGGCACCTTCCCGTGGATCGTCTGGCTGTCTATCCGCCCCTCGCCGGTGATCACCAGCGAGGCGTCGCGCACCAGTTCGTCTAGCCCCAGCGCCTCGGTCACGATTTCGATGCCCCGCCGCAGCTCCGCCCCGCAGAAAGCCAGCAGCGATGCCCCCATGCCCCCCGCCGCGCCAGCGCCGGGCTCCTGCTCCACATCGACGTTCAGATCCCGCCGGATGATGCAGGCGTAGTGCCGCAGCGCCTCGTCCAGCTGTTCTATCATCGCCGCCGTCGCTCCTTTCTGCGGCCCGAACACCGCCGACGCCCCCAGCTCGCCGGTCAGCGGGTTGGTGACGTCGCACGCCACTTCAAAACGGCATCCCCTGACGCGGGCGTCCAGGCCGCTGACGTCGATACGCGCCAGCCGCACGAGCTCCGCCCCGCCGTGGCCGATCGATTCCCCCCGCTCATCCAGCAGCCGCGCCCCCAGCGCCTGCACCATGCCCGCGCCGCCGTCGTTGGTCGCGCTGCCGCCGATGCCGATGATGCAGTGCCTCACGCCGTGATCCAGCGCGCTGCGGATCAGCTCTCCCGTGCCGTAGCTGGTGGTCAGCAGTGGGTTGCGCCGCAGAGCCGGTACCCGCTCCAGTCCGCTGGCCGCCGCCATTTCGATGAACGCCGTCCGCTCATCGCCGGACAGGCCCCAGAACGCCTCGACAGACTCGCCCAGCGGGCCCGTGACCCGCACGCCGACTATCCGGCCCTGCGTGGCCGCTACCATCGCCTCGACAGTGCCTTCCCCACCGTCCGCCACCGGCAGCCTCACGTAGCTGGCCTCGGGAAACACTTCGCGGAAACCCGCCTCGATCTGTACTGCCACGTCCTGAGCGGACAGGCTTTCTTTATAAGAATCCGGTGCGATTACTATTTTCATACCACTACCCGTGTGTTGCTGAATTGGTGCCAGTCAGAATAATCACTCCGCCAGTCGGGCGGGCCCCTGCGTCCCCGCGCGGACCCGCCCCGGCGACTACCGCGTCACTTCCACTTTGGCCAGCTTCTCGTAGTAACGCACCAGCGCGCTGTGGTCGGCCACGCCCAGTTCGTCGGCCCGCAGCGCCTGCATCATCTCCATCACCGCCGCGGTCAGCGGTAGCTGCGCTCCCACGCCGTGCGACGTATACAGCGCATTGGCCAGGTCCTTGATATGCAGGTCGATGCGGAACCCCGGCTTGAAGTTGCGGTCCAGCACCATCGGCGCCTTGGCGTCCAGCACCGTGCTGCCCGCCAGCCCGCCGCGGATGGCCTGGTACACCAGATCCGGGTTCACCCCGGCCTTGGTCGCCAGCACCAGCGCCTCGGACATGGCGGCGATGTTCAACGCCACAATCACCTGGTTGGCCAGCTTGGTGACGTTGCCCGCACCGATGTCGCCGGTATGCACCACCGAGCCCGCCATGGCCTTCAGCACGTCGTAGTAGCGCTCGAACAGGGCTTTATCGCCGCCGACCATCACCGACAGCGTGCCGTCTATCGCCTTAGGCTCCCCGCCGCTCACCGGAGCGTCCAGCATGGCCACGCTCTTTTCCGCTAGAGCCGCCGCGATGTCCCGGCTGGCCAGCGGTGCGATGGAGCTCATGTCGATAAGCACCGTGCCCGGTTTCGCCCCGTCGGCGAGGCCGTTCTCGCCCAACGCCACCTCTTTGACATGCGGCGAGTTCGGCAGCATGGTGATGATGATATCTGCCTGCTCCGCCACCGCTTTTGGCGTGGACGCCGCCGTGGCCCCCGCAGCGACGACTTCGTCCACGGCCTGCTGATTTCTGTCCATCACGACCAGCGCATAACCCGCCTTCAGCAGGTTTTTGCTCATCGGTTTCCCCATGATCCCCAGACCGATAAAACCAATTTTCATCGCGATACCCTCTTACTTGTGAATTGATTGACTCGCCCGCCGCCGCCGCCGCCGCGGCGCGCAACGCCGTTGCCGGCTACTTCCTGAATTTGTCGCACAGCGCCCGGGTGGCACCCTTGAACACGCCCAGATCGCTGCCCACCGCCACGAAGGTGGCGCCCCATTCGAGATAACGGCGGGCGTCCGCCTCCACCGGTGCCAGTATGCCGGCGGGTTTGTCGTGCGCGGCGGCCCGGTCAAAAATGTGCCGAATGGCGCGCTGCACCTCGGGATGGTTCGGTAGCCCCAGGTAGCCCATCGTGGCGGACAGATCGCCCGGGCCGACGAAGAGGCCGTCAATACCATCCACCGCCGCGATGGCGTCAATGTTGTCGACGGCTTCCTGGCATTCTATCTGTGCCAGAATTGTAATGTTGTCATTGATGGTGGCGAAATAGTCGGTCTCCAGGCCATAGCGGTTGCTACGGTGCGCTACGGAAACGCCCCGGCCCCCCGCCGGCGGATAGCGGGTTGACGCCACCGCCCGCATGGCCTCTTCCCCGGTCGACACGAAGGGCACGAGAAAGTTGTTGAAGCCGATGTCCAGTAGCCGCTTGATGATCACCGGCTCGTTGCTCGGGGGGCGGACCACCGGCGCGCTGGCGCTGTCCTTCAGCGCCATCAGCTGCGGAATAAAGCTCAGCACGTCATTGGGGGCATGCTCGCCGTCCAGCAGCAGCCAGTCGAACCCCGCCAACCCCAGCACTTCGGTGGTGATCGGACTGCCCAGCGCGCACCAGCAACCGAACAGGTGTTCCTTCCGCCGCAGCGCCTGCCGGAAACGATTGGGTAACAATGTTGTCGTCATGTTTTATCCTCGCTAATCAAGCCCCTCGCCGGATGGCGCGGCGCCGTGTGTCAGTCAGCGCACTAGGCAGGGGCGCTTGTTGTCGAACGCCCAGCCGGGGATCAGATACTGCATCCCTGCGGCGTCGTTGCGCGCGCCCAGCCCCATGCTCTTGTACAGTTCGTGGGCTTTTTCCACCTGCGTCATATCCAGCTCAATGCCAAGTCCCGGTTTCTTCGGCACTTCCACCAAGCCGCCGGCGATGCGCAGCGGCTCTTTGGTCAGACGCTGGTTGCCTTCCTGCCAGATCCAGTGCGTATCGATGGCGGTGATATTGCCCGGCGCCGCGGCGGCGACGTGGGTGAACATCGCCAGTGACACGTCGAAATGGTTGTTGGAGTGCGAGCCCCAGGTCAGTCCCCACTCGTGGCACATCTGCGCCACACGCACCGAGCCCTGCATGGTCCAGAAGTGCGGGTCGGCCAGCGGGATGTCGACGGATTGCAGAGAAATGGTGTGCCCCATTTGCCGCCAGTCGGTGGCGATCATGTTGGTGGCGGTAGGCAGGCCGGTGGCGCGGCGGAATTCCGCCATGATCTCCCGACCGGAGAAGCCCTGCTCCGCGCCGCAGGGATCTTCCGCATAGGCCAGCACGCCGCGCAGCTGTTTCCCGAGTGCGATGGCCTCATTCAGCGACCAGGCGCCATTCGGGTCGAGCGTGATGCGGGCCTGCGGGAAACGGCTGGCGAGGGCAGTGACCGCCTCCGCCTCTTCGCTGCCCGCCAGCACGCCGCCCTTGAGCTTGAAGTCATTGAAGCCGTACTTCTCATAGGCGGCCTCGGCCAGGCGGACGACGCTCTCCGGCGTCAGGGCCTCCTCGTGGCGCAGGCGATACCAGTCGCAGGGATCGTCCGGCTGGCTCTGGTACGGCAGGTCGGTTTTTTTGCGGTCGCCGATGTAGAACAGATAGCCCAGCATCTCCACGGCGTCGCGCTGCTGTCCGTCGCCCAGCAGGGCGGCGACGGACACGTTCAGGAACTGTCCCAGCAGGTCCAGCATGGCGGCCTCGATTGCCGTGACCACGTGGATGGTGGTGCGCAGGTCGAAGGTCTGGAGCCCGCGTCCGGAGGCGTCGCGCTCAGCGAACTGCCGGCGCACTTCTGTCATGACGTTCTTGTATTCGCCCAGCGTCCGGCCTTCCACCAGCGGGCGCGCGTCTTCCAGCGTCTGGCGGATCTTCTCGCCGCCCGGCACTTCCCCAACCCCGGTATGACCAGCATTGTCCCGCAGGATCACGATATTGCGGGTGAAGAACGGCGCGTGGGCGCCGCTCAGGTTCAGCAGCATGCTGTCATGTCCGGCCACCGGCACGACCTGCATCCCGGTGATAACTGGTGTTTCACTCTTCTGTAGGCTCATCAGTAAATCCTTATGGTTGTTCAATGGTGTTAAAGATAGTCGTCCAATTACAGTCCCTTCTCACGTCGGGGTGAGGAGGTTATGCGGCATGTAGGTACCGTACGCAAAGGGCGGATTCAAGTTCGAAGTGCAACGCTAAGCCGCCTTTCTTAACTCTGCAAAGACCACTGAAGGCTGCCGGAATTCGAGGCATTTTCGTGGCCTGCTGTTCAGTGCTCCCTGGTACTTGCGGAGCTCGTCATCCGTCACTGCTGTCAGGTCAGTTCCTTTGGGGATAAACTGCCTCAACAGCCCATTGGTATTCTCATTTAGCCCACGTTCCCACGAAGCATAGGGGTGAGCAAAACAGGTTTCCGTTTCCAGGGCCGCTGCGATCTCTTTGTGCTGAGTAAACTCCCCGCCATTGTCGAACGTGATGGTATGGCAGACATCTTTGTAGCCGTTCAGCATCGAGATAATGGCTGTGGCCACTTCGCCTGAATCTTTCGAAAACACCTTTTTCGTCAGATAAATACGGCTTTTACGCTCGACCAGCGTCACGATGGCTCCGGTGCCTTGTTTACCCGGAACCAGATCCGCTTCCCGGTCACCCGGTCGGGTACGAGCATCAACAACGGCCGGTCTCTGTTCGATGGATACGGCGTCAGGTATCGGACTTTGCTTTTTACCATAGCCTTTGCGATAACGGCGTTTACCCTGCCGGAGGAGCCTGTATAGTTCGCCGCCACTGGCTTTATCAGCCTGAACATGCTGGTAAATCCACTTGTGACTAACCGGTCTGCCGATGATACGGCCAACGGCGCTGATCTGTTCCGGACTCCACAGCCAGTTTAGCGCAGCCTCAACAAAGAAGACCGTATCCTCGTGCATCCTGCGTTTGCCGGCCCCTTTACGGCGGCAGGTACTGAGCTTCTGTGCTGCCGCTGGCTGGTAGCCATCTACAGAACGATTACGACGCAGTTCCCGCGAGACCGTTGATTTGCTCACGCCTGAGCGGCGGGCAATCTCTGCCTGACTCACTTTATCTTCACACAACAGGGCTATCTGGTATCGTAACCCTTCGGTTAGCTGCTGATATTTCATAGTGACTCGCTCATCTTTGGTCGGAAGAGCAGGATAGCTTAGCGGCAGCTAACCGTCCCTCCATCCACATGACCGAGCGTTGCACTTATTATCTGAATTCGCGGGCCTCATAGTAAGTATCCTCCGGCAGAGCCGGAGGCTTTAGGGTGAGCGCCTCAAAGGCGCCGACAAACCATGAGCCGCCCAGGGCGGCTGCTATACGTTCAGTTTCATTTGATCGTATCGTTCGTCTTCTCTCTCCTGGTTGCGTATGTACGCCCTGACCGTGGCTTCATCCAAACCAACGGTTGAAACGAAATAACCTCGAGCCCAGAAAACTTCACCGGTGAAGTTTTTACCTCTGCCGAAGTGTCGTGCTATCGCTATCGCACTTTTTCCCTTCAGATAGCCGACTACTGTCGATACCGAGTACTTTGGCGGTATGCTGATGCACATGTGGACATGATCGCGCATCAGATGCCCCTCCAGAATCTGACAGCCCTTCTGGCTCGCAAGCTCGTGGAATATTTTTCCCAACTCATGCCGCAGCGCACCATATAACCGCTGCTTCCGGCGTTTAGGGATATAAACCACGTGATATTTACAGTCCCATTTCGTATGGCTTAAGCTCTGATAGTCTCTCATCACAAATCCTCATCTCTTGGCGGAGATTTCAGATTCGCGCGACTGACTTAAAGGTCAAACCTTTCGGAGTCCCCCGGCAAAGCCGGGGGTTTACCGGATTTAATTATTTAAAGGGTTTCAGCTCAATGCGTTTGATGTCACCTACGATAAACAGATAACTGGCGATGGCTACCAGCGCATGAATACCAACATAAACCAAGGCGCCATTAAATGAGCCGGTTACGCCGATGATATAACCAATGGCAATAGGCGTTACAATGCCAGACAAATTGCCGAACATGTTGAACAGGCCGCCACTCAGTCCGCTGATTTCCTTAGGCGCAGTATCTGCCAACACCGCCCATCCCAGTGCGCCGATGCCTTTACCGAAAAATGCCGCAGCCATCACCGCAACCACAATCCATTCAGTATCTACATAATTGCAGATAACCATTGACATAGAAAGGAACATTCCCAGTACAATTGGCGTCTTACGGGCAAACGTTAGTGAGTTAGTGCGGCGCATCAGATAGTCGGAAATCACACCACCTAGCACTCCACCGATAAATCCGCAGAGAGCCGGAACAGACGCGATAAATCCGGCTTTCAATATCGACATGCCACGAGCCTGCACCAAATAAACCGGAAACCAAGTGATAAAGAAATAGGTTAGCGCGTTGATACAATATTGGCCAATATACACGCCTACCATCATGCGAGACTGCAATAATTGCTTAATCTGATGCCACTTTTCACCTTTTTGCGGTTTGCGCTTTTCGCTTTTGACATCCATGGTGACCAGCGCACCGCCAGCTTTGATGTATTCCAGTTCTGCTTTATTGACGCCGGGATGGTCTGTCGGATCATGAATCACTTTTAGCCAGATGAAACTGATGATGATCCCCAGCCCCCCCATGTACCAGAACACATGCGCCCAGCCCACTGAATGTACCAGCCAGCCCATAAACGGCGCGAAGATCACTGTAGCGAAATACTGGGCCGAATTAAAAATCGCCACGGCCGTTCCTCGTTCTTGTGCGGGGATCCAGGCCGCCACGATGCGACTATTGCCAGGGAATGAAGGGGATTCACACAGGCCCACCATGAAACGTAGCATGAACAGAGCAATCACGATGCCAGACCCGGAAAATATATCGACAAACCCTTGCAGTGCGGTGAAGACCGACCAGGTGAAAATGCTCCAGAAATACACGCGTTTGGAACCAAAGCGGTCCAGCAACCACCCGCCGGGGATTTGCCCTATCACATAAGCCCATGAAAATGCGGAGAAGACATACCCTATGCCAACCGCATCAAGTCCGATTTCCTTTGACATTGCAGAACCGGCAATGGATAGCGTGGCTCTGTCACCATAGTTAAACGAAGTGACAATGAACAACATCACTACAATCCAATAACGAGCGTTGGTCCTCTTTTGTATAACGCCCGCCGTTGAGCCAAGGGTATCCATGATGAACTCCTGTATATTAATTTTATAAAAATAGTCAACTTCTGAAAACCCATAAATAAATACAGCTATGAAGATTTTTCGACTTGAATTAACATTAAAAATAAATCATTGATAAGTTACTTTATAATTTCAAATATAATTCTATCTTCAGACCCGAAATATGGCATTAGACAAATACCCAAACATTCATAATAGAACCACAGCACACGGACAATGAATTGGGATGCTTGTCACAAAAATATCAGCGTTAGTGATAGAGGCGGATTCAAGTTCGAAGTGCAACGCTAAGCCGCCTTTCTTAACTCTGCAAAGACCACTGAAGGCTGCCGGAATTCGAGGCATTTTCGTGGCCTGCTGTTCAGTGCTCCCTGGTACTTGCGGAGCTCGTCATCCGTCACTGCTGTCAGGTCAGTTCCTTTGGGGATAAACTGCCTCAACAGCCCATTGGTATTCTCATTTAGCCCACGTTCCCACGAAGCATAGGGGTGAGCAAAACAGGTTTCCGTTTCCAGGGCCGCTGCGATCTCTTTGTGCTGAGTAAACTCCCCTCCATTCTCGAACGTGATGGTATGGCAGACATCTTTGTAGCCGCTCAGCATCGAGATAATGGCTGTGGCCACTTCGCCTGAATCTTTCGAAAACAGCTTTTTCATCAGATAAATACGGCTTTTACGCTCGACCAGCGTCACGATGGCTCCGGTGCCTTTTTTACCCGGAACCAGATCCGCTTCCCGGTCACCCGGTCGGGTACGAGCCTCAACAACGGCCGGTCTCTGTTCGATGGATACGGCGTCAGGTATCGGACTTCGCTTTTTACCATAGCCTTTGCGATAACGGCGTTTACCCTGCCGGAGGAGCTTGTATAGTTCGCCGCCACTGGCTTTATCAGCCTGAACATGCTGGTAAATCCACTCGTGACTAACCGGCCTGCCGATGATACGGCCAACGGCGCTGATCTGTTCCGGACTCCACAGCCAGTTTAGCGCAGCCTCAACAAAGAAGACCGTATCCTCGTGCATCCTGCGTTTGCCGGCCCCTTTACGGCGGAAGGTACTGAGCTTCTGGGCTGCCGCTGGCTGGTAGCCATCTACAGAACGATTACGACGCAGTTCCCGCGAGACCGTTGATTTGCTGACGCCTGAGCGGCGGGCAATCTCTGCCTGACTCACTTTATCTTCACACAACAGGGCTATCTGGTATCATAACCCTTCGGTTAGCTGCTGATATTTCATAGTGACTCGCTCATCTTTGGTCGGAAGAGCAGGATAGCTTATCGGCAGCTAACCGTCCCTCCATCCACATGACCGAGCGTTGCACTTATTATCTGAATTCGCGATCTACTATTAGGAACAGTTATTTAGTGTCCTGTTTAGTCGACCACATCAGACTTCGTTTTCGTATGCTCCCTGATGGGCTCTTAGCCCGGAGCGTTGGCTTCGATGATGTGCGCGATACTTAGCTCACGCAGCATGGATTGTTTTTTCGACTGGTGCGGCTGCATCCGGCGTAAGATGTTGTCTAAAACCTGTATCGCTTCAATGATATAGGGTCCTTTGTTGAGCATCACGCATTCGGCGCGATGCCCCATCGCGGCATCGGTAATTTCCGCCCGCGAAGGCATCCCCGATTTCGCCAGCGTTTCCAGTACCTGGGTTGCCCAGATAACCGGAATATGCGCCGCCTCGCAGATCCACAGGATCTCTTCCTGCACTTCCGCCAGCCGTTCAAAGCCGCACTCAACGGCCAGGTCACCACGGGCAATCATCACTCCACAGCAGGGTGATCTCATCGCCGTTAACAGCATGGCGGGGAGATTTTTGAAGGAGCGTTGGGTTTCAATTTTCAGCACAATGGCGGGCGGTTTACGGCTGATGACACGCATGTTTTTTTGCAGTAACGCCACGTCCTCGGCGCAATTAGCAAAGGAAAACTCCACCACATCGGCGTACTTAACAATAAAAGGCAGCACCGCCAAATCCTGCGGTGTTAAAGCTGACAGGTTAAGATGGCTATCCGGCAGGTTGATACCTTTGTCGGCGCGTAATTTCGCTCCCATAACATGGGCGTGGGTGATGCGGACCAGCAACTGCCTAGTGTCGACCCTCTCAATGATCCCGCCAATTTTGCCGTCATCAAGATAGATGGCCTCGCCCGCGCGCACGTCATTAAAAATCTCCGGTAACGTGCAACCAATCGACGCAGGCTTCAGCAACTGCCCCGCGCTGTCAAAGGTTGCCGAGCGTCCTGGGGTCAGGTCACGCGTCAGCACCAGCACATCGCCGCGACGTAAAAAGATCACGTTTTCCAAGCAGGGTAATGTGCCGACCTGGGTTTTGCGCTTTTTGCTTTTCTTACTCGCCGGGCAACAGAGTTCGGTACCGGGCACGATATAGGCCGATGTTCTCAATTCGGCCCAGCAGCCCTGCGGGGTGATATCGACCACAGTCATGCTACGTTTTGACTCCCGAGCATCCGCAAAGCGAATCTCCTCACCCATGCGAAGTTGTTCCAGCCAGGTTTGTTCCACCGGCAGCGTGGCGTCCGCAGGCGATGGTGGCGGAAAGCCTTCCTGAGATGATGTCAGCCAGATGCGGGCCGGGCTAACAACCGAGCCACAGACATCGCGTTTCGGGCGCGGGTGAACCACCGCCGCACCCGGTGCCATCGGTCCGGTGCGCAGCTTTGGGCCAGGCAGATCCATCACAATCTGGCAAGGGGTTTTTACGCTTTTCACCGCCCGTTTGAGGTGGTTAATCATCTTGAGCCAGACCACTTTATCATCATGGGCGCAGTTGATGCGCATACAGTTCATCCCCTGTTTGAGCAGGTTATGAATGATCGAGTGATCGTTGGCGGCCTCCCCTGGCATGGTGATCATGATCCGCGCTTCCCGCCCGGATATCGCCGGGCCGAAGAGCATCTCGGTGTGCGTTTTCAACATGATTTGACTGTCGGTAAAACTGAGCGCCGGTTCGGCCTTTTCGCTCGTCGGGTACGGTTTTGTCGACGCGTGCTGTAAAAGCTGTAAGACCTGGGTGACGGTGCCGAGCACATGCGCCTCCGCCCGACCCAGAGACGACAGGCCGAGCATCGCCAGTTTGCTCTGCAGGCGGCGCAGGTCATGGCGGCGAAACGCCAAATAGTGCAGCAGGTTAACGGCGCTGGCATAAAAAGAAGGATGGACGGCATCGAGATATTTTTTCCATGGGCCGGTGCGGCCAGCATCGTATTGCGCACGTGGGAAAGTTCGCGAATCAGATCATCAAATGACTCACCGTCTACATGTGGAAAAGGTATACAACCATCGGTTTGCACGACCATAAGTGTAATCCCCTGAATGGAGAGTGATAACAGTAAATATTCTGCCGACCAGAGTAATACGAAGAGGATTAAAGATATGTTACAACTGCCAAACTCACGATATTCATCACACAAAATTGCCTGACGCGCGGGGCTTAGGGAAGAGGCGATTTATTCGGTGGGGCTTCCCAGGCTCCGCAAAGCAGGCCGCTGTCGACCTAAATAGCTGCGCGGAATAGTAGATCACTTTGAGGGAACTCAGCCCGGATTGTGCGATCTGATCAATCGCCGAACCAACCATAATCACCAACCGGACTGAGCGATGCCGATCATAGCCCCCATTCCCCGTAGCGAACGACGTCTGATGCAGAAAGCTATCCATAAAACGCGCGACAAAAATTATGCCCGCAGGCTAACGGCGGATTCAAGTTCGAAGTGCAACGCTAAGCCGCCTTTCTTAACTCTGCAAAGACCACTGAAGGCTGCCGGAATTCGAGGCATTTTCGTGGCCTGCTGTTCAGTGCTCCCTGGTACTTGCGGAGCTCATCATCCGTCACTGCTGTCAGGTCAGTTCCTTTGGGGATAAACTGCCTCAACAGCCCATTGGTATTCTCATTTAGCCCACGTTCCCACGAAGCATAGGGGTGAGCGAAGCAGGTTTCCGTTTCCAGGGCCGCTGCGATCTCTTTGTGCTGAGTAAACTCCCCGCCATTGTCGAACGTGATGGTATGGCAGACATCTTTGTAGCCGCTCAGCATCGAGATAATGGCTGTGGTCACTTCGCCTGAATCTTTCGAAAACACCTTTTTCGTCAGATAAATACGGCTTTTACGCTCGACCAGCGTCACGATGGCTCCGGTGCCTTGTTTACCCGGAACCAGAGCCGCTTCCCGGTCACCCGGTCGGGTACGAGCATCAACAACGGCCGGTCTCTGCTCGATGGATACGGCGTCAGGTATCGGACTTCGCTTTTTACCATAGCCTTTGCGATAGCGGCGTTTACCCTGCCGGAGGAGCCTGTATAGTTCGCCGCCACTGGCTTTATCAGCCTGAACATGCTGGTAAATCCACTCGTGACTAACCGGCATGCCGATGATACGGCCAACGGCGCTGATCTGTTCCGGACTCCACAGCCAGTTTAGCGCAGCCTCAACAAAGAAGACCGTATCCTCGCGCATCCTGCGTTTGCCGGCCGCTTTACGGCGGCTGGTACTGAGCTTCTGTGCCGCGTCTGGCTGGTAGCCATCTACAGAACGATTACGACGCAGTTCCCGCGAGACCGTTGATTTGCTCACGCCTGAGCGGCGGGCAATCTCCGCCTGACTCACTTTATCTTCACACAACAGGGCTATCTGGTATCGTAACCCTTCGGTTAGCTGCTGATATTTCATAGTGACTCGCTCATCTTTGGTCGGAAGAGCAGGATAGCTTATCGGCAGCTAACCGTCCCTCCATCCACATGACCGAGCGTTGCACTTATTATCTGAATTCGCACCTAACTGGACCTTTATTATTGCGCCATCACTTTTATGTTTTTTTAATAGAATACAAATACATTTTTTAAAAGTTATATGTCGCTGAAACCCATAAGCTTCTCCCTGGTATAACATTGCCTGTTGTTGTCTGAGATGAGGTGAAATAGTCACCCGCAGTTGTTGTGGTTCTTCCTGAAGTTAATACATGAGTTTTTGTGAAATCCTTGTCAAATAAGTTGTTTATTGCTGCGTTTAAAGTTATGTCCTTTGATGCTTTGTAAGAGGCACCTAAGTTAAATGTTGTATATGATTTAAAATTAGGGCCAAACTTATCATAAACCAATTTATTTGCGGCGCTTAAATTGTCGTAGTTTTGAGTAAATCGAGCCGTTTTGTCTCTATATTCTGCTTTAATCCATGCATTAACTTTTTCATTAACAGCCCAGTTTAATTTTGCATTTGCCATATGCTCAGGAGTGTTCGTTAATTTGGCACCCTTATTATCTCCGTCTTTTTGTTCGCTGTCAGTATATGTATAGTTTAAATTTAATGATAATGATTCAAACCATAGTGGTATTTTTGACGCAAACTCAATACCTTGAGTTGTCGCTTCGCCTACATTTGTATAAGTTGATGTGTAATCATCTATTGATTCACTAGATATTTTATTTTTAAATTTGTTGTGAAATGCCGTTATGTTAGCATCAAATCCATTATTATTTTCGTAGTATATGCCAAATTCATAACTTACGCTTTCTTCTGGTTCTAAATCAGGGTTTCCTATGGTATTTATTGTTCCTTGACCACTGACTCCGCTAATTCCGTCATGAAGTTGTGATAATGACGGGGTTTTATATCCAGTGCTAACACCTCCTTTTAAGGTGATTTGTTCAAGAGCATCCCATACTAGATATGCTCTGGGGCTAACGTGTCCACCAAAAGTATTTTGGTATTCATATCTTGCCCCGTATGTTAATGCTAATGGATCAACTATGCGCCATTCATCTTCAGAGAAAAATGACCATGAATCTTGCTCGAACTCAGAACCGTTATCATTAGCCAGAACAATACCATCCTTCATTTTTGCGTTCCAGTATTGCATTCCTGTAGTTACTAAATGTTTTTCTCCGACAGGAGTAATTAGGTTCGAATCAAGGATAATATTTTCGTTTTTTAATTCTCTTTTCTCACCGGCTTTATCTGATCCGGATGGAACCGATGCTGTTGTTATTAATCTACCTTTTGTTTCTGTTGTGTTGTATGTAAGGCTCGATTTTAACGCACCAAAACCAAGTTGATTGTCGCTTCCTAGTATTATTTTTCTTCGTTGATAACGAAGTGTGTCTTCATACCCTCCGGATGCACCGACAGTACCTAACTGGCTATCGCTATTGTCATATTTTTGATTGGCAATCTCACCATCAAGCCATAGTGAATTTAGATCGTTTATGTTCCAAGTTAGCCTTGTCCCTATGTTGTAGTTATCAGATTTTACTGGGTTTGGTCCTCTGTTGCTTAATTCAGTATTCGTAGATGACGACTCTACATGTGAAGCGTCTCGCCGGAATACACTTCCTCGTAAGGACATGCCTAATTTTTTTTCTATTAGAGAACCACTGGAAAAGAAAGATAGTTTGGAATAGTCACCATAATCAGTATCTTCCTGAAAGGTGTGCTCCAGTGTTGCACTACCACTCCATTGTTCCGCAGTCTTTTTAGTGATTATATTAATTACGCCACCCATGGCATCAGAACCATATAATGTTGACATCGGCCCTCTAATAATTTCAATTCTTTCTATTGCTGATATTGGTGGCATAAAGCTGGAATTCATAGCACCAAAACCATTTGGTGTAACATCGGATGTTCCGTTTTGACGTATACCATCAACAAGAATTAACGTGTAGCTACTGGACATACCTCTAATGCTAATGTCGAGACCACCTGTTTTTCCTGTTGTACTTCTGACATCCAATCCTTCAACGTCACTAAGTGCGGATGCTAAGTCTGTGTAGCTTCGGCTACTTAAATCTTCCTGGCTTATAATTGATACACTGGCTGCTGCATTCTTTAATTTCTGCTCATACCCTGAAGCAGTTACGACCATGACATCTTCATTTTCCATTGCAGATGAGTTTGCCGATACTATTGATGCCAATAATGTTATTGCTGTTTTTTTGTACATACCAACTCCGAGTGTATTATTTTTAATAAAAATTTGTTGAATTATTGTTATTGATTACAAATGAATCGCGTTACGGTGCCGCTGACACAGGACACATCCACACGGGAATTAGAATTGCCGAAAAATGGTAATATCTTTTTTTTTGAAAAATGTAAACTGTTATCATTCGCAATTTACATAATATTACTATCCGTTATCCCCCATGCCTCGCCGCCTGAACCATAACAAGCCTATATCAGATAACAGCCCTCTTTTGCAGAGGGCTGTTATCCCGTAGTCAGCACATAACCTGACATACTACGCTTTACTATAAGCCAGTTTACATAGCGTAATCGCTATGACTGGTTCAGGGCTGCGCCCCGGGTCAACAGCCTGATGCGCTGACGCGTGTCCAACGACAAAGCGCCCCGGAAAGTATTTCCGTGCCTCTCAGTCGTTTCTGAAGTGATGAGTCAGAGGACAGACATATGGCAAAAGTGAATAAGAGAACGCGGGTTGTCGCGAAGAAAAATCACTGGGATCCGTCAGTGATGGCCCATCTGATGCGACAGGCTCAGGAAGAAGATTACCGGCGAGAAACAATGGCGGCGTCCGAACGCTCGGCCCGGTCACATCTTGCGGATTTTGGGGGTGAGGATGGTGGCTAAACGTATCCGTTTTTTAGGTGTCCGGGTGACGGATGCTAAGTATGAACAATTGCTTGACCGCTGCGACGGAAAGCAGCTGGCGGTGTGGATGCGGGAAACCTGTCTCGACACGCGGCCCGCACGCTCCTCGCGTTTGCCGTCAATGGCACCGGCTCTGCTCCGTCAGTTTGCCGGTGCCGGCAACAATCTGAACCAGATAGCCCGGCAGATTAACAGTGGTCAGTGGTCAGTGGTCAGTGGTCAACAAGATAGCGCGTACGGTGTGGGCTTTGGTAGCTCACAACCGTAGTTACGACAAAAAACACGTCAGCGTCAGACCGTTATGTGTATTAGAGGCTATCCCAATAGGTGCTTATTCCAGACAATGACACCGCAGACAAAATGCAGCATGGCTTCGTAGTTCCCGACTTTTTTCTCCCACCGCGTCAGTATCCGCCGGAACCGGTTCATCCAGCTATGCGTTCTTTCCACTACCCAACGGTGCGCTTTAAATTCTGTCGTTCTGAGGGCTTCTGACTCCTCTTTCCGTGACTGTATATGAGGTTCATACCGACGAAGCTTCAGATATGCCGCAAGCCATTCGGCTTCATAACCTTTGTCCATACACAGTCTCAACCTTTTACCGGGTCGGCCCGTCTGAAGTGCATCAGGCGTCTCTGCAACTAACCGGATATCGTGAGTATTGGCTCCGCTGACAACGACTGAGAGTGGCAGACCGTTACCATCGGTCATCAGACTGCGTTTTACTCCCTGTTTTCCCCGGTCAGTGGGGTTGCGCCCCGTTTTTTTGAGCCTGAAAGCGGCGATTTTGTCATGCAACCATCCATCGACAACCATGACCAGTCAATGGCATCAGGCTTCTCACAGGCCAGCAATCCGTTCTGCCAGAACCGCTCGAAAACGCCGGCATCCCGCCACTCCTGGAAACGACGATGGGCTGAGCTTGATGAGCAAATACCTGTCACATTCAGCGCATTCCACTGACACCCTGTTCTGAGCACGAAGAAAATGGCGTTCATCGCGGCACGATTATCAACACGCCTGCGATGCGTGCCCAACGGATGGTTGGTCTTGTGTTACGGGAGCAGTGGTGCCATTTTTTCCCAGAGTTCATCGCTAATCTGCCATTTAATGCCTGCCATGCTTTTCCCTCATCAATTACCGTAACGCAGTATACTGCAATGCCTTTTGGGATAGGCTCTTAGCGTTGCACTTCGAACTTGAATCCGCCTCTTGCTCTTGCTGTGCTGGCTACCAGGCAGGTCAGTGCACAGGAATATGACACGTTACCGGACGCACCGCACAGCATAAATTCAGTATCCTCATTTACCTACTACCTCACATTGTCGGTCAATGGCCGGAACGATACGCGGGTGATACCTGTGCTGTATCGTAAAAGCCACTATATGGTGGAGGCGGGTGTATTGACGCGAAACTATGTCCGGCTCTCCACACAACAAAGCGGGCTGATCGATGTCAACGAGCTGCCGCAGGTCAGAACTGAGTACGACAGCGTACACCAGCAACTGAAGCTCACCGTTCCCACCAACTGGCTTCCTGTGCAGGACATCACAAATGACAGTATGCTCAACCATGTTCAGGCCGTCAGCAATCCGGGTATGCTGTTCAATTACGATGCTTACTATCTGAAATCATACGGTGGGGGTCAAACTCTCTCGGTCTTGCTGGAGCCCCGCTTGTTCAGCTCCTATGGCTACCTGACCAGTACGGGCACCTGGCAGCGGAAAATCACCTACAATGATGGCTCGGACGACGGCTATCTGCGTTACGATACCTACTGGCGTTACAGCGACGAAGACCACCTGATCAGCTATCAGTTGGGTGATTTCATCAGCGATTCCTTGACCTGGAGCAACTCGGTTCGCATGGGAGGAATACGTATCAGCCGCAATTTCAGCATCCGGCCCGACCTGGTCACCTACCCGCTGCTACAATACAGCGGCACTACCACTGTACCCAGTAGTGTCGATTTATTCATCAACGGCTACAAGGCCAGCAGCAGTAATCTCAACCCGGGGCCCTACACCCTGACCAACGTACCTTACATTAACGGTAGTGGTGAGGCTACTGTTGTCACGACCGATGCCCTGGGGAGGCAGGTGGTGACAACCATTCCGTTCTACGTCGCCAATAGCTTACTGCGGGAGGGATTCAGTGATTTTGATGCCTCATTCGGAGCATTGCGTACCAACTACGGAACAAAAAATGCTGATTATTCACACGGCGCTTCCAGTCTGATATACCGCTACGGCCTGACCCATAGTCTGACGATATCAGGTCACACCGAGGCTGAGTGACGGACTGAACCTAGGTGGCGTGGGCAGCGATATCACCGTTGGCCGTTGGGGGACATTCAGCAACGCTTACAGTTTCGACGGCAGTAAGGGGCAACTCTATGTCCTTGGTTATTCCTATTACTCTCACTGGTTCAGTATCTCGGCTCAGCACCGTCAGGTCACCAGTGGCTATCAGGACCTGTCTACTTTCCGTACCAGAGCGCAGTTAAGCCGCAGGTCCGATCAGGCTTCTTTCAGCACCTTCCCCTTTGGGAAAGGTAACGGAACACTGGGTATCGGCTATTTTGATATCCTCGCATATGACAACAGCCGTACTCGACTGGCTAACCTGTCCTACAGTCGCTCACTGTGGGGCAACAGCAGCCTTAACCTGTCTCTGAACAAGACCCTGGCAGGTCGTGGTTACAGTACCCAGTTGCAACTGCTCATCCCGTTTGGTACGGATTTCACCGCCAGTGGCCAAACGCAGCGCGATACCAGCGGGAATTATGTGGAACGCTTCACTATGGGGAAAACCCCACCAGGCGATGGTGGTATTGGCTGGAACCTCGGTTATTCCACCGGCAGCAGTCATTACCGGCAGGCTGACATGACGTGGAAAACCTCATTAGCCACCCTGCAGGGTGGTATGTACGGCGAAAGTGGTGACAGTAACTACTGGGGCGATCTGAAAGGTTCGCTG
>NZ_CP170109.1:0-59165 GCF_050058015.1 Klebsiella sp. WOUb02
AAGCGCCCCATAATGAACGTGGCGTAAGGATTATTTTACGGAGGATAGGTTCCAGGGCAGCAGCTCATGTACCCGGTTTGAAGGCCAGTCGTTGATCTTGCTTATCACCTCGCACAACCAACCTTCCGGCTCCACACCGTTCAGTTTGCAGGTGCCAAGCAGGCTGTAGATGATGGCTGCTGCCTCACCCCCGTTGTCAGAGCCGAAGAACAGGTAGTTCTTTCTGCCAACCGCCACCGCGCGCAGCGCGTTTTCTCCGATGTTATTGTCGATTTCCACCTGACCGTTACGGCAGTACTCATTCAGGGCGTGCCACTGTTTCAGTATGTACGCGAACGCCTTCGCCGTCTCCGCGTGAACCGACAGCGTCGTCATTTGCGCCTCTATCCACTCGTGCAGCGATGTCATCAGCGGAACCGACCGTGCTTTTCTTATCTGCAGCCGTTTCCCGGCCGGGCTGCCGCGTATTTCCGCCTCGATGGCATACAACGCACCTATACGGTTCAGCGCTTCATTCGTCATTTCTGTCGGGCGTCGAACATGCTCATCGTGGATTTTCCTTCTGGCATGCGCCATGCACGCTGCTTCTCTGATGTGCCCGGACTCATACAGCGTGTCGTAAGCACCGTACGCATCTGCCTGAAGCACGCCTCTGTACCCTGAGAGATGTCGCTGAGGATGTTCCCCCTTACGGTCCGCTGAGTACGAGAACCAGACTGCCGGCGGTTCTGGCACCCCGGCGTTACGGTCATCCCGGACGTAGACCCACAGCCGACCGGTTCGCGTTTTACCACTCCCGGGCTCCAGCACCCTGACCGGCGTGTCATCAGTGTGCACCTTGCCAGCCTGCATAACGTACTGGTTGAGCGCCTCATGCAGCGGACGAAGCCGGTTGCCCATCATCGCGACCCAGCGGACCATCGTGTTACGGCTCAGCGCCAGTCCATGACGGGCGTAGATTTCTGTCTGCCGGTACAGCGGCGTATGCTCCACATATTTTCCGACCAGGATGCGGGCCAGCAGGCTGCTGCCCACACGACTGCCTTCTACCGGCTTTGCCGGGAGCGGGGCCTGCACGATAACGTCGCACCGGCTGCACGCCAGCTTCGGTCGGACCGTTTCGATGATTTTAAAGGCGGTTTTGATGATCTCCAGTTGCTCAGAGAGAGTTTCTCCCATCACCTTCGACTCTCCACCACATGACAGGCAGACGCTGGTCGCTGGCAGTAAGGTCTGTGTTTCCCGAGGCAGGTCGGCTGGCAGCGGTTTTCGGGCGGTGTGGCGGGTGGGTTTTTCTGGCGTCGTTTGCGACACGACAACACTATCTGCTGGTATATCCGGTACCGGCTCGTTGCCATTCAGGCAGGTTTTTGCCGCCTCCAGTCGGCTTTCCAGCTCTGACAACCGTTTCTCTGCCTGGCGGATTTTGTTTTCCAGCTTATTACGGCTCTTTTCCGAACTCTGACCGAACAGCATTCGCCGTAGTTTATCCAGCTGTGCTTTCAGGCGGTTGATTTCCTGCTCATAACCCGCCACCTGGCCTGCATACTGGCGCAACCGGGTCTGCTGGTCGTTCAGCATCGCCCGCTGTTTACGCAGCATGGCTTTTAACTGGTCGATATCGTCAGGGAGTTCATTTTTCATACACCCGACATTACAACAGGTTACACCCGCAGGCCAGGACGTTGTGATGACTGTGGATGTTTCCAGTTGAGGCCTTCCAGCAGCATAGCCAGTTGCGCCGGGGTCAGATGGATCTTCCCGTCGCTGACAGCGGGCCAGACGAAGTGTCCACGCTCAAGACGTTTGATGAACAGGCACAGACCATCCTCATCGGACCACAGTAGCTTTACCATATCACCACGGCGCCCCCGGAAGATGAACAGGTGGCCGCTGAATGGGTCCTCGTTGAGGACATTCTGCACGCGGGAGGCCAGGCCGTTGAAGCCGTTTCTCATGTCGGTAACGCCCGTCACCAGCCAGATGCGGGAACCCGCAGGAAGGGATATCATCAGCCACCTCTCTTCAGTTCGCGAACCAGAGCCGACAGCATGGCCGGGGTGAGGTTGCCGGACAGCTTCAGGCGTGCACGGCCGATACTGACCTCACAGCATTGCCCGGCATCCGGTGGCAGGCTTTGCGCTGATGCTGCCGGGAGCTCGGGCAGCGCGGGTCGTGAGTATTCGGTGGTCACAACAGGAACGATATCGTCACTGATAATGGCCGGTGCTGGGGGTGTATCAGATGGCTCATCAACCAGATGACGATAGCGCTGACGCCAGGTGAACAGCAGGTTGTCATTAATCCCGTTCTGGCGGGCAAGCCGTGCCACGCAGGCACCGGGTTGCAGTGATCGCTGAACCAGGTCGAGTTTGAACGGCATGGAGTAGGTAGCCCGCTGGCGTGGGACTGTCGGTTGGGTCATTTGTGATAGAGTCCATTTAAAAATTAAGTGGACTCTATCATCACCGGATTAAAGGTACGTCGACAGACGTCGTTGCCGGGGCGCTTACCTTCCATTCGTTAAGGTTGATTTTTGAACTGCCTGTCATCAGTAAGATCACAACCTAGATCGGCATCATCGATGGTGTGCTTGTGCTCCAGCTCCGTAAAGAATCCGTCTGCCAGATACAGAACACGATCTGCAGATTTTATGGTTTCCGGACGATGGGCTATCAGCAGGACAGGAAGCCCCAACTGACGTAATGTCTGGCTTATACGAATTTCGCTCTCAACATCAAGGTGGCTGGTCGCTTCATCCAGTAAAAGAAATCCCGGTTTCTTGTACAACGCCCTTGCCAGCAGAATACGTTGTTTTTGCCCTCCGGAAAGCCCTCCGCCGGTTTCACCTATCAGCGTCTGATATCCCATCGGCATTGCCATAATATCGTTGTCGATAAATGCCAGTCTGGCGCACTGGATCATTCGTTCAAAATTGCGGTCTTCACTGAAAAAAATAATGTTATCGGCAACAGAACCTCTGAAAAGATGGTCATCCTGCAGTACGGTACCGATCCGCTGACGAACCTGAATATAATCCGGGTGCGTATGCAGTATACCAAATGTTCTGATCTTGCCTTCATCAGGGATGTGGATACCAAGGATAAGCTTCACCAGCGTCGATTTACCACATCCGGATTTACCTGTGACAGCGATCACTTCTCCGGGATGGAGTGTCAACGACACCCCGCGGATTATCGGGGTATTCCCACCTTTGTGGCTGAATGTAATGCACTCAAGGAAAAGCGGAGAAGGAGCATCTTCAGCCATCTCGCTCCGGAATACAGAAGGAAAGAGCAAAGTGTCGTTGTGCTCACGAAAAGACCGTTGTTGATGGCCTTCCGTCGGGGTAAGTACAATATCAGCCAGACGTTCGTTGTAGACATCAAGCATACGCCACGAAAAAAACTTATCGGTCAGGCTACTGATACTGGATGAAAAACGCATCTGGTAGGACAAATAAGCAACCAACATACCGACAGTGAAGGTGCCATTCAATACTTCCCCGGCGCCTTTCCACAAAATGATTGCCGATACCACGCTGCCGGTAAGGGTGTGAGCAATGTCATAGCACATCAGCAGACGGCTCTGTCGCAACTGCGTATTTCTGCGCGCGACGTTAAGGTTCAGCCAGGCGGCTTCACGATGCGCTGTCACGCCGTTAATTCTCAGGCTCAGGATCCCATTGAGGGTTTCAAGAAAATGTCCGGATTCCCTGGCACCTGCATCCCAGGCATCTTCTGCTGACTGTCGAAGGGAGGGATACCACAAAGCCCTCAGCACACCGTAGATAATGGCTGCAAGTACGGCTATCAGCGTCATTTCCGGACTGTACAGCAGCATCATGCAAAGTGCAGTCAGCACGAGTAACACATCCAGAATACCTTCCAGAACCTGAGTGGTCAGCGCCTGCTGGATGGTATCCACTGCCTCAAAACGGGCATTGATACTTCCCTGACTTCGTGCATCAAACCAGGACAGAGGGAGATGAACCAGATGATGGAAAACCCGTGCTGTCCACTGCATGTTAAAATTGACGGACAGATTAATACTGGCCCACTGGCTGGTCAGTGACAGCAACATCTGGGTCAGTGACAGCAGCAACAACGCAATAATAATGACGGTCAATAAACTCCGGTCAGCGGCAACCAGTACTTCATCAATCACCAATTGATTGAGAAGCGGGCTTCCCAGTGTCAGGATTTCCAGTGCCAGAGCAAAAACGATAATTCGCAACATTGACGGCAACAGACCCGGGGTCTTACCTGTCAGCTGGGACAGATGGATTTTTTTTCTTTCATCCCGGGCGGTAAAATCACTGGCTGGCGTCAGTTCCAGCGCGACACCAGTGAAATGTTTTCCTGCATCCTGCAGGGATAATGATACTTTTCCCTTGTCCGGATCGTGAATGACCAGCCTGCTCCCGCGAACTTTATGGAGTACGACGAAATGATTCATGTTCCAGTGAAGGATGCATGGGAGAGAAAGGGAGCTCAGGTCTTCAGGCTCCAGCCGGACTGCCCGGGAGGACAACCGGATACCAGCCGCACATTCAATCAGTCTCTGCAGGGTCATCCCCTGAGTACTGATACTGAAACGTTCGCGCAGTGTGGGTAAGTCCGTTTGCAGACCATGCCAGCATGCCATCATGACCAGACACGCCAGACCACATTCCGCTGACTCTGTCTGTCGGATGAGGGGAAGCTGTTTTCTCCCGGTCCATTTAAGTTTATCCATTACAGTTTTCCTTTCAGGCTCCAGAGTGGCTCGGTCAGCCACTCCCACAAATGGCGGGTATCCAGGCTGACATCCCCCTCAAGGGTCATGCCGGGTCGCAGGGGTTCTTTTTTTCCATAAGCCAGAATAAAGGGACTCTCAGGTTCGACGATGACGCGGTAGTGCCCTTCATTCTCCTTCCAGGTCACAGGGGATACGGAGAGTAAATCAGAAGGGGTCAGCGTAGTACGACTTATCTCACAGATAGTGCCGTACTGAACGCCAAACTTCTGAAAGGGGAAGGCAGCGAACCGTAGTGCAACACGCTGCCCCGGTTGAATAAAACCGGCGTTCTGACTGGTTGCATAGAGTTCTATCTGCAGACGAGAATTATCAGGTACAAGAGTCATGACTGGTTCAGATGCTCTGACAGACTGTCCCTGTCTGACCAGCACGGCAGCAACGGTTCCGGATACCGGTGACGTCAGCGTAAAGTTCTCCTGTCCGGCCAGTTCGTCCTGCTGTTGCCAGATCTCCTGCAACTGCCTGTCCAGCTCAGCTTTCCGGCTTTCCCCCTGAACGATGAGATGATTAAGGTCGTCTTCAGCGGCCTCAATTGCAGTGTGTAGCTGCAGAAGACCCTGACGCTGATCCTCAACGTTTTGCTGTGCCGTAGAAACATCAATTTGCTTTTGCTTGTATTCGATATCTGATATGTAATGCGTGCCAGCTAGCTTTTTATAGCGCTCCATGACGGACACGACCAGCAAAGCCTGATGCCCGGCAAGCGACAGGCGCTGCTCCGCACTTCTAATCTGTGGTTTCAGGGAGGCAATTCGCTGTTTTATGGCCTGCTGCTGCTGACTGTTGTCACGCAATTCCAGAGCCTGCTGAGAAGACAGCATGGCATACTGAGTCTTCAGGGACATGCTCATGGCAGCCAGCGTACCTGTGCCCTGTCCGTTGTAATGCTCGCCGCTGATATGGTAGAGAGGCTCACCGGCGGCTACGTGCTGACCTTCTGAAACACCCTGTCGGGTGACGTATCCGGCATATTGCGGTGTGATTTTTACCAGTCCTGATGAAGGCATCACGATACCTGTAAGATGAGCCTTGCGGGTATAACTACCATAATAAACGAATAATGCGACGCTCAGAAATATGAATAATGTAGCAATGGCGCATACTGAAATGCCAAATGAAGCGGGTAAGACAATATCTCCATACTCGTTATCACTGTGATGTTTTAATGCTTCCCCCCTGAATATACTCATGGTTATAAAATATTTTGAATGTTTAATAATATAACGAAAGCATTCATACATAAATGTATTAACATAGGATAAAAAAGAGATCTGCTTTTTATTCTAAGCCCAAATAACAACATTGATATAACAAAAAGGATTATCTGATCCAGAACATTATAATACTGTCCATGCATTAGGCAAAAAAACAAAGATGTTACCACACTAGGAATGATCAGATTCTTTCTGTAAATTGAGCATGCAACCCCGAAGGCACAAGCTCTGTAGACGATCTCTTCATAATAGGGTACGACCAGTGTCATTACTAAAATTGTTATCCAGTTTATCTGTGATGGTTCGTAATTATATAAATAGTCTCTGTAGCAGTAAACAGCTAACTGAATCAAAAGAATTACAAGAAGTGAGATGACTGAGAATTTAAGCGTGGCAGAATCCGCTTCTATTTTTATTCTACACTCAAAAAATCTCCTCAGATAAAATAAATAAACAAAAGTTGAAATTAAAATCTCTGCAATGAACACAATTGAAAATGCAATATCCAGCCCAACATAATACTGCGTAACGGCTGGTGATAATGTTACAAAAGTTGATGTAACAACCACTACCAGGAAAATAATAGCGCTGTGTTTGCTATATACAAACTGACTTGAGCGTTCATCCATTACAAGGCGTCACTTTATGAAGGTGGTTATTTTTGCTAAAACTATATCTGTAAATTTAGCAGTGGAAAATAAGGTGAGCAAGGTAATTACTATTTTTGAAAAACCCTCAGGTAACGAAAACCAGGATAAATCAATAATGGAGGAACCACTTAGTAGCGCAAAACCCAGTAATAAACTTAATATGAAAGACAATATTTTAACAACCATTGTAGTATCCTCCGTTGATACTTACTTATCGACTACAAGTACCACCGACGTTACTTCCTGAACAATGACTGGAACCAGCTTTATTTCCACCTCCGTTGCCATTTCCTCCACCGGAGAGACACTGGCCGTCAACTGCTCCACCAATAGTTCCTCTGGCCATTCCTACAACACCACCTTTGATGGCACCACCAACCATTCCACTAAAGACAGCATTACCACACTTAACTGTGCTCGGGTCACTGTAAATATGTGTAGGTGCATTTCTTCCCAGTGAGTTGCGGGGTCCAGAACCATTACCACGAGGCCCGTCACCATAATTACCGTTTCCATTTCCGCCACTGACTAACGCAATCTCGTCAAAACTCAATTCTCTGATATTTGACATAAAAATCCCTCTTATAAATTTAAACATAAAGTGCTTTTTCACTATCACATAGCTGGAATGTATGCATAAAGTGAATTTATGTAAATAAATGTAAGGATGAACTATTAACTGACTGAGCTGAGCTTGTATTTTTTAATGCGTATTGATTTTAGTCGCTGACTTATCACGATGACATGTCTGGATTCGGCAAACCAGTGGAGTGCTGTAGCCGGTCCGGGTTACCACGAACATTATTGATGATGCCCGCGGGTCCCAGCTGCGCGAATTCAGATAATAAGTGCAACGCTCGGTCATGTGGATGGAGGGACGGTTAGCTGCCGATAAGCTATCCTGCTCTTCCGACCAAAGATGAGCGAGTCACTATGAAATATCAGCAGCTAACCGAAGGGTTACGATACCAGATAGCCCTGTTGTGTGAAGATAAAGTGAGTCAGGCAGAGATTGCCCGCCGCTCAGGCGTGAGCAAATCAACGGTCTCGCGGGAACTGCGTCGTAATCGTTCTGTAGATGGCTACCAGCCAGCGGCAGCACAGAAGCTCAGTACCTGCCGCCGTAAAGGGGCCGGCAAACGCAGGATGCACGAGGATACGGTCTTCTTTGTTGAGGCTGCGCTAAACTGGCTGTGGAGTCCGGAACAGATCAGCGCCGTTGGCCGTATCATCGGCATGCCGGTTAGTCACGAGTGGATTTACCAGCATGTTCAGGCTGATAAAGCCAGTGGCGGCGAACTATACAGGCTCCTCCGGCAGGGTAAACGCCGCTATCGCAAAGGCTATGGTAAAAAGCGAAGTCCGATACCTGACGCCGTATCCATCGAGCAGAGACCGGCCGTTGTTGATGCTCGTACCCGACCGGGTGACCGGGAAGCGGATCTGGTTCCGGGTAAACAAGGCACCGGAGCCATCGTGACGCTGGTCGAGCGTAAAAGCCGTATTTATCTGACGAAAAAGGTGTTTTCGAAAGATTCAGCCGAAGTGGCCACAGCCATTATCTCGATGCTGAGCGGCTACAAAGATGTCTGCCATACCATCACGTTCGACAATGGCGGGGAGTTTACTCAGCACAAAGAGATCGCAGCGGCCCTGGAAACGGAAACCTACTTCGCTCACCTCTATGCTTCGTGGGAACGTGGGCTGAATGAGAATACCAATGGGCTGTTGAGGCAGTTTATCCCCAAAGGAACTGACCTGACAGCAGTGACGGATGATGAGCTCCGCAAGTACCAGGGAGCACAGAACAGCAGGCCACGAAAATGCCTCGAATTCCGGCAGCCTTCAGTGGTCTTTGCAGAGTTAAGAAAGGCGGCTTAGCGTTGCACTTCGAACTTGAATCCGCCCGTTGCACTTATTATCTGAATTCGCGTAGTAACTAAATTGTGATTTCGTATGCGAAATCTATTGCGTATCATTATTGATATTCTAATATTTCTCTGTATACTGTTTGTTTTGTCACTAAAGCACGACAACAAACGCAGTCGCAGATAGCTGCTTCTGCATCTGGCGAAACGCCTGACTCACAGGAGTGTGTATGAAATACCGCAAGCTCACCTCATTTCTGAAATACTCTCTCACGCCGTGCCGCCTCTTCTCAAACATTTCGCATGCGAAATGTTAAGGACTTGTTACATGACACTGAAAATTGGACCTGTCGGCAAACTTATCGTTGTATGTAGCCAGAAGGGCGGAATTGTTAAATCGCAGTCATCCAGTGAAATTGCACATGATCTTCGTAAAGCAGGTTTCCGTGTGCTTGAAATTGATATGGACTGGACAACCGGTCTGACGGAGAGAGCTTTCCCCGACAACTTACCTTATGAGATAGAACGAGAACCTTTAAGTAACAGTTTTACACCCGGGGAGGCGAATACATATCAGCTGTTCTTTCCGGACACTGAGGTTCGACCTATTGAGCTTCCTGGTGGGCGCTTCTTTATTGGTGCTACTAGTGAGCTTAATGAAATTAACTATCGCAATAGCGACTGCATGTTCGACTTCAGAGACCGTATTGAAGAACTGAAGAAACAGTTTGATTTTATTATTGCAGATTCAGCACCATCATATTCAAACGTTATGATCGCAGCGCATATGTCATCTGATTACCTTCTGATCCCTACCCTGTTAGAGAAGCAGTCCCGTAATGCCGTTGGTAAACAGCTTACTTATATGCAGAAAATTAAGCGGAACTATAATCCTTCGCTGCAGTTCATGGGGACTTATGTGACCCAGACACAGGTGAAAAATTATAGAAAGACGCTTAAAGAAGGATATCTGGGGCCTATTGATACACTGAACCTGAATCTTCTCATCGAGATCCTTCAGGAAAAAGGCTATTCCGAAGAATACATTCTCGCCTATATTTCCTTCGTACCTGCAGCAGCAAAAGAAGCGATCGAGCTTGGTCTCTCCTTTGATGAATATGACCCTAAGTGCCTACCAGCAATCCAGTATAAAGAACTTACCCAGAAAATTATTCTGCTCGCAGGAGGTAAGTAATGGCCAAGAAACCGTTTATGAAACGGCTCCAGGCGCAGCAGGAAATGAAAAAAAATGCTGCTGTTGTCTCTGATATTGAACATGTCATTACAAATAAACAGCCAGATGAACAGAGCCATGATATAGCAGCGCACCAGATTATGGCAGATATCGCCCGCCCGGATATCGAACCTGATGGACAGATAATCCGCGTCGATATAAATCTGGTTTATGCTGAAGAACAAGTGCGACCTGAAGAAGACTTCGAGGAAGAGGTTATCGATGGTATGTCTGATACTTTCGAAACTATAGGGATGCTGACCCCTCCTCGTTGTTATCCTCGCGACAGACGTGGATACCAGATATGGTTAGGCGAAACGCGTGTTCGTACTGCTCGCAAACGGGGTGATACCCATATTGATATTTATGTTGGAAAACCACCGCGTGAAAGAAAAGAACGCATCCTCGGTCAGCTTATTGAAAACCTTCAGCAGTCTGGTTTGAAACCATTAGCGACGGCAAAGTCGTTCTATGAACTCAAGCATCAGTTCAATATGACGGGTGAGCAGATCGCAAAAACGATGGGTAAACCTACCTCATTTGTGAGTAAACACCTTCGTCTCATTGATGCACCGGAAAATGTCACCGCCCTTCTTCGGGATAAAGTCACATCTGATATTGATCTGGCTTACACGCTGATCCAAGTAAATGAAAAGTCTCCCGAAGATGCCGAGAGGCTTATCGTGGCTGCGAGGGAGTATGGTATTTCACGCGCGCAGGTTAAAGCTGTTCTTGATGAAGTTAAGAATAAAAGAAAAGGTGAGATTTCGCATGCGAAATCTAAGGCTCAGAACAAAAAGCCAGCTAAGTCTTTGGATAACAATTCAGGTGTAAAAATCTGGCAGGTTGTTGTCGAGATAGAAGGTCAGCAAGGGGTAATAATGACTGACCACGCGCCAGAAGAAGATGGTTATGTGTGGGTGAAACTGGAAATTGGTGAGATTTCAGTTGAAGCTTCTGAGCTACGCGTCAAGGGGTTGCAGTCTCTGTTATGAAATCAACCCCGTTCACCGAAATGGCCACGGCATTCCGTGGCAAAATTGTCCGCCTCTGGGCGCAGCGAAATCCCGGAACCCAATCCGAAACTGCAGTTGCATTAACAGAGGCGGCTATCAATCTTGGATACATTACAAGAAGCAGACCCGTACCCGGAGCGGCGATACTCTCATGGACCTCAACCCCGGATGAAACTCCGTTGTGGGCGGCTCAGACGGCGTTAACGTTGATGCTCTACATCGGCTGGAAGCCAGAAAGTAACCAGGACTGGTGTGGAATGACGGCGCTGATATTCAGAGCTAATCGTACACTTTCGCTTGAGCGGCTTGTCGCTTCCTTGCCAGAGAGCATAGACAGGAAAACTGCTACCGGATGGTTCGTGGCTGCAATCGAAGAGGATGCCCACTACCGTTCCAACAGGAAATCCAGATGACCTTTCAAGATCTTGAAGCTTGTATCGCAGGTTCTGGCAGACGTTCTATCGCTTCAGCGTTAATCGCTTTTATTCTTGATGCACTTGATGTCGGACAGGACGGAGTTGATCTTGATACGTTTCAGAGCCACACGCGCTTCGTTCGCAATAATGTAACCACGGTAGCCAGCTATCTTCAGCTACATGGGATTATCCATGTACTGTATTACCGTGATGGTGCAGCTGAACGTCAGTATGAGTTCGTTAATAATTACGGCCGGTGGGCAAAGCAGCACTACCGTCTTTCTCAGGCTATTATTCAGCTGCATCGACGTGAATAAATAAAAAGATTTCGCATGCGAAATCTACGATGGTAGCTCATTTTATGACGGCAATCGGCAGTTCGTTCCACCGGGTTGTATATGCAGGCGAAAGCATCTCTCTTTTCATCTGCCAGCCGGTATCCACACCCTGACCCGCAAACCACACTTTCCCGAGCCCGGACTGGTTGATGCCGTCCAGCACCTTCATCAGCCGGGCGCTGTCCGGTCGCGGGCGGTCTTCACTGAACAGGTTCAGCTGGCTGACGCCGTTCGGGGTGAAGTCATCGAGCATCACGCCGGCCTTCATGTAACGGTGTCCTTCCTGCCAGATACGGTCCAGTGAACGCATGGCTACAGCGAGAATATCCCGGGTGTCCTGCGTGGGCAGCGTCAGCTTTTCGCCGGCGCTGTTGCCGTAGAAAGCCTCATTCACCGCGTGAGGAGAGGTGCGGATGAACACGCTGATGTGGCGGCAGAACTGCCGTTCGCCACGCAGTTTCTCTGCCGCCCGGGCGGCATACTGGCACAGGGCCTGCTGCATGGCGCTCTTCGTGGTGATGCGTTCGCCAAAGCTGCGGGAGCAGACTATCTGCTGTTTTGACGGCGGCAGCTCTTCAAGCGGAATACAGGACTCGCCGTTGAGCTCCCGCACGGTCCGCTCCAGCACCACGGTGAAGTTTTTACGGATAAACGCCGGATGGGTGCGCGCCAGTCTGCAGGGCGGTCTCAATCCCCATTGTGTTCAGCTTTTTGCCGATTTTCCGGCCCACACCCCAGATTTCCTCCACCGGCTGCCGGGCCAGCAGGGCTTCCGTGCGTTTCGGGTTGCCGGGCGTCAGCGCCAGCACGCCCCGGAACTGCGGCCACTCCCTGGATGCCCACTGCGCGGATTTGGCGAGCGTCTTCGTGGGACCCATGCCGACGCCCACGGTGAGACCGGTGATACGCAGGACATGGTCCCGCAGCCGGCGGCCGAAGTGCTCAAAATCCTCGCAGCCGTCAATCCCGGTCAGCTCCAGAAACATCTCGTCGATGCTGTACTGCTCGACCTTCGGCGTCATTTCCTCAAGGGCAGACATCACGCGCTGCGACATCGAATGATACAGCCCGTAGTTCGAACTGAAGATATGCACCTTCTCCGGGAAAGGGGTGTCCTTTATCTGAAACCACGGCACCCCCATTTTTATGCCCAGAACCTTCGCTGCGGCACTTCTTGCAATCACACAGCCGTCATTGTTACTGAGCACCACCACCGGTTTACCGCGTAAATCCGGGCGAAACAGGGCCTCACAGACTGGCATAGAAGCTGTTGACGTCCGCCAGTCCGAACATGGTCAGCGCCATCGTCATGTCCTCGCCCGCGTGCTGTGAAAAAACCACGTCACCACGCCGAGCAGCTGCAGTTCAGCCGGGTAAATAACCGGATACGCCGGATTCATCGGCAGCAGGGCAGGGCGGGGCAGCAGCTGCAGACGTTTGACGGTGAAGGCCCCGTCGACTTCCGCAATCACGATATCCCCCTCAGAGGGCGTCTCTGCCCGGTCAACCACCATCACGTCGCCGTCATACAGGCCCAGACCTTCCATGCTGCTGCCGCTGGCGCGCACGAAGAAGGTCGAGGCCCGGCGGCGGATGCAGAGGGCGTTCAGGTCCAGCTCATCCTCCACGTAATCAGCGGCCGGCGAGGGAAAGCCGGCGGCGCAGGTGTCAGCGAACAGCGGGATGGCCAGCTCAGGACTTCGGTCGGCCGGGCGCAGCAGGGTCAGGGCAGGGGTTTCTTCCGGGGTGGCGTGGCGTTTCATCAATACCTCACATCATTACCACAAATGACTGTATGTATATGGGTCTTCCCCTGTTGTGGTGGGTGGTACATAATTGATTGATTTTCAAACACCACACAGTGCCTTTATGGTGTCTCTTTTTACATGAGAGGGAATTCTTATGAGTGTGCCGCAAACAAAAGCTGAACTGCTTTTAGCTATTGATAAAAATTTTAGTAAATTAATTAGTTACCTCAACGCAATCCCACCAGAAATTACTTCAGATAAATCAATGGATGGACACGCCAAAGGAACGGAGATGAGTGTTCGTGATCTCGTTTCGTATCTGCTTGGATGGAATGCTCTTGTTGTAAAGTGGATCACTTCTGATGCTAAAGGTCTGCCTGTCGATTTTCCAGAAACTGGCTATAAATGGAATCAGCTTGGTCTTCTTGCTCAAAAATTTTACTCAGATTACAGTAAGTTAAGTTATGGATTGTTAGTGGCTGAACTTCAGACTGTAAAAAAAGAGATTGTGAACCTTATTGATGATCGTACCGATGATATTTTGTATGGAAGACCATGGTACACAAAATGGACGATGGGGAGAATGATCTCATTTAACACATCTTCGCCTTACGCCAACGCTAATGGAAGATTAAGAAAGTGGGCAAAAAATAATAATATCAGTTTGAAGTAAGCATCAGAGTGAAATTATATGGACGAAAAATCTCTCTATGCCCATATCCTTAACCTGACTGCTCCATGGCAGGTTAAATCCCTTATCCTCGATGAAAAGGCAGGTTTCGTTACTGTTACAGTCGGCATCGCTGAAAATACTCAGTTAACCTGTCCGACCTGCAGGAAATCCTGTTCTGTTCACGATCACCGACATCGTAAATGGCGCCATCTTGATACCTGCCAGTTCATGACATTAGTAGAAGCCGATGTTCCCCGCGTTATGTGCCCGGAGCATGGCTGCCAGACTCTGCCTGTACCGTGGGCAGGTCCCGGCAGTCGGTACACGCTGCTGTTCGAATCGTTCGTGCTCTCATGGCTAAAAATCAGCACCGTTGATGCGGTCAGGAAACAACTTAAACTTAGCTGGAATGCCGTTGACGGCATTATGACGCGCGCGGTTAAGCGCGGCCTGTCCCGGATTAAAAAGCCTTTATCAGCGCGTCATATGAATGTAGACGAAGTCGCCTTTAAAAAAGGGCATAGGTATATAACCGTGGTATCTGATCGCGACGGACGGGCGCTGGCATTAACCGATGATCGTGGCACAGAGAGTCTTGCCAGCTATCTCCGTTCGCTCACTGACAGTCAGTTGCTGGCCGTCAAAACACTCTCGATGGACATGAATGCGGGCTATATAAGAGCAGCGCGTATCCATTTACCCAATGCGGTCGAGAAAATCGCCTTCGATCGCTTCCATGTGGCCAAACAACTGGGCGAAGTGGTTGATAAAACCCGCCAGAATGAACATCCGCACCTCCCTGTTGAAAGTCGTCGTCAGGCAAAGGGGACGCGCTTCCTGTGGCAGTACAGCGATAAGTGGATGACGGAATCCAGGCAGGAGAAGCTGGTATGGCTGCGCGCACAGATGAAGCTGACGAGCCAATGTTGGGCGCTGAAAGAGCTGGCAAAGGACATCTGGAACAGCCCCTGGAGCGAGGAAAGACGGAATGACTGGCAGAGATGGCTGGCGCTGGCGGCTAACAGTGATGTTCCCCTGATGAAGAACGCGGCTAAGACGATAGGGAAAAGGCTGTACGGCATCCTGAATGCCATGCGGCATGGAGTCTCAAACGGAAACGCGGAGGCGCTGAACAGCAAGATCAGATTACTGAGAATAAAAGCCAGGGGATACCGCAACCGAGAGCGCTTTAAGCTGGGAGTAATGTTCCACTACGGGAAGCTGAATATGGCGTTCTGAGCTTTCCCACCATGATCGGGGAAGACCCATGTATATACAGTATCGGAAATTTACTCCCCTGTTGCAAGTCCCGCCCGGATGCCTGCGGACAGGTGCCTGATACCCGGGTGGATTCTGTTTGCCGGCGACGTGAGAAAAGGCTGTCGCTGCGCGCCGCTGTGGCCGGCGTACCGGCTTCGCCTGTCGCCGGGGTGGCGCTGACGCGCCGGAGGGTAAACCGTCACCGCCTGTGGGCTGCGCCGTGACTTCACGTTAGCCGGGGCGCTTCCCGGTCAAGGGTGCGTTTCACCTCTGTCGTCACCCGTTCCCCGCCGTGCGCGGGACATTCAGTCCGCTCCGGCGGCGCATGCGGCTTCCTCCTTCGCCCGTTGCCCGGTCCGCTCGCGGCCCGGCTGCGGTGTCGTCACGGCGCAGGAGCCGGAAACCCATTAACCGGGGAGTGATTATGCCGAACTGGTGTGCAAACAGGCTGTGCGTGACGGGGCGCAGCGAAGACATTGAGCAGGTCAGGGTGCTGACGGAAGGCGGACGTTATGCGTCATACGCGCGCGCGGCGGCGCAGGGCGTGCAGCTGTTTCTGGCGGGCTGCGCGGGCATGCTGAAAACCACGGAAGTGATGGCGTATCTGCCATATCCGGGGCTGACAGCTACAGGGCCGGGTGATGACACCCCGGAGAACCGCGCCTTCACGCAGTGGCTGGAGCACCTGCAGGCGGGTACGGCGCTGACGGATGCGGCGTGCGACGACCTGCATGCCCTGTGGCTGGCTGGCGGCCTGCGCGACCGGCGCCGGGATGACCTGACGGATGCGCAGCAGGAGTGCATCGCGGCCATGTTTACCGGACAGCGCCACGACGGGTACGGAAGTTTCTCCGCCACTTCCGTGCAGGCGTGGTGGGATGCGGTCTGTGACGGACTGCCGGGTCTGAAGGCGCAGCCCCTTGACCTGATGATGGTGCTGCCGTCGCGTCTGGATGTGGAAATCAACGGCTTTAACGGGCGTCTGCTGGACGGGGTGCCGTCCGGTTACAGCTGGTACGTGGAACGTTATGGCACCAAATGGCCGTGCGGATATGACCTGACGGTCTGTGACGGTGGTGCGGACTGGCTGTCGGTGGATTTCGACACCCCGTGGGCACCCCCGGCGGAAGCGGTGATGGCCGCACTGAGCGAGCGCTACGGCGTGACGGTGGAGCACTGGTATGCGGAGCAGGGTTGCGACTTCTGCGGGTAGAACCAGTGGCCCGCCGTCAGCGACTTCAGCCACGTGATGTCCCACGACCAGACCTGGTTCGGCGCTGTTGCCTTCCAGGTCGACAGCGGCCTGCTTTGTGGAGCCTGCTGACGTCCCCGGTGACTGACTTCGCCGTAACGCCGCAGTACCCGGTAAAACGTCGATTCACTGGCGATGTAACGACCTTCATCGGCCAGCACCGGGACGATTTGTGCCGGTGGCAGACTGGCGAACCGGGGTTCATGACAGACAGCCAGCACCAGCTGCTCCTCTTCAGCGCTGAGCCTGTTCTTCGGCACCGGCCGGGGGGCAGCGGGACGCCGGTCATCAGAGACTGCGTTGCCAGCGCTGGCGAGTCCGTTCGCTGATACCCACACACTGACAGGCTGCGTGCTGCCGGGCGCCGGCATCAAGGGCTTCCTGCACCATGGACATCAGCTGTAATCTGTCGGCCGCGGGTGTCATTCGTCCTCGCGTTCTTCGGCGAAGAACGCCTTCAGCTTTTTTTCCAGAATGAGCAGCGCCGCGGCTTCAGCCAGCGCCTTGTCCTTGCGGGCTATTTCACGGTTAAGTTGCTGAATTTCTTTTTTCTGCTTTTTAATCAAGGCTCTTTCTTCACGCTGACCGGGCTGCATAAATTCGTCCCTCCACTGCTGAATTTGCTCAGGATAAAGACCTTTACGGCGACAGTATTCAGCCACAGCATGAGCAGAAAGCGGTGCGGTTTCAACGAGAACGGCAAAGCGGGCGTCCTGCGACCATTCTGGCGTTGACTGACTTTCCGCTACACGAACGCCAGCCTGAGTACGCCAGGCATAAAGCGTATTGGCCGGGATCCCCTCAGAACGGGCTAACTGAACGACCGGTTGATTATGTGGCGGCATCATTCTGGCGATCAGAGCGGCTTTACGCTCAGGTGAATAAGTGTTCATTATTGTCCTCTCCGGCCCCCGGAAATTTTTCTGTCAGAGGCGACAACTACCCTGACATGGGGGGATATCCACGGGGCGCTGACCACGATTGAGCAGGTCTCGCCGGTTCAGGTGCCGCGACGCGACGGGGCATGGGTGCCGGAGGGCTCCGTGGTGGAATTCGGCGCGGAAAAAGAGAAAGCGATACAGACGGCATCGGATAAGGGGCAGTTGCTGCCTGACGGCAAACCGGTCTCGCTCTATGACGCCATCGTGAAGGACTACACCGGACGCACCCCGGAAGCGCAGGACCGGACGCTGATTATCACCCACCTGAATGCCGACCGCCGGGCGCTGAACAGTCTCATCCACGATGAGCGGCAGCGTAACGGTGAGACGGGCAGGGAGTCGGTCACCCTGCCGGTACTGGTCACGGCCAACATCCGCGACGGGGAGCTGCGCAAAACCGCCACATGGGCGGCCCATAAGGATGCGGTGGCGCTGCTGGATAACGTGTATCACCGGGTGGTGGCCGTCGATAAGGAAAACCAGCTTGTCACCCTGCGGGACGGCGAGGGGCATCAGCGGCTGCTCTCGCCGCGTGAGGCCTCAGCGGAGGGCGTCACCCTGTACCGGGAGGAGACCATCACGGTCTCTGCGGACGACCGGATGCGTTTCAGTAAAAGCGATGCTGAGCGCGGGTATGTGGCCAACAGCGTGTGGGCGGTGAAATCGGTGTCAGGTGACAGTGTCACCCTGTCGGACGGACGCAGCACCCGCACGCTCAGCCCCGCTAAGGACAATGCCCAGCGGCATATCGACCTGGCCTACGCCATCACCGCCCACGGCGCGCAGGGGGCCAGCGAGCCGTTTGCCATCGCGCTGGAGGGGGTGGAGCAGGGAAGAAAACAGATGGTGGGCTTTGAGTCGGCGTATGTGGCGCTCTCGCGGATGAAACAGCATGTGCAGGTGTACACCGACAGCCGGGAGGGCTGGACCACCGCCGTGACAAACTCAACACCGCAGGCCACCGCCCACGACATTCTGGCTCCGCGCAATGACCGGGCGGTGAGGGTGGCGGAGCAGCTGCTGCGTCAGGCCCGGCCGCTGACCGACACCGCTGCCGGGCGCGCCGCGCTGCAGCAGGCCGGTCTGGCGCAGGGCAGCCCGACCGGGAAGTTTATCGCGCCCGGTAAAAAGTACCCGCAGCCGCATGTGGCGCTGCCGGCGTTTGATAAAAACGGTAAAGCGGCCGGGGTGTGGCTGAGTCCGCTCACCCGCGCGGACGGGCAGGCTGCAGGGTATCGGGGGTGAAGGGCGCATGCTGGGCAATGACGAGGCGCGCTTTGTGGCGCTGCAGGGCAGCCGCAACGGCGAAAGCCTGCTGGCGGACGGGATGCAGGACGGCGTCAGGGTGGCCCGCGACCATCCGGACAGCGGGGTGGTGGTGCGGCTTGCCGGCGAGGACCGGCCGTGGAACCCCGGCAGCCTCACCGGCGGGCGGGTGTGGGCTGACCACACCGCACAGCCTCCGGCGGGGGCCACAGGTGAGCTGCCGCTGCCGGCGGAGGTGCTGGCGCAGCGGGCGGCGGAAGAGGCACAGCGGCAGGCGACGGAGAAGCAGGCGGCGCAGACCGCGAAGGAGATGGCCGGCGAGGGACGCGAAACAGATGAGCAGGCCGGGACAATCCGGGAGGTTATCGGCGACGTGGTCCGGGGGCTGGACGGTCAGAAGACACCGGACAGAAACATCACGCTCCCGGATGACCCGCTCACCCGCCGGCAGGAGACGGCGGTGCAGCAGGTGGCCTCAGAGCACCTTCAGCGCGAGCGGCTGCAGCAGACGGAGCGCGAGATGGTGCGCGACCTGCAGCGGGAGAAAACCCTCGGGGGCGACTGACGCGCCTGCGGCCTGTCAGCAGCGGCCGTCTCCCCGGCGGTCAGCCGGGCACCCCGCCGCCGCGCGGATATCAACACACAGCAGAAGGACTGATTCGGTGAGAACAAAAACGCAGACTACGTGGATGATGGCGGCCGACCGGCGGCTGCAGCAGATACTGACCCCGACACCGGGGCAGACTGACATGATAAAAACGGTGGCACTGGTGCTGATGGTCATCGACCATGCCGGCCTGCTGCTGGTCGGAGATAATGAGGTGATGCGCCTGCTGGGGCGGGGATGTTTTCCGCTGTTCGGTCTGGTGTGGGGGATGAATCTGGCCCGGCACGGCGACATCCGGCAGTCGCAGCTGAACAGTCTGTGGTGGTGGGCGGTGGTGGCGCAGGGGCCGTTTCTGCTGCTGGGATTTCCGTGGTGGCAGGGGAATATCCTGTTCGCCTTTGCGGTGACCGGTCAGGCGATACGCTGGTTCAGCCTGCGCACGCGCAACGACATGCTGCTGGCGGTGGCACTGGTGGTGGCATGGCTGCCGCTGTCGGCGGCGAGCTACGGCATTGCCGCGGTGTTCATGCTGATAAACAGCTGGCGGGTGTGCCGGGCGGAGAACATCACGGAGCGGGTGGGCTACGCCGTTCTGTGGGCGGTGATGGTGCTGCTGATGAATCCCGGGGATGCGCTGCAGTCCGTGGGCGGACTGGCCATCGCGGTGCTGGCGCTGGCGGTGTGTACGGACACCGGAAAGGCGCTTAAAGGTAATGTGCTGCCAGTCGCAGTCGGGAAGGATATGACTCTGCCGGGCTACCCACTGCTCAGTGGCTTTGAAGCCGCAGGAGCTGCAGGCCTTTGATTTGCAGCTCTGGCAGAAAAAGCGGGAATGGGTGCAGTCCGGTGATGCACAGCAGAAGCGGCGTACGCCCATGGTCGTGGTGCCGCAGGCGAGCATGCGTTCTACGCAGAGGCGGGTCCAGGGAGTGACGCGGTCACTGAATTTTCCGAGAAACGAATTCCAGCCGTCATCGACGGTGAAGAGCAATTTTGCGGGGCGTGGAATATACATGCTGCAGAGTATAAAACGGGGTTCAGGGCATGCAAAGCCCCGGAACCGCGAAGCGGTGACGCTCGCCCTGTAAGGGCGCTACTGTTCAATGTAAATAACAATGGCTTCGTTTCTTGCTATCAATCCAACATAATTAATAATTGCGTCCTATTTGTTACATTGATTAACAGTTTGTGAACATATGTATATTGTCAGCGAAAAATAGCATTCTTTGACGCCGGCAGCCTCGACGAATTCTTTCATTGAATTCGTTCCTGACGCCTTAAATATTGCGGCCTCCGGTCAGTCGAAGTTTCTATTAACAGTTGCACAAGTGAGCATCGCAAATCGCTTCTGACTTTTGTGCGTATTAACTGTTTGCTCATTGATACTTAATTCACTCTGACAAGGAAATGGCAATGAAAAAGGTTCTTCTCTCTGCTGCAATGGCAACTGCGTTTTTTGGTATGGCTGCGGCAAATGCTGCTGATACCAATGTAGGCGGCGGTCAGGTTAATTTCTTCGGTAAAGTTACCGACGTATCTTGTACTGTTTCCGTAAACGGCCAGGGCAGCGATGCGAACGTTTATCTGTCACCGGTGACTTTAACGGAAGTTAAAGCTGCCGCGGCGGATAGCTATCTGAAACCGAAATCTTTTACCATCGATGTTTCTGACTGCCAGGCTGCTGACGGCACCAAACAGGATGATGTCAGCAAGCTGGGCGTAAACTGGACCGGCGGTAACCTGCTGGCGGGCGCAACCGCTAAACAGCAGGGCTACCTGGCTAACACCGAAGCCGCCGGCGCGCAGAATATCCAGCTGGTTCTCTCCACCGACAACGCCACCGCGCTGACCAACAAAATCATCCCGGGCGACAGCACCCAGCCTAAAGCGGCCGGTGATGCCTCTGCCGTTCAGGATGGCGCGCGCTTCACTTACTACGTCGGCTACGCGACCAGCACCCCGACCACGGTTACCACCGGTGTGGTTAACAGCTACGCGACTTACGAAATTACTTATCAGTAATATCGTCTGAGAGATAAAGCCGCCTCGCGTCGGGGCGGTCTATACCCGTCATACTTCGAATGGCACAGGCGTTTGCTACGCTTGCTCACCCCAGTCACTTACTGGAGTAAGCCCCGGGGATTTACTCTCTTGCCGCCTTTATGCAATTCGAATTATTCAGGGTATACAACAATAATAAAACGGCCACTGCTGCCGCTTATTTTTTTTATTCTGAGGTCAGCATGAAACGTATTGCTCTTTTTTTCTGTTTCATTTTTAGTTTTGCGGTCCATGCCAATAATATTATTGTTAACGGTACCCGCTTTATTTATCCAGGAAATGAAAAAGAAATAACGGTGCAGCTCTCTAACACCGCCGACCGTCCGGCGCTGGCGCAAGCCTGGCTGGATAACGGTAATGCCGACGCGACGCCGGATACCATTACGACCCCCTTTATTATCACGCCGCCTATTTCCCGCGTTGATGCGAAAAGCGGTCAAACCCTGCGTATTAAGCTCGGCAGTAATGCAGGGCTGGCTAAAGATAAAGAGACGCTGTGGTGGCTGAACCTTCTGGAAATACCGCCGGTTGAGGCCAGCCAGAAAAACGAAGGGCAAAATATTCTGCAGCTGGCGATTCGTTCGCGCTTTAAGTTTATTTATCGCCCAGCCGGACTAGGCAATCGCGACGCTTCGGCAGAAAAACTGGCGCTCTCCGCTAACGGCAGCAGCCTGTCCGTCAGTAACCCGACGCCCTTTTATATCACCGTAAGCCGTATCTCCCGTAACGGCGGCAAAGCGCTCAACAGCAAAACGGTCATGTTTGCCCCACAGTCCAGCCAGACCATCGCCCTCTCTTCCGCAGTGAGCAAAGGTGAGATCCTGACCGTTAACAACATTAATGATTATGGCGCAGATGTCGCAGAGAAAGTTACCGTCAAATAAGGGAAACGATCATGAAGCAGAGGTCAATCTGCCCGGGAAGATTAAGCACGGCTATCGCGGTTGCGCTGTGCTGCTTTCCGCCATTTTCCAGCGGACAGGAAAACCCGGGAACGATCTATCAGTTTAACGATGGTTTTATCGTCGGCAGTCGCGAAAAGGTCGACCTGTCGCGTTTCTCGACCAGCGCGATTAGCGAAGGAGTCTACTCCCTTGATGTGTATACTAACGGCGAGTGGAAAGGGCGCTACGATCTGAAAATCACCGCCGGTAAAGATGGCAAAATGGGCGTCTGCTACACCAAAGCGATGCTGATGCAATATGGGATCTCGCCGGAAAAGTTTAACCCGCAGCTCAGCGCAAAAGAGGGCTTCTGCGGACGCCTGCAGGAGTGGCGCAACGAGGCCAACGTCAAAGACACGCTGATTCAGTCCTCCCTGAGACTGGATATTGCCGTACCGCAAATTTACGAAGATCAGCGCCTGAAAAATTTTGTCAGCCCGGAATTCTGGGATAAAGGCGTTGCGGCGCTGAATTTAGGCTGGATGGCCAACGCCTGGAACAGCCATATCTCCTCGGCCAACGGCTCCGATAACAGCAGCGCGTATCTTGGCGTTAACGCAGGCCTGTCGTGGGACGGCTGGCTGCTCAAGCATATCGGTAACCTGAACTGGCAGCAGCAGCAGGGGAAAGCGCACTGGAACAGCAACCAGACCTACCTGCAGCGGCCTATCCCGCAGATTAACTCGATAGTCAGCGGCGGGCAGATTTTTACCAACGGCGAGTTCTTTGACACCATCGGCCTGCGCGGGATAAATCTGGCGACCGATGACAATATGTTCCCGGACGGCATGCGCTCCTACGCCCCTGAAATTCGCGGCGTGGCGCAAAGCAACGCTCTGGTGACGGTGCGCCAGGGCAGCAATATTATCTATCAGACCACGGTGCCGCCGGGGCCATTTACCCTGCAGGATGTGTATCCTTCCGGCTACGGTAGCGACCTTGAAGTGTCGGTTAAAGAGGCCGATGGCTCGGTCGAGGTATTCAGCGTGCCTTACGCCTCGGTGGCGCAGCTGCTGCGTCCGGGGATGACTCGCTATGCGCTCTCTGCCGGTAAAGTCGACGATAGTTCGCTGCGTAATAAACCGATGCTCTACCAGGGAACCTGGCAGCACGGTATCAATAACCTGTTCACCGGCTATACCGGCGTCACCGGATTTGATGACTATCAGGCGTTCCTGCTGGGGACCGGGATGAATACCGGCATCGGCGCGCTGTCATTCGACGTCACCCATTCGCGGCTGAAGAGCGATACCCTCGACGAGCACGGCCAGAGCTATCGCGCCACCTTTAACCGCATGTTTACCGAAACCCAGACCAGCATCGTGCTGGCGGCGTATCGCTACTCCACCAAAGGTTACTACAACCTGAACGACGCTCTGTACGCTGTCGATCAGGAGAAGAACTACAGCAGTAACTACACCGTATGGCGGCAGAAAAACGGGATGACGTTTACCGTCAACCAGAACCTGCCGGACGGCTGGGGCGGCTTTTACCTGAGCGGTCGGGTAGCGGATTACTGGAACCGTTCGGGGACGGAAAAGCAGTATCAGTTTAGTTACAACAACATGTACGGTCGGATCTCGTGGTCGGTCAGCGCCCAGCGCGTCTATACCCCGGATAGCTCTGGCCACCGCCGCGACGATCGCGTTTCTCTCAACTTTAGCTACCCGCTGTGGTTCGGTGAAAACCGCACTGCTAACCTGACGTCGAATACCTCGTTTAATAATTCGCGTTTCGCCAGCTCGCAGATTGGCGTCAACGGTTCGCTGGATAGCGAAAACAACCTCAACTACGGCGTGTCGACGACCACCTCCACTGGCGGCCAGCACGATGTGGCGCTGAACGGCAGCTACCGTACCCCATGGACGACGCTGAACGGCAGCTATAGCCAGGGCGAAGGCTATCGCCAGAGCGGCGTGGGCGCCAGCGGGACGCTAATCGCGCATCAGCACGGCGTCGTATTCTCGCCGGAAAGCGGCACCACCATGGCGCTGATCGAAGCGAAAGACGCCGCGGGCGCGATGTTGCCTGGTTCGCCGGGGACCCGTATCGACAGCAACGGCTACGCCATTCTGCCGTATCTGCGGCCTTACCGGATTAACGCCGTTGAGATTGACCCGAAAGGCAGCAACGATGATGTCGCCTTCGGCAGTACCGTGGCGCAGGTTGTGCCGTGGGAAGGCAGCGTGGTCAAGGTCTCCTTCGATACCACGCTGCAGAGCAACGTCACTCTGCAGGCGCGTCAGGCAAACGGGCTGCCGCTACCGTTCGCCGCCACGATTTACAACCCCTCCGGGAAAGAGATCGGCGTGGTGGGCCAGGGCAGCATGATGTTTATCAGCGACGCCAGCGCGCCGAAGGCCAGGGTTAAGTGGAGCGGTGGACAGTGCTCGGTGGAATTAAGTCAGGAAAAAACAAAGGAAACGCTATGTCGCTAATGAAACAACTGACGCTTTTTATTGGCTTAATGGCGATGGGGGCCACGTCGGCATGGGCGTACTGTACGCGCCTGTCGCAGCCGACGGTTAGCCTCGACATGGTTGTGGGTCGGGTGGTGGTTCCGCCGGATCTGCCGGTAGGAGCGGTGATCGTGTCCCGCGACTGGACCATGTCGGCACCGGGCGGGGCCAGCTATAGCTGCAGCAGCGGCACTAACCGCTTTGTGGCCAAAATCGTCGTCCCCGGGGCGACCGATCTGGGCAATAAAATTTATTCCACCAACGTGCCCGGGATCGGCCTGCGGTTCAGCCGCGGCGGGGCGACGGTCAATATTATCTACCCTGACACGTTCTCCAGCTACGTCAGCCGGACCACGAATTACTCGCTGGAAGGCTCCCGCTTTACGCTGGAGGTGATTAAAACCGCGAGCGTGACCGGCAGCGGAACCCTGGCGGCAGGTAAGTACACCTCTTACGACTGGGAGAACGGCAATAACCCGATCCTCGAAACCCGCCTGAGCGCCAACGCTATCACCGTGGTATCGCCCTCATGTACCATCCTGAGCGGCAAAAATATGAACGTCGATGTCGGTACCATCAAGCGCAGCGATCTCAACGGCGTCGGCACCACCGCGGGCGGGAAGGATTTTAATATTGAGCTGCAGTGCAGCGGCGGGTTAAGCGAGTCGGGATACGCCAATATCCAGACCTCTTTCTCCGGCACGCTGGCCACCGGCACCACGGTGAGCCGGGGCGCGCTGCTGAACGAAAAATCCGGCTCCTCGCTGGCGAAAGGGATTGGTATCCAGGTCCTGAAAGAGAGCGTACCGCTGGAATTCAACAAGAAATACAGCGTCGGTACGCTGCGCACGCAAGAAACCCGATACATCACCCTGCCTCTGCATGCGCGTTTCTATCAATATGCGCCGACCACCAGTACCGGTGAGGTGGAGTCGCACATGATCTTTAACCTGACGTACGATTAATTCGGGAGGCGGGTATGCGTGATTCAGCACAATATAAAAATAGCAAACGACTCATTCAGTCTGGCTCTGATCAGCGGGATGCTGATGGCCTCCCCGGCGTCGGGTTTTGAGACCAACTACGATCGGGGGCGGGTGGATTTTGCCGGACGGGTGACGGATATCTCCTGTAGCGTGGCGCTGAACGGCGGCAACAACGCGGGGAGCGGCAGCGTCTGGCTGGCGCCGGTCAGCCTGGCCGAAGTACACGATCGCGGCGCCGGGGCATTTATGAAGCCGCAGCCTTTTACGCTGGAACTCTCGAACTGCCAGCTGCGTCACGACGGCGGCGCGGCGGATAAAGACGAGATCCGCCTGGTTAACGTGCGCTGGGTTGACGGATTTACGGTCAATGCGGTCAGCAATGAAGATGCTGGTTATCTGAGGAATACGCGGGCGGACGGCGCCAGCCATATTTTCCTCGCGCTGTCGACTAATGACAATAATACGCTGGATAAAAGTAATAAAATTGTTCCCGCCGACCCCTTGCAAAACCGGGTGCCGCTGGTAGAAAAAGCGGTGGATGGCGGCGTATTTACCTATTACATTGGCTACGTTACGCCAGCGCCGGAAAAAGCAACCAGCGGTCCGTTGACCAGCTGGGCGACCTGGGAACTTGTTTATAATTAAATCCGGTAAACCCCCGGCTTTGCCCTGTCTCTTATACACAAATCCTCTGGCAACATTTCTCACAGCTGAACAGCCTGTGGTGGTGGGCGGTAATGGTGCTGCTGATGAATCCCGGGGATGCGCTGCAGTCCGTGGGCGGACTGGCCATCGCGGTGCTGGCGCTGGCGGTGTGTACGGAGTCCGGAAAGACGCTTAAGCGTTTCTGGCCGCGTCACTTCTTTGCGGCGTTCTGTGCAGTGCATCTGGCGCTGCTGGGGGGGCTGGCGACGCTGTGATAAAAAAAAGGCCCGGCCAGAGACCGGGACACCAAAACGGAACAATGCTAAGAGCTTTTAATTGTTCTGGAGAACGGATTTATCATTCACTGGCGCGGTAGAATGAAGCGATAAAGCCGCTCGCGTATTATACACTTACCGAAACCGAATAAAAATTGAACTGTATCGCTATGTCAGAAGAAAAACGCCCTGTTCTGAGCCTGAAACGCAAACCGGCAGCGGATACCCCCGCAGCATCGCCGGAGTCTGACGCCGCGCGCGTGGTGCACCGCAAAAAGGTCATCACGGTGACCACGCCGCCGGCATGGAAGGTGAAAAAAGCGCAGCTGGCGAAGGCTAAGGCCGCTGCCCTGCCGGCCACGCCGGCACCGGTCGCCGCAGAGACGGTGAAAGCGCCGCCCCCGGTGCGCTACCTGACACTGTTACCCGCAGAGCAGGCCATCACCACCCTGAAAGCGTTCTGGCCGCAGCTGTTTGAGGGCGACAGGCCGCATCTGCTGGCGACGGGAACGCGGGAGGCGCTGTTTGCGGATATCGAACATCAGGCTCTGCCGCTGTCGCACAAGCTGGTCCTTATCTGCCTGAAGAGTCTCACCCGCGCGGATGTGTATCTGTCGCGGATGCGGACCGGGGCGGTGCGGGTGGATATCCACGGCAAGGTGGTCGCCACGGTCACGGCGGAGGAAGAAGCCTATGCCCGGGGGCGGATGGCGAAGCAGGCGCAGCGGCAGGCCCGGATGGCAGGCGCGCACGAACACACCGTTTAACAGGGAGGAAACAATGACGTCTGAGCAGTTTGAGCGAAGAAAACAAAAAGCCATTGCGCTGATGGACAGCCGGAAAATGTGGCGCAGCAACAGTATGCCCCCTCTGCTGCATGGTCTGTGGAAGCTGGGCCTGAAGATACCCCCGCTGCCGTTTTTGTCGTTCCGGCAGATGCTGGTGTGGATGACGATACTGTTCGGCGCGCTGTGGGGGCCGGTGATGTATTTCGGTACATGGCGGGCGCAGGGGATGCCGCCACTGGTTGCCTGTGGTCTCAGTCTCTGTGCTGGTCTGTTGTTTGGTTTCTTTATGGCGCTGTTTCACCTGTGGCGAAAAAAGGTCAACAACCTTCCTGACTGGAACGTGCTGGACTGAGGGGGCGCCCTTCCGGTCCCTGATTGTTTTGTTTCGTCGCTGAAATAACCCCGGCTGTCCGCTGATGTCGCTCATGACCGCAGCAGGCCGGGTCTCTTCGCATTACCCCACTCACGGTTAAACAAGGAACATCATGAAGCTGACACGCGCTTTGTGCATTGCTGCGTCTGTTATGACTCCCTGCTGGCGGCAAATACCGGGCTGCAGGTCCGGAAAACTCAGGGGCGGAGGCGTACCTCCGCTATCACCACGCCCTGTTTGCCGGCGGGTTAACGGAAGGCCGGCTGACGGACGCGGCGGTGGAAAAAGCGTCCGGGAAACTTCAGTTCACGCCTGCCGGCATCGGAGATATCAACGCCACGCTCACGGACATTAACGACATTGCCACCGCAACGGGCTTCACCGGTACCCGGGCATCACATTATGCCGGTCAGCGGAGCCGTCACAGAGAACACCACGGTGTTTGCCGGCATGACTGAGGCCGGACCGCTGCAGAAGGCCATTGATAAGGCCCGTCATCCATAGGCTATAAATTATACACCCGCTTAACATCTGCCTTACATAAAAAGGGATTCACCATGCTTCATTACTTCCTGTTGCGTCCGGCACAACAGCTTTTTTGTGGGGTGTACGGTCTGACACTGGCTATTTTTCTGGCTGCGCTGCTCTCGCTGTTCGGTAGCTTCTCCGTGCTGCTGTTCTTCTCCATGTTCATGCTGTCTGTCGCCCTGTTCTGGGGTGGTCTGGCTCTGTATGCGCGGCACACCGACCGGGTGAGGAGCATGATGGTGTCACCTGCTGTCGCTTTGCGCAGCGGCACGACGGTGGTGCTCACTCTTCCGCGTCATGAGAAAGCCCGGTACGAATGGATGGTGCTGCAGGATGATGCGGTGTTTATTCAACAGACAGCGGACCTGCTGCGGCTGATAGCGCACCTAATCAGGCGGGGCGTGCTGTCTGCACCTGCGGTCATTCTGGCGCTCGTGGCCTGTCTCGTCTGGTGGTTGCCGGAAGAAGGTGCGCAGGTAGTGACGCAACTGCGCAATGCCGAGCCGGAATACCTTGTGTACATGGCCGGAGGTCTGCTGAAGTTTGCGCTGGTTGTCTCCGCTCTGGCATGGCTGATGACTGAAATCATCGCAGACACCTTTTTGCCCAATTCTTTCAGGCGCGCCCTGCTCGCGAGGGCGATGGAAGCACATAAGGGTATTGTGATGAGGTCACGCCGGTGAATATACGGGATGTATGTTCGCCGGGGTCAGCGTATCCCGGCTCAGTCAATGCCGGCTGGCTGCTGTTGCCTGTCCTGACGGTTGTGGCCCTGCGCCGGCTGTGGCGCCCCTTCCGCTGAAGCCGGTTTTTCACCGGAGGGCAGCGGCCTGACGCTGGTCCTCGGCACTGTCGGCAGCGCGCAGCACAGTATCCGCCTGATGGGGTACTCCTTCACCTCCCCGGAGGTGGTCCGGGCGCTGGTACAGGCGCACCGGCGCGGCGTCGACGTGAAAGTGGTGCTGGATGACAAGGGCAACCGCAACAGAAGCGGTCAGGCGGCGATGAACACGCTGGTGAATGCCGGTATCCCGGTGAGAACCAACAGCCGTTACGCCATCCTGCACGACAAGGTGATGATTGTGGACGGTCGGACGGTGGAGACCGGGAGCATGAATTTCACCCGTTCCGGGGCGACCCGCAACTCAGAGAACGTGCTGGTTATCCGCGACATGCCGGCGCTGGCGCAGCAGTATCTGGCGCACTGGCAGTCACGATGGGACAGCGGCACCGCGTGGTCATCCGCGTACTGAGGTGACGCTGTTCAGTTATCCCCTCTTCTCCTTTTCAGTGTGAGCCCTGCGCCAACAGGGTTCACACTTCCGGTTAAAGTTAAGTCGCTGATTTGTGGAATCTGTAGTATGCTCTGCGAAACGATCCTTGTCTGAACCATGAGGAGGCAGAGATGTCGCAGATCGTAAATGCAAAAACTTCCTCATCTAAACGAGCATACAGAAAGGGAAATCCGCTCTCTGGTGCAGAAAAACAGAGAAGATCTGTTTTGCGGAAAAAAGAGACACATACTGCAATCAATGTCTTTATCCAGAACGAGCTAAAGAGTGTACTTCTGCAGCTCTGTGAGGATTCAGGTTTGACTCAGACAGAAATGATTGAGCGATGGATTTTAAAAGAGAAAGCTATGAAAACTAACGTTACCTAAGTGTAACTAAGTTACTTTCTTGATTCTTCCCCATGCTGATGCTAGATTACTGAACGACTGAAGAATTTCTGGCGGGCCACGCCGTAAGGTGGCAGGGAACTGAGGCGGTTAAATCATCCGGCTTCAGAAAAGCAAAAACCCCGATAATCTTTCTATGTTTGGCGACTGAGAAGATTAACGGGGCCTACTTAAACTGTACAGAAGCTGTTGCTCTGTACGGGGAGTATAGTGACATGCTCAGAAAACTGCAATACCTTCTGTGCTCGCTCCTTCTGCGCAACATAAGCGCAGGATGGTGTGACTGACCCGCAGACCCCGTTCACTCACTACCGGCAGGTGCGTAACCCGCATCCGGCGTTCGCGCCGGGCGAGGACAAAAAGACCCTGCCGTTCTGTCGCAGGCTGATGGAAAAAGCCGCCGGCTTCACCTCCCGTTTCGCGTTCCCGATGCACGTGGCGTTCATGCGCTCGCTGGGTAAACGCCACCGGCTGCCGCCGGTGCTGCGCCGCCGGGCGATTGACGCGCTGCTGCAGGGGATGTGCTTCCATTACGATCCGCTGGCCAACCGCGTGCAGCGTTCGGTGACCAACCTCGCCATTGAGTGCGGGCTGGCCACGGAGTCGCAGCGCGGCAACCTGTCGGTGACCCGGGCGACCCGGGCGCTGAAGTTTATGGCGGAGCTGGGGCTCATCACCTATGACACCGAGTATGATCCGCAGACCGGCTGCAATATCCCGACCGACATCACCTTCACCCCGGCGCTGTTTTCGGCGCTGGACGTGTCTGACGTGGCGGTGGCGGCGGCAAGACGCAGCCGGGTGGAGTGGGAGAACCGGCTGCGGGAGAAGCAGCAGCTGCCCCGGCTCGAAACGGATGAGCTGATAGCGAAGGCGTGGCGCTTTGTGCGCGAGCGTTTCCGGGCCTACCAGCGGGAGCGCAAAGCCCACGGCCAGCGGCGGGCCACCGCCCGCCGGGACGCAGAGCGCAGCCGCCGGGATATCGACACCCTCGTGAAGCGCCAGCTGACGCGGGACATCGCCGAAGGGCGGTTCACCGGCACGCTGGACGCCGTGAAGCGCGAGCAGGCGCGGCGGGTGAAGGAGCGCATGCTGCTGTCGCGCGGGAACAATTACACCCGGCTGGCGACCGTCCCGATATAACCTGCCCCCTGACATCATCCGGCTGACGCCGGAGGTTTTCGCACGTCCGTGGCCGGGCAACGCGCATTTTTCATCCGCATCACGGGCTCGGCCCCCCGGTTTTTCCCCTTTCCGCGCACATCACCGCCCCTGAACGGTCCCTTTCCGGCATCATTTTCCCGTCGCGGACGGTTATCCACGACTAAGTGCAAGGGAACTTTCCGTAAGGTTCAACCCGACCCGGTGATTAAGCGCCGGCCGTTCAGGTTTTAAGGTGCGTGGTTTCTTTTAAACCCCTGCTCAGAACCTCCTGTAAAAGACCTTTAATAACTTCATATAAAAATAAAACCTGTTCATCGCCTGCCCTGTGGACAGACGACAGAAAGGCCTGACCTGTGCAGCGGACTCCCGTCCGCGCGGTCAGAAAATCAAAAGTTCCTCCCGTCGCAAGCGACGGGCATAAGACCTCCGATGTACTTAGTTACAGCATTCGGATGAATCAGGCACAAAGCCGGCGCAGACCGGCACCCCGGTGCCCCTCCCCGCCACCGAACAGCGCCGCCTCCCCCGGCCCGCAGGGCCGGGAAAAGCATCGCTTTCAATGACGGATGTTGTAACTAGTGGTTTTGGGGTGGCTGTGAGAGGTGCTGCGGTCAGTTCCGGGGTACACGCCCGTAAGCGGCCCTGACGGCCCGCTAACGCGGAGATACGCCCCGGCGGCGGCGTTGCCTTGCCGGAGCCACTCCGGTGGCGCACAGCGGCTGCTGTGCGGTTTTAAGCGGGTCTGGCTGGTCAGGGCGAAGGGAGGTATCGGGGAAACCTTTCATCCCGGGCCGGCTGACGCCGGGCTGCGGCGGACTGACATCAGAGCCTGTCCTTAACTGAGCAGTGCCGCCTTTTATGCGCGGTTGCGCATCAAATAAAAGGGTTGAATTGTGTTGTATATCATCAGGATAGTGTATAATTAAGGCTACTGAATACATTCCGCATGAGGGCTGTATGCCGGAAAACATCTCTTCCGCTGACCCGGTGGTCACCGCGCCTGACACCGCAAAACCCGGGCTCAGCAAAAAGCAGCGCCGCACCGCCCGCTCCTGGGTTAATGTTGGCAAGGTGGCGACGGCATTCCCCCTGTTGTGGCCGGACGCCGGTGCCCGTCAGTTCCGGCCGGTGAAAACCGGTATTCATGCCGATGTCATCGCGTGGATTGCCGCGAATCCGCAGGCCGGGCTCTGCGAGGAGGAGTGGAAGCAGGCCATTCGCTTTCTGGTCAGCCGGCTGGAGTACCTGCGCACGGTGACAGCCGGCACCTCGCGGGTGGACCTCAGCGGCGAACCCGCCGGCACGGTCACCGCCTCCGAGGAGCAGCATGCCCGGCGCAACATCGCTGCCATCCGCGCCCGTTTTGCGAAAAAGCCCCGAAATTCTGAGAAGGACCCGTCCCGCCGTGACACAGACTGAACAGGCCGGTCATCTGGCATGGTGCGCCCTCGTCGCGCTGGGCATGGCCCGGCAGGACGGCACCCTGACCTCGCCGGCGCAGGAAAACCTGTTTCTCACCCGCTGGCTGGCCACCGCCCTGAAGCAGCGGCGCTTTTCCCGCGACGTCACCCCGGATATCGAATGGCTGCTGAAGCAGGGACGGCTGTACGGCGTGCGGGCGAACCTGCCCGGGAAGCTGGATTATTTCTGGCGCGCCTGCACCGGTGAACTCCGGGAGCAGAGTGACCTGTTCCGCCTGACGTATGCCGTCGAATCGTCAAGGGAAGCCGGCTGGGAGTACTGGCTGCTCAGCGACCGGGAGTGGTCAGGCCGTCATGCGGTGGTGCTGAGTGAGGCGGTGAATGCGGTGTATCTGCTGAAAACGAATCTGGACGCGGCATTTGACGGGAAAGGCAGGCAGACCGGGCCGGTGATGGCGCGCATCACCGGAAGAAGCGAAGGGATGGTGGAACTGCTGACCACGTTCGGCTGGCAGGCGGTGGCAGAAGGTGACGCCGTGTCGCGGCAGTACCGGCTGACCGCCGGGCAGGAAAAAGGTCAGGACTAAAACACTCAGTGGCGCAGCTGCGACAGGTCGTCCTCGGACAGGCCTGTCATTTTCATGACCGTGCTGCGGTCCAGACCGTTGTCCAGCATCGTGCGGGCCACGTCGAGTCGGGCTTCAAGTTTACCCTTTTCGATACCGCGCTGCTCGCCCAGCTGAATGCCCTTCTCGATGCCCTTCTGTTCCAGCTGCTGTGCAATTGTCATCAGTGTGTCCCCGTGCTGCGGCACCCGCTGTGCCAGTTGACGTACAAAGGCTTCGGCGTCGTCGGTCTCGCCGGCCTGTACCAGATAGTTTATCAGCGATATCAGCTGCTGTCCCGTGAGATGTCCGGTCAGCAGCACCGTGGCCAGCCGGTCGAGCAGGCCGGCCAGGTCACGCTGATGGATATGTTTCTGCAGCAACGTCAGCGCCGCCATGCTGCGGTGGGTCATGATGTCGTCGTCCGGAATGACGGTGACGTCAACCAGAGGAAAGGGCCCGGCATACAGCTGTCCGGCCAGCACCGGGTCATCAAACTCATCCAGCCAGCGGGTGGAGTACGGGTACGGGCTGCGCTTCCCGGTGTAGAACAGCACCGGAATGACCAGCGGCAGTTTTTTATGCCCCGCATCCAGATGGCGCTGCATCGCAGCCACAGCATAGCGCAGCAGGCGGAAGGCCATGTGTTTGTCCGGCGAACTCTGGTGCTCAATCAGGACGTGAATGTAGCCGTCGCCGGCGGTGGTCTTCAGGCTCCAGAGCACATCGCTGTAGTAGGCGCGGAGGCTCTCCTCGACAAAGCTGCCGGATTCGAGCTTCAGGGTGCTGAGGTCGCAGACGGCGCGCAGCTCTGCCGGGAGGTGAAGGGCGATGAAGTCCCGGGCGGTGTCGGGGTTTGTCAGGAAGGCCTTGAAGGCCGCATCATGCGGCACCGGGGTGGATTTTTTCATGCGCCTGTCTGGTCCATTCAGAAAAGACCAGCTTACCACACCGGCCGGCCTGATTCAGCGACAGTGCTTCGCGTTCTGCCTGCGAAATTCACACCTCGCCCGCGTGGAGGCATTACCCGTCCACCCATATGACCGGGCGTTGCACTTATTATCTGAATTCGCGCTCTTGCTAAAAATACATTTGCAATTCTTATGTTTTTGGATGTCTTCTGGCGTTCAAGATCCCTGCTATCTCATCGAGGTTTAAAGGACGATTGGGGTAGTTATCAAACCAAGGTTTAAAGACGGCATACATTCGCAAATAGCCAGCCATCGAAGGAATATGGGAATTGAAATCTCTACCATTAAAACGCTGGAAAAGATCCATTTTATTAACTAAGAACCGCGTAATACTCATTAACTTTGTTTCGTTGTTTCCATCGAATCCGGTAAATTTAACTTCTAGGCCAAATGGTGCCGCCTTCTCTACAAGCTGTCCTTTTTCATCCACCGACAGTTTATCAAAACCTTCCTCCAGGAACTCCCACCATATCCATAACATCGACAACCTGTGTAAGATCGGGGGGATCAACCACTTCTTCAAAGCCAAGAACATCAGAATATTTCCAGTCGATAGCCCACGTGTTACCAGATTCAAGTGCATCACTAATAAGTTTTGAGTTATAGCCAGTATTATTGAGCTTTAACGATGTATGTATTTCACAAACCATCGCTAATGTTAGCTTTTCAGCGTCTGATAACTTCATAACAATTTCCCTCGTAGTGACGAAATGTTAAGTACATTCTCTGGACCGATTGAGAAACTATCATTTACGGCGGATTCAAATCTTAAGTACAACGCTAAGTCGTCAGTCTAGCTTTGCAAAGACCACTAATTAAATCCGGTAACCCCCCGGATTTTTCGGGGGTTTACCGGATTTAATCATGGAGTGGGTCGGTGGCCACAACTGGCTCAGGCAACACCTGTAGGGTAGACTTGGACATGGCGTATCCTCTCTCTGTTGTTGAAATCCGGGAAGAAATCAATCAGCAGGATACGCCATCCTCTTCGAATCCCCATACACCACAAATGACCATAACCCGTTTGCTGCGATAAGTGCCAACTTTTCTTCATCTCACTGATGTGGTCGACTAAACAGGACACTAGGCTGTGTCCCTTAATCTCCCTTCATACCAAAAGATTCCGTAGGAATCTTTTCCGAAATGTGATTTCTGGTTGAGTATTGAGCGTTTTCGGACGTTCTTTAATAGCTTAAGAGCATTTTTTGGACAGCCATGCCAATGCTGAACTGTACAAAAAATAGTTACGGGACACTGAACCGCCCCGGTTTTCCGGGAGAGTGTTTTGTCTGTGAACTCAGGCTGCCAGATCACCGTTTACGATGGAAGCTTATTATCTGAATTCGCGGACTACTATTCTGAGGTTTTTTCCCGGTTTCCCTTTTTCATAGCGCCATTCATTAATTAAACTAATAACTTTTCGCTCAAACTCCGGAGTTGTTGTCGATTCAAGGATTTGTGTATTCTGAACTCTTCCGTCTACATCAACATCAAACTGTATCCGCAGCTTTCTGTTCTTATCGTGAGTGGTAATTGCTGTCGTTGCCGAAGAGACACTGCCAGATGATGTACTGTCACAAGCCTGTGTACCAGAGCAGACAACCAGAAGAAATGGCAGGATGAAAGTGAGTAGTCTGATAGATTTCATGAAGCGTCCGTGTCTTAAAATTAACCATATGGTTGCTACTACTGCTGTAAACCATGTCACACAAGCTAACAGCCAAATTTTCTTGGATAGAAACCGCCCAACATTATGAGGTCAGTTCACAGTAGGCGTTTTTTTCGTGCCCGCAGCTCGGCCGGATTTAGAGACTATCCCAGTAGGCGTAGATTGATGCAGCCAGTTTGGTCACGGACAGCGCGGAACAACCGGAGCGTACACGCAGTACATGAGGATTGTGAGCCACTGCCTGCGGCCAAAATGGAATACCATCGGAACCGCGAAGCGGTGACGCTCGCCCTGTAAGGGCGCTAATGTTCATGGTTAGGAATCTGGAAAAACGTTTTAAAAACTCACTGACCATGAACACAGGCTCCCGAAACGCAGTGATGGTATGTTGTCGGGGAAATCATGACAATAAAATACGGTTTTCGGTGTGTTTTTAACCGGAAACCCATTTTTCGGGCGCACTTATCGTGCGGCCTGTGTCAGAAGCCATCGTTTCCGGGCGATGTTATGCAGCCTTTCCGCCACTAATTCCGTGGCATGCCTGCCGGCCTGTGCGCTGACAAAGCGCAGCCGGTTGCCACAGAGGATGCATTGATACGGGTCCGTGCGCAGGAACCCTTTCAACAGCGAGGCGAAGCCGGGCTGTTCCGGTTTTTTCCGCGCTTCCGTCTGCAGGGCTTCATAGACTTTTGGCAGCAGCGAACCCCGTTTGCGGTTGGACAAAAAACCGTAGTAACGCACCATCTTAAAATGCTTTGCCGGCACGTGGCTGATATAGCGCCTGAGCATCTCTTCCTGGGTCAGCGACTGCTGGCGGTACTGCTGCGTGCGGTGGTCGTAGTAATGGTGTATCACTGCGCCGCCGCTGTAGTGCCTGAGCTTTGCCGCCGACACCGGCGGTCGCTTCAGGTAGCGGCCCAGGTATTTGACGCTCCGCCAGGCGCCCCGGGTCTTCTTCGCAAAATGCACCTTCCAGCGGCGCCCGTACTGCGCCTGCAGATAGCGCTGCCACTGCTTTTTGTCGCGGATATGCCCCAGCCCCGGCAGGCTGCCGGGATTTATCAGGTCATGGCTGTGGCGCAGCAGGCGGATGACGGCTCCGCGCCAGATTTCCTCGACGGCATGTTTCTTAAAGAAGAGGTCGCGCCAGACGCCATGCCTGATATCCAGCCCGCCGCGGGTGACGGAGAGGTGAATGTGCGGGTGCTGATTGAGCTGGCGGCCGTATGTATGCAGGGCGCAGAAGATCCCGACCTCCACGCCCTGTCTGCGGGCCCAGCGAAGCATGGCGCGGGTGGCGGCGCGGAAGAGTGCATTCAGTAATGGCCAGTTGTTGTTGAAAAAGGGCCAGAGGAGGTGGGGCATGGTAAAGGTAATGTGCTGCCAGTCGCAGTCGGGAAGGATATGACTCTGCCGGGCTACCCACTGCTCAGTGGCTTTGAAGCCGCAGGAGCTGCAGGCCTTTGATTTGCAGCTCTGGCAGAAAAAGCGGGAGTGGGTGCAGTCCGGTGATGCACAGCAGAAGCGGCGTACGCCCATGGTCGTGGTGCCGCAGGCGAGCATGCGTTCTACGCAGAGGCGGGTCCAGGGAGTGACGCGGTCACTGAATTTTCCGAGAAACGAATTCCAGCCGTCATCGACGGTGAAGAGCAATTTTGCGGGGCGTGGAATATACATGCTGCAGAGTATAAAACGGGGTTCAGGGCATGCAAAGCCCCGGAACCGCGAAGCGGTGACGCTCGCCCTGTAAGGGCGCTACTGTTCGCGTGCATCAAGCCGTTTTTCTACGATATGTTCCAGTTTATTTCTGAGAATACTTAGCGTGCCAATGATTGTCTCTTTAACCACGATCGACATTTCTGGTTCAGTAAAGCCCATGTGCAACTCCAGCAGAGCAACTGCTGCTTCAAGATTTTCACCGGCTTCAATCTCTGGAGTAGGATCTAATCTGAAGTCGCTTTCTAGCTCACGAAGGTCTGTAAGCGCTAAATCTCGGAAATTGGGTAACCCTTTAATTGCACGCGCCACTTTGCACGTATCCTCATAACTTCACATGATAGAGTAAATATAACATGTTTTCTCATGGGAGTGCTCGGTTAATAAGTAGCGAATAGCAGGTACCTTTATGGTCTATATCCCATTGAACTCACACCAAAAGTGGAATGGTGGTGATGTAATTCGGCACCAAATGTAATATTTATTTTTTAATAAACTCAAAGTTTGTCTTTCCAGCAATAATGGATAGCCTAATTATTTCTTTTGAATCTTTAACGCATAACGTCTCAATATCGAATGTATTTAAAATTTCTTCCAAAAATATAATGCTTTCTTTTATTGTTCTTGTAATGTATATAAGAAATCGTTTTCTGTCTGGAGGGTAAAATAGATCTGTTTCACTATCAAAAATTTTATGTTTCCCGTCTGCAGTAACGTAAGTATTTATAGCGGTATCAAGAATTAATATGTTATATGTATACATTACTTGACTATCTGACATGCGATCTATAAATAAGTGCATCTCAGGATGCCATTCTATCGATTTCTGTATTAGTTCAGATTTTATGTGCCCAATAAACTTATTTCTCAAATACTTGGCAAACTCAAATTCTTTTAAATTTTTACGGTAAATCTCACTGAGATCTTGATTCTCCTTGTATAGTTTTCTTATTGTTATTTCAAAATCAACAAGGTTGGCAATAGCTATTAATGCTTGCTTTAGCAATATCATCGAAAATAGGTCGCCAAAGCCTTTTTCCTCAAGCTTTCGGTCAATTTCTTTCAGGTCAGCCTGAATAAGTCGGGCTTTAATAAATGTGTTCATGCCATTAACTCCGTCTAAGCCATTTATAACGTGTAGGAAGTTCCATCTGGCAGTTGACAGCAACTCCTATGCTCATACCATGCTGGCGGCACAGTTCGGCCACTGGCGTTCCTACCTCCGCTTGCTTCAGGATGGCCATGATCTGGCTGTCGGTAAAACGCGACTTTTTCATAGAAATCTCCCCGGTTCAGAATACGAGAAAATTCTACTTATGAACACACCGGTTTTTCGGGGGGATTACCAATCCTTTTTCAATACCAACACACAGTAGTAAAGCGTTGTCTTGATCAGATGATTCAAGTTGTGAATCTCTCTGAACAAAAGCAGTGACTTACGAATGAATTCAATGAACGTAATTTCTTGTGATTTCTCTCTGTTCATCCCTTCTTTGAAAGGGTAATACGTGATGACCTGAGTAGACTCCTTGTACTCATATTTGTAATGGGCTATCCCGTTTCTTAGTCGATTATCAATTGCAGTTTCATCAACCTTGTAGAAGCAGCTATCAATAAACTGGAGTTTGGTTCCCAGGTCGGCATCGGCAAAAGCATTCAATGAAGCAGCCTCCCGACGCGGCTCATTCTTTCTCGTCACTTTCAAAGAAGGTTCAAATTCATTGTGATCACCGCGATGCAGAAGATTGTTAAGCCCCGCCAATAAGATCAACTGCCTAGAAAACACTTCTGCTAAGTCTTTATATAAGTTGTTACAGGTATCAAAATCTGCTGTTGAAATCCTTGCCGCGACCGTGCTGTATTCTCCATCTTTAACGTAGTCATAAAAGAACGTCGCGCGAAATGGCAGATTTAACTCGATAAGTTTAGGGTAAAGACTAAGGCAGTCTTGATGCAGATTTTGGAGGAAATTATTTGCCAGAATCTCATCGATGTAAGCGACAGTTTTGTCATGATGATGCGCGTTAAGCCATCTATAAAGACTAGGTAGTTCATTAGAAAGCTCTTCGTTTTGCCTATGAATAGTAAAAGGGGATGACATGATTGAAGTAGCTGAGTACAACGCCGCCAATACGTCTTGTTTCTTATGAGAACGCAATGTAACCCCGGGTATCTTGTTGCAGATCCCATCTAACTTATCGATGTCGCCACGTTTGTACTGGGTAATAATGCGCTGCAAGTCTCTTTGCATCGGAAGAAGTCGATTCAATACATCAAGGCGTTGAGCAAGATCAAAATATGCGTCTTGACCAAGTTCACTGAAAACCCGTAGGAATGTCGTTTTCCCCATTTCGTATTCGCCAAAGTAGACAGGGAAATCTAGATGCAAATCGACAAATGGGTTTTCACCTTTAAATGGCCCCTTAAAATCAACAATTTCCTTTGCCCCTTTTAACGCTCCATCAGGATGGCCAATAATGAAAGAAATACATTCCTCACATACCGGGCAACCAAACTGAAATGGTTGCACATCTTTGTTGGACATGCCAATCCTGCAATCGATCAATGTACCGCAGGTATCGCATTTGAAGCGTCTGCAGATGTTCATCCTTCCTCACCTTCATCTTTTTCGATTAGGCTGCAATTCTAGGATACTGCAACGATGTTGTCATGACGTAAGGCATGACCAGCCCCCCCTTAAACTAACATACCATGTAACAGCAATATCCGCTTCACGCACTGAGCAGACGTTAGACAGGCCACCTGAGTTTTGGGAAAGTGACTGGGCTGCTGCGGTAACTGTTAACTTTTCTTCGCCTCACCACGATGCATAAACGTTCGTTTGTGCAACTCCTCCCCTGCCAGCATAACGATGCGGCCTTGTGAGTTGCAAAAATATATTGCAAAATAACAACAAATGGCAACAGGAAATCGCAATCATGCTCATCGGTTATGCGCGGGTCTCGACACAGGAACAGGATACTCAGGCCCAGATAGCAGCACTAAAGTCAGCCGGGTGTGAACTGATATTCAAGGAAAAAGCATCCGGCGGAAGATGGGATCGCCCCGAGTTACAGCGACTTTTGCAGCAGCTACGAAAAGGTGATCAGGTCATTGTATGGAAACTGGACCGCCTTTCACGCTCGCTGAAGGATTTACTGGTGACGCTGGAGAAGATTGAAGACTCGGGGGCTGATTTCTGCAGCATTACCGAAAATATCGATACATCCACTCCGGCAGGAAGAATGATGATGCAGATCGTCGGTTCCTTTGCCGAATTTGAGCGTGCCATGCTTCGTGAGCGGACAAGGAACGGACTTGCTGCAGCCCGGCAGGATGGTCGTGTTGGTGGAAGGAGGCCCAAACTGACGCCACAGCAACAAAAAGAGATTGTCTCGCTTGTCTCATCGGGTCAGAAAACAGGCGCTGATGCCGCCCGCCTCTTCCGCGTACATCCTTCCACCGTGGTGCGGCTTCTCGCCAGACACCGGGTTAATGGGATTTAAAAGGAGGAGCGGCGTACTCCAGACAAAGCACTTTGCTCAAAAATTGGCGGTTCACAAAGCTGCCGGGTTAAAGTTTGAGGGGGCTGAGGTCAAAAAGGCGCGCAGTTAAGCCGGAATATGAATGGCGATGAGTGTATTAGCTCAGATTTGACCTGACAGTTTTCACTGTCAGCACACAATCAAAACTGACAGTATGCTTTGAGCGAGCGGACAAAATCCATGCAATTTATCGGCTATGATGTTCTCAAATTCCGGTTGTTTGTTGGTAAGCGCCCCGGCAACGACGTCTGTCGACGTACCTTTAATCCGGTGATGATAGAGTCCACTTAATTTTTAAATGGACTCTATCACAAATGACCCAACCGACAGTCCCACGCCAGCGGGCTACCTACTCCATGCCGTTCAAACTCGACCTGGTTCAGCGATCACTGCAACCCGGTGCCTGCGTGGCACGGCTTGCCCGCCAGAACGGGATTAATGACAACCTGCTGTTCACCTGGCGTCAGCGCTATCGTCATCTGGTTGATGAGCCATCTGATACACCCCCAGCACCGGCCATTATCAGTGACGATATCGTTCCTGTTGTGACCACCGAATACTCACGACCCGCGCTGCCCGAGCTCCCGGCAGCATCAGCGCAAAGCCTGCCACCGGATGCCGGGCAATGCTGTGAGGTCAGTATCGGCCGTGCACGCCTGAAGCTGTCCGGCAACCTCACCCCGGCCATGCTGTCGGCTCTGGTTCGCGAACTGAAGAGAGGTGGCTGATGATATCCCTTCCTGCGGGTTCCCGCATCTGGCTGGTGACGGGCGTTACCGACATGAGAAACGGCTTCAACGGCCTGGCCTCCCGCGTGCAGAATGTCCTCAACGAGGACCCATTCAGCGGCCACCTGTTCATCTTCCGGGGGCGCCGTGGTGATATGGTAAAGCTACTGTGGTCCGATGAGGATGGTCTGTGCCTGTTCATCAAACGTCTTGAGCGTGGACACTTCGTCTGGCCCGCTGTCAGCGACGGGAAGATCCATCTGACCCCGGCGCAACTGGCTATGCTGCTGGAAGGCCTCAACTGGAAACATCCACAGTCATCACAACGTCCTGGCCTGCGGGTGTAACCTGTTGTAATGTCGGGTGTATGAAAAATGAACTCCCTGACGATATCGACCAGTTAAAAGCCATGCTGCGTAAACAGCGGGCGATGCTGAACGACCAGCAGACCCGGTTGCGCCAGTATGCAGGCCAGGTGGCGGGTTATGAGCAGGAAATCAACCGCCTGAAAGCACAGCTGGATAAACTACGGCGAATGCTGTTCGGTCAGAGTTCGGAAAAGAGCCGTAATAAGCTGGAAAACAAAATCCGCCAGGCAGAGAAACGGTTGTCAGAGCTGGAAAGCCGACTGGAGGCGGCAAAAACCTGCCTGAATGGCAACGAGCCGGTACCGGATATACCAGCAGATAGTGTTGTCGTGTCGCAAACGACGCCAGAAAAACCCACCCGCCACACCGCCCGAAAACCGCTGCCAGCCGACCTGCCTCGGGAAACACAGACCTTACTGCCAGCGACCAGCGTCTGCCTGTCATGTGGTGGAGAGCTGAAGGTGATGGGAGAAACTCTCTCTGAGCAACTGGAGATCATCAAAACCGCCTTTAAAATCATCGAAACGGTCCGACCGAAGCTGGCGTGCAGCCGGTGCGACGTTATCGTGCAGGCCCCGCTCCCGGCAAAGCCGGTAGAAGGCAGTCGTGTGGGCAGCAGCCTGCTGGCCCGCATCCTGGTCGGAAAATATGTGGAGCATACGCCGCTGTACCGGCAGACAGAAATCTACGCCCGTCATGGACTGGCGCTGAGCCGTAACACGATGGTCCGCTGGGTCGCGATGATGGGCAACCGGCTTCGTCCGCTGCATGAGGCGCTCAACCAGTACGTTATGCAGGCTGGCAAGGTGCACACTGATGACACGCCGGTCAGGGTGCTGGAGCCCGGGAGTGGTAAAACGCGAACCGGTCGGCTGTGGGTCTACGTCCGGGATGACCGTAACGCCGGGGTGCCAGAACCGCCGGCAGTCTGGTTCTCGTACTCAGCGGACCGTAAGGGGGAACATCCTCAGCGACATCTCTCAGGGTACAGAGGCGTGCTTCAGGCAGATGCGTACGGTGCTTACGACACGCTGTATGAGTCCGGGCACATCAGAGAAGCAGCGTGCATGGCGCATGCCAGAAGGAAAATCCACGATGAGCATGTTCGACGCCCGACAGAAATGACGAATGAAGCGCTGAACCGTATAGGTGCGTTGTATGCCATCGAGGCGGAAATACGCGGCAGCCCGGCCGGGAAACGGCTGCAGATAAGAAAAGCACGGTCGGTTCCGCTGATGACATCGCTGCACGAGTGGATAGAGGCGCAAATGACGACGCTGTCGGTTCACGCGGAGACGGCGAAGGCGTTCGCGTACATACTGAAACAGTGGCACGCCCTGAATGAGTACTGCCGTAACGGTCAGGTGGAAATCGACAATAACATCGGAGAAAACGCGCTGCGCGCGGTGGCGGTTGGCAGAAAGAACTACCTGTTCTTCGGCTCTGACAACGGGGGTGAGGCAGCAGCCATCATCTACAGCCTGCTTGGCACCTGCAAACTGAACGGTGTGGAGCCGGAAGGTTGGTTGTGCGAGGTGATAAGCAAGATCAACGACTGGCCTTCAAACCGGGTACATGAGCTGCTGCCCTGGAACCTATCCTCCGTAAAATAATCCTTACGCCACGTTCATTATGGGGCGCTTACGTTTGTTGTCCTGGCTTAAAGTCATTAAAAGGAATAATAGATGGCAGTTGATTGCAACGGCTACATTACCTTGCCAAAACTCAATGAATTGCAACCCGAGTTCGCACTCGTAGTTGCACACGTGGTGAAAACGCTAACCCAATGCTTTCCTGAACGGATACATAGTCTTTATGTATATGGCAGCGTGTCTGAAGGCAGGGCAAAGACAGGGAAGTCCGACCTCGATATGACTGTCATATTCAACGATGAACTTGGTCAGGTCACTGAAGCGGAACTTACTGTGGTTCAGTGTGGACTGGAAAAAAGCCATCCTCTTGTCAGTAAAATCGATTTTGATTGTGGCCTGCTACATCAGGTACTGTACCCGGATAACAAACTTAGCTGGGGATACTGGCTCAAACATCATTGTGTTTGCGTCTACGGAGAAAACCTGAGCAACCGATTCCACCCTTTTAAACCTTCAAAAGAAATTGCTGTAGCTGTGAACGGTGATTTCCTGCCGGTACTGCGAGAATTAATTGCGCAAATGGAGTCATCTCCTGATGATAATAAAAAGTTACAGCTACAACGTGCAGCAGCAAGAAAAGCAATCAGAGCGACCAGTATTCTTCGTAGTGAACATGATAAAGACTGGCCGGAAACACTTGAAGAACACAGTATTAAGCTCAATGCCAGATATCCAGATAAAGCTGAGGTTATGGATTACTTATTGGCAGCAAGTCATGAGCCTCACGCCGACGTGGCCGATTTCAAAAAACGAATTATGGCTTTTGCTAACTGGCTTAACACAGAGTTTCATATCCAAAATAGCAGGCTATGTTAAAGCCTCTGTTGCTTCTGGCACTGAGCTGCCTGTCAGATTAGATTTGGCTCTGTGCCATAGGCGTGTCAGGTCAAATCTGAGCTAATACAGATGAAGTCCCGGCGGTCTGGATAGCGGGTTTTGCATGATCAGTCCTGTTTCACCGGCAAAGCCAGAAACTCTTGCGCCTTCGCGCAGGCATCTTCCCGATCATCCGCCAGGATTTTCGGGAACGGCATCATCTTCTTTAGTTTCGGGAACAGCACATTGAGGCTGGCACGTACTTCCGCATCGTTGGTCAGATAAACGTAGCCCGCGCACCAGTCACGCAGCTCGGTTTTATACTGCTTTACCCAGCCGCTGGCTTGTTTCTCCTCTTCGTTCGGTTCGCGATCGTGCCCGTGCCGCGCCGGTATCCAGACAAACACCACCCGCTGCTGCTGCTGCAGAAAATCGGTCAGGCCGTTTAGCAGGCGATTGGTTCTGTCCGGCATACCCAACTGCGGAAAGCGGATAAAAATGATCGGCCAGTGGCTGATATCAAAAATTTCGGCATCCGGCTCAGCACCGGTGTAAGCACTCTTATCACTCATGTTCTGTTTCCTTTTCTTCTACGGAACTGCGCAGTAATGCCATCACTGCTAGCAGCGCCAGCACACCGCACAAATAAAAGAGCGGCCAGCTTATCAGCGACACCATCTGCGCAAAGCCGATAGTGGCCAGGGTGCTGACAAAGCGCCCGACGCCATAATAAGTGGCGTAGTCGGTCGCGGGCTGTTCCCCACGCGACCAGCCTAGAATACGGGCGCTGAGCACAACATAAATTCCGCCGACCGCCGCGCCCATGGTTACCGCACCGGTTATTGCCAGCCACGGCAGTTCCAGCGAATAGCCCGCCACCATCGCCGCCAGGGCTAAGATCGCCAGCGCGGTAAACAGCCAGATTGCGCATGGCAAACCGAACCGGTGCATCAGCGGCGCGGCGATCCCAGCGGTAATCAGCATGGTGACCGGCCCCAGCGTGCCAACCACTCCGCCGATCACCTCCATCGACACCTGCATGTCGATCAGCATCAGGCGATTCAGCGCCGATAGCGGGAAGATGACGCAGCAGGTCAGGGTCAACAGCACCAGCCGCCTACATTGCAGCGGATTACGCAGCAGTCGCCGCAGGCTGGCTTTCTTTTGCGGTAATGCGGGCGGCGGAGCCGCTCCCGACTTCGTTTTGCTGACCAGCAACATTGGCACGATCAACAGCAGCAGACTGGCGGCATAGCACAGGAAGATAGTTGCCCAGCCAAAGCGCTGGAATAGTACCACAAACGCCCCGCCGCCGATCATCGCGCCGATGGACAGCGCCGCCAACTTGCAGGCTGCCGCACGCGGTCGCCAGGCACTTTCGATGCGCACCACCGCCAGGGCATCCAGCGCAATATCCATCGTCGCCATCGCGAAGGCGACAAAAAGCCCCATGGCAAACAGCAGGCGCAAGTCGGCCCCCTGCATCAGAGCGACTGCAGCCACTACCAGCGCTGAAGCCAGCTGCATCGGCACTATCCACGCCAACTCCACCGCCAGAAATGGCGGCCGCCAGCGATCAACCAGCGGCGACCACAGAAACGCCATGCCCAGCGGCAGGTAAAGCGCATATAGCCAGCCTACTGCTCCCAGACTCATCCCCTGCGCTCGCATAATGGCCGGGAATCCCCCCTGGATTAGCCCCATGGTCATACCGAAGCCGATATACAGCGCGCTGATTGCCAGCAGTACCGCCAGACTGTCCGCTGCCGGCGGGTGATCGACACGTATGTTGTTCCATTACCGTCAACGGCCTCACCAGCGATAGTTCACAGACAGGTTCACCACACGTTCGTTGCCGTAGTTACAGAAGTTGTTGGACAGGCAGGTGACATAGCTTTTATCAAACAGATTGTTGACGCTCAGGCGAGTACTTAAACCGCTGAGGTTGCCAAACCGCTTGCCGAAGTCGTAGCCGATCGCCGTATCAAACACCGCGTAGCCCGGCGCATCTAGGCGAACGGCACTGGTGCTATAGACGTTCGGTGAATAGCCCCCCACCGTTTCTCCCACGTAGCGCCCACCGCTGCCGACGGTCAGCCCCTGCATCAGACCACTGCGGAAGGTGTAATCGGCCCACAGCGAGGCGGTGTAATCCGGGATACCGATTGGCCGCTGACCGGCATCAGCCGCCAGGCTCTTGGTGACTTCTGCTCTGGTATAGGTGAAGGCGCCAGTCACATTAATGTTATCGCTGACCGCTATTTTGGTTTCAAACTCCAGCCCGCGCGAGCGCTGTTCCCCGGTCTGATACGAGGTCAGCGCGTTAGCGTAGGTCACCACATTCTTCTGAGTAATATCGAACCAGGCGAGGGTAAACAGCGCATCCAGACCGGGTGGCTGAAACTTCACACCAACCTCATGCTGTTGTGCGGTATTGGGCTTAAAAGCGTTACCGTTTTTGTCGGTGCCAGTCACCGGCAAAAATGAGGTGGAATAGCTGACGTACGGCGCAACGCCGTTATCGAAGTTGTAAATCAGGCCGATCTTGCCACTTACTGCTTCATCATCCTGAACGCTGTGCGAGGCGCTGAGATAGTTATCGATACGGGTGCGCATGGTGTCGTAGCGCCCTCCCGCCACCAGAGTCCAGTTATCCAGCTCGATTTGATCCTGCAGATAATACCCGGCTTGGGTGATGTGCTGTTTCTGATTGGTGATCCGAGACAGCGCCAGGTTGGTCGCTACACCGTAAACCGGATTGAGATAATCAATAGACGGTGCCGCACCGTAGTCGCGGATCTGCCGCCATGAGGACTCCTGATAGTCGAATCCGGTAATGGTGGTATGTGAAAAGCGCCCGGTATCAAATTCCGCCTGTAGTTGCAGATCGGACGTTATCCCCCGCAGAGATTCATCAGTGCCCAGCGCATAGCGGGAAATAGTATGCCCGTCGGTGGCCAGCGCAGAAGTCACGACGCTTTTGGTCACTGTGGTCAGATCGAGGTAACGTAGATTATGGCGCACCGTCCATGTGTCGTTAAAACGGTGTTCAAACTGATAGCCCACCGCCGTTTGTGTGCGGCTGAACTCATCATATTCCGGATCGCCATCGTTAAAATTACGGGCGATCTGCCCAGCCGGACTGGACCACAGGCTGCCAACCGTCGGTATAACCCCGTAGTAGCCCCCTTCTGGATCGCGCTGATAGCTCATACTGAGGGTAAAAGACGTATTGACATCGGGTATCCAGGTCAGCGACGGCGCAACGAAAAGCCGCTCTTCTTTAGTGTTAACCACCTGGGTATTCGATTGCCGGCCAAGGGCAATCACCCGGTACAGGAGGGAATTATCGTCGACCAGCGGCCCGGTGGAATCGAGCCCCAACTGCATGCGCTTGTGGCTGCCGTAGAGGAACTCTACCGAGTTCTGCGCTTCGCTGGATGGCGCTTTAGATACCGCATTAACCAGCCCGCCGGGATTCACTCCACCGTACAGTGTCGAGGAAGGCCCCTTGAGAAACTCAATGCGCTCAATGCCGAAGGTTTCAATCTGCGGAATCACGTAGCCGCCCCCGCGCAGCAGACGCAGTCCATCAAGATACTGGTTGCTATCGGTAGGCGATCCAAAGCCACGAATATAGGGCAGATCGTAGCGTGATGCCGATCCGCGCACTTCCGCCGAGACCCCACTGAATAGCGAAGCGTCTGGGTCAGGTTCTGTGCCCCCTGCATATCCACTTGATCGCGGGTGATCACGCTAACCGACTGCGGGTTTTTCATCAGCGGCGTGTTGGTTTTTGTCCCCGCGGTGCTGTTGCTGGCAACATAGCCGTTCACCGGCCCGAGCCTGCCGTTAGCCGAGGCTATGACAACTATGGTACTGGCATCAGCAGCCAGCTCCGGCGGCAGCCGATAAATCTGTACGGTACTGTCGTTGCTGAAGGAGTAACCCATCCCGGTGCCGCTCAGCAGAATGGTCAGCGCCTGCTTAACACTCATCCGGCCCTGCACCGGCCTGCCTGTCCCTTCAATCGCCGTGTCTTCAGGGAACACCACGGAAAGACCGGCAATCCTGCCAATCTCATTGACGGCCTGGGTGAGCGGCTTTGCTGGAATAGTAAAACTAAACTGCTGAACCTGAGGTTGCTGTACGGCGGACACCGCCGTACCCGTTGCACCGGTACCTGCCAGCAGTGCAGAGGCTAATACATAGCCAGCGCGACGAACTTTCTTGTTGTTCATTAAAGTGCCCTATATCCGATAAGACGATCGCAATTAAACGGAAATGATATTTATTATCACTACGATCACGCATCAGCAGGTGCACCACTGAACCTGAAAACGAAAATTTTTTTACGGAAAAATCATAAACAACTATAAATCAAGCTTATGGCGTGATTATCACCAGATAACTGGTCACTTTCCGCATGCGAAAGCCGATGCTGGCCTGTAACGAGTCCAGCGCTTTGTCGGTGTCGGCAAGGGATAAACTGCCGGTGACCCGCTGATTCGCCAGCGCAGAATATGGAATCACCACCCGGCCCGGTCGATAGCGCTCCAACTCGCGCATCACATCTCCCAGTCGCGCGCGATAGAAAATATAGCGACCACCGTGCCACGCCATTGCATCCTCAACGTTTACACTGGCCGGGGCAGAAACCCCGTTCGGGCTGAACGCCACCTGTTGCCCGGGTTTAATCATCGTTGGCTGCGGCTGGCCTTTGCTGCTGACGGCTACGCTACCGCGCGCCAGCGTCACCACACCACTGTTCTCCTGCAGGCGCACGTCAAACTGCGTACCCAGTACACGAACGCTGCCCGCGTGGGTATCAACAATAAACGGAGTTTTTGAAGGAACCACATCAAAAAAAGCCCCGCCACGCAGCAGATGAATACGGCGAGCGAACGGGGTGAAATCGACGCCGAAGGCACTATCGGCATCCAACAGCACTTTCGAACCGTCGGCCAGCAGAACCTCGCGCCGCTCACCTTTTGCCGCCACCTGATCGGCAGATAAATTCTGTATCCACGATGGATTTTTCAGCCACAGACCAGTCAGCATCACCAGCATCATGCACAACGCAATGGCCGAGCTAACGCGGCGACGTGTCGCCTTTCGCGTCCGGTTTTTGCCCATCTCCGCCAGATAGCCGGACAGCACATTTGCCTCTTTTTCTGCCAGTTGCTGACCCGGTGCAGCGCTGTCTTGCCAGGCTGACTCAATCGTCTGCCAGGCTTCTTCGTGCGCCGGATGCGCATCACGCCACTTACCGCAGGCGGCCTTCTGACGACGCGACGGAGAGTTTTGCATAGCCAGAAACAAACGACGTGCTTTTGCACGGACTGTAGCATCACCAGAAATCGATTTAATCGACATTTTTCACTCCATTCGCGGATGCGACTTCACATGCGGAAACTGCTCGTGCCATATGCTTTGCCACCGCGCGAGATGATATCCCCATAACACAGGCGATGTCAGAAAAACTGCGGCCGTGAACACGGTTCAGAAGAAAGATATGGCGTGTTTTTTCCGGCAGAGAACCCAGCACCTCTTCGATATGGCGGAAATTCTGCTCGGCGGTAAGGATCTCCTGCGGCGACAGGGGAGGCTCGAAAAACGGGTCTGACAGCACGCCCTTCAAATACGCTTCGCGGGTTTTCTCGGCGCGCAGATGATCGATGGCGGCGTTGCGCGCGCAGCGGCTTAAATAGGCAGCAGAATCTCCTTTCCACTCTACGGCTTTTTCCCACAACCGCAGAAAAATGTCCTGCACCAGATCGCTGGCCGTGCTGCGACAGCCCACTTTGCGGTCTATCTGACGCTCCAGTCGTTTACGTTCGGAAAGATATAATGCTGTGAGATCCTTGCCTTTATCGGCCATAAGATCGAGTCCCGGAAGGTAAAACATCAAATGTACTGAAATACACAACGATCCTGTGTCATCAGTCTTCGCCGCTGGTCTGTTGATCGGGGATTATTATTCAGCTTTTAGGATATTTCTAGTAAGAAATGGTTTTGTTGAATAAATCAGACTCAGGGCGAGCGTATCTGAACTGGACTGACCCCGCTCCGGTTGACCATTTCCGGGTAGCTGCACTGCAGGCCAACTACCCGGGAGGTGGCACTTCAGGCCCCGACTTTTTTAGGAGCAATGCTTTAACGGCAGGCCTTTAACCAAATAATTTACCTTTCAGCAGATTAAGCCCTGCGGAAACCAGATCACCCTGAGCCGCCGTTTCGCCCTGTGGCGAGAGACCATCGACGATTTTTGGCAGGTATTCAGAAATCAGTGCCGAAGCAGTTTGCGGATCGATGCCCAGTTTCGCCCCGAGCTCCTGAAGTGCAGGCGAACCGAATACCGAGGTGATCTGCTCGCTGCTCACCGGGATGTTACTCTGCTGGCTAATCCATGATTCGACGATTTCACCTAAGCCGCCATTGCGGAATTTTTCCATTATGCCCTGAATCCCGCCCTGCTGCTCAATCCAGGTCATGATCGTCTGAAGCTGTTCAGCTTTACCTGGCTGCCCGTCAGACATGCCGCCAATTATCTCTAATAACCCCATTACAGACTCCTTAAAAATATTGCTGATACACCCGGATTCACGGCTTACCTGCAGGAATAATCAGCACCTGCCCCGGATAGATTTTATCGGGATGTGTCAGCATCGGTTTATTGGCTTCAAAAATATGCTGATAGTCACTGGCTGTGCCATACATTGCTTTCGCAATGGCGCTCAGGGTGTCACCGGATTTCACCGTGTAATAGCGGCTTTCTGCTCCGCTCTGCGTGACAGTAACGCTGTCATTGACCTGCCCGACCCCAGCCACGTTACCTACGGCCACCAGAATTTTTTCCTTATCTTCCTGTGAGCCGACATCGCCGGTTACCGTCGCGCTACCATCTTCCGCCACAGCAATACTGACGTTCTCAGCTCCGGGAAGGTTAAGACTACCAATATGTTTTTTCAGCTTTTCAGCCTGATCTTCCTTACTTCCGCCAGAAACGGCATCCAGAATTTTCTCGCCCGCCTCTTTCACAAAACTTAATAATCCCATTTTTCATTGCCTCTGTTACTGTTCATGATGAATATCTTAATCATGAACCGGTAAAAATAGCGTATAAATGCCAGGTATCTGAGGAAGCGGCAATTTCCGACGTCTGAGCAGTTGCATCTGTAATGTCGCAAAATACACACCAGACTGCTGCAGGCAAAATCATCCGCCAGTATCGGCCGGCGGCTTCCGGGCAGTAAATTATGTTATCCGGTTACTTTCTTTTTAAGTGATTCAGCCCCTTCCTTGGTTTTGTTCCATCCCTTCTCAGCCCCTTCTTTGGTTGTATCCCAGCCTTTTTCGGTGCCCTCTTTGGTTTTATGCCAGGCTTTCTGGGTACCTTCGCTGATTTTGCTGCCGGTGCTGTTGCTTTCTCCTTCCGCAGCATGTTTTGCTTTCAGTTTCAGACTCTTCACCTTCATTCTGCGCCTGATGCAGTTTCTCCTTTGCGGTGTTCGCGCTCTCGTTTGCTGTGGCGACCGTTTTGTCAGTAGCATGGGTGGTAGTGGCGAGCACTGGAGTGGCCAGCAGAAATGCAGAGAATGCGATGGCTGTCTTTTTCATACAAAATCCTCGTTAAGGTTATAAGTCCTGACTTCACAGACAAGCGTGGCATGTAAATTAAAAAATGCTTTAAGAATTCGCCTTAAATACAGTCATCAGTGACCGATATCGGGCGTTATGCTGGGGTTTGAAGGCTAGGGTCGGAAGGACAACGGAACGAAAACGTACGTTAGTGAAGTAACTATCTGATATATAGAAATATATTAGACAAAAAGAAAAAACCTTAAAACGGTGTATTTTTAATCGAAAAATGGCATTTATCGGACACTATTGTCTTCGAATCGATTTTTCAGACAGATGCTTATCTCTTACCGTTCGTTTTCGTACGGTAAGTGTTCCCCGGCAGCGACGGAAGATACTTGCTCTTATAAAATAAGCTGGCTGTGATAAAGTGTGAGGCCAGATACATCAGCAATGGACTTAAATGACATGTCCCGCAATCCAGGATATCACGGAAAATCCGGGCTGAAACCGCGCACGGTTCAGGAACTGGTCAACACGCTGAGCGAAAGTGAACTCCTCGCGCTGAATCAGTGTGTTGTGGAGCGCCTTCGGATACTGCAACAGCAGCGTGCCCAGCAGAACATGACTCAGTTTCGGCTGGGGGACGTTGTGAGTTTCATCGACAATGACGGCAGGGAAATCGCCGGCGTTATTATCCGCCTCAATAAAAAAACGGTCTCTGTACACTCTGAAACAGGTGGCCGGTGGACGGTATCACCACATTTTCTGACGCTAATCAAACGCCCTGCTATCAATGAGGGAGCGCCGCCGGAAGCATCTTTTATCTGTGATATACCGGACCCGCTTAACAAACAGACGCACTGAAAACCGGCACAGAATCAGACCCGTCAGTCCGCCTGTGAAGTCATGGCTTCGTTAATCATATCCATCGTAAACCCGCGACTCTGAAGATACCGCATCTGTCGTATTTTCTCGTTAACGTCTGCGGGCTGCTCATCACCGAATTTTTTTGTCCGGCTGTCAGAGGCCATCTGGAACCAGTCAACACCGCTGTCGCTGATGGCTTTATCCGCGACATCCTGTTCTATGCCCTTCTGCCGAAGCTCCAGTCTGATCCGGAGCGGACCATACTGTTTTCGCAGCAGACGTGAGACCATATTTTCCGCCATCCGCTGGTCGTTAAGATAGTTGTTGTCACCAAGGCGGACAATAACCTCTTCAACCGTCATTCCGTCATCTGACAAATGGTGCAAGGCCCTGCGCATTCCGTTGTTGCTGTAGTCCTTGCGCGAAAGAAGACTGACAGCATGTTGATAGAGTTCTTCGGATCTCATCAGGTCCCCCTCATCTATTTTTTCTCATTATCAGGGATTGCGCTCAAGGAGTGAAGTCATTGAGTTTGATGAGGAGTGGTAACACTTAGGTGGTCGTTTTAATTGTGGTATCGCTAATGTGGTCACATTGATATGTTCAGGCGCCGAAATGTAAGGTAACTCAGAGGTATACTATAAATTTACCATCGTAAAGACCTACCCCGGAATGAAGTGGCTGAAATTTACCCACTATTCGATTCATATGCCGCAGGGTAAGCCAGTGCTCCGCAGGCTGGTGATGATTTGTGCTTTTTCTGGTTGTTTTTCAGGTTTTCAGCGGATGGCTGGCAGTTCAAACTGACAAGCAAGAGGCGGATTCAAGTTCGAAGTGCAACGCTAAGCCGCCTTTCTTAACTCTGCAAAGACCACTGAAGGCTGCCGGAATTCGAGGCATTTTCGTGGCCTGCTGTTCAGTGCTCCCTGGTACTTGCGGAGCTCATCATCCGTCACTGCTGTCAGGTCAGTTCCTTTGGGGATAAACTGCCTCAACAGCCCGTTGGTATTCTCATTTAGCCCACGTTCCCACGAAGCATAGGGGTGAGCGAAGCAGGTTTCCGTTTCCAGGGCCGCTGCGATCTCTTTGTGCTGAGTAAACTCCCCGCCATTGTCGAACGTGATGGTATGGCAGACATCTTTGTAGCCGCTCAGCATCGAGATAATGGCTGTGGCCACTTCGGCTGAATCTTTCGAAAACACCTTTTTCGTCAGATAAATACGGCTTTTACGCTCGACCAGCGTCACGATGGCTCCGGTGCCTTGTTTACCCGGAACCAGAGCCGCTTCCCGGTCACCCGGTCGGGTACGAGCATCAACAACGGCCGGTCTCTGCTCGATGGATACGGCGTCAGGTATCGGACTTCGCTTTTTACCATAGCCTTTGCGATAGCGGCGTTTACCCTGCCGGAGGAGCCTGTATAGTTCGCCGCCACTGGCTTTATCAGCCTGAACATGCTGGTAAATCCACTCGTGACTAACCGGCCTGCGATGATACGGCCAACGGCGCTGATCTGTTCCGGACTCCACAGCCAGTTTAGCGCAGCCTCAACAAAGAAGACCGTATCCTCGTGCATCCTGCGTTTGCCGGCCGCTTTACGGCGGCTGGTACTGAGCTTCTGTGCCGCGGCTGGCTGGTAGCCATCTACAGAACGATTGCGAAGCAGTTCCCGCGAGACCGTTGATTTGCTGACGCCTGAGCGGCGGGCAATCTCTGCCTGACTCACTTTATCTTCACACAACAGGGCTATCTGGTATCGTAACCCTTCGGTTAGCTGCTGATATTTCATAGTGACTCGCTCATCTTTGGTCGGAAGAGCAGGATAGCTTATCGGCAGCTAACCGTCCCTCCATCCACATGACCGAGCGTTGCACTTATTATCTGAATTCGCGAGATAGCTTAATGGAAGCGGTTCTTTGTCTCAAAGAATAGATTTGCGCAATTTATGTACAAAAGCTAAGGGTAGCCCATGCAATACAACATTATTCCTTTTACATCAGCAATTTGCTGGATTTCATTCTGGTTAGGCTCAGTGTTAACTGGGGCATCTTGGATTTACGCTAGACTACAAGAAAAGGATTTTATAATTGGATTATCAAAAGGATGGATAAATCTGACATCGCCAGACAGTACCATAGCACTGATGCTATCCATAGGAATAATGTTGATCGCAATTGGGCTAATATTCGTACCGATATATTACTCAGCGATTTTCGTTACAGCCATTGTGAAAGTGTTAACCCGGAAGCCAATAAGGATCTAGTCAAAATCGGCTTGGCATGGCCTGATAACCCGTACTTATCCCGAGACTACTCCTGTTTTACAGGGCGGGGGTATCGCCCCTCACCGCCTGACGAGAAGGAAGAAATGAAGAAGAAAAAAATCTTAAAATCGATTGAAAATATTGTAGAAACTCTGCATGAAAAAGAAGCGGAGGAAGGTGTTGTTGGCTATGCTCTGTTCGATACAGTAAAGCGAGCTTTTGTCACATTTGGGTACACAGATTACGCCACGTATACCGGAAATATTGAAGACGCCTATGTAGCCGATTCCCGAGGTGAAGCGTTTTATACGATGATGAACCAAGTAGATAATTACTTGGACACGAAGATCGTCCCGCTAATCTCAAATGACTTGTTCGGACTTACACCGCTACCGGGTTCGCTGGAGAATTGAATCGCCACGGGTTTAACAGACCCCTCAGAGTCATTTAAAATGGCTTAAAAAGAGGTGCCGATGAGCGGTAAGTGTTATCCCGACGAGTTTAAAATTGAAGCGGTCAAATAGGTTGTTGATCGTGGTCATTTCAAGCCTGGCAACACACCTTTATGGCGATGATGGGGATACCCCGACGCTGCCCTACTTCGTTCGCTATCGCTCCACCACGCCGTGAACATAAGGAACTTGCCATGCTGTTAGGTTATGGCGCCGGCGCCACCGGCCTGCTGGCGCTGTTATTGGCCCTGCTGCTCGCCGGCATCCTGCTCACCTGGTGGAGCTGGCGATACGCCGCTGCCCGCTGCGGCCGCCCGCGCCCGCCGCTTTCATGGGGCGGCTATCTGTTGGTCTCGGCGCTGGCGGTCTACCCGGTGGCGTGCGTGCTGATGCTTATCTGCATTGCCATCCAGAATATCAAGAGCCAGCGGGCGGAAGAACACTGGAATCGGCGCAGTTACCTGACGCTCAACGAGGCAAAACCGTTCGGTGAAATCACGTTGCCAAAAGGCAGCTGGGTGAACCGCCAGGAACCACGCCAGCCCGGCACCGAAGACAGCCCCATCACGATGAACGGCGTGACCGCCGTGCGTTTTCCTCAGCCGCATGGCGTGGCCGGCGTGCGGATCATCGCCTTCGAGGTTTTACCGCCGGTGATGGAGGCTGGCGAGCGCGCACACCTTTACCCGCCCGAGCGGCCAAACGGTACGCTGCGAAGCGGGTTGGCTGGTCACCTTCTTGTTGCCGCCGGATCGGCCGGCCCCGCAGTGGGAGGAGTGGCAGGCCGGGCTGCCTGCGGCAGCGTTTCGGCCCAGCGACTGGATCTTTAGGGAGTGCTTCTCCGGCAGCCCGATCGCGGTGCTGACCTTGCAACGCGGCGAAGTCAGGGGGCTTCCTTAAACCTTACGCCGTGGCGTTGGGCAAGCGCACGGTCACGCAGTTATTGGCCGTGGGCAACTGCAGCGACGTTTCCTGCCAACTCACCGCGATAACCAATACCGGCGGGGCTGGCACGCGCGGCTCACGCCCGTCGGGCCGCACGCTGTAGGCACCCCATTCAATCACAAACACCCCGCCGTCTTGCGGCTCGACCCGCTCGACGAAAAAAGTGGTGTCCGATCCGCGCCCGCCCGCCGGTTTATGCGCGTAAGAAAGCAGGCTGAACCACGCGCCGGCGAAGTACAGATGGTAAAGGCCATCGACGATATGCTCGCCGCGGAACTGGCAACCGCCGACGCTCAAGCCGCAGCCCGCCGGGGATCCCGCCACGCATTCGAGATCGCGCACGAAACGATCGGTCGGCCGATTATCCAACAACAGCTCATAAGGCGGCGTGTGCAGCAACGCGGCAGGATCGTCCGCCTGGCGCAGATCCGCCGGCAACATCAAGCGCGCCGCCAGCACGCGGCCGTTGGGTAAGGCGATCTCCAGACGATTGGCCGGATCCTCTGTCCACGGCGGCACCCATAAACCGCGCACCGGATGCAACGGCGTGGCCTCCGCCTGCCGACACCTCGTCCGCAGCCGCGCCAGCGCCTCGGCGGCACCGGCGGCCAACGCGTCCTGCTCGCGATCGGTCAATGCCGGCAGCGCGTACATCACCCGGGCAGCAGGCTCGTACACCGTCAGCCCCTCACCCTGGCGGCAGCGGGTCGGGATCAGGCGCAGCTTGCCATCGTCCACGTCCTGCGGCGCCGCGCAGGCGCCATGCACAATGGCCCCGTCACGCAGCAGCAGCGTCCAAAAACTGGGGCCGCCCATGCCCAGCTCCCCCACGCCGCCAATCCGCCGGTCGCTGTCGCCAGCGTGCGCCATTTCAATCGGCTGCGAATGCCAGTCGGTCTTGCGCCACTCTGTGGCATCTTCGGGGTCTTGCGCACCTTTAGCGGCGTACTTGGCCCATTGCAACACGGCAAACAGCGCGATGCACAGCACGCCGAAAATCGGGTGATCCTGCCAAATCAACACCCAACCGACGATCAAAAGGGCACAGGCGGCCATGGCGATATCCTTTTCCAAGAGAAAACCGCCTGATTCTAGCGCAGGAAACGCAAGGGGTTGAAGCCTATGCCATGGATAATTAGCCATTAAATAGAAAGGTAATAATTTCAACCCTTGAACACGCAGCGGCCGGGCTAAAGTGAAGTAACTGCACCGGCCGCAGACCGCACGGACCGGGTTTTGGTCGAGTCCGTCAAGGTGGTGTAAATTCAGCTACGGCTTTCCCCGTGTGTATGGCGTCCGCAAGGTCTGGCGTCAGTTGCTCCGGGAACACATCAGCGTGGCCAGATGTACCGTGGAACGGCTGATGAAGGCGATGGGGCTGGCCGGGGTACGCCGGGGCAAAAAGGTACGAACCACCGTCAGCCGTAAAGAGGCTGCTGCAGATGACCGTGTGAACCGCCAGTTCGTGGCCGAACGGCCCGACCAGCTGTGGGTGGCTGATTTTACCTATGTCAGCACCTTGCAGGGCTTCGCGTATGTGGCGTTCATCATCGATGTGTTCGCCGGTTGCATCGTGGGATGGCGGGTCTCATCGTCGATGGAAACAACGTTCGTACTGGATGCGCTGGAGCAGGCGTTGTGGTCCCGACGTCCCGTCGGGACCATCCATCACAGCGATAAAGGCTCGCAGTATGTGTCACTGGCGTACACGCAACGGCTTAAGGATGCAGAGCTGCTGGCATCAACGGGCAGCACCGGCGACTCATACGACAACGCAATGGCAGAGAGCATAAACGGACTTTACAAAGCGGAGGTAATACATCGTAAAAGCTGGAAAAACCGCGCCGAAGTGGAGCTGGCGACACTGACGTGGGTGGACTGGTACAACAACCAGCGGTTGCTGGAACGTCTCGGCCATATCCCGCCAGCAGAAGCAGAACTGGCATATTACGCTTCCATCGTAAAAGGTGATCTGGCAGCCTGAGTTCACAGACAAAACACTCTCCCGGAAAACCGGGGCGGTTCATTTGAAACGTTACCGAGTTCTTCGGCCAGATTGAGCAGGCCGGCTTTGTGTTTGATGATGGGATTGTTAGTATAAAGCATGAGAGTTACCTCGCGTTTTGTATAAGGATTCGACACCCATATCAAAACCGGTAACTCTCAACCTTTCAAGGCTCAGTGTCAGATCAAGTCGCGACTAATACATTTGATATAATGGCGGCATATCTTTTTCATCTCTCCGGATCTAATTCCCCGCCGCTTGCGGCGCTGTCAGAATAGTTTTCACTTTCTGTATGGTGTTCACGCTGCGGTCAGTGTCACGACTAATTTCACGGTTAATCAGGCGCATCTTCAGGGGGATGTCACTTCCATTGT
>NZ_CP170105.1:0-275668 GCF_050058015.1 Klebsiella sp. WOUb02
GGACCCGTCACCGTGGGCGTCGATGCAGCCGCAAAATCAGTATGCTTACCCGTTCCTGCCCCAGCAGGAACGAAAGGCAGTATCGAGGTTTCTGTTAAAGATGATCGGGTTCAGGTGACCAGCGTCAAGGTAACGCCCCCGGCGTCACCCTGAGCGCCCAGTCTGGCGTCAGCAATGTGGAGCAGGACTGATGGCCACTCAATGGGAAGACCTGCGTGATGCCTCGTTCCGGGGCGTCGCTTTCTTTTTCCGCGACGTCGAGGGGGCTGGCGGCCGCCGGGCTATCCCTCATGCCTACCCCAAAAAAGAGGTGGGCTGGACGGAAGACCACGGCGCGGTGCTGACTCAGCAGCAGATTAACGCGATCCTGCTCGGCACTGACTACATCGACCAGATGAACCGCCTGCTGGCGGCGCTCAATACTGCCGGTCCGGGTGAGCTGGTGCATCCGTGGTTCGGGGTGCAGAAGGTTCAGGTGGGCCGCGTTACGCACCGTCTCTCCACCGAAGAAGGCGGCATTGCCTACATTTCCTTTGAGGTCTACGAGGCTGGCGAGCGGCTGTTCCCGTCCGGCACTGAAGACACCAGTGCCACCACGCTCAGCGCGGCGGATAAGGTCAGGGAAGCGCTGGCCAGCGGTGATTATTTTGCGGCGCTCGACGGTGTCGGCAGCATGGTGGATACCCTGCTGGAGGATATGGAGGGCTTTGTCACCAGCCTGCCGACCCTGCCGGATGCGCTCAGCGAGTGGATGGACCGCCTCAACCGGTTTAAGGACCTCGCCGGTATTGTGGCCGCCGCTCCGGGGGAAATGATCCGCGATATCACCGGCCTCATCAGCGATATGAAGGACCTTGTCTCTGAGCCGCCGTTCGCCCTGCGGGTCTATGACCAGCTGCGCGACAAATGGGAAGGCGACCGGGCCGCACTGTCAGCAACCAAATCTCTGGTCGATAACATCAGCGTGAACACCGATATCGGCTTTGCCAGCAGCGTCACACCGGCATCGACGCCGGAGACCACGGCGTCGATGGAGACCAATATCGAAGACTTCCGCCGTCTGGTCATTATCTCCACACTGGTCGCTAAGGCTGAAGCGGTGGCCACCGCGACCTTCGAGACCGGCCAGGATGCACAGAACACCGGCGACCAGCTGGCGGAGCGTCTCAGCGAGACCGCAGCGGAAGCCGTCGAAAGCGGTCTCCGTGAGCTGTGGCGCTCCCTTCGCGAGCTGCGGTTCGCGGTGGTGAATGATGTGCGTATCCGCAGCATCCAGCTGCCGGAGCTTCGTCGCGTCACCCCGCCCCGGACAGTGCCGGTGATGCTGCTGGCCTACCGGGAGACCGGCGACGCGGAGAACCGGGACGAACTGGTGACCCGCAACCGGCTGCGTTATCCCTCCTTTATTACCCCGTCACAGACGATTGAGATCATCAGCAATGACTGAAGAGTTAACCCTGAACGTTGACGGCAAGGTCTGGGGCGGCTGGACCGACATGACCATTAACCGCTCGCTGGAGTCCGTGGCGGGCGAGTTTGATCTGACCGTCACCGCCCAATGGTCATCTGCCGCACCGCGCTCCATCAAACCCGGCCAGTCCTGCACGGTCTCCATCGGCAGCGACCGCGTCATGACCGGCTACATTGACGACTTCATTCCCAGCTATGACGCGGAGAACGTCTCCCTGCGCGTGATGGGACGCGACAAGACCGGCGATCTGGTGGACAGCTCAGTGGTCGATAAGTCCGGCCAGTGGAAAGGTCTGAAGCTTGAGCAGCTTGCGGCCACCATCTGCAAACCCTACGGCATCGAGGTGGTTAACGAGACTGACACCGGCGACGCCTTTGGCAGCATCACCCTCGAACAGGGTGAAACCGGCTTTGAACTGCTCGACCGGCTGGCAAAACAGCGCGGCGTTCTCGTGACGTCAGACGCTTACGGTCGGCTGGTTATCACCCGTGCATCCACCCAACGGGCAGGAGTGGCGCTCACCCTCGGCGACAATATTCTGGCTGCACGTGGACGCTTCAGCTGGCGCGAACGGGCCAGCCAGTACATCGTCAAAGGTTCCGCCAGTGCGGGCGGTGCGACGTGGGACGACCAGCCGGTGAAAATGGTCGGCGGTCGCCAGACGGTAGTCAGCGACCCGGAGATCACCCGCTATCGTCCGAAGATTCTGGTTAACGAAGACAGCCTGACGGTCGGCGGTGCCAGTGCCCGTGGGGAGTGGTACAAGACCCGCATGATGGGTGAAGCAAATACCACCGAAATCACCGTCGCGGGCTGGCGTGAGAACGGCATCAGCGGCCCGCTGTGGCAGACGAACCGGCTGGTAAAAGTAACCGACGCCATCCAGCAGCTCGACGTCACCTGGCTGATTAAGACAGTTTCCTTTATGGAAGGCGATCAGGGGCGTCTGACTGTGCTGTCACTGGTGCCGCCTGAGTCGCTGGATATGCCCGAACAGAAAGCTAAAAGTAAGGGTAAAAAGGCGAAGTCTAAGACTTCAGTGGGGGTGACATGGGACTGAAGGAGGTCAATTTTTCCCGCTCTATCGCCGCTATGGGCCGCCGCCTGCGCCTGATGGTGGACCGTGCGCTGGTGCGTATCGTGACGGACAGCCTCGGACGGCAGAACCTGCAGGTGCAGTCGCTGGCCGATGAGACCAATGACGACGTCGAGCGCTTCCAGAACTATGGCTTTTCCAGCGTTCCGCCTGCGGGCTCCGAGGCCATTGTCGTCGCCGTGGGCGGTCGTCGTGGCGGCATGGTGGCCATCGCCGTCGAGGATAAAGGGCGCCGCCCCCGTGGCGGCGAAGAAGGCGACGTTATTCTTTATCATCAGGAAGGCCATATTATTCGTCTGAAAAAGAATGGCGTCATTGAAATAACAGGGAAGACGGTAAATGTGGTTGCCGAAGAGAGCTGTGACATTATCGGTAAACAGATAAATATCACCGGCCCCACTTCTTTCAGTGAAGATATTCAGGTTAAGGGAAAGAGCTTCCTTGACCATATTCATAAGGATGGCGACGGTGCTGATACGACTAAACCCTTATGACCATCAGAATAAACTGGCACCTGCCCGCTGGCGGCGACATCGGGATTGAACACAATGGCCTTTCGTTTGACGAGGGCCTTGTTTCTTTGGTGTATATCTGCCTGTTTACTGATGCGCGGGCAGATGAGAGCGACGAAATACCCGACGGCACCGATGACCGTCGCGGCTGGTGCGGTAATTCTTACAGCGATTTTGAGTGGGGCTCAAAGCTCTGGCTGATTGACCGTGAAAAGCTGACCGAAGAGGTCAGGCTCCGCGCAGAGAATTACGCCCGTCTGGCCATGCAGCCGTTATTACGTTACGGCTATGCGCGAAATGCGCAGGTGATTGCCACTATTCCCCGTATTAACTGGCTGGCATTAACCATTATTCTCACCCGCCCGGATAAAACCGAGTTAACCGTCGAAATAAAGAAACGCTGGGAGGCGGTAGAAAATGGCTACATTTAATGTCCCGACGCTCCGCCAGCTGATTCGTGCCGGTATTCAGGATTTAGAGATTGAACTCGACCAGGAATTACCGATTATCGGCGTTGAACGCGCGTTAAATACCGCTTTCAGCGGCGCTTTACGCGACGTATATGATTATCAGACGTGGATTAACAACCAGATTATCCCGTCAGAGCAGTCCGCCGACGAAACCATTATTGATACCGCCCGCTACGAGGGCGTGATACGTAAGGCTGCATCCTATGCCAGCGGCCCGGTTACCTTCACCGGCACAAAGCCGCTGGTGCTCGATACCGAGATGCAGACACAGGACGGTGTGCGCTTCCACGTCACCGCCACCAGTGACCCGTCAGCGGGCAAAATCACCGTCACCGTGCAGGCTGACGAGACGGGCCTCAGCGGCAACCTGACGGCGGGCGAAGTTCTGACCCTCATTTCCCCGGTAGCAGGGGTGAACAGCGACGGCGTGGTGGCGGATGCCGGGATTTCCGGCGGCGCGGACGTCGAGTCCGTGGCCGACCTGCTGACCCGCCTGCTGTACCGCAAGCGCAACCCGCCAACCGGTGGCGCACTGCATGATTACGTTATCTGGGCCACCGAACTGCCGGGTATCAGCCGGGCATGGGCCTTTGACTGCTGGCACGGGCTGGGTACGGTGGGCCTTGCATGGGTCTACGACCAGCGCACTGACATTATTCCGACCGGGACCGACCGCGAAGCAATGCAGGTGTACCTGTTCCGCCATCAGGACCCGGCGACCGGGACTTACGTCGGCAAGCCAGGTGGTATCGAGGTCTGGCCCATCCCGCTGACGCTCAAGCCGGTGCCGCTGACCATCCGCGTCATCCCTGACACTGCCGCCATCCGCTCTGCGGTCACCCTGAGCCTGCAGGCGCTGTTCCGTTCGGTCTCGCCGGGCGACACGCTGCTGCTATCTGCCATCCGCACGGCCATCGGCTCATCGACGGGTGTCACCGACTACGAGCTGGACCTCACCACTAATCAGGCCAGCGAGAACTATGAGCTGCTGACGCTGGGGGCAATCACATGGCGCATCGTGTAGAAGACTGGCAGGACGTCCTGCAGCAGCTGATGCCTCGCGGTAAAGCGTGGCCACGCGACCAGACGGCGGCGCTGACGTCACTGCTCCGGGGCTTCAGTTCCCGCCTGCAGCTGGCAGAGGCGAACGCTGATTTGCTGGTCACCGAGATGCGCCCGGAGACCACTGACCTGCTGCTGGCCGACTGGGAGGACTATCTCGGCCTGCCGGACTGTAACGCCATCCCGGACGGCTTCGACCGCCGTCGTGATGCCGTGGTGGAGAAATATCACCGCAAGGGCGGGCTGGCCACCTGGCAGATTGAGCAGGCCGTGAAGGATGCGCTGGGCTTCACCATTCAGGTGACCGAAATTCTGCCGCATCACGTCATGCGCGACATCATGTATCCGATTTATTCGCACAAATACCGCTACCTGCTGCAGGTGACGGTCACGGATATGCCGATGATCCGCTTTCGCAGTATCAGCAACGTCCTGACGCCGTTAATTAGTTTGCAGGCGCAGATACTGGAATGTTTTTTACGTCGTTACCGACTGGCCGGGCACGATTATGATTTTCTTTACGAGGTTTAATTATGTATCACCTGGATAATGCCTCTTCCGTTCCTGATATGCCCGCCATTAAGCCGGTATTATTTACCGAGCGCCGCTGGTTTACCGAAGGCGGCGACGGTATTCAGCCGAGTTATCCGGGCGCTGACTGGTTTAATGCTATTCAGGCGGAAATGCTGAACGTGCTGGCGCTGGCGAATATCACGCCGGATAAAACGCAGCTGGACCAGTTTGCTCAGGCCATCCGTATTTTCTCCTCGGACTATATGCTGCCGCCGGGTATCCCTCTGGCGTGGCCGGGTGCAACAGCGCCGACCGGCTTTATGCTGATGCTGGGTCAGAGCTTCGATAAAACCGCCTATCCGCGCCTTGCTGTCGCTTACCCATCCGGCGTTCTGCCGGACATGCGCGGCCAGACCATCAAGTTTTTGCCTGCCTCCGGGCGTGCACTGCTGTCCTTAGAAGCCGATGGCGTGAAGCTTCACGCCCACGATGCGACGATCAACAGTACCGACCTCGGCACGAAACAGACGAGCGACGATAACGAGCACTTTCACCAGGGCGGAATGCTCGCGCCGGGGGACGTGTGGGATGATGACTATGTTGTCGGCTCCGACAACGACTCCCGTCGTACCCGCAACAATACCAGTACCGCCCCGGCGCATCACCATACGGTCTACATCGGGCCACATGCTCACACGGCCACGGTGGCCAGCACGGGTAATACCGAAAACACCGTCAAAAACATCGCCTTTAACGCCATCGTGAGGTTAGCGTAATGTCATTTGAATTTTCTCAAAGCCCACAGGCCATCTGGCTTTATCAGTACGATGCCGATGGCGTTTATATTGGTTCCGTCTTTATGACGATCCCGGCGGGCACGGGTCTGCCCGTTAATACCACGCATATTCCTTGCGAACCGGATAAAGGGCAGACCGGTATATTTAAAAATGGCGTCTGGGAATATGTGGAAGATATTCGCGGGACCCGTTACTGGAATATTCGCGGCACCGGCTTTGTTATTTCCGCGCTGAGTGAGTCCATGCCGGAATGGGCTGTGACCATTGAGCCACCGGTCGCTGATGCCGGTTACGTTCTGTTGTTCACCAATGGCCAGTGGTCGCAGGTTGAAGATAAGACCGGTCAGCTTTATTACGAGAGCAACGGGACGAAGCACGTCGTTTCTGATGCGTGGTTCACCCTGCCAGAGGGCTGCACGTTCGTCGCCCCGCCAGAAGAAAAACCAACGTTCGTCACCCGCTGGAACGGCACCGAATGGATTTACCTCAAGGACCTGCGCGGCCAGCTTGCCTGGAATACTGAAACTCACGAATCAACGACGATACTGGAGGTTGGCCCTGTTCCTGACGGTTACACCCTCAAAATGCCGGGCCAGTTTGATGAGTGGGATGGCTCAGCCTGGGTGAAAAATGAAGAGGCCGAGCGGGCTTACCTTATCGCTCAGGCTGACCGTCAGAAGACTAAGCTGCTGTCTGCGGCATCTGAGCCGATTTCACTGCTGAGCTATGCCGTCAGCAGCGGTCAGGCCACTGACGAAGAAGCTGCGCAACTGGCTCGCTGGGAGGCGTATCGCCTCGCCGTCAGCCGCGTGGATACCACTGCAGCTGATATTGTCTGGCCCGAGAAGCCGTAAGGAGTCGCTATGTACCATCTCGACAACACCAGCGGCGTCCCGGAGATGCCAGAGCCGAAAGAAACGCAGACAATTTCTACCCGTTGGTTTGGGGAAAGCCAGGAGCAAGGCGGGATAAGCTGGCCCGGCGCAGACTGGTTTAACGTGGTACAGGCCGAATTACTGAATCTGCTGGCGGCAGCAGGTATTGAGCCTGAAAAGCACGCCTATGACCAGTTGAGTAAGGCCATTCCTGTTCTTGGTGATGCCGTAATTCGCCAAAATCTGGGCTCAGGCGACGAGGGTATGGGAGACTATTTACTTGCTGCAAAACTGACAGTGGACGGCGCCGTTCATAGAACTCAGCATGACAAAAACGCTGAGTCGATGAGCCTTATGGATTTTGGAGGAGACAGAGACGCAGTTAACCCGCTGGGCATTGAAGCCGAGGCCAGGGCCCGCGCAACCTCTTTGCGCATTCCCTATCTCGGATATGACCAGTATCTGCTGCCGAACATGGGGGCTAAGCTCTTCAAATACTGCGATGGCCCGTACGACCGTTCAGTAGTCATGGCTCTGCGGAACCAGTTAAGCCCGATGGCCGGTGAACCTCAGTCATCAATATCAGGCTTTGCCACATCAGCCGACTTATCGAAAAACCCTGAGCGTGCTCAGTCTTTGCTGTACGGACACCTTGTAGGGCAACCCACACTGCTGACGAGTTCAAATACCGTTTTTTCCGCCGACAGCGTCACGTGTACCGATTTGCCCGGGGATATTATTTCTGAGGTATGTGCCAAACAGGTTATTAATGTCGTTGACTCAGATACCAGTGTTGGGTCATGGACAACATTTGTTTTGGGTATAGTGGGCACAACGATATATATCGAAGATACCTGGTATAAGGCCGGAAGTAATGGAACTGTTACAGGTGTTCCAACTGACGGCTCAATGATGAAGTTAGTTCCCAGCAATAAAATATTTGGCAGGAACTTTATTGTCTCACTAAATGAAGACTCAGACGCTTCTCAGATGGTAGGGGAAGAGTTAAATCTGAGAAACAACAAAGCGGCCGCTGCGGGTAGCGGGTACGGTCAGGACGTCATCAGTAATGGTTTGTACAACATTATGAACGCATTTCAGGCAAGGGGTAAGTCGTTATTTGGATTCCGCAATTATGCTAACCACTCAGACGGTGCTAGCGGATATGGCTTTGCAAACACACCATCTGTAGGGAATAGCTTTTATGGATTTTATGACGTCAATTCCACGAACGGGCTTTATGTCTGGACGAATCAGTACGGCGTAACGATAAAAAATCCCCAAAGCCAGGCACTGAGAGTCATTGATAACAGCAACAACTTCATCACCGGCCTGGACGAAACCGGCTCATGGCAGATCCCAAAGGAGTACTCAACTACAACAGTTATCGGGGCGACCGTATCCAGTTTTGCGGGGGTAACATTTGCCACACCGGCGGCCGCTGGTGATGCCATTATTATGCCAACACGCATGAAAAACAAAAAACTCAAAGTTAAAAATTTGAGCGCAACGTACGCCCTGACGCTGACTGGCCCCTTTGAATTTGGCGCAGGCTCATTCAGCATCCCTGCCCGTGGCGGAGTGATATTAGAGACTGACGGCACATACTGGTACATCCTGGCTAAATACACCGCATAAGAGGTTTATATGACAATTTCAGTTTCAAAGAGCATAGAGCGCCATACCACATATATGGGGTTTGGCGCCCCCTATGCTTCCAATGTTGATGTCGTACTGAGCATTGACGTTATCAGCGCTGAAGTAATCGACTCCGCGAATAATATCGCCAACGCCGTGCACACGATTAAATTTGATATCGACAGTGGGGTTTATCTCGAACGGGTTGAACAGTTTAATTTTGAAGATGAAGACGACCTCGTTTCCGAGGCCGAGGCGTTCCTGACTAAATTCTACGGTGAATAAAAATGGCGAATAAAGAAGAATTACTGAAAAAGAGCAAGCGCGAAGTTGAGCTTGAAATCGAGTTGTATTCCACCCGCAATGCGCTTCTCAATGCTCACATGCAAAGGCTCTCACGAGACAAAGAGGAAAACGATAACCAACTCGCCGAAGCAAAGCTGGCGCTGGTACTCATCAGGAAGGAAGAGAATAAGGCGGCGAAGGGCGGAGTCAAAAAACTGACACAGGAGCAGGCGTTAATCATCTCTGGTTTTACCGGTTATCTGGCATGCAGCGCAGAAACGGTAAAGGCCGATGTGGAGAAGCGTCTGGGTGAGCCAATGGGAGATATTACGTTGGCTGCCGTGGGGCAGGATAAAATCAGCGCCCTGTACAAAGATGATTACGCAAAGCTATGCCCATACGCGCACCCGGAAAGCGACAATAGGCTGACCGACGAGCAGGCCATTATCGTTACAGGTTATACGGGAATGCTTCTGGGCGACGTTGATAAGTTCTATGCTGACCTTGAAAAGCGCCTTGGCCGGAAAATCGTTAATTCTGAACTACCGTCAATCGGGCAGGAGAAGATCAGCGAACTGTACAGGGAAGATTTTCGGGCGCTGGCAATTTAAGCCCTTTCTGTTGGCCACGGACTGGCCCAGTCGATTTTTATACCCTCAACTAACGCCGAGATATTTGGTATCAAAAATCTTTATTCAATGGCACTGACTGGCGTATCAAATCTTTTTTAAATCAGTATCAAATTTTTTCGCGCGCTATACGTATCGTTACCGGCAATCGGATATTTTTTACCTAACCCGCGGGTCGTTAAATTACCGCGCGGGATGTTGGCGCCTTCCGCCCAGGCGTCGGCTACGCTGTTTGCGCGTTTCAGCGACAGCATCTCGTTGTAGCCATCTTCGCCATAGTTATCGGTATGACCATCTAAACGGCTGTGCGTAATCCCGGTTGCGGCGAGGCGAGAAGCCATGTTGTGAATTTGCTGCCGGCTATCTGGGCGCAGGTGGTAGTCGTTTTTATCGAACAGGATGGTGTCAGATATGCCGAGGGACCAGTCGCCGTTGCTTTCCGTAAAGCCATAGGCCTTCATCGCCGCAACCTGCTGCTGAGAGAATTTCCCTTGCGGAGCCTGGCAGCCGGTGAGAAACACCGCGGCCAGCAGAGCGGGAGCAAAATATGTCCTGAGCATGAGGATTCCTTTTATTTTTGTACCTGCTGCAAACGTTGATTTTTCATCCGATACATATTTTGATCGGCAAACTCTTGCAGATTTTCGGCAGAAGTATGCTCCCACGCCAGGGCGTAACCAATACTGAGCGACAGGGTAGCGGTATGGCCGTTGTGCAGATTAAACGGCTGGAGAAACTGTGCCGAGAGTAAAGCGCACTGCGCCTGAACTTCGGCCTCGGTGTGGACATTGCGGAGCAGGATGGCGAATTCGTCGCCGCCTAGCCGCCACGCCTGATGTTGGGTACCGGCAAACGTCATCAGCCGGCTGGCCACTTCGATTAAGACCTTATCGCCCGTCGCGTGCCCCCAGTTATCGTTGATGAACTTGAAGTTGTCGCCATCAAGGAATAGCAGCGCGGAGCTGCGATGGGTCACGTCGTCATTCATCAGTTTATTGATGACGCCGCGAAACGCCGCGCGGTTGGCAAGCCCGGTCAGCGGATCGTGCAGAGAGCTGCGCAGGATCTGGGCGTTTTTGGCCTGCAGACTGCCGCTGCCAGTCCTCCATCTCGCCAAGCAGGCTGTTAAAGTCCTGGGCGAAAAGATGAAACTCCTCGATGTGCTCTTCGGGAACGCGACGCGAAAAGTGACGGTTTTCCCGGATATCGTGCACCACTTCGGTAATGCTCTGCAGCGCGGTGACGATGCCGCGGTGTAGAGAGTGGGTTAGCAGCAGGGCGATAAAGGACGCCAGCAGGATGCTGCCGGTCAGGACGATAATCGAAATACCGAGGAAGTGGCTTATCAGCCGATCCAGCGCGGTCAGGCGAAGCTCGCCGATAATTTTCCCTTCATGCCAGATGGGCTGCGTGGTCGGCCGTGGGAAAAGCCATCTGCTGATAAGGCCGCTGAGTTTTTCCTGGCTTACCAGATCGTGGTTATGCCAGAGGGCAAAATGCTTTTTCTGGCTATCAAGCACCAGCGCTTCGGAAAACTGTCCCTGCTTCCCCAGCGTCGCCAGCGTATCTTCTGCCGCCGCGCTATCGTTAAACACCAGCGCCGCTTCGAGGCTGCGGCTCATGGTCGCGGCGGTCAGCTCGAGATTCTTCTGCGCATATTGTTTCAGCGTGAATACGGAGGCTGTGCTGAGCAGCAACCAGACCAGAGTCATCGAGATGATTACGCTTATCATGCTGATACGGCGTAGCGCTCTTTTAAAGGTGGGGCGCGGGCCCTGAGGATAATCCTTATTCATGTGCGTTTTTCCGGGCAAGCATCAGTACATCTGGATTGACCCGCACACCGCTGTGCGTCAGGACATCAAGATTAACGGAGAATTTGACCCTGTCGTCATTGATGATCAGGCAAAAAGCACTGCCAATAGCGCAATCGGTATTCTGTTCCGCGATAAGTAATAGGGGCCTTGACCGGTATTTAGAGGTGAATTCGGACTGCTGTGATGGCGATTCGCTGCCAAAATAAAAGCCATCACAAACCGTATTCAATGCTTCCTCTGTACTGTGAACAACAACCGGCTGATAGGGCAAAGCCTCAGGCGATTGCTGGGTCAGGCTGTGGGTGTAGCGTGACGTAGAGAAAATACACAGTCTGGGCGGGGCAGAAAGTTCTGGCCAGCGGGTATACGTCACGATCCCCGAAACAATGGCTCGCACATTTGCAGACGGCCCGGCGGCAAAAGCGGGATAGCTGACGATGAATAACAAAGAGAGCAAAAAAAGACGGTGAAGCTGTTTCATTAACGGATCCGTCTGGGTTCGTCATGGTACGTGAATTGCAGTGCGCTAATGCCTGGCCGAAGAATAGCATTGTTGGTGAAAACCGTCATTAGCCCCGGCCTTTGCAATACGTTAATTCTGGCCAGGATTTTTCGTAAAGAAAAGGCGGCCCAACGGATAATTTTTTAGCGGCTACGAGTGGCGTTGTTAACCTAAGTTTACGTTTTATGGCGGATGGAGAGCCATTTATTTTGTTTGTGTAAATTAAAATTTACGGAATATGGATTGAAATCTTTACTTTGTGTGGTATCGTTACGTCACTCCTCAGTGAGGAAAACACTATCGCAAACGAACTACCCAGGATCGCAATCATGCAAAAAGACGCGCTGAATAACGTACATATTACCGATGAACAGGTTTTGATCACTCCGGATCAGCTGAAGGCTGAATTCCCGCTGAGCCTTGAACAAGAAGCGCAGATCGCGCAGTCCCGTCAGACTATCTCTGACATTATTGCCGGCCGCGATCCGCGCCTGCTGGTGGTCTGCGGCCCTTGTTCAATCCACGATCCGGAAGCGGCAATTGAGTACGCTCATCGTTTTAAAGCACTTGCCGCAGAGGTCAGCGATAGCCTCTACCTGGTGATGCGCGTCTATTTTGAAAAACCCCGTACCACCGTCGGTTGGAAAGGGCTGATTAACGATCCGCATATGGATGGCTCGTTTGATGTTGAAGGCGGTCTGAAGATTGCGCGTCGGCTGCTGGTCGAGCTGGTAAACATGGGGCTGCCGCTGGCAACCGAAGCGCTGGATCCCAACAGCCCGCAGTACCTCGGCGATCTATTCAGCTGGTCGGCGATCGGCGCACGCACCACCGAATCCCAGACCCACCGCGAAATGGCATCCGGCCTGTCGATGCCGGTCGGCTTTAAAAACGGCACCGACGGTAGCCTGGCGACGGCGATTAACGCCATGCGCGCCGCAGCAATGCCGCACCGCTTTGTTGGGATCAACCAGGCGGGCCAGGTCTGCCTGCTGCAAACCCAGGGCAACCCGGATGGCCACGTCATTCTGCGCGGTGGTAAAGCACCAAACTACGGCCCGGCAGATGTCGAGCAATGCGAAAAAGAGATGACTCAGGCGGGACTGAAGCCGTCGCTGATGGTAGATTGCAGTCATGGTAATTCCAATAAAGACTACCGCCGTCAGCCAGCGGTGGCAGAATCCGTCGTCGCGCAGATCAAGGATGGCAACCGTTCCATTATTGGTCTGATGATTGAGAGTAATATCCACGAAGGCAACCAGTCCTCTGAGCAGCCGCGTTGCGATATGAAATACGGCGTATCCGTCACCGATGCTTGCATCAGCTGGGAAACCACCGATGCGTTGCTCCGCGAACTTGATAAGGATCTGCGCGGCCATCTGGCGGCCCGTCTGGCGTAAGAGGATTGTATGGTTGCTGAACTGACCGCGTTGCGCGATCAAATTGATGAAGTTGATAAGGCGCTGCTGGGCCTGCTGGCTAAGCGCCTGGAGCTGGTGGCGGAAGTGGGCGAGGTCAAGAGCAAATACGGCCTGCCCATTTACGTCCCGGAACGGGAGTCGGCGATGCTGGCCTCCCGCCGCGAAGAGGCGGCCGCGCTTGGCGTGCCGCCGGATCTGATTGAAGACGTGCTGCGTCGCGTGATGCGCGAGTCCTATTCCAGCGAAAACGACAAAGGCTTTAAAACGCTGTGCCCGAACCTGCGCCCGGTGGTGATTGTCGGCGGCGGCGGGCAGATGGGGCGCCTGTTCGAGAAAATGCTGACGCTTTCTGGCTACCGGGTACGTATTCTGGAGAAAGAAGACTGGCCGCGGGCGGCGGAGATTGTCGCCGACGCCGGGATGGTGATCGTCAGCGTACCCATTCACGCCACGGTTGAAACGATTGCCCGGCTGCCTTCGCTGCCGGCGGACTGTATTTTGGTTGACCTGGCGTCAGTTAAAGCGGAGCCGCTACAGGCGATGCTGGCGGTGCATACTGGCCCGGTGCTGGGATTACATCCGATGTTCGGTCCGGACAGCGGCAGCCTCGCCAAGCAGGTGGTGGTCTACTGCGACGGCCGCCAGCCGGAAGCCTATCAGTGGTTCCTTGAGCAAATTCAGGTTTGGGGCGCTCGCCTGCATCGTATCAGCGCCGTCGAGCACGATCAGAATATGGCGTTTATTCAGGCCCTGCGCCACTTTGCGACCTTTGCCTACGGCCTGCACCTGGCGGAGGAGAACGTTCGCCTGGAGCAGCTGCTGGCGCTGTCGTCACCGATCTACCGGCTTGAGCTGGCGATGGTGGGCCGTCTGTTCGCCCAGGATCCGCACTCTACGCCGATATTATTATGTCGTCGGAGAGCAATCTGGCGCTGATTAAGCGCTACTACCAGCGTTTTGGCGAGGCGATTGGTCTGCTGGAGCAGGGGGATAAACAGGCGTTTATCGACAGCTTCCGTAAAGTTGAGCACTGGTTTGGCGATTATGCCCAGCGCTTCCAGAGCGAAAGCCGTACGCTGCTCCGCCAGGCGAATGATAACCGGCAGTAGCTGAAAACCGTATATAATCAAAGCCAGAGGGGCAACCCGCTGGCTTTTTTTATAGGGATGAAAACGATGGCTGAACCGCAACCGCTGTTTGATTACGCCGGACACCTGCCGGAATGCCCGACCTGGAGTGACGCTGAGCAATCTTTATACTGGGCCGATATTTTGGAGTGCGAAATTCACCGCTACGACGTCCGCAGCGGTGAGCATCAGGTCCTGCAATTTCCTGAAGAGGTCGGCTGTTTTGCTCTGCGCGAGAAGGGCGGCTTTATCGTGGCGCTGCGCAGCGCTATCTGGCTAACCGATGCGCACGGCCTGCTGAGGCGCAAAATCTGCGATAACCCAGGCAACCCGCAGCTGGCCCGTTTTAATGACGGCGGGACCGATCGCGACGGACGCTTTTACGCCGGGACCTTCTGGGCGCCGGGTGATTATAACGGTGCGCTGCTGATGCGTATCGACAGCGATCTTACCCCACGAGTTATCCAGTGCGATATTCATGGCGCTAACGGCCTGGCCTTTAGCGAGGATCGGCGCTGGATGTATACCTCGGATACGCCGAATGCCGTTATCTACCGTACGCCGCTGGATGAGCAGGGCGAGCCGGGCAGGCGTGAGGTTTTCCGGCGCTTTCAGCCGGGGGAAGGTATTCCCGACGGCGCGGCTATCGATGTGGAAGGGTGCTACTGGAGCGCGATGTTTGACGGCTGGCGTATAGCGCGCTTCTCGCCGACCGGTGAACAGCTGGAAGAGTATCGTCTGCCGGTGCGCTGCCCGACGATGGTCTGCTTTGGCGGGGCGGATATGCGTACGCTGTTTATCACCACCACCCGGGAAAATATGGCTGCGGATGAAGTGGCGAAATATCCGCTCTCCGGCGCTATCTTCACCCTGCCGGTTGCGGTAGCAGGGATGAAGAAGCGGACGTTTTTCGAGCGCTAGATCGGCTCGACGGGCACCACGTTTTCGCCGGGATAGCAGCCCAGCACCTTCATTGAGCGGGTGATCTCCGCCAGCTCCTTGAGCGCCTTGCGCATGGGAATTGACTCCAGGTTCGCCTGGATATCGAGATAAAACATCTCTTCCCACGGATTGCCGTAGATCGGGCGCGACTCCAGCTTGGTCATGATCAGGTTGTGGTTGCGCAGAACCAGCAGCGCTTCGACCAGCGCACCCGCCTGCTGGCCGGTGGCGATGAGCAGGGTGGTTTTTGCCGGAACCTGATCGGAAACGTTCACCGCCTTGCGCGCCAGCACCAGGAAGCGGGTGATATTTTGCGTTTGGTTGGCCTCGCAGTGTTCAAGCACCTGCAGTCCGTACAGCGCCCCGCCGGCTTCGCTGCCCAGCGCCGCGATGGTTGGCGATTTGGCCTGCGCGACTTTCTCCATCGCCGCCGAGGTACTTTCGGTATATTCGATTTTCCAGTGCGGATAGCGGCTTAGATACTGGCTACACTGCTGGAACGGCTGCGGATGGCTGTAGACGGTATTAATTTGCTGCGGATCGGTAGAGGAGGCAACCAGAACGCAGTGATCGATAGGGATCGTCAGTTCGCCAACGATCGACAGGCTGGTGTGCTGCAGCAGATCGTAGACGTCGTTGATCCCGCCGGAGCTGGTGTTTTCGATCGGCACTACCGCGTAGTCAGCCTGGCCGGTTTCAACCTGGTCGAAGATATCGGCAAACCTGGCGCAGCCGCTTTCTATAAACTGTTCGAAATGGCGGGCCGCATATTGCCGCGCGGCAAGGTGCGAGTATGACCCTTTTGGCCCCAGAAATGCCACGCGCGCTGAATGTGGGTTGATCTTATTCAGATGCTGCTGCAGCAGGGTTTGCTGGGTGAGAACGGAATCCTCGATGATTAGCTGGAACAGGCGGGTGATGTAGTGCGCATCCAGATGGTGGGCTTTGCCCAGGGTCATCAGGCGTTCCAGCAGGTCACGCTCGCGGTCGATATCGCGTACCGGGCGATGCGATGCCAGCTTTGCTTTGCCGACTTCGACAGCCAGCCCGCGGCGCTCTGCCAGCAGCGCGAGCAGCTTTTCATCCAGGGCGCTTATCTTATCGCGCAGAGCCAGTAATGGATTTTCCTCGGTCATATGTGTTGCCTTTCTTGTTATTGGTTTAGATACCCTAAATCTTTCGAGCCGCCGACGGCGCGCGTGCAGCCTGAAAAATAGCGGGCATAAATAAAAAAGGCCTCCCTGGTGGGAGGCCTTGTAGTTCGTCTTCGCATTCTTTATCACACGACGAATTGCCTCCCAATCAGGGGAAGGTAAAAAAGAATGCGAAGAAGAACGGCAGTAGTTTCAAGATGAATTCCTTTAATCGGCTGGGATTACAGTACCCGGACTGTTTTCATCCTGTCAATAAAAAACGCGCCCGAAGGCGCGTGGCGTTACACAATATTAAGTTAAGGACAGTAAAGTTCAGGATTACTCTTCTTCTTCCACAAAGCCTGCCTCTTTCACCGATGTTGCGGCACGGCGGGCTTCCCCTTTGTGTTGCACTTTGTTCAGCTGCCGTTCCAGCTTGTTGATTAATTCGTTGATTGCGGCGTACATATCTTCACTTCGCGCGCTGGCAACCAGATGACCATTTGGCGTATTGATGGTTGCGTCAGCGACAAAACCCTGCGGCTCCTTGGAGAGAATGATGTGCGGGTTGATTAAGTGGGTTTGCCATTTATCCAATTTGGCGAGACGGTCTGCGACATGCTGGCGAATAGCCGGAGTAATTTCCATTTGCTTACTGGTAATGTTCATTGTCATAAATTTTACCTCTTGTCTTTCCCGTCTTGGTGAACTCAGCATACCTCGCCTAATGTCAAAATTCGTGATTTAAATCACATTTTAATGTCACTTTTTGTCAACGGATGCAATTTGTGAGGCAGGACAGGAACGAGGGAGATTTTACTTGTCGAACCGCGGAAAGAGAGTCATATTTGATGGGATGACCTGACGCTAAAACGCTTCAGCTTATAAGCCAGATGAATAAAAAAACGGCAGCCTTAGGGCTGCCGTTTTGCTGATATCAAATATCAAAAGCGATCAGGTATTTTTACCGTTAGCCGCGATAATTTTGGCCACCTTATCCGCCTGCGCGTTCATCTGCATCTGGCGATAGGCGTTTTCCATTTTCGGCAACGCATCGCGGGTAGCCTGCGCATCCGGATAGCTGCGCAGCATGCCGTCAACGCGGTTCACGACGGCAACCCACGCGCCGCGGTCGGTATAGTAATCAACCACCGACAGTTCGTACTTCGCCAGACGATCCTTCAGGAACACCATACGTTTGTAGGCGTCGGTCGAATACTGGCTGTTCGGATAGCCGCGCACCAGCTTCGAGAAGTCATTGAAGGCATCGCGTGCGTGCTGCGGGTCGCGATCGGAGCGATCGACACCGAAGAATCCCTGCAGCGCGCTATCATCCAGAGCCATATTTGTCAGACCACGCATATAAATGACGTAATCAATGTTAGGATGGGTCGGGTTCAGACGAACAAAGCGGTCGATGGCCGCCTGAGCTAACGGCAGATCGGCATTTTTGTAGTACGCATAAATCAGGTCCAGCTGTACCTGTTGGGAATAAGGGCCGAACGGATAGCGATTATCCAACGCTTCCAGTTGCGTTATCGCCTGTTTCCAGTTACCGTCCTGCAGTTTTTGCTGGGCAGTCGCGTAGATTTCATTCGGCGGATTATCAGGCACCTCTTCCTTTGAGCCGGAGCAACCCACCAAAGCCAGGCTCAGTGTGGCAGCTGCCACCAGGTATTTCATGCGCGTCATGACGTTTTGACTTCCTCAAAATGTTTATGCGGGAGAATCTCTGTTCCTGCTCCCGATTAAGACCAGCTACAATAGCACACTATATTATACGGCAAAGCCGTAAAACCCAACGTTAAACGAAGAAGCTGTATATGGCACAACGAGTACAACTCACCGCAACGGTGTCCGAAAATCAACTCGGGCAACGCTTAGATCAGGCTTTGGCCGAAATGTTCCCGGATTATTCGCGTTCGCGCATAAAAGAATGGATCCTTGACCAGCGAGTGCTGGTAAACGGCGCTGTCAGCGACAAGCCGAAAGACAAAGTTTTAGGGGGAGAAAGCGTCTCTATCGATGTTGAAATCGAAGAAGATGTGCGCTTCGAACCGCAGGATATTCCGCTCAATATCGTCTACGAGGATGACGACATCCTCGTGATCAATAAACCGCGTGGCCTGGTCGTTCATCCGGGAGCCGGCAATCCTGACGGTACTGTGCTGAATGCGCTGCTGCACTACTATCCGGCGATTGCCGACGTTCCGCGTGCGGGCATTGTCCACCGTCTGGATAAGGACACCACCGGCCTGATGGTTGTGGCGAAAACTATCCCGGCGCAAACGCGTCTGGTGGAGTCGCTGCAGCTGCGCGAAATCACCCGTGAATATGAAGCGGTAGCGATTGGCCACATGACCTCTGGCGGTACGGTAGAAGAGCCGATTAGTCGTCACCCGACCAAGCGTACGCATATGGCGGTGCATCCGATGGGTAAACCGGCGGTTACGCATTACCGCATTATGGAGCATTTCCGTATTCATACACGCCTGCGTCTGCGTCTGGAAACCGGTCGTACGCACCAGATCCGCGTACACATGGCGCATATCACCCATCCGCTGGTCGGCGATCAGGTGTACGGCGGCCGTCCGCGCCCGCCGAAAGGGGCGTCAGAGGAGTTCATTACCGCGCTGCGTCAGTTCGATCGCCAGGCTTTGCACGCCACCATGCTGCGTCTGTATCACCCGGTCAGCGGTATTGAGATGGAATGGCATGCGCCGATCCCTCAGGATATGGTTGAGCTGATTGATGCCATGCGCGCCGATTATGAAGAGCATAAGGACCGAATTGACTGGCTATGACTAAACTGATTGTACCGCAGTGGCCAATGCCGGAAAGCGTGGCGGCCTGTAGCTCCACGCGCGTTGGCGGCGTCAGCCTGCCTCCGTATAGCTCGCTCAATCTGGGCGCCCATTGCGGAGACAATCTGCCCGATGTTGAAGAAAACCGTCGGCGGATGTTTGCCGCCGGCGGGCTCCCGGCGTATCCGGTGTGGCTCGAACAGGTTCACGGTACGGCGGTGCTGAAACTCGACGGCGGGCCGTATGCCTCAAAACGTGCGGATGCGTCATACTGTAATACGCCGGGCACCGTTTGCGCCGTGATGACGACTGACTGCCTGCCGGTGCTTTTTTGCAACCGTGCGGGCACCGAAGTGGCGGCGGCCCACGCTGGCTGGCGCGGATTATGCGACGGCGTGCTGGAGGAAACGGTCGCCTGCTTCGCTGATAAGCCGGAGAATATTCTGGCGTGGCTCGGTCCGGCTATCGGTCCCGAGGCTTTTGAAGTCGGCGCGGAAGTTCGCGAAGCCTTTATGCTCAAAGACCAGAAGGCCGACAGCGCTTTTCGTCCGGTCGGTGAGAAGTACTTTGCCGATATCTACCAGCTGGCTCGCCAGCGCCTGGCCAACGTCGGCGTGGAGCAAGTCTTCGGCGGCGATCGCTGTACGCTAAGTGAAAAGGACGATTTTTTCTCTTATCGTCGCGATAAGACGACGGGTCGTATGGCTAGTTTTATCTGGCTGATATAACCTGGTGTATCAAGACGGTCCGGAAGGCAGACTTATTTTTCGCATAGTCCAGGTCTTTAACCTTGAATAATTGAGGGATGACCTCATTTAATCTCCAGTAGCAAATTTGACCTGTTATGGGAGGAGTTATGCGTCTGGACCGTCTTACCAATAAATTCCAGCTTGCTCTTGCCGATGCCCAGTCGCTCGCGCTAGGGCACGACAACCAATTTATCGAACCTCTTCATCTAATGAGCGCCTTGCTAAATCAGGAAGGGGGATCGGTACGTCCGTTATTAACTTCTGCGGGCATTAACGCTGGCGAGTTAAGCACCAGTATTACTCAGGCCTTGAGCCGTTTACCGCAGGTGGAAGGCACCGGCGGCGACGTGCAGCCGTCCCAGGATTTGGTGCGTATTCTGAACCTTTGCGACAAGCTGGCGCAAAAGCGGAAGGACAACTTTATTTCGTCGGAACTGTTCGTTCTGGCGGCGCTTGAATCACGCGGTACGCTAACCGATCTTTTGAAATCCGCCGGTGCAACAACCGCCAATGTGACTCAGGCGATTGAACAAATGCGTGGAGGTGAAAGCGTGAACGATCAGGGTGCCGAAGACCAACGTCAGGCCTTGAAAAAATTTACCGTCGATCTGACCGAGCGTGCTGAACAGGGCAAGCTGGATCCGGTCATTGGTCGTGATGAAGAGATTCGCCGTACTATTCAGGTACTGCAGCGGCGGACTAAAAATAACCCGGTGCTTATCGGTGAGCCTGGCGTCGGTAAAACGGCCATTGTTGAAGGTCTGGCGCAGCGCATCGTCAACGGTGAAGTGCCGGAAGGGCTGAAAGGCCGCCGGGTACTGGCGCTGGATATGGGCGCGCTGGTGGCGGGAGCCAAGTATCGCGGCGAGTTTGAAGAGCGTCTGAAAGGCGTGCTGAACGATCTCTCGAAGCAGGAAGGCAACGTCATTCTGTTTATCGATGAGCTGCACACTATGGTCGGGGCGGGGAAAGCGGACGGCGCGATGGATGCAGGCAATATGCTGAAGCCCGCGCTGGCGCGCGGTGAACTGCACTGCGTCGGCGCGACCACTCTTGATGAGTATCGGCAATATATTGAAAAAGATGCAGCCCTGGAGCGGCGTTTTCAGAAAGTCTTCGTGGCCGAACCTTCGGTGGAAGACACCATTGCGATTCTGCGCGGCTTAAAAGAGCGCTATGAGCTGCATCACCATGTGCAGATCACCGATCCGGCAATCGTCGCAGCCGCAACCCTGTCGCATCGCTACATTGCCGACCGACAGCTGCCGGACAAAGCGATTGACCTGATTGATGAAGCCGCTTCCAGTATCCGTATGCAGATTGACTCGAAGCCGGAAGAGCTCGACCGACTCGACAGACGTATTATTCAGCTCAAGCTGGAGCAGCAGGCGCTGAAAAAAGAAGCCGACGAGGCAAGCCTGAAACGTCTGGATATGCTGAATGAAGAGCTGGCGGATAAAGAGCGTCAGTATTCCGTATTAGAAGAAGAGTGGAAGGCGGAAAAAGCGTCGCTCTCCGGAACCCAGACGATTAAAGCCGAGCTGGAGCAGGCAAAAATCGCCATCGAGCAGGCGCGTCGCGTTGGCGACCTGGCGCGGATGTCTGAGCTGCAGTACGGCAAAATCCCGGAGCTGGAAAAACAGCTGGCAGCGGCCACGCAGTCTGAAGGTAAAACGATGCGTCTGTTGCGTAATAAAGTGACGGATGCGGAAATTGCGGAAGTGCTGGCGCGCTGGACCGGTATTCCGGTCGCGCGGATGCTGGAAGGCGAACGTGAAAAACTGCTGCGCATGGAGCAGGAGCTGCATAGTCGGGTGATTGGTCAGAATGAGGCGGTGGAAGCGGTATCGAACGCCATTCGCCGTAGCCGCGCCGGCTTGTCCGACCCTAATCGTCCTATCGGCTCGTTCCTGTTCCTTGGGCCGACCGGCGTCGGTAAAACCGAGCTGTGTAAAGCGCTGGCGAACTTTATGTTCGATAGCGATGATGCCATGGTGCGTATCGATATGTCCGAATTTATGGAAAAACACTCGGTCTCGCGGCTGGTGGGGGCGCCTCCGGGATACGTCGGTTACGAAGAAGGTGGCTATCTGACGGAGGCCGTGCGTCGTCGTCCTTATTCGGTAATCTTGTTGGATGAGGTCGAAAAAGCGCATCCTGATGTGTTCAACATTCTGCTGCAGGTACTGGATGACGGGCGTTTGACGGACGGGCAGGGGAGAACGGTCGATTTCCGTAATACGGTTGTCATTATGACCTCCAACCTCGGCTCCGATCTGATTCAGGAACGCTTTGGTGAGCTGGATTATAGTCATATGAAAGATCTGATTATGGGCGTTGTTAGCCAAAGATTCCGGCCGGAATTCATTAACCGTATAGATGAGGTCGTGGTATTCCACCCGCTGGGTGAAAAACATATTGCCTCTATTGCTCAGATTCAGCTCCAGCGTCTGTACAGGCGTCTGGAAGAGCGTGGCTATGAAGTGCGTATGTCCGATGAGGCGCTGAAGCTGCTCAGTGCGAACGGTTACGATCCGGTATACGGTGCGCGGCCGTTAAAACGAGCCATTCAGCAGCAGATCGAAAACCCGCTGGCGCAGCAAATCCTTTCCGGGGAACTGATTCCCGGTAAAGAGGTGCAGCTGGTGGTGAAAGATGACCGGATAGTAGCAGTGCAGTAAATCACAAAACGACAAAAACGGGCCCGATGGGCTCGTTTTTGTTTAAAAACCAGGCAAGAATTAAAGCCTGAACGTGGTTTTGTGTGAAAAGTAACCGATCGAATTGTTTTTTTGAATTTATACTTGTCACCTCAGAATTACCGCCTATAATGCGCCTCCACTGACACGGAACAACGGCCAACATGCCGCTGGGTCAGCAGGCTTCAGCGCTGAATACCAGCCGCGAAAGCCGACGGAGAAAAGCACAATAAACGCTTGACTCTGAATGAGGAAAACGTAATATACGGGACCTCGCGACAGAGCGCTAAAGCGCGTCGCATCTGCTCTTTAACAATTTATCAGACAATCTGTGTGGGCACTCAAAGTGACATGGATTCTTAACGTCTTCGGACGAAAAATGAATACCAAGTCTCTGAGTGAACATACGTAATTCATTACGAAGTTTAATTCACGAGCATCAAACTTAAATTGAAGAGTTTGATCATGGCTCAGATTGAACGCTGGCGGCAGGCCTAACACATGCAAGTCGAACGGTAGCACAGAGAGCTTGCTCTCGGGTGACGAGTGGCGGACGGGTGAGTAATGTCTGGGAAACTGCCTGATGGAGGGGGGTAACTACTGGAAACGGTAGCTAATACCGCATAACGTCGCAAGACCAAAGTGGGGGACCTTCGGGCCTCATGCCATCAGATGTGCCCAGATGGGATTAGCTTGTAGGTGAGGTAACGGCTCACCTAGGCGACGATCCCTAGCTGGTCTGAGAGGATGACCAGCCACACTGGAACTGAGACACGGTCCAGACTCCTACGGGAGGCAGCAGTGGGGAATATTGCACAATGGGCGCAAGCCTGATGCAGCCATGCCGCGTGTATGAAGAAGGCCTTCGGGTTGTAAAGTACTTTCAGCGAGGAGGAAGGTGTTGAGGTTAATAACCTCAGCAATTGACGTTACTCGCAGAAGAAGCACCGGCTAACTCCGTGCCAGCAGCCGCGGTAATACGGAGGGTGCAAGCGTTAATCGGAATTACTGGGCGTAAAGCGCACGCAGGCGGTCTGTTAAGTCAGATGTGAAATCCCCGGGCTCAACCTGGGAACTGCATTTGAAACTGGCAGGCTTGAGTCTTGTAGAGGGGGGTAGAATTCCAGGTGTAGCGGTGAAATGCGTAGAGATCTGGAGGAATACCGGTGGCGAAGGCGGCCCCCTGGACAAAGACTGACGCTCAGGTGCGAAAGCGTGGGGAGCAAACAGGATTAGATACCCTGGTAGTCCACGCAGTAAACGATGTCGACTTGGAGGTTGTTCCCTTGAGGAGTGGCTTCCGGAGCTAACGCGTTAAGTCGACCGCCTGGGGAGTACGGCCGCAAGGTTAAAACTCAAATGAATTGACGGGGGCCCGCACAAGCGGTGGAGCATGTGGTTTAATTCGATGCAACGCGAAGAACCTTACCTGGTCTTGACATCCACGGAATTCAGCAGAGATGCTTTAGTGCCTTCGGGAACCGTGAGACAGGTGCTGCATGGCTGTCGTCAGCTCGTGTTGTGAAATGTTGGGTTAAGTCCCGCAACGAGCGCAACCCTTATCCTTTGTTGCCAGCGGTCCGGCCGGGAACTCAAAGGAGACTGCCAGTGATAAACTGGAGGAAGGTGGGGATGACGTCAAGTCATCATGGCCCTTACGACCAGGGCTACACACGTGCTACAATGGCATATACAAAGAGAAGCGACCTCGCGAGAGTAAGCGGACCTCATAAAGTATGTCGTAGTCCGGATCGGAGTCTGCAACTCGACTCCGTGAAGTCGGAATCGCTAGTAATCGTGGATCAGAATGCCACGGTGAATACGTTCCCGGGCCTTGTACACACCGCCCGTCACACCATGGGAGTGGGTTGCAAAAGAAGTAGGTAGCTTAACCTTCGGGAGGGCGCTTACCACTTTGTGATTCATGACTGGGGTGAAGTCGTAACAAGGTAACCGTAGGGGAACCTGCGGTTGGATCACCTCCTTACCTGAAAGAACCTGCCTTTGTAGTGCTCACACAGATTGTCTGATGAAAAGTAAATAGCAAGGCGTCTTGCGATTGAGACTTCAGTGTCCCCTTCGTCTAGAGGCCCAGGACACCGCCCTTTCACGGCGGTAACAGGGGTTCGAATCCCCTAGGGGACGCCACTTGCTGGTTCGTGAGTGAAAGTCACCGACCTCAGTATCTCAAAACTAACTCAGTGAGTTATGTTTGAGATATTTGCTCTTTAAAAATCTGGATCAAGCTGAAAATTGAAACGACACACTGTTTCCTTTCTCCGTAATAAGAAAGGAAAAATGGTGTGTTCGAGTCTCTCAAATTTTCGCAACGCGGACTGTTTTACGAAACAGCTTCGGGTTGTGAGGTTAAGCGACTAAGCGTACACGGTGGATGCCCTGGCAGTCAGAGGCGATGAAGGACGTGCTAATCTGCGATAAGCGTCGGTAAGGTGATATGAACCGTTATAACCGGCGATTTCCGAATGGGGAAACCCAGTGTGTTTCGACACACTATCGTTAAGTGAATACATAGCTTAACGAAGCGAACCGGGGGAACTGAAACATCTAAGTACCCCGAGGAAAAGAAATCAACCGAGATTCCCCCAGTAGCGGCGAGCGAACGGGGAGCAGCCCAGAACCTGAATCAGTTTGTGTGTTAGTGGAAGCGTCTGGAAAGTCGCAGGGTACAGGGTGATACTCCCGTACACTAAAATGCACATTCTGTGAGTTCGAAGAGTAGGGCGGGACACGTGGTATCCTGTCTGAATATGGGGGGACCATCCTCCAAGGCTAAATACTCCTGACTGACCGATAGTGAACCAGTACCGTGAGGGAAAGGCGAAAAGAACCCCGGCGAGGGGAGTGAAAAAGAACCTGAAACCGTGTACGTACAAGCAGTGGGAGCACCCTTCGGGGTGTGACTGCGTACCTTTTGTATAATGGGTCAGCGACTTATATTCTGTAGCAAGGTTAACCGTATAGGGGAGCCGCAGGGAAACCGAGTCTTAACTGGGCGTTAAGTTGCAGGGTATAGACCCGAAACCCGGTGATCTAGCCATGGGCAGGTTGAAGGTTGGGTAACACTAACTGGAGGACCGAACCGACTAATGTTGAAAAATTAGCGGATGACTTGTGGCTGGGGGTGAAAGGCCAATCAAACCGGGAGATAGCTGGTTCTCCCCGAAAGCTATTTAGGTAGCGCCTCGTGAACTCATCTTCGGGGGTAGAGCACTGTTTCGGCTAGGGGGTCATCCCGACTTACCAACCCGATGCAAACTACGAATACCGAAGAATGTTATCACGGGAGACACACGGCGGGTGCTAACGTCCGTCGTGAAGAGGGAAACAACCCAGACCGCCAGCTAAGGTCCCAAAGTCATGGTTAAGTGGGAAACGATGTGGGAAGGCCCAGACAGCCAGGATGTTGGCTTAGAAGCAGCCATCATTTAAAGAAAGCGTAATAGCTCACTGGTCGAGTCGGCCTGCGCGGAAGATGTAACGGGGCTAAACCATGCACCGAAGCTGCGGCAGCGACGCTTATGCGTTGTTGGGTAGGGGAGCGTTCTGTAAGCCGTTGAAGGTGGCCTGTGAGGGTTGCTGGAGGTATCAGAAGTGCGAATGCTGACATAAGTAACGATAAAGCGGGTGAAAAGCCCGCTCGCCGGAAGACCAAGGGTTCCTGTCCAACGTTAATCGGGGCAGGGTGAGTCGACCCCTAAGGCGAGGCCGAAAGGCGTAGTCGATGGGAAACAGGTTAATATTCCTGTACTCGGTGTTACTGCGAAGGGGGGACGGAGAAGGCTATGTTAGCCGGGCGACGGTTGTCCCGGTTTAAGCATGTAGGCGGAGGTTCCAGGTAAATCCGGAACCTTTTTAACGCTGAGGTGTGATGACGAGGCACTACGGTGCTGAAGTAACAAATGCCCTGCTTCCAGGAAAAGCCTCTAAGCATCAGGTAACAACGAATCGTACCCCAAACCGACACAGGTGGTCAGGTAGAGAATACCAAGGCGCTTGAGAGAACTCGGGTGAAGGAACTAGGCAAAATGGTGCCGTAACTTCGGGAGAAGGCACGCTGATGGTAAGTGAAGCGACTTGCTCGTGGAGCTGAAGTCAGTCGAAGATACCAGCTGGCTGCAACTGTTTATTAAAAACACAGCACTGTGCAAACACGAAAGTGGACGTATACGGTGTGACGCCTGCCCGGTGCCGGAAGGTTAATTGATGGGGTTATCCTTAGGGAGAAGCTCTTGATCGAAGCCCCGGTAAACGGCGGCCGTAACTATAACGGTCCTAAGGTAGCGAAATTCCTTGTCGGGTAAGTTCCGACCTGCACGAATGGCGTAATGATGGCCAGGCTGTCTCCACCCGAGACTCAGTGAAATTGAACTCGCTGTGAAGATGCAGTGTACCCGCGGCAAGACGGAAAGACCCCGTGAACCTTTACTATAGCTTGACACTGAACACTGGTCCTTGATGTGTAGGATAGGTGGGAGGCTTTGAAGTGTGGACGCCAGTCTGCATGGAGCCATCCTTGAAATACCACCCTTTAATGGCTGGTGTTCTAACGTGGGCCCCTGATCGGGGTTGCGGACAGTGTCTGGTGGGTAGTTTGACTGGGGCGGTCTCCTCCCAAAGAGTAACGGAGGAGCACGAAGGTTAGCTAATCCTGGTCGGACATCAGGAGGTTAGTGCAATGGCATAAGCTAGCTTGACTGCGAGCGTGACGGCGCGAGCAGGTGCGAAAGCAGGTCATAGTGATCCGGTGGTTCTGAATGGAAGGGCCATCGCTCAACGGATAAAAGGTACTCCGGGGATAACAGGCTGATACCGCCCAAGAGTTCATATCGACGGCGGTGTTTGGCACCTCGATGTCGGCTCATCACATCCTGGGGCTGAAGTAGGTCCCAAGGGTACGGCTGTTCGCCGTTTAAAGTGGTACGCGAGCTGGGTTTAGAACGTCGTGAGACAGTTCGGTCCCTATCTGCCGTGGGCGCTGGAGAATTGAGGGGGGCTGCTCCTAGTACGAGAGGACCGGAGTGGACGCATCACTGGTGTTCGGGTTGTCATGCCAATGGCATTGCCCGGTAGCTAAATGCGGAAAAGATAAGTGCTGAAAGCATCTAAGCACGAAACTTGCCCCGAGATGAGTTCTCCCTGACTCCCTGAGAGTCCTGAAGGAACGTTGAAGACGACGACGTTGATAGGTCGGGTGTGTAAGCGTAGCGATACGTTGAGCTAACCGATACTAATGAACCGTGAGGCTTAACCTTACAACGCCGAAGCTGTTTTGGCGTGAGACGAATAATCAGCTTGATACAGATTAGCTGACAGGCCTTGTGGCGTGTTGGTAAACAGAATTTGCCTGGCGGCAGTAGCGCGGTGGTCCCACCTGACCCCATGCCGAACTCAGAAGTGAAACGCCGTAGCGCCGATGGTAGTGTGGGGTCTCCCCATGTGAGAGTAGGGAACTGCCAGGCATCAAATTAGCAGTATGGCACTGACCTTTGAGGCAGTTCACTACTCGACAGAGAGTAGGACAAAAGCGAATGCTTTTGAACGTTGCGAAGCAACGGCCCGAAGGGTGAATCACAAAGTGATTCATAAACTGCCAGGCATCAAATAAAACGAAAGGCTCAGTCGAAAGACTGAGCCTTTCGTTTTATTTGTTGTTTGTCGGTAAGCGCTCTCCTGAGGAGGACAAATTCGTCGGGAACGAATTTGCACAGCACGGAGTGCTGCCCGGAGGGTGGCGGGCAGGAAGCCCGACATACAACTGCCGGGCATCAGACAAACAGAAAAACCTCATGCGCAGGCATGGGGTTTTTTTGTTGTCTGCGGTTCAGGAAAAACGGCCGGACACCGCCCGGAGCGGCCGCCGCCCTCCGAGATCATGGCTCTATTCCACCGGCAGCTGCAACATAAAAGCCTACCGTCGCCGCCTCATCACCATATTTCACTCTATCCCCACTCCTGCTTTCGCGTTCATTCCGAATAGCCGCATGACGAAAATAAATGTGAGTTAAGTCACATATAAAAATATAACAATTATATAACATTTGTTTTACTAATTGATTTGTCTAAGTGACGTGGTACACCCGACGAGACAGATTGCAGTCTTTGCTGGAGCAGAATGACAATGGTAGAAAGTAGTATTAACGAACGGGGCTCGCTGAAGCACGCCGATACCCGCCGTCGCATATGGGCAATTGTTGGAGCATCTTCGGGAAATTTGGTCGAATGGTTTGATTTTTATGTCTACTCATTCTGCTCCCTCTATTTTGCGCATATCTTCTTCCCCTCAGGAAACACCACTACCCAGCTACTACAAACCGCAGGCGTGTTTGCCGCCGGCTTTCTGATGCGGCCAATTGGCGGATGGCTATTTGGCCGTATTGCCGATCGCCGCGGCCGCAAAACTTCGATGCTTATCTCGGTGTGCATGATGTGCATGGGGTCGTTGGTCATTGCCTGTCTGCCGGGCTACGCGACGATCGGCACATGGGCCCCTGTACTCCTGCTACTGGCCCGCCTCTTCCAGGGCATCTCGGTCGGCGGTGAATACGGAACCAGCGCAACCTATATGAGTGAAGTTGCCGTTGAGGGGAAGAAAGGTTTCTACGCATCCTTCCAGTACGTAACCCTAATCGGCGGGCAGCTGCTGGCGGTGCTGGTCGTCGTGGCGCTGCAGCAGGTTCTCAGCGATGAACAGCTGCACGCCTGGGGATGGCGTATTCCTTTTGCGCTGGGAGCGGTACTGGCGGTCGTGGCGCTATGGCTTCGGCGCCAGCTGGATGAAACTTCGCAGCAGGAGACCCGAGCGCTAAAAGAAGCGGGGTCCTTTAAAGGATTATGGCGTAATCGCCGGGCGTTCATGATGGTGCTGGGCTTTACCGCCGCCGGCTCGCTAAGCTTTTATACCTTTACGACCTATATGCAGAAATACCTCGTCAATACGGCAGGGATGAGCGCCAGCACGGCCAGCATGATTATGACCGCCGCTCTGTTTTTCTATATGCTGGCTCAGCCGCTATTTGGCGCATTATCGGACAGGATTGGCCGGCGAACCTCAATGATCTGTTTTGGCGCGCTCGTGACCCTCTTTACCGTACCGATTCTGAGCGCACTGCAAAGTGTGAGTTCGCCATATGCCGCGTTCGCCCTGGTTATGTGCGCCTTGCTGATCGTGAGTTTTTACACCTCGATCAGCGGTATTTTGAAGGCTGAGATGTTCCCGGCTCAGGTACGCGCGCTAGGCGTTGGTTTATCCTATGCGGTCGCCAATGCGCTGTTCGGCGGCTCGGCTGAATACGTCGCGTTGTTGTTAAAATCAGTCGGAGCAGAGCACGCGTTTTACTGGTATGTCACCTTCCTGGGCGCGTTGGCTTTCTTCGTTTCGCTGATGCTGCACCGTAAAGGCAAGGGATTACGTCTGTAGATATTACTGATGTGCCAGCTGCCACACCGCATAGCCGGTAGTGGCGCCGGCCACGTCCCAGGCAAAATCTTTCCAGCTCCAGCCGCTCCCCGCCGGGCTGCTATCCCACAGCTCCTTCGACGCGCCCAGGCTGACCGAAAACATAAAGCCGATGGCGGCGCTGCGATCGCGGCTGTAACCCTGATGCTGAGCATACTCATTACCCGCTGCAGAGAGCATGGCGGAGGCGAGAAAGTGCTGGGCCTTATCCTGACCACGCCATGAATCATTGGCCATATGGCTACAGCCGGTCAGCAGCAGAGGAGCGATGATGATAACTGTACGCATAACGATCCCATAAAAAAGCCCCGGCGAAGCGGGGCTGCAATTCAGAGAATACGGCTGATAAGCCGGTCGATACGGATGCGCCTTAAACGGCGAATCAGCTTACGCACTTTTACCGGATAATCGGCGATGCTTTGCAGGTCGCGATAGTGTTTCACCACCGTCGTATGCTGGCGAATCAGGTGCAGCTCTTTTTCACGCATCACGCTAAGCTGGTGCTGCGGGTCGTGAATAAGAATGGCATTTTCCAGATCCAGGCGCCAGGCGCGCGGATTAAGATTATTGCCGGTCAGCAGCATCCATTCGTCATCAACCCACATGCCTTTCAGATGATAGCTGTTATCGTCATCTTTCCACAAACGGACAATCAGCTGATCGGTGTTGACGTAGTACTGCAGCCGGCTCAGGAAACGGCGGAGGTTGATTTCATACAGATAGGGGAGTGCGCCGATAATCTTAAACGGCTGATCTTCCGGAATATAGAAGTCGTTCGCCGTCTTATCGCCGACGATGATCTCTACCGTCTTCCCGCTGCGCAGTAGCTGGATGATATTGCGCACCAGCAGGGCCGGAAGGTTAAAGTACGGCGTGCAGATAGTCAGCTTCCGCTCAGCGCAGGGCATCAGATGGAAGATGGTTTTGTTGAGCAGGCTTGATTTACCGAGGCCGACCAGTGGCGTCACCGACAGCCGATCGTCGTCAGCATCGCCGACATAACGATAGCCGCTGTCCCGCAGTTCCTGGCGGTACTGACGGATATCATTTTTAATTTCCGGACTTTTTGGGCGATCGGGTCTGTCGAGGCGGTTCACGCCGCGGCCCTCGACCAGATTATGCTCAACCCAATCGAACATCACGTCGGCCATTTTGCCGTTGCGAATGCACTGGTAGCGGTCGTAGCGATATTTGTCATGCTGATGAAGGTAAACATCATTCAGGCTGGCGCCGCTGTAAAGCACGCAGTCATCCACGATGAAACCTTTAAAATGCAGTACGCCGAGCGCCTCGCGGGTATTCACCGGCACGCCGTAAACTGGAATGTCAACGCCGGGATTTTCCTGCGCCATGCGGCAGTACCAGTCGGCGTTGGTGTTGGCCGCCGCGGCGCCAATGCGCCCGCGTTGGGCTCGGTGCCAGTCAACCAGGATGCGAACATCTAATTCTGGACGCTGGCGTTTGGCGTCATAGAGTGCCTGCAGAATTCCTTTGCCGCCATCATCTTGCTCAAGATAGAGCGCAATAATGCAAATACGCTGGGTGGCGTGAGCTATCTTTGCCAGTAACGCTTGCCGAAAATCTGCGGGAGCGTAAAAGAACTCGATATCATCAACTGACTGAGAAAGCTTAGGGAGTTGGGCAAGGTGTTGTTGATGTTTATTGCGCTTAAATTTTGACAACATCACAGTGCGTTTCTTCTCTGTTTATTGAAGGGTCTTCTGTACCATGCAGATGACGTAAGCGGGCAATAATAACATTACTACCCGCGAATGTGCTCAACAATTGCGGCCGCCAGTTTATGATTGTTGCGCCGGGAATTGCAGGGACAGACTGACAATCCCGTCTTCCAGCTGAATATCCACCTTAAACCCCAGCTTCCTGGCAAGGCCGATCATGCCCCGGTTATTGGGCATCGTGATTCCGTTCAACCGCTGCAGGCCGTGGTTTTGCGTATAGGTAATCAGCTTCTCCAACAGCCGGCGCCCCAAACCTAAACCCTTCAAATCAGAGCGTACCAGGACGGCGAATTCCGCATCAATATTATCGGGATCGGAAATCGCGCGCGTGACGCCGAGGATTTCGTCTCCTTCCGCGGTCGCGCGTACGGCAACAAAGGCCATTTCTCGATCGTAGTCGATCTGCGTCATATTGGCTAAATCATCGTGGGTAAATTCATTGATCTCGCTGAAGTAGCGGTAATAGAGATCTTCTTTAGTTACCTGCGCAATAAAGGCCAGCAGTCTGCGGTTCATCCTCGGGCAGAATCGGGCGGAACAGGCAGCGTTCGCCATTTTTCAACACTACCCACTCCTCCTGCTGCTGGGGATAGGGGCGTATTGCCAGCCGGCTTTCGCTATCGCCGGTGAACGGGGCAAGGCCTAGCGTCACGTCGAGCGCGGTAAACTCGCTGCCGGACGCCAGCAGAGGGTGAATGTCCAGCCGCTGGATCTCCGGGCAGTCGACGATAAGGTTCGACACCTGAACCAGCAGCTCGGCTTAAGCCGGAGATGTCCAGCGGACGCAGGGCGCTGCGGCCACGGACCTTTTTGCTTTTGATCGCCTGGATCACCAGATAGCGGGCAAGGTTCATGTTGAGCGGCGGCAGGGCGACGGCGGCCTGATCCTCCGCGCGCCATTCGACGCCGCCTTCACCCAGCATAATCAGCGGGCCGAAAACCGGATCCTGTTCAACGACCACCCGCAGCTCCTGCGCTCCGGCGCGATTCGCCATGCTCTGTACCAGCAGGCCATGAATGCGCGCCCGCGGCCAGGCCATTTTGACCCGGTCAAAAATAGCATCCGCCGCCTGCTGTACTTCGGCGGCGGTACGCAGATAGAGCATCACGCCCTGTACTTCCGACTTGTGCGGGATATCCGGGGAGCGCAGCTTCAGCGCGACCGGGTAGCCAATTTGCTCGGCGATGTGCACCGCCTCGGCGCTGTCGGCGGCAATCCACGTCGGTAGAGTATGGATACCGTAGGCGTGCAGCACGGGGCTGACTTCATGGGTATCCAGGGTGGTTGCGCCTTCGGTTATGGCCTGCTGCAGCAGCGTATGGGCTTCTGCAGTATTAGCCGTGACCATATCCGAGAGCACCGGCGTCTCCCGCAGGCTGCTTCTGGTTACGCCGATATTCCACCATATGCATAAACGCGGTAATCGTGCCTTCCGGCGTTCGGTAGGTGGGCAGCCCCGCATCGCTAAACAGGCGTCGCGCCTCCTGAGAAGAGTATTCGCCGCACCAGTTCGTCAGCACCGTAACGTACTTGCCGCGCGGATGGTTTTTTAAGGCGTCAATCAGCGCCAGCGCGCTTTCGGTTCCCGGCGCGGCCGCGCTCGGCGAGTGAATGACCAGCAGGGCATCGTAATCCTGGCTATCCAGCAGCACGTTGAGCGCCTTGAGATAGTGCTCGCTGCTGGCATCGTCGCGCAGATCCAGCGGGTTAGCGATGTCGATACTTCCCGGCAGCGCCTGACGCAGCCTGTCGCCGGTCTCGTCGCTTAGCGACGCGAGTTTGCCATTGCGCAGCCAAAGTTCGTCCAGCGCCAGCGCTGCAGGAGCCGCGCCGTTGCTGATAATCATTAATTTCTCGCCGCGCAGCGGGCGCATATGGCTCAGCGTCTCAACGGCGGAGAAGAGTTCATGGGTATCCTGTACCCGCAGCAGACCCGCGCGCTGAATCGCGGCGTCCCAGGCCGGGTCCATCCCCGAGTTGACGTGCAGCAGCTTTTGCGCCGCCGGGCTGCGTCCGCTTTTAATCACCAGGATCGGCTTATTGCGCGATGCGCTCCGGGCCGCGGAAACAAAACGGCGGGCGTCGCTGAGGTGTTCGAGGTAGAGCAGAATGGCGCTGGTTTTGCTATCGTGGGCGAGGAAATCGAGCAGATCGTCAACGTCGATATCGAGGCTGTCGCCTAGCGCAATAAAGTATGAGAAGCCCATCTCGCGCTGCTGCGCCCAGTCAAGAATCGTATTCGACACCGCCGCGGACTGGGAGATGAACGCCAGCTTGCCCCGACGAATCGGCACCGGCGAAAAGCTGGCATTCAGCCCTTGCCAGGGAGCCAGCAGCCCGAGGCTATTGGGGCCCAGCAGGCGCATCTGATAGCGGGCGGCACGCTCAAGCAGCGCCGGGTACTGCTCTGGCGGCGAGGAGAGGATAATGCAGGTCTTGCAGCCCTTTTGCCCCAGCGCTTCAAGCAGCTCAAGGTTTCGCCGGGCGTTGGTGCAGAGTACGGCAAGATCGGGAGTAAACGGCAGGCTATCGATAGTCGGCCAGGCCAGCACGCCCTGAACGGCTTTCCACGCCGGAGTGACCGGCAGGACCGGGCCGTTGAAGCCCCCGGCCAGCAGGTTGCGCATCATCAGATAACCGGCTCGCTGCGGTTTCATTGATGCGCCAATGACGGCGATCGATTTTGGCCGCAATAATGCTTCCAGGCCTCGTTGGCTCATACCGGTCTCCTTTGATCCCCAGTGACCGGATGATTTTAAACGTTTTCCGCCTCTTGTGCTGTGATACTGCCCTTATGCTGCGTCTTTCCTGCCAGGTAGCGGCTTCTGAACAGGCTAAAGTGATCGCCGAGCGCTGCCGCGGCCTTTGTGTCTCCGGCGAGATCCAGCAGGGCAATGGCCACTTCCGCCGTACAGTATTGCCCCTCCGCGTGGGCCTCTCTCAGGCGATAGGCCGAAATACGCGAAAGATCGACGGAAATAACCGGCAGCGCGTCAAGGTATGGGCTCTTGCGGAACATTTTCCGCGCTTCGGTCCAGGTGCCGTCGAGCATGATAAACAGCGGCGGCTTGCCCGCAGGCGGCGAGCTCAGCACCTCGCGTTCCGCTCCGGCATACGACGCCGGGAAAACGACCATTGGCTGATAGCCAGGATGGGCGACCAGATCGAGCAGCGCCTGCGGCGGCTCGGTTCGCGACCACTGAAACGCCTCGGTGTCCGGCAGAATATCGGCGATAAGGCGCCCGGTGTTGCTTGGCTTCATCGGTTCAGTATCGAACATCACCAGGCAAAAACGGCTGGCCGCTGCCGCGGGCGCGAGGGTTGCGCACAGGCACTGCTTCAACGGCAGTAGACAGCGTTGGCAGCGATGGATGCGGTTACCGCGAGCAAGAAAAGGACGGGTCGCGCGTGCGAGACGTTCGGCACGCAGGCGAAGAACGGCGTTATCAATCATGGGGGGTCACTAAAAGAAAACGCTATTGTCGCAGAGGAGAAAACGGGGCACAAGCGCGCCCCGTTAGGTTTACTGCTGATTGGCTTCGTTAAGCCAGCTGTCGAACGGCGCTTTGGGTACCGCTCCGTTCAGCATGTCGATGACTTCGCCGTTTTTAAACATCATAATGGTCGGAATGCTGCGGATGCGAAAACGCGCGCTCAGCTCGCGTTCAGCTTCGGTATTGACCTTCACGAAGCGCATTTGGCCGCTGCGTTCTTCCGCAACGTCTTCAAAGATCGGGGCGAAATTACGGCAGGGGCCGCACCACGGGGCCCAGAAATCGACTACAACCGGCAGATCGTCCTTCAGCAGTTTATCCAGCATTGCCCCGGTCGCGTTGATGACGTCGCCGTCAAAAAGATCGTGGCCGCAGCGTCCACACTTAGCGCCATCGGAGCTACGATCGTCGGGGATGTGGTTGAGAGCCTGACAACTGGCACAAACGGTATTCATAACTAACCTCTGGTTATGGGTTGCAGCGCGGCACGTGGCCGATTTGTATCTGTAATGTTACATATTATCGATTAGGCACCGTTAAACAACAATGCGTTTTGTTCGATGAATACGATAGACCCCATCTTTTAAACGAAATAATGGCGAAGCGGTGATACATCGGTTAATCTGCGCGCTTCGCGCAGCGCAGGTGGAGAAAATTGATGAGCGACGAACTGAAAAATAAAAGCGGCAAGGTCAAAGTTATGTATGTCCGCAGTGATGATGATTCTGACAGACGCACCCATAACCCGCGTACCGGGAAAGGGGGAGGGCGCCCAGGAAAATCTCGTGTTGACGGCCGCAGCCGCCCTGCCCGCGATGAAAGAAACAGCCGCGGCGACGACCGCAAACGTGACGACCGCAAACGTGACGATCGTAAACGCGATGATGTCGATCGTGATGGGGGTTCCCCGTGGCGTACCGTTTCACGTGCTCCGAATGATGAAGCCGCAGCAAAACCGGATCACGGCGGGATCAGCGGTAAAAGTTTTATCGATCCTGAAGTGCTGCGTCGCCAGCGCGCGGAAGAGACCCGCGTGTACGGCGAAAACGCCTGCCAGGCGCTTTTCCAGAGCCGTCCGGACGCGATCGTTCGCGCCTGGTTCGTGCAGAGCGTTACCCCGCGCTTTAAAGAAGCCCTGCGCTGGATGGCGGCCAACCGTAAAGCCTATCACGTGGTTGACGAAGCCGAGCTGGCGAAAGCATCCGGCACCGAGCACCACGGCGGAGTCTGCTTCCTGATTAAGAAACGTAACGGGACTTCCGTTGCGCAGTGGGTCGCTAAGGCCGATGCGGAAGACTGCGTCCTGGCGCTTGAAGACGTTGGCAACCCGCACAATCTTGGCGCCATCATGCGCAGCTGCGCCCACTTTGGCGTCAAGGGCGTAGTGGTTCAGGATGCCGGCATGCTGGAGTCCGGTGCGGCCATCCGTACCGCAGAGGGCGGCGCCGAGCACGTAGAGCCGATTACCGGCGATAGCTTCCTCGATACGCTGGAGCAGTTCCGCGCGGCGGGCTATGCGATAGTTTCTACCTCCAGCCACAACGGGACGCCGCTCTACAAAGCCGAGCTGCCGAAGAAAATGGTGCTGGCGTTAGGCCAGGAACGTGATGGCCTGTCCGATGCAGCGATCTCCAGCGCGGATCTGAACGTGGCTATCGAAGGTACCGGCAACGTCGAAAGCCTGAACGTCTCGGTCGCGACCGGCGTTCTGCTGGCCGAATGGTGGCGCCAGAACAAGGCCTGATGCCCGACCAGCCTGAAAAAAATGCCAGCGTGATGCTGGCATTTTTGTATTTACGCCTCCGCGGCTGGTAAAGTCGGCATCCAGTCAATTGGCGCTTCGCCGCGTTCGGCCAGCCACTGGTTAGCCTTGACAAAATGATTGCTGCCGAAAAAACCGCGATGGGCGGAGAGCGGGGAGGGATGCGGCGCCTTCAGCACGCAGTGGCGCTGGCGGTCGATGATGGCGCCTTTCTTCTGCGCATGCGCGCCCCAGAGTAAAAATACAACCCCTTCCCGATGCTCGTTGATCAGCGCGATAACCTTATCGGTAAAGGTTTCCCAGCCAAGGCTGGCATGAGAATGCGCCTGCCCTGCGCGTACCGTTAACACCGTGTTGAGCAGCAGTACGCCCTGGCGCGCCCAGCTTTCGAGATACCCGTGCGCGGGGCGGCTGAAGCCTGCAACGGTCCCCTCCAGCTCTTTATACATATTCAACAGCGACGGCGGAGTCTGGATACCCGGCAGCACTGAAAAGGCCAGACCGTGCGCCTGTCCCGGCCCGTGATAGGGATCCTGCCCGAGGATAACCACCTTTACGTCGCCAATTTCGGTATAGCGAAAGGCGTTGAAGATATCTTTTTGCGGCGGATAAATGGTGATGCCCGAGCGGCGCTCTTCGACGACGGTTTTCAGGGTATTCACAAAATAGGGCTGTTGCTTCTCATCCGCCAGCACGTCGTGCCAGGTCAGTGGGGTGGTCATCCTGCTCTCCTGCAAAAGGGGTATTGCTATAGCTTAACTGCTTCTTTCTGCATAACAAAATCGGCGCCGTTTTGCTGACGTTTTTTCTGCAAAAATAGTTGAAAATTTACAATTTTTTTTGGCGAACGCCATGGCGTAACTTGATGTAAAACAATAATATCCTTTCATACCCACTTTTAATTAGTGGTTTTTGTTGATTTGGGTCAAGGAATGCCGGGTGTTCGGCTGATATATATACACTCATACAACAATGGTTTTACCAATTGGCCATGAACGGCCAACGGCACGAATAAATATTGCCTAAGGGAGGCATCACATGATTACAGGTATCCAAATTACTAAAGCGGCAAACGACGACCTGCTGAACTCTTTCTGGCTGCTGGATAGCGAAAAAGGTGAAGCGCGTTGCCTGTGTGCAAAAGGCGGTTTTGCTGAAGATGATGTGGTTGCGGTGAGCAAGCTCGGCGAAATCGAATACCGTGAGATCCCGCTCGATGTTAAACCGGAAGTCCGCGTTGAAGGGGGTCAGCACCTGAACGTGAACGTCCTGCGTCGTGAAACGCTGCTGGATGCGGTTGAACATCCGGAAAAATACCCGCAGCTGACCATCCGCGTGTCAGGCTATGCGGTGCGCTTTAACTCCCTGACGCCAGAGCAGCAGCGCGACGTTATTGCGCGTACTTTCACCGAAAGTCTGTAAGCGTTAGCTAAAACCCCCGGTTCAATTGAGCCGGGGGTTTTTTATTATCTCAGTCTAGCGTTCCCGCCTCACCAGCAGCGTGGTGAGTGTGAACGACGCTATTAGGGCGATCGCCACGCCCGACAGCGCAAAGATAAAGTAGGGACCAATATAAGCCGGCAGGCTAAAAATGCTCGATAAAATATAGCCATACAGCCGCACGCCGAAGAAAGCGATAAAGGCCGAAGCCAGCGAGCTGGCGACGGTGGCCGCGATAAACGCTTTTTTATAGCGCGTTAAGACGCCAAACAGCGCGGGCTCGGTGATCCCCAGCAGCGCGGAAACTGCCGCGGACAGCGTGACCGTACGCTCCTGGCGGTCTTTACTCACGCGCCAGATAGCAAAGGTGGCGCCCGCTATCGACATATTGGCCATAAACATCATCGGCATTAGCATGTCGTAACCGCGATCGCTGAAGTTCTGCAGGGCAATGGGCGTCATCGCATGATGCATCCCCGTCAGGATCGCGACCGGGCGGATAGCGCCCACAACCAGCCCGGCAAAACCGGCGGATATGCCGAACAGGCCTTCAATAAACCACGCCAGCGCTTTGCCAAGCCAAATGCCAACCGGACCAATAATCACCAGCGCCGCCAGCGCGCCGAGAAATAGCGCCAGCGTCGGCGTGAACACGGTTTTCAGCACTTCGGGCATAATGCGATCGACCCAGGCGTGGATATATTTCAGCGCCAGCACGGAGAAAATAACCGGGATCACGCTGGAGGCGTAGTTGAATACGGGGATGGGAACGGCGTTTAGCAGCCACAGCGCGGAAGCCGCTCCCTCGTGATGGGCCGCCAGCGCCTTCGCGGCGTCAATCAGGGTTGGGTACATCAGGCAGGCGGCAACGGCGACGGCCAGATACTCGTTGGTCTTAAAGATCTTTGCCGCCGAGACGGCAAGGAAAAAGGGCAGAAAATAGAATACGCCGCTGGCGATAAGGTCGATGATCATAACGGTGTCGCTATTTTGCGGCACCGCCTTCAGCGCGATCAGTCCGGCCAGCAGGCCCTTTATCATCCCGGCGCCGGCAATGGCCGGCACGATTGGGCCAAAAACGCCCGATACGGTATCCATAAACAGCGACACCGGTCCCTTCCGCTGGCGGGGTTTTTCGGCGGCCTCTTCGCCGACGGTACCTAATGCCGCGAGCAGGCGTTCATACCAGCTATTGACCTTCGGCCCGATGATGATTTGAAACTGATCGCTCTGCATCTGCGCGCCGAGCACGCCGGGCAGTTTCTTAATCTCTTCTTTTTCTACTTTGTTATCATCAATTAAATCAAAGCGTAATCGGGTCATACAGTGCCAGACGTTATTTATATTTTCTTTTCCGCCAATCAGTAAAATAATTCTGCTGATTGCATCTTGCGTCTCCATACCGGCTCCTGAAGCAATGTGTTGTGCTGTTTACGTCGTGAAATGGTAAGTAAGCCGATTTATAAAAACAAACCAATAAAATATGAACTCAGTCACAAATTGCCGTTGTTATGGATGGTTTTAGCGTAATTTATCTAAATTGGTTCGGTTTTTATCGAAATTAAATCCGTTTTGCGAACCAAAATTTTATTAAATAAAAAGGTTTACCTTGCGTAATAAATAGGGCGAAGATAATTGGCATCACCTTTTATTTTTGCCGCAGGGAGCCTTGCCGTGAACGCTACGCTAATTACCGATATTGAGTGTTTTATCACCCGTCCCGATCGCCATAACCTGGTCGCGGTGCGCGTGACCACCGACAAAGGTACCGTCGGCCACGGTTGTGCGACTTTCCAGCAGCGCCCGCTGGCGGTTAAAACGATGGTTGATGAGTACCTCAAGCCGCTGCTGCTTGGCCGCGATGCGAACAATATCGAAGACCTCTGGCAGATGATGAACGTCAACGCCTACTGGCGAAACGGGCCGGTAATGAATAACGCCATTGCCGGCGTTGATATGGCGCTGTGGGATATCAAAGCCCAGCTGGCGGGAATGCCGCTGTACCAGCTTTTTGGCGGCAAATCGCGTGACGCTATCCCGGCTTACACCCATGCCAGCGGTGAGACGCCGGAAGAGCTGTTCATATCCGTTGAGCGTCTATTGGAGGAGGGCTACCGCCACATCCGCTGCCAGCTCGGTTTTTACGGCGGCACTGCGCAGGCGATGCATACGCCGGAGAACCCGACGCCGGGCGCCTATTACGACCAGGATGAGTACATCAGGAATACGGTGGAGATGTTCCGGCTGCTGAGAGCGCGCTACGGGCACCGTTTTCATATCCTTCATGACGTCCACGAACGGCTCTTCCCGCAGCAGGCGCTGCAGCTGGCGAAGCAGCTCGAGCCCTATCAGCCATGGTTTATTGAGGATATTTTAGCGCCGCAGCAGAGCGCATGGCTGGCGCAGATCCGCCAGCAAAGCGCGATTCCGCTCGCGATGGGGGAGCTATTTAATAATCCGGCTGAATGGCACGACCTGATTGTTAAGCGGCAGATTGATTTTATCCGCTGCCATGTTTCGCAGATTGGCGGGATTACGCCGGCCCTGAAGCTGGCGGTGCTCTGTCAGGCGTTCGGCGTGCGCGTGGCGTGGCACGGGCCCGGAGATATGACGCCGATTGGGGTTGCGGTCAATACCCACCTGAATATCTACCTCAATAACGCCGCAATCCAGGAGTTTATCCCGCGTTCTGCCGCTACTGATGCGGTATTCCCCGGCGCGCCCGGGGTCAATAACGGGTTTATCTATCCACCAACGGCGCCAGGGATTGGCGTCGGCTTTAACCAACAGCTGGCGCAGACGTATCCGGTTGTCTATCGTCCGCACGAATGGACGCAGAGCCGCCTGCCCGACGGCACGATCCATACGCCATAATTAGTCCGAGGGGGCCTGGCGGAAGGTTAAGCTGTCGCGATTGTGCGGAATAACGTAGGTGCAGGAGTAGTTGATATCGATAATATCGCTGATTTCATACACCTGCCCGCCGTCGAGAATGCCCCGATTGTTAATATGCATGGCCGGAATGCCTTTTTTGCAGCCCAGCAGGGCGGCCTGTTCCCGGCTGACGCTCACCGCCTGATAGGTGGTGAGCAAATGTGAAATTTGATAGCCCTTGGCCAGTACGTACTGCTGCAGCGAGCGCTCGATAACCTCCCGGCTAAGATCGGCAAAGGCGGCGGCCGGCATCCGCGAAATCTCAATCTGCACCGCTACGTCATCAACGAAGCGCAGGCGGCAAAATTGCCAGATAAACTCCTCATCCGTTATGCCGAAAATCTGCCGCTCCTCGCGGTCGGGGCGCTTTTTATGCAGGCTGATTGTCCGATAGCGCATCCGATCGAAGCGTTTTTCGGTGATGGAGTTATAGACCAGCGGGTTGTTGCTCATCCGCTCGTTTATCCAAATCCCTGAGCCCTGGACGATGCGTATGACGCCGATGTCGGCGAGTTTTTCCAGCGCCTGACGGATGGTAAACCGTGAGACGCCGTACTCCTCCGCCAGCCGGCGTTCAGGCGGGAGCTTGCGGGGGCCGGGGTCATTATGCTGGTAGATTTTGCTGAGCAGATCCTGGGTGACGAAATCTTTTTTTTTCATGATGACGCATTCCTCACTCAGCGGCCCACAGGGTAACGCTGCCTGTCGCTCCCCGCGGCGCTGTCGCCCGCGGGCGTAAATGCAGAAACGCCGGGATATCCCGGCGCTCTTTTACTCTTAGCTGGACTGCTGCGGCGTATCGTTGCCGCTGCCGCTCGGCTTACGACGTTTGCCGATATTTTTAGCATCGCGGTGACGTTTCTTCACGCGCGGCTTTTCTTTTTCTTCTTTTTTCTTCTCTGCGCGTTTGGCCAGCACTTTCTTAGACGGTTTGCCGGTTTGCTTCTCGCTCGGCGCGCGGGTGGATGGGCGCAGTTCGTCGATAACGCGCGCCTTCAGCGGCTCGTCGATGTAGCGACCAATCTTGCCCAGCAGCAGGTGGTCATGGGCTTCAACCAGAGAAATCGCCACGCCTTTCTTGCCGGCGCGGCCGGTGCGACCGATACGGTGCAGGTAGGTATCCGCGGTGCGCGGCATATCGAAGTTAAAGACGTGGCTGACGTCCGGGATATCGATCCCGCGCGCGGCGACGTCGGTGGCAATCAGCACGTTCATGCGGCCATCGGTCATGCGCTTAATCGCTTCGTTACGCTTGGCCTGCACCATTTCGCCTTCCAGCCAGCAGGTGTTGATACCGGCTTCGCGCAGCCAGGATGCCAGCTCGTGAACGCGCTCGCGCTTACGCACAAAGACGATCGAACGGGTGGCGTCCGGCTGCTGCAGCAGGTTGATCAGCAGCGCGGTTTTATGCTTAACGTCATCGGCGCGGTAGTACCACTGATGGATTTTCTTGCGCTCGCGGGTGGAAGGGGAGGCGGAGACTTCCACCGGCTCTTCCAGCAGACGCTCGGCAAAATCTTTGATGGCATCGCCTTCGAGGGTCGCGGAGAACAGCATGGTCTGCTTACGCCAGCGGGTTTCACCGGCAATATGTTCGATATCCTGCGCGAAGCCCAAATCCAGCATCCGGTCTGCTTCATCGAGGATCAGCGTTTCTACGGCGCGGCAGTCGAAGTTTTCTTCTTTAATATACTGCAGCAGACGGCCGGTGGTGGCGACCACGATATCCTGGTTTTCGCTGAACACTTCCGCGTGGTTCATAAACGCGACGCCGCCGGTAATGGTGGCGATATCGAGATGGGTGTGCGCTGCCAGCTCGCGCGCATGGTCAGCAACCTGCATCGCCAGCTCGCGGGTCGGCGTCAGGATCAGAATACGCGGAGGCCCTGACTTCTTGCGCGGGAAATCAAGCAGGTGCTGCAACGCTGGCAGCAGATACGCCGCTGTTTTACCGGTGCCGGTCGGGGCTGAACCGAGAATATCACGGCCATCGAGCGCAGGCGGAATAGCGGCGGCCTGAATGGCTGTCGGGCGTGTGAAACCTTTATCCTGGAGGGCTTCCAGCAGGTTTTCGTCGAGTTCAAGTTCGGAAAAAGTCGTTACAGTCATTATCTACCTCTGAGTGGGCCGACGATTATAGACGTTACGGGCGCAATGTTCATCTGTTTGTAAGGCTATCTGTTCTCCGGTATTGTGCATAGCCTTAAGCTCAGGAGTTTTCGCCCGCAAGGTTGTCAGGATGTCTCAGTCGAAGTTTGCGCTGCCGCGCAATGGTTTTACGTTTAAACAATTCTTTGTCGCTCACGACCGCTGCGCAATGAAAGTGGGCACCGACGGCATTTTGCTCGGCGCGTGGGCGCCGATTGCCCAGGTTAAGCACGTGCTGGATATCGGTACCGGCAGCGGCCTGCTGGCCCTGATGCTGGCCCAGCGTACCGGGGAGCAGGTGGCTCTGGATGCGGTTGAGCTGGACGAAGATGCGGCAGAGCAGGCGCGGGAAAACGCCGCTGCTTCTCCCTGGCCCGCCCGCATCGAGGTGCATCAAGCCGATATTCAGCGGTGGCAGCCGCCGCAAACCCGACGCTATGAGCTGATTGTCAGCAATCCGCCCTTTTTTGCTGAAGGCGTGCCCTGCGCAACATCGCAGCGCGAACAGGCGCGATATACGACCACGCTCGATCACGCGACGCTATTAAGCTGCGCCGCGGAGTGTATCACAGAAGAGGGCTTTTTCTGCGTGGTGCTGCCGGTGGATATTGGCGATGCCTTTGCCCGGCGCGCGCAAACGATGGGGTGGCATCTGCGTTTACGCACCGACGTGGCGGAAACGGAAATGCGCGCGCCGCATCGGGTGCTTCTTGCCTTCTCGCCGACGGCGGGGGAGTGCTTCAGCGACAGGCTGATTATCCGTGGGCCAGAGCAGCAATACTCCGAAGGGTTTACCGCGCTGACCCAGGACTTCTATCTCTTTATGTGAGTTTCCGGCGCGAGAACCGACGGTCCGCTGTCCGGCAGCAGATCCGGGTAGTCCAGCGTATAGTGCAGGCCGCGGCTCTCTTTACGCAGCATCGCGCAGCGGACAATCAGCTCGGCAACCTGCACCAGGTTACGCAGCTCCAGCAGGTTGTTGGAGACGCGGAAGCGGGCATAGTATTCGTCGAGCTCCTGCTGCAGCATGGTAACGCGCCGCAGGGCGCGCTCCAGGCGACGGGTCGTGCGCACAATCCCGACGTAGTCCCACATCAGCAGGCGCAGCTCGTGCCAGTTGTGCTGGATAACCACCAGCTCATCGGGGATTTCAACCTGGCTCTCATCCCAGGCCGGCAGGTCGGTAACCGCCTGGACCCGGGGTATGGTGCGCCGAATATCTTCGGCGGCCGACCAGCCGTAGACCAGACATTCGAGCAGCGAGTTGGATGCCATGCGATTGGCGCCGTGGAGCCCGGTGTAGCTGACTTCGCCGATAGCATACAGCCCCTCGACATCGGTCCGACCGTTATCGTCAACCATCACTCCGCCGCAGGTGTAATGCGCCGCCGGCACGATGGGAACCGGCTCTTTCGTCAGGTCGATACCGAGACCGAGCAGCTTCTCGTAAATCATCGGGAAGTGCTGACGGATAAAGGCTTCGGGCTTATGGCTGATATCCAGATACATGCAGTCAACGCCGAGACGCTTCATTTCATGGTCGATGGCGCGGGCGACGACGTCGCGCGGCGCCAGCTCGCCGCGGTCGTCAAAATCGGGCATAAAGCGCGAACCGTCCGGACGCTTCAGATGGGCGCCTTCGCCGCGCAGCGCTTCGGTCAGCAGAAAATTGCGCGCCTGCGGATGGTACAGCGCGGTAGGGTGGAACTGATTGAACTCAAGATTGGCGACGCGACAGCCCGCCCGCCAGGCCATCGCGATGCCGTCGCCGGACGACACGTCCGGGTTCGTGGTGTATTGATACACCTTGGCCGCGCCGCCGGTTGCCAGAACAACGGCTTTCGCCCCCCAGGTCTCAACCTTTTCTTTATTACGGTTCCAGATCCACGCCCCGACGACCCGACGATCGCCGGGCAGGCCAATCTTGTCGGAAATAATCAGATCGACGGCATTGCTGCGTTCGAGCACGCGGATATTGGGGTGCGACAGCGCCTGGCTGACCAGGGTGGTTTCCACGGCTTTACCGGTGGCGTCGGCGGCATGGAGAATGCGGCGATGGCTGTGGCCGCCTTCACGCGTCAGGTGATAGCTCTCCTCGCCGTTGGCCTGGACCTGGGTATCGAACAGCACCCCCTGATCGATAAGCCACTGCACGCAGGGTTTGGCGTTACTCGCCACGAAGGAGACGGCGTGACGATCGCAAAGGCCCGCTCCGGCGATCAGCGTATCCTCCACGTGAGATTCGATGCTGTCCGTTTCATCAAAGACGGCGGCGATGCCGCCCTGCGCATAGAGGGTGGAGCCTTCGCTGATCGGGCCTTTGCTCAGGACGGTGACCGAACTGTGCTCCGCTAAACGCAAGGCAAGCGACAAACCGGCAGCGCCGCTGCCAATAATCAATACATCACAGGAGAACTCAGGAGTTGTATTCATGGCCTTTGTTTAATTTACTAAACACAATTGCGCCACAATAGCACCAGGTCGTGATAAATCGTACATTTTTTTTACCGTTTGTTGTGGTAACTAAACATACGGCGCCAAACCGGCGGGAGCAAAACGAAAGAAAATATTTGCGAAGCAGATCGTTAGCTTCAGATTTTATAGTGAAATATAAACCGTGTTACGTTACCCTTCTCGCGGACCTTACGCTTTTTCCTCATCATCTTATCTGCGGCTGAGTAACGGGACTTATAATGAGAGATAACAAATCGTCCGCCGTTGCCAGACAAAAATCAAAGGCGTAACGGAACTTTATTGTTTTCAGGTACTCCAATGACTGCTTGCTCATAATGCAGTGATTGGGTAGTGCTTTGAAGACTCATGGGAATTAGGTTTGGGGAGACATTACCTCGGATGAGCGAGCAGTTAACGGATCAGGTCCTTGTCGAACGGGTCCAGAAAGGAGATCAGAAAGCGTTTAACCTGCTGGTGGTGCGCTATCAGCATAAGGTCGCGAGCCTGGTCTCCCGCTACGTGCCGCAGGGCGATATTCCTGACGTTGTTCAGGAGTCGTTCGTAAAAGCATGGCGTGCGCTGGACTCTTTCCGTGGGGATAGCGCTTTTTATACCTGGTTATATCGTATCGCCGTAAACACGGCGAAGAATTATCTGGTTGCTCAGGGTCGTCGCCCACCGTCCAGCGATGTCGATGCCAATGAGGCTGAAAACTTCGAAAGCGGCGGGGCGCTGAAAGAAATTTCGAACCCTGAGAACTTAATGTTGTCAGAAGAGCTGAGACAAATAGTTTTTCGTACCATTGAATCGCTCCCGGAAGATTTACGCATGGCAATTACGTTGCGGGAGCTTGATGGCCTAAGCTATGAAGAGATAGCAGCTATCATGGATTGTCCGGTAGGAACGGTACGTTCGCGTATATTCCGGGCACGAGAAGCTATTGATAATAAAGTTCAACCGCTAATCAGGCGTTGACGATAGCGGAATACTGAAAAGGGTATCAGGCATGCAGAAAGAAAAACTTTCGGCCTTAATGGATGGTGAAACGCTGGATAACGAACTGCTTAATGAGCTGAGCGGTTCTTCTGAAATGCAAAAGACCTGGGAGAGCTACCATCTCATCCGCGATTCGCTGCGAGGCGACACCGCCGAGATGCTCCACTTTGATATCTCAGCGCGCGTGATGGCCGCCATCGAAAACGAGCCCGTTAGCCAGACGGCGCCGCTTATTCCCGAATCTCAGCCGGCACCGCATCAGTGGCGTCAGATGCCTTTCTGGCAGAAAGTGCGTCCGTGGGCCAGCTCGCTTACGCAAATGGGCGTCGCCGCGTGCGTATCTCTTGCTGTTATCGTCGGCGTCCAGCAGTATAATGGGCAAACCGAATCATCTCAGCAGCCTGAAGCGCCGGTGTTTAACACCATGCCGATGATGGGCAAAGCGAGTCCGGTCAGCCTGGGCGTACCGGCAGATGCTTCCGCAGGATCCGGTCAGCAGGTGCAGGTCCAGGAGCAGCGTCGTCGTATCAATGCTATGCTGCAGGACTATGAATTACAGCGTCGCCTGCACGCCGAACAGCTTCAGTTTGGTCAAGCTCAGACTCAGCAGGCCGCCGTTCAGGTACCGGGTTATCAAACTTTAGGAACGCAATCGCAGTAATGAAGCAACTTTGGTGTGCCATGTCGCTCTTGGCAGGCAGCCTGTTCTTCTCTGTCAACGCCTCGGCTGATACCTCTTCCGGGGCGTTGTTGCAGCAAATGAACCTGGCTAGCCAGTCCCTCAATTATGAGTCTGTCCTTCGTCAGTATCAACAAACAGGGCGTTGAGTCGCTGCGTTATCGTCACGCGCGGCTGAACAATCAACCTCTCGCTCAGCTGCTGCAGCCTCGATGGCCCTCGCCGTGAGGTTGTGCTGCGCGGTAACGAGATCAGCTACTTTGAGCCCGGGCTCGACCCGTTCACCTTGAACGGCGACTACATCGTTGATTCCCTGCCTTCGCTGGCCTATACCGACTTCAAGCGTCTGGCGTCCTACTACGACTTCATCTCCGTGGGGCGTACGCGTATTGCCGATCGCCTGTGCGAAGTGATCCGCGTGGTGGCGCGAGACGGAACGCGCTATAGCTATATCGTCTGGCTCGATGCGGAAACCCGGCTGCCGATGCGGGTTGATTTGCTCGACCGCGATGGCGAAACCCTCGAGCAGTTCCGGGTTGTGTCCTTTAGCGTTGGCGATAAGGTGAGCAGCAGCATGGAGACGCTGGCCAAGGCCAATTTGCCTCCGCAGCTGTCGGTGCCGGAAGGTGGCGATAAAGCCAACTTCAACTGGGCTCCGGCCTGGCTACCGCAGGGCATCTCCGAGATATCCAGCAGCCAGCGCCGTCTGCCAACCTTCGACGGCCCGGTGGAATCTCGCCTCTATTCGGACGGGCTGTTTAGCTTCTCGATTAACGTGAACCGCGCAACGGCAAACAGCAGCGATCAGCTGCTGCGTACCGGGCGTCGTACCGTGAGTACGACGGTACGCGACGGCGCGGAGATTACCGTGGTGGGCGAACTGCCGCCGCAAACGGCTAAGCGCATTGCCGACAGCATCAAATTCAGGGCCGTACAATGATTAAAGAGTGGGCGACCGTCGTTTCCTGGCACAACGGCATGGCGCAGGTACACTGCGACGTCAAAGCATCCTGCAGCAGCTGCGCCTCGCGCGCCGGCTGCGGTAGCCGGGTGCTGAATAAGCTGGGGCCGCAAACCAGCCACACCATCAGCGTGCCCAGCGCGCAGCCGCTGAGCCCCGGACAAAAAGTCGAGCTCGGCATCGCGGAGAGCAGCCTGTTAGGCTCCGCGCTGCTGGTGTATATGGCGCCGCTGGTTGGGCTGTTTGTGATGGCATCCCTCTTCCAGGTGCTGTTCGCTAATGATTTTGCCTCCCTCTGCGGCGCGCTACTTGGCGGCGTCGGCGGATTCCTGGTTGCGCGCGGGCTCTCTCCCGGCCTGGCCGCTCGGCAGTCGTGGCAGCCGATCATCATTAGCGTGGGTTTAGCGCCCGATTTAGTGCGTATCGAGACCCCCTCTTCAGAAGCAGGCCAGTGATTCCACTGGCCTCTGTTTTTTATTTACCATTCCCGTAAGAGCCCGCCATTTACTCCGGCTATGCTAGCTGTAAGAGCATTTCCTGGTTTCAAGGATGTAGTGTAGAATGCGGCGTTTTCGGATTAAAAAACGTCAGGCACAGAACAGTGGCCTCATGATACGCGTAAGGCATAATTAACTCTAAATATGAAGAATATACGTAACTTTTCAATCATCGCCCACATCGACAATTGATACCATGACACCCTAAGCCAACCTTAGACAATTTCCCGCTCAAGACCCGCCAGAATCAACCCTCTTCGAAAAACCACTGTTTACATATACAGACAACCTAAGACAACATAAGCCACTCTTTTTGTGTCCATAGTCGCGTCCATGAACTATGATGGACACGATCACAACATTTCTGATGGACACGGTGGATTATTTTCTATGGCTATTTCAGATAGTTATCTAAAGTCTTGCCTCGGGCGTGAAAGAGAGAAGGTCGAAGAGAAATCAGACCGCGATGGCCTATGGGTTCGCATATCCCGGAAGGGGGCGGTAACCTTTTTCTACCGTTACCGTTTTCTTGGTAAGCAGGACAAGATGACAATCGGTAGTTACCCTGAGTTTGGGCTTAAGGCCGCTCGCGATGAGGTCGTTAAATGGTCTGCTATCCTTGCCCGGGGTGAGAATCCCCGAATCCGCCAGAGTCTGGACAAAGCAAAAATAAACAGTCAGCACACGTTTGAAGAATTATTTCGTGAATGGCACGAGATGGTCTGTATTCAAAAGGAAACATCTGATCAAATCCTCAGATTGCCCCGATGCTGATTTGCCGTTACCAAAAGGCAGGAGATATGCATGACCAAGAGCGCTTCCGGGCTCAAGGCCAAGCTGAGAGCACTGGACAACAGCACCGATGAAGCTGGACTGATCGCATTTTGCCAGCGCTGGCGTTTTCCGAATCTCTGTGGTCACGATGCGGATCATGCGATCGGCGGTCATGTGCCGCGGGAGTGCTGCCGCAAGCTGGCTTTTCATAGCCGGCTGATTCATGAATCCAACCAGGGTCTGCTCTGGGGTTTTCGTTACCTGCTTACCTTGCTGAGTTTTCTGCAGGTCTGCTGATGCGATCGGTGGTTGATTAGTCATTGCGTATCTCCTTTGCCCAGCGGGGCAGTGACAGGGTTGCTATGCCTGGCCATTCATCTCGTGACAGACACTCTGCATAGGTTTCTAAATTTGACCGGTATTCATTGCGCCCGGCGGTTTTGGTTTCCTCATCAAGAAAGAAAACCTCTGTTGGATAGCGACCGCACTCAATGGTGGTGCTGGTTACGACGAATACGAACGTTGGCAACTCGCCAAACTGGTGCTGATACCCGTCTGAATAGAACGGATCCTGAACGTGGTAGCGCAGGTCGTAGAATTCACGGCGGAACTTACGCATATCTGCGGTCGTCTTGACGTCAACAATCCAGTTCCAGTCAGGGATAAATTTGTCCGGCCTGCAGCGGCAAAGCTGACCTGATTGTTCATCGTTCCAGTAGATCGACGCCTCGGCATGGCCGTTGGCAGTGATTAGCTGCCTGGCAATCGGATGTGCCATAACCGACCCGCGCATTAATTCTATTTTTCGCGCTTCGTCGTACGTAATTGGCATCTCCCCATCTTTCTGGCACTTCTCAAAAAACGCCTTCTCTTCTGCTTTTCCCGCATTGGTCCGGCGGTTAATATCAGGTGCGACCCGGTACATTTTTTCGAACCGGTGCGGCTCCAGCACCGCGCAGTGAAAGTCCGTTCCCAGGTCAAGCGCTTTTGTTTTTTCTTCGTCTACTGGGGCCCTCTTGCGCCACTGGTAGGTTGCCGGGCTGATCGCTATGTCATCCAGTTGGGATTTGCTTATCCCGGGCCCCGAGTGGTATTCCTCGTTGGAAATATCCATGTAAATTCCTGGTCTCACATTGACCTCCAGTTAAAACGGGCAGGACGAAACTTTGAGTTGCCACTCAACCTCCGCCCTTTCATAGGCAGCGATGGTGATGAAGTCGTTAAATGCCTCACCAGCTTTGTCGCCATACAGCGCGACAGCTAACCCTGAATCCAGGAACAGGCTAAGCAGGGCGGGTGATTTCGGCAGGGCCGCAATCAACTCCTGAGCGCGCCGCTCTACCCACGCTTCGTGCTCCTCTTCGATCTGTTGCTCAACCCATCTGCGTTCTTCGATAGCGTCGTATGCGCGGTATGCGTTCATAGCTCGCTCCTGAAATTTGGTTGTGAAACGCCCGGCACCGTAATAGCTGCCCGTTCAGTTAAATTCGTTTGTTGCCTGACCCGGCTTACTGGCTCAGGCTGTGACCTGAATCGTTGAGGAGCACCTCAACCAGCAAATCGGTGGTGTAAGTGCGCTCAGCGGCACGATTCAGGTAGAGGCGACCACGGGCACTATCTGATGCTGTCCAGATGCTTTCCCGGTGTCTGACGAGCATTCCGGGTTGAACGGCTCCTCGATTAAGAGTCTGGGTTCCGTAGTGATGGCTAACCATTGAACACCCCCGTTACGTGAAGAATTTTGATAATTGTCGCTGACCAGGCAACAAGGCAGATAGCCAGGACAATCACCAGTGAACGAATGCCGTTTCTGCTCATATTCTTACCCCCCCCCTAATTGGTGCCGAACCTTCCCCCGGTATATCGTAAGCGCCCCGGCAACGACGTCTGTCGACGTACCTTTAATCCGGTGATGATAGAGTCCACTTAATTTTTAAATGGACTCTATCACAAATGACCCAACCGACAGTCCCACGCCAGCGGGCTACCTACTCCATGCCGTTCAAACTCGACCTGGTTCAGCGATCACTGCAACCCGGTGCCTGCGTGGCACGGCTTGCCCGCCAGAACGGGATTAATGACAACCTGCTGTTCACCTGGCGTCAGCGCTATCGTCATCTGGTTGATGAGCCATCTGATACACCCCCAGCACCGGCCATTATCAGTGACGATATCGTTCCTGTTGTGACCACCGAATACTCACGACCCGCGCTGCCCGAGCTCCCGGCAGCATCAGCGCAAAGCCTGCCACCGGATGCCGGGCAATGCTGTGAGGTCAGTATCGGCCGTGCACGCCTGAAGCTGTCCGGCAACCTCACCCCGGCCATGCTGTCGGCTCTGGTTCGCGAACTGAAGAGAGGTGGCTGATGATATCCCTTCCTGCGGGTTCCCGCATCTGGCTGGTGACGGGCGTTACCGACATGAGAAACGGCTTCAACGGCCTGGCCTCCCGCGTGCAGAATGTCCTCAACGAGGACCCATTCAGCGGCCACCTGTTCATCTTCCGGGGGCGCCGTGGTGATATGGTAAAGCTACTGTGGTCCGATGAGGATGGTCTGTGCCTGTTCATCAAACGTCTTGAGCGTGGACACTTCGTCTGGCCCGCTGTCAGCGACGGGAAGATCCATCTGACCCCGGCGCAACTGGCTATGCTGCTGGAAGGCCTCAACTGGAAACATCCACAGTCATCACAACGTCCTGGCCTGCGGGTGTAACCTGTTGTAATGTCGGGTGTATGAAAAATGAACTCCCTGACGATATCGACCAGTTAAAAGCCATGCTGCGTAAACAGCGGGCGATGCTGAACGACCAGCAGACCCGGTTGCGCCAGTATGCAGGCCAGGTGGCGGGTTATGAGCAGGAAATCAACCGCCTGAAAGCACAGCTGGATAAACTACGGCGAATGCTGTTCGGTCAGAGTTCGGAAAAGAGCCGTAATAAGCTGGAAAACAAAATCCGCCAGGCAGAGAAACGGTTGTCAGAGCTGGAAAGCCGACTGGAGGCGGCAAAAACCTGCCTGAATGGCAACGAGCCGGTACCGGATATACCAGCAGATAGTGTTGTCGTGTCGCAAACGACGCCAGAAAAACCCACCCGCCACACCGCCCGAAAACCGCTGCCAGCCGACCTGCCTCGGGAAACACAGACCTTACTGCCAGCGACCAGCGTCTGCCTGTCATGTGGTGGAGAGTCTGAAGGTGATGGGAGAAACTCTCTCTGAGCAACTGGAGATCATCAAAACCGCCTTTAAAATCATCGAAACGGTCCGACCGAAGCTGGCGTGCAGCCGGTGCGACGTTATCGTGCAGGCCCCGCTCCCGGCAAAGCCGGTAGAAGGCAGTCGTGTGGGCAGCAGCCTGCTGGCCCGCATCCTGGTCGGAAAATATGTGGAGCATACGCCGCTGTACCGGCAGACAGAAATCTACGCCCGTCATGGACTGGCGCTGAGCCGTAACACGATGGTCCGCTGGGTCGCGATGATGGGCAACCGGCTTCGTCCGCTGCATGAGGCGCTCAACCAGTACGTTATGCAGGCTGGCAAGGTGCACACTGATGACACGCCGGTCAGGGTGCTGGAGCCCGGGAGTGGTAAAACGCGAACCGGTCGGCTGTGGGTCTACGTCCGGGATGACCGTAACGCCGGGGTGCCAGAACCGCCGGCAGTCTGGTTCTCGTACTCAGCGGACCGTAAGGGGGAACATCCTCAGCGACATCTCTCAGGGTACAGAGGCGTGCTTCAGGCAGATGCGTACGGTGCTTACGACACGCTGTATGAGTCCGGGCACATCAGAGAAGCAGCGTGCATGGCGCATGCCAGAAGGAAAATCCACGATGAGCATGTTCGACGCCCGACAGAAATGACGAATGAAGCGCTGAACCGTATAGGTGCGTTGTATGCCATCGAGGCGGAAATACGCGGCAGCCCGGCCGGGAAACGGCTGCAGATAAGAAAAGCACGGTCGGTTCCGCTGATGACATCGCTGCACGAGTGGATAGAGGCGCAAATGACGACGCTGTCGGTTCACGCGGAGACGGCGAAGGCGTTCGCGTACATACTGAAACAGTGGCACGCCCTGAATGAGTACTGCCGTAACGGTCAGGTGGAAATCGACAATAACATCGGAGAAAACGCGCTGCGCGCGGTGGCGGTTGGCAGAAAGAACTACCTGTTCTTCGGCTCTGACAACGGGGGTGAGGCAGCAGCCATCATCTACAGCCTGCTTGGCACCTGCAAACTGAACGGTGTGGAGCCGGAAGGTTGGTTGTGCGAGGTGATAAGCAAGATCAACGACTGGCCTTCAAACCGGGTACATGAGCTGCTGCCCTGGAACCTATCCTCCGTAAAATAATCCTTACGCCACGTTCATTATGGGGCGCTTACGGTATATCTTTGGTTTTCCACAACTAAGAATCGAAGGAGGTTCGACATGTCCCAAAAAGTCATTCCCCTGTTTTGTTACAGGGACGAAAACCAGTACAAAGAATTTCTGTCAGTTTTTACCGACGCACACGCACTGCCAGCAACTTTCGAGGCCTGGCAGAGAAACACCGAAATAACGATTCAGGTGCTCCAGAACCAGGGTGTTGTTGTTTATCGCGCGTATGCTGACACCAAAGAGGAATTCATCGAATTTTGTCGGGTCTTTGGGTACATCGCCGATGACAAAGCCCGATTCGATTTCGCTTACCTCAAGTCCCAGCAGTAGCTGATTCCCGGCAGCAAACGTTAACGGGGAGACAATGAACCACTCCCCGCCACGCTTCCCGAGATAGCTAATCGTTACTTTTCTGCTCATGTCGGATCTTGTTGATTGCTGTGACATGTCATACCTCGCTTGATTAGCCCTTATAGAAGGCCAGCTGAGCTTTGTTACGATTACCGGCGTTGCCGGTGTTGTTTGGATGAGCTAACTATGCGATAAGGAATAGTTCAAGTCAATAGTGGATTGATAAAATTATTCTTAAGGTGTTTGTGGCGGTGATTCTTAAGGGAATTTTTTTACTGGAATACTGTGTTTCAGCATGTATACTGTATGAATATGGGTCTTCCCCGATCATGGTGGGAAAGCTCAGAACGCCATATTCAGCTTCCCGTAGTGGAACATTACTCCCAGCTTAAAGCGCTCTCGGTTGCGGTATCCCCTGGCTTTTATTCTCAGTAATCTGATCTTGCTGTTCAGCGCCTCCGCGTTTCCGTTTGAGACTCCATGCCGCATGGCATTCAGGATGCCGTACAGCCTTTTCCCTATCGTCTTAGCCGCGTTCTTCATCAGGGGAACATCACTGTTAGCCGCCAGCGCCAGCCATCTCTGCCAGTCATTCCGTCTTTCCTCGCTCCAGGGGCTGTTCCAGATGTCCTTTGCCAGCTCTTTCAGCGCCCAACATTGGCTCGTCAGCTTCATCTGTGCGCGCAGCCATACCAGCTTCTCCTGCCTGGATTCCGTCATCCACTTATCGCTGTACTGCCACAGGAAGCGCGTCCCCTTTGCCTGACGACGACTTTCAACAGGGAGGTGCGGATGTTCATTCTGGCGGGTTTTATCAACCACTTCGCCCAGTTGTTTGGCCACATGGAAGCGATCGAAGGCGATTTTCTCGACCGCATTGGGTAAATGGATACGCGCTGCTCTTATATAGCCCGCATTCATGTCCATCGAGAGTGTTTTGACGGCCAGCAACTGACTGTCAGTGAGCGAACGGAGATAGCTGGCAAGACTCTCTGTGCCACGATCATCGGTTAATGCCAGCGCCCGTCCGTCGCGATCAGATACCACGGTTATATACCTATGCCCTTTTTTAAAGGCGACTTCGTCTACATTCATATGACGCGCTGATAAAGGCTTTTTAATCCGGGACAGGCCGCGCTTAACCGCGCGCGTCATAATGCCGTCAACGGCATTCCAGCTAAGTTTAAGTTGTTTCCTGACCGCATCAACGGTGCTGATTTTTAGCCATGAGAGCACGAACGATTCGAACAGCAGCGTGTACCGACTGCCGGGACCTGCCCACGGTACAGGCAGAGTCTGGCAGCCATGCTCCGGGCACATAACGCGGGGAACATCGGCTTCTACTAATGTCATGAACTGGCAGGTATCAAGATGGCGCCATTTACGATGTCGGTGATCGTGAACAGAACAGGATTTCCTGCAGGTCGGACAGGTTAACTGAGTATTTTCAGCGATGCCGACTGTAACAGTAACGAAACCTGCCTTTTCATCGAGGATAAGGGATTTAACCTGCCATGGAGCAGTCAGGTTAAGGATATGGGCATAGAGAGATTTTTCGTCCATATAATTTCACTCTGATGCTTACTTCAAACTGATATTATTATTTTTTGCCCACTTTCTTAATCTTCCATTAGCGTTGGCGTAAGGCGAAGATGTGTTAAATGAGATCATTCTCCCCATCGTCCATTTTGTGTACCATGGTCTTCCATACAAAATATCATCGGTACGATCATCAATAAGGTTCACAATCTCTTTTTTTACAGTCTGAAGTTCAGCCACTAACAATCCATAACTTAACTTACTGTAATCTGAGTAAAATTTTTGAGCAAGAAGACCAAGCTGATTCCATTTATAGCCAGTTTCTGGAAAATCGACAGGCAGACCTTTAGCATCAGAAGTGATCCACTTTACAACAAGAGCATTCCATCCAAGCAGATACGAAACGAGATCACGAACACTCATCTCCGTTCCTTTGGCGTGTCCATCCATTGATTTATCTGAAGTAATTTCTGGTGGGATTGCGTTGAGGTAACTAATTAATTTACTAAAATTTTTATCAATAGCTAAAAGCAGTTCAGCTTTTGTTTGCGGCACACTCATAAGAATTCCCTCTCATGTAAAAAGAGACACCATAAAGGCACTGTGTGGTGTTTGAAAATCAATCAATTATGTACCACCCACCACAACAGGGGAAGACCCATGAATATACAGGCTTAAAGGCGCTGGCAGTTGTGCCAGGGGGTTGATATATGGGCGTTTTGTATGTGCGAATGGGGCCGGGGAGTTATTCGAGCTCCTCGGCTCCTGATAGAGCTATTGTTTACTTTTTTAATTCTGGGATGAAGAGCTGGACGATAGGCCCTACTACAGATGACGGATCAGACACTGGCGCCAAAGGAACACGGGGATCGTCTACGGATAAATATCCATTACCATCTCCGCCTATGTGATATCTGAATGCGGAAATTGATTCTTTTAGTTTAATTAAAACTAAGTCATTGGCAGAGACCGGAGTCGAAGGATCAACAATCACTACAGCACCGGAAGGTGCCTGTGATATCCCCGTATAGCCCTGGATTATGTAAGCGCGAAAATGGTCTGGAAGTTCATTAAACCAGGACACATAATTTCCGGTAAAACCATTGTAATCAAACACTTTAACGTTTTTTGAGACGTCAATGGCCTGAATTGGTTGGCTAGCTTCTCCATAAATAGAACCAGTGCCATTGATAAGCCAGTCAGCACTAACACCCAACGCAGCTGCAATCTTCCCAGAATGACGTGATGTTTCACTGTCACCTCGTAGGATTTTAGATATTGAGGATTGCGGAACCCCCGCCTGCTTCCCCAGCTCAGTTTGGTTGGTTTTACCAGTAGAGCGCTCATGGCGTAAGCCAGTCTTTCTTTAAGTGTTTTCATAGCACGAAAAATATTCCCGAAAGAATTCCATGTCAAAGTCCCAATAGACTTGCTTATTTAAATTCCGTAACGCATAATCACCTGAAATTATGCAAAGAGGAATTTTTATGAGCGACACAGTTAACGATGCAATCAAGCGCGCTATCGATATTGCTGGCTCTCAAACAGAGGCTGGCGAGAAAAACCGGCGTAAACCAATCAACCGTTAGCAAATGGCTCAATGGAGCGGAAATTGGCTCCCGATTTATCAAGTCAATTGTTGTTGCTACTGAAGGAAAGGTCAGCGCTGCTGAAATCCTTAACTCCATTTCCCACCGTTAACACCAGAGGAAGTATCACAGATGAAAAACTCAATATCCCGCAATTCAGAACCTCCCGTCATCAAACCGACTGAGATTGAGAGTGTGCTGCTCAACCGCCTTTCGTCCATCAGTCAGAAGGTTTACGCCGAACATCTTGGGATTAGCGAGTCGGCAGCCAGCCGCCGAAAGGGGGAAGGGCACTTTGCCGTACTGGCAAGAGAACTCTCGATTCTTGGTCTGCAGATTGTGCCACCCGAATCGGTGGTCGTTTCCCGTCCTTACCTGGAGTCATTAGAGACTCTGGCTGATATTGGCCTTCGCGCCAAAAGAGGTCGGGATGAGGCATCGGGATGGTGCTGAATGAACCACATCGAATTCATTGAGAAGAACGTCCGCGAAGAGCTCATGCGTCAGGGGTTCACCCAGGCAGTGGCTCAGGGGGGGGGGCATACGAGGCCGTCGATATGTACAAGCGCATGTCACAGGCAAGTCGTAAGGGGAGGATTTTTGATGATGTTTTACGCCACGCAAAGCTATGGGCAGAGAAGCAGACATTGCCGTCTGACAAGTTCGAAAAGAAAAGAGCAAAGCCTGTTAAGCGGCAGGGGCTGTTCTGAAAAAGGCGAAAGCCGCAGTGCTCGAACACTAACGGCTTTCTACGCGAATTAACTGGATCAATTCACAGGAGTAATTATGGCAAATACCGCCGAATTAATCAATTTTCCTGTGCCTGTCGTGGCACTACAGGAGCTACGTGTGGCCGATACAGACGATGGATATACCCGTCTGGCTAACGAGCTGTATGAGGAGCTTATCGGTGCGAACCTGACTAAAAATCAGGCAAAGGTTGCTCATGCCGTTTGCCGCAAAACTTACGGGTTCAACAAAAAGCTGGACCGTATTGCAGACACTCAGCTTGCACAGTTGACCAGACTCCCACGGCAGAAGGTGAACGCAGCTAAAAATGAGCTTCTTGAGATGCGCGTACTTGTCGCGGAAGGGGCTTTAATTGGCCCGAATAAAAATCTGAACGAGTGGGAAGTGCCAGCTGCTAAAACAGGGCCTTGTAGTGGTCAACTAATACTGGCCACCGCATTAGACTGTATGTAGTACAGTCGCTCCGATTCGTTTGGCGTTAAGCCGCCGTTGTACCAGTGAGGCCGCACGGCGCTGTAATAGCCCGTGATATATCGGATTATCGCGCTCTGGGCCTCGTTGAAGCTGTTGTAGCCCTTCGTCGGCACCCATTCTGTCTTCAGGCTCCGGAAGAACCGCTCCATTGGGGCGTTATCCCAGCAGTTGCCCCGCCGACTCATGCTTTGCTTTATCCGACAGCGCCACAGTGCTTGCCGATATTTGCGGCTGGTATAATGGCTGCCCTGGTCACTGTGGAACATTACGCCTGTTGGGCGACCTCGCATCTCCCAGGCCATCTGCAACGCTTTGACCGTCAGTGTCGAGTCCGGCAACGTCGACATGGCCCAGCCCACCGGTTTACGGGCGAACAGATCCAGCACCACCGCCAGATAAGCCCAGCATTTACCTGTCCAGATGTAGGTCACATCGCCACACCAGACCTGGTCTGGTTCTGTGACCGCGAACTGGCGGTTGAGATGATTCAGTATTTCAACGTGCTCGTTACCGCCACGCCTGTACTTGTGGGTGGGTACCTGACAGCTGGCGATGCCCAGCTCAGTCATCAGCCTACCGGCCAGCCAACGCCCCATTTTGACACCGGAGTCCCGGGTAACGATGCTCGCGATGCTTCGGGCGCCGGCAGAACCGCCACTGGCGTTCCAGGCCTCCATGACCTGGCTGCGTTTATTCACGCGCTCCCCGTCTGGCTCATTGGCCGAAGCCTGCCAGTGCCTGTAGCTGCTGCGATGTACCTTAAAGGTCAGGCACAGGGTCGTAACCGGGTATCGCGCCCTTAGCCTGTCGACTACCGTGAACCGTTGAGTGAGTCCGACATTAAGAGCGCCGTAGCCTTTTTTAATATTTCATTTTCCATTTCAAGGCGTTGTATTTTTTTCTTCATCTCACGCAGCTCAAGCTGCTCAGGGGTGAGAGGAAGCCCGGCAGGGGTTTTACCTTGTCGCTCCAGCCTGAGTTTATTGACCCAGCGAGTCAGAGCGGAATGGCTGACATTAACCGCTTCGGCGGCCTTAACAAATGTGTAGCCGTGGTCGACAACCAGTTTTGCAGCTTCGAGCTTAAATTCAGCCGTGAAATGTTTAGCCATTTGATCACCTGTCGTGTTGTGGAGGTGAGCATATCACCTCCGATCAGGTGGCCAGTATCAGTGTGCCACTACACCTGTACGTCACCATGGTAGTGACAGCAAATGTCACCACGGTGGTGACAGTCACCATGATGGTGACACTGTCCCTACGGTGGTGACAAAAAGTGTCACCAAAACAGTGACAGACCTGTCACCACAACAGGGACACACAAAAGACACTATTACAAAAGACAAGAAAGACAATATTACCCCTATAGTCCCCGCCGGGGACGAGTGTGAAAAACCGGCTGGCGATGACGTGATTCAGGAAGAACTCAGGACCGACCCTGTAAGACTGGTTTTTACTCACTGGCAGACCGAACACCACCACCCAACAGCAAAGCTTGACGACAAACGCCGCAAGCGCATCAAGGCCCGACTGGCAGAAGGTTTCACCGCAGATGAACTCTGCCGGGCAATATCCGGAGCCAAAGGTGATCCGTGGCTCATGGGCAAGAATCCTTCCAGAAAACGCTATGACGGCATTGAAACACTTCTGCGTGACGCCGCGCAGGTCGAAAAGTTGCGTGACCTGGCTGGAGATGCTCATGCCATGGCAATCGCGCAAGGGCAGTACTCAGCAACAACCGCACGTAACCTCGAAACCCTCCAGCGCTGGGCTGGCGGATCTGATTCAGGAGAGCTTTTCTGATGAACGACACTGAAAAATCAAAATTCGCCCAGTCCATGGCGGCAATTGGGGAGATTTACGGGAAGGACATCTCCGAAGTGATGATAGGGATTTACTGGAACGCGCTGAAGCCGTACCCGGTTGAGGACGTAATGCGCTCTTTCCAGGGGCATACCCGAGATACCGACACCGGCCAGTTTTTTCCAAAGCCTGCTGACCTTCTGCGCCATATCGAAGGCAACAAAGACGGTCGGGCGCTGCTTGCCTGGTCTAAGGCCTACAAAGCCATTTGCAGCTACGGTCGGCGCAATAGCGTTGTGTTCGACGACCCGACTATCCATGCGGTGATTGCTGATATGGGGGGATGGATTGAGTTCGCCGGGATGAGTGAAGAGGAAACGCCGTTTCGGGCTCGCGAGTTCGAAAAACGCTACCGCTCTTACCTGATTACGGGCGTCAGCAAATGCGAAACGGTGATGATCGGCATGGATGATGCGCAGAACATGCGGGCTGGCTTCCAGCGCGAACCAATGCCTTTCCTGATTGGCGAGAAGGATAAAGCCAAACTCATTCGCAACGGGCAGGCGCTCATTGAGCACAGGTGGCAGTGATGAAACGTATATTGATGCAGACGGTGAAAACACTTGGGTTGAATGGGATAGCGTCAAGGAGGCACAGCATGACTGATATCACCGAACTGGCGCTGATTGCCAAAATCAAAAAACAGCTCGAAAACTTTGACACTGTGGTGCTTCGAGAGGCTGATGCTAACGCTCTGGTAGCCGCGCTGGCTATCGCGGCCAGCCATTACAAAGATAAGGCTGAACACGAAGCAAACCGCGCTGATAGCGCCGAGCACAAGCTAAACCTGGCGAACGACACCATCACCGACATGCAGACCCGCCAGCGCGACGTTGCGGCACTGGATGCCAAATACACCGGAGAACTGGCAGATGCTAAAGCCACTATCGATCAGCTTGAGCGTGATGTTGCTTCTGGCAAGCGTCGGCTGCAGCTCAACGCCACCTGCCCAGCGAACGGAGCGACCGGCACCGGCGGCATGGGCGATGCTTCCGGCCCCCGACTTACAGACTCCGCTGAACGGGATTATTTCACCCTCAGAGAGCGAATCGACACAGTGACGAAGCAGGTCGGCTATCTGCAGGACTACATCCGCACACAGTGCCTGAAATAGAGGAGTTAGCATGCTGCTGATTTCGGTCAACTTTCCGTGGCATTAAAAGCAAAAATGCCAACGGCTAACGAACTTTTTTCCATCGTAAAGCAGGTTGAAGATGAGATGGCTGACAAGCCACTTAATGCCGAAACAGTCTTTACCTTCGTAGAGGAAGTAAAAAAGCGCGTAGCTGACCTGATTATTATTGAAGTGGCATAGCGGCATTACAGGAGCCATTCACCGAGTGGCTTCGATAATGCTGGTAAGAAAAGGACCTGAAGAAGGAGGGCTCATCCTTGAGCCTGGTCAAGCTTAACTTTATCAGAACAGGACAAAGTCTTATTAATCATATGGCAGATCAGGTTTTTAACAAGTTTGAAACAATACATTAGGAGTTTTCCTGGGGTGTCAGTGGCCAACATTCCTGAGGATAATATCTACGTGAGGGATTGATCATGACTAAGCCTGACTGGGAGGCCATAAAAGCGGCGTACCAGACTGGCGAGGCAGTAAGGAGCATTGCTCGCAGGTTTGGTGTTTCGCATACAGCGATAAATAAGCGAGCAAAGGATGAGGGGTGGGAAAAGGTTTCCACTGGAAAGTTTCCACTGGAAACTGGAAACCAGAAGCGGAAACCAGATAAAGCCAGTAAAGGCAATGCTTCGGGAGAAGTTTCGATTCCGAAGAGTGACAATTCACCACCAGATACGAAACCGATACGCGGGGTGCGTACCGATCCCCCGACCAACCCATTCCAGCGCGGGAATCAGGAAGCTGTAAAACATGGTGGTTATGCCCGGAGAATGCTTTTCAAAGATGACGTCATTGAAGATGCCAGGGTACTGCAACTTGAGGATGAACTCTTTCGTCTTCGGGCTAATAACCTGACAGCTGCTGAGAATATAGGCCGCTGGCTAACGTTGATGGAAGATGCTGAAAGTGATGAGGCGCGGGACAAATTGGCAGCGCTCATGGTTGCTGCTGATAAAGCCATGATGCGTAACACAGTGCGCATTGAGTCCATCGTCGGCACGCTTGCGACGGTAGGCAAAATATTTGCTGACACGGATTATCGCAAAGCCGCTACTGACAAGGTATCACTGGAGGCAGATCGCTTGCGCCGTGATGCTGGCATAGATGATGGCAACGGAGAGCGTGACCTCAATGACTTCTACTCTGATATCCAGGCCGACGCTGAATCCGGCACTACGTCCGTTCTGGGCGACGAGAGCCAGGAATAAAGTGCTTTACGGAGGCCGTTCATCGTCAAAATCATGGGATGCTGCTGGTATTGCTATATTCCTGTCGAACAAATACAGCCTTCGCTTGACGTTGCCGATAGCGGCGCAGATAAGTGCGCTAACGTCTATCGCCACGGTTCGGTAGTGTACTGGGCTGATGAGTGGAAGGCGAAAGAGGACGAATTGCTGAAGAGCTGCCAGCGTACCTATCAGGCAGCAATGGGACGTGAGGCGGATATTGTTTACGACTCTATTGGTGTCGGCGCTTCAGCTGGCGCCAAATTCTCAGAGATAAACGAGGATCGCAAGCGAGAGAACATGTACGCCTCGCACATTAACTACCAGCGGTTTAATGCTGGTGCCAGCGTAAACGAGCCAGACAATGAATACATTGGCATTCCGAATAAAGACTTTTTCGCAAACCTTAAGGCACAGGCATGGTGGCTGGTAGCGGATCGCTTCCGTAATACCTTCAACGCGGTTAAGAACGGTGAGCAGTACCCGGTAGATGAGCTGATAAGTATCGACTCATCTTGTCCGCTGCTGGAAAAGCTCAAGCTGGAACTTACCACCCCGCATCGCGATTTTGACAAAAACGGGCGCGTGATGGTGGAAAGCAAGAAGGACCTCGCCAAGCGTGACGTTCCATCTCCTAACGTTGCTGACGCTTTCATAATGGCGTTTGCACCGACGGATTCCGCACTGGATATCTGGGAAGCGTTGGGAAACAGCTAAACACCAGGAAATACCCCCTTCGACATAAATCCGGGCTATTCACTTTTAGGCCCTGTTTATGCACGTTTTATTCATGCACTTTTAGCCACTTTACCCTGTGAAATAAGCCTTTGGCGGACATTTCATCATGGGAGGGATCCGGCTGGTGCGGGTAACAGTCATTATGTTAAATCGGGTCGTTTTTTAACAACTTATCTGTTTCGTCACTGGTATCAAAATAACTGGAGTATCAACGCAATGGCGAAGAAAACAGGACGAGTCGCCACGGCGGATTCGTACGATAACTTTATTGCCCGTGTCGGCATGCAGCAGCCAAACCAGCATGCCGCATCGACCTACAGGGCGAACTATACCAGCCGTAACCGCCTGCTCATCGAGTGGGCTTATCGTTCCTCCTGGATTATTGGCGCTGCTGTCGATTCGAAAGCAGATGATATGACGAAAAAGGGCGTGCGGATCACCAGTGAGATAGACCCGAAACGTCGCGGCGTCCTGGAGTCGAAATTTGATGAGCTGAAGCTATGGGACTGTATCAACGAAACGTTGAAGTGGTCCCGACTGTATGGCGGGGCAGTGGCGCTGATTCTGATTGAAGGTCAGGCACCACTGACGCCGCTGATTCTGGACAAGGTTGGTAAGGGCAGCTTTAAAGGTCTGGCTGTACTTGACCGCTGGATGATTAACCCGCAGCTCACCAGGCGCATTAAAGCGCTTGGGCCTAATCTCGGTAAGCCTGAGTTCTACGACATCGTGACGACGGCGCAGGGGCTGCCTGCGTGGAACGTTCACCACAGCCGCCTGATCCGTATGGATGGTGTGAAACTGCCTTACCAGCAGAAAATCACCGAAAACGAATGGGGCATGTCCATTGTTGATTGACTACTCAGGGGTAATTGACGACTGGGCTGAAATGGTTGGCCGCAAGATGTTCGCCCAGGTAGAACAGGAAGAGTGGAATCAGTGGCGGTCTGTCTCTGAAGAGATTTCGGTAGGGTTGCGCGACGTGGTCAGCAACACCCCGATCGGTATGGTGGCGCAGGATATTGTCTACCGCCAGATTCGCTATATGAAGTCCCTGCCATTAGAGGCGGCAGGCCGCGTAAGAGAAATTCAGGAAAGAGCCATACAGGCCGTTATCAACGGCGAGCGCCCGGATCAGCTCTACGAGATGATTATGGAAACGGGCGGCGTAGCAGCCAGCAGAGCACGCATGATAGCCCGTACGGAGATTGGCCGCGCTACCGGAGCATTGACGCAGGCGCGAGCGCTGGCCGTTGGTTCTGAGGGTTACTGGTGGCGTATTGAAGGGGCTGGCACCCGACCATCACACCGCAAAATGAAAGATAAGTTTGTGCGCTGGGATAACCCGCCAACGCTAGACGGGATGACAGGCCATGCAGGATGCCTACCGAACTGCAAATGCTGGTCGGAAGTTCAGATACCGGAGCCGAGAAAATGAGTAAACACAACTATTACACTTATTTCGAGGGTATTAACAAAGACGGAGTTGCCGTGTATAGCGGCAATAGCAGCTTCTACACTGAGCCATCCTGTGCTGATGGCGAGATTATTGAAGAGCACTCCAGGTACTTGCTTCTCGTTGCTCAACAAGCAAATCCCAAGGTTTTACGAATAGTGATAAAGAGCATTACAAAACTGTAGGTAATAACTTAAGAAAATACAGCTTTCACCACCGACTCTAACCGAAACCTCATACCCGTTAAATGTTATCAAAATGTTGCATTCGAAAAGGCTTCATTTCTGGTTAGATAAACGCTGGTTTCAGGGCTTTAGCGGGACATTTTAATTCAGTCCAATTTCGGTGGTGCGGGTAAGAACCATTATGTTAAATAGCCCGGTATTTCGGACAATTATCCCTTTACTGAAGGTCGCCAATGATCGGCCTTTTTTCTTGCCTGATAGCAGCAGGTAACTCATGAAATATTTCTTTAAAACCCGTCTGGGGAACACGCGATTCCAGCTCGCTGATGGGTCGGTGCTATTCAAAGATGTGCCGATCGGTCGCACAGGCGAGCAGGAGTACGACAAGACCGAGCGACCAGAGCCTGAAATCATCCCGGATTCGCGCGGGAAGATCATTGTACGTCGGACACCTGAGGAGGTGTTCAGTGAGCGTGCCATTGCTTCTTTCGAAGGTATGGCCGTAACGATTGGTCACCCTCGTGATTTCAATGGCGAAATTATTTTTGTTGCCCCTGATAACTGGCGGCTGCTGGCTCACGGACACATTCAAAACGTCAGGCGCGGGGAGGGCGATAAGTCCGATCTTCTGCTTGCTGATGTCATTGTCAAAAGCCCTGAAGGACTCCAGGCGATTGATGATGGCGATGATGAGGTTAGCTGTGGATACATGCTGACTATAAATCAATTTCACCCGGTCTCGCGATTCAGTCTGCGATAACCGGAAATCATCTGGCTCTTGTTCCTAATGGCAGGGCTGGTATCCGATGCAAAATAGGGGACGCTATGCAAAGCACTACTAAAAACTGGTTTACCCGGCTCCTTAAAGCCCGCAAAACCGGGGACGCCGCTGAAATGGCGAGCCTTATCGATAACCCGCCTGATGATGTCACGGGCGATAACGATGTATCGACCTCTATGACACCCGGCGGAGTGGTCATTAACCTTGCGCCGCAAAATCCGCTTCCCGGCCCGGCATTGCCTGGTACCGGCGATGGTGAGGAAGAAATTCCTGCATGGGGTAAGGCGCTGATTGAGACGGTTGCCAAGCTGACCCCGGCAGCGGCAACAGGTGATGAAGATGAAGAAGAGAAGGACGAGAAAGAGGGCGCCGTTACTGGTGACGCCGCTTATCGTGCCGATCTTATTCAGCCTGGTATCCAGTTACCATCTTCGGCAAAACCGACCGCGTTCAAGCGCTCTGTGCTGGCAACCGCTGATCAGGTGATGGTGCGCTCTATCGTGGGTGATGCTGATATCACCAAGCTAAAAAAAGCCACTGTGGATATGGCCTTTAACGCGGTGTCTGAGCTGGCGAAAAACCGCAATACCGCATTGCAAACAACAGACAGTATTCGTTCTATGAATACCACCACTATCAAAACCATCGCGGAAATTAACGCTGCCGCGAAGGAACTCTGGGCTAAACGCTAACGAGGCATTCAATGGACAACACTATTCTCTACCGGATGTCTTCGGGCATCGCCGGTGCAATTTCACGTCCGCAAGATCTGACGGTTGAACCCCAGACGCTGGACAGCACGAAGGTATTCGCCGCGTACGGCCTCGCCGGGAAGTTCTCTGCAGGAAAGTTTGTGCCGATTGAGGCGGCTGATACGGCTGCTGTTGTGGTCGGTATCTATGTTCGTCCATATCCGACGGCATCTCAGCCTGACAAGGTTCGCCAGATTGGCACTGGCTTTAACTTCGCGGGCGACTGCATGAAGCGTGGCTATGTGGGGGTGAATCTCGGTGCAGATGCCAGCGCTGTGGCGCTTGGTGGCGCGGTGTTTATGCGCGTGCAAGCCCGCTGGGTGCCTTCCTCGCGGCTGCGGATGGCGCGAATACCGTGCAGATCACCAACGCTTACTTCAATGGCCCTGGCGACACGAACGGCTACATTGAACTGGCCTTTAATATTTAAGGAAATCGCAAATGCAGACATTTGACCAGGCCACCATCGATAGCACTGGTGCCTTTCTTATTCATGAACTGGAACGCCTCGATCAGACGCTGAACCTGCCTCTGACTATCCAGACGTGGAGTCGCGACATTCAACTGCGCGAAGACGTGTCTATCGCGGACGAAATCAGACTCGTTCACTAACTCCACCTTTGCGGCATCGGGTACGCCTAATGCCAACGGTAAGAACTGGATCAGTCCGCTGGCCACTGCGATTGCCGGTGTCAATGTTGATATCGAAAAATCAGGCTTTCCGCTCACGTTATGGGGGATGGAACTGGGCTGGACAGTTATTGAACTGAATGCTGCGGCGCAGGTCGGTCGCCCCATCGATACCCAGAAATACGACGGCATGCAGCTGAAGTGGGGTATGGATACCGATGAGCAGGTTTATATCGGTGACACGGCAAAAGGCGCTAAAGGTCTGCTTAACCTGTCTCAGGTGACGCCGACCAACGCAACCAAAACGTGGGCCACCTCAAACCTCTCTATGCGCATGGCTTCCTTTTGCGTGCGATTCAATACGTCGTGAGGAAAAAATAATGCCGTTTCTCGATGTGACTGAAGTCCTGTTAGACCCGGATTTTGTCGATCTGACGCTGGTATGTCACCGGCAGGTGCAGACGGTTGACGAAGATAACTTCCCGATCAATACGCCGCAGGATATCCCGTTCTCCGGGGTGGTGACCGTTGACCGCTCTCTGGAAGCTAATGCCTCGCTGGAGTATACCAACTGGTACGGGCTGGCAATTGCCGACAGTGCCGATCTGGTTGATGCTGACGTAATTTCGGTTGCTGCGGCGATCGAGGCATCCAGCCTGAGCCGCATTCTGGCCGTTACCACTGATGATGTGAATGTGCTGGTGTCGGGAAATACCGACAACATCGGCTATAAGCTGAAAGCCGCTGGCTACAGCCGTACGTTCTGGCAGTACAGCTCCAGCAGCAAATATGCTGCTATCTCGGCCTTTGGCCGCGCATTCACGGTGAATTTCACCGGCAGCAATACCACCATCACCCTGAAGTTTAAAACTGAGCCGGGTATTACCTACGAGACGCTGACAACCGCACAGGCCGCTGCTATTGATGCCATTAACGGTAACGTCTACGTCTACTACGCCAACGATACGGCGATTATCCAGCAGGGTGTGATGGCGAACGGTGACTTCTTTGATGAGCGCCACGGACTGGACTGGCTGCAGAACTTCGTTCAGACCAATCTCTATAACCTGCTGTACACCTCGACCACCAAAATCCCGCAGACCGACGCAGGCGTTACCCGGTTACTGATCATATCCTAGGTAGGGAATGCGCAGAGAGGTTGCGCGGGCCCTGGCCTCGGCTTCAATGTCCAGCGGGTTAACTGCGTCTCTGTCTCCTCCAAAGTCCATAAGGCTCATCGACTCAGCGTTTTTATCATGCTGAGTTCTTGAAACCGCGCCATCCACAGTCAGTTTTGCAGCAAGCAAATAGTCGCCCATACCCTCTTCGCCTGAACCCAGGTTTACGCGAAGAACCCAGCCAATTTACAATCAGCTTTTTCAGAGGGTTACAACATGCTGATTGGTTATGCACGGGTGTCCACGGGGGATCAAAACCTCGATTTACAGAAAAATGCGCTGATTCGCGCAGAATGTGAGCTGATTTACGAGGATACGGCGAGCGGAAAGAACGCGAGGAGACCGGGATTAAAGCGCGCGCTCCGGCGGCTCCGGTAACGGCGCCACACGGCAGCAGGTCGCGGACGTGATCGGGGTGGGCGTGAAAACGGTTTACAAATATTTTCCCGCTGACGGATCAAGGTAAAAAGCCCCTCGTTGGAACGAGGGGAACCAGGTTTACGTGCTACCTATTTTTTATTCACTCACTCAATGCGTTCATTTCCCTGTGAACGCTCTCTTTATACATAAAGAATATGGAAAAAATATGGAAAAAGAGAGATATGGCTCAGGTGGTATGGCCGTCGAAGGCATTAACTTCATGAGATAAGTAAACTCATTGCCAACAGAACCAGCATGCAGACGAAGGTTGTTTCAAGTCCCAAAACGGAACCTTATCGATAAAGAAAAAAAACCGCCCAGAGAAAGGCGGTGTCAAATTCGACAGTGAAATATGCTACACACACATTCAGGAGCCCCATCGTAGCTCCAGACCTCATAGCAATGAGGTTTTCAGATGATAATTCATCAAACTGGTGGAAAAATGGAGGGTTTAAGGAGTTGTTTGTTTAAAATATTTCATCTGAACAAAGGTAGCGGGCGATGCGCTAACAACAGTGGATGGTGAGGCGATAGAGGGTGAGGGTGTTTACGGCGTAGTCACATTTTCCGTTAACGATCTGCGTCGGGATGACTGCCCTGTTTAATGAAAGGATTTAGTTTCTCGATAAAACATAAGAAGAGCCTTGCGATAATCCTAGTTCGTTCCTGTAACGTATCCCTTGCTGACGATTAAGGCGCTACAGTGTAATATGCAGACCAGTATACGGACAGGTAGGTTTGCGATAGTGTCCACCGATGCGTCCATTAAATAGAAAACGTTACAAAGTAAGGTTAAAAAATCCTTATATATGAAGAATATAAGAAACTTTTCAATCATCGCCCACATCGACCACGGTAAGTCTACGTTGTCTGACCGTATCATCCAGATTTGCGGTGGCCTTTCCGATCGTGAAATGGAAGCCCAGGTACTGGATTCCATGGATCTTGAGCGTGAGCGCGGCATTACCATTAAAGCGCAGAGCGTCACCCTGGATTATAAGGCTACCAACGGCGAGACCTACCAGCTGAACTTTATCGACACCCCGGGACACGTCGACTTCTCCTATGAAGTTTCGCGCTCTCTGGCCGCCTGCGAAGGCGCGCTGCTGGTTGTCGATGCTGGTCAAGGGGTTGAGGCCCAAACGCTGGCGAACTGTTATACCGCGATGGAAATGGATCTGGAAGTTGTGCCGGTCCTCAACAAAATCGACCTGCCTGCGGCCGATCCGGAGCGCGTGGCGGAAGAAATTGAAGATATCGTCGGCATTGACGCCACCGATGCGGTGCGCTGCTCGGCGAAGACCGGCGTAGGCGTTCCCGACGTGCTGGAGCGACTGGTGCGCGACATTCCGCCGCCGGAAGGTGATCCGGACGCCCCGCTGCAGGCGCTGATCATCGACTCCTGGTTCGATAACTATCTCGGCGTCGTTTCGCTGGTGCGGATTAAAAACGGCACCATGCGCAAGGGCGACAAAATCAAGGTCATCAGTACCGGACAGGTTTATAACGCCGATCGCCTCGGTATCTTTACGCCGAAACAGGTCGATCGTACCGAGCTGAAATGCGGCGAAGTAGGCTGGCTGGTATGCGCGATTAAAGACATCCTCGGCGCGCCGGTGGGCGATACCTTGACCACTGCCCGTAATCCGGCGGACAAAGCGCTGCCAGGTTTCAAAAAGGTCAAACCGCAGGTATACGCCGGCCTGTTCCCGGTTAGCTCTGACGATTACGAAAGCTTCCGCGATGCGCTGGGCAAGCTGAGCCTCAACGACGCCTCGCTGTTCTATGAACCAGAAAGCTCGACGGCGCTGGGCTTTGGCTTCCGCTGCGGTTTCCTTGGCCTGCTGCACATGGAGATCATCCAGGAGCGTCTGGAGCGCGAATACGATCTGGACCTGATTACCACCGCGCCAACGGTGGTCTATGAAGTCGAGACCACGGCGAAAGAGGTTATCTACGTCGACAGCCCGTCCAAGCTGCCGCCGCTGAATAACATTTACGAGCTGCGCGAGCCGATTGCCGAGTGTCATATGCTGCTGCCGCAGGAGTACCTCGGCAACGTCATCACCCTGTGCATTGAGAAACGCGGCGTGCAGACCAACATGGTTTACCACGGTAAACAGGTTGCGCTGACCTATGAAATCCCGATGGCGGAAGTGGTGCTCGACTTCTTCGATCGCCTGAAGTCAACGTCCCGCGGCTACGCGTCGCTGGACTACAACTTCAAGCGCTTCCAGGCATCCAACATGGTGCGCGTCGATGTGCTGATCAACGGCGAGCGCGTCGATGCGCTGGCGCTGATCACCCACAACGATAACGCCCCGTACCGCGGCCGCGAGCTGGTGGAGAAGATGAAAGAGCTGATCCCGCGTCAACAGTTCGATATCGCCATTCAGGCGGCAATCGGCAACCACATCATCGCCCGTTCCACCGTTAAGCAGCTGCGTAAAAACGTGCTGGCGAAGTGCTACGGCGGTGACGTCAGCCGTAAGAAAAAGCTGCTGCAGAAGCAGAAAGACGGTAAGAAACGTATGAAGCAAGTGGGCAACGTTGAGCTGCCGCAGGAAGCGTTCCTCGCCATTCTGCACGTCGGTAAAGACGGAAAATAACCATTAAGGAGCTGTCATGGCGAACATGTTTGCCCTGATCCTGGTGATCGCAACCCTGGTAACGGGGCTTTTATGGTGTCTGGATAAGTTTATCTTCGCACCGAAGCGCCGCGCAGCCCAGGCCGCCGCTCAGGCGGCGACCGGCGAAGGGCTTGATAAAACAACGCTGAAGAAAGTCGGCCCGAAACCGGGCTGGCTGGAAACCGGGGCCTCGGTGTTCCCGGTGCTGGCCATCGTGCTGGTGGTGCGCTCATTTATTTATGAGCCGTTCCAGATCCCGTCGGGCTCGATGATGCCGACGCTGCTGATCGGCGATTTTATTCTGGTAGAGAAGTTTGCTTACGGGATTAAAGATCCTATCTACCAGAAAACGCTGATCGAAACCGGGCATCCGAAGCGCGGCGATATTGTGGTGTTTAAATACCCGGAAGATCCGCGTCTCGACTACATCAAGCGCGCGGTGGGCTTACCGGGTGATAAAGTCACCTACGATCCGCTGACCAAGCAGGTGACCATCTTGCCGGGATGCAGCTCCGGCCAGGCGTGCGGCAACGCGCTGCCGGTCACTTACTCCAACGTCGAGCCGAGCGATTTTGTTCAGACCTTCTCGCGCAGCAACGGCGGGGAAGCGACCAGCGGATTCTGGCAGACTGCCGAAGGGCGAGAGCAAGGCGGACGGTATCCGTCTGACCGAGCGCAAAGAGACGCTGGGTGAGGTGACCCATAGGATTCTGACCGTGCCGATTGCCCAGGATCAGGTGGGGATGTACTACCATCAGTCCGGTCTGCCGCTGGCGACCTGGATTGTGCCGCCGGGCCACTATTTCATGATGGGCGACAACCGCGATAATAGCGCGGATAGCCGCTACTGGGGCTTTGTGCCGGAAGCAAACCTGGTGGGCAAAGCTACCGCCATCTGGATGAGCTTCGAAAAACAGGAAGGCGAGTGGCCGACCGGCGTGCGTTTATCGCGCATCGGCAGCATCCACTAATTTCCCCGGCCGATTCACGCTGCCGCCGCAATATTGGCAGCGTGAATTATTTAATATTTAAATCCATCCAAACTAACGACATCCCCTGTCGTTGCGTATAGAATATCCCCCCGAAGTTTGGTTGTCTCTCGTAAGAGTGACACTGCACACGAAACCGCGTTGGTTGTTTATTCTCTCAATAATTTGGGTTGCAGAAAGGCGACAAGCAAGCGCGCATGCAACGTGAAGTTGGCGAGAGTGCTCAGGTCGGTTTCGTGTGCTGCATTTTTGACGCATTCATCTATTGGTAACGCATGAACCCCATCGTAATTAATCGGCTTCAACGGAAGCTGGGCTACACTTTTAATCATCAGGAGCTGTTGCAACAGGCATTAACTCACCGCAGTGCCAGCAGCAAACACAATGAGCGCCTGGAATTCTTAGGCGACTCTATTTTGAGTTTTGTGATCGCGAATGCGCTCTACCATCGCTTCCCTCGGGTTGACGAAGGCGATATGAGCCGCATGCGCGCGACGCTGGTACGAGGCAACACGCTGGCGGAAATCGCCCGCGAGTTCGAACTGGGTGAATGTCTGCGTCTGGGGCCGGGTGAATTGAAAAGCGGTGGCTTCCGTCGTGAGTCGATTCTGGCTGATACCGTCGAAGCGTTAATTGGCGGAGTCTTCCTCGACAGCGATATCCAGAATATCGAACGTCTGATCCTCTCCTGGTACCAAACTCGTCTGGACGAAATTAGCCCGGGCGATAAGCAAAAAGATCCGAAGACCCGTCTGCAGGAGTATCTGCAGGGTCGCCACCTGCCGCTGCCATCCTATTTGGTGGTGCAGGTGCGCGGGGAAGCACACGATCAGGAATTTACTATCCACTGCCAGGTTAGCGGCCTGAGTGAACCGGTGGTCGGCACGGGTTCCAGCCGTCGCAAGGCGGAGCAGGCTGCCGCCGAACAGGCGCTGAAAAAGCTGGAGCTGGAATGAGCGAAGAAAAAAATTACTGCGGGTTTGTTGCCATCGTTGGCCGCCCGAACGTGGGTAAATCCACGCTGTTGAACAAGCTGCTTGGGCAGAAGATTTCGATTACTTCGCGTAAAGCGCAGACCACCCGTCACCGCATCGTCGGTATCCATACCGAAGGGCCGTATCAGGCAATCTACGTTGATACCCCTGGCCTGCATATGGAAGAGAAGCGGGCGATTAACCGCCTGATGAACAAAGCGGCAAGCAGTTCGATTGGCGACGTTGAGCTGGTGATCTTCGTGGTTGAAGGTACCCGCTGGACCGCCGATGACGAAATGGTGCTGGGCAAGCTACGCGACGCCAGGGCGCCGATTATTCTTGCGGTGAACAAAGTCGATAACGTGCAGGAGAAGGCCGATCTGCTGCCGCACCTGCAGTTCCTGGCAAGCCAGATGAACTTCCTCGATATCGTGCCGATTTCCGCAGAAACCGGGACCAACGTCGATACTATCGCCGGGATCGTGCGTAAACATCTGCCGGAAGCGATTCATCACTTCCCGGAAGATTACATCACCGATCGCTCCCAGCGCTTTATGGCTTCTGAAATCATCCGTGAGAAGCTGATGCGCTTCCTCGGCGCCGAGCTGCCGTACTCCGTTACGGTTGAGATCGAGCGTTTCCAGGCCAACGAACGCGGCGGTTATGATATTAACGGCCTAATCCTCGTTGAGCGCGAAGGGCAGAAGAAGATGGTGATTGGCAACAAAGGTGCCAAAATCAAAACCATCGGTATTGAAGCGCGTAAAGACATGCAGGATATGTTCGAAGCGCCGGTTCACCTCGAACTGTGGGTGAAGGTCAAATCCGGCTGGGCCGACGACGAGCGCGCGCTGCGCAGCCTCGGCTACGTTGACGATCTCTGAGTTAAATACTCTATGGCTTACGAGGCGCAGGCAGGCGGCACGATCGCGAGTCTCCGGGAGCTTAGCGCAGTCAGCGTCCGGGGTGAGTGGGCGCGGTCAACGCCCCCGCAGCCTGCAAGACGACGCGTATGATGGAAGGCTGGCAGCGCGCTTTCGTCCTGCATAGCCGCCCGTGGAGCGAAACCAGCCTGATGCTGGACGTCTTCACGGAAGAGTCGGGCCGTGTGCGCCTTGTTGCCAAAGGCGCGCGTTCCAAACGCTCCAGCCTCAAAGGCGCTCTCCAGCCTTTTACCCCCTTACTGCTCCGCTTTGGCGGCCGTGGCGAAGTCAAAACGCTGCGCAGCGCCGAAGCCGTCTCGCTGGCGCTCCCGCTCAGCGGGATCGCGCTCTATAGCGGCCTCTACGTCAATGAGCTGCTCGCCCGCGTGCTCGAACACGAAACCCGCTTCTCTGAGCTGTTCTTCGATTATCTGCACTGCCTGCAGGCGCTGGCCGGGGCGAGCGGTTCGCCGGAACCCGCTTTACGGCGCTTCGAGCTGGCCCTGCTCGGGCATCTCGGCTACGGCGTCGATTTCCTGCACTGCGCCGGTAGCGGCGAAGCGGTCTCCGATACCATGACCTATCGCTATCGCGAAGAAAAAGGCTTTATCGCCAGCCTGGTTATTGATAACAGCAGCTTTACCGGGCACCATTTGAAGGCGCTGGCTAGCCGTGAATTTCCGGATAGCGATGCCTTACGTGCCGCCAAACGCTTTACCCGTATCGCCCTGAAGCCGTATCTTGGCGGCAAACCGCTGAAGAGTCGGGAGCTGTTTCGCCAGTTTATCCCCGCCAGCGCGGCGCGAGCGGATAAAACAAATAATGAACAATGAGGATTGTCATGGCTGAATTACTGTTAGGGGTCAACATTGACCATATCGCAACGCTACGTAACGCTCGCGGCACCGCATACCCGGACCCGGTACAGGCCGCTTTTATCGCCGAGCAGGCCGGCGCCGACGGCATTACCGTGCATCTGCGTGAAGATCGCCGCCATATCACCGACCGCGACGTGCGCATCCTGCGTCAGACGCTGGATACCCGCATGAATCTCGAAATGGCGGTGACCGAAGAGATGCTGGCTATCGCCTGCGAAACCAAACCCCATTTCTGCTGCCTGGTGCCGGAAAAGCGCCAGGAAGTGACCACCGAAGGCGGCCTGGACGTGGCCGGCCAGCGCGAAAAAATGCGCGACGCCTGCCGGCGTCTTGCCGATGCCGGCATTCTGGTTTCGCTGTTCATTGATGCCGATTTTGCGCAAATTGAGGCGGCGGCGGAAGTCGGCGCGCCCTATATCGAAATTCATACCGGCTGCTACGCGGATGCCGAAAGCGACGCGCAGCAGGCCAAAGAGCTCGAGCGCATTGCCAAAGCGGCCACCTATGCCGCCAGCCTTGGCCTGAAGGTTAATGCCGGCCACGGCCTGACCTACCACAACGTCAAGGCCATCGCCCGGCTGCCGGAAATGCATGAGCTGAATATCGGCCACGCGATTATCGGTCGCGCGGTGATGAGCGGCCTGAAGGAAGCGGTTGCTGAAATGAAGCGCCTGATGCAGGAAGCCCGTCCGTAATGGCTATTCTCGGGCTGGGCACGGATATCGTTGAAATTGCCCGCATTGAAGCGGTGATCGCCCGCAGCGGCGATCGCCTTGCCCGACGCGTATTAAGCGATAGCGAGTGGGCCATCTGGGAGCAGCACCAGCAGCCGGTGCGTTTTCTGGCCAAGCGCTTTGCGGTCAAAGAGGCGGCGGCAAAAGCGCTGGGTACCGGGATTCGTAACGGTTTGGCTTTTAACCAGTTTGAAGTCTACAACGATGAGCTGGGTAAACCGAAGCTGCGCTTATGGGGTGAGGCGAAGAATCTGGCGCAGCGCCTGGGGGTCAGCGCGATTCACGTCACGCTGGCCGATGAGCGCCACTACGCCTGCGCAACGGTCATTATCGAAAGCTAGATTTTATCCGCGTGGTGCATCAGCACAAACTTATCCCACAGTTGCTCTTCGCTCTCGGGACGCGCCGGATCTTTGAGGATCGTATTGGGGATCGGGCACACTTTTTGACAGGTGGGCGTTTCATAATGGCCCACGCACTCCGTGCAGCGATCGCTGTTAATTTCATAAATGCTATCACCCATCGAAATGGCCTCGTTGGGGCATTCCGGTTCGCACATATCGCAGTTGATGCATTTTTTGGTAATTAACAGCGCCATCGGGTAATTCTCAGAAACAACACAAACAGGGCGGCATTATACGCCCATTTTCTGCTCACACCAGTTTTTTCACCAGCGCCTCGCTGTGGCGAATGCGGTCCGGCGCATGCTCAAGATCCTGCTGGACCAGCGCCATAAACAGCAGATCCGTCAGCATCATCTGCGCGCTGGTTGAGGAGATCGCCGCGCTGCGCGTCGCCTGCTCTTCGGCAATGGTATACAGGCACTGGGAGGCCTGCTGCTGCAGCGCGTTGGGGCTGAAACCGGTGATCGCCAGGATCCGGCAGCCAACGCGCAGGGCTTCTGCCGCCGCCATGTTGATTTCGCGCCGCTCGCCGGAGTAGGAGATGGCGAACAGCAGATCGTCCGGCGACATCGCCTGGACGGTGGCCAGCAGGGCGTGCATATCCTGCTCGGCGACGGCGTTAATGCCAATCTTCATCAGCTTCCAGTCTGAAGTTGCGCGCCACCAGGCCCGAGGCGCCGATGCCGGTAATAATGACCCGACGGGCGGTGCGCAGCAGCGCAACGGCCTCCAGCAGCTTCTCTTCGCTGTTAACGTCCAGCGAGGCGTGCATCGCCGCCACGTTATCCTTAATCAGCTTTTCGCCCACCAGACGCAGCGGATCGTCGCCGAGGATCTGGTTATGCACCGGGACCGACTGCGGGTCGGGCGCGCTGGCCAGCGCTTCGCTCAGCGCCAGCTTCAGGGCCGGGAAACCTTTGAAACCCATCTTCTGGGCGAATTTCACCACGCTGGACTGGCTGACGCCCGCTTCGCCCGCCAGCTGCTGGGAGCTGAGGTGCCGGGTCTGGTCCGGCTCGGCGAGGATAAAATCAGCCAGCTTTTTATCGCTTACCGCCAGCGACGGATAGCGCTGGCGAATGCGGATTAAACAGTTCATAGGTTTTCCTGAGGACGGCCTTCACCCTCTGCTGAAAGAATTTTGTATTCGATTATAAGAGGATTATGGCGAATTAAAAATTCTGGCGCTGAGATTTCTTGAGGAACGACCTTAACCCAAACTCAACGCCCGCAGATGTTTTTAATATTAAGGAGGTAAGGCTGGTAAGCTATCAGGCAGCCGGAATGACGAAAAGAAGAGGTTGGATTTGAATAGCGCTATGCGTCGGGTGGTCTTTTTTGATCTTGATGGAACCCTGCATCAGCAGGATATGTTTGGCAGCTTCATACGCTACGTGTTGCGTCATCAGCCTCTGAATCTGCTGCCGGTGATGCTGTTGCTGCCGCTTATCCTCGGCGGGCTGCTGGTCAACGGCAGGGCGGCGCGCTGGCCGATGAGCCTGCTGCTATGGGCATCCACCTGCGGGCGCAGTGAGGCGAAACTCAAGCGCCTGGAGGCGAACTTTGTCCGCTGGTTTCGCCAGCACGTGACGGCGTTCCCGGTGGTGCATGCCCGGCTAACGGGCTACCTGACCAGCACCGATGCCGACGTCTGGCTGATCACCGGTTCGCCGCAGTCGCTGGTGGAGCAGGTCTATTTTGATACGCCCTGGCTACCGAGGGTGAACGTGATTGCCAGCAGGATGGCGCGGCGCTACGGCGGCTGGGTCCTGACTCTGCGCTGCCTGGGGCACGAAAAAGTGGTTCAGCTGGAGCAAAAAATTGGCGCGCCGCTGCGGTTGTATAGCGGCTATAGCGACAGCGAGCAGGATAATCCGCTGCTCTGCTTTTGCCAGCATCGCTGGCGGGTGACGCCGCAGGGCGACCTGCATCAGCTAGAGTGATAGTGTCTAATGCACGGCCGGCATGTATAATGCGCCCCGCTTTTGCACAGGAGTCCCGCTTTGTCTGACCATGAACGCAATGATGAATACTGGATGCGTCACGCTTTGACGCTGGCTAAACGCGCCTGGGAAGAGGGCGAAGTGCCGGTGGGCGCCGTGCTGGTACACAATAACCAGGTCATCGGCGAGGGCTGGAATCGGCCAATCGGCCGTCACGATCCGACCGCGCACGCCGAGATCATGGCCATCCGCCAGGGCGGGCTGGTGCTGCAAAACTACCGCCTGATTGACGCTACGCTGTACGTGACGCTCGAGCCCTGCGTGATGTGCGCCGGGGCGATGGTGCATAGCCGCATCTCGCGGCTGGTATTTGGCGCCAGGGATGCCAAAACCGGCGCCGCCGGATCGCTGATCGACGTGTTGCACCATCCGGGGATGAACCATCGGGTTGCGATCGCCGAAGGCGTTCTTGCTGAGTCGTGTTCGGCTATGCTGAGCGATTTTTTCCGCTGGCGGCGGGAAGAGAAAAAGGCGCTGAAAAAGGCGCGCCAGGAGGGCGAGGGCTAGTAGTGGCTCAGCCCGGGCATTTTGAATTTGGCGTTATCGACCAGCGCTTCGGCGCGGAACTGAAAGAACGGTAGCGTCTGCTCCTCCTTTTTATCTACCTCATCCGGCATCACCGCCGGATAGTCGCCGGCCATCGCCAGCGCCTGCTCGTCCTTACTCTCTTTTTCGGACAGATAGCCCACCAGGCTAATATGGTATTTGCGGATGTTCTCGACGTAAGCGTACGCTTCATGACCCCGCGCGTAGCCGTATTTCAGCCTGCTGTAGTAGGATTTTTGACTGAGCAGCGGCAGGCGCTGCTTGACGTCTGCCCAGCTGTTGGGGTTACCTTTCTGTTTTTTCGTCAGGGTGATGGCGTCGAGAATATGCGCGTAGCCCATATTGTAAGCCGCCAGCGCAAACCAGATCCGCTCATCTTTGGGGACCGAATCCGGAATCTTATTCATCATATCCTGCAGATAACGCATGCCGCCGTTGATGCTCTGTTCGGCATCGGTGCGGTCGGTTAATCCCAGGCTCTGGGCGGTGTTTCTGGTGAGCATCATCATCCCGCGAACGCCGGTCGGCGAGGTCGCCTGCGGGTCCCAGTGCGACTCCTGCCAGGAAATCGCCGCCAGCAGGCGCCAGTCGATCTGGCGGGCGTACTTTTCAAACATCGGCTGCAGGTCCGGCAGGATATTTTCCACCGCCCGCAGGAAGGTGCGCGTATCGACATAATCGAAATCGTTGCCGTGCCCGAGATACTTCTCTTCCAGCCGCGCCAGCGTGCCGTCTTCATTAATATTGTTGAAGAAATCGAGCATCGCCGCCGATAGCGAATTGTCGTCGCTCTTGACGCTAAACCAGGTCACCGGCTGCTCATCGGTGATGTCCAGCGCCACCGCCAGCTCAGGGTGAACGCGCTGAAACAGGCTGACCGCCACGGAGTCGGCGATGGTGTAGCTCAGATCGCCATCGATGACCGCCTGCATCAGCGCCGTGGTGCCGCGTTTCTCATCGACGCGCCAGCTGAGGTCGGGGTATTTACTCTCCTTCAGCGCCTGCAGGTCGTTAATCGCGACGTGGCCCGGCGCGATAGCCAGCTGGTCCGCATTGAGGTTGGCGAGGGTGCGCGGGCGGGCGTTGCCGACCCGGTAGACCAGCTGCTGCGATACCGAGTAGTAGCTCGGTCCCGGCTGATAGTTCTTCACCCGCTCGGAGTTATAGACCAGCCCGGCGCCGAGCATATCGGCCTTACCGTCATCCAGATCGTCGAAGAGCTGGCTGATATTCTGCCGCACGGTGACCTTCAGCTTGACGCCGAGGTAGTCGGCGAACTGCTGCGCCAGTTCGTAATCAAGGCCGTAGCTTTTGTCATTGATGGCCGCAAAGGTCATCGGCGAATTGATGGTGCTGAGCCGCAGTTCTCCGCGCGATATGATCCCCGCAACCCGATTCTCCGGTTTGCCCGACCACGGGATCGACGGCCACAGGGCGGCCGCCAGCAGTAAGGTCACAATGCCGATGAGCAGATAATTAATCTTTAGTTTTTTCAGATGGTTAATCTTCTGCAGCTCTGTGTTCCTCAGCAGACTATGACCGGAAAAAGTAAAAGGTTGTCGGTGAATGTGCGGCATTTTGCTTAAGAATGCGCCAGTTGGCAACTTATTCGCGATAAAGGTCACATTTATTGGTAAACCCAGGGAATGATTTTATTTCCACGCAAACGGTTTCGTCAGGGCGCAGGATTCACTATAATAGCGCCCGTTTCCCCCCTGGCTCATATTGAAAGCTTCGAAGACGAGAGACTTATGATGGAAATTTTGCGTGGTTCACCTGCACTGTCGGCATTTCGTATCAATAAACTGCTGGCACGTTTCCAGGCGGCCAACATCCCGGTAAGCACAATATATGCAGAGTATGTTCATTTTGCCGACCTGAACGCCCCGCTCGACGGTGAGGATCGCGAGAGGCTGGCACGACTGCTCAAGTATGGCCCAAGCTTAAGTAGCCATACGCCAACCGGTAAATTACTGCTCGTCACTCCCCGCCCTGGCACCATCTCCCCCTGGTCTTCTAAAGCTACCGATATCGCCCATAACTGCGGCCTGGCACAGGTTGTGCGCCTTGAGCGCGGCGTGGCGTACTACGTTGAAGCCGGCACGCTGAGCGCAGAGCAGTGGGCCGTCGTTGCGGATGAGCTGCACGACCGGATGATGGAAAGCGTATTTAACGCGCTGGAAGAGGGCGAGAAGCTGTTCGCTCAGCATCAGCCTGCGCCGGTCACCAGCGTTGACCTGCTGGGCCAGGGCCGCCAGGCGCTGATTGACGCCAACCTCCGTCTGGGGCTGGCGCTGGCGGAAGATGAAATCGACTATCTGCAGGATGCTTTCAAAACGCTGGGTCGTAACCCGAACGATATCGAACTGTATATGTTCGCGCAGGCTAACTCCGAGCACTGCCGCCACAAGATTTTTAACGCCGATTGGGTCATCGACGGCGAACAGCAGCCGAAGTCGCTATTTAAGATGATCAAAAATACCTTTGAGAAGACCCCGGACTACGTCCTGTCCGCCTATAAAGATAACGCCGCGGTGATGGAAGGCTCAAACGTCGGTCGCTTCTTTGCCAGCCATCAGGACGGGATTTATGACTACCATCAGGAAGCGGCGCATATCCTGATGAAGGTAGAAACGCATAACCACCCGACGGCGATTTCCCCGTGGCCGGGCGCGGCGACCGGCTCCGGCGGCGAAATCCGCGATGAGGGCGCAACCGGACGCGGGGCGAAACCCAAAGCGGGCCTGGTCGGGTTCTCGGTTTCTAACCTGCGCATCCCGGGCTTCGAACAGCCGTGGGAAGAAGATTTTGGCAAACCGGACCGCATCGTAACCGCGCTGGACATCATGACCGACGGCCCGCTGGGCGGCGCGGCGTTTAACAACGAATTTGGTCGTCCGGCGCTGAACGGCTACTTCCGCACCTATGAAGAAAAGGTTACCAGCCACAACGGCGAAGAGCTGCGCGGCTACCACAAACCGATCATGCTGGCTGGCGGCATCGGCAACATTCGCGCTGAGCACGTGCAGAAAGGCGAAATTAGCGTGGGGGCGAAGCTTATCGTTCTCGGCGGCCCGGCGATGAACATTGGCCTCGGCGGCGGCGCGGCATCGTCTATGGCATCCGGTCAGTCCGATGCGGATCTCGATTTTGCCTCCGTCCAGCGCGACAACCCGGAAATGGAGCGCCGCTGTCAGGAGGTCATTGATCGCTGCTGGCAGCTGGGCGACGCCAACCCGATTCTCTTTATTCACGACGTCGGCGCGGGCGGTCTTTCGAACGCGATGCCGGAGCTGGTGAGCGACGGCGGCCGCGGCGGTAAATTCCAGCTGCGCGATATTCTTAGCGATGAGCCGGGCATGAGCCCGCTGGAAATCTGGTGTAACGAATCGCAGGAGCGCTACGTGCTGGCGGTGGCGCCGGACCAGCTGCCGCTGTTCGACGAGCTGTGCCGCCGCGAGCGAGCGCCTTACGCCGTGATCGGCGACGCCACCGAAGAGCTGCATCTGAATATGAGCGACAGTCATTTCAACGACCAGCCGATCGATTTGCCGCTGGACGTGCTGCTGGGCAAAACGCCGAAAATGACCCGCGACGTGCAGACCCTGAAGGCGAAAGGTGAAGCGCTGAATCGCCAGGGCATGACCGTTGCCGATGCGGTAAATCGCGTTCTGCACCTGCCGGCGGTGGCGGAAAAAACTTTCCTCGTCACCATCGGCGACCGCTCCGTTACCGGTATGGTGGCGCGCGATCAGATGGTTGGCCCGTGGCAGATCCCGGTGGCTAACTGTGCGGTCACCACCGCCAGCCTCGATAGCTACTACGGCGAAGCGATGGCGCTTGGCGAGCGTACGCCGGTGGCGTTACTGGACTTTGCCGCCTCCGCCCGCCTGGCGGTGGGCGAAGCGCTGACCAACATGGCGGCCACGCAGATTGGCGCGCTGAACCGCGTGAAGCTTTCGGCAAACTGGATGGCGGCGGCCGGACACCCGGGCGAAGATGCCGGCCTGTACGAAGCGGTGAAAGCGGTTGGTGAAGAGCTGTGTCCGGCTCTGGGCCTGACTATCCCGGTCGGCAAAGATTCGATGTCGATGAAAACCCGCTGGCAGGAAGGCGGCGAGCAGCGCGAGATGACTTCTCCGCTGTCGCTGGTGATCACCGCTTTTGCCCGCGTGGAAGATGTGCGTCGTACCGTGACGCCGCAGCTCTCCAGCGAAGACAACGCCCTGCTGCTGATTGATTTAGGCAACGGCCGCAACGCGCTGGGCGCGACCGCGCTGGCGCAGGTCTATCGCCAGCTGGGCGATACTCCGGCAGACGTGCGCGACGTCGCGCAGGCTGAAAGGCTTCTGGGACGCAATGCAGGCGCTGGTGGCCGAACGTAAGCTGCTGGCTTACCACGACCGTTCTGACGGCGGCCTGCTGGTGACGCTGGCCGAGATGGCCTTTACCGGCCACTGCGGCGTGGATGTGGACATTGCCGCGCTGGGCGACGATAGCCTGGCGGCGCTGTTCAACGAAGAGCTGGGGGCGGTTATTCAGGTTCGCGCCGCGGATCGCGAGGCGGTTGAAGCGCTGCTGGCGTCCCACGGCCTGGCGGAGTGCACCCACTACCTCGGTCAGGCAACGGCGGGCGACCGCTTCGTCATCACCGCCGACGGCAGCCCGGTATTCAGCGAAAGCCGCTCTACGCTGCGTACGTGGTGGGCAGAAACCACCTGGCAGATGCAGCGTCTGCGCGATAACCCCGAGTGCGCCGATAGCGAACACGCCGCGAAAAGCAACGACAGCGATCCGGGCCTCAACGTTAAGCTCTCTTTCGATATCAGCGAAGATATCGCCGCGCCGTACATTGCGACCGGCGCGCGTCCGAAGGTGGCGGTACTGCGCGAACAGGGCGTCAACTCGCACGTGGAGATGGCCGCGGCCTTCCATCGCGCGGGCTTTGATGCCGTTGACGTGCATATGAGCGACCTGCTTGCCGGCCGTACCGGTCTTGCCGATTTCCAGGCGCTGGTGGCCTGCGGCGGTTTCTCCTATGGCGACGTGCTGGGGGCGGGCGAAGGCTGGGCGAAATCGATTCTGTTCAACGACCGCGTGCGCGATGAGTTTGCGACCTTCTTCCATCGTCCGCAGACCCTGGCGCTGGGCGTGTGTAACGGCTGTCAGATGATGTCCAACCTGCGGGAGCTGATCCCGGGAAGCGACCTGTGGCCGCGCTTCGTGCGTAACTACTCTGACCGCTTTGAGGCGCGCTTCAGCCTGGTTGAAGTGACGCAAAGCCCGTCGCTGCTGCTGCAGGGCATGGTCGGCTCGATGATGCCTATCGCAGTTTCTCACGGTGAAGGGCAGGTGGAGGTGCGCGACGGCGCGCATCTGGCGCAGCTCGAGAGCAAAGGGCTGGTCGCGCTACGCTTCGTGGATAACTTCGGTAAAGTCACCGAAAGCTACCCGGCGAACCCGAACGGCTCGCCGAACGGAATTACCGCCGTCACCAGCGAAAGCGGTCGCGCCACCATCATGATGCCGCACCCTGAGCGTGTCTTCCGCAGCGTGGCAAACTCCTGGCACCCGGAAAACTGGGGAGAGGACAGCCCGTGGATGCGTATTTTCCGCAACGCGCGTAAGCAGCTGGGCTAAACCGGTCCCGGGCGCTTTGCTCTAAAAGGCCTCCCGCGAAAACGGGGGGCCTTTTTGTTTGTGATGGATATCGCGGCGGGGTGTCGGGATTTACCGACAAACGCGGGGAAGGAGTGTCTCCAAAAGGAGACATTTAATTGGTTGATTTTAAAAGATGTTGCCAGGCCAGTTGTGAAGCGTTGCTAAATGGCGACAGTATGGTTAAAAAACAGACATCGTTGTTTTGAATGTGAAGTGTAGGAAATCTATTACATTTCATTGTGTTAACAAAATGTTTTGTAATGTGGCATAGATCGTGCATAATAATATGCAGTGGCTCATTCACCTTCTTATGTCAGCCCCTTCGGGACGCGCTACATAAACTTCGAATGACGCACAACAAGGTGCCTGCCGTCCAACTCCTGATAATAGCTCAGCTTTATCAGCCATCGGGCGAAACGTCGAGTTAGGCACCGCCTTATTTCTTAATAAAGCCAGGCAAATGCCTGGCTTTATTATTTCCGCTCCAGGGCAAGCCAGCGGCGTGATTATCCGCGCCGCCGACCGGCTTCGCTCCGGACCGTCGCCTTTCGCGCGGCAGATCTGCTGATTGCTCCTGTTACTCTGCGGCATCCTCGGTTAGCATCGTCTTAAGCTAATGTTTGAGGCTATATACTTGAAGCGACTCTCTCTTTTCCCCCGCTCATTGCGCCAGCTGGTGACGCTCTCCTTTGTGCTGATCCTGCTACCGCTGCTGGTTCTGGCCTGGCAGGCGTGGCAGAGCCTGAACGCTCTCAGCGCCCAGGCCGCGCACATCAACCGGACCACGCTGGTTGACGCCCGCCGCAGCGAGGCCATGGTTAACGCTTCGCTGGAAATGGAGCGCAGCTACCGCCAGTACTGCGTGCTGGACGATCCGACGCTGGCGAAGGTTTATCAGAATCAGCGCCAGCGCTACAGCGAAATGCTGGACGCCCACGCCGGCGTTCTGCCGGATGAGAAAATCTGGCAGGCGCTGCAACAGGATTTGAACGATCTGGCGCAGCTGAGGTGTAAAAACAGCAGCCCTGACGCAAAGTCCGCAGAGAGCCTGGAAGCCTTCGCCACGGGCAACAGCGTGATGGTGCAGGCCACCCGAACGGTCGTCTATTCCCGCGGGCAGCAGCTGCAGCAGGAGATCGCCGAACGCGGGCAGTTCTTCGGCTGGCAGGCGCTGGTGCTGTTCCTGCTCAGCCTGGCGCTGGTGCTGCTGTTTACCCGCATGATCATCGGCCCGGTAAAGGGGATTGAGAAGATGATTAACCGGCTGGGGGAAGGGAAGTCGCTGGATAACGCCGCGCTGTTTACCGGGCCGCGCGAGCTGCGCTCGGTCGGCGAGCGCATCATCTGGCTGAGCGAGCGCCTGGCCTGGCTGGAGTCGCAGCGGCATCAGTTTTTACGTCATCTCTCGCATGAGCTGAAAACCCCCTTAGCCAGCATGCGCGAAGGTACGGAGCTGCTTGCCGACCGCGTCGCCGGGCCTTTGACCGCCGAGCAGCAGGAGATTGTCGAGATCCTCGATGGCAGCAGCCGCAATCTGCAAAAGCTGATTGAACAGCTGCTTGATTACAACCGCAAACAGGCCGACGGCCCGGTGGCGCGCGAGACGGTTAATCTTACGGAGCTGGTCGAAAGCGTCGTCTCCGCCCACAGTCTGCCGGCAAGAGCTAAACTGATGCGAACGGATCTCAGCCTGGAGGCCCGCTTCTGCCAGGCTGAGCCGGCTTTGCTGGAGAGCGTGCTGGATAATCTCTACTCCAATGCGGTGCACTATGGTGCTGAATCCGGTAACATTCATATCCATAGCTACCGGCACGGCGAGCAGGTGCGCATCGACGTAAGCAACAGCGGCGAGCCGATACCGCCGGCGGAAAGAAAAATGATTTTTGAGCCCTTTTATCAGGGAAGTCACCAGCGTAAAGGGGCGGTAAAAGGCAGCGGTCTCGGGTTAAGCATTGCGCGGGACTGCGTGCGACAAATGCAGGGCGAGCTAAGTCTGATCGACGATATACCCGGGCTGATCTGTTTTCGCGTCACGCTACCCGCCGGCGAGCCGGGAAAAATCAACACATAAATCAACAATGGGTGACTATGTCCCACTTTTTCGCATGGGTTCGTCCCGCCAGGGTCTGGCTGCTGTCCGGCATTTCCTGCCTGGCGCTGGCCGGATGCTCCGCGGCTTTATCGCCGCATACGGCAGGCGACAAAGCGCAGCCCGAACTGCCGCAGCGCCAGGTGGCGGATTTCCTCTCGGTTGACTGCGCGGATATCTGGTCCCTGAACGGTGATATCAGCGACAAAAATCCGCTCTACTGGCTGCGCGGAATTGACTGCGCCGATCGTCTTGCGCCGGTACAGGCGCGGGCGGAGGCCCGGCTGCACGGCGACGACCGCTGGCAGGATGCGTTTAAGCGCGGCATTTTGCTGGCGGACGCCAAAATTACCCCGGACGAGCGGCGCGAGCTGGTTTCTCGCCTGGATACCTTCAGCGCGCAAATTGCCGTGCAGGTGCGCCCGCTTTATCAGCTCTGGCGCGACGGCCAGAGCCGACAGCTGCAGCTGGTGGAAGAGCGCTCCCGCTACGCGAAGCTGCAGCAGAGCAACGATGCCGAGCTCGACGCGCTGCGCCAGCAGGAGCAGCAGCTGCGCGGCGAGCTGGAGCTCACCACGCGTAAGCTGGAAAATCTTACCGATATTGAGCGTCAGCTCTCCACCCGCAAGCCGGGAGGAAATTTTAATTCTGACGTCGGTCACGGCGGCGATAAAGTCCCGGAGGCCAATCATGACGAGCCGTAAACCCGCGCGGCTGCTGCTGGTGGACGATGACCCGGGGCTGCTGAAGCTGCTGGGAATGCGTCTTGTCAGCGAAGGATACAGCGTGGTCACTGCCGAAAGCGGCGCCGAGGCGCTGCGCGTGCTGGGGCGCGATAAGGTCGACCTGGTGGTCAGCGATTTGCGCATGGATGAAATGGACGGCCTGCAGCTGTTTGCCGAAATCCAGAAGGTGCAGCCGGGGATGCCGGTGATTATTCTCACCGCCCACGGTTCGATTCCGGAGGCGGTGGCCGCGACCCAGCAGGGGGTATTCAGCTTCCTCACCAAACCGGTGGACAAAGACGCGCTATATAAAGCCATTGATGACGCGCTGGAGCACAGCGCGCCGGCGGCGGATGAGCGCTGGCGCCAGGCGATTGTGACCCGCAGCCCGCTGATGCAGCGCCTGCTGGAACAGGCGGGCATGGTGGCGCAGTCGGACGTCAGCGTGCTGATTAACGGCCAGAGCGGCACCGGCAAAGAGATCGTCGCCCAGGCGATTCATAACGCCAGCCCGCGCCACGCTAAGCCGTTTGTCGCCATTAACTGCGGCGCTCTGCCGGAACAGCTGCTGGAGTCGGAGCTGTTTGGCCACGCCCGCGGCGCCTTTACCGGCGCGGTCAGCAATCGGGAAGGGCTGTTTCAGGCCGCCGAAGGGGGCACGCTATTTCTCGATGAGATCGGCGATATGCCGGTGGCCCTGCAGGTAAAACTGCTGCGCGTCCTGCAGGAGCGCAAGGTCCGCCCGCTGGGCAGCAACCGCGATATCGACATCGACGTGCGGATCGTCTCCGCCACCCACCGCGATCTGCCTAAGGCAATGGCCCGCGGCGAGTTCCGCGAAGATCTGTTCTATCGCCTGAACGTGGTGAACCTGAAGATCCCGCCTCTTGCCGATCGCACCGAAGATATTCCGCTTCTTGCCAACCACCTGCTGCGGCAGTCTGCCGACCGGCACAAGCCGTTTGTCCGCGCCTTCTCCACCGATGCGATGAAGCGGCTGATGGCCGCCAAATGGCCGGGCAACGTGCGTCAGCTGGTGAATGTGATTGAGCAGTGCGTGGCGCTGACCTCATCGCCGGTGATCAGCGACGCGCTGGTGGAGCAGGCGCTGGAAGGTGAAAATACCGCGCTGCCGACCTTCGTTGAGGCGCGCAATCAGTTTGAGCTGAACTACCTGCGCAAGCTGCTGCAAATAACCAAAGGTAACGTGACGCACGCGGCCAGAATGGCCGGACGCAACCGCACCGAATTTTATAAATTGCTGTCGCGCCACGAGCTCGACGCCAACGACTTTAAAGAGTAGCTCCGCGCCATAGCGCAAGTTATGATACGGTGAGCAACCGGTTACGCGACTAAGGGCCTATCCCAGTAGGCGTTATTGTCGCAGGCAGTTTGAGCACTGACCAGGTTCAAAATGGCAAGTAAAATAGCCTTAGTGGGATAGGCTCTAAGACAGGAAAACCATGAAAAAGATTGATGCGATTATTAAACCTTTCAAGCTGGATGACGTGCGTGAAGCGCTGGCGGAAGTCGGCATCACCGGGATGACGGTAACGGAAGTGAAGGGCTTTGGCCGCCAGAAGGGCCATACCGAGCTGTACCGCGGTGCGGAGTATATGGTGGATTTTCTGCCAAAAGTGAAAATCGAAATCGTGGTTACGGATGATATCGTCGATACCTGCGTGGATACCATTATCCGCACGGCGCAGACCGGTAAAATCGGCGATGGCAAAATCTTTGTCTTTGACGTGGCGCGCGTGATTCGTATCCGTACCGGCGAAGAAGACGACGAAGCGATCTAAGTTTTAACCCTCTCCCCGGTGGGGAGAGGGGCATCAATTACAGTACCTTGTGCGGGCCAAAGCATTCGTAATGAATGCGTTCGCCATTGACGCCAAGCGCCAGCAGACTGCTTCGCCGCGTGCTGCATAAAGGCGACCGGGCCGCAGAGGTAGAACTGCATCAGCGGGTCGCGCAGGCTCTCTGCCTGAGCGGTCAAATCCATCAAACCTTCGCTATTAAAACGCGCCGCCTGGCGGTCCTCTTCGCCAGGGCTGCGATACCAGACGTGAGAAGCAAACTTAGGCAGAGTTGCTCCCAGCGCGCTGACTTCATCGGCAAAGGCGTGAACCTCGCCGTTTTCCGCCGCGTGGAACCAGTTAACCTGCGCCGGATGGCGCGCTTTGGCCAGCGAATCCAGCATCGCCAGCATTGGCGTCTGGCCGACGCCGCCGGAAAGCAGCGTTACCGGGGTTTCGGCGTCAACGGTAAGGAAGAAGTCGCCCGCCGGCGCCGCCAGGTGCACCACATCCCCTTCGCTTGACGCATTGTGCAGCCAGTTCGATACCTGGCCGCCGCTCTCGCGCTTCACGGCAATGCGATAGCCTTTGCCATCCGCTTTACGCGTCAGGGAGTACTGGCGAATTTCCTGATATTCAAACCCTTCGGGCTTCAGCCAGACGGCCAGGTATTGGCCCGGCTGATAATCAGCCACCGGCTGACCGTCTACCGGCTCCATGTCGAAGCTGGTGATCAGCGCGCTGCGCGGGGTTTTCTTCACGATGCGAAACGCGCGGGTCCCTTCCCAGCCGCCGGTCTTGCGGGCGCTATCCTGATAGATTTCGGCTTCGCGATTGATAAAGACGTTCGCCAGCACGCCGTAGGCTTTGCCCCAGGCATCAAGCACTTCCTGACCCGGGCTGAACATTTCATCCAGCGTCGCCAGCAGGTGGCCGCCGACAATATTGTACTGCTCCGGTCTGATCTGGAAGCTGGTGTGCTTCTGGGCGATTTTTTCTACCGCCGGCAGCAGGGCCGCCAGGTTATCGATATTGCTCGCGTAGGCGGCAATAGCGTTAAACAGCGCCTCACGCTGATCGCCGTTGCGCTGGTTGCTCATATTGAAGATTTCTTTGAGTTCGGGGTTATGAGCAAACATGCGATCGTAGAAGTGGGCGGTCAGTTTCGGACCGGTTTCAACCAGCAGGGGAATGGTGGCTTTGACCGTAGCGATGGTTTGAGCGTCGAGCATAGCAGCTTCCTTTAGCGTTATCTTAATGATGTATTTTAAATGCATCTTATATAAATAACCCTGCAATGTAAATGGTTCTTTAACACTCTCCCTTGAACCAGTTACAACATGAGAAATTTACATCACAAACCTGAAAAGAAATCCGTTGATACTTGCAGAGACGTTATTGCTCAAAGCCTTGTACCATGCGGAGCCAATCGTTTGCGTAAAATCGTTTGTCAAGACCTGTTATCACCGAACGATTCAGTTATACTGTGGGCCGTCGCCCAAAAAGGCCCCCTTTTAGAACTGTAATCTATTGTTAGCTGAGCAGGAGATGCGGATGTTAAAGCGTGAAATGAACATTGCCGATTATGATGCCGAACTGTGGCAGGCTATGGAGCAGGAAAAAGTACGTCAGGAAGAGCACATCGAACTGATCGCCTCCGAGAACTACACCAGCCCGCGCGTTATGCAGGCCCAGGGTTCTCAGCTGACCAACAAATATGCCGAAGGCTATCCGGGCAAGCGCTACTACGGCGGCTGCGAATACGTTGATATCGTCGAGCAGACTGGCTATCGATCGCGCAAAAAGAGCTGTTTGGCGCCGACTACGCCAACGTCCAGCCGCACTCCGGTTCGCAGGCTAACTTCGCGGTTTACACCGCTCTGCTGCAGCCGGGCGATACCGTTCTCGGTATGAACCTGGCGCAGGGCGGCCACCTGACTCACGGCTCCCCGGTTAACTTCTCCGGCAAGCTGTACAACATCATTCCTTACGGTATTGATGAGTCCGGTAAAATTGACTACGAAGATATGGCGAAGCAGGCGCAGACCCACAAGCCGAAGATGATCATCGGCGGCTTCTCTGCCTATTCCGGTATCGTTGACTGGGCAAAAATGCGTGAAATCGCCGACAGCATCGGCGCATACCTGTTCGTCGATATGGCCCACGTCGCCGGCCTGATCGCCGCAGGCGTTTACCCGAACCCGGTTCCACACGCTCACGTTGTCACCACCACGACCCATAAAACCCTGGCGGGTCCGCGCGGCGGCCTGATCCTGGCGAAAGGCGGCGACGAAGAGCTGTACAAAAAGCTGAACTCTGCCGTCTTCCCAAGCGCTCAGGGCGGCCCGCTGATGCACGTTATCGCCGCGAAAGCCGTGGCGCTGAAAGAAGCGATGGAGCCAGAGTTCAAAGTCTACCAGCAGCAGGTCGCGAAAAACGCCAAAGCGATGGTGGAAGTGTTCCTGAACCGCGGCTACAAAGTGGTCTCCGGCGGGACTGAAAACCACCTGTTCCTGCTGGATCTGGTCGATAAGAACCTGACCGGTAAAGAAGCTGACGCCGCCCTGGGCCGCGCCAACATCACCGTCAACAAAAACAGCGTGCCGAACGATCCGAAGAGCCCGTTCGTGACTTCCGGTATCCGTATCGGTTCTCCGGCCGTTACTCGCCGCGGCTTCAAAGAAGCGGAAGTGAAAGAGCTGGCCGGCTGGATGTGTGACATTCTGGACAACATCAATGACGAAGCGGTCACCGAGCGCGTTAAAGGTAAAGTTCTGGATATCTGCGCCCGCTTCCCGGTTTACGCATAACGCTGAGCCGTTGAAAGCGAATAAAAGGCCGCGAATGCGGCCTTTTTTACGTCCGTTGCCCGATGATTAACGTCGATCGAGGGAGATAGCGCCCGGGCCGACTATCGCCAGCAGCAGGAAGGCGCCGGCAATGCTGACGTTTTTGTAGAAGTTAATCATATTTGGCAGCACCGCATCGCCGGACATATCCCAGAAATGGTGGCCGATAACCGCCGTGCCGAGGGTATAAAAAATAAAGATGACCGCCAGCGGACGCGTGAAGAAGCCGAGAATAATCAGTATCGCCGCCGGGACCTCCATCACGATGGCGATAATGGCCGCCAGCGTCGGCAGCGGCGCGCCGGATGAGGCCATATACTGCACGGTGCCGCTAAAACCCATCAGCTTGGGGTAGCCAAAAATAATAAACAGCAGCACCACGGCAATTCGCGCAATCAGCAGCAGCAGGTGGCGTGAGGAACCAAAATCAAAATAGCGTAATGCGTTCATAACCAGCACCTTATGAAAGACGAGTTATTTAAACGTAATACACAATTTTGCTCCCCGCCACGCGCTGCCCGGGATTAGCGCAGCGTTTGTAGCTGCTCCTCAATGTACAGATACCCGATGCCCATCAGCTGCTGCGCCCGGGTTAGCTGGCCGAAGCCGATTTGGGTGGCGCGAGTACGAGGGGAGTCCCGATGATCAAACGGATTAAACCCGGTCTGCCTGATGATGGTATTCAGCCACTCCTCGCCAAAGCCACAGCTGCGGCCGTACAGTAATATATTGTTTATATTTAATATATTCAGGAAGTTGTAGAGACTGAGCCCGATGGCGTTTGCGGAGTCTTCCACCCAGGTATGAAGGCGTGAGTCACCCTGCTGCCATTTTTCGATTAGGGCATCGATGGTCAGCGCTTCCGGATTATCCGCGAGATCGGGCTGCGTTTTAAGCCATATCCGCGCCTGCTTTTTCAGCGCGCTGAGGGAGGCCACGGTCTCCAGGCAGCCGTAGCGGCCACAATCGCAGGCTACGCCGTCAGGATTAATAATGGTGTGGCCAATCTGGCCGCTGCCATAGAGGCTACCGCGCCAGACTTGGTCGTTGATAACAAAAGAGGAGCCAATACCGTAATCGACGTTGATAACGCAGAAGTCCCGATACTGCCCGTCATTTTGCCATTTCTCCGCCAGGGCCAGCATCACGCAGTCGTTATCGACCATTACGCGAACGTTGAGCTTTTCTTCCAGCAGATATTTCATCTCCACGGGCTGTTTCCAGGGAGCCTGCGGCATGGTCTGGGAGACCCCCGTTCCCGCATCAACCTGCCCATGAACCGCCAGCGCCAGATTGATTTTACGCCTGGGCCAGTTTTTGCGGTATTGATGCCAGCACTTCTCAATCGCTGCCAGCAGTGCCTGAGGGGTTGGGGCGTCGATGGCGTGGTATTCGACATCACCCTTCGCGCTCAGACAGGCGTTACCAAGCTGACACTCGATACTGGTGGGCGTGATATTCATACACAGAGTCCAGTCGCCATCGGGCGCAATAAGCCAGGCGCCGCTGCTATGGCCGCGGGCGAGATGCTCATCCTGCACGTTGACCACGCGTCCTTCTTCTTCCAGCTCCTGGAGGATATTGCTGACCGCGGGGATCGAGATTTGCGCCAGCCGCGCGAGCGCCGATTTACTGGCCCGTTTCTTACGGTACAGATACTCCAACAGCACGCCCTTGTTGTAATGGCGGATTTGCTGATTGTTAATGCAGGCTTTCATAAACTAAACCTTGTTAACTAAATTGCGTGATTATTGTGCGTAAATGCGCTGATTCTGTCTATTAAACTGCTCTCATTATTTCACTTCAGTATGTCTTGTTAACTTTGAGGGCATTATGAGTTCAGTAAACGTTTGGCAGGAAACGGTACATATTCCAACCTATGAAACGGGGGCTCAGGACGTTCATCCCATGTTTCTGGAAAATCGGGTTTACCAGGGGGCTTCCGGGGCGGTGTATCCCTATGGCGTGACGGATACGCTGAGTGAGGAAAAAACGCTGAAGGCCTGGCAGGCGGTGTGGCTGGAAAATGATTACATTAAAATCATGATCCTGCCCGAGCTGGGAGGCCGCGTGCATCGCGCGTGGGATAAGGTCCGGCAGCGCGATTTTGTGTATCACAACGATGTCATCAAACCTGCGCTGGTTGGCCTGCTTGGCCCGTGGATCTCCGGGGGGATTGAGTTTAACTGGCCGCAGCACCACCGTCCCACCACCTACATGCCGGTTGATTTTACGATTAGCGACAATGACGATGGCTCAAAAACCGTTTGGGTTGGCGAGACGGAGCCGATGCATGGGCTGCAGGTGATGACCGGGTTTACTCTGCGTCCGCAGCGCGCGGCATTGGAGATTGGTAGCCGGGTCTACAACAGCAACGCCACGCCGCGCCACTTCTTGTGGTGGGCGAACCCAGCGGTTAAAGGTGGTGATGGACATCAAAGCGTATTCCCTCCGGATGTTACCGCGGTGTTTGATCATGGCAAGCGCGCGGTTTCCGCGTTTCCGATTGCTACCGGCAGCTATTACAAGGTGGACTATTCGGCCGGCGTCGACATCTCGCGCTATAAAAATGTCCCGGTACCGACCTCCTATATGGCGGAAAAGTCAGAGTACGATTTCGTCGGCGCCTGGTGCCATGATGAAGATGGTGGGCTGCTGCACGTCGCTGATCACCATATTGCGCCGGGGAAAAAGCAGTGGAGCTGGGGTTACAGCGAGTTTGGTCAGGCGTGGGATAAGAACCTGACGGATGAGAATGGGCCTTATATCGAGTCTGATGACCGGCATTTTTGCCGATAACCAGCCTGATTTTACCTGGCTCGATCCGTTTGAAGAAAAGCGCTTTGAACAATACTTCCTGCCTTACCATTCGCTGGGCATGGTACAGAACGCTTCGCGCGATGCGGTGATCAAACTGCAGCGTGAAGAGAGCGGCATTGTATGGGGTATTTATGCTATTTCACCTTTGACCGCCCATCGGCTCAGGGTTAGCGAAGAGGGTAACCCGCAGCCGCTGCTGGATGAAATGATTGAGCTGACGCCATGCGCTGCCCTTCAGGGAACGTTAGCCGGTATTGCTCCTGCTCGCCTGACGATGGAGCTGCTGGATAGTCACGGCAGATGCGTTTTGCGCTATCAGGAACATCAGCCGCAGGAGCTACCGTTGCCGGAAGTGGCGGTAACGCCCTTAAGCGCCGGCGCGATAAGCAGCGTGGATGAGGCATGGTTTATCGGCCAGCACCTGGAGCAGTATCATCACGCCAGCCGCTCGCCGTTTGACTACTACCTGCGCGGCGTTGAGCTTGACCCGCAGGACTATCGCTGCAATCTGGCGCTGGCGATGCTGGAATACAACCGCTCTGACTACCCGCAAACCATCGAGTATGCGACCCAGGCGTTGTCGCGCGCGCATCGGTTGAACAAAAATCCGCAGTGTGGGCAGGCGAGTTTGATTCGCGCCAGCGCCAGAGAGCGATTGCAGCAGTGGCATGATGCGCAGGAGGATTTTTGGCGCGCGGTGTGGAGCGGCAATAGCAAGGCCGGAGGATATTACGGACTTGCCCGGCTGGCGACGCGCAGCGAGCGCAACGATGATGCGCTGGCATTTTGTCGGCAGAGCCTGCTGGCGTGTCCCACTAATCAGGATGTGCTGTCGCTAGAGATCTTTTTACTGCACCTCACCGGTCGTCGCAGTCAGGCTCTACGGCAGATTGAAACGCTGTTGGTCGACTATCCGCTAAATCCTACCCTGTGGTGGCTCAATGCAACAATATCAGGGGCTGAAGCGGATACGGCGCAATGGCTAGCAATATGTCAGGCGCGGGATATTAACGCGCTGCTGACCGCCGGGTTGGTGCTGAGCTGGGGAATGCCGGGACAGGCGAAAGTCGTACTGGAGACGCTTAACTGTAAGAAGACGCTACCGCTCTATTTACAGGCCAGCCTGGCCGAAGGAGGCGAACGCATCGCGCTGATCAACCGCGCTCGCGAGGCGTTTCCTGACTTCGTGCGTTTCCCCAATCTGCTGGTGGAAGTGGCCGCGCTGGAGAATATAACCGAATGCTATTTTGCTCAGCATCTGCTTGCCTGTTTCCACTATAGCCGGCGTAACTATGAGAAAGCGACGCAGCTGTGGCATCGCTGCGTTGAAATGGCTCCTGATTTTGCCGATGCCTGGCGAGGGCTGGCGATTCATGCATGGAATAAACAGAGTGATGCTCGCCTGGCGGCAGAGTATCTGGATAAAGCCTGCGCCCTGCAGCCGCAGGATGCTCGTCTGCTTTTTGAACGCGACCTGCTGGATAAGCTGACCGCGGTGGTGCCGGAAAAACGCCTTGCCCGGCTGGAGGCCAATCTCGCGACCGCCTTGAAACGCGATGATTTAACGGCGGAGCTGCTTCATCTTTGGCACCTGGCAGGCAACGCTGAGCAGGCGGCAAACGTGCTCGCTACGCGTAAATTCCATCCCTGGGAAGGCGGTGAAGGCAAGGTAACCAGCCAGTTTGTTATCAACCAGTTATTACGTGCCTGGCAGTATCTTCAGCCGCAGCCGCAGCCGCAGCAGGCGGAAGCGCTGCTGCTATCGGCGCTGCACTATCCGGAAAACCTGAGCGAAGGGCGTCTCCCGGGACAGACGGATAACGATATCTGGTTCTGGCTTGGCGTTTGCGCCAGGCAGCAAGGCATGGAAGAACGCGCGGTCGAGTGTTTCCGCAAGGCGGCATCGGGGGACCGGACGATCAATATTCATAGCTACTACAACGATCAGCCGGTGGACTACCTCTTCTGGCAAGGCGTGGCTCTGCGGATGCTCGGCGATCGTCTGGCAAGCGAACATCTTTTCACTGAAATGTTGCAGTGGGCTGAGCATATGGAAACGGCGCGGATAGAGGCCGATTTCTTCGCGGTGTCGCAGCCTGACCTGCTGGCGCTATATGCCGATATCCAAAAGCAGCATCAGGAGAAGTGCCTTTTAGTACGCGTTCTGGCGACCGCAGGATTAGGCGGCGGATCGAGGTATGAACAGGCGCTGTCGGAGCTGGAAGCGTTAAACCCAGCCTGGGCGAAAGCGGCGTTATTCCGCAAAACGCTGCCGTTTGTGCTGCACCTCATTAACTAAAGACAGTTTACTGTAATTTTTGAGCGGTCTGACCCGCCGCTCTCATCGAGATGTTTAGAATATGTGAAATCGTGCTGCGGCAGGCCCGCCTGCCGTAGAAGCCAAACAACAATAAATGCCTGACCCTACAGGAGGCACGTATGTCTAAAAATAAGGCAGTCTCATTTTTTTTCTGTTTACTGTTAACGTCGTTGAGTATTTCATTCCCCGGCTATAGCGCAGTAAAAGATATCACCGTTGGCGCTATCTACCTTGATACCCAGGGCTATTACGCCGGCGTACGGCAGGGGGTTCAGGATGCGGCAAAAAGCACCGATGCGAAAATCCAGCTGATTGAAACCAATGCGCAAGGCGATATTTCTAAAGAGAGTTCATTTATCGATACGCTGGTGGCGCGTAACGTCGACGCCATCATTCTTTCCGCCGTTTCAGAAAATGGCAGCAGCCGCGCGGTTCGTCGGGCCAACGAAGCCGGTATTCCGGTAATTTGCTACAACACCTGTATTAATGAGAAAGGCGTCGACAAATATGTCTCTGCCTATCTGGTCGGCGACCCGCTTGAGTTTGGCAAAAAGCTTGGCGAGGCGGCGGCGGATTATTTTATTGCCAACAAAATTAGCGCACCGAAAATTGCGGTCATCAACTGTGAAGCATTCGAAGTGTGCGTACAGCGGCGCAAAGGTTTTGAAGCCGCGCTGAAGGCGCGGGTTCCGGATATGCAGATCGTTGCGAATCAGGAGGGAACCGTTCTGGATAAAGCTATTTCGGTTGGTGAGAAACTGATTATCTCCTTGCCCGATCTGGACGCCATTATGGGAGAGTCTGGTGGCGCAACGCTGGGGGCGGTAAAAGCGGTCCGCAACCAAAATAAGGTCGGGAAAATCGCCGTATTTGGCTCCGATATGACCACGGAAATAGCCCAGGAGTTAAACAGCTATCAGGTACTAAAAGCGGTGGTGGATATTTCCGGCAAAAAAATGGGTAACGCCGTTTTCGCGCAAACCCTGAATGTGATTAATAAAACTCCGCCAGCCAATAAAATTATCCCTGTTGCTATCGATACCTACACCAAATCTGAAGACGGTAAGCAGTGGCTGGCTACGCATGTCGATGGTTTGCCTTAATTCCCCTGTCGAAAGCTGAGGTAAAGACCCAATGACGGCAACAGAAAAAACGGCGGTGCCGGTGGCACAGATCTTAGGGGGAAATAAGCGTTATCCCGGCGTAGTCGCGCTGGATAACGTTGATTTTACGCTATCAAAAGGTGAGGTTCGGGCATTATTGGGGAAAAATGGCGCCGGGAAGTCCACTCTAATCCGCATGCTGACCGGAAGCGAAAGCCCCGATAGCGGCGAGATTTGGCTGGCCGGCACGCGTCTTGAAGGTAATGACGCAACGCTCACCCGCCGGGCAGCGGAGCTGGGGGTCAGAGCCGTATACCAGGAGTTAAGCCTGGTAGAGGGATTAACGGTGGCAGAGAACCTCTGTCTCGGCCAGTGGCCGCGCCGCAATGGCATGGTTGACCAAAGCATTATGGCCCGCCAGGCCAGGGAGGCATTGGCCGCGCTTGGCGCTGATGTTCCGCCAGATGCGCTGGTCGACACGCTCAGTCCGGCGCAAAAGCAGCTGGTAGAGATAGCCCGCGTGATGAAAGGCCAGCCGCGGGTGGTGATTCTTGATGAGCCAACCAGCTCGTTGGCCAACGCAGAGGTCGAGCTGGTGATCAACGCGGTGAAGCGAATGTCGGCTCTCGGCGTTGCTGTGGTTTATGTCAGCCATCGCATGGAGGAGATCCGCCGCATCGCCTCTTGCGCCACCATCATGCGCGATGGCCAGGTAGCGGGCGACGTCACGCTGGAGAGGACGACAACCCAGGAAATCGTATCGCTGATGCTGGGAAGGGAGCATATCGATCTTCCGCTGGTTAAATCTGAAATCGCGCTGACAACCCCGGTACTGCAGGTGGCCCGGCTGCGTCATCCACCCAAGCTTCAGGATATTAATTTTACCCTGCACCGTGGCGAAGTGCTGGGTATTGCCGGGCTGTTGGGATCGGGTCGTAGCGAACTACTTAAGGCCATAATCGGTTTGGAAACGTTTGCTGAGGGGGAAATCACGCTAAATGGCACGCGCATCTCGCGTCCGCGGTATACCTCAATGCTCAAGAGCGGAGTGGGCTACACCCCGGAAAACCGTAAGGAGGCGGGCATCATTCCGCTGCTGGGCGTGGATGAAAATACGGTGATGACCAACCGACATAAAGTTAGTCGGCGCGGCATTCTGAACTGGCAGAGGATCCAGCAGTTGACCGCCGCGGTTATGAGCCGAATGACGGTCAAGGCGGCGAATACGGAGACCGCAATCGGGACGCTATCGGGCGGCAATCAGCAAAAAGTAGTGATTGGCCGCTGGGTTTACGCCGGAAGCGAAATTCTGCTTCTTGATGAACCCACGCGCGGCGTTGATATCGAAGCTAAGCAGCAGATTTATCGTATTGTGAGGGAGCTTGCGGCTGAAGGAAAAAGCGTCGTATTTATTTCCAGCGAAGTAGAGGAGCTGCCTTTAGTCTGCGATCGTATTTTACTGTTGCAAAACGGCGAATTTACCCGCGAGCTTTTGGCTCCCGTTAATGTCGATGAATTAATGTCGGCAATTCTATCCACGCATTAGCCATAACGTTTATTGAGGAATTAACAGATGTCTGCCTCATCATTAACGCTGCCGCAAGGCAAAAATGCCGCACCTAAGCAGTTTATCAGTCGCCATATTAACGAAATTGGCCTGCTGGTGGTGATCGCTATTTTGTATCTGGTATTTTCATTTAACGCACCGGGATTTATTTCTTTAAACAATCAAATGAACGTGTTGCGCGATGCGGCGACGATTGGTATTGCTGCATGGGCGATGACGCTGATTATTATCTCCGGCGAAATTGATGTCAGCGTCGGCCCAATGGTGGCGTTTATTTCCGTCTGTCTGGCCTTCCTGCTGCAGTTCCAGGTACCGCTTAGCGTTGCCTGCCTGCTGGTGCTAATCCTTGGCGCTGGGTTAGGAACCCTCGCAGGCGTATTACGCGGCGTATTTAGCGTGCCCAGCTTTGTCGCGACCTTAGGTTTATGGAGCGCCTTACGCGGCATGGGGCTATTCATGACCAACGCATTACCGGTACCCATTGATGAAAATGAGGTCCTGGACTGGTTCGGCGGGCAACTCTTTGGCATCCCCGTTTCGGCGCTCATTATGCTGATTCTGTTCGTCATCTTTGTCTTTATCAGCCGCAAAACCGCCTTTGGCCGATCGGTGTTTGCCACCGGCGGTAACGCAACGGCAGCGCAGCTCTGCGGGATTAACGTCAGGCGGGTGCGTATTTTGATTTTTACGCTTTCAGGCTTGCTGGCCGCGATTACCGGCATCTTGCTGGCAGCGCGACTTGGATCGGGCAATGCGGGGGCCGCTAACGGCCTCGAGTTTGACGTTATTGCTGCGGTGGTGGTCGGTGGTACCGCGCTGTCCGGTGGCCGCGGTTCGCTATTTGGCACCTTATTAGGCGTACTGGTTATTACCCTTATTGGCAATGGGCTGGTGCTTCTGGGCATTAACTCATTTTTCCAGCAGGTTGTTCGCGGATTAATTATCGTGGTTGCTGTCCTGGCGAATATATTGCTGACCCAACGTAACAGTAAACTTAAACATTAATATTCATAAATTTGTATCGAGGGAATTATGAAAACAATGTTGGCTGCTTTTCTACCGGGGAACTCAAGCGTTGAGCTGCGTGAAGTATCTGTACCAACCCCGGGGATTAATCAGGTTCTGATTAAAATGAAATCCTCAGGAATTTGCGGTAGCGATGTCCATTATATTTATCATCAGCATCGTGGTACCGCCGCCGCGCCGGATAAACCGCTGTATCAAGGCTTTATTAATGGCCATGAACCCTGCGGGCAAATTGTGGAGACGGGGGCCGGTTGCCGGCATTTCAAAGCGGGCGATCGGGTGCTGGTTTACCATATTTCCGGCTGTGGCTTTTGTGCCAACTGCCGTCGCGGTTTTCCGATCTCCTGCACCGGAGAGGGCAAAGCGGCCTACGGCTGGCAGCGCGATGGTGGCCATGCGGAATATTTGCTGGCGGAGGAAAAAGATCTGATTCATCTGCCAGACGCGCTTAGCTATGAAGATGGCGCGTTTATTAGCTGCGGCGTAGGGACAGCCTACGAAGGCATTTTGCGCGGCGAGGTTTCCGGCAGCGACAACGTTCTGGTTGTCGGGCTAGGGCCCGTTGGCATGATGGCGATGATGCTGGCGAAAGGACGCGGTGCGAAACGCGTTATCGGCGTCGATATGCTGCCGGAGCGTCTGGCGACGGCAAAACAGCTGGGGGTGATGGATAACGGCTTCCTGGCGACAACGGAAAATCTTCCGGCGCGGATTGCCGAATTGACGCACGGCGGGGCGGATGTGGCGCTGGATTGTTCTGGCAATGCCGCGGGGCGTCTGCTGGCGTTACAGTCTACGGCGGATTGGGGAAGAGTAGTGTACATCGGCGAAACCGGAAAGGTTGAGTTTGAGGTCAGCGCCGATCTGATGCACCACCAGCGGCGTATTATCGGCTCCTGGGTGACCAGTTTGTTCCATATGGAGAAGTGCGCCCGCGATCTGACCGACTGGAAACTGTGGCCGCATAGCGCGATTACCCATCGTTTTTCGCTTGCCCAGGCAGGGGAGGCCTATGCGCTGATGGCCAGCGGTAAATGCGGCAAAGTGGTGATTAATTTCCCCGATTAAGGAGCCATGATGACGCTTTTTACACTGGATAACGGCCAGCTGCGGCTACAGGTTGCGGATCGCGGCGGCGCGATCGAGGGTCTATGGTGGCAGCATCAGGGGAAAACGCTCCCGCTGCTGCGTCCGGGTCTGAATAGCGGCGTGGCGGTGGAGTCCTCTTGCTTTCCGCTGGTGCCGTTTGGCAATCGGGTGAGCGGTAATCAGTTTTCTTCGCCGGCAGGAGAGCATCGGCTGGCGCCGAACGTTGAGTGGGATCGCCACTATCTTCACGGCGATGGCTGGCTGAATAGCTGGCGCTGTATGGATCAATCTCCCACGCACCTCACGCTAGAGTATGTTCATCGCCAGGGGCTCTATCATTACACCGCGCAGCAGCGCTTTACCCTAAGCGAAAACGGCATTGAGGTGGAACTGAGCGTGACGAATGATGGCGACGCGCTGCCGTTCGGCCTGGGCTGGCATCCGTACTTACCGCTGTCGCATGACACGCGGGTGCAGGCGCAGACCGCCGGCTACTGGCTGGAGAGAGAAGGTTGGCTAACCGGTGAGCATCAGGAGAGTTTACCGCAGGAGCTGGATTTCAATCAGCCCGCACCGCTCCCCCGACGCTGGGTCAATAATGGCTTCTCCGGCTGGGATGGTATCGCGACGATCCGGCAGCCGGGGCTGGGGTATCAACTCTCCATGACCACCGAACCGCCGGCGCCATGCTATTTTGTTTTTGTGTCCGATCCGGCGTTTGATAAAGGCTATCAATTTGATTTCTTCTGTTTTGAGCCAATGAGCCACGCGCCTGACGATCATCATCGTCCGGGCTTTGGTCAATTAACCCTGCTTTCACGCGGCGAGAGCATGCGGCAAAAAATGGTGTTGAAGGTCCATCCGCTTTAAGCCCGACCTGCCCGGAGACGGGCAGGTACAACTTCACCTTGCGGCTTTGCGGGTTTATCGCCAGACTGTCGCCTCCATTCGGGAGGAAATCATGGTCTTGCACTCCACGCGCTGGCTGGCGCTTAGCTACTTTACCTACTTCTTTAGCTACGGCATCTTCCTGCCGTTCTGGAGCGTCTGGCTGGCAGGCGCGGGCCTGGCGCCGGAAACCATCGGCGTGCTGCTCGGCGCCGGGCTGGTGGCGCGTTTTCTCGGCAGCCTGCTGATTGCGCCGCGGGTGAGCGATCCCTCGCGGCTCATTTCAGCCCTGCGGGTCCTCGCGCTGCTGGCGCTGCTGTTTGTCCTTGGCTTCTGGGCCGATAGCCGCGTGGCCTGGCTGATGGTAGTGCTGGTCGGCTTCAATCTGTTCTTCTCTCCGCTGGTGCCGCTGACCGATGCGCTGGCGAATACCTGGCAAAAGCAGATAACCATGGACTACGGGCGGGTGCGCCTGTGGGGATCGGTGGCGTTTGTGATCGGCTCCGCGCTGACCGGCAAGCTGGTCAGCCTGTTTGATTATCGGGCGATCCTGGTCATGCTAAGCCTCGGCATCGCCTCAATGCTGCTGGGGATGCTGCTTAAACCCTCGGTGATGCCGCGGGGGGAAGTTCGCCACCAGCAGGCGGCCGGACTCCCGGCATGGCTGAAGCTGGTGCGCCAAAGCTGGCGCTTCCTCGCCTGCGTCTGCCTGCTGCAGGGCGCGCATGCCGCCTACTATGGCTTCAGCGCGATTTACTGGCAGGAAGCGGGCTATTCCGCTTCGGCGATCGGCTACCTGTGGTCGCTGGGAGTGGTCGCGGAGGTGGCGATCTTTGCGCTGAGCAAAAGGGCGTTTAGCCGCTTTAGCGCGCGGGATTTACTGCTGCTTTCCGCCGTGTGCGGGCTGGTTCGCTGGACCCTGATGGGCTGGACCACGGCGCTGCCGTGGCTCATCGTCGCGCAGATCCTCCACTGCGGCACCTTTACGGTATGTCACCTGGCGGCGATGCGCTATATTTCGGCGCGTCAGGGCGGGGAGGTGATTCGCCTGCAGGCGGTCTACTCCGCGGTCGCCATGGGGGGCAGCATCGCGGTGATGACGGTATTTGCCGGCTTCCTCTACCAGCACCTGCACCAGGGCGTTTTCTGGGTGATGGCGCTGGTCGCCCTGCCGGCGCTGGTTCTGCGGCCGAAGGCGGTGGCCTAGTCCTCGAGCATTTTACAAATATGCTGCCGCTGGTGATCGCTGAACATCTCCTCGGCGTGAAACAGCGGCGGTGAAAACAGCGGCAGCGCGGTAGCATAAGGGGTCACCACCAGCGCCACGCCCTTCGGCGGGCCTTCCTTTTGAAAAGCGTGAACGTTTTGATATTTGATATTGAGCGGCAGCAGGGTCAGCTCGCGCAGCTGCAGCTCAAGCGCCTGCTCAAGGTTGGGATTGTCGTGGGTCAGCAGCACCACCTGCTTCTCGTGCAGTTCGCTTTTCTGCATCAGCCATGCGCCGAAAATCACCGCAATCAGCCCCACCTCCTCCTGATTAAAACGAACCCCGTAGGCGCTTTCAAACTCCTCCAGCGCCGTTTTGGTGGTGCGCATCAGGCGCGGATAGAGGCGGTTCATCTCTTCCGGTAGCGCATTATCGATGCCGATCGCGAACACGCTGCGGTTCAGCGCCTGGGAGAGATGAATATAGAGCTGATCGCTCAGCCCCTGCTCGTCGCTAAACGAGCGGCCCGATAAATCCTGGAAACGGTGGATTAGCCCGGAGATAGCCAGGTGCAGGCGCCGGTCCTGCCGGTGGCCATCGCGAATAGGATCGGGGGTTTTGAGCAGCATAAACAGCAGGGTCAGAAAGAGCTGCTCGCCGGCGTGCGGCGCGGTGGCGACCCGCCGCCGCCAGTGGCGGATAATCTCCGCGGCGAGAACCGACTCCGCCGCCTCCTGGGTCCAGCGCTGCTGCTGTTCGGTAAAGGCCGGCGTCAGCCCGAGATGGTGCTGAAGCAGGCAGTACTGCAGATACAGACGCAGAAAATGAATGTCCCGACAGTCAAACTGGCGGTTAAGCGTCCGGGCGCAGCGGTTGACCAGCGCCTGCAGGTTGGTGTCGTCGTATAAGGTGCGCGCCACGCCCTGCAGTTTAAGCTGCGTTTTTAATGCCGGGGTAAAATGGTGGCTGATAAAATGCGGGCACAGGCGCATCGCCCGGCGTAAGCCGTGCAGCAGGCACAGGCGTTGATCGATTGCGGCGCCTTCAATCCGATAGCTGCCGTCCACCTGCAACGCGAGGGTCAACCGGTGGTAACGCTGAATTTCACGCTCCGTCTCCGCAATATCTTGCCGGGCCGTCGCCTCATCAACAAAGTTGATAGCGCTAAGCCGCTCGGGGGTGACCGGCTGCCCGGGCAGATAAAACATCAGCAGGGCCTGGTTACGGCGCTGTGGACTGGAAAGCGCAGATGGTGGTTCAATCACGGTCATCATCTGATAAGTTCCAGTTAGGGTTTTCGCTAAGAATAGCCAATGGATGCGCAGAGAGCAGGGCAGGCCGGCGTCTTTACGTCAGGATTGCTGGATAGGTTCACAGAATTTTTCACGCGAGGAACGGATGAAGAGAGTGAAACAATGCACCGGTGCGGCATTTTTCATGGTTTTATCATTGAGCGCGCTGGCGCATCCGCATAGCTTTATCAGCCTGCGGACGGAGGCCGTCGCCGATAACGGCCAGCTCACCGGTTTCAAAATGCGCTGGAGGATGGATGAGATCACCTCCTCAGACCTGCTTTACGATGCCGGGAACGCGAAGCCGGGAGATGAAGTCTGGAAAAAGCTGGCGGCGGAGGTGATGGCGAACGTCCTTGGGCAGCACTATTTCAGCGAGCTTTGGCATAACGGCCAGCACGTGAAGTTTGCTAATCGCCCCGACGGCTACGGTCTTGAGCGCGACGGGAGCCAGGCGGTTCTGACCTTTACGCTGTCGCTGGCTAAGCCGCAGCCCTTAGCGGGACAAACCCTGACGCTTTCAACCTACGACCCGACCTATTACGTCGATATGTTCTATGAGAAGCCGGGCGATTTCACCCTGCCTGCGGCGCTAAGCGCGGAATGTAAGGTTAAGGTCGTGACGCCAAAGCCGAATGATAAAATGACGGCCTTTGCGCAATCGCTTGATAAAGCCGACGCGCCGCCGGAAGATATGGCGCTCGGAACCTACTTTGCTCAGAAGGTGACGCTGACATGTCGGTAATATTCTCAACTCCCACCCGGGCTTCCCGTCTGCGCCAGCTGTGGCCTCTGGCGCTGTTTCTCGCGCTGGCATCGGGCGCGGGCGTCTGGCTATGGCAGGCCTGGCCGGAGGTAATGCTGCAGAGCGCTATCTGGCAGCGGGCGCTAAGTGTTGAACTCAGCGGGCTACTCAAAGCGGTGGCGGAAAATCCGCGAGCGGCAGGGCTTTCGCTGCTGGCGTTTAGCTTTATCTACGGCGTTCTGCACGCCCTGGGGCCGGGGCACGGCAAGATTGTCATTACCACCTGGCTGGCGACCCATCCCGCGAAGCTCAGGTCGAGCATTGCGCTGACGCTGGCCGCCTCGCTCCTGCAGGGCGCGGTGGCGATCGTGCTGGTGGTGGTGGTGGTGACCCTGCTGCAGCTGCCCGCAAGGCAGCTTCATCTCAGCAGCTTCTGGCTGGAAAAGGGGAGCTATTTGCTGGTTGGCGTGCTGGGCCTGCTGCTGTGCTGGCGGGCGCTGAAGAAGCTGCGCGGGCAGCTGCGTCGGCCAACCCTTACCGCCTTTACGCCGCATCACGTCCATCATGCGCACTGCGGCTGCGGACATCAGCATATGCCGGCGCCGGAACAGCTGCAAAGCGGCGATGACTGGCGCGCGCGGCTGGCCATCGTTCTGTCGATGGGCATGCGTCCCTGTTCAGGGGCGATCATGGTCCTGCTGTTTAGTAAGGTGATTGGCGTATTTGGCTGGGGAATGGCGGCGGCGCTGACCATGGCGGCGGGAACCTCGCTGACCATCAGCGGCCTGGCGCTGCTGGTGCACGGCTTTCGTCAGCTGGCCGTTAGGCTTAGCGCGCATAAAACGCCGCCTCTCTGGCAGCAGGTTGGCTGGTCGACGCTGGCGCTGTCCGGCGGCGTCATTTTAGTGGCGGCGGCGGCGGTGATGTGGAGCAGCGCGGTGCCTGGCGGCGGCGGGCTGCGGCCGTTTTGAAGGATATTCTCACCCCGGGCGGGCCGGGGCGAGGTGAGAGAGATTAACGCTTCAGCGCTTCGCTCAGTTCGTCACGCATGTTGGCCAGCATCGCTTTCACAACGCGCGGGTTGCCCGCCACGATGTTGCCGCTATGCAGGTAGTTATGGCCACCGGTGAAGTCGCAAACGATAGCGCCCGCTTCGCGAGCGATCAGCTCGCCGGCGGCGAAGTCCCAGGGCTTCAGCGCGATTTCGAAGTAGCCATCAACGCGGCCTGCGGCAACGTAGGCCAGATCCAGGGCTGCGGAACCGGTGCGGCGGAAGTCAGCGCATTCGGTAAACATTTTGCCCAGAATATTCATGTAAGAGGTGGCGTGCTGTTTCGCTTTGAACGGGAAACCGGTGGCGATAATGGTGCCATCCAGATCGCGAGCGGAGCTGCCGCGCAGGCGATAGCCGTTCAGCTGAGCGCCCTGGCCGCGGGTCGCGGTGAACAGTTCGTTGCGCATTGGATCGTAAACCACGGCGACTTCGGTACGGCCTTTAATGCGTACGGCGATGGAAACGGAGAAGTGCGGCAGACGTTTTACGAAGTTGGTGGTGCCATCCAGCGGATCGATAACCCATTGAACATCCTGATCTTCACCTGCGTGCTCACCGCTTTCTTCGGTGATAATGGTGTGCTGCGGGTAAGATTTGCGAATCGTTTCAATAATCAGCGCTTCGGCTGCCTTATCAACGTTAGTCACAAAATCATTGCTGCCTTTCTGGCTGGTTTCTACGGAGTCTGGAGTTTCGTAGTGCTTGGCAATTAAATTACCCGCCTTGCGCGCTGCGCGCACGGCGATATTCAGCATCGGATGCATCGGTCTCTCTCACTGGATGTTAAAGAACGGGAAAAAACGGCGCACATAATAACAGTGAAATCTGCCTATGTCTTCGTTTTATGATAGCATGCGCGAATAATCTTTAGCCGAAGAACACTAATGCTGCAAAATATTCGTATCGTACTGGTAGAAACATCACACACTGGCAATATGGGCTCCGTGGCCCGGGCAATGAAAACCATGGGCCTGACTAATCTGTGGCTGGTTAATCCGCTGGTTAAGCCTGACTCGCAGGCGATCGCCCTGGCGGCCGGCGCCAGCGACGTTATCGGCAATGCGCATATCGTTGACACCCTGGATGAAGCTCTGGCCGGATGTAGCCTTGTGGTCGGTACCAGCGCGCGTTCGCGTACTTTGCCGTGGCCGATGCTCGACCCGCGCGAGTGCGGGCTGAAGAGCGTATCTGAAGGCCAGCACGCCCCGGTGGCGCTGGTATTCGGCCGCGAGCGCGTCGGTCTGACCAACGACGAGCTGCAGAAATGCCATTACCACGTCGCGATTGCCGCCAACCCGGAGTACAGCTCGCTGAACCTGGCGATGGCGGTGCAGGTCATCGCTTATGAAGTGCGGATGGCGTGGCTGGCGACGCAGGAGCAGCCGCTGGTCGAACGACAGGAAGAGGCGCCGTATCCGCTGGTCGATGACTTAGAGCGCTTTTACGGCCACCTCGAGCAGACGCTGCTGGCGACCGGCTTTATTCGCGCCAGCCATCCGGGACAGGTGATGAATAAACTGCGCCGCCTGTTTACCCGCGCCCGCCCTGAAAGCCAGGAGCTCAATATCCTGCGCGGAATGCTGGCGTCGATTGAGCAGCAGAAGACCAAAGAGTAATCGCGCCGCTTTGCGGCGCCTCAACGCCGCGTACGGGCGCGCGAGCCAATGACCCGGCCGCCCGCAGAGCCGCCGGGAATCCCGGCGCCAGGACGACAGGGCACAGATAGCCAAATACCTGACTAAAACAGTCAAGTAAATAGTTGACCAAATTACTCGGGAATGTCAGACTTGGCCCTGCTATGCAATACCCATATTAATAAAAAGCCCGGGCAGGGGCGAGTTTGAGGTTAAGTAAGACATGAGACTGACATCTAAAGGGCGTTATGCTGTGACCGCGATGCTGGACGTCGCGCTCAACTCTGAATCGGGTCCGGTTCCGTTGGCCGATATTTCTGAACGTCAGGGGATTTCGCTTTCCTATCTGGAACAGCTGTTTTCCCGCCTGCGTAAAAATGGTCTGGTATCGAGCGTTCGCGGTCCAGGCGGCGGTTATTTATTAGGGAAAGAAGCCGGTAGCATCGCCGTTGGTGAAGTTATCAGCGCGGTTGATGAATCCGTTGACGCCACCCGCTGTCAGGGTAAAGGCGGCTGCCAGGGCGGCGATAAATGCCTGACCCACGCGCTGTGGCGCGACCTGAGCGAGCGCCTGACCAGCTTCCTGAATAACATCACGCTGGGCGAACTGGTGAACAACCAGGAAATCCTTGATGTTTCAGGCCGTCAGCACAGCCATGAATCCCAGCGTAATACCCGCACTCAGGAAGCGATTAACGTCAAACTGCGTGCGTAGTACTCGTTCTGTTTCAGCTTGCGGCACGTTCGCTGCAGGGTGAAACGTTCAGGGTAACAATTATAAAAGATTTTCGAATCAGGCCGGGATGTTGCGACATCCCGTATCCTCGGTCGTACATCAGGCCGGCCGCCTGGTTCCTTGCATTGAGTGATGTACGGAGTTAAAGAGCAATGAAATTACCGATTTATCTCGATTACTCCGCAACAACGCCGGTGGACCCGCGTGTTGCCGAGAAAATGATGCAGTTCCTGACCCTGGACGGGACCTTTGGTAACCCGGCCTCTCGTTCACACCGTTTTGGCTGGCAGGCTGAAGAGGCGGTAGATATCGCCCGTAATCAGATTGCCGAGCTGGTCGGTGCCGATCCGCGCGAAATCGTCTTTACCTCAGGCGCAACGGAATCCGACAACCTGGCGATCAAAGGTGCAGCCAACTTTTATCAGAAAAAAGGCAAGCACATTATCACCAGCAAAACCGAGCACAAAGCCGTGCTGGACACCTGTCGTCAGCTGGAGCGTGAAGGCTTCGAGATCACCTACCTGGCGCCGCAGCGCAACGGGATTATCGATCTGAAAGAGCTGGAAGCGGCCATGCGCGATGACACCATCCTGGTCTCCATCATGCACGTGAACAACGAAATCGGCGTGGTGCAGGACATCGCCACCATCGGCGAAATGTGCCGCGCGCGCGGTATCATTTACCACGTTGACGCCACCCAGAGCGTGGGCAAACTGCCTATCGATCTGAGCCAGCTGAAAGTTGACCTGATGTCCTTCTCCGGTCACAAAATTTATGGCCCGAAAGGCATTGGCGCGCTGTACGTCCGTCGCAAACCGCGTATTCGTATTGAAGCGCAGATGCACGGCGGCGGTCACGAGCGCGGCATGCGTTCAGGCACTCTGCCTGTCCACCAGATCGTCGGTATGGGTGAAGCTTACCGTATCGCGAAAGAAGAGATGGAAACCGAGATGGCGCGCCTGCGCGGTCTGCGTAACCGTCTGTGGGAAGGCGTAAAAGATATGGAAGAGGTTTACCTCAACGGTGACCTCACCCAGGGCGCGCCGAACATTCTCAACGTCAGCTTCAACTATGTTGAAGGCGAATCGCTGATTATGGCGCTGAAAGACCTCGCTGTTTCCTCCGGCTCCGCCTGTACCTCAGCGAGCCTCGAGCCATCCTACGTGCTTCGCGCGCTGGGCATGACCGATGAACTGGCGCACAGTTCTATCCGTTTCTCTTTAGGTCGTTTTACTACCGAAGAAGAGATTGACTACACCATCAACCTGGTTCGCAACTCCATTGGCCGTCTGCGCGATCTTTCTCCGCTGTGGGAAATGTTCAAGCAGGGCGTGGATCTGAACAGCATTGAATGGTCACATCATTAATCGGTAGGTATTAAGGAGAATTTATCATGGCATACAGCGAAAAAGTTATCGATCACTACGAGAATCCGCGCAACGTCGGCTCTTTTGACAACAGCGATGAGTCAGTTGGTAGCGGCATGGTCGGCGCGCCGGCGTGCGGCGACGTGATGAAGCTGCAGATTAAAGTCAACAATGAAGGTATCATTGAAGACGCGCGCTTTAAGACCTACGGCTGTGGTTCCGCTATCGCCTCCAGCTCCCTGGTTACCGAGTGGGTGAAGGGCAAGTCTCTGGACGAAGCTCAGGCTATCAAGAACACCGATATCGCCGATGAGCTCGAGCTGCCGCCGGTAAAAATCCACTGTTCTATCCTGGCGGAAGACGCGATTAAAGCCGCGATTGCGGATTACAAAAGCAAGCGTGAAGCGAAATAATTAAGAGGTTATTGTATGTCGATTACTCTTAGCGATAGCGCAGCGTCGCGAGTGAATACCTTCCTGGCCAACCGCGGCAAAGGCTTTGGCCTGCGCTTAGGCGTTCGCACCTCCGGCTGTTCAGGTATGGCCTACGTGCTGGAATTTGTTGACGAGCCGGCGGCAGAAGACACCGTGTTTGAAGATAAAGGCGTCAAGGTAGTGATCGACGGCAAAAGCCTGCAGTTCCTCGACGGCACTCAGCTGGACTTTGTCAAAGAAGGCCTGAACGAAGGGTTTAAGTTTACCAACCCGAATGTTAAAGATGAGTGCGGCTGCGGCGAAAGCTTCAACGTGTAATCTGCACTATATCCGCTGAATTTCGGCGCGGCGACAGCAGGCGAACGCCGCCGGTTAAGATGCGACCAGAGAGGCGCGGATATATAACCCCACTGCGGAGCACCGTGCGTGGGGTTTGCTTTATCTCGTTAACCCTGAGGTTACTATGGACTATTTTGCCCTCTTCGGGTTACCGGTCAGTTATACCCTTTCGCAAGAACAGCTGGCTGTCCGGTACCAGGATTTGCAGCGTCAATATCATCCCGATCGGTTCGCCAGCGCCAGCGCCGCCGAACAGCTCGCCTCCGTGCAGCACTCCGCGACGATTAATCAGGCGTGGCAAACGCTGCGTCATCCGCTGTCCCGCGCCGAATATATCCTTTCGCTTCACGGCTTTGATTTAGCCAGCGAGCAGCACACCGTGCGCGATACCGCGTTCCTGATGGAACAGCTGGAGCTGCGCGAAGAGCTGGATGAGATCGAAAAAGCGCAGGATGAAGCGCGTTTGAGCGCGTTTATTCAGCGCGTGAAGGGGATGTACGACGTTCGCCAGCGGCAGGTCGTTGAGCAATTAGACGGCGAAGCGTGGGAGGCCGCGGCGGATACCGTGCGTAAGCTGCGTTTTCTCGATAAGCTTCAGAACGTAGCAGAACAACTCGAAGAAAAGTTTTTTGCACTCTAACGTATTCGGGTCGTCGTGCAGCCAACGTAGCTGCAGCACAGATTATGACGAGTAAATTAATATTCGGAAGCAATTATGGCCTTATTACAAATTAGTGAGCCTGGCCTGAGTGCCGCGCCGCACCAGCGTCGTCTGGCGGCGGGTATTGACCTGGGCACCACCAATTCGCTGGTCGCCACCGTGCGTAGCGGCCAGGCCGAAACTCTGCCCGATCGCCAGGGGCGCCACCTGCTGCCTTCGGTGGTCAACTACCAAACGTCCGGCCTGAGCGTCGGCCATGACGCCCGCCAGAATGCGGCGCTGGATCCGGTGAACACCATCAGCTCGGTGAAGCGCATGATGGGCCGCTCGCTGGTCGATATTCAGACCCGCTACCCGCATCTCCCCTATCAGCTGCAGGCCAGCGAAAACGGTCTGCCGATGATTCAAACCGCCGGCGGTCTGCTCAATCCGGTCCGCGTTTCTGCCGATATCCTCAAGGCGCTGGCCGCCCGCGCGACGGAAGCCCTTGCCGGCGACCTCGACGGCGTGGTGATCACCGTCCCGGCCTATTTCGACGATGCGCAGCGCCAGGGCACTAAAGACGCCGCGCGTCTGGCCGGCCTGCACGTCCTGCGCCTGCTGAACGAACCGACGGCGGCGGCGATCGCCTACGGCCTCGACTCCGGTCAGGAAGGGGTTATCGCGGTGTACGATCTCGGCGGCGGCACCTTTGATATTTCCGTTCTGCGTCTTAGCCGCGGCGTCTTCGAAGTTCTGGCCACCGGCGGCGACTCGGCCCTCGGCGGCGACGATTTCGACCATCTGCTGGCGGACTATCTGCGCGAGCGGGCGGGCCTCGGCGATCGCCGCGATAACCGCCTGCAGCGCGAGCTTCTGGATGCGGCTATTGCGGCCAAAATTGCCCTCAGCGCGGCGGAAACCGCTCGCGTTGACGTCGGCGGCTGGCAGGGCGAAATCACCCGTAGCCACTTTAATGAGCTGATTGCTCCGCTGGTTAAGCGCACTCTGCTGGCCTGTCGTCGCGCGTTGAAGGACGCCGGCGTAAGCGCGGAAGAGGTGCTGGAAGTGGTGATGGTGGGCGGCTCCACCCGCGTGCCGCTGGTGCGCGAGCGCGTCGGCGAGTTTTTTGGCCGTACCCCGCTGACCGCCATCGACCCGGATAAAGTTGTCGCCATTGGCGCCGCTATTCAGGCCGATATTCTGGTCGGCAATAAGCCGGACAGCGAACTGCTGCTGCTCGACGTTATCCCGCTCTCTCTGGGGCTGGAAACGATGGGCGGCCTGGTGGAGAAGGTGATCCCGCGCAATACCACCATTCCGGTGGCCCGCGCCCAGGAGTTCACCACCTTTAAAGACGGTCAGACGGCGATGTCGATCCACGTCATGCAGGGCGAGCGCGAGCTGGTGCAGGACTGCCGTTCGCTGGCGCGCTTTGCGCTGCGCGGTATCCCGGCCATGCCGGCGGGCGGGGCGCATATTCGCGTTACCTTCCAGGTCGATGCCGACGGGCTGCTGAGCGTCACCGCCATGGAGAAATCGACCGCGGTCGAAGCGTCCATTCAGGTGAAACCCTCCTACGGCCTGAGCGACAGCGAAATCGCCACCATGATCAAAGATTCGATGAGCCACGCCGAGCAGGACGTTCAGGCGCGAATGCTGGCCGAGCAAAAAGTTGAAGCCGCACGCGTTCTGGAAAGCCTGGGAAGCGCGCTGGCCTCAGACGCCGCGCTGTTAAGCGCCGCAGAACGTCAGGCTATCGATGACGCAACGGCGCAGCTGCGCGCGGTGGCGGCAGGCGATGACGCCGATGCAATAAAAGAAGCCATTAAAAATATAGACACACAAACCCAGGAGTTTGCCGCACGCCGCATGGACCAGTCGGTCCGTACCGCGCTGAAAGGCCAATCCGTGGACGAGGTTTAATATGCCAAAGATTGTTTTTCTACCCCACCAGGACCTGTGCCCGGATGGCGTAGTTGTGGAAGCTGAGATCGGTGAGACCATTCTTGATGCCGCGCTGCGTAGCGGGATTGAGATTGAACATGCCTGTGAAAAATCCTGTGCCTGCACCACCTGCCACTGCATCGTGCGTGAAGGTTTTGACTCGCTGGCCGAAAGTACCGAAGATGAAGACGATATGCTGGATAAGGCCTGGGGGCTGGAACCTGACAGCCGTCTGAGCTGCCAGGCGCGCGTGACCGCCGACGATCTGGTCGTCGAAATTCCGCGCTATACCATCAACCACGCACGCGAGCATTGATATGGCACTGAAATGGACCGATAGTCGTGAAATCGGCGAGGCGCTGTATGACGCCTTCCCGGATCTCGACCCGAAAACCGTTCGCTTCACCGATTTGCATCAGTGGATTTGCGAGCTGGAAGAGTTTAATGACGATCCAAACGCATCCAATGAAAAAATTCTGGAGGCAATTCTGCTAGTCTGGTTAGACGAAGCAGAATAATTTTCGCGTCATGCTCCACGTTGCAGATGCGTTGGCCGCGTTCGCTCACCCCAGTCGCATAGTTATCTATGCTCCAGGGGATTTGCTTACTTGCCGCCTTCCTGCAACGCGAATCATTTAGCGGAAAAATTTTAACGGGCTGCCATAGGGTGGCCCGTTTGCTAATAAGGATGAATAAAATGACCGAAGCCATGAAGATTACGCTGACGACCCAACCTGCAGACGCGCGCTGGGGAGAAAAAGCGGCTTACAGCATTAATAACGACGGCGTCACCCTGCATCTGAACGGTAAAGACGATCTGGGCCTGATTCAGCGCGCGGCGCGTAAAGTTGACGGCATGGGCATCAGGCACGTTGCGCTTGATGGCGAAGGCTGGAATACCGATCGCGCGTGGGCGTTCTGGGCCGGCTATAAAGGGCCGAAAGGCAGCCGTCAGGTTGAGTGGCCGGCGCTGGATGACGCGCAAAAAAGCGAGCTGGATAACCGTCTGGCCATTATTGACTGGGTGCGCGACACCATTAACGCCCCGGCGGAAGAGTTAGGTCCGGAGCAGCTGGCCCAGCGCGCGGTCGACCTGCTGTGCGGCGTTGGCTGCGACAACGTCTCTTACCGCATCACCAAAGGCGAAGACCTGCGCGAGCAGAACTATCTTGGCCTGCACACCGTTGGCCGCGGCTCCGAGCGGCCGCCGGTCCTGCTGGCGCTGGACTACAACCCAACCGGCGATAAAGACGCGCCGGTCTACGCCTGCCTGGTCGGGAAAGGCATCACCTTCGATTCCGGCGGCTACAGCATCAAGCAGAGCGCGTTTATGGATTCGATGAAGTCCGACATGGGCGGCGCGGCGACGGTCACCGGCGCGCTGGCGTTCGCGATTACCCGCGGTCTGAACAAACGCGTGAAGCTCTACCTGTGCTGCGCCGACAACCTGATCAGCGGCAACGCCTTTAAGCTGGGCGACATCATTCATTATCGCAACGGTAAAACCGTGGAGATCATGAACACCGACGCCGAAGGCCGTCTGGTGCTGGCCGACGGTCTGATCGATGCCTCGGCGCAGAAGCCGGAGCTGATTATCGACGCGGCGACGCTGACCGGGGCGGCGAAAACCGCGCTGGGCAACGATTACCACGCGCTGTTCAGCTTCGACGACGCGCTGGCGGCTCGCCTGCTGGCGAGCGCGCAGGCGGAGAACGAAGCCTTCTGGCGTCTGCCGCTGGCGGAATTCCACCGCGGCCAGCTGCCGTCGAACTTCGCCGAGCTGAACAACACCGGCAGCGCCGCCTATCCGGCGGGCGCCAGCACGGCGGCAGGGTTCCTCTCCCATTTCGTTGAGAACTATCATCAGGGCTGGCTGCACATCGACTGCTCCGCGACCTACCGTAAATCCGCCGTTGAGCAGTGGTCAGCCGGCGCGACGGGGCTCGGCGTGCGCACTATTGCCAATCTGTTAACCGCAGAGTAAAAAAATGGCGGGGCGCTGGCGCCCCGGATTGTCTCACCCCGGCCCGTGTCCGCGGCCGGGGGATCTCTGATTCTGATGTTGTGAGAGCCATGTCCGAAACGAAAAATGAATTAGAAACGCTGCTGGAAAAGGCGGCGATTGAGCCCGGCCATCGCCCGGCTTTTTTCCGTACGCTGCTGGAGTCCACCGTCTGGGTCCCCGGCGCGGCGGCGGAAGGTGAACAGGTTGTCGAAGAGAGTGCCGTAGACCTGCAGCACTGGGAAAAAGACGATGGCGCCTCGGTCATTCCCTTTTTTACCTCGCTGGAGGCGCTGCAGCAGGCGGTCGAAGACGAGCAGTCTTTTGTGGCGATGCCGGCGCGTACGCTGATGGCGATGACGCTGGGCGAGACGCTGTTCCTCAATGCCAAACTGCCGGCCGGAAAAGAGTTTACGCCGAACGAAATCAAGCATCTGCTGGGTGAAGATGGCGGTCCTCTCAGCGCGCAAACCGTGCTGGAAGGCGGGCAGCCGCTGCTGCTGTCTGAGGTGGCCGAGCCGCCGGCGCAGATGGTGGATTCGCTGACCACGCTCTTTAAATCCCTGAAAACCGTAAAGCGCGCGTTTCTGTGCTCGATTAAGGACAGCGCCGACGCGCCGGCGAATCTGCTTATCGGCATTGAGGCCGAGGGGGATATTGAAGAGGTCATCCAGGCGACCGGCAGCGTGGCAACCGACACGCTGCCCGGCGATGAGCCGATCGATATTTGTCAGGTCGTGGAAGGGGAGAAGGGCATCAGCCACTTTATGATTGCCCATATCGCGCCATTCTATGAAAAGCGCTGGGGCAGCTTCCTGCGCGATTTCAAGCAGAACCGCATTATCTGATGACGGCGGGGCGCTAACCCCGCCGCTATTTTTATTGCGCCGGCTCGATCGGCAGATCGGAGCGGGCGCCCCATTCGCTCCACGAACCGTCATACAGGCAGACGCCGTTAACGCCCAGGGTTGTCAGCGCCAGCACCACCACCGCCGCCGTGACGCCGGACCCGCAGACTGGCGATAATCGGCCGCTCGAAATCCACGCCCTGGCGCAGGAAAATATCATTCAGCTCGTCGGTAGTTTTCAGCTCGCCGTTAATCACCAGCTCGGTCCACGGCACGTTCAGCGCCCCGGGAATATGCCCCCGGCGCAGGCCAGGGCGCGGCTCATCGACAAGTCCGTTAAAGCGCCCGGCCGGACGGGCGTCGACGATCTGGGCCGATCCTTCATGGCTCACCAGCAGCACGTCGGTCAGGCGTTTAACCACCAGCGGATCGAAGCGGCCGTCGAATTCACCCTCCGGTAGCTGCGGATCGTCCTGCTCCAGCGGCAGCTCATCGCGCTGCCAGCCGGCCAGCCCGCCGGCGAGAATAGAGACTTTTTCTACTCCGAAGGTTCGCAGCATCCACCAGGCGCGCGGCGCCGAGAAGAGGTTGCCTTCATCGTAAACCACCAGATGCTTATCGCTGCTCACGCCAAGTTCGCGCATCGCCACGGCGAAGGCTTCCGCGCGCGGCATCATATGCGGCAGCGGGCTGGTGCGATCGGAAAGCGCTTCAATATCAAAAAATACGGCGTTGGGAATATGGCCCGCGCGATATTCGGCGTGCAAATCGCGATCTTCCTGCCCGGGAGGTGCCATTCGGGCGTCGATAATCTGGATTTCCGGGTCATCAATATGTTCCGCCAGCCAGTCGGCGGCGACAAAAAAAGAGGTGGACATGGAGGCCTCCGTTTTATTATCCATCAATGAATTGTCGACGTTTTCCCGCAGGCTGACAAGTAATGTGCGTCGGAGTTGCGACGCGGCTGACGCGGTAAAAAATCGATAGTCTGATTCTATTATGGCGGCTGGGCGATTTTCCGCCCTTCGCGCATAATAATGCGTTTACTGTCTGCATCAGGCCGTTGGGCCAAGGGGTTAAAGGATGAAACCATTTCGTTTAGCGACGCTATCTCTGGCGCTGCTTACCGCGCTTTCGCTTGCCGGCTGCGACGACAGCGGCAAAACTCAGACCACTGCGCCAGCCGCATCTTCTTCCGCGGATAATCAGGGCGCAGCGAAACCGGACGCCGCCCAGCTTGCTAAGCTGGCGGAGAAAAGTAAAGGCAAGGCGCTGACGCTGCTCGACGCCTCGGAAGTCCAGCTGGACGGCGCGGCGACGCTGGTCCTGACCTTCTCCGTTCCGCTGCAGCCGGATCAGGATTTCTCCCGCAGCGTGCACCTTGTCGATAAAAAAAGCGGGAAGGTTGACGGCGCCTGGGAGCTGGCGCCGAACCTGAAAGAGCTGCGCCTGCGCCATCTTGAGCCGAAACGGGAGTTGATTGTCTCCGTTGACCCCACGCTGACCGCGCTGAATACCGCGACCTTCGGCACCTCTTTTGAAAAAACCATCGCCACCCGCGACGTCGCCCCCAGCATCGGCTTTGCCAGCCGGGGCTCGCTGCTGCCGGGTAAAGTGGTGGCCGGGCTGCCGGTGATGGCCCTGAACGTCGATAGCGTCGACGTCAACTTCTTCCGTATCAAACCCGAATCGCTGTCCGCCTTCGTCAGCCAGTGGGAGTACCGGAATTCGTTAAGCAACTGGGAGTCCGACGAGCTGCTGAAAATGGCCGACCTGGTCTATAGCGGACGTTTTGACCTCAATCCGGCGCGTAATACGCGGGAAAAGCTGCTGCTGCCGCTGGCGGATATCAAACCCTTGCAGCAGCCGGGCGTCTACGTGGCGGTGATGAACCAGGCGGGCCATTACAGCTATAGCAACGCCGCGACGCTGTTTACGCTCAGCGATATTGGCGTCTCGGCGCATCGCTACCACAACCGGCTGGACGTCTTTACCCAAAGCCTCGAAAACGGCGCGGCGCAGTCCGGTATCGAGGTTCAACTGCTCAACGCCCAAGGGCAGACGCTGGCGCAAGCCAAAAGCGACGACCAGGGCCACGTGACGCTGCAAACCGATAAAGAGGCCGCGCTGCTGCTGGCGCGCAAAGAGGGGCAAACCACCCTGCTGGATCTCAAGCTGCCGGCGCTGGATCTGGCGGAGTTCGCCATTTCCGGGGCCCCCGGGTTTAGCAAGCAGTTCTTTATGTTTGGCCCTCGCGACCTCTATCGCCCGGGGGAGACGGTGATCCTCAACGCGCTGCTGCGCGACGGCGACGGCAGGCCGCTGGCCGATCAGCCGGTGAAGCTGGAAGTGGTTCAGCCGGACGGCCAGGTGATCCGTTCCCTGGTGAGCCAGCCGGTGAACGGCCTGTATCAGTTTACCTGGCCGCTCGACGCCGGCGCGCCAACCGGCATGTGGCATATCCGCGCCAGCACCGGCGACAATCAGCCGCGCGAGTGGGACTTCCACGTTGAAGACTTCATGCCCGAGCGGATGGCGCTGAACCTGAGCGGGCAAAAGGGCGCCGTGGCGCCGGATGCCGACGTGACCTTTGCCGTCGCCGGGGCCTATTTATACGGCGCGCCTGCCAGTGGCAACCAGCTGCAGGGGAAACTATTCCTGCGCCCGCTGCGCGATGCGGTCGCCGCGCTGCCGGGCTTCCAGTTCGGCGATATTGCCGAGGAGAACCTCTCCCGCAGCCTCGATGAAGTACAGATGACGCTGGACGAAAAAGGCCATGGGGAAGTAACCACCGCCAGCCAGTGGCAGGATAGCCACTCGCCGCTGCAGGTGATTTTGCAGGCCAGCCTGCTGGAGTCCGGCGGTCGTCCGGTGACCCGCACCGTGCAGCAGGCTATCTGGCCTGCCGATGCCCTGCCGGGCATCCGTCCTGAATTCACCCTCAAAGACGTGTATGACTACCGCACAGACAGCACGGTGAAGCAGCCGGTGGTAGATGAAAACAGCAACGCTGGCTTCGAGATTGTCTACGCCGATGCCGCCGGAGACAAAAAAGCGGTCTCCGGACTGCAGGTGCGCCTCATTCGCGAACGCCGCGACTACTACTGGAACTGGTCGGATAGCGAAGGCTGGCAGTCGCAGTTCGACCAGAAAGATCTGCAGGAGGGCGAAGAGTCGCTGGATCTGCAGGCCGGACAAACGGCGAAGGTCAGCTTCCCGGTGGAGTGGGGCTCTTACCGGCTGGAGGTGAAGGACCCGGAGGGCGCGGTCAGCAGCGTGCGCTTCTGGGCCGGCTACAGCTGGCAGGATAACAGCGACGGCGCGGGGGCCGCGCGCCCGGATCGGGTCACCATGAAGCTGGATAAACCGGCCTACAAACCCGGTGACACTATCAAGCTGCATATCGCCGCGCCGGCGGCAGGCAAAGGCTATGCGCTGGTCGAGTCCAGCGAAGGCCCGCTGTGGTGGCAGGAAATTGACGTTCCGGCAGCGGGGATGGATCTGTCGATCCCGGTCGATAAAGCCTGGAACCGCCATGACCTCTACCTCAGCACGCTGGTGATTCGCCCCGGCGACAAATCGCGTTCCGCGACGCCGAAACGAGCGGTGGGGCTGCTGCATCTGCCGCTCGGCGATGAAAACCGCCGCCTGACCCTTGCCCTGGATGCGCCGGAAAAAATGCGGCCCAACCAGCCGCTGACGGTAAAAGTGAAAGCCAGCGTTAAAGAGGGCGAGACGCCGAATCAGGTGAAGGTCCTGCTCTCGGCCGTTGATAGCGGCGTGCTGAACATTACCGACTACGCGACGCCGGACCCGTGGAACGCCTTTTTTGGCCAGAAGCGCTACGGAGCGGATATTTACGATATCTACGGCCAGGTGATTGAGGGCCAGGGACGCCAGGCGAGCCTGCGCTTCGGCGGCGACGGTGACGAGCTCAAGCGCGGCGGTAAGCCGCCGGTCAACCACGTGACGATTGTCGCGCAGCAGGCCCAGCCGGTAACGCTCGATGACAACGGCGAAGGAACCGTGACCCTGCCGATCGGTGATTTTAACGGCGAGCTGCGGGTGATGGCCCAGGCGTGGACCGCCGATGATTTTGGCAGCAGCGAAGACAAAGTGGTGGTCGCCGCGCCGGTCATTGCCGAGCTGAATACGCCGCGCTTCCTCGCCAGCGGCGATACCACGCGCCTGGCGCTGGATCTCAGCAACCTGACCGACAGGCCGCAAACCCTGAACGTTGCGCTTAGCGCCGGCGGCCTGCTGCAGCTCGCGCAGCCGGCAATCGCGCCGGTTGAGCTGGCGCCGGGCGCGCGCCGCACCCTGTTTGCGCCGGTTAGCGCCAAAGAGGGGTTTGGCGACGGCCAGCTCAGCGCGACCATTAGCGGCCTGAACCTGCCGGGCGAGACCTTCGCCCCGCTGCAAAAACAGTGGAAAATTGGCGTCCGTCCGGCCTTCCCGGCGCAGACGGTCAACGTTGGTGCGGTGCTGCAGCCCGGCGAAAGCTGGCAGGCGCCGCCGGAGCAAACGCTCGGCTTCTCGCCGGCGACCCTGCAGGGGCAGCTGGTGTTCAGCGGCAAGCCGCCGCTCAATCTGGCCCGCTATATTCGCGAGCTGAAAGCCTATCCTTACGGCTGCCTGGAACAGACCGCCAGCGGATTGTTCCCGTCGCTCTACGCCAGCGCGGCGCAGGCTGAAAACGCTGGGTATTGAGGGCGACAGCGATGAAAAACGCCGCGCGGCGGTGGATCTCGGCATCGCGCGCCTGCTGCAGATGCAGCGCGACGACGGCGGCTTTGCGCTATGGGATAAAAACGGGCCGGAGGAGTACTGGCTGACCGCCTACGCTATGGACTTCCTGGTTCGGGCGGGCGAGCAGGGCTACAGCGTGCCGGCCAACGCTATCAATAACGGTAACCAGCGCCTGCTGCGCTATCTGCAGGAGCCGGGGCTGATGACCGTGCGCTACAGCGACGACGCGGCGGCCAGCCGCTTTGCCGCCCAGGCCTACGCCGCTCTGGTGCTGGCCCGTCAGCAAAAGGCGCCCCTTGGCGCGCTGCGTGAAATCTGGACCCGCCATGACCAGGCGCGATCCGGCCTGCCGCTGCTGCAGCTTGGCATTGCGCTGAAAGCGATGGGCGACGCGCCGCGCGGCGAGCAGGCGCTGAAGCTGGCGATGAGCACGCCGCGTCAGGATCGGGACCGCTGGCTGGGCGATTACGGCAGCGCGCTGCGCGATGATGCGCTGAAGCTGGCCCTGCTGGAGGAGAATAAGCTGCTGCCGGAGGCGCAAAACTCGCTGCTGAGTAATCTGGCTGACGAGGCCTACGGCCAGCGCTGGCTCTCCACTCAGGAGACCAACGCGCTGTTCCTTGCCGGCCGCGCGCTGCAGGATTTACCCGGCAGCTGGCAGGCGCAAACCTCATTGCAGGCGCAGCCGCTGGCGGCGGATAAAGCGCAGACCCGCAACCTGACCGGCGACCAGTTGGCGGCGCTGCAGGTCAGCAATACCGGCAGCCAGCCGCTCTGGCTGCGTCTTGACAGCAGCGGCTATCCGCTTAGCGCCCCGCAGCCTGCGGGCAACGTGCTGGGTATTGAACGGCAGATCTTCGACACTCGCGGGCAGCAAAAATCGCTGAGCTCGCTGCGCAGCGGCGAGCTGGTGCTGGTGAAGCTGGAAATTACCGCTACGCGCAACGTGCCGGATGCGCTGGTCGTCGATCTGCTGCCGGCGGGGCTTGAGCTGGAAAACCAGAACCTGGCAAACAGCAGCGCTAGCCTGCAGGAGAACGGCGAGGCGGTGCAGAACCTGCTCAACCAAATGCAGCAGGCGGATATTCAGCATCTCGAATTCCGCGACGATCGCTTTGTTGCCGCGGTAGCGGTAAACGAAGGGCAGCCGGTGACGCTGGTTTACCTGGCGCGGGCGGTGACGCCCGGAAGCTATCAGGTGCCGCAGCCGCAGGTGGAATCGATGTACGTTCCGCAGTGGCGGGCAACCGGTACGGCCAGCGGCCCGCTGATCGTCACTCCGTAAATGCGGCGATTGGTGAAGATAAGGCGCCGCTGGCGATGGCTGGCGGCGACGCCGTTCCTGCTGTGGCTGGCGCTGCTGGCGGCGGATCGTCTGTGGCCGCTGCCGCTGCACGAGGTGGCTCCGGCCCGGGTGGTGGTGGCGCAGGACGGTACGCCGCTGTGGCGCTTTGCGGACAATCAGGGCGTCTGGCGCTATCCGGTGACCCTCGATGACGTATCGCCGCGCTATCTGCAGGCCCTGATCCAGTACGAAGACCGCTGGTTCTGGGATCACCCTGGCGTAAATCCGCTGGCCATTGTCCGCGCGGCCTGGCAGGACGCAACCTCCGGGCGCGTCATTTCGGGCGGCAGCACGCTGACTATGCAGGTTGCGCGCCTGCTCGACCCTCATCCCCGAACCTTCGGCGGCAAGCTGCGCCAGCTGTGGCGCGCGCTGCAGCTGGAGTGGCATTTATCGAAAAGCGAGATCCTGACCCTGTATCTCAACCGCGCCCCGTTTGGCGGCACGCTGCAGGGGATCGGCGCCGCCAGCTGGGCCTACCTCGGGAAACCGCCGGCCCGGCTCAGCTACGGCGAAGCGGCCCTGCTGGCGGTGCTGCCGCAGGCGCCGAGCCGTCTGCGTCCGGATCGCTGGCCGCAGCGGGCTCAGGCGGCGCGCGATAAAGTGCTGGCGCGTATGCAAACCCAGGGCGTGTGGTCGGAGAAGACGGTGCGCGAGGCCACGGAAGAGCCGGTGTGGCTGTTCCCCCGGCAGATGCCGCAGCTGGCGCCGCTTTTTTCCCGGCGGATGCTGGCAAGCAGCGGCGAAGACAAGGTGGTGACGACCCTCGATGCCGGGCTGCAGCGCCAGCTGGAGGATTTAGCCCTCAACTGGAAATCGCGCCTGCCGCCGCGCAGACTCGCTGGCGATCGTCGTCGTCGATCATACCGATATGCGCGTGCGGGGCTGGGTCGGCTCGGCGGATATTAGCGACGACAGCCGCTTTGGGCACATCGATATGGTGTCGGCGATCCGTTCACCGGGCTCCGTACTGAAGCCGTTTGTCTACGGCATGGCGCTGGACGAGGGGCTGATTCATCCGGCCTCTCTGCTGCAGGACGTCCCGCGACGGTTTAGCGATTATCGGCCCGGTAACTTTGACAGCGGCTTTCATGGCCCGGTCAGCGCCAGCGATGCGCTGGTGCGCTCTCTGAACCTGCCGGCGGTGCAGGTGCTTGAAGCCTACGGGCCAAAACGGTTTGCCGCCAAGCTGCGCAACGCCGGCCTGCCGCTGATGCTGCCGGCGGGCGCCGAGCCCAATCTGTCGCTGATCCTTGGCGGCGCCGGCGCCCGGCTGGCGGACATTGTAGCGGCGTATAGCGCGTTTGCCCGTCACGGCAGGGCGGGGCGGCTGCGGATGACGCCGGACGCGCCGCTGGTGGAGCGGCCGCTGCTGTCGCCGGGGGCGGCGTGGATAGTGCGGCGCATCCTGGCCGGTGAATCCCTGCCGCTCCCCGACGATTCGCTGGTTCAGGTGGTGCCGCTGGCGTGGAAAACCGGCACCAGCTACGGCTATCGCGACGCCTGGGCGGTTGGCGTTAACGCCCGCTATCTTATCGGTATCTGGACCGGGCGGCCTGACGGTACGCCGGTGGTCGGGCAGTTTGGCTTCGCCAGCGCGGTACCGCTGCTCAATCAGGTCAACAATATGCTGCTGGCGCGGCCGACGGCGGGGCGCGACGGGCTACCCGCCGATCCGCGTCCGCCGTCGGTGAGGGCGGCCACTATCTGCTGGCCCGGCGGGCAGAACCTGCCGCCGGGCGACGCTAACTGCCGCCGTCGGCTGGCCACCTGGCTGCTCGACGATAGCCAGCCGCCGACGCTGCTGTTGCCGGGTCAGGAAGGCGTGCGCGGCATCCGTTTCCCGGTATGGGTCGATAAGCACGGGCTGCGGGTGGCGGCGGACTGTCCGGGGGCGATGGAGAAAAGCATCGACGTCTGGCCGCTGCCGCTGGAGCCGTGGCTGCCGGCGAACGAGCGCCGGCGGGCGAGGCTGGGGCCGGCATCGGCGGAGTGTCCGCCGCCGTCAGGCGCAGATGCCGCGCCGCTGGTGCTTTCCGGTATCCACGATGGCGCGGTCATTAAGCGTTTGCCCGGCGCGGCGCGGGTGGTGGTGCCGCTGCAGACCACCGGCGGCGAAGGGCGGCGCTGGTGGTTTCTCAACGGCGAACCGCTGGCGGCGACGGGAGCCGGCGCCAGCCTGACCCTGGAGCGGCTGGATAGCTATCAGCTGGTGGTGATGGATGAGGCGGGGCAGGTTGCGGCGGCGAATTTTACTCTACAATAAAGTCGGGGCGGTAAGGCCCTGCTTTTTGTGTTGCTAAAGCTCGTGTTATTTTAACAAAATGTTACCTTCATCCATAGGCAGCGCCTGAGTTGCTCATTATAATGCGCGCCAGGCCATACGATCGTATGCCCAACAACATAAAATTTATTTAGAGGTAATCATGGCTATTGAACGTACTTTTTCCATCATTAAACCAAACGCGGTGGCAAAAAACGTTATTGGCGGCATCTTTTCTCGCTTCGAAGCTGCAGGGTTCAAAATCGTTGGCACCAAAATGCTGCACCTGACCGTTGAGCAGGCTCGCGGCTTCTACGCCGAGCACGAAGGTCGACCGTTCTTTGACGGTCTGGTTGAGTTCATGACCTCCGGCCCGATCGTGGTCTCCGTTCTGGAAAGCGAAAATGCCGTGCAGCGTCACCGTGACCTGCTGGGCGCCACTAACCCGGACAACGCGCTGGCCGGCACCCTGCGCGCCGACTACGCTGACAGCTTCACCGAGAACGGCACCCACGGTTCCGACTCCGTTGAATCCGCTGCCCGCGAAATCGCGTTCTTCTTCGCCGAAGGCGAAGTTTGCCCGCGCACCCGCTAATCTCCTGCGTCTTTCACGCCACCGCTTTGTTGGCTTCATTCGCGCACCCCGGTCACATAGCTATCTATGCTCCCGGGGATTTGCGAACTTGCCGCCTCGCCGTGACGTGAAATACTTTGGAGATTCAGAGCCTCAGCTCTTCGACAATCGAAAAGCCATAGAGGATTAAGTACGCGGCAACAGATTTTTTCATCATTGCCGCGTGCAAACGTGGTATTGATACACCAGACTTTGTACAATGCAGCGCCCCTGGACGAGCACTCGTTCATTGGGGCGCTTCTTTTTTTCAACCCTCCTGGGGCCATAACGTGTAACAACGAGGCCGGAATAGATTATGTCTGAACATATTGTCACGCCTGATAACGCCGCTCTGACGGTGCCGAACAAAGATGCCAAAATTAACCTGCTGGATCTGAACCGTCAGCAGATGCGCGAGTTTTTCAAAAACATGGGCGAAAAGCCCTTCCGCGCCGATCAGGTGATGAAATGGATGTATCACTACTGTAGCGATGACTTTGATGATATGACCGATATCAACAAGGTGCTGCGCAATAAGCTGAAGGAAGTTGCGGAAATCCGCGCGCCGGAAGTCGTCGAGGAGCAGCGCTCCAGCGATGGCACCATCAAATGGGCGATTGCCGTCGGCGATCAGCGCGTTGAAACGGTCTACATCCCGGAGGACGATCGCGCGACGCTGTGCGTCTCCTCTCAGGTTGGCTGTGCGTTAGAGTGTAAATTCTGCTCGACGGCGCAGCAGGGCTTTAACCGCAACCTGCGGGTATCCGAAATTATCGGCCAGGTTTGGCGCGCGGCGAAAATCGTCGGTGCGGCAAAAATTACCGGCCAGCGTCCGATCACCAACGTGGTGATGATGGGAATGGGCGAGCCGCTGCTGAACCTGACCAACGTCGTGCCGGCGATGGAGATCATGCTCGACGACTTCGGTTTTGGTCTCTCCAAGCGTCGCGTAACGCTCTCCACCTCCGGCGTTGTCCCGGCGCTGGACAAGCTCGGCGATATGATTGACGTCGCGCTGGCGATCTCTCTGCATGCGCCGAACGATACGATCCGCGATGAGATCGTGCCGATCAACAAAAAGTACAACATCGAGACCTTCCTGAACTCGGTGCGCGGCTATATCTCCAAGTCCAACGCCAACCAGGGCCGGGTGACGATCGAATACGTGATGCTCGATCACGTCAATGACGGCACCGAACATGCGCACGAACTGGCAGAGCTGCTGAAGAATACGCCGTGCAAGATCAACCTGATCCCATGGAACCCGTTCCCGGGCGCGCCGTATGGCCGCAGCTCCAACAGCCGCATCGACCGTTTCTCCAAGGTGCTGATGGATTACGGCTTCACCACCATCGTGCGTAAAACGCGCGGCGACGATATCGATGCCGCCTGCGGACAGCTTGCCGGTGACGTTATCGACCGTACCAAACGTACGCTGCGCAAGCGTATGCAGGGCGAATCGATCGACGTGAAAGCGATCTGATAAATGTGCAGCGCGCAATATTTCACGCGCGCTGCACGGCAATGTTTACCCGGCGGGTGAATCAGGTCGCTTCGGCCAATAATTACGGTGCGTTTTTATCGACTTTGAGGCAGTATGTAGCGGCACAACAACCGCTTAGCATTCAATATTAATAAGTATCTGTGATAGTTCGCCATACGGACTTATACTGTTGGTTTGACGTTTAGCAGATGTTTCGCGGCGCGGGTTTTACCGGCGCTGACCTTTAAATTTCACGTACCAGTAGTTGTCGAATGAATACTGAAGCCACTCAAGATCATCAAGAAGCAAACACTACGGGCACGCGTCTGCGCAATGCCCGCGAACAACTCGGACTCAGCCAGCAAGCGGTGGCTGAGCGCTTATGCCTGAAGGTTTCCACGGTTCGTGATATCGAAGACGATAAGGCGCCCGCCGACCTCGCTTCAACCTTCCTGCGCGGTTACATCCGCTCCTACGCGCGTCTGGTGCATATCCCGGAAGAAGAACTGCTGCCGATGATGGCGAAACAGGCGCCTATCCGCGCGGCGAAAGTTGCGCCGATGCAGAGCTTCTCTTTGGGCAAACGCCGTAAAAAGCGCGACGGCTGGCTGATGAGCTTCACCTGGCTGGTGCTGTTTGTGGTGATTGGCCTGAGCGGCGCCTGGTGGTGGCAAGACCATAAGGCGCAGCAGGAAGAGATTACCACGATGGCCGACCAGTCCAGCGCCGAGCTGAATGCGGGCGACAGCGGCAGCCAGAGCATTCCCTTAGATAACGGTGCCGATAGCCCGGCGCCGGACGCCGACAACGGCGTGGCGAACAGCGCGCCTGTGGATACCTCCACCGCGCCGGCCCCGGCCCCGGCAGCGCCTGTGTCAACCGCGGCGAATAATAACGCCGTCGTTGCCCCGTCTCAGGCGCAGGTCGATACCGCAGCAGGCGCTGCGGCTCCGGCCTCTCCGCTGCCAACCGATCAGGCGAACGTGACCGCCGCCGCCGCGGCTCAGGATCTGGTGCTGAACTTCTCTGCCGACTGCTGGCTGGAAGTTAGCGATGCAACCGGTAAGAAGCTGTTCAGCGGTTTGCAACGCAAAGGCGGCAACCTGAACTTAAGCGGTCAGGCACCTTATAAGCTGAAAATCGGTGCGCCGGCTGCGGTACAGATTCAGTATCTGGGTAAACCAGTCGATTTGAGTCGTTTTATCAGAACTAACCAGGTTGCGCGTCTGACCCTTAATGCCGAAACATCACCGGCGCAGTAACAGACGGGTGACACGGGAGATTTTTCATGCATAACCAGGCTCCGATTCAACGTAGAAAATCGAAACGAATTTACGTTGGGAATGTGCCGATTGGCGATGGCGCCCCCATCGCCGTCCAGTCGATGACCAATACGCGCACCACCGATGTGGCCGCGACCGTGAATCAAATCAAAGCGCTGGAGCGCGTTGGCGCGGACATCGTCCGCGTCTCGGTTCCGACGATGGATGCGGCGGAAGCGTTCAGGCTTATCAAACAGCAGGTCAACGTACCGCTGGTCGCCGATATCCACTTTGACTACCGTATCGCCCTGAAGGTGGCGGAGTATGGGGTGGATTGCCTGCGCATCAACCCGGGCAACATCGGCAACGAAGAGCGCATTCGCACGGTGGTTGACTGCGCCCGCGATAAAAATATTCCTATCCGCATCGGCGTTAACGCCGGTTCGCTGGAAAAAGATCTGCAGGAAAAGTACGGCGAGCCGACGCCGCAGGCGCTGCTGGAGTCCGCCATGCGTCACGTCGATCATCTCGATCGTCTGAACTTCGACCAGTTCAAGGTCAGCGTCAAGGCGTCGGATGTTTTCCTCGCGGTGGAGTCCTATCGCCTGCTGGCGAAGCAGATCGATCAGCCTCTGCATCTTGGGATCACCGAAGCCGGCGGTGCCCGTAGCGGCGCGGTAAAATCGGCGATCGGCCTCGGCCTGCTGCTTAACGAAGGGATCGGCGACACGCTGCGTATTTCGCTGGCGGCGGATCCGCTTGAAGAGATCAAGGTTGGCTTCGATATCCTGAAGTCTCTGCGCATTCGCGCTCGCGGAATTAACTTTATCGCCTGCCCCACCTGTTCGCGTCAGGAGTTTGACGTGATCGGCACCGTTAACGCGCTGGAGCAGCGGCTGGAAGATATCATTACTCCGATGGATATTTCGATCATCGGCTGCGTGGTGAACGGCCCGGGCGAAGCGCTGGTTTCGACGCTCGGCGTCACCGGCGGCAATAAGAAGAGCGGCCTGTACGAAGACGGCGTGCGTAGAGACCGGCTGGATAACGACGATATGATCGATCAGCTCGAGGCGCGTATCCGTGCGAAAGCCTCGATGCTTGATGAAGCGCGCCGTATTGACGTCCAGCAGGTTGAAGAGAAATAATCCGGGGCAGCGTAAGACTTCCCGTGTATGATTGGACCCGCGGGCGCAACGCGGCGGGGTTCATTTTTGTATATATATAAAGAGAATAAACGTGGCAAAGAACATTCAAGCCATCCGTGGCATGAACGATTATCTGCCGGGCGAGACCGCTCTCTGGCAGCGCATTGAAGGCTCACTGAAACAGGTGCTCGGCAGCTACGGTTACAGCGAAATTCGGTTGCCGATTGTAGAGCAGACCCCGTTATTCAAGCGCGCGATCGGCGAAGTGACCGACGTGGTTGAAAAAGAGATGTACACCTTCGAGGACCGCAATGGCGACAGCCTGACCCTGCGTCCGGAAGGGACTGCGGGCTGCGTACGTGCCGGCATCGAGCATGGTCTTCTGTACAATCAAGAACAGCGTCTGTGGTACGTCGGGCCGATGTTCCGCCACGAGCGCCCGCAAAAGGGCCGCTATCGCCAGTTCCATCAAATCGGGGTTGAAGTCTTTGGCCTGCAGGGGCCGGATATCGACGCCGAGCTGATTATGCTCACCGCCCGCTGGTGGCGCGAGCTGGGCATCTCCGGGCACGTTGCGCTGGAGCTGAACTCCATCGGTTCGCTGGAAGCGCGTGCCAGCTATCGCGACGCGCTGGTCGCTTATCTTGAACAGTTTAAAGATAAGCTCGACGAAGACTGCAAACGCCGCATGTACACCAACCCGCTGCGCGTTCTGGACTCTAAGAACCCGGAAGTGCAGGCGTTGCTGAACGACGCGCCGGCGCTGGGCGACTACCTGGATGAAGAGTCCAAACAGCATTTTGCCGGACTGTGCGCGCTGCTGGACGCTGCGGGCATCGCCTATACCGTTAACCAGCGCCTGGTGCGCGGGCTCGATTACTATAACCGCACCGTATTTGAGTGGGTAACTACCAGCCTCGGCTCGCAGGGAACCGTCTGCGCCGGCGGCCGCTATGACGGTCTGGTCGAGCAGCTGGGCGGGCGCGCAACGCCGGGAGTCGGTTTTGCGATGGGGCTGGAACGTCTTGTTTTACTGGTCCAGGCCGTTAATCCGGAATTTAAAGCCGATCCTGTTGTCGATATATACCTGGTGGCCTCCGGAACCGATACCCAGTCCGCAGCGATGCGTCTGGCTGAGCGGGTTCGCGATGAGCTGCCCGGCGTTAAGCTGATGACCAACCACGGCGGCGGCAACTTTAAGAAGCAGTTCGGCCGTGCTGACAAGTGGGGCGCTCGCATCGCTCTTGTGGTCGGTGAATCAGAAATTGCTGACGGAAACGTGGTAGTGAAGGATTTACGCTCAGGTGAGCAAACTACCGTAACGCAGGATAGCGTTGCCGCGCATTTGCGCACACTTCTGGGTTAATCTCCCGGGAATTACTAGTCAGGAGAAGGACTGCGTGGAAACGTATAACAACGAAAACGATCAGATCGACGCGCTGAAGCGCTTCTTTGCCGAAAATGGCAAAGCGCTGGCCGTTGGGGTGATTTTAGGGATTGGCGCGCTGGTTGGCTGGCGCTACTGGAGCGCTCACCAGCAGGATACGGCCAGAGACGCCTCTTTAGCCTACGAGAACGCCATTTCCGCGCTTAAATCGGACAAGCCTGAAGCGCTGAATTCGGCGCAAACGTTCGCCGCTGACAGCAAAAATGCCTACGGGGCGTTTGCTTCTCTGGAGCTGGCGCAGCGCTTTGTTGAGAAAAACGATCTGCAGAATGCTGAAAAGCAGCTCCAGCAGGGCTTAGCCGCCGCGCCGGATGACAATCTGAAGTCGGTTATCAATATGCGTCTTGCTCGCGTGCAGCTGCAGCTGAAAAATCCTGACGCGGCGCTGAAAACCCTTGAGGGGATTAAAGGCGAAGGCTGGACCGCGATTGTTGCCGATCTCCGCGGTGAGATTCTGCTGGATAAAGGCGACAAGCAGGGCGCTCGCGCGGCGTGGGAGGCGGGCGTGAAAAGCGATGCTTCACCGGCGCTCAGCGAAATGATGCGTATGAAAATAAATAATTTGTCCATCTGAGAGGGACTCGATGCAATTGCGTAAATTACTTTTGCCAGGGCTGCTTTCCGTTACCTTATTGAGCGGTTGTTCGCTGTTTAATAGCGAAGAAGATGTGGTGAAAATGTCGCCGCTGCCGACGGTGGAAAATCAGTTTACGCCGTCCACGTCCTGGAGCACCTCTGTTGGCGATGGTATCGGCGAATTTTACTCTAACCTCCATCCGGCCTTTGCCGACGGCGTCGTTTACGCGGCCGACCGTAAAGGTACCGTTAAGGCGCTGAGCGCCGACGACGGGAAAGAGGTTTGGTCGGTGAACCTCGCCGAGAAAGACGGCTGGTTCTCCCGCGCGCCTGCGCTGCTCTCCGGCGGCGTCACCGTCTCCGGCGGTCACGTCTATATCGGCAGTGAAAAAGCGCAGTCTGTTTGCCCTGAATACCAGCGACGGTACCGTGGCATGGCAGACCCGCGTAGCGGGTGAAGCGATTTCTCGTCCGGTCGTCAGCGACGGCATGGTGCTGGTCCACACCAGCAACGGCCAGCTGCAGGCGCTGAACGAAGCCGATGGCGCGGTGAAGTGGACCGTCAACCTGGATATGCCGGCGCTTTCTCTGCGCGGTGAATCCGCACCGGCGACCGCTTACGGCGCAGCCATCGTTGGCGGCGACAACGGTCGCGTTAGCGCGGTACTGATGCAGCAGGGTCAGATTATCTGGCAGCAGCGTATCTCTCAGGCCACCGGCCCAACGGAAATCGATCGCCTGAACGACGTTGACACCACTCCGGTTATCGTCAACGGCGTCGTGTATACCCTGGCTTACAACGGCAACCTGACCGCGCTGGATCTGCGCAGCGGCCAGATCATGTGGAAACGCGAGCTCGGCTCGGTGAACGACTTTATCGTTGACGGCAATCGTATCTACCTGGTCGATCAGAACGATCGCCTACTGGCGCTGACCACCGAAGGGGGCGTGACGCTGTGGACGCAGAGCGATTTACTGCATCGTCTGCTGACCGCTCCGGTGTTGTATAATGGTAATCTGGTCGTCGGCGATAGCGAAGGCTACATGCACTGGGTGAACCCGGAAGATGGGCACTTTGTCGCCCAGCAGAAGGTCGACAGCTCCGGCTTCCGTACTGACCCGATCGTCGCCGACGGTCGCCTGCTCATCCAGGCAACGGACGGTACGCTGTACTCGATTACGCGTTAAGTTACGCGGTAGTCAGGATTGAGAAACGGCCCCTGGTATACAGGGGCCGTTTTCCTGTTTTTAAAAGCGTCGAGAAAAACGACGCTGCATAGTAATTTGTATGAGGCATTTAACATGATACCTGTGGTCGCGCTTGTCGGGCGCCCTAACGTTGGAAAATCCACGCTTTTCAACCGTTTGACTCGCACTCGTGATGCGCTGGTCGCGGATTTTCCGGGGCTGACTCGTGACCGTAAGTACGGTCGTGCTGAAGTAGAAGGCCGTGAATTTATCTGTATCGATACCGGCGGTATCGATGGCACGGAAGATGGCGTTGAAACGCGCATGGCTGAGCAATCGCTGCTGGCGATTGAAGAAGCTGACGTGGTGCTGTTTATGGTCGACGCGCGCGCGGGCCTGATGCCTGCGGACACGGCGATCGCCAAACACCTCCGTTCTCGTGAGAAGCCGACTTTCCTGGTGGCCAACAAAACCGACGGTATCGATGCCGATCAGGCCATTGCCGACTTCTGGACGCTGGGCCTCGGCGATATCCACCCGATCGCCGCCTCGCACGGCCGCGGCGTGACCAGCCTGCTGGAGCACGTGCTGCTGCCGTGGGCGGAAGAGATCGATCCGTCGGAAGAAGTCGACGAAGATGCCGCCTACTGGGCGCAGTTTGAAGCCGAGCAGAATGGCGAAGCGCCGGAAGAGCCGGAGGATGACTTTAATCCGCAGGATCTGCCGATTAAGCTGGCCATCGTTGGTCGTCCGAACGTCGGTAAGTCAACGCTGACCAACCGCATTCTCGGCGAAGATCGCGTTGTGGTTTACGACATGCCGGGCACCACCCGCGATAGCATTTACATTCCAATGCAGCGCGACGAGCGCGAATATGTGCTGATTGATACCGCGGGCGTACGTAAGCGCGGTAAAATTACCGATGTGGTGGAAAAGTTCTCGGTTATCAAAACGCTGCAGGCGATCGAAGACGCTAACGTGGTGCTGCTGGTTATCGATGCGCGGGAAGGTATTTCCGATCAGGATCTCTCCCTGCTGGGCTTTATCCTCAACAGCGGCCGCTCGCTGGTGATTGTTATCAACAAGTGGGACGGCCTGAGTCAGGAAGTCAAAGAGCAGGTGAAAGAGACTCTCGACTTCCGTCTGGGCTTTATCGATTTCGCCCGCGTGCACTTTATCTCTGCGCTGCACGGCAGCGGCGTCGGCAACCTGTTTGAGTCGGTACGCGAAGCCTATGACAGCGCGACCCGTCGCGTGGGCACGGCGATGCTGACCCGTATCATGACCATGGCGGCGGAAGACCATCAGCCGCCGCTGGTACGCGGCCGTCGCGTGAAGCTGAAATACGCCCACGCCGGTGGCTATAATCCGCCGATCGTGGTGATCCACGGCAATCAGGTCAAAGACCTGCCGGATTCCTACAAACGCTATCTGATGAACTACTTCCGTAAATCGCTGGAAGTTATGGGCACGCCGATCCGTATCCAGTTCAAAGAGGGCGAGAATCCGTTTGCCAACAAACGCAATACCCTGACGCCGAACCAGATGCGTAAGCGTAAGCGTTTGATCAAGCACATCAAGAAAAGCAAATAAGCTATCAGGACGATTTACCCACGATCAAGAACCCCCAAAGCCCGCATATGCCGGGCTTTTTTGTTATCAGGGGCTATCATAAAGACGCAACAAAGCACATGATTGGCGTGTACACACAGGTGTGCCCATAATGCAGCGCTGTGATTTTGGGTATATCTAATTGGTGTGCGAAAAATGGAGTTGTATGCTGCCGAATGGTCAGAGTTCGATCATTGATAATGAGGTTTGACATCTTCCTGGTTCGCGGGCAAAGAATGGCGATGATATCGATATTCCCGCGGCCAGCGCCAGTGATCGTTTCCCCGGTTTTCTATCTTTTGATCACGCAGGTGGAAAGGATAGTGCAGAGTGATTTGAATCCCTAATTTCAGAATATAACCAAGTTACCCTAAGTGTCGAAAGGCGCATTTCATATTTCATGCCTGACATGAATAATCCAGAAGTATGATGATACGCCCGGCCTCTTTTAAGGCATCTATCAATGCGTATCCTGTGCATGATCATATAACTGATTGCATATACAGTACTGCTAATAAACCATCACTCAAACACCTCATCAGCCCATCACCTGGCGGTAACGCAATCTCAACCAACGACATTGAGGTGGACAAGAATTGCCACTGTGATGGGCGCCATAGACCAAATGGTTACGTTCTGCCACTTGGTCCAACCAAACCTCTATCCGGCTACTATCCAGCCACAGGACGCACTAACTCAGTTAAACCGGTAGCAACCACATCATCAGATAGACCATAAACACGCATATCAGTGTCGGGTGCCAGATGAAACTCATTCCCTAAGCACCAGGATTCGCATAGCCACCCAGAATGAACCAAGCGAGAAATATCATAGCAATGATGAACACTATCACCGGAAAGGCAATCCCTATTCGCATAATCCCTCACTTAACCAAAAGAACCGTAGCCTGAACGAGAAACAGAACGCACATTACTAGCGATATAACTATCAGTGCAAATCTAGTTGAATCCTTCATATGACCTCCGAAGTCGGGGGCTGAAAATATCACCACAGGCTGGGACTTTGTAACCGATCACCAATGCATATATGTTATGCAGATAAAATATGAACAATATTAGATCGGAAAGTAGCAAGGGTGATACCTGTGTATTTATCAGGGATGACCTGCCAGCTTAGTTATGCTTCGGTCGTCCTCTCAGGCTTTTGGTCAGTCACCTGATGGTCTTGTAATTAATCGGAATATGAGCATTGTTAGTGTGTGTAGGATGACGCAAGATTAAACATCTTGTGGAGAAGAGTGGACGGCAAACCTTGGGCTGCTCCCACCTCGCAGCATGGGTAATATGCTTAATGACTTTGATTAATTTCATATATTCGATGATTATTCATTGTGAATGAAAGGGGGAGGGGCATTGAATGATAAAGGACTCTAAAGCGGAATTACTCGAAACTCGGGGATTATACCGTCGGGCTGCCGTACGGTGGGCTGAAGTCATGTATTTAAGCACGGATAACCTTATTCGGGAAAAGGCTCGTCGCCGGCGCGATAAATGTCTGGAGAAAGCAAAGCGTCCTCCAGCCACAGAAACGAGTTTAAGTGGCCTGCAGAAAGCTGCGAGGGAGACACAACAGCTCATGGGTATCGCCCGGCCAAACGGAGAGGCATTCAGGTTGCCAGTTAGCAGGAAGAAAACTGGGCCCAAAAAAGGTTCATAATAAAAGATTATCTGATAGTTGCGTACCTGACCGAGATTGGCTGCTGGTCATCGTAGCGTGTCGGTTTGGGCGTTACATAAAGCATGAGGATCGCCCAATGGGTAAGGCAGAAAAGAGTTCCCACGGTGGCTCGCATCGAAATTGATGATATCCGCATATTCCTGTGCGGATATCACCGGCCGAGGCTGGTCACCAGAATGACGGTGCTCAGTAATTCGAGTCTGACTCCGCTGCAGGCGCCGAAGGAAGCTTAACCCGCATCTCTCCCAGGTTAACGGCAACACGGCGCAGGGCGGAAAGCAAGGCCGAGCGCTCATCAGGACTAAATCCCCGAACCGCCGCTTCGGCGATCTCTGTAAGCACCTGTTTTGCTTCCGGCACGCGCTGTCTGGTCGTAACCGATAATTCAAAACGACTGGATCGCCGATCGTATGGGTGAGGAGTTCTGATAACCACGCCGTCTCGCTCCATCCTGGAGAGCAGTGCGGCCATCGTTGGTTGCTCGACGTCGATGAGCTCGACGAGCTGCTTTTGTTGAAGTGGTCCATTTTCCTCCAGTGCGGTGATAACGGGAAGGTAGGCCATTCCAAAGCCAAGTGGGCGAAGACGAGCCTCAAAATCCCGCATAAGCAACCGGGAAGCATGATTGATCCAGAATGTCGGCTGTTCGCTAGGGTTCCAGGTATTGTCATAATTTTTCATAGCATGCTATCTTCCATTTGGATTTATTTATAGTATGCTATATAAAAAATTAGCTGGTTCCAAGATCCATGTAACAGGAGAATTTGATGAAAGCCCCGACGACATGCCATGAGTTCGATAAAGCCTACGCGGCCCTTTTCACACTATGGGGCGACTTTCGCATTCCCGGTGAGGTAAAGGAGCTCATTGACAGGCTCACGCCGGCCCGAGCCCTGGAGCTCGGCTGCGGCGTCGGCCGAATTTCGCGCTATATGGCTGGTCTGGGATTAGAGGTCACCGGAGTCGACTTTTCGGCGCTGGCCATAAAAAAGGCAAAAGAGCGGGTGGCCAATGACCAGGTGCGACCTCAATTCCTTGTTGATGATGTCCGGACAATGACGTCGGTGACCGGGCCGTTTGATCTGTCGGTGGATATCGGCTGCTTTCATTGTCTGGACCGCGACGGGCAGGCTCATTACGTGGCCACGCTGGGGAGGCTACTCCGTGAAAGGGCTACCCATCTCATGTGGGTGATGGACAATGCCCCTGGCGAGCAGTCGATGTCTCCGACGGATATTGCCGCGACGTTCGCTCCAATGTTTAGCGTAGCGAGGGTCGAAAACCGCAAGCGACGGCTGGTTTCGTCGCACTGGTATTGGTTAACCCGTGTCTAAAAATTTCTCATCCTGGATCCGGGTAATAGTGTGAACTGACCCCACCCCGGTAGACGATCCTGCCCTATAGTTTGAGCATAGGCGGAGCATATGGGCACACCACGATTTACACCTGAATTTAAGGAAGAAGCCGTCCGTTAAATAACGGAACGCGGTTATTCCGTTGCCGAAGTATCTGACCGTCTGGGCGTTTCTGCGCACAGCCTCTATAAGTGGCTACGGGCTATCAAGCCTGATAACAGCGAACAGCATGCCCGGGATTTACTGGAAGCCAAAAGCGAGATCCTGAAACTACGCGCGCAGCTAAAACGCACCGAAGAGGAACGAGATATCCTGAAAAAGGCCGCGCGGTACTTTGCAAGGGAGCCCGACTGAAGTAACGCTTTATCAATGAGCACCGTACTGTATGGAGTGTGATGACGATATGTCCAAGGACTTTACGTTTTTAGGCAACTGAACCAATACATTTTGCATGTATATAGAGAAATTTTTCAAACTGGGCCAAAATGTTACCTCGATGAGGATTATTGTTTTGTAATAATGAGGACGAAATGAAAGGACTTCTCACTCTCCTGCTGCTGCTTAGTATTCCAGTAACATATGCTGCTGAATCACAGTCTATCGAACCTCTCATGACTCCTGTTTATCCAGCTAAACCCGCCATAAAAGGGATTCCGGGTAAGGTCAAAGCGCAATTTGACGTAGATGCTAATGGTCTTGTGACAAACATCCAGCTATTAAGCCCAGATCCCTCTGGAATGTTTGATAATAAGGTCAGGCAAGTAATGAAAAAATGGCGATTCGTCAAAGGGAAGCCCTCCAGGGACAACATTATCACGATCAAATTCTCTTCTGCTGGTACTTCCGAAGAAGTTCCAAAACCAAATCAACCGGGTAGTATTCAAAGCAAGGAAGTCCCTTTTAGATAAGGAAGGGAACGAACAGCTATAGGATAACTTTTTAAGGGAGGCTCCAGGAGTAGGAATGAAAAAAATAATGATGTTGGTCATTCTGACCATTTTTACAAGTAGTTGTACGCCGCTTCATCCTTCTGACTGCCATAAGACTACAGCACTTGGAAGCTGTAGCTCTGGGCGATTCACCGATGATGATGAATACGGCAAACAGGCCAGTGCTATCAAAGTATCCATCGAGTCACAGTTACGCGACCGTTACGCGTGGAGCGGTAAAAAATGCAGGATACATATGAGTTTTCGCTACAATGGAAAACTTAACAGTATTACCACGAGTGAAGGTAACAAGCAGTATTGTGCTGCGCTGGTTGAGGCTGCCAATCGGGCAACTTTTCCACCTTTTACCGATAAGAAAGTCTATGATGCTTTTTCTCAATCCAGATTTGATATGAAAGGCGAATAATATTAGGCATTGTCAAAAATGATGTACACATGGGTGTGCACAAAATTAATGTTTTTTTATTTCCTTATATATCAATGTATTTAAATGCTTGTTTGCTTTTCACATCAAGAAAAGCAAATAAATCATAAACCCGCCGCTGGCGGGTTTTTTTATTCCCGCTTAACGCAAGATTCGCTGCGCAATCTCAAAATCGTTATCCCATAATCCCTTATCATTTCAGCCGATTATTTTGTACCAACGATGGCGGGGTAACGATGCAAGCAGGGTTTATTGGGCTGGGCGCGGTAGTGGAGACGGCCTGGCTGCCGGCGTTGAAAAATCTGGCGCTACCGCTGGCGGCGTGCCGGGGTTTTGATAGCAATCCTCAACGGATGCCGGAGGGCGTCAGCCGCTGCGACTCGCTGGCCGCGCTGCTGGCAAAGCCGCTGGACATCCTGTTTATCACCACCGCCTCATTGCAGCATCTTCCGGTGCTGGAAGCGGCGCTCGCCTCCTCCTGCCCGCGAATTGTGGTGGAGAAACCGATCGTCGCGACCCTGCAACAGATTGCGCGCCTGCGCGCGCTGCTGCGTGCGCCGGAAAACGCTCGCCGGGTGCTGGCGCTGGACCACTGGATGGCGCGTGACGGCGCGCTGAAGCTGGCGCTGGGCCAGCTGGATGCCCGTTGGCAGCCGGAGAGCGGGGTACAGGGCGACCGGCGACTGCTCTTCTCGCCGCAGGATATTGCGCGTATTGACGGTTTTCTCCAGGAGCCCAGCGGGTTTGACGAACGGGGCGATCCGGTGGCGCTGAATTTTGCCACCGGCAGGCCGGATACGCGCCAGCTGCGCCATCCCGACGGCGTGATCCTTGATATTGGAACCCATGTGCTGGCGATGCTGCGGGAAACGATCCGCTACTGCGGCGGCGGCGACCGAATTCACCTTGCGGTACGGCAGGCGAAAGATCGTCTGGGCCAGGCGATCGCGCCCGGCGATACGCAAACCGCGGAAGGGGAGGCGCATCTACAGGGGGAGTTGAGCGGGATCCCGCTCAATATCTGGCTCAATAAGTATGCCGGCCCGGCGGGAGGTCAGAAGGGCATGCGGATAGCGCTGCGCGACGGGCGGATTATTAACCTCGATCGCCGCGAGAATAGCGAAGTAGTTGAGCTCATTGCCGGCGAGCAGGTGCTGCGCTGGCGGCGTAGCGGGGCGATCTACGAGCACTGCCTGGGGGAACATATTCTCGGCGCAGGCAGCCTGTTTGCGCGCGCGTCCGATGAGGTCGCCCGGATAACCCGGCGGCGCATCGATGAAGTGGCTCTGCTGCTGCAGCTTCAGCAGCAATTGCGCGGCCCGCATTGAACGGCGGTCGTGGTAAACTGGGCCGACGAAAACTGCGTAAGGAATCACCATGGAACTTGCCTGTCCCCTTTGCCACACGCCGCTGGAGCCGCAGGGCGGCCGCGCGCACTGCGGCCGCTGTGAACAAGACTTTGCCGTAGAAGCCCGTTGTCCCGAATGCCAACAACCGCTGGAGGTTTTAAAAGCCTGCGGGGCGATCGACTATTTTTGCCAGCACGGGCACGGGTTGATTTCGAAGAAGCGCGTTGAGTTCGCGCTGCCTGACCAGGGATAGCTATTTCTTCTTCGCGCGCGCTTTTTTAACGGGAGCGATGGTTTTCACTTCGCTTTCGACCCAGCCGTCATTTAAGCGGGTGGTCAGCAGATCGCCCGCCTTCACCTGTTTCGTTTGCTTGAGCACGCTTCCGTCGCTGGCGGAGGTGACGCTATAGCCGCGGGCGAGGGTTGCCAGCGGGCTGACGGCTTCCAGATGGGTCACCGTGTTGCCGAAACGCTCGCGCTGTTCGCTCAGTCGCGCGCGGATGCTCTCGGCGAGACGATACTCCAGCTGCTGGATACGCGACTGGCCGCGATGAATACGCGGCTGCGGATTGTGCGCGTTCAGGCGCTGCAGAGCGCGCTGCTGACGCTGATCGGCGCGCTTCATCTGCGTATCAAGGGCCAGACGCATCCGCTGGCGCAGCCGCTCAAGCGCCGTCTGCTGACGCGCTAAGCGCAGCTGTGGATGCTGCTGCTGCAGGCGGTGGAAAAGCTGGGTAAACCGGCGATGGCGGTTCGCGAGGAAATAGTCCATCGCCATTTCCAGACGCTGCTGCCCGGAGCGCAGCTGGCGCAGCAGCTCCTGCTGATTGCGGCTGACGATCTCGGCGGCCGCAGAGGGCGTCGGCGCCCGCAGGTCGGCGACAAAATCGGCAATCGTCACGTCGGTTTCATGGCCGACGGCGCTAACCACCGGAATGCGGCTGGCAAAAATCGCCCGCACCACCCGCTCATCGTTAAAGCTCCATAAATCTTCCAGCGAACCGCCGCCGCGGCCGACGATCAGTACGTCGCACTCCTGACGCAGGTTGGCTAACTCTATGGCGCGCACGATCTGTCCCGGCGCGTCATCACCCTGCACCGCCGTCGGATAAATAATCACCGGCAGAGAGGGATCCCTGCGTTTGAGAACCTGCAAAATATCGTGCAGCGCGGCGCCGGTTTTAGAGGTAATCACCCCCACGCAGCGGGCCGGGGAGGGGAGCGCCTGCTTGTGCTGCTGGTCGAACAGGCCTTCTGCCGCCAGCTGCGCTTTCAGCTGTTCGTACTTCTGCTGCAGCAGCCCTTCACCGGCGGGCTGCATGCTCTCGACGATGATCTGATAGTCGCCGCGCGGCTCGTACAGTGTGATATTGGCGCGCACCAGCACCTGCTGCCCGTGCTGCGGACGAAAGGTGACGCGGCGGTTGCTGTTGCGGAACATCGCACAGCGCACCTGGGCGTTATCGTCTTTTAAGGTGAAGTACCAGTGGCCGGAAGAGGGCTGGCTGAAATTAGAGATTTCGCCGCTGATCCAGACCTGGCCCATTTCCTGTTCCAGCAGCAGGCGGACCGTCTGGTTCAGGCGGCTGACCGTAAAAATTGCGGGGGATTGAGATGGCAACATGTGAGCAAGATCAAACTTTAAATCAGCAGGTTAATTAGTCAATAGTAACCTGCTGGAAGGCGATCGCAAGTATTATTTGCAAAAAAGGGTAGATGCAATCGGTTACGCTCTGTATAATGCCACGGCAATATTTATCCACCCTGGTCGAGATATTGCCCATGCTACGTATCGCTAAAGAAGCTCTGACGTTTGACGACGTTCTCCTCGTTCCCGCTCATTCTACCGTTCTGCCGAATACCGCCGATCTCAGCACTCAGCTGACGAAAACAATTCGTCTGAATATTCCAATGCTCTCTGCAGCCATGGATACCGTAACGGAAGCACGTCTGGCAATTGCCCTCGCACAGGAAGGCGGCATCGGCTTTATTCATAAAAACATGTCCATTGAGCGCCAGGCGGAAGAAGTTCGCCGCGTGAAGAAACATGAATCCGGCGTGGTGTCTGACCCGCAGACCGTACTGCCAACCACTACCCTGCGCGAAGTGAAAGTGCTGACCGAGCGCAACGGGTTTGCCGGCTATCCGGTTGTCACCGAAGATAACGAGCTGGTCGGGATTATCACCGGCCGCGACGTCCGTTTCGTTACCGACATGAACCAGGCCGTGAGTGTTTATATGACGCCGAAAGAGCGTCTGGTGACCGTGCGTGAAGGCGAAAGCCGCGAAGTCGTGTTTGCTAAAATGCACGAGAAGCGCGTCGAGAAAGCGCTGGTAGTGGACGAGAACTTCCACCTGATCGGTATGATTACCGTTAAAGATTTCCAGAAAGCGGAACGTAAGCCGAATGCCTGTAAAGATGAGCACGGTCGTCTGCGCGTAGGCGCGGCGGTTGGCGCCGGCGCCGGTAACGAAGAGCGCGTTGATGCGCTGGTTGCCGCAGGCGTTGACGTTCTGCTGATCGACTCCTCTCACGGCCACTCTGAAGGCGTTCTGCAGCGCATTCGCGAAACGCGGGCAAAATATCCGAACCTGCAAATCATCGGCGGCAACGTGGCGACCGGCGCCGGCGCGCGTGCGCTGGCTGAAGCCGGCGTGAGCGCGGTGAAGGTCGGGATCGGTCCTGGCTCTATCTGCACCACGCGTATCGTCACCGGCGTAGGCGTGCCGCAGATTACCGCCGTTTCCGACGCGGTTGAAGCGCTGGAAGGCACCGGGATCCCGGTTATCGCCGACGGCGGCATCCGCTTCTCCGGCGATATCGCCAAAGCGATTGCCGCGGGCGCTGCGGCGGTAATGGTGGGCTCGATGCTGGCGGGTACCGAAGAGTCTCCGGGCGAAATTGAGCTTTACCAGGGCCGTTCATACAAATCCTACCGCGGTATGGGCTCTCTGGGCGCGATGTCCAAAGGCTCCTCCGACCGCTACTTCCAGAGCGATAACGCCGCCGACAAGCTGGTACCGGAAGGTATCGAAGGCCGCGTAGCCTATAAAGGCCGCCTGAAAGAGATCATTCACCAGCAGATGGGCGGCCTGCGTTCCTGTATGGGCCTGACCGGCTGTGGTACCATCGATACCCTGCGCACCAAAGCGGAATTCGTGCGTATCAGCGGTGCGGGCATCCAGGAAAGCCACGTTCACGACGTGACGATCACCAAGGAATCCCCGAACTACCGCATGGGCTCCTGATTTTCATCGCCCGGCCATGCGCCGGGCGATTTTATTTAATTGCTACTGCTCTGGAATAAACGTCAATGACGGACAACATTCATAAACATCGCATTCTTATCCTCGACTTCGGTTCTCAGTACACCCAGCTGGTTGCGCGTCGCGTACGTGAATTAGGCGTTTACTGCGAACTGTGGGCCTGGGACGTGACTGAAGCTCAGATCCGTGAATTCAACCCAAGCGGCATCATTCTTTCCGGCGGCCCGGAAAGCACCACTGAAGACAACAGCCCGCGCGCGCCGGAATACGTTTTCGAAGCCGGCGTGCCGGTCTTTGGCGTGTGCTACGGCATGCAGACCATGGCAATGCAGCTGGGCGGCCACGTTGAGGCCTCCAGCGAGCGCGAGTTCGGCTATGCGCAGGTTGAAGTACAAACCGATAGCGCGCTGATCCGCGGCATTGAAGATTCCCTGAGCGCCGACGGCAAAGCGCTGCTCGACGTCTGGATGAGCCACGGCGACAAAGTGACCGCCATCCCGTCTGACTTCGTGACCGTTGCCAGCACCGAGACCTGCCCGTTCGCCATTATGGCGAACGAAGAAAAACGCTTCTACGGCGTGCAGTTCCACCCGGAAGTGACCCACACCCGCCAGGGCCTGCGTATGCTGGAGCGCTTCGTGCGCGATATCTGCCAGTGTGAAGCGCTGTGGACGCCGGCTAAGATTATTGATGATGCCATTGAGCGCATTCGTCAGCAGGTTGGCGACGACAAAGTGATCCTCGGCCTGTCCGGCGGCGTCGACTCTTCCGTTACCGCCATGCTGCTGCACCGGGCGATCGGCAAAAACCTGACCTGCGTGTTCGTTGATAACGGCCTGCTGCGCCTGAACGAAGCCGCGCAGGTGATGGATATGTTCGGCGACCGCTTTGGCCTGAACATTGTTCACGTTGCCGCGGAAGATCGTTTCCTCGGCGAGCTGGCTGGTGAGAACGACCCGGAAGCGAAACGTAAAATTATCGGCCGCGTGTTCGTTGAGCTATTCGACGAAGAAGCGCTGAAGCTGGAAGACGTTAAGTGGCTGGCGCAGGGGACTATCTACCCTGACGTAATCGAGTCTGCGGCCTCGGCTACCGGTAAAGCGCACGTTATCAAATCTCACCACAACGTCGGCGGCCTGCCGAAAGAGATGAAGATGGGCCTCGTTGAACCGCTGAAAGAGCTGTTCAAAGACGAAGTGCGTAAAATCGGCCTCGAGCTGGGTCTGCCGTACGACATGCTGTACCGTCACCCGTTCCCGGGGCCGGGCCTCGGCGTACGCGTGCTGGGCGAAGTGAAGAAAGAGTACTGCGACCTGCTGCGTCGCGCGGACGCTATCTTCATCGAAGAGCTGCATAAAGCCGACCTGTACAACAAAGTGAGCCAGGCGTTCACCGTGTTCCTGCCGGTTCGTTCCGTCGGCGTGATGGGCGATGGCCGCAAATACGACTGGGTTGTTTCCCTGCGTGCGGTCGAAACCATCGACTTTATGACCGCCCACTGGGCGCACCTGCCGTACGACTTCCTCGGCCGCGTCTCCAACCGCATCATCAACGAAGTGAACGGTATTTCCCGCGTAGTCTATGATATTTCCGGCAAACCGCCAGCGACGATCGAGTGGGAATGATTTCGCGTCCGGCAACCGCCCGCACGTTAAAGCCGTAACATCTCTAAGCCCGCGTCACTGCGGGCTTTTCTGTTTTTGTACCCGGCCTTTCCCGGCGTTCCTGTCGCCGGTGGAAACGGCTATCCCTTCCGCGCGCTACGCATTCCCGGGCGTTTCTCAACGTCCGGATCGGCCAGCCGCCGCGCGTAGGCTTCGCTCTCTACCGCGACCAGCGCGACCCGGCTCTCCCGGTTGTGATGCAGACCATAGCCGTGTTTCTTCACCAGGGGAGAAGCGCGCAGGCAGGCCTGCGGCCTGGCGAAGAACGCTTCCGCCGTCACCGGGTCTTTGCGATCGTTCTCGACCGCGAGAAGCAGTTCATCTGACGTCATGGCGTATGGCGCGGCTGAAAGCCTGGCGAACTGCCGTTCGGCGATCGTGCCCTCTTTCGTTGGCGGCGTTGCCACCGCCACCGGGCAATCATCCGATACGACGATCAGCGTATTCCGGTAATTGGTGCTGTGCATGGTCATATCCCGCTTAATCCGTTAGCCCAATTTATCGTCGGAGACTCGTTGGCTCCAAATCTGCTGCGTCCCCGAAGTATAGAAAATCCGCCGCCGGCGGCAAATCCGGGCTCCCCAGGCTGTGGAATATGGACTATCGTTCGGGAATGGCGTGCAACAGGCCGGCGTTAGCTGAACGGCCGATCGCCGAGCGGATCGGGGTTATCCTGCTCCCCATCCTGCAAAAGCGCAGGCGGGGGCGGGGCTACCGAGCGCGCATACCGGGCGGGAGGCATACCGACATAGCGGGTGAACGCGATGCTAAAGCTGCTTGCCGACCGATAACCCACCTGAACGGCCAGCCGATCGATACTCAGTTTTCGGCTCCGCAATAGCTGCTTCGCCAGCGCCATGCGCCAGGCTAGTAAATACTCCATCGGCGGCAGGCCGACGATGCGGCTGAATCTGGCAAAGAAGGCCGAGCGGGAGAGGGCGGCTTTGGTGGCCAGCTCGGCAACCGTCCAGGAGTATTCAGGTTGAGTATGCATACAGCGCAGCGCGATCGCGAGACGCTCGTCAGCCAGGCCGCGTCCCAGGCCTGGAACGGATGTGGTCTCCGTGCCGGATCGCAAAACCTCGATCAGCAGTACCTCAAGAAGTCGCTCCAGCACGAGCTCTTTTGCCGACCGCCGCTCTCGCGTTTCTTCGTCGATCAGCTGTATCAGCGTGGTCAGCCGGGGACGATCGCGTACCACAACCACGTCCGGCAGCAGCGAGACCAGCAGCGCCGCATCCGACGCGGCGAAGCTGCAGTGGCCGATGAGCATGCGCAGATCGGCAGCACCCTGCTGGCGCCCAACGCGAAAATGTCCCTCGGTGATCCGCACGGGCGAAGTGAAGGGCATATCGTCCGGCGCATCGAGGCTGCCGTTGACCAGATCCTGCATTGCCGGGGCGAGAATAAAGTCGCCCGCATGGAGGATGAATGGTTGGTTCCCGTCGAAGGTGACGCGGCAGTCTGCCTTCAAGAATCACGCAATACAGGGGGTCGCCTGTCGCCTCACGATGGATCCGCCACGAGCCGGCGCACTCCACCAGCTTGGAAAAACGGGCGGCAGGCTGCAGCAGCGTAACGATCTGGGCAAGCGGATCGGGAGTCATGATCGAGACTCTCTCTAAAGTAATGACGACTGTAAGCTATATTACGTCCAATTTTTGGCGACTACTATAAGAGCGTCAACGTTTAATGGAGATGCTTATGCCTACGATATTGATTACCGGTTGTTCATCCGGCTTCGGCCTGGAAACCGCGAAGCTGTTCCTTGCCAGGGGTTGGGAGGTGATTGCCACGATGCGTACGCCGACCGAAGAGGTGCTCCCGTCCTCTGAACGGCTGCGGGTGCTGGCGCTGGATATCACCGATCCGACCAGCATCGCGCAGGCGCTGGCGGCGGCGGGACCCGTCGACGTCCTGGTCAATAATGCCGGTTTCGGCGCGCCGGCGCCGGTTGAGCTTATCGCTGCGGAAACCGTCCATGCCCTGTTTCAGACGAACACCATTGGCACGTTGGCAATGGTTCAGGCCTTCGTGCCGCAAATGCGTCAGCGCCGGGCCGGCGCGATCATTAACGTGACGTCTACGGTAACGGTCAAAGCGTTGCCGATCGTCGGGATTTACCGGGCAAGCAAGGCGGCCGTCAATGCCTTCACCGAGTCCCTGGCGGTGGAGATGGCGCCCTTCGGCGTCCGCGTACATATCGTTTTGCCCGGTTGTTCGCCTGAAACCCGCTTCGGCGATAACGCTCGTCCCCACGTGCGCGGCATGGAGGATCCGGACTACGCTCCGATGCTGCAGCAGTTTATCAAAAGCGTCCTGGAGGACCCGGGCCCGGTGACTCATGCTGGCGATGTGGCAGAAGCGATCTGGCGGGCCGCGACCGACGCCTCCGCGCCGCTGCTTATTCCCGCTGGCGCCGATGCCGAGCTTTGGATGGCTGAAGCCGGCCGCCAGGCGGAATCGCACGCTTTTCAACCATGAGGGCAGATGCCGCTTTCCTGCCGCGCTGACCCTCAGGCGAAAAGCATTCCGCTGCGGTTGCGGCGGATAATTTCGACGAAATATCGATAAGCCCGCATGCGTACGGCACCTGACTCAACGGGTGCCGTACGCATGCGGGTTTTTTATTGTGGGCGGGCCGGGCGACAGCCGTTGCCTTTCGCCGGGAAGCGGGTATTGGGGTCAATCGATAAAAAAGCTGCGCGAGCGGGAATAAAATTCAACGCCCATACGTCTGCATGATGACGGCTCACTGCGGGCCTTTCTCTGACCTCTTCAGGAGTGGACCATGTTAAGAACCAAACTGCTTGTCCCTGCAACTGCTTTACTGGCTCTGGTATCGGCTTATAGCTTTGCGGCGCCAAAAGATGATGCTCAGGCCCATTTTGCGGCGATTGCCGCAGGCAACGTGACGGAGATCATGAAGCATTATGATAGCCGGGCGCATCTCGAGTGGGTCGGCGGCCCGCTGGACGGGGCGTATAGTACGCCGCAGGCGATTGGCGGCGTGTGGAAAAAATTCACCATCGCTCAGGGGACGATGAAGCTAAGCGTGGCCTCGGTTGAAGAAGCCGCCAACCCGAAAGGCGCAACCGTCACGGCGAACGTCCTGTTTGAAGGGAAAATGCCGGTGAAGGTGCGCTATGTCCTGACCTGGCGTAACGGTAAAATCGTGGACGAAATCTGGCAGGTTGCGCCTTCGCTAAACGTCAGCGCATCCTACTGACGCGATCCTCGTGCGCCAGTCCCACGATAACCGGCTGTTACCCTGGCTTCCGCGCCTGCGCCGCTACGCGCAGGCGTTGACGCATAACCGGGATGATGCTGACGATTTGGTCCAGGATACCCTTGAGCGGGCTTGGGCGAAATCGGCGCACTGGCCCCTTATTCTTGATATGCGCGCCTGGCTATTCAGCATTATGCACAACCTCTATATCGATGGCGTACGGCGCCCGCGGGTGCCGGTAAGCGAGATGGCAGAGCATGACGCCAGCGTCGAAGCGCATCACGATAAGCAGCTGACGCTGATGGATCTTCAGGCGGCGCTGCGCCATCTGCCGCCGGAGCAAAAAGAGGTGGTTCTGCTGGTGGCGTTGGAGGATATGGCCTACGCCGATATTGCGCATATCCTTAACATCCCTGTCGGCACCGTTATGTCCCGTCTTTCACGCGGCCGCGTGCGTCTGCGGCTGTTAATGGAAGGGCCGCGTAACTCAGTCCGCGTGACGCGGGTGAAATAATTCTCAGCACCGGAGCCGCCAATGCCTATCACTGATGACGATCTTCACGCCTGGCTTGATGGTGAACTGAGCCATGAACGGATGCAGCAGGTCGCAAGCTACCTGGCAGCCCACCCCGATGAAGCGCAAAGAGTTGCGGCATGGCGGGCGCAGAATGAGGCGCTCCGCGCGCTCTACGATCCCATTCTCGATGACTCGCCGCCGCCGCGCCTGCTGCGCGCCGCGCTACAGCCTCAGCCTGCGCAACGTTCGCCACGCAGGCTGCTGCCCATCGCCGCATGCGTGGCGCTGGCGCTTGTCAGCGGCATCACCGGCTGGGCGCTACGCGCTATTTCGGCTTCGCCGGATATCGTCTGGCAACATCCGGCGCAACCATTACCTGCTGCCGTTCCGACGGCAGGATTTGTACAACGCGCCGCCGTTGCCCACGCCGTCTATGCCGTGGATGAGCGCCGTCCGGTAGAAATTGACGCCGCACACGAAGCGCAGCTGGTGAAATGGCTGTCAAAACGCATGGGAGCGCCGATGAATCCGCCGCATTTACAGGCGGTGGGCTATAGCCTCGAAGGGGGGCGCCTGCTGCCCGGCGGCAGCGGGCCGGTGGCGCAGTTTATGTATCAGGACCGCAACGGTAAAAAATTGACCCTGTATGTCTCCAATGAAAGAACCGCGCATCGCACGGAGCCGCAGGGGAGCACGGCTTTTCAGTTTGCCCGCCAGGGAAATATCAGCGTGTTTTACTGGATCGATCGCGGTTTTGGCTATGCGCTATCCGCGGAGGAAGACAAAGCGGAGATGGCGCGGGTATCGAACGAGGTATGGCGGCAGTTAACGGATGATCGCAGGGAGAAATAGCCGGCGCTGCTTGCGGCGATAAAAAAGCCAGATTCACGGCGTGAATCTGGCTAACGGTACGGACGGGGAAAGGATTAGCGCACCTGGACCTGTACCGGTTTGCCGTGCTGCTCGGCGGTGCCTTTCACAATCACCAGGTAGCGGCGTTCATCGGCGTGGCGGCTATCAACCACCTGGCGGATAGGGCCAACGGCGTTGACGATTGCCGCCCCGGCCGGGTTAGTCATAAACTGCGCCAGCGGTTCCAGCTGGCCTTTACCTTCCGCATCCGGCGAGAGCGCCAGCAGATAGGCCTGCTTCGGTTCGAGGCCGGTGGCCGACGCCTGCAGGACCTGGGTCAGCCCCTGATCGAACAGCGACAGCGTCGTTGCCGGCTGCGCTCCTGCGGCGGCATTCACGTTTTTCAGCGCCAGATGCGCCGCCTTGCCGGCGAGGCCGAGAGGAACCAGATTCTGCTTGCCGTCGCCCTGCGGTACGGCATTGGGCACATACACCACCGCCTGCGGCGCCTGGCCGATAGGAACGGTGGCAATGACTTTATTCGTCAGCGTATCAATGGCGGTCAGCGCGTCGGCGTTTTCCAGGCCGACATAGACGCGGCTACCGTCGCCTGATGGCCAGACGCCGTGCGGCAGGTTGCCCACCGCAATGGTGGCGACCTGGCTGAAGTCATCGGTACGATACACGTTCACCTTATTCAGGCCGCCGATGGTGACGTAGGCAAAGGTCCCTTTGGCGTTATGCACAATGTTGACGTGGTTGGTAATCGGGCCGCTGTCGATGGTTTTGAGCAGGCTAAACGGCGGATGCGCATCGAACACCTGCACTTTGCCAACGTCTTTTAAGGTGAACCATACCTGCTTGCCGTCCGGGGTCGCCGCAATATTCGGGCAGAACGGGCTGGCCTGCTGAATGCTGCCGACAATTTTATGCTGCTTAACATCCACCACCACGGTTTGCGGGTTGAAAGAGGAGCAGACATAGCCGTACTGACCATCCGGGGAGAAAATCTGCATCCCCGGGCCGCCGGGGACCTTAATCCGCGTTTTCTCTTCGCCGCTGGCGCCGTCCAGCACGGCAACATAATCTTCACCGCGTACGGTCACCCAGATTTCTTTGCCGTCCGGGGTAAAGAAGGCCTCGTGTGGCGAACGCCCGACGTAGGTCACGTGCTTCACCGCGTTGGTTGCGGTATCAATCAGGCTGACGGAGTTCGAGCCAATGGAGACCACGGCAAGCGTCTTGCCATCCGGAGAGAAGCCTAAACCATGCACCAGCACCTGGCCTTTGTACAGCGGGCTGAGGTTGGCGGGCTGCGCATCGCCCAGTTTAATCACCCCGAGCAGGGTGTTGCTGGCCGGATCGGTGACCGATACGGTATTGGAGAACTGTTCTGCGGCATAAACGCGGTCGCGATGACTCACGCCGATATCTGCCGCAGAGGCCGCATAGGGCGCTTGCCCTGCCGAGGCGAATGAGGACGCCAGCGCCACCGTTGCCGCCAGCGCCGAGCGTACGAATATTCTTGTCATAATGGGTATCCCTTTAACTGTCGAGTATTATCGTGACCACGCAAGGTGGCTTATTTCCCCTGCGGAGCAGCAGGCGCGGATTCAGATTGGATTTGATCGGGTGCGGGTACAGCAGGAGGAAGCGGTTTGCCCAGAGCCTGGTACATGGCGACGATCTCTTGCTGCTGGGTGACAATGATTTCCTGGGCAATGCGTTTTAGCTGTTCGTTTTTGCCGTAACGCAGTTCGGCCACGGCCATATCCATCGCGCCCTGGTGGTGGGGCGTCATCATGGCAACGAAGTCCTCGTCGATGTTGCCCGTCGGCTCAATCGCCATTTTCGCCATCATGGTATCCATCGCCTGCGCATTCTCTTTCCAGAACCCCTGTTCCTGCGTAAGCGCGGTAGCGTCAGCGGCGTGATGTTCATGAGCGCCTGCGCTCTGGCTCAGCAGCAGCAGGCCGTTAACAATAAGGAAATAGCGAACAATACGGTTCATAGCACACCCTTTAGCGGATCAATCAGGACCGGATGGGCCTGTCATGGCGCCTATATAAGCAAAGCGATGTATCAGGACTGTTTCTTACCGTGGGGGATTTTGTATTTTTATGTAGCGGGATGACGGAATGTTTCTGGCAAAACGACCCAGCGGACCTGATGGCGACAGGCTGCGGCCTGAAAACGGCCCCCGCGCTGGATACAGTACGGTACAAAGCCCGACACTTTTGCGTAACAACTGCGATAAACTGGCCGCCGTGAGATCATGTCTGAGAAGAGGAAGTGCGCCGTGGAACATGTCGATCATATTTTGATTGTCGATGACGATCGTGAAATTCGTAGCCTGATAGCCGATTACCTCAAGAAAAACGGTCTGCGTACCACCGAGGCCGCGGATGGGCGGCAAATGCGCAGCTTCCTGGAAACCACGCCGGTCGACCTGATTGTCCTCGACGTGATGATGCCGGGTGACGATGGCCTGACCCTGTGCCGTGAGCTACGCAGCAGCAAGCATAAAGGCACGCCGGTACTGATGTTAACGGCGCGCAGTGAAGACACTGACCGTATCATTGGCCTTGAAATGGGCGCGGATGATTATCTGGTCAAACCCTTTGTCGCCCGTGAACTGCTGGCGCGAATCAAAGCGGTGCTGCTGCGCACGCGGATGATGCCGCCGAATCTGGTGATCTCTGAAGCCGCGCGCATTCTGGCGTTTGGCGACTGGGAGCTGGACACCACCTCGCGCAACCTGATCGATAAAGAGGGGGTGATGGTGGCGCTAAGCGGGGCGGAGTATCGTCTGCTGCGGGTTTTCGTGGACCATCCGCAGCGCGTATTAAATCGCGATCAGCTGCTGAATCTCACCCAGGGCCGCGATGCCGAGTTGTTCGAACGCTCGATTGATTTACTGGTAAGCCGCTTGCGCCAGCGTCTCAACGACGTCGCCCGCGAACCTTCTTATATTAAAACGGTGCGCAGCGAAGGCTACGTCTTCGCCATGCCCGTGGAGCTGCGCGAGGCCAGAGAGTGAAACGCCTGACACAATGGTGGCCCAAACGTCTGGCATCGCGCCTGATGCTGATTTTGCTGCTGGGTTTGCTGCTGGCGAATGGTTTAACGCTGGGGCTGCTGTTGCTGGAGCGTTCTCAGAGCACGAAGGCGATGATGATGGACAACCTGGAGTATGACGTTGCCACCAGCATCGCCATCCTTGACCGTCTGCCGGTGGCGGAGCGTGTCGCGTGGACCGCACGTCTCGATCGCAGTAACCATCACTATCTTTTACACGCCAGCCCGTCGGGCAAACCTGTACAGAGCAAACGCCTGCAGGATACGGCGGCAGCCCTGACCCGGGTGCTGGGCGGGCGCTATCCGCTGAGCTTTAGCGTGGATCCGGTGAGCCCCGGGCAGATGATGGCGCATCTGCGCCTGAGCGATGGCAGCCCATTAACCATCGATCTGCGGCCGCGCAATATGCCGTTCGCCCGCTGGCTGCCGATTGTACTGATCGGGCAGTTTATTCTGCTGCTGGGTTCCGCCTGGCTGGCGGTGCGCAGCGCGGTACGTCCGCTGACGGTGCTGACCCGCGCGGCCGAAACGCTGCATCCCGATCCGGGCGAAACCGTACAGATGTCGGAAGAGGGGCCGGTTGAGGTGCGTAACGCCGCGCGGGCTTTTAATGCCATGCAGGAGCGTATTACGACTTACCTGAAAGAGCGCATGCAGATCCTGGCGGCGATCTCTCACGATTTACAAACGCCAATCACCCGCATTCGGCTGCGCTCAGAAATGATGGATGATACCGAAATCAAGTCCCGACTTTTACAGGATCTCGAGGAGATGACGCTGCTGGTGCGCGAAGGGGTGGCCTACGCGCGTACCAGCGAAAGCAGCAGCGAAAAGCCCTGCCGCATTCAGCCGCACGCCTTTATCGATAGCCTGGTGTGCGATTATCAGGATACCGGTCAGCAGGTGGTATTACGGGGGAAATTAAATGGCTCGCTAAGCACCAAACCCCACGCGCTGCGGCGAACGCTGAGTAATCTGATCGATAATGCGCTCAAGTTCGCCGGCAGCGCGGAGGTGGCGGTGAGCCAGGACGCTGACGCCATCACCATTGAGGTTCTCGATCGCGGTCCGGGGATTCCGCCGGCGGAGATGTATGCGGTGATGCAGCCGTTTTATCGGGTGGAAAATTCGCGCAATCGCGCCACCGGCGGCACCGGGCTGGGCTTAGCGATTGCCCAGCAGCTGGTGGCCTCGCTGGGCGGGGAATTGACGCTCGCTAATCGTCGGCAGGGCGGATTGCGGGTGACGGTGACCCTGCCGGGCAGCGGGCGCTGAAATGTATCGCAGTGTATATAAAGGCGCGATAGCGAAACCCCGGTACACTTTCACCTTATTGTCGATATGTTACCGATACATTGCAGTGGTGTAATTCAGTCATCGGGCAGCGAAACGTTTTAACGCTCTCTGCCCCTGGTTAATTACACTTATTGAGGTGACATATGAAAAACGTAAAAATGATTCTGGCCGCACTGATCCTTGGTTCTGTTTCCGCATCCAGCTTTGCGGCGATGGAAACCACCATGCCGCAGGGGATGACCCGTATCGGTACGATTTCTGACAGCAGCGGAGCGACCACGCTTTCAGAACTGGACGCTAATCTGGCGGCAAAAGCGCAGGCCGCAGGGGCCAGCAGCTACCGAATTGTGGCCGCCGGCGGGAATAATGTTTTCTTCGGCACCGCCGATATTTATAAGTAAGCGTGCCTTGCCTGTCGCGCAATGCGAAATAAGGATATCCGCATTGCGTCTGCTTTTTCCTTACCCTTCTTTGCCTCCGACCCGGAGGCTTTTTTACCCGCGCTACGATTATCCCGCCTTAAGGCGGGTTTTTTTATGCCGGCGACGAGGGGATTAGCGGGCTGCGGAGGGCCACGTCGCCAGCGCGTGCTCGACCAGCGCGTCAAGCATCTGTCTGCTGGCCCCGGCTTTGGCCTGCACGGCCATCCCCTGAGATAGCGTCATGACGAAGGAAGCCAGGGTGGCGCAGTCCGCCGATGGCGGTAAATCGCCCTCCCGGCGCGCCCGCTCCAGGCGTTCGTTCAGCGCCTGCTGGGTTGCGGCGCGGCGGCGAATCAGCTCGCGGCGAATGGGCTCCGCATCATCGGAACAGGCCAGCGCGCCGTTGATGCCCAGGCAGCCCGGATGATCGGCGCTTGCCGTCTGGACGCTGGCCGACTCTCGCAGGATCCGCGCCACGACCTCGCGGGACGTCGGTTCATCCAGCGCCTCGCGCATAAATCCCATATACGCGGCGTCGTAGAGATCGAGGGCCTTGAGGAAGATTTGCTCTTTGTTGCCGAATGCCGCATAGAGGCCGGGGCGGGCTACGCCGGTGGCCCGCGTGAGATCTTCGAGGGAGGTCCCCTCGTAGCCTTTCTGCCAGAAGACAGAGAGCGCCGCCTCCAGCGCCTCATTTTCGTTGAACTGTCTGTGACGTCCCATTGATTTTCACCTGCATATTTCAATACCGACCAGTATAAATCGCTTGACACCTCAGCGGCAAATACAATACCGTTCGATATGGTATCGATCGGTATTGTATTTAAGGAATATCATCATGACGAATACCCACGCTCAGCTTCACGATAAGGTCGCTCTGGTGACCGGCGGCGCACGCGGCCTCGGGCTGGAGATTGTTCACCAGCTTGCTGCGCTCGGCGCCCACGTTATTATTGGCGCCCGCGATGAGCGCAAAGCCCGACAGGTGGCGGACGAGCTGCTTGGCCAGGGCGGCAAAGCATCGGCGCTTAGGCTCGACGTGACCCGCGAAGCGGATCGGCAGGCGGCCAGCGCGGAGATCGGCAGGGCTTATGGCAGGCTTGATATTCTGATTAATAACGCCGGTATTCTGCTGGACAGCCCCGACGGCGGCACGCCGGCGACCCGCCCGCCGAGCGAGGCGCCAGCGGACGCGGTGCGTGACACATTTGAGGCTAACTTCTTCGCTCCCGTTTTTCTGACGCAGGCTCTGCTGCCGCTGCTGAGACGCTCGGCGGAGGGACGCGTCGTCAACGTATCGAGCATCCGCGGGTCGCTTGCCCATTTATCCGATCCGCATTCGCCGGTCTATCCGATTCGCGCCCTGGGGTACGACACCTCCAAAGCCGCGCTCAACGCCTTCACCATCCTGATTGCGGAAGAGCTGCGCGGGACGCCAATCAAAATTAACGCCGTTCATCCCGGCTGGCTGCAAACCAGCATGGGCGGCGAACGCGCGGATATGAGCGTCGCAAGCGGCGCTCGTACTGTCATTCGCTATGCCTGCATTGGGGAAGAGGGGCCAACGGGCGGCTTCTTCTTTCAGGACCAGCGGCTGCCGTGGTGAAGCGGCATTTCCCTTTCAATCCAACCTACTGAGGAATTTGCAATGAATAAAACACTCGCAGGAAAAGTCGCGCTCATCACCGGCGGTTCGCGCGGTCTCGGCGCGGCGATCGCTGACGTGCTGGCCGATCGGGGGGCGGATATCGCCATCACCTACGTGGCCTCCGCCGATAAGGCGCATGCCGTTGTGGAGAAACTCATCGCGAAAGGCGTACGCGCCGTGGCGATCCGGGCCGATCAGGGGGAGCCGTCCGCCGCGGAGCCTTTGGTGCGTGAAGTGGTGGAGAAGCTTGGTCAACTCGATATTCTCGTCAATAACGCGGCCGTCGCGTGGCAGGGGAAAACGATCGATGCTCCCGATATCGACAACGCGGCGATGGATCGGCAGTGGGTTATCAATACGATGGGCGTGATCGCCAACATCCGCGCGGCGGTGCGGGTGCTGCCGGACGGCGGGCGGATTATTTCGGTCGGCTCCGGCCTTGGCACGCGCATCGGTTTCCCCGGCACCACCGATTATGCCGCCAGTAAAGCGGCGATCGTGGGCTACAGCAAGGGCGCGGCGCGCGATCTGGGGCCGCGTAACATCACCGTCAACGTGGTGCAGGCGGGCATCATGGACACCGACATGGCGGCCGGCGCGCTGGACCATCTGCCGCCGGTGGTGATGGCATCCCACGCGATTCAGCGCTATGCCACTGTTGAGGAGGTCGCCGCGACGATTGCCTTCCTCGCCGGACCGGATGCCGGTTTCATCACCGGCTCGGTGATTGACGTCAACGGTGGCTTCACGGCCTGATTCAGACGCGGTCGTTAACCGTCTCCGCCGGGAACTGACGCTGGTGCAGCGCAATCGCCAGCGCCAGCGCGGCCACGACCAGCGCGAGCAGCGCGGAAACCGCTAAACTCCCCTCAACGCCCAGCCGATGGTTAAGCCAGGCGTAGGCAAACGGCGATGCGGCCGCTAGCAGCTGGGCGGGGATCAGAAAAATCCCGGTGCGCCGGGCGTAATCCTGCGCGGCAAACAGCTGCAGCGGCAGCGTGGCTTTGAATACCGTGGTTAAGCCATTAATGGCGCCATATCCCAGCACAAACCCGGCGGCGGCCCCCGCTAAATAGGGGCCGCTCAGGCCGAGCGCAAAGCACAGCGGCATCAGAAAAGTCGTTAGCAGCGTCAGCCTGAGCGGCGTTAATGCGGAACCGGAAGCCACCTCCAGAAAACGGGCGCCGGTTTGCCCGACTCCCCACAGCATCCCTGTCGCCACGGGCAGGCCGTAGCTGGCGATAAATTCCGGCAGGTGAGTTGAGGTTCCGTTAGAGACAAAGGTCACCAGCGCGATCAGCGCCGCATACAGCAGGCCAGCGCGTCGATTGCGGCCTGATGTCGGTCGGCGCGCTTCACGCCGCGGCGTCAGCGGGAGCCGGGCATTCGGCATTGTCCACAGCAGCAGCGCGCTGAGCACGCCGAACAGCGCGTAGATCTGCAGCGCGTGTCGCCAGCCGATCGTCGTCAGAAGCCAGGCGCCAAGCGGCCAGAAAACGGCGGAGGCTAACCCGCCCGCCAGCGTCACCCGCGAGAGAGTCGCTCTTGAGCGCTGTCCGTAAAGGTTGACCAGCGCGGCGAACAGCGCGTCATACAGCGCCAGGCGCATACCGACGCCGGTCAGCAGCCAGGCGCTAAACCACACTGGCAGAGTATGCGCATTCGCCATAGTTAAACATCCGCCGGCGATGATCAGCGTGCCGGAGACTACCACGCGCTGGCCGCCGATGCGGGCCAGCAGGCGGGCAACAAAGGGCGAGACCATCGCCATCATCAGCATCGCAAGGGTCAGGCCGAGATAGATTTGCGCCGCGGACCAGCCGGTATCCTGCGCGATGGCCCGGGCAAAGGTGCCGGGCATATAAAAGGAAATGCCCCAGTTGATAAGCTGGTTGCATCCGGCAGCAAAGGTGAGCAGGGCGGGGGCGGAGTGCGATTTTTCGGTAACTTTCATGGTCTTCTGTTCAGTTATAAGGTTGTCGGCAGCATAACCCGCAGGCTATTGTGCTGGCAGACCCGTCCGTTTATGCCCCTTATAAGAGAAACTTTGCGATGATGACGCTGAATCTGGGAAACCTGGCGACCTTCCGGCTGGTGGTGCAGCGAGGGAGCTTTTCCGCTGCCGCCGACGTGCTGGGGCTGTCGCAACCCGCCGTCAGTCTGCAGGTGCGCCAGCTGGAGCAGTTCCTCCAGACCCGGCTGCTTGAGCGCACCGGGCGAGGCGTGAAGGCGACGGCGGCCGGCCTGACGCTGCTGGCCCACGGCGAGCATATCGAGCAGGCGGTCAGCGCGGCGCTGCAGTCCGTCGGCGAGTTTAGCCATGAGATCAGCGGCGCGATCGCCCTCGGCACCGGGGCCACGGCCTGTATTCATCTTTTGCCGCCGATACTGCAGCAGCTGCGCGAGAACCACCCGCTGTTGACGGTGGGCGTGACCACCGGAAATACGCTCGACATCGTGCGGGCGGTGGAGGAAAACCGGCTCGACCTTGGGCTGGTGACGCTGCCGGCAAACGGACGTTACCTGGCGGTGACCCCGGTTCTTGATGAGGAGTTTGTGTTTATTTTTGCCAGCGAGGGCCAGACGCCGCCGTCGCGGCTGACGCCTGACGTTCTGCACGCCCTGCCGCTAATAGCCTTTGAGGCGGGAAGCGGTACCCGGGCGCTGATTGACGGCTGGTTTGATGCCGCAGGCCTGGCGATTGCGCCGGTGATGCAGCTCGGAAGCATCGAGGCGATCAAGCGCATGGTACGCGCGGGGCTGGGCTATAGCATTGTGCCGCGCATGGCGGTGGAGCACACGGAGGATCGTCGCGGGCTAAGCGTTCACTCGCTGACGCCGTACCTGCATCGCCGGCTGGGCGTGGTGATGCGTCAGGATAAAATCCTCAGTAAAGGGATCGCCGAAATGCTGCGCCTGCTGCGGCACCCTGGCAACTGATCGGCCATCGGATACGGCGAGCGCCTTGTTACGGCCTGGCTACTCTCGGGTCTGCGTGACGGCCGGGGCGGAGGATTGCTGCGACTCTTTTTTGTCCTGATGATGGTACCAGGCGCCGATAGAGGAGTAGACGAAGCGTCCAAAGAAAAAGATAAAGCTGATAAGCAGTACGATACGGGTCATGCGACGGTTAAATCGATGGCGTTTACGCATACTGGGTGCCTGACTCACAAAAGGTTCCTTGAAGTATACCCATAACACGGGCGTTAGGCGTATTAAGGCACAGGAAAGGTGCGGGGTCAATTGATGGGAAGGTAAAAATGCTCCGGCCAAAGCATTAGTTAATGTTATATAACGCAATCGTTGCATTTACATGGTTTCTTTTTCCAGCGGCCGGCGGTAAAAAATAAGCTTTCTTAATATTAGCTAAATGATTTTTTGATTTATATCAACAGTCTGTTTTCGTTGGTAACTAGAATCTCCAGCCAGTTCCGCGTCGTTATTCCTTGCGCGGTTGAGATGGTTGGGTTGGATGCCTGCCTGAATATACCCTGCTGGAATTTGGGTTATCCGTAGAGCATCTATGAGCATAATTAATCTGTACAGACAATATCGGGACAAATGGTGGGCGCTGCCGCTGGTATTACCCACTCTCTTACTTCCCCTGGCGAGATGGACGAATACCTACGCTGAGCTCAACGGCAATGAGGTTCCTCTTTACTATTTACCGCTGGCGCTGGTATTGAGCCTGATGCTGTTTTTTGGCTGGGACGCGCTGCCGGGCATAATCATCGGGCTGTGGTGCACGGTGGCCCGCGATATGGCTCCGGAAGAGGCGATTGGCGTTATCTTCCACTTTCTGATCCCGGTGGTGCTGTGCTGGGGCGGATACCGCATTTTTGTTCCGCGCAGGCAGCAGATCTCTCACGGTAACGCCGGCCTGATGCCGCAGAGGCTGTTCTGGCAAATGCTGCTGCCGTCGGCAATATTCCTCGTGCTCTCCCAGTTTGCCGAGTACCTTGGCCTTCATCCTCATACCACGGGCCTGATCGGTATCGATCCCTTTAGTTTACGATCGCTAATCACTTTTCAGGCGCTGATGGTCGGGTGTTTAACCGGCGTACCGCTGTGCTATTTCCTGCTGCGCATTATTCGTAATCCATTACATATTCGCGGATTTATTTCGCAAATCCGCCTGCAAATTGACCCGAAAATAAAGCGGACTGAGTTTTGTTTATGGGCGCTAACGCTGTTAATGTTATTAGTGCTGTTATTAATACCTTTGAGTAATACCAGTACGATATTTAGCACAAATTATACATTGTCATTACTTATGCCGGTGATGCTGTGGGGCGCCATGCGCTTTGGCTATAGCTTTATCGCTCTGATCTGGACGCCGGTATTAATTCTTATTATCCATTTTCATTACCGCTATTTGCCGTTGTCGGTTGGCTACAATAATCAGTCTGGCTATCACCTCATCCAGCTATCTGGTGTCCTCATTTATTATCGCCTATATGGCCATGCTGGCGACGCAGCAGCGTCTGATCCACGCGCGCGTGCGGCGAATGGCCTTTCTCGACCCGGTGGTGCATATGCCGAATTTACGCGCGCTAAGCCGGGCTCTCGAAAACTCGCCGTGGTCGGTGCTGTGCTTTTTGCGCATCCCGGAGCTGGAGCTGCTGGGGCGGCACTATGGGGTGATGCTGCGCATTCAGTACAAGCAGAACCTGGCGGAACATCTTAGCGCCTTGCTTCAGCCGAATGAGGTCGTGCACCATCTCTCGGGGCACGACCTGGTCATTCGCATGAACTGCGACGATCATCAGGCGCGAATTGAGGCGCTGGATAAGCACCTGAAGCAGTTTCGCTTCGTCTGGGACGGGATGCCGCTGCAGCCCGCGGTGGGCGTAAGCTACTGCAGCGTGCGCTCGCCGGTGAAGCATCTGTACCTGTTATTAGGTGAGCTGAATACCGTTGCCGACATGTCGCTAACCAGCGGCCACCCGGAAAATATGCAGCGTCGGGGCGCGCTCCACGTCCAGCACGGGCTAAAGGATAAGGTGGCGATAATGAATCAGATCCTGCAGGCGCTGGAGCGGGATCGTTTTTGCCTGATGGCGCAGCCGATAGTTGGGATCCGCGGCGATAGCTACCATGAAGTGCTGTTGAGAATGGTGGCTGAGAATGGCGAAATCATCAGTCCGGACCGCTTCCTTCCGGTAGCCCACGAGTTTGGCCTCGCTTCGCGGATCGATCTTTGGGTGCTGGAAAATACGCTCTCCTTTATGAACCAGCATCGGCACGTTCTCCCGGGCATGCGGCTGGCGGTGAATCTTTCGCCGGTATCGGTGAGCCGCAACCAGTTTCCTGACGAGGTGGAGCAGCGGCTGGCGCACTACGGGGTTGAGCCCTGGCAGCTGATATTTGAGCTGACCGAAAATCACTCGTTAACCAACCCGCAGCAGGCGCGACAAACGCTGGCTCATTTACAGGCGCTGGGCTGCCGGGTGGCGATCGATGATTTTGGCACCGGCTATGCCAGCTACGCGCGGCTGAAAAGCCTCAACGTCGACCTGCTGAAAATCGACGGCAGCTTTATTCGCAATCTGGTCACCAGCAGCCTCGACTATCAGGTGGTGGCGTCGATTTGCCATCTGGCGCGGATGAAGAACATGCAGGTGGTGGCGGAGTATGTCGAAACGGCGGAGATTCGTCAGGCGGTGATATCGCTGGGTATCGACTATATGCAGGGTTATGAGATTGGCGAGCCCGTGCCGCTGGATGCGCTGGCTAACGTGGCCACGGTTTAATCGGTAAACGGGCCGGACGCTCAGGGCGCCCGGCCGGCCTGTTAGCTATCGGGCTTTTCTTCGGCGATCTTCAGCAGCCAGTCAGGCACGCCTTCCCAGTACTGCTGCTCTTTTTCCAGATCGAGCAGCACCAGCGCATTTTGGCTAAACCAGTCGTGCGGGAACACCAGCGTCCAGTGGTTGGCTTCGGTCTTCAGCTTCAGCGTCGGCGGCGTTGTCGTCGCCTGGCGCTGGTTGTTCAGCAGAATGCCGAGGCGCAGTAGCTGAATGAGCGGCAGGAACTGCTTTTTCTTAAACAGCGTAAAGCGCGGCAAATCGTCGAGCTTGATAGCCTTACGGTGAAAGCGCACCAGCGTGGCCATCAGCATCTGCTGCTCCTGATTAAAGCCGGGCAAATCGCTGTTCTGCAGGATATACGCCGAGTGGCGATGCATACCGCTGTGGTTAATATTCAGCCCCACTTCGTGCAGCATCACCGCCCATTTCAGCAGCGCCGACAGGTTCGGGTTGTCGAGCTTGGGGTTCTGATCCTGCCACTGCTCAAAGATGTGGGTGGTGGTTTCCAGCACCCGACGCGCCTGTTCGCGGTCGATATTGTACTGGTTTGCCAGGCTTTGTGCGGTGCGGCTGCGGATATCCTGATGGCGGAAACGACCCTCCATCTCGTACAGCACGCCTTCGCGCAGCGCCCCGTCGGACAGGCGCAGACTCTTTAATGGCCAGCGCATCAAACACGCCGCACAGAATCGCCAGCCCCGGAGCAAATACCGCCTTGCGCTCTTCGGAGAGGCCCGGCAGGCTTAGCGCGTCGAAGTTCTTATATTTCAGCAGCTCGGCGACCAGCATTTCAAGGCGTTCAGGCGTGATAAAGCCGTCCTTCTCGCCCATGGCGACCAGTACCTCCTGAGCGGCCTTAATGGTCCCGGAAGCGCCCAGCGCGACCGTCCAGCCCTGAATGCGGAACTGCCACGCCAGCGTCTCCAGCTTTTGCACCGCCGACAGGCGCGCGCGCTGGAAATTCTCTTTGTTGATAATGCCGCCCGGGAAGTAAATCTGCGAGAAGCTGACGCAGCCCATTCTGCGGCTTTCGACCAGACGCGGTTCGAAATCCTCGCCGATGACCAGCTCGGTTGAGCCGCCGCCGATATCAATCACCAGCTTGCGGCCGCGCTCGGGCTGAGTATGCTCGACGCCCATAAAAATCAGGCGCGCCTCTTCATTACCGGAGATTATCTCAATCGGGTAGGGGATAACCTGCTCCGCGCGCTTGAGAAACTCAGCCGCGTTCGTCGCCTGGCGCAGCGTATGCGTGCCGACGATGCAGACGCTGGCGGGGGCAAAACCCTGCAGGCGTTCGGCAAACAGCGACAGGCAGCTAAGCCCGCGCGCGATCGCCTCTTCGCTGAGCACGGAGTTTTCATCCAGACCGTCGGCCAGATGAACCCGCTGTTTAAGGCGACCGATGATCTGCATTGCCCCGTCGACGACACGGGCGATCACCATATGAAAACTGTTTGAACCAAGGTCGACCGCAGCAAACTCCTGGGGGCGAGGGGCTTTTTCGTTTATAGGCATAGGTTAATCGGGCTGTTCGAGTGATTTGAGATAGTCATAGATCGCCATCTGAGCGCGAACTTTACGGCGGTTGCCGCGCGGCACGTAGCTATTACTCAGCTCTTTATCAAGATAGCGTGCTTTCACCGTGTCGTTGAACAAGATGTCAAAAATATCCAGCACCCGCTGCTTCAGACGCGGGTCCAGCAGCAGCGCGGCGACTTCGATGCGGTAGTCGATATTGCGCGTCATCCAGTCGGCGGAAGAGAGCCAGACCTGCTTATCGCCGCCGTTTTCAAAGACATAGACGCGGTCGTGCTCAAGGAAGCGGTCAACGATGCTGGTAACGCGAATATTGTCGCTAATCCCCTCAAGCCCCGGGATCAGGGAGCACATGCCGCGGATTAGCAGGTTAACGGGCACGCCGGAGCTGGAGGCCGCATACAGGCGGTCAACCAGGCCCTTATCGACCAGGTTGTTCAGCTTAAGGGTGATCCCGGAGGGCTGGCCGTTCTGGGCGTTAGCAATTTCCCGATCGATCATCTCATACAGCAGGCGGCGCGAGTTCTGCGGCGAAACCAGCAGATAGTCAAAGCTAACCGGACGGTATGGGTTTTCGATAAAGTTGAACACGCGGCGGACTTCATTGGTAATACGCGCATCCGCGGTGATTAGGGAGTAGTCGGTATACAGACGGGCAGTTTTTTCGTTGAAGTTGCCGGTGCCGATATGGGCGTAGCGGACCACCTCGTCGCCCTCTTTACGCGAAATCAGGAACAGCTTGGCGTGGATCTTCAGGCCAGGGGCGGAGAAGATAACGTGCACGCCGGCTTCGGTCAGGCGCTTCGCCCAATGAATGTTGGCCTCTTCGTCAAAGCGCGCCTGCAGCTCGACCACGACGGTGACTTTTTTACCGTTGTGGGCGGCGTGAATCATGGAATCGATAATCCGCGAGTCTTTGGCGACGCGGTAAATATTGATTTTAATCGCCAGCACGCTGGGGTCGAAGGAGGCCTGGCGCAGCAGTTCCAGCACGTGCTCAAAGGTGTGGTACGGATAGTAGAGCAGCACGTCGCGTTCGCGAATGGCGTCGAAACCGTTGCGGAACTTATCAAACCAGGTGTGGCGCAGGCGCGGCAGCGGCTTGTTGACCAGATTCGCCTTGCCGACGTTCGGGAAGCCGATAAAGTCTTTAAAGTTGTGGTAGCGGCCGCCCGGCAGCATTGAGTCATAGCGCGAAATCGAGAACATTGCCCGCAGCATTTCGACCATCGCGTCCGGCATATCGCGCTGGTAAACGAAGCGTACCGGTTCGGCGGTGAGACGCTGCTTCAGGCTGGAGGACATTAGCTCCATCAGGCTCGATTCCATCTCGTGCACCAGATCGTACTCGGCGTCGCGGGTCATCTTCATCGAATAGGCGTTCAGCGTATCGTAATCGAAGAAGCCTTTAAAAATATCATCCAGGCAGTAGCGCAGAATGTTATCAAGCAGGATCATCGGCTTACGGCGACGCGGGGCTTCCGGCGGCAGGTTAACAAAGCGCGGAACCTTATCTGACGGAATTTCCAGCAGGGCGTAGTTAACGGTTTCGCCGCGAATGATTTCCACCGCCAGATAGGTGTAATCATCTTTCAAAAACTGGATCAGGTCCGTTTCGCGGTTAATCAAAATAGGGGTGATGTGCTGGCGCAGGTACTGCTTAAAGTAGTTGCGCAGCCAGGACTGCTGGTTGACCGACAGCTGGCGTTCGTTGATCAGGAAGATCTGATTACGCGCCATCTCCAGCAGCAGCTCGTTATAGAGGCTGTCAAACTCCTGGTCGGCCTTCAGGACCCGGGCCTGAATTTTACCTAACAAGTGGCGAGAATGGGCGGTACTGCCTTGCTCTTCACTGATGATGATGCGGCGCTTGAGTTCAGCGAAGCGCACTTTATAAAATTCATCGAGGTTGTTGGAGTAAATGCCCAAAAAGCGCATGCGCTCAATCAGGGGGTTGCTTTTATCCGCCGCTTCCTGAAGTACGCGTTCGTTAAAGGACAACCAGCTGAGTTCTTTCTCGATGTATAGCTTTTCCTGGCCCATTACAACTCACACTCCGGTTGATTGATGTTGCATTTTCATTATGGCGAGCTTTGCCATTGAATGTCCAACTATGTCAAAGAAGTATGACAGTTTTCTTTCAACGCGCTGCGCAGAAAAGGCGGTCGCTTCCCTTTGCTTATTCTGTGTGCAAAACAGGTTAATTCTGGTGATTGTCGCCGGGCATTGGGCGGCAAAAAACATCCGTCGCCGGTGGGAGCTGATGCGGATAAACGGCGGTGGCGATGGCGAAAAAAACGCCTCTGGCGGATGCGAGAGGCGCTATCGATTACTCTTCTGCCGCATACCCTTGCGGCGGGAGAGGGGCGCCGTCAAGCCAGGCCTGGCTCCCCTCCATGCGCAGACGGCCGTCGACAAACCAGCTGACGACGAGCGGGTAAATGGCGTGTTCCTGCGCCTGCACGCGAGCGGTAACGTCATCTTCGCTATCGCCGGCGAAAACCGGCACTTTGGCCTGCAGAATGACCGGTCCGCCGTCCAGCTCATCGGTGACGAAATGCACCGAGGTTCCGTGCTCTTCATCGCCGTTTTCCAGCACCTGGCGATGGGTGTGCAGGCCGGGGTATTTAGGCAGCAGGGAAGGGTGGATATTCAGCAGCCGCCCCTGGTAGTGGGCGACGAACTCCGGGCTAAGAATGCGCATGTAGCCCGCAAGGACCACCAGATCCGGCGCGTAGGCGTCGATCTCGTGCATCAGCTCGCGATCGAACGCTTCGCGGTTGGCGAACTGGCTGGCGGTGAGCGCATGGGTCGGGATATCGGCCTCACGCGCGCGTTCAAGGCCGAAGGCATCGGCCTTGTTGCTGAATACCGCTCGCAGGGTGCCGCCGATCTGTTTCCGCGCGCAGGCGTCAATAATTGCCTGCAGATTACTGCCGCTACCGGAAATCAGCACCACGATATTTTTCATTCAATGACCACACGCTGTTCGGAATCAGAGGCTTTGATATAGCCTATTTTCCACGCGTTTTCACCTTTTTCGTTCAGCAGAGCGATGGCGTTATCGACGGCTTCCGGCGGCAGCGCGATGACCATGCCGACGCCGCAGTTGAAGGTCCGATACATTTCGTGGCTGCTGACGTTGCCGGCAGTTTGCAGCCATTTGAAGACTTCCGGCCACTGCCAGGAGGATTCGTCGATCACCGCCTGGGTGTTATCCGGCAGAACGCGCGGGATATTTTCCCAGAAGCCGCCGCCGGTCAGGTGCGCAATGGCGTGAACTTCGACGTTGGCGATCAGGTCCAGCACCGATTTGACGTAGATGCGGGTCGGCGCCAGCAGATGGTCGGCCAGGGATGCGCCGTTCAGGTCGGTGGTCTGCGGGTCGACGCCGCTGACTTCAATAATTTTACGCACCAGCGAATAGCCGTTGGAGTGCGGGCCGCTGGAGCCCAGCGCGACCAGCACGTCGCCGTCGGCAACTTTGCTGCCGTCGATAATTTCTGATTTTTCTACAACCCCGACGCAGAAGCCCGCAACGTCGTAATCATCGCCGTGGTACATGCCGGGCATTTCCGCCGTTTCGCCGCCCACCAGCGCGCAGCCTGACTGCAGGCAGCCTTCGGCGATCCCGCTGATGACGCTGGCCGCCGTGTCGACGTCCAGTTTGCCGGTAGCATAGTAGTCGAGGAAGAAGAGCGGCTCGGCGCCCTGAACCACCAGGTCGTTTACGCACATGGCAACCAGGTCGATACCGATAGTGTCGTGACGCTTGAGGTCCATTGCCAGACGCAGCTTGGTGCCGACGCCGTCAGTGCCGGAGACCAGTACCGGCTCGCGGTATTTCTGCGGCAATGCGCACAGTGCGCCGAATCCGCCCAGTCCACCCATCACTTCCGGGCGGCGGGTTTTCTTCACCACACCCTTAATACGGTCGACGAGAGCGTTGCCTGCATCAATATCTACGCCGGCATCTTTATAGCTGAGAGAGGTTTTATCGGTCACTGCGAAGTCTCCACACATTTGCGGTAGCAAGAAAAATCGGCGCAATTCTAACAGGGATAGCAAACGTTTGCGAGCCTGCTTTGCAGTCGGCGTTAATCGGCGGCGAGATGGACAAATTTGATACTGTTCACGAAAATGAAACCGGGTACATTCTTGTGCTTGCCTCCGTACGCCAGAATGATCATCATGCCACTGAAACCGGTTTCTTTTTTTATTTAAGCGAGCCGAACGACGGTACTGAGGGGATTCTGCAGGGGGGACAGAGTGATAATTGCCGCATTTGATATTGGTGGCACGGCGCTGAAAATGGGTACCGTAGCCAGCCTCCGGCGAGCTGCTGGAGAAGGGCAAGCAGCCGATTCGCGACAGCGACGGGGAGCAAATTTTGCAGGCCATGCTGGCGTGGATTGCCGCGCACCCGGAGTGCGAAGGCGTGGCGATCGGCGCGCCCGGATACGTTAATCCGCACACCGGCTATATCGAAATGGGCGGCGCTATCCGTAGATTCGATAATTTCGCCATCAAAACCTGGCTTGAACAACGGATCCGGCTTCCCGTCGCCATTGAAAATGACGCCAACTGCGTCCTGCTGGCCGAGCGCTGGCTGGGCAAGGCCGCCAATATGAGCGATTTTCTGGTCCTGACCATCGGCACCGGCATCGGCGGCGCGATTTTCTGTAATAACCGGCTGGTGCACGGAGCCAGCTTTCGCGCCGGCGAATTCGGCTATATGCAGACCCAACGGCCCGGCACCCGCGACGTGCGTCGCTACTCGATGAATGAGAACTGCACCCTGCGCATCTTGCGCCAGCGCTACGCCGACCATTTTGGCAAAACGCTGGAAGAGGTGACCGGGGAAGAGATATTCGATCGCTACGATACGGGCGATGCGACCTGTCAGCGGCTGGTGATTGAATTCTTTAACGGTCTCGGCACCGGCCTTTATAACCTCGTCAACGTGTTCGATCCGCAGACCATCCTCATCGGCGGCGGCATCGTGGAACGCCCGGGCTTTTTGCCGCTGCTGCGTGAACATCTGGCCTGGTTCGGCATTGCCGACTATATCGACACCGTCAGCCACGGCAACGACGCCGGGCTGATTGGCGCCGTTTACCATTTCAATCAGCAATACCGGTCGCCGACGGGCGATCGCGCATAAGGAAGAGAACATGTCTGGATTTAAAGAGGGTTTTCTGTGGGGCGGCGCGGTTGCGGCGCATCAGCTGGAAGGGGGCTGGCAGGAGGGCGGCAAAGGCGCGAGCGTTGCCGACGTGATGACCGCTGGCGCCCACGGCGTGGCGCGTGAAATTACCGACGGCGTGCTGGCGGGTAAAAATTACCCTAACCATGAGGCGATTGATTTTTATCATCGCTATAAAGATGACATCCAGCTGTTTGCGGAAATGGGCTTCAAATGCTTCCGTACCTCCATCGCCTGGACGCGTATTTTCCCGCTGGGCGACGAGCTGGAGCCGAATGAGGCCGGGCTGCAGTTCTATGACGATCTGTTCGATGAGTGCCTGAAGCACGGAATTGAGCCGGTGATTACGCTCTCCCACTTTGAGATGCCTTACCACCTCGTTCGCGAATACGGCGGCTGGCGCAACCGTAAGCTAATTGATTTCTTCGTGCGCTTTGCGCAGGTGGTATTAAACCGCTATCAGCATAAAGTGAAGTACTGGATGACCTTTAACGAGATCAACAACCAGGCAAACTTCCACGAAGACTTTGCGCCGTTCACCAACTCGGGGCTGAAGTTCCTGCCGGGTGAGGATCGCGAGCCGGTGATGTATCAGGCCGCGCACTACGAGCTGGTCGCCAGCGCGCTGGCGGTGAAAGCCGCGCGGGAGATTAACCCGGCGCTGCAGGTCGGCTGCATGATTGCGATGTGCCCGATTTATCCGCTCTCCTGCGCGCCTGATGACATGATGATGGCGATGAACGCCATGCACCGCCGCTACTGGTTCACCGACGTTCACGTGCGCGGTAAGTACCCTCAGCATCTGCTCAACTACTTTGCGCGCCGCGGCTTTGCGCTGGATATCACCGACGAAGATCGCGCGGCGTTGAGCGAAGGCTGCGTCGACTATATTGGCTTCAGCTACTATATGTCGTTCGCCACCAAGGCCACCGAGGATAATCCGCTGCTGGATTATGATGAGACGAAGAGCCTGGTCTCCAACCCGTACGTGCAGAAATCGGACTGGGGCTGGCAGATTGACCCGGTTGGGCTGCGCTACTCCCTGAACTGGTTCTGGGATCACTACCAGCTGCCGCTGTTTATTGTCGAAAACGGCTTTGGCGCCATCGACGTGCGCGAAGCTGACGGTACGGTAGACGACCAGTACCGCATCGACTATCTCTCCGCGCATATCGCAGAAATGAAAAAAGCGGTGGTGGAAGATGGGGTTGACCTGATGGGCTACACCCCGTGGGGCTGTATCGATCTGGTCTCCGCCGGAACCGGCGAGATGAAAAAGCGCTACGGTTTTATCTACGTCGATAAAGATAATGAAGGCAACGGCACCCTGGCCCGCAGCCGCAAGAAATCTTTTGCCTGGTATCAGCAGGTTATCGGCAGCAATGGCGAAAAGCTTTAAACCGGCCTGAAGCCCCCGTGAAACCCCGCCTGCGCGGGGTTTTTTTATTTTGATTTATACTGGCTCAGGCAGCGCAAAGCATTTTGGTTGATCCCGGTCAAACATATCGGCTATGGCGCAAATGAGAAAAAGCGGTATAATCCCGCGATTTTTTTTGTGGCTGCCCCTCAGAGGAGAAAGAGAATGAAGATTGTGGAAGTGAAACACCCACTCGTCAAACACAAGCTGGGCCTGATGCGCGAGCACGACATCAGCACCAAACGCTTCCGTGAACTCGCCTCAGAGGTTGGTAGCTTACTAACTTATGAAGCCACCGCCGACCTGGCGACCGAAAGGGTCACCATTGAAGGCTGGAATGGCCCGGTTGAAGTTGAGCAGATCAAAGGTAAGAAAATTACCGTTGTGCCTATTCTGCGCGCCGGCCTCGGGATGATGGAAGGCGTTCTGGAACACGTCCCGAGCGCGCGCATCAGCGTCGTTGGCATCTACCGCAATGAAGAAACCCTTGAGCCGGTGCCTTACTTCCAGAAGCTGGTATCCAATATCGACGAACGCATGGCGCTGGTGGTTGACCCGATGCTGGCAACCGGCGGTTCGATGATCGCCACCATCGACCTGCTGAAAAAAGCGGGCTGCTCCAGCATCAAGGTGCTGGTACTGGTTGCCGCTCCGGAAGGGATTGCCGCGCTGGAGAAAGCGCACCCGGACGTTGAGATGTACACCGCGTCCATTGACCAGGGCCTCAACGAGCACGGATATATTATTCCCGGGCTCGGCGACGCCGGCGATAAGATTTTTGGTACTAAATAATTGCAGCATTAATAAGAAGCCGACTTTAAGAGTCGGCTTTTTTTTGAATAAAACACGCCAACAGCAACCAATAACGACACTCAGAGGAAAACACTATGACGCGCCGCGCAATCGGGGTGAGTGAAAGACCGCCGCTTTTACAGACAATCCCGCTAAGTCTGCAACATCTGTTCGCTATGTTTGGCGCAACGGTGTTGGTGCCAGTCCTGTTTCATATCAACCCGGCTACCGTTCTGCTGTTTAACGGTATCGGCACGCTGCTGTACCTGTTTATCTGCAAGGGCAAAATTCCGGCCTATCTGGGATCGAGCTTTGCGTTTATCTCCCCGGTTCTGCTGCTGCTCCCGCTGGGCTATGAGGTCGCGCTGGGCGGCTTTATTATGTGCGGCGTGCTGTTCTGCATCGTCTCCTTTATTGTTAAAAAGGCCGGCACCGGCTGGCTGGACGTGATGTTCCCGCCGGCGGCCATGGGGGCTATCGTCGCGGTTATCGGCCTTGAGCTGGCCGGCGTCGCGGCGAATATGGCCGGCCTGCTGCCCGCTGACGGGCAGTCACCCGATAGCAAAACCATTATTATCTCGATGGTGACGCTGGCGGTGACGGTCTTCGGTTCGGTGCTGTTCCGCGGTTTCATGGCCATCATCCCGATTCTTATCGGCGTGCTGGTGGGCTACGCGCTCTCCTTTGTGATGGGCGTTGTCGACACTACGCCGATCGCCGAGGCGCACTGGTTTGCGCTGCCGACCTTCTACACCCCGCGCTTTGAGTGGTTTGCGATTTTCACCATCCTGCCCGCCGCGCTGGTGGTGATTGCCGAGCACGTGGGGCATCTGGTGGTGACGGCGAATATCGTTAAAAAGGATCTGATTCGCGATCCCGGCCTGCACCGCTCGATGTTTGCCAACGGCCTGTCGACGATAATCTCCGGCTTCTTTGGCTCGACGCCCAACACCACCTACGGCGAAAACATCGGCGTGATGGCGATTACCCGCGTCTACAGTACCAGGGTGATCGGCGGGGCAGCGATTATCGCCATTCTGCTCTCCTGCGTCGGCAAGCTGGCGGCGGCCATTCAGATCATCCCGCTGCCGGTAATGGGCGGCGTATCGCTGCTGCTGTACGGGGTGATCGGCGCATCCGGTATCCGCGTGCTGATTGAATCTAAGGTCGATTACAACAAGGCGCAGAACCTGATTCTGACCTCGGTGATTTTGATCATCGGCGTCAGCGGCGCGAAGGTGCATATCGGCGCGGCGGAGCTGAAAGGCATGGCGCTGGCCACTATCGTCGGCGTCGCCCTGAGCCTGATCTTCAAGTTAATCAGCATTCTGCGCCCGGAAGAGGTGGTTCTCGACGCCGCCGATGCGGTTGAGGAAGCCGAGGCAAAACGCTGATCCTCCGGCCGGGCGGCGATCCCGCCCGGTTCTCTCCCGGCACACTTCGTGCTAAACTCTTGACGTTTTTCTGTCAGTCTATGATGAGGTCCATCTGAACGCACCGGCACAGCTATCCCTGCCACTGTACCTTCCTGACGATGAAACTTTTGCGAGTTTTTGGCCGGGGGGTAATCCTTCTCTTCTCGCTGCCCTACAGAACGTTCTGCGGCAGGAGCACAGCGGGTACATCTACATCTGGTCTCGTGAAGGCGCGGGGCGCAGCCACCTGCTGCATGCCGCCTGCGCGGAGCTTTCCCAGCGCGGCGATGCGGTGGGCTACGTGCCGCTGGATAAGCGCACGTGGTTTGTTCCGGAAGTGCTGGAGGGGATGGAGCAGCTGTCGCTGGTTTGTATCGATAACATCGAATGCGCGGCCGGCGACGAGCCGTGGGAGATGGCGATCTTCAATCTTTACAACCGGATCCTTGAATCAGGTAAAACCCGCCTGCTGATCACCGGTGATAGCCCTCCGCGCCAGCTCAATCTTGGCCTCGCGGATTTGGCCTCGCGCCTTGACTGGGGACAAATCTACAAGCTGCAGCCGTTATCCGATGAAGACAAGCTGCAGGCGCTGCAGCTGCGCGCGCGGCTGCGCGGGTTTGAAATGCCGGAAGACGTCTGCCGCTTCCTGCTTAAGCGCCTCGATCGCGAAATGCGCTCGCTGTTTATGACGCTCGATCAGCTCGATCGCGCTTCCATTACCGCCCAACGTAAGCTGACCATTCCCTTCGTTAAAGAGATCCTCAAGCTCTAGCGAGCCGGGGGGCGGCGCCATCGCGCGATGGCGCATATTGCTTAATTCACGATATCCAGCACCTGCTCCGGCGGTCGGCCGATCCGCGCCTCGCCGTGGCTGACGACGATAGGGCGTTCAATCAGCTTCGGGTTGGCGACCATCGCCTGGATCAGCGCATCTTCGCTGAGCTGAGGGTCGGCAAGTTCTAATGACTTATACAGATCTTCCTTCTGGCGCATCAGCTCGCGGGCGCTCGCCATACCCAGCATTTTCAGCAGCTGGCGCAGCGTCGCCGCATCCGGCGGCGTCTCCAGATAGAGCACCACTTCCGGGTCGATACCGTTAGCCTTCAGCAGGCTGAGGGTGTCGCGGCTCTTGGAACAGCGGGGGTTATGGTAGATTTTTACCGCGTCAGACATGACGTCTCCTTACATTTTTTGATATGGGCGGAACCGTTCCTGCAGCTGGCGCAGCTGATCGATGCGCGCATCGTAGCGGGCCTGCTGCAGGCTGCCCAGTTTCACCTGTGAACTGGCGCTGCTGAGCAGCGAAATAGCCTGCGCAAGCTGGCCGACCAGCGCCATGCCTTCCGCGCGGGCCGCCAGCTCCTGATCGCGATTGCCGAGGGCCGCTTCCGCCTGCGCCAGCAGGTCCCAGCCGTTGACATCGTCCTTATTATTAAAGGTGTAGCGGTTAAGGATATTCGCCGCGTCGGCCGGCTGGCCGCCCTGCAGGTAGGCGTTGGCGAGGTTCAGCTGCAGGACCGGATTGGTGCGGATCTCGCGGGCGTTCTTCAGCCGGTTAATCGCATCGGCCGTTTTCTTCTGGCCAAGGTCAATATCGGTTGCCAGATCGAGATACCAGGCATTTTGCGGATCGGCGCTCAGCAGGGGCTGCAGGGTTTTACGCGCCAGATCGTAGTTATTGCTGCCCATCGCCAGCAGGGCGCGGCCGTACTGCGCGGCGTGCTGCTCGCGGATATTGCCTTTCGCCCACGCGTTCAGCAAATCATCGCCGAGCTTGTTGTCTCCGTTGTTATACATTCCCAGCGTTCGCGCCTTGGCCATATAAAAATCGGCCGATGATTGCACCACCACCGGACGCATCTGGTTCGCGCGGTTGCGGGCGTCAGACAGGCGGCTTTCCGGCAGCGGGTGGGTGAGCAGCATTTCCGGCGGCCGGGTGGAGTAGCGCGACTGGTCAAGCAGCTTGCTCATAAACGCCGGCATCGCCTGCGGATCGAACCCGGAGCGCTGCAGCACCTGAATCCCGATGCGGTCGGCCTCTTCTTCATTCTGGCGGGTAAAGCTGATCAGCCCCTGCTGGGTGCCGGCCAGCGTGCCGGTGAGCGCGGCCATACCGGCCTGCGGGCTGGCCATCGCCAGCAGAATCGAGCCCAGTGCGCCGACCCAGGTCAGGGGGGCGTTGCGCTTTTGGTCTTCCATCGCGCGCGCTAGGTGACGCTGGGTGACGTGCGAAATTTCGTGCGCCATGACTGACGCCAGCTCGCTCTCCGTATCCGAGTAGCGGAACAGGGCCGAGTGCAGCACTACGTTGCCGCCAAAGAAGGCGAAGGCGTTAATCTCGTCGTTATTAATCAGGTAGAAGTGGAAGGGCGTTCGCACCGAGTTGGCGTGCGCAACCAGGCGCATACCTAATCCGTTAACGTACTGTACCAGCAGAGGGTCGTTAATTAGCGGAGCGCTGCCGCGGGAGCTGGCGGACGTAGTAATCCCCCATCTGCATCTCCTGACCGATGGAGAGCGTGCTTCCTGCTGAGGTACCCATATCAGGCAGGGTATCTGCGGAGTCAGCAAAAGCAGGTAAAATCGAACCCAGCGTCAGCGACGCTATCACGGTTGCCACCAGCGTTTTCTTTAACTGCCTGAACATAACCTCTGTCCTGTGTATGTGGATGTGCCAGTTTGACCGGTAGGGCGGCGTAATGTTCCCTTTCCGCGCGTCCTGCGAGTTTAGCTGTGGTTGACGCCGTTGAAAATATGATATTGCCGCGGGAGGTCATGTTTGTTGTTTTGCTAATAAAAAGCGAAGTCTTTTTTGTGACATTTAGATACACTTCCTCGGGTTGTTGCGGTTTTACGCTTCAGGGAAGGGTTTATGCTTGAGTTGTTAATACAGTGGTATCGCCGGCGGTTCAGCGATCCGGAGGCGATAGCGCTGCTGGTTATTTTGCTGGCTGGATTCGGCATTATGTTCTTTTTCAGCGGTCTGCTGGCGCCGCTGCTGGTGGCTATTGTGTTGGCCTATCTGCTGGAGTGGCCAACCGTCAGGCTTGAGCGCGTGGGGCTGTCGCGTACCTGGGCGACGTCGATCGTGCTGATACTGTTTGTCGGTATTTTGCTGCTGATGGCCTTCGTGGTGATGCCCGTCGCCTGGCAGCAGGGTATCTATCTGATCCGCGATATGCCGGGCATGCTGAATAAACTCTCCGATTTTGCCGCCACCGTGCCGCGCCGCTATCCGGCGCTGATGGACGCCGGGATCATCGACGCGATGGCGGACAATATGCGCAACCGCATGCTGACCGTCGGCGATTCGGTGGTGAAATACTCCCTGGCCTCGCTGGTGGGCCTGTTGACGCTGGCGGTCTATCTGGTGCTGGTGCCGCTGATGGTTTTCTTCCTGCTGAAAGACAAAGAGCAGATGCTGAACGCCGTACGCCGCGTGCTGCCGCGTAACCGTGGGCTGGCAGGGCAGGTGTGGAAGGAGATGAATCAGCAAATCACCAACTACATTCGCGGTAAGGTGCTGGAGATGATCGTCGTCGGCGTAGCGACGTGGATCGGCTTTATTCTCTTCGGACTCAACTATTCGCTGCTGCTGGCGGTGCTGGTCGGCTTTTCGGTGCTGATCCCCTATATCGGCGCTTTCGTGGTCACCATCCCGGTGGTGGGCGTGGCGCTGTTTCAGTTCGGCGCGGGCACCGAGTTCTGGAGCCTGTTTGCGGTCTACCTGATTATTCAAGGGCTGGACGGTAACCTGCTGGTGCCGGTGCTGTTCTCAGAAGCGGTTAACCTGCATCCGCTGGTGATTATCCTGTCGGTGGTTATCTTTGGCGGGCTGTGGGGGTTCTGGGGCGTATTTTTTGCCATCCCGCTGGCGACGCTAATCAAGGCGGTGGTGCACGCCTGGCCGGACGGAATGGTGGTTGAAGAGGATAATAAATAGCGCGACGGCTTGACGAGCGAAGGGGCTAAAAGGACGCCGGGGCGGTGAAATGCCCCGGCGTCCCGCGTTCAATAAAACGTTAACCGTTTTCTTTCAGCCAGTTCAGCACCACGTCGTGGTGATTGCTGGTTTTGAAGTTATCAAACACGTGTTCAACTTTGCCATCTGTATCAATCAGGAAACTAATACGGTGAATGCCGTCGTAGGTTTTCCCCATAAACGATTTTTCGCCCCAGATACCAAACTGCTCGCAGACCTGATGGTTTTCATCAGACAGCAGCGTGAAGTTCAGCAGCTCTTTTTCGGCGAAACGGGAGAGTTTTTCTGGTTTATCCGTACTGATGCCGAGAACCTCAACGCCCGCTTTCTTTAAGTCATCCATATTATCGCGCAGGCCGCAGGCCTGAACGGTACAGCCCGGGGTCATGGCTTTCGGGTAAAAATAAACCAGAACACGCTGTCCCTGGAAGTCGGTCAAATTTACTTCCTCGCCGTCCTGGTCTGGTAAGCTAAATTTCGGTGCAATATCACCGGCTTTCAGTGGATTCATTACTCAAACTCCATCCTGTTCATCATGCTGTGAATAATTAACGATGTTAATACTGCCTTGTGCGTTCAGTTCTGTACATAGGGCTTTGAACGCTTGTTCGATATTTGATGCATTTTGCGTAGCGGGGCTGTGCGCCGTTATCTGGATGAACAGCTGGGCTGAATCGTCATCGCCGCCGATCCGGGTACGAGAAACCAGCTCGGCGATATTCATACTCCATGCGTCAAACAGGGCGGTGAAGCGCTCGATAATATGCGGCGAGTCCGGTACTTCAACCTGGACCCAAACGGTGTTCGGCATGGCCTGAGGCGGGCGAGCGGTTGTCCGTTTCATCACGATCAGCAGATCCAGCTCGGCGCCTTTCAGCGGTAAGGTCGATTCAATCAGGTTAATCGCGTTCCACGTCCCGGAAAGCAGCATGATAAACGTAAATTCGTCACCGAGCATGGCCAGCCGGCTGTCTTCGATATTACAGCCGCAGCTGCTGACGTGGCGGGTGATCGTGTTCACGATGCCGGGACGGTCAGCGCCCAAAGCGGTAATAACCAGATAGTGTTGTAATGAGGCGGTCAAACCTGTTCTTCCTTTAAAAAGGTGAGGTAACATTAGGAAAGCATAAAAAAAACCGGCATACAACATCCCTGAAGGCCTCGGGTCTCTTGCTTTTATTACGGCACCAAACGTAACATTGAGAATCTTGTCGCACTTCTGCTCTGAGGATGGCCCATGTTCACGGGAAGTATTGTAGCGCTTGTCACGCCGATGGATGAAAACGGTAACGTCTGCCGGACAAGCCTGAAAAAACTGATTGATTACCATGTCGCCAGCGGAACCTCGGCGATCGTTTCGGTAGGGACTACCGGTGAGTCCGCGACGTTGAGCCATGAAGAGCATGGCGACGTTGTGATGATGACGCTTGAGCTGGCCGACGGGCGTATCCCGATTATCGCGGGGACCGGTGCAAATGCAACCGCAGAGGCGATCAGCCTGACCCAGCGCTTCAACGACAGCGGAGTCGTTGGCTGCCTGACGGTAACCCCTTATTACAACCGTCCGACTCAGGAAGGCCTGTTCCAACACTTTAAAGCCATCGCAGAACACACCGACCTGCCGCAAATCCTGTATAATGTGCCGTCCCGTACCGGCTGCGATATGCTACCGGAAACCGTCGGTCGCCTGGCGGAAGTAAAAAATATTATCGGTGTTAAGGAAGCGACGGGGAACTTAAGTCGAGTTCATCAGATCAAAGAGCTGGTTTCAGACGACTTTATTCTGCTGAGCGGCGATGACGCCACCGGAATGGACTTTATGCAGCTGGGTGGTCATGGCGTGATTTCCGTCACCGCAAACGCTGCGGCGCGTGAAATGGCGGACATGTCCCGACTGGCTCTGGCTGGTCAATTTGCCGAAGCGCGGGCGATTAACCAGCGTCTGATGCCATTGCATACAAAATTATTTGTCGAACCCAACCCTATCCCTGTGAAATGGGCATGCAAGGCGTTGGGTCTTGTGGCGACCGATACGCTGCGCCTGCCGATGACGCCGATTACCGAAGACGGTAAGAAGGCGGTAACCGCAGCGCTGAAGCATGCCGGTCTGCTGTAAAGTTTAGGGAGATTTGATGGCTTACTCAGTACAGAAGTCGCGCCTGGCGAAGGTTGCGGGTGTTTCATTGGTCCTGCTTCTTGCGGCCTGTAGTTCGGATTCGCGCTACAAGCGTCAGGTGAGCGGTGACGAGTCTTACCTGCAAGCAACGCCGCTCAGCGAGCTTCACGCGCCTGCGGGGATGATTCTGCCGGTTCAGGTTGGCGATTATAATATTCCGGTTGCGACCAGCGCCGGCGCGGTGGGTAAAGCTCTGGACATTCGTCCACCGGCCCAGCCTTTGGCCCTGGTCAACGGCGCACGCACTCAGTTTAATGGCGACACTTCGACGCTGATGGTGGAAAACGGCCGCAGCGGTTCGCTGTGGGCGCAGGTCGCCAGCATTCTGCAGTCAAAAAACTACGTCATCACCAAACGTGACGATGCCAGCCAGACGCTGAACACCGACTGGGTGGAGTGGAATCGCCTCGATGAAGACCAGCAGTACCGCGGTCGCTATCAAATCTCAGTTAAACCGCAGGGCTATCAGCAGGCGGTGGTGGTGAAGCTGGTTAACCTCGAGCAGGCCGGGAAACCGGTATCCGATCCGGCATCGCTGCAGCGCTACAGCACCTCTATGCTGAACGTCATTTCCGAAGGTCTGGACATGAACGCCACCAGCGCGCAGAACGCGGCGCAGAAAAACGCCGGCGCGACCTTCGACGTGCAGAGCGCCGCCGACGATACCGGTCTGCCGATGCTGGTTGTCCGCGCGCCGTTTAACCTCGTGTGGCAACGTCTGCCGGGCGCGCTGGAAAAAGCGGGCATGAAGGTGACCGACAGCACGCGCTCTCAGGGCAGCATGGCGCTGACCTACAAGCCGCTGTCTGACAGCAGTTGGCAGGAGCTGGGCGCCCACGATCCGCAGTCTGGTTTCAGGTGACTACAAGCTGCAGGTCGGCGATCTCGATAACCGCAGCAGCCTGCAGTTCATCGACCCGAAAGGTCATACGCTGACCCAGTCGCAGAACGATGCGCTGGTTGCCGTATTCCAGGCCGCATTTCGGTAAGTAATAAACAGGGCTGGAGTAATCCGGCCCTTTTTTCTGTATAGTGACGCAAACGTGTGCGTCGGCAGAAAAACGCAATTTTTATCGTCTATATCTTCACTGGAGTGACAAAGATGAACAAGCAAGCTGAGTTGTATCGTGGTAAAGCGAAAACCGTTTACAGCACCGAGAACCCGGATCTGCTGATACTCGAGTTCCGTAACGATACTTCAGCAGGGGATGGCGCGCGCATCGAACAGTTCGACCGTAAGGGGATGGTGAATAACAAGTTCAACCATTTCATTATGAGCAAGCTGGAAGAAGCCGGCATTCCAACCCAGATGGAAGCGCTACTTTCTGACACCGAGTGCCTGGTGAAAAAGCTGGAGATGGTTCCGGTTGAGTGCGTAGTCCGCAACCGTGCGGCCGGCTCTCTGGTTAAGCGTCTGGGCATCGAAGAAGGTATTGAGCTGAACCCACCGCTGTTTGACCTGTTCCTGAAAAACGACGCGATGCACGACCCGATGGTCAATGAGTCCTACTGCGAAACCTTCGGCTGGGTGAATAAAAAGAACCTGGCCCGCATGCAGGAGCTGACCTTCAAAGCTAACGACGTGCTGAAAAAGCTGTTTGACGACGCGGGTCTGATCCTCGTCGACTTCAAGCTGGAGTTTGGCCTGTTTAAAGGTGAAGTGGTGCTGGGCGACGAGTTCTCGCCGGACGGCAGCCGCCTGTGGGACAAAAATACCCTCGATAAAATGGACAAAGACCGCTTCCGTCAGAGCCTCGGCGGCCTGATTGAGGCCTACGAAGAAGTGGCCCATCGCCTTGGCGTTAAGCTCGACTAATCCTCCCTTCGCCAGAAGGTGGCTCTACCTTCTGGCGCTCTTCTTGTTGTTTCCAGTGGTAATCCTGCGCCGAACCGCCTACGATCTCTCATATTCGAGAACTTGATGGATTGAGGTAGCCTATGCGCTGGCAAGGACGTCGCGAAAGCGACAATGTAGAAGATCGACGTAATGATTCCGGTTCGCCCCTTGGCGGAGGCGGCGGTGGCTTCCGTCTTCCCAGCGGGAAGGGCGGTATCGTCCTGCTGATTATCGTGCTGGTCGCCGGCTATTACGGCGTGGATTTGACCGGCATGCTGACCGGAGAGCCCGTTTCACAGCAGCAAACCACCACCCAACGATCCATCAGCCCGCAGGAAGAGCAGGCGGCGAAGTTTACCAAGGTGATTCTTGCGGATACCGAAGATACCTGGGGCGCTATTTTCCAAAAGATGGGCCGTCAGTACCCGCAGCCCAGGCTGGTGCTCTATCGCGGCGCTACGCGGACCGGCTGCGGTACTGGCCAGTCGGTGATGGGGCCGTTCTACTGCCCGGCCGATAGCACGGTCTACATCGATCTCTCGTTCTACGATGAGATGAAAAGCAAGCTCGGCGCGGACGGCGACTTTGCTCAGGCCTACGTGATTGCGCACGAGGTCGGGCACCACGTGCAGAAGCTGCTGGGCATTGAATCCAAAGTGCGTCAGTCTGCAGCAGCACGCGTCGCAGGCGGAAGTTAACCGCCTGTCGGTGAAAATGGAGCTGCAGGCCGACTGCTTTGCCGGCGTCTGGGGCCACAGCATGCAGAACCAGGAGGTGCTGGAAACCGGCGATCTGCAGGAGGCGCTGAACGCCGCAGAGGCCATTGGCGACGACCGCCTGCAGCAGCAAAGCCAGGGGCGCGTCGTCCCGGACAGCTTTACCCACGGCACCTCCCAGCAGCGCTATACCTGGTTTAAACGCGGTTTTGACAGCGGAGATCCGGCGCAGTGCAATACGTTCGGTAATGCGCTTTAACCGCTGTCGTAGATGGAAGACATCCTTAACCTGACGGCCCGGATGGCGCAGCAGGGTATTCGTCGCCTGCTGGTACTCAGCGGCGACGAGGCGTGGTGCCTGCAGCAGGCGCTGGCGCTGCGTGAACGGCTGGCCGGAGACGGCCTGTGGGTTGGGCCGCAGCCCGTCGTCGAACCCTGCACCGCGCCCGGCGCGCTGAAGTCTCTGCTCGGACGCGAATACCAGCACGCTTTCTTTGACGCCCGCAGCGGCTTCGACGTGGCGGCGTTTGCCGCCCTGTGCGGCACCCTGCGCGCCGGGAGCTGGCTGGTGCTGTTGACTCCTCCTTTTGCATGCTGGCCGGCACAGCCCGATGCGGATTCGCTGCGCTGGAGCGATGCGCCGGAAGCCATCCCAACCCCTAACTTTGTGCAGCGCTTTTGCCAGCTGGCCGCCGCGGCTAAAGAGGCGCTGGTCTGGCGGCAGGGGGAGCCGCCTCGCCTGCCGGATGCTCTCCCCCGGCCCCCGTGGCATGCCGCCGACGGCCATCCTCAGGCGGAACAGGCGGCGATTCTTGCCGAGCTGGCCGCTTTCCCTCCCGGTATTGCCGCGGTAACCGCCGAGCGCGGGCGAGGGAAATCGGCGCTGGCGGGAATGCTGATTCGACAGCTGGGAGGCGATGCGATCGTGACCGCCCCCGCCCGCGGCGCTACGGACGTTATCGCGGCGTTCGCCGGGGAACATTTCCGCTTTATGGCCCCGGACGCGCTGCTGGCGTCCGAGATTAACGCCTCATGGCTGATCGTTGACGAAGCGGCCGCCATTCCCGGGCCGCTGCTGTGTCGGCTGGTGGCGCGTTTCCCGCGCACGCTGCTGACCACCACCGTACAGGGATATGAAGGGACCGGCCGCGGCTTTCTGCTTAAGTTTTGTGCGGGCTTCACGCAGCTGCGCCAGTTCAGCCTCTCTGCGCCCGTTCGCTGGGCGCCGGGCTGCCCGCTGGAGGCGCTGGTGGGTGAACTGCTGCTGTTTGGCGATGAGGCCTTTATGCATCCACCGCAGGGCCAGGCGGTGCTGGAAACGCCTGACCAGGCCAGCTGGCAGCGGCAGCCGGCTCTGCCGGAGGCGATGTATCAGCTCCTTTCCGGCGCCCACTATCGTACGTCGCCGCTGGATTTACGCCGAATGATGGACGCTCCCGGGCAGCGGTTTATCTGCGCGCGCGCCGGGAGCCGCGTCGCCGGGGCGCTGTGGCTGGTGGAGGAGGGGGGGCTTGCCCCGGCTCTCAGTCAGGCGGTGTGGGCGGGATACCGCCGCCCGCGCGGCAATCTGGTGGCCCAGTCGCTGGCGGCGCACGGCGGCGCTCCGCAGGCCGCTACGCTGGTAGCGAGACGAATTAGCCGCATTGCCGTGCATCCGTCGCGCCAGCGCGAAGGGTTAGGCCAGGCGCTGGTGGCGAAGGCCGCGGCCGAGGCGGAGGGCCTTGATTATCTCTCGGTGAGCTTTGGCTATACCGCCGAGCTCTGGCGCTTCTGGCAGCGCTGCGGTTTTACCCTGGTACGCCTCGGCACGCACCGTGAAGCGAGCAGCGGCTGCTATACGGCGATGGCGCTGTATCCGTTATCCCCCGCCGGCCGCCGCCTGCAGCAGCAGGAGCTGGCGCGGCTGCAGCGCGACGAGTATTGGCTGCGCGCATGGCGGGAGGAGGCGCTGCCGCTGCCGGTTGTCGAGGCTGCTATGCTGACGGAAGAGGACTGGCTTGAGGCCGCCGGCTTTGCTTTTGCCCACCGCCCGCTGCTGGCGACGATAGGCTGCCTGAACCGCCTGCTGCTGCGGGTCGATCTGCCGCTTCCGGCTCTGCGCGCCCGGCTGCGGCGGCAGGATGAGGCCGAACTCTGCGCTTCTCTGCGGCTGGCCGGGCGCAAAGCGCTGCTGGCAAAGCTGCGCGAGGAGGCGGGGCAGGCGCTGTTCAGCCTCGATGCGCCCCGCGCCGATGCGCTGCGCCAGCGGGTTGAGCAGCTGCAATTTTTTTAACTAACTCATTCAGTTAAATGTCATGGTCATATTTTATCGGCGGCGTACACTGCCCGCGTAGACTAAGGAGAAAGCCATGAAACACGATCATTTTATTGTTCAAAGCCCCGTGACACCTGCCCAACAGCTGCTGCTGCTGTTTCATGGCGTCGGTGATAATCCGGTTGCAATGGGGCAGATCGGCAGCCTGTTCGCGCCGCAGTTCCCGGATGCGTTAATCGTCAGCATCGGCGGCGTTGAGCCGTGCGGCCCGGCGCCCGGCCGCCAGTGGTTCTCCGTGCAGGGGGTGACCGAGGAGAACCGGCAGGCGCGTATTGACGCCATCATGCCGATCTTTATTGAGACCGTGCGTTACTGGCAGAAGCAGAGCGGCGTGCCTGCGCAGGCAACGGCGCTGATCGGCTTCTCGCAGGGGGCGATTATGTCGCTGGAGAGCATCAAGGCCGAGCCGGGACTGGCCTCGCGGGTGATCGCCTTTAACGGGCGCTACGCCACGTTGCCGCAGTCGGCGACCACGGCGACCACCGTGCACCTGATCCACGGCGGCGAGGATCGGGTTATCGATCTGGCGTGGGCCGTCGCGGCGCAGGAGGCGCTGGTGCAGGCCGGCGGCGACGTGACGCTGGATATCGTTGAGGATTTGGGACACGCGATTGACGATCGCAGCATGCAGTTTGCGCTCGAACGCTTGCGCTATACCGTACCGAAGCACTATTTTGACGAAGCGTTAAGCGGCAGCACGCCGAAAGATGACGATATTATCGAACTGCTGTAATCAGGCGCTATTCGGCCCGCATAAGGCGCATAAGACCGCTATTCGGCAGATCCCCCGGCGAAGTGACCTTCACCGGGGAGACCGCGCAGAGAACCTACTTCTTCGACGAGTCGTGCTTTGGCCAGTCGTCGTCATCATCCCACTTATCGTTGCAATCACGATGGGGGGGAAGGTCCGGCTTATTGGCGAGAAACTTTTTGTGGTCGACGCGATTAAGGTCCTTAATCACGTTAATAATGACGCCCACTAAAAAGACTAACACCAGAATCCACCAGTATTTACTTAGCCATTCCATGCTGCTTCCTCTTTTATACCCGTCATCGTTCAGGGTATTTGTCGATGTTGTCAGGCGACCAGCTGTTCCATGATCCGTTGATACATCCGCGCCAGCAGCTGCAGGTCGGCGGCGTTCACGCACTCGTTAATTTTATGGATCGTGGCATTCACCGGCCCCAGCTCAACCACCTGGGCTCCCATGCGGGCGATAAACCGCCCGTCGGAGGTGCCGCCGTTGGTCAACAGCTGCGGCTTGATCTCATTATAGTGCTCAATGGCATTCACCACCGCTTCAACCAGCTTGCCGCGGTCGGTCAGGAACGGCTGGCCGGAGAGCCACCAGTCGAGGGTGTAACGCAGCTGGTATTTTTCCAGCAGCGCGACAACCCGGGCTTTGATCATCTCGTCGGTCAGCTCGGTGCTGAAGCGGAAGTTGAACTGAACGAACATGTCGCCCGGAATGACGTTATTGCTACCGGTTCCCGCCCTGACGTTGGCAATCTGCATGCTGGTCGGCGGGAAGAACTCGTTGCCTTTGTCCCATTCGATGCCCACCAGCTCGGTGAGCATCGGCGCGGCGCGGTGCACCGGGTTATCCGCCAGATGGGGATAGGCGACGTGGCCCTGTACGCCGTGGATGGTTAAATTGCAGGTTAACGAGCCGCGGCGGCCGTTCTTTACCACGTCCCCGACAACTTCGGTGCTGGAGGGCTCGCCCACCAGGCAGTAGTCGAGGCGCTCTTTGCGGGCCATCAGGGCTTCAACGACTTTCACCGTACCGTTATGGGCGCTGGCTTCCTCATCCGAGGTGATCAAAAAGGCCAGCCGCCCTTTATGGTTCGGGTACTGGGCGACAAAACGCTCGGCGGCGACCACCATCGCGGCCAGCGAGCCTTTCATGTCCGCCGCGCCGCGGCCAAACAGCATGCCATCGCGAATAGTCGGTTCAAACGGCGGGTTAATCCACCGGTCAGCGTCGCCGGCCGGAACAACATCGGTATGGCCGGCGAAGGCCAGAGTTTCGCCGCGTCCGCGCCAGGCCCAGAAATTTTGGGTATCGCCGAAATCCATCGGTTCCACGGTAAAACCAATCGCCCGCAGACGTTCAACCATTAATGCCTGACATCCGGCATCATCGGGGCTGAGGGAAGGGCGGCGAATAAGCTGCTGAGCCAGCTCAATGACCGGGCAAGACATAGACTATACCTCGTTAACAAGCGTCTTATAAGTGAGTTCACTGAAGCCCAGCAGCATAGGCTGACCGGGCGCGTAGAGCAATGGGCGTTTGATGATCGCCGGCATTTCGAGCATCAGTTCAGCCGCGGCATCGGCGCTATCGATACGAGAGCGAACCGCTTCGTCCAGCTTACGCCAGGTGGTGCCGCGGGTGTTGAGCAGCGCTTCCCAGCCCAGTTCGGCAATAAACGTATCTAATAATTCACGCTCCAGCCCATCGGCGCGATAATCGTGGAAGCGGTATTCAATCTGGTTAGCCTCCAGCCAGCGGCGGGCCTTTTTAACGGTGTCGCAGTTTTTTATCCCGTACATGGTCAGCATGATGAAACCCTTTTTATTGAATTAAGCGCGGAACGCAGATTTTTCCGAATATACTCATGACACCCTGGCATCCGTCCGTTAGCATCCTGATACTTGAGTTGTCCTGGCGGTATATAAACCGATAGGGAATAATACGTGAATCGCTTTCGTAAATGTAATTTTTTGCCGGCAATATATAACCATGCTTATATATTGGTTAAATATTCATCTGTCGCCGCTGGATTGTGACGGCGCTCGCGCGCTGAAATCCTCGCCCCTTCGGCCGTAGACGGTCAACGCATAAAAACGACGTTCATATTGCAAAATGTTGCTGCCTATCACATTAAATTTACACTGGCAGCGGCATAGTAGCAGCAAATCAGCGATAGCTATCCTGGCAGCGGCCATCGGACAATCAAAGCAATAGGGGCAGGCAACTTCCCATTACCGATGAATTTACATAAAATCACCCATAATAATAAGAGAGGCTATTATGATTGAACATGAACTAGGGAACTGGAAAGATTTTATCGAAGGCATGCTTCGTAAATAAATTCCGCAATGTGAGCAGGCTATTCTGAGCGCGAAAATAACGCTGCAGTGAATCTGAACACATAAAAAAGGCGACCTGATGGTCGCCTTTTTTGTTATTCCATCGCGACGATAGCGCCTCGCGATGGCCGTAGGTTATTGCGGCCGCTCTTTTAGCGGGAAGCGGCGACGTACCAGCACAAAGAACAGCGGGACGAAGAAAATAGCGAGAATGGTGGCGGAGATCATGCCGCCCATCACCCCGGTACCGACCGCGTGCTGGCTACCCGAGCCCGCGCCGGTGCTGGTCGCCATCGGCAGCACGCCGAAAATAAAGGCCAGCGAGGTCATCAGAATCGGCCGCAGGCGCTGACGACAGGCCGAAAGCGTCGCAACCAGTAAATCCTCTCCTTTCTCATTGAGCTCATTGGCAAACTCGACGATCAGAATGGCGTTCTTCGCCGACAGGCCGATAACCGTCAGCAGCCCCACCTGGAAGTAAACATCGTTCTCAAGGCCGCGCACCCAGGTTGCCAGCAGGGCGCCGATGACCCCCAGCGGCACCACCAGCATCACGGAGAACGGTACCGACCAGCTCTCATACAGCGCCGCCAGGCACAGGAAGACCACCAGCAGGGAGATCGCATACAGCGCCGGGGCCTGAGCGCCGGATAAGCGCTCCTGATACGACATCGCCGTCCACTCGAGGCCAAAGCCGTTCGGCAGCTTTTGCGCCAGATCTTCCATAATCGTCATCGCCGTACCGGTACTGACTCCCGGCGCGGCTTCGCCGACAATTTCGACCGCCGAGTAGCCGTTATAGCGTTCCAGGCGCGGCGAGCCGGTTTCCCAGCGCGAGCTGGCAAAGGCCGAGAAGGGCACCATCGTGCCGCTGCCGTTGCGTACGTACCACTGATTAATATCGTCCGGCAGCATGCGATATTTTGCCGCCGCCTGGACGTAGACTTTTTTCACCCGGCCGCGGTCCATAAAGTCGTTCACGTAGCTCGAGCCCCAGGCGGTTTGCAGCGTATCGTTGATATCGTCAATCGATATCCCCAGCGCCTGCGCCTTGCGCTGATCGATATCAACCTGCAGCTGCGGGCTATCGTCAAGGCCGTTGTGGCGCACGCGGGTTAGCTGAGGGTCGCTGGCGGCCAGCTCCAGCAGGGAGTCGCGGGCGGCCATCAGCGCGTCGTGGCCGTTGCCGGCGTGGTCCTCAAGCTCCATGTCGAAGCCGGCGGAGCTGCCCAGGCCGCTGATGGCTGGCGGGCTGCTGGCATAGACGCGCGCCTCTTTAATCTTGTTAAAGGCTTTGGTCGCCCGTTCGATAATGGCGAAGGCAGATCCGCTGGTGGGATCCCTCTGGTCCCAGTCCTTCAGGCGCACGAACATTCGCGCCACGTTCTGGCCGTTGCCGCCCGGGCCGGAGCCTATGGTGGCGAACACCGATTCAACGTTGGCCTTCTCGTTTTTGAGGAAGTAGTCTTCGGCCTTCTGCACCACCTTCAGCGTCTGCTGCTGCGTAGAGCCGGCGGGCAGCTGCACCGAGGTGGTGAACATCCCGCGATCTTCCTGTGGCAGGAACGAGGTCGGCAGGCGGATAAACAGAAATACCATCCCGCCCAGCAGCAGGACGTAGATCATTATCCAGCGCAGCGAGCGGTGAAGAATTTTGCCGACCGCCGATTCGTAGCGGCTGGCGTTGCGGTCAAACATGCGGTTAAACCAGCCGAAGAAGCCCGTCTGGCCGTGGAGTTCGCCTTTATGAATCGGTTTGAGCAGGGTGGCGCACAGCGCCGGGGTGAGGATCATCGCCACCAGCACCGACAGCACCATCGCGGAAACGATGGTGATTGAGAACTGGCGGTAGATGGCGCCGGTAGTGCCGCCGAAGAAGGCCATCGGGATGAACACCGCCGACAGCACCATGGCGATGCCCACCAGCGCGCCCTGGATCTGCCCCATCGATTTGCGGGTCGCCTCCCGGGGCGAGAGTCCCTCCTCGCTCATGATACGCTCGACGTTCTCCACCACCACGATGGCGTCATCCACCAACAGGCCGATCGCCAGCACCATGGCAAACATCGTCAGGGTGTTGATGCTGTAGCCGCAGGTATAGAGCACCGCGAAGGTGCCCATCAGAACCACCGGCACGGCGATGGTCGGGATCAGCGTGGCGCGGAAGTTTTGCAGGAACAGGTACATCACCAGGAACACCAGCGCGATCGCTTCAATCAGCGTTTTCACCACGTCGGTAATTGACGCCTTAACGAACGAGGTGGTCTCGTAGGCGATTTTGTACTCCAGACCGTGGGGGAAATATTGCGAAAGCTCGTTCAGGCGGGAGATGACCCGCTCGGCGGTGGCCATTTCGTTGGCGCCGGAGGCGAGCTTAATGCCCAGCCCTGATGCCGCCTGGCGGTTATAGCGGCTGAGGTAATCGTACTTTTCGGCCCCCATCTCAACGCTGGCAACGTCGCCGAGCGTCACTTCTGAGCCATCCTGATTAACGCGCAGCGTAATATCGCGGAACTGATCCGGCGTCTGCAGCAGCGACTGGGCGTTGATGGTGGCGTTAAGCGCCTGCCTGTCAACCGACGGCGTACCGCCTAGCTGGCCGACGGCAATCTGGGCATTCTGCGATTTAATAGCGTCGGTGACGTCTTTCGCCGTCATCTGGTAGCTGTTGAGCTTCGCCGGATCGAGCCAGATTCGCATCGAGTACTGGGAGCCATAGGCATCGATATCGCCGACGCCGTTGACGCGGCTTAAGGGGTCCTGGACGTTACTGGCGACGTAGTCGGCAATATCCTGTTTATCCATGCTGCCGTCGGTGGAGACAAAAGCGAGGGTCAGAATGTTGGTATCACCGGTTTTGCGCACCGTGACGCCCTGATTTTGCACATCCTGCGGCAGTTTACGCATCGCCGACTGCAGCTGGTTTTGCACCTGCTGCACCGCTTCATCGGGGTCGGTTCCGGCGGTAAAGCTCAGGGTGACCGTTGCCTGGCCGGTGGCGCTGCTCTGCGATGACATATACATCAAATTATCGAGGCCGGTCATATTCTGCTCGATAACCTGAGTTACGGTGTTCTCCAGCGTTTGCGCGGAGGCGCCGGGGTAGTTGGCGGTGATCCGCACGTTCGGCGGCGCCAGCTCGGGATATTGCTCGACGGGAAGCGATAAAATCGCCAGCGTTCCGGTCAGGCACAAAAGAATAGCCAGTACCCACGCAAAAATGGGGCGATCGATAAAGAAATTCGCCATCAGAATCAGGACCTCTTTTTGTACATTTTTTGTTATTGCACAGCCTGTGACACTCTAGCGGTAAGCCCACTGGCAATCGTGGAGAAATTAAGGAGATAGTGTAATTTATCGTGTGCCTTTTACGGCGCGGTAAAGACGTATCCTGCCCTTTATCCAGGGTCTGCCCACTGCGCTACCCTTTCGCAATCGCCGCCGGAAGTAAACAGATTTTATCGCTTTTATGCCGGGCTTGATTATCGCCTGAATAAATAAAGCACCATTTTATTTAGCTCAAAAAATTTGATCCCAAAAGGATTCTCGCCAGATAAGCGCGATCCCAGGCAGATGAACATCGTTTCCCTCCCACCTTATCGGGCACTTAATAACCATTCTTACTAAGTGGTTATTGGCCGCGTATTACGGTCATCCAAGGCGAGCAGAAATGTAACGCCATTACGTGTCACCATTGTGAAGGCGCTCCCTGTCCCCGAGCGGCCCGAACGGCGCGATAAGCCAGGCTGACGCGACGGGGCTGTAAATCCTGCAGGGTGGCCTAAAATCGATTCCGCCCGGCTAACGACAAAGCGGACTTCGCAGCGTAGTATGACTGCGTCATTCTCTGCTGCGAGGTCGTATGTCACTCAATATCAACGTCATTAAAGATAAAATCCTCTCGGAAAACTGGTTTGTTTTGCGCAATATGACCTACGAGCTGACGCGCGGCGACGGCAGCGTGGTGCGCCATAAGCGCGAGGTTTACGATCGCGGCAACGGCGCAACGGTTCTGCTCTACAACCGGCGTAAGCAAAGCGTGGTGCTGGTGCGCCAGTTCCGCGTCGCCACCTGGGTGAACGGTAACGAAGATGGAATGCTCATTGAGACCTGCGCCGGGCTGCTGGATAACGACGAGCCGGAAGCCTGTATTCGCAAAGAGGCGATCGAGGAGACCGGCTACGAGGTGGGCGAGGTTCGCAAACTGTTCGAGCTGTATATGTCCCCCGGCGGCGTCACCGAACTTATCCACTTCTTTATCGCCGAATACAGCGATGCTCAGCGTAAAAACGGCGGCGGCGGGGTGGATGATGAAGAGATTGAGGTGCTGGAGCTGCCCTTCAGCCAGGCGCTGGCGATGGTGGCCGGCGGCGAGATCCGCGATGGGAAAGCGGTTATCCTGCTGCAGTATCTCCACGCTTCGGGCCTGATGTCCGGGGATATCTGATAAATCCGATTGAGTAACCCCCCGACGCTGGCGAAGATAGCGGCTGTTTTTCGCGCTATCTTCCGGGGTTGTACCACGCATGCTTTATCGGCTTATCTTGATTCTGCTTTTCGGCCTGTTCCCCGCGTCGCTGGCGTGGGCGGCGCCGGTGCAGCAGACTTTCGACGACTGGCTGGTGACCTGCAACAATCAAAACTTCTGCGTAACCCGTAACGTCGGGCTGCACTATGGCCTGGTGATGACCCTCAGCCGCAGCGCCGGCGCGGCAACCGATGCCAGCCTGCGCATTGAGCTGGGCGGCGTCGGCAATCCGGTCGCGGCGCTGGCGCCGATCGGCCCTCGTCTGCTGCTTGACGGTAAGCCTCTGGCGCTGGTGGATAAGCGCTGGCAGGTTGCCGACAAGCTGCTTAAAACCGACGATAGCGCCGCCATCGACGCTTTTCTCCAGCAGGTGCAGGAAGGGCAGGCGATAAGCCTGGTGGACGGTCTGCAGACCATTTCCTTGCAGGGCCTGAAGGCCGCGCTGCTGTTTATCGACAGCCGCCAGAAGCGGGTCGGCAGCGAAACGGCGTGGATTGGCAAAGGTGAAGAGCCGCCGCTCAGCGTCCCTCCGGCGCCGGCGCTGCGCACGGTAGCGAAAGTCGACGTATCGCAATCGCCGCTGAGCCGCGACGAGCTGAATGACCTGATGGACTACGGCAACGAGCGCATGAGCAACAGCGCATGCTCGCTCGATCCCTCCCTGCGGGAGGTGCGGGTGACCGCGCTGACCGATGAGAAGGTGCTGCTGATGTTCAGCTGCGAAGCGGGAGCTTATAACACCGTATGGCGGGCGTGGCTGGTTTCGCGCCAGCAGCCGTACGCCGCTCGTCCGCTGCGCCTGACGCTGCCTTTCCAGCCGCCCGACGGCGCGGGGCGCGAAATTGAGCTGATGAATGCCAGCATCGACGAGCAGCGCCACGAGCTGGTGACCCTTGAGAAGGGGCGCGCCCCGGGGGATTGCGGCACCCAGACCCGCTGGCGGTATGACGGCCAGCGGTTCAGCCTGGTACGCTTTGCCCGGCAGCCGCAGTGCGATAACTGGCAGAGGCCAGATGCCTGGCCTACGCTGTGGATCACCCGTTAAGCAGCCCTTCGGCGGTGCTCACAATATTTTCGACGGTAAAGCCAAAGAACGGGAACAGTTTTTCCGCCGGCGCCGATTCGCCGTAGCTTCTCATACCGATAATGGCGCCCTTCAGGCCAACGTATTTATACCAGTAGTCGGCAATTCCGGCCTCGACGGCAATACGGGCGCTGACGTCAGACGGCAGCACGGATTCCCGGTATGCCTCATCCTGGGCGTCAAACACATCGCTTGACGGCAGCGAAACCACCCGCACGTTGACCCCTTTCGCCAGCAGCTTTTCCGCCGCCAGGGCGGTGATTTCGATCTCCGAGCCGGTGGCGATCAGGATCAGATCCGGCTTACCGCCGGCATCTTTCAGCACGTAGCCGCCGCGCGCAATATCCTCCACCTGCTGCGGCGTGCGCGCCATCTGCGCCAGGTTCTGGCGCGACAGGATCAGCGCGGTCGGGCCGCTCTGCCGCTCAATGGCCGCGCGCCAGGCGACCGCGGTTTCCACCTGATCGCAGGGGCGCCAGGTGCTGAAGTTTGGCGTCAGCCGCAGGCTGGCCAGCTGCTCAACCGCCTGGTGCGTTGGGCCATCTTCCCCCAGACCAATGGAATCATGGGTGTAAACCATGATCTGCCTGGCCTTCATCAGCGCGGCCATGCGCGCCGCGTTGCGCGCGTACTCCACGAACATCAGGAAGGTCGAGGTGTAGGGGATGAACCCGCCGTGCAGGGCAATGCCGTTGGCGACGGCGGTCATACCAAACTCGCGCACGCCGTAGTGGATATAGTTGCCGGCGGGATCGTCTTTAATTGAGGTCGAGCCCGACCAGATGGTCAGGTTGCTGGGCGCCAGATCCGCCGATCCGCCGAGCAGACTCCGGTAGCGCCGGCCCGTAGGCGTTAAGCGCATTCTGTGAGGCCTTGCGGCTGGCGATTTTTTCCGGGCTGGCCTGCAGCTTCGCGATGTAGCCGCGAACGATCTCGCTCCAGCTTTCAGGCAGATCGCCGTTCATCCGGCGCGTAAATTCGTCCGCCAGCTCGGGGTACTCCTGCCGATAGGCGGCGAATTTGTCGTTCCACGCGTGCTCGGCTTTTTCACCGCGCGGCCGGGCGTCCCACTTGTCATAAATCTCTTTGGGGATCTCGAACGGGGGATATTTCCAGCCCAGCTTCTCGCGGGCTAAGGCTACCTCTTTTTCCCCGAGCGCCGCGCCGTGCGACTCCTCCGATCCGGCTTTATTGGGCGAGCCGAAGCCGATGATGGTGCGGCAGATAATCAGCGACGGCTTATCTTTGACGCTTTGCGCTTCGCGAATCGCCTGCTCAACCGCCTGCGGGTCGTGGCCGTCGATATCGCCGATCACGTGCCAGCGATAGGCCCGGAAGCGTTCGGCGGTATCATCAGTAAACCAGCCCTCAACGTGGCCGTCGATCGAAATGCCGTTATGGTCATAGAACCCGATAAGCTTACCCAGCCCCAGGGTTCCCGCTAGCGAGCTGGCCTCGTGGGAAATCCCCTCCATCAGGCAGCCATCGCCCATAAACACCCAGGTATGGTGATCGACTATTTCATGTCCCGGGCGGTTGAACTGCGCCGCCAGCGTCCGTTCCGCAATCGCCATCCCGACCGCGTTCGCCAGGCCCTGACCTAGCGGGCCGGTAGTGGTCTCTACGCCTGGGGTATAGCCATGCTCCGGGTGGCCGGGGGTTTTAGAGTGCAGCTGGCGGAAGTTTTTGAGCTCCTCCATCGGCAGGTCGTAGCCGGTTAGATGCAGCAGGCTATAGAGCAGCATTGAGGCGTGACCGTTGGATAGCACAAAGCGGTCGCGATCGTACCAGTGCGGGTTCTCCGGATTGTGCCGGAGGAAGTCATTCCACAGGACTTCGGCGATATCCGCCATGCCCATCGGGGCGCCGGGATGGCCGGAATTGGCTTTCTGTACGGCGTCCATGCTGAGGGCGCGAATCGCGTTGGCAAGTTCTCTTCGGGACATAATCTACTCCTGAAACAATATGTTGCATGAGTTTTTGATGATCAATAGCAGCGGGAATTTATAGGGTGAATAACTAAAAAGCATAGCAGACGGGGCTATCATTGCCTGCGAAACCAGGTTACAAAAATGTTATAAATCGATAACAAATATACCTTTGTGATGGCGAGAGTTTGGCGGCGTTCAAAGTTTGAAAAACCGGCAGGCGAGATACTATGTCCCACCTTGGGTGGACATCAGGATAGACATTACCCGTCACCCCCTACGATCGATACGTGAAAGGAACAATAAAATGGATGAGCAGTTGAAACAAAGCGCCCTCGACTTCCATGAATTTCCCGTCCCTGGAAAAATTCAGGTTGTGCCGACTAAACCCCTCGCGACGCAGCGCGACCTTGCTCTGGCCTACTCGCCGGGCGTAGCAGCGCCTTGCCTGGAGATCGAAAAAGACCCGCTGGCCGCCTATAAATACACCGCGCGCGGCAACCTGGTTGCGGTCGTCTCTAACGGTACTGCGGTGCTCGGCCTTGGCCATATTGGCGCGCTCGCCGGTAAGCCGGTGATGGAAGGTAAGGGCGTTTTATTTAAGAAGTTCGCCGGCATTGACGTGTTTGATATTGAAGTTGACGAGCTGGACCCGGATAAGTTTATCAACGTGGTGGCTGCGCTGGAGCCAACCTTTGGCGGTATCAACCTGGAAGATATCAAGGCGCCCGAGTGTTTCTACATCGAGCGGAAGCTGCGTGAGCGCATGAATATCCCGGTATTCCATGACGATCAGCACGGTACGGCCATTATCAGCACCGCCGCCATTCTCAACGGCCTGCGGGTGGTCGAGAAAAACCTCTCCGACGTGCGGATGGTGGTTTCCGGGGCGGGCGCCGCGGCTATCGCCTGTATGAACCTGCTGGTGGTGCTGGGAATGCAGAAGCACAATATCGTGGTCTGCGATTCCAAAGGCGTGATCTATAAAGGCCGTGAGCCAAATATGGCGGAGACCAAAGCGGCCTACGCGGTGGACGACGACGGTAAGCGTACCCTCGATGAGGTGATCGACGGGGCGGATATTTTCCTCGGCTGCTCCGGCCCGAAAGTGCTGACCGCGGAGATGGTGCAAAAGATGGCCCGCGCGCCGCTGATCCTCGCGCTGGCTAACCCGGAACCGGAAATTCTGCCGCCGCTGGCGAAGCAGGTCCGCGAAGACGCGATTATCTGCACCGGCCGTTCTGACTATCCGAACCAGGTTAACAACGTGCTGTGCTTCCCGTTTATCTTCCGCGGCGCGCTGGACGTCGGCGCCACGGCGATTAACGAAGAGATGAAGCTGGCGGCGGTGCACGCGATTGCTGAACTGGCGCACGCCGAGCAGAGCGAAGTGGTGGCTTCCGCCTACGGCGATCAGGATCTGAGCTTCGGCCCGGAATATATCATCCCGAAACCGTTCGATCCGCGGCTGATCGTTAAGATCGCGCCGGCGGTGGCGAAGGCGGCGATGGACTCCGGCGTGGCGACGCGCCCGATTGCCGACTTTGACGCCTACATCGAGAAACTCAGCGAGTTCGTGTACAAAACCAACCTGTTTATGAAGCCGATTTTCTCCCAGGCGCGCAAAGAGCCGAAGCGCGTGGTGCTGGCCGAAGGGGAAGAAACGCGCGTTCTGCACGCTACCCAGGAACTGGTCTCTCTGGGGCTGGCGAAGCCGGTTCTGGTGGGGCGCCCGAGCGTTATCGAGATGCGTATTCAGAAGCTGGGCCTGCAGATTAAAGCCGGCGTTGATTTTGAGATCGTCAATAACGAATCCGATCCGCGCTTCAAAGAGTACTGGAACGAATATTACCAGCTGATGAAACGCAGCGGCATCACCCAGGAGCAGGCGCAGCGGGCGGTCATCAGCAATACCACGGTGATTGGCGCGATCATGGTCCATCGCGGCGAGGCGGATGCGATGATCTGCGGCACCATCGGTGATTACCATGAGCACTACGCCGTGATTCAGCCGCTGTTTGGCTATCGCGACGGCGTGAACACGGCGGGGGCGATGAACGCGCTGCTGCTGCCGAGCGGCAACACCTTCATTGCCGATACGTACGTTAACCACGATCCGACGCCGGAGCAGCTGGCCGAGATCGCCCTGATGGCGGCGGAGAGCGTGCGCCGCTTCGGCATCGAGCCGCGCGTCGCGCTGCTGTCGCACTCCAACTTCGGCTCCGCCAACTGCCCGTCGGCGAGCAAAATGCGTAAAACGCTGGAGCTGGTGAAGGCGAGCGCGCCGGATCTGATGATCGATGGCGAAATGCACGGCGATGCCGCGCTGGTGGAGAGTATTCGCCACGATCGGATGCCGGACAGCCCGCTGAAAGGGGCGGCCAACATTCTGGTGATGCCGAATATGGAAGCCGCGCGCATTAGCTACAACCTGCTGCGGGTTTCGAGCTCCGAAGGGGTAACCGTTGGGCCGGTGCTGATGGGGGTGGCAAAGCCGGTGCATATTCTGACGCCGATTGCCTCCGTTCGCCGCATCGTCAATATGGTGGCGCTGGCGGTTGTGGAAGCGCAAACTCAGCCGCTGTGATCGACAAAGCCCCGTTCGGGGCTTTGTTTTATATCCACTCTTTGACTTTGATGAACTCACTCAGGGCAGCCTCCGGGCTGCCTTCCTGCGGCTGGTAGTCATACTCCCAGCGCACCAGCGGCGGCATCGACATCAGAATCGACTCCGTGCGCCCGCCGGTCTGCAGGCCAAACAGCGTCCCGCGATCCCACACCAGGTTGAACTCCACGTAGCGCCCGCGGCGATAGAGCTGAAACTGACGCTCCCGCTCGCCGTACGGCATCGCCTTACGCCGCTCAACGATCGGCAGATAGGCGTCGGTGTAGCCGTTGCCGACGGCCTGCATAAAGCTGAAGCAGTGGTCGAAGTCCGGGGTATTTAAATCATCGAAGAACAGGCCGCCAATGCCGCGCTGTTCGTTGCGGTGCCTGAGGAAGAAGTAGTCATCGCACCACTTTTTATAGCGCGGGTAGACCGCTTCGCCAAACGGCTGGCACAGGTCGCGCGCGGTGCGGTGCCAGTGGCGGGCGTCCTCTTCGAAACCGTAGCAGGGGGTCAGATCGAAACCGCCGCCAAACCACCATACCGGATCCGCGCCGGGCTTTTCGGCGATAAAAAAGCGCACGTTGGCATGGCTGATCGGCACATAGGGGCTGCGCGGATGAACCACCAGCGACACGCCCAGCGCTTCAAAGCTGCGGCCGGCCAGCTCCGGGCGATGAGCCGTCGCCGAAGCCGGCATGGCGTCGCCGTGAACGTGAGAAAAGTTGACCCCGGCCTGCTCAAAGATTGCGCCTTCCCGCAGCACCCGGCTCCGCCCGCCGCCGCCGCCTTCGCGCTGCCAGTTATCTTCGCGAAACGGCTGGTCGTCGAGGGCGCTAAGCTGCCGGCAGATAGCGTCCTGCAGACTGGAGGAGGTAGCGTTTAACCTGTTGCACGTCGGGCTTCATTTACGTCTCTTTGAGTGGGCTTTTTGGTTATCGAACCAGTGGAAGTAGCTGATGATGCCGGAGGCAATGGCGCTGGCGATTTTCTGCCGAAACGCGGTGGTGCCTAACAGCTTTTCCTCGCCCGGGTTGGTAATAAATGAGGTCTCGACCAGCACCGACGGAATCGACGGCGACTTCAGCACGACGAAGGCCGCCTGTTCGGTGTTGCGGCTGTGCAGCTTATGCACCGGCTTAATATTTTTCAGGATATGCGAGCCCAGCGTGAGGCTATTTTTGATGGTGTCCGTCTGGACCAGATCGAACAGCACCTGCTGTAACAGATGGTCCTTCGCCGTCGTCTTTTTCCCTGCAACCTCATCGGCGCGGTTTTCGCGGTCGGAGAGGTATTTCGCCATCGCGCTACTGGCGCCGCGGTTGGAGAGGGCAAAAACGGACGCCCCGGCGGCGCTGGGGTTAGTGAAGCCGTCGGCGTGAATAGACATAAACAGATCCGCGCCGTGCTGATGGGCGATTTCCACGCGGTCGTACAGCGGAATAAAGGTATCGCTGGTGCGCGTCAGGCGCGCGTCGATACCGTTATTGCGCAGAATGCCGCGCACGGTTTTGGCAATCGCCAGCACGACGTGTTTCTCTTTGGAGCCGTTGTGGCCGATAGCGCCGGTATCAATGCCGCCGTGTCCCGGGTCGAGCATGACGACGCGCTTCGCGCCCGCTTTTTTGGCGGCTGGTTTACTGTGCCCGTTGGACGTCGTCAACGGCTGTTCTTTTGCGCTGGCCTGCGAGGCAATCCCGCTAAGGGTGACGGCAGCCAGCCCGGCTTTCAGCACCTGGCGGCGCGAAGCAAGTATTTTTAGAGGTTTAAAAGTGCTCATTCGGCCTGAATTACAAACAAGTGGTACCCAATGTTATATCGTATCGTGTTTTTCGTTACGACCTTTCGTAATAAGAATTGTTTTACTTTTCATTTCAATACGTGACAAGGTCGTATTATGTCATTTTTTGAGGTTAATTTCGCCTGATATTGGCTATCGGGCGTAATCACGCCATAATCACTTTTTTTATGTCTAAAAGATGGGGAATACCATGGAGATACGCGTTTTTCGCCAGCAGGATTTTGAAGAGGTGATAACTCTCTGGGAGCGCTGCGAGCTTCTGCGCCCGTGGAATGACCCGGAAATGGACATCGAACGTAAGGTTAATCACGATGTCAGCCTGTTTCTGGTTGCCGAGGTTAACGGCGAAGTCGTCGGCACGGTGATGGGCGGCTACGACGGCCATCGCGGTTCGGCCTACTATCTCGGCGTTCATCCGGAGTACCGCGGCCGCGGAATCGCCAACGCGCTGCTGAGCCGGCTGGAAAAAAAACTTACCGCCCGCGGCTGTCCGAAAATTAATATCATGATCCGCGAAGACAACGAGGTCGTACAGGGCATGTATGAACGGCTTGGTTACGAATATGCGGATGTGCTCAGCCTGGGTAAGCGTTTGATTGAAGATGAAGAATACTGAGCTAATCCCCGCTGATTTTGATGCGCACGGCCGGCTAAGGCTGCCGTTCCTCTTCTGGTGCGTCCTGCTGCTACAGGCGCGGACCTGGGTGCTGTTTATTATGGCCGGGGCCTCGCGGCAGCAGGGCGATGCTCTGCTGAATCTGTTCTACCCCGATCATGACAACTTCTGGCTTGGGCTGCTGCCCGGTATACCGGCGGTGCTGGCGTTTATCGTCAGCGGCCAGCGGCAGCGCTTTCCCCGCTTCTGGCCGCTAATCCGCTGGCTGCTGGTGATTTCTCAGGCGCTGCTGCTTATCTGGCAGCCGCTGCTGTGGCTGGGCGGCGAGTCGCCTTCGCCGCTGACCATCGGCCTGCTGGCGGCGGATATTTATGCGCTGTGGTGGCTGCTGAGGGCCTGTTTCCAGGAAGAGCAGGTTTAACGGCACTTTTTGCCGATCCCGCACTCCAACAGGCGTCGAATTAACAGGAAAGGACGATCTCATGAAATCGCTACGTTTACTTCTTTGCGCGCTACCGCTGGCGTTAACCGGCTGCTCCACGATGAGCCTCGGTCAACTGGTCCGGGGCCCTGCCGTGGAACTGGTTTGGCTCCTCAATGGAGGTGACCGAGCAGGGAGTGGGTAAGCTGACGGCCGCCACGCCGCTAAATGAACAGGCCATCAGCGACGCCCTCGGCGGCGGCTACCGCCTGCGCAGCGGTATGAAAAGCGCCAACGGCAATATCGTGCGCTACTTTGAGGCGCTGAAGGACGACAAGGTGGCAATGACGATTAACGGCGAGAACGGCACCATCAGCCGCATCGACGTGCGCGACGGCGAGATTAAAACCGAGAGCGGCGTGCAGGTAGGCACTCCGTTCAGCGAGCTGTACAGCAAAGCGTTCGGCAACTGTCAGAAGGCCAGCAGCGACAACGGCGCGGTGGTCGAATGTCAGGCGCAGGGAAGCCAGCATATCAGCTACGCCTTTACCGGCCACTGGAGCGGCCCGCAAGAGCTGATGCCCTCGGACGATACGCTGAAAAACTGGAAAATCGCGAAAATCACCTGGCGCCGCTAATTTGATCTGAAGAGACACGGCGGTGGCAAAAAACGCGTACAATAGCCGCGTTTAAGCACCACACCGTTGTGGTCGTTTCATTTCAGGAGGAGCGATGTCTCAGGTTCAGAGCGGCATTTTGCCGGAACATTGCCGTGCGGCGATTTGGATTGAAGCCAATGTTAAAGGGGACGTTAACGCCCTGCGTGAAGCCAGCAAAAACTTTATCGATAAATTAGCCACCTTTCAGGCGAAATTCCCGGACGCGCAGGCTGGGGGCGACCATTGCCTTCGGCAATAACGTCTGGCGTGAGCTGAGCGGCGGCGTAGGCGCCGAAGAGTTAAAAGATTTCCCGGTTTACGGAAAAGGCCTGGCGCCGTCGACTCAGTACGATCTGCTGATTCATATCCTGTCCGCTCGCCATGAGGTCAATTTCTCCGTCGCCCAGGCGGCGATGGCGGCATTTGGCGGCAGCGTTGAGGTCAAAGAGGAAGTGCACGGCTTCCGCTGGATCGAAGAGCGCGACCTGAGCGGCTTTGTCGACGGGACCGAAAACCCGGCCGGCGAAGAGACGCGCCGCGAGGTGGCGATTATTAAAGAGGGCGTCGACGCCGGCGGGAGCTACGTCTTCGTCCAGCGCTGGGAGCACAATCTCAAGCAGCTTAACCGCATGAGCGTTCCGGATCAGGAGATGATGTTTGGCCGTACCAAAGAGGCCAATGAAGAGATTGACGGCGACGACCGCCCGGAGACCTCGCATCTCAGCCGCGTTGACCTGAAAGAGGACGGCAAGGGACTGAAAATTCTGCGCCAGAGCCTGCCGTACGGTACCGCCAGCGGCACTCATGGCCTCTATTTCTGCGCCTACTGCGCCCGTATCCATAACATTGAACAGCAGCTGCTGAGCATGTTTGGCGATACCGATGGCAAGCGCGACGCCATGCTGCGCTTTACCAAACCGGTGACCGGCGGCTACTACTTCGCGCCGTCCGTGGAGCGTATTCTGGCGCTGTAGCGCCTCTTTCGCCATAGCCCTCTCCCCGCAGGGGAGGGCGGCTATCGGCTTCTGCCTCTCCTCTACTTTGCCGCCAGCGGCGGTTTTCAAACTCCTTATTCTCTTTTCTACTTCCAAATCGCCAAACGGTATATAAAACCGTTACTCCTTTGGTACGCGTTATAAATATTATGGCCATATGAAAGTCATCAATCTTATAAGGGTGCGCAATGGCCGTTAAATCACTGAACAAAGGATATCTGGCGCTGGCGGCTTCTGTGCTGCTGGTTGCGCAGGCTCAGGCAACTGAATTGCTGAACAGCTCCTACGACGTTTCTCGCGAGCTGTTTGCCGCCCTTAACCCGCCGTTTGAACAGCAGTGGGCCAAAGATAACGGCGGCGATAAGCTGACGATTAAGCAGTCCCACGCCGGCTCGTCAAAGCAGGCGCTGGCGATCCTGCAGGGCTTAAAAGCCGACGTGGTGACCTATAACCAGGTAACCGACGTGCAGATCCTGCATGACAAAGGCAACCTGATCCCGGCCGACTGGCAAAGCCGCCTGCCGAACAACAGCTCGCCGTTCTACTCCACGATGGGTTTTCTGGTGCGTAAAGGGAACCCGAAAAATATCCATGACTGGAACGATCTCGTCCGTTCCGATGTGAAGCTTATCTTCCCGAACCCGAAAACGTCGGGCAACGCGCGCTACACCTATTTAGCCGCATGGGGCGCAGCGGATAAAGCCGACGGCGGCGACAAGGCCAAAACCGAGCAGTTCATGACCCAGTTCCTGAAAAATGTCGAAGTGTTCGATACCGGCGGCCGCGGGGCGACCACCACCTTCGCGGAGCGCGGGCTGGGCGATGTGCTGATTAGCTTCGAATCGGAAGTGAACAATATCCGCAAGCAGTATGAAGCGCAGGGTTTTGAGGTCGTGGTGCCGAAAACCAACATTCTTGCCGAATTCCCGGTGGCGTGGGTGGATAAAAACGTCAAGGCCAACGGCACGGAGAAGGCGGCAAAAGCCTATCTGAACTGGCTCTACAGCCCGCAGGCGCAGACGATTGTCACCGACTACTACTACCGGGTGAACAACCCGCAGGTGATGGAAAAGCTGAAGGATAAATTCCCGCAGACCGAACTGTTCCGCGTCGAGGACAAGTTCGGCTCCTGGCCGGAAGTTATGAAAACCCACTTTGCCAGCGGCGGCGAGCTGGACAAACTGTTGGCGGCGGGGCGTAAGTAATGTTTGCTGCCGCCTCTAAGCGCGTGCTGCCGGGCTTTACCCTGAGTCTCGGCACCAGCCTGCTGTTTGTCTGTTTAATTCTGCTGCTTCCTCTCAGCGCGCTGGTGATGCAGCTGGCGCAGATGAGCTGGGGACAGTACTGGGACGTTGTTACCAACCCGCAGGTGGTTGCCGCGTATAAGGTGACGCTGCTGTCGGCCTTTGTGGCCTCGGTGTTTAACGGCGTGTTTGGCCTGCTGATGGCGTGGATCCTGACGCGCTATCGTTTTCCCGGCCGCACGCTGCTCGATGCGCTGATCGATCTGCCCTTTGCGCTACCGACGGCGGTAGCCGGCCTGACCCTGGCGTCGCTGTTTTCGGTTAACGGCTTCTACGGCGAGTGGCTGGCGCAGTTTGATATCAAGGTTACCTATACCTGGCTGGGTATCGCGGTGGCGATGGCTTTTACCAGCATTCCGTTCGTGGTGCGTACCGTCCAGCCGGTGCTGGAAGAACTGGGTCCTGAATACGAAGAGGCCGCGGAAACGCTGGGCGCCACGCGTCTGCAGAGCTTTCGTAAAGTGGTGCTTCCGGAGCTTTCTCCGGCGCTGCTGGCCGGCGTGGCCCTGTCGTTTACCCGCAGCCTGGGCGAGTTCGGGGCGGTTATCTTTATCGCCGGGAATATCGCGTGGAAAACCGAAGTTACCTCGCTGATGATTTTTGTGCGTCTGCAGGAGTTTGACTACCCGGCGGCGAGCGCAATTGCCTCAGTAATCCTGGCCGCCTCGCTGCTGCTGCTGTTTTCCATCAACACCCTACAAAGTCGCTTTGGTCGACGCGTGGTAGGTCACTAATGGCGGAAGTTACTCAATTGAAGCGTTATGACGCGCCCCGCATCAACTGGGGGAAATGGTTTCTGATTGGTGCCGGGGTGCTGGTTTCGGCCTTCATTCTTATCGTGCCGATGGTCTACATCTTCGTTCAGGCCTTTAGTAAAGGGCTGATGCCGGTCCTGCAAAATCTCGCCGACCCGGATATGCTGCACGCCATCTGGCTGACGGTGATGATTGCGCTGATTACGGTGCCGGTGAACCTGGTCTTCGGTACGCTGCTGGCGTGGCTGGTGACGCGTTTTACCTTCCCCGGCCGCCAGCTGCTGCTGACGCTGCTGGATATCCCTTTTGCCGTCTCGCCGGTGGTGGCGGGGCTGGTCTATCTGCTGTTTTACGGCTCCAACGGCCCGCTCGGCGGCTGGCTGGATGCGCATAATCTGCAAATTATGTTTGCCTGGCCGGGCATGGTGCTGGCGACTATCTTCGTCACCTGTCCGTTTGTGGTACGCGAGCTGGTGCCGGTGATGATGAGCCAGGGCAGCAATGAAGATGAGGCGGCGATTCTGCTCGGCGCGTCGGGCTGGCAGATGTTCCGCCGGGTGACGCTGCCCAATATTCGCTGGGCGCTGGTGTACGGCGTGGTGCTGACCAACGCGCGCGCCATCGGCGAATTCGGCGCGGTGTCGGTGGTCTCCGGGTCAATTCGCGGCGAGACGTTGTCGCTGCCGCTGCAAATTGAGCTGCTGGAGCAGGATTACAATACCGTGGGTTCATTTACCGCCGCAGCCCTGCTGACGTTAATGGCTATTTTGACCCTGTTTTTGAAGAGTTTGGCGCAATGGCGTTTGGCCAATCAGGAAAAACGCGCGCAGCTGGAGGGAAATCATGAGCATTGAGATTGCCAATATTAAGAAATCTTTTGGTCGCACCCAGGTGCTGAATGATATCTCGCTGGATATCCCTTCCGGACAGATGGTGGCGCTGCTGGGGCCGTCAGGCTCCGGGAAAACCACGCTGCTGCGCATTATCGCCGGCCTGGAGAATCAGTCCAGCGGCCATATTCGCTTTCACGGCACCGACGTGAGCCGCGTGCACGCCCGCGATCGCAAAGTGGGCTTTGTGTTCCAGCACTACGCGCTGTTCCGTCATATGACGGTGTTCGACAATATCGCTTTTGGTCTGACGGTGCTGCCGCGCCGCGAGCGGCCAGACGCTGCCGGGATCAAGGCTAAGGTGACGAAGCTGCTGGAAATGGTGCAGCTGGCGCATCTTGCCGATCGCTATCCGGCGCAGCTCTCCGGCGGTCAGAAACAGCGCGTGGCCCTTGCGCGCGCGCTGGCCGTTGAGCCGCAGATTCTGCTGCTTGATGAGCCCTTCGGCGCGCTGGATGCCCAGGTGCGTAAAGAACTCCGCCGCTGGCTGCGCCAGCTGCATGAAGAGCTGAAGTTTACCAGCGTGTTCGTGACCCACGACCAGGAAGAGGCGATGGAAGTCGCCGATCGCGTGGTGGTGATGAGCCAGGGCAGCATTGAGCAAGCCGACGCCCCGGAACGGGTATGGCGCGAACCTTCTACCCGCTTCGTGCTGGAGTTTATGGGCGAAGTTAACCGCCTGAAGGGCACCATCCGCGGCGGCCAGTTCCACGTTGGCGCCCACCGTTGGCCGCTGGGCTATACCCCGGCGTACCAGGGGCCGGTCGATCTGTTCCTGCGCCCGTGGGAGGTCGATATCAGCCGCCGCACCAGCCTCGATTCGCCGCTGCCGGTACAGGTGCTGGAAGCCAGCCCGAAAGGGCACTACACCCAATTAGTCGTGCAGCCGCTGGGGTGGTATGACGAACCGCTGACCGTGGTCCTGCCCGGCAATGATGCGCCGTATCGCGGCGAACGCCTGTTTGTCGGTTTGCAAAACGCGCGCCTGTATAACGGCAATGAGCGCATCGAGCCGCGCGAGGAGCTTGCTCTGGCAGAATCTGCCTGATAGCTTAAGCCTCAGTTTATCGTCGTTCAGGCGACGGCAGGGATTAGGTAGCCCGGATGCACCGCCATCCGGGGACGTTTGCAGGCCGGGTAAACTCACCTCCCGGCCTTTTTATTGGGTAAAAACCGTGAATACATTAGAACAAACCATCGGCAATACTCCTCTGGTTAAATTGCAGCGCCTGGGGCCGGCCAACGGCAGCGAAATCTGGGTCAAGCTGGAAGGCAATAATCCGGCGGGCTCCGTTAAGGACCGCGCCGCGCTTTCGATGATCGTCGAGGCGGAAAAACGCGGCGAAATCGCGCCCGGCGACGTGCTGATTGAAGCGACCAGCGGCAATACCGGCATCGCGCTGGCGATGATTGCGGCGCTGAAAGGCTATCAGATGAAGCTGCTGATGCCCGACAATATGAGCCAGGAGCGCCGCGCCGCCATGCGCGCCTACGGCGCCGAGCTGATTTTGGTCACCAAAGAGCAGGGGATGGAGGGCGCGCGCGACCTCGCCGCGGAGATGGCGCAGCGCGACGAAGGCAAGCTGCTGGATCAGTTCAATAATCCCGATAACCCCTACGCGCATTACACCACGACCGGGCCGGAAATTTGGCAGCAGACCGAGGGACGCATTACCCATTTCGTCTCCAGTATGGGCACCACCGGCACCATTACCGGCGTCTCACGCTTCCTGCGTGAACAGGATAAAGCGGTGAGCATTGTCGGCCTGCAGCCGGAGGTAGGGAGCAGCATCCCGGGCATTCGCCGCTGGCCGGCGGAGTATATGCCGGGCATTTTTAACGCCTCGCTGGTGGACGCGGTGCTGGATATCCATCAGCAGGATGCGGAAAACACCATGCGGATGCTGGCGGTTCGGGAAGGCATTTTTTGCGGCGTAAGTTCGGGCGGGGCGGTCGCCGGCGCGCTGCGCATTGCCCGGGAAAATCCCGGCGCGGTGGTGGTGGCGATCGTCTGCGATCGCGGGGATCGCTACCTCTCCACCGGCGTGTTTGGCGAAGAGCACTTCGCCCAGGGGGCGGGCATCTAAGCCGGCGGCAGCTCCAGCAGGTCGGTACCGTAGGAGTTATCTACGGTACAGCGCCAGCGCTGGTTCTGCAGCCGGAAAACATAGGTCGCGCGCCGCGTGACCTGCGTTGAGCCGCCTTCCGCGGTGGGGATATCCAGCCGGGTTTCCATTATCACCAGCGCATTCCCCGCGCCTTCGACGATCTCCATTTTTCCCTGGGTGACCACCAGTCGATGTTGAAAATAGTCGGCAATGGCGACAAAAGCCTTGCGGATATTCTCTTTTCCCCTCACTACCATTCCCGGCTTAACCACCAGCGCGGCGTCTTCCGCGTAGTGGGTCATTAAGGTGGCGTAATCTTCCTCTGAGATAGCCCGGTCACAGGCTTCGATGACCGCTTTTAGCTGCGGATTTGACATGATATTTACTCCGTTTTTTGTGGGGAGAGCGCGTGATGGAGATCCTCGGCCAGCCGGTCAATCTCATCGGGAGCGAGGGCGGCGAGCGAGAGCCGTAATCCATACGACGGCGTGCTAATGCCAAAGGGCTCTCCTTCGCGCACCAGCCAACCCGCGCGGGCCAGGCGCAGCGCCAGCGGCTGGCTCGGCGCCGACAGCGGAAGCCAAAAGTTCAGGCCATCGCCGGCTCCAGGGTTATCGATACCGCGGCGGGTAAGGGCGCTGGCCAGCCTTTCGTTACGCAGGCGATAGGCGCGGCGGGTTGCCGCCAGAGAGGCGGTAAACAGACTATCATTCAGGCAGGCCAGCACTAAATCCTGTAGCAGATGGCTGACCCACTGGCTACCCGAGTTGAGACGCAGCCTCAGCGCCGCTGAGGTTGTGGGATCGCTGGCGACAACCGCCAGGCGTAAATCGGGCCCCAGCGTTTTCGACATCGAGCGGATCAGCGCCCAGCGCTGGGTTTGCGCGGGCAGAGGGGATCGCCACGGCGCGGATGAGAGCAGCGCGAAATGGTCGTCGAGAATCACCAGTACCTGCGGATAACGGGCCACTATTTCGCGGATCGCTGCGGCCCGCGCTTCGCTCAGGCTGCAGCCGGTGGGATTATGCGCGCGCGGCGTAATAATCACCGCCCTGGCGCCCTGACGTAAGGCCTCCTCCAGCGCGGCGGGCTGCATGCCTTCGCCATCAACCGGTACCGGGCAGGCGTTAAAGCCGGCATCGCGCAGCATATTGATGCTGGTAAGAAAGCAGGGATCTTCCACCACCACCCGATCGCCGGGCAGCAGCAGCGCGCACAGGAGCCGCTCCAGGGCGTCAATCGCGCCGCTGGTGAGATTGATTTCACTCTGCGCTCCCACGTCTTGCTGCATCCAGTCCTGGGCCCAGCGGGCCAGACTCGGGTCGACGGCGGCGCTGCCGTACAGGCGGGGAGCAGGGCTGAGGGTCGCGAGGTAGCGGTTGAGGTCGGGGAGACGCCGTGGGTCGGGGTTGCCGCCGGAAATATCGTTCAGCGCGGAGCCCTGGGCGCTGCCTTCCAGCGCTATTGGCCCGCCGGGGGATCTGATGGCCGTACCCTTGCGCCCCTGGCTCAGGGCCAAGCCGGAGGTCACCAGGCGCTTATAGGCGGCGGCAACGGTGTTGCGGTTAACGGCGAGTCTGGCAGCCAGGCTCGCGAACCGGAGGCAGCAGGTCACCGGGCTGTAGCATTCCGCTCTGCACCAGATGACGGATGTTATCAAAGATATCATTGGCGGTTTTTCCGGCGAACATTATTGACCTATGACAAAATGAATTTTAGCATAAGACGAATGATAAGCAGGGGATAACCCGCTGTCCAGCGGGAGGAGACAGGATGGGCCAGCAAGACGAAATACAATCGGTGCTCTTCAATGACAAAAGCCGGGCGCTGCAGGTCGATATCGTTGCCGTGCAGTCGCAGGTCGTTTATGGCAGCGTGGGCAATAGCATCGCGGTGCCGGCGATCGAGCAGCACGGCCTGCGGGTTATGGCGGTGCCGACGGTACTGTTCAGCAATACGCCGCACTACGATACCTACTACGGCGGAGTGATCCCTGAAGAGTGGTTTGTTGGCTATTTGCGCGCGCTGGAAGAGCGCGATGCGTTACGCGAGCTGCGGGCGGTTACCGCGGGCTATATGGGGAGCGCGGTGCAGATTGAGCGGCTGGCGCAGTGGCTGCAGCGAATTCGCGAAAGTCATCCTGAGCTGTGTATTCTGGTCGATCCGGTGATCGGCGACGTTGATAGCGGCATTTACGTTAAGGCCGAAATTCCGCAGGCCTACCGTCGCCACCTGCTGCCGCTGGCCCAGGGGATCACGCCGAACCTCTTTGAGCTGGAAACGCTCAGCGGGATGTCCTGCCGCAGCCAGCAGGAGGCGGTGAACGCCGCGCGCAGCCTGCTGTCCGACACGCTGAAATGGGTGGTTATCACCAGCGCGCCGGGGCTCGATAGCAGCACCATCAACGTGCTGGTGGTGACGGCAGAGTCGGTGGAGGTGGTTATCCATCCGCGGGTAGAAACGGATCTGAAGGGGACGGGAGACCTTTTCTGCGCCGAGCTGATCAGCGGTTTAGTCTGCGGACTGGCGTTAGGTGAAGCGGCGCGGGCCGCGGCGCAGCGGGTGTTGGCGGTAATGACCTGGACCGCGGAGCGCGGTAGCGATGAGTTGATTTTGCCCCGCCGGGAAGAGGGTAAGCGCTGAGTTCGGCGATACGGAGATAAAAAAAATGGCGCCAGGAGGCGCCATTTTTCTGCGGCAAGAATTACTTCTTGATGCGGATAACCGGGGTTTCGCCCACGGTCACGCTACCGGACAGTTTGATCAGCTCTTTGATCTCGTCCATGTTGGAGATAACAACCGGAGTCAGGGTAGACTTGGCTTTCTCTTCCAGCAGCGGCAGGTCGAATTCGATAACCGGATCGCCGATTTTCACGCGCTGGCCTTCTTCGGCAATACGCTTGAAGCCTTCGCCTTTCAGCTCAACGGTATCAATACCGAAGTGAACGAACGACTCAATGCCGCTATCGGATTCAATAGAGAACGCATGGTTGGTTTCAAAGATTTTACCGATGGTACCGTCTACCGGCGCAACCATTTTGTTGCCGGTCGGTTTGATGGCGATGCCATCACCCACAATTTTTTCTGCAAAAACCACATCCGGCACGTCTTCGATGTTGACGATCTCGCCAGAGAGCGGAGCAATAATCTCAATAGTTCCGGTGTCTTTTTTGTCATCAGAAACCAGAGATTTCAATTTATCGAACAAACCCATGATCTTCTCCTAAGCAGTAATTTGGGCCGCGCATCTTATGGATTAGCAGATTGTTTTTTCTTCAATGAACTTGTTAACCAGCGTCATTAACTCGTCCGTTGTCGGTTGAGCAAGAGCCTGCTCTGCTAATACTTTCGCATCTTCGAAGTTCGTGTTACGAATAATCTTCTTGATACGCGGGATGGAAATGGCGCTCATAGAGAATTCGTCCAGCCCCATACCCAGCAACAGAAGTGTAGCACGTTCATCGCCCGCAAGCTCACCGCACATGCCGGTCCATTTACCTTCGGCGTGAGAAGCATCGATAACCTGCTTAATCAGCGTCAGGACGGATGGCGACATTGGCTGGTAAAGATGTGAAATCATATCATTACCACGGTCAACTGCCAGAGTATACTGCGTTAAATCATTGGTTCCGATGCTAAAGAAATCAACTTCCTTCGCTAAGTGACGCGCAATCGTGGCGGCGGCCGGCGTTTCAACCATCACGCCAACTTCGATTGTTTCGTCAAATGCTTTACCTTCATCGCGCAGTTCCTGCTTGTAGATTTCAATCTCTTTCTTCAGTGCACGCACTTCTTCAACGGAGATGATCATCGGGAACATGATGCGCAGTTTACCGAAAGCAGAGGCACGCAGGATGGCGCGAACCTGGTCACGCAGGATCTCTTTACGATCCATCGCGATACGCACGGCACGCCAGCCGAGGAACGGGTTCTCTTCTTTCGGGAAGTTCATGTACGGCGACTCTTTATCGCCGCCGATATCCATGGTGCGAACGATAACGGCCTGAGAGCCGCACGCTTCGGCTACCGCTTTGTAGGCCGCAAACTGTTCTTCTTCAGTCGGCAGCGCGTCGCGGTCCATGAACAGGAATTCGGTACGGTACAGGCCTACGCCTTCCGCGCCATTACGCTCGGCGCCGTCGATATCGCGAACGGTACCGATGTTGGCGCACACTTCAATCTGATGGCCGTCGAGCGTAATCGCCGGCAGATCTTTCAGCTTCGCCAGCTCGGCTTTCTCTTCGGCGACCTGGGCCTGCAGAGCGCGCAGCTCTTCAATTTGTTCGTTGCTCGGGTTAACCAGCACCTGGTTGTTGACCGCGTCAAGAACCAGATAATCGCCGTTTTTCACCTGCGTGGTGACGCTACCGGTGCCGACAATTGCCGGCAGCTCAAGAGAGCGCGCCATGATGGAGGTGTGGGAAGTACGGCCGCCCGCGTCGGTGATAAAGCCCAGCACCTTGTTGAGGTTCAGCTGTGCAGTTTCTGACGGGGTGAGATCGGCGGCAACCAGAATGACTTCATCCTGAATTGCGCTCAGATCGATGATTGCCAGGCCGAGGATGTTGCGCAGCAGGCGCTTACCAATATCGCGTACGTCAGCCGCACGCTCTTTCAGGTATTCGTCATCCAGCTCTTCAAGAGCGGTAGCCTGGCCTTCGATAATTTCATTTGCTGCCGCGTCGGCAGTCATGTTCTTATCTTTAATCAGGGCTATGATTTCCTGCTCAAGCTCCTCATCTTCCAGCAGCATGATGTGCCCTTCGAAGATGGCTTCTTTTTCTTCACCGAAAGTTTCACCAGCTTTGGTTTTGATGACCTCCAGCTGGGCGGAGGCCTTGGCGCGGCCGCTCAGAAAACGTTCAATTTCCTGGTCAACCTTATCGGCAGAAATTTTCTTCCGGTCGATGACAATTTCGTCTTCTTTCAGCAGGAGAGCCTTACCGAAAGCGATACCCGGGGATGCTAAAATGCCTGAAATCATAACCCTACCTTACTTGTGACTGATATTAAAAAGAACCCGTGAACTTACTCGAGTTCAGCCATCAGTTTTACCAGATGCTCAACTGCTTTCTGCTCATCTTCGCCTTCAGCGGAGATGGTGACGACGGTACCCTGAGTCAGGCCCAGAGTTTGCAGTTTGAACAGGCTTTTGGCGCTGGCGCTTTTGCCGTTGGAGGTTACAGTGATCTCAGAAGTGAAGCCTTTTGCTTCTTTAACAAACTGAGCAGCAGGGCGGGTGTGCAGACCGTTCGGAGCGGTAATGGTAACTTCTTGCTGGAACATTATATTTCCCCAACTTATAGGTTTAGTGTTGTGGACCTAAAGTCTAGCCTAACGGCCAGGCTTTAGCCTGTATTGTTAGCGCCGGCGTTACGTGTCTGGCTAAGGTGTCGGCAGCGGTTTAGCGCTGTGAGGACCATCTGGCCGTTGACGTCTGGCACGTCATTAAACATTATGCCGCGAAAGGAAGACTTGAACCAAATCATAAAATCGATTCAGCTTATGGAAATCCAATTCTGAATAATTTCGCGCATCAAAATAAATGTGCTGGTTAAATACCAGACCCTACGCGGTGAATCAATGCCAGGAGGGGTAAAACTTTGACGTGTGCCACAAAAAAGCACCTAAAAAGGTGCTTTTTTACACGATACTTACAAGCTGGCATCACTGTTGCAGTTCTTTCTCAGTGAAGAGATCGGCAAACAGGGCCGTGCTTAAATAACGCTCACCAGAAGAGGGTAGGATAACCACTATATTCTTATTGGTAAAGGCCTCATCTTCCTGCAGCTTGAGCGCGGCGGCGACGGCGGCGCCGGAAGAGATACCGGCGAGGATACCCTCTTCATCCATCAGGCGACGGGCGGTCGAGATCGCCTCTTCGTTGGTGATGGCGACCACTTTATCGACCAGCTTCAGATCGAGGTTGCCCGGAATAAAGCCGGCGCCGATCCCCTGAATCTTGTGCGGACCCGGCTTCAGCTCCTGGCCTGCCAGCGCCAGGGCGATCACCGGTGAATCGGTCGGTTCGACCGCCACGGTAATCAGATCTTTTTTGCCCTTGGTGCCTTTGATGTAGCGGCTCACGCCGGTCAGCGTACCGCCGGTGCCGACGCCGGAGATAAAGACGTCAACCTGACCATCGGTATCTTCCCAGATTTCCGGGCCGGTGGTCTTTTCATGAATTTCCGGGTTAGCCGGGTTGCTGAACTGCTGCAGCAGCAGATATTTTTCCGGGTTGCTGGCAACGATCTCTTCGGCTTTTTGAATCGCCCCTTTCATGCCTTTCGCGCCTTCGGTCAGCACCAGGTTGGCGCCCAGCGCTTTCAGCAGCTTGCGGCGCTCGATGCTCATGGTTTCCGGCATGGTCAGCGTCAGCTTGTAGCCGCGGGCTGCGGCGACGTAGGCGAGGGCGATACCGGTGTTGCCGCTGGTCGGCTCTACCAGCTCAACGCCGGCTTTCAATACTCCGCGTTTTTCAGCATCCCAAATCATATTGGCACCGATACGGCATTTAACGCTAAAGCTCGGGTTGCGAGATTCAACCTTTGCCAGGATGCGTCCGTTACCGATTCGGTTCAGTCGGACTAGCGGCGTATGACCGATAGTCAGGGAGTTATCTTCAAAAATCTTACTCATGGCCCGTCCTTAACTGTATGAAATTTGGGAGTACGGCTTCAGCATACCCGCTTAAAGAATATGCGGAAGTAAGGATTTAGCATATCTATATTCGTAAGGGAAATAATGGCAAGCCAGAAGGAATAAGGCGCGACATAAGCCGTCGTCCGTCAGCGCCTGAAGGTGCGGGTTCGCGGAGTACCGATTGCGGCCCATCCATAGGCCTGCGCGCAGCCGGCAGAGCCTATTTCCACATCGCATGTTTATCGCGATAGCAGTCGACCCACATCGCCGTTGCGCCGCAAATGGCCACCGGCAGGATAACCAGGTTGAGGACCGGGATCATGGTGAACAGGCTGGTCAGCGCGCCAAACTGCATATTGGTGACTTTGCGCGTGCGCAGCGCCTCGCGCATGGTTTTAAACGGCACTTTGTGGTTATCAAACGGGTAGTCGCAGTACTGAATGGCCAGCATCCACGCGCTGAACAGGAACCACAGCACCGGCGCAGCGGTCTGGCCGATGCCTGGAATGAAGTACAGGATCAGCAGGATGATTGCGCGCGGCAGATACCAGGCAAACTTTTGCCATTCACGCTTCATAATGCGCGGGACGTCTTTCATGATGCCAAATACGCCGACGTCGGGAGGCGTGGCGCCGGTTAAGCGCGCCTCCAGACTGCTCCGCCAGCAGGCCGCTGAACGGAGCGGCGATCCAGTTGGCGATAGTCGAGAAAAAGTAGCCGAAGACCAGCAGAATCGAGATGACCATTAGCGGCCAAAGCAGATAGTTGAGCCAGCTCAGCCATTGCGGCACGTGGCTCATCAGCGAGGGGATCCAGCTATCAAGACGCGTGAACAGCCACCAGAAGGCGCCGCCCATCAGGATAATATTGACTAATAAAGGCAGGAATACGTAACGACGAATTCCCGGCAGCCCGATCAGTTTCCAGCCCTGCGAAAAATAGTAAACGCCGCTACGCGGGGAAGTTGCGGATGTTGAAACCATGGTCAGGCAATGCTCCTTTTTGAACATTCAGGCTGAATGCCCGCTTATTTTATCGGGTTGCCGGACAATAACCAGTTAGGAAATGTTCGAAAAAGCAGCAAAAAGCACGATTTAGTTCATCTTTATGTAGTGAAAGGGGCTGACCCACTTGCACTCGGCGTAATCGACAAATACTCTTAGTAAGTAAATGTTTGCCGTGGTGGCAAGGTGTTAGAACAACAGAGAATATAATGATGCAGGATTTGCGTCTGATATTAATCATTGTTGGCGCGATCGCCATAATCGCTTTACTGGTACACGGTTTCTGGACCAGCCGTAAAGAACGTTCCTCGATGTTTCGCGATCGCCCACTAAAACGTATGAAGTCTCGCGATGACGAAGAGTCTGAAAGCGATGACTTTGATGACGATGTTGAAGGCGTAGGTGAAGTTCGCGTTCACCGGGTGAACCACGCGCCAAATGGCCACAGTGGGGAGCAAGAGGCACCGCGTCAGACGCCACCGCACCAGTATCAGCCGCCTTACGAACGTCAGGTGCAGCCGCCCGTGCGTGCGGAAGAGCCCGTTCGTCAGCCGCAGCCTGCTCAGCACCAGCAGCAGGCCCCGCAGCCGCAAACCAGCGCGCCTCAGCATCATCAGCCCGTGCCGCACCAGCCTGTTCAGCAGCAGCCAGTAGCGCCGTATCAGGCGCCTCAGCAGCCGATAGCGCAGAGCGCGCCGCAGCCTGCTCCGGCCCAGCCCGCCGCCGCCGCACCGGCTCAGCCGGCGCCTGAACCGGTCGTTGCTGAACCCGCGCCGGCAGCTCCGCAGCCAAAAGAGCGCAAAGAGACGGTTATCGTGATGAACGTGTCGGCGCATCAGGGCTCGCAGATCAACGGTGAAGTGTTGATCAACAGCATCCAGCAGGCGGGCTTCAAATTTGGCGATATGAATATCTTCCATCGCCATCTCAGCCCGGACGGCAGCGGCCAGGTCCTGTTCAGCCTGGCTAATATGGTGAAACCCGGTACCTTCAACCCGGACAGCATGGCGAATATGACGACGCCTGGGGTCACTATCTTTATGCAGGTGCCGTCCTTTGGCGACGAGCTGCAAAACTTTAAGCTGATGCTGCAATCTGCCCAGTACATCGCCGATGAAGTCGGTGGCGTGGTGCTGGACGATCAGCGTCGGATGATGACTCCGCAGAAAATGCGTGAATATCAAGACCGTATTCGTGAAGTGAAAGAGGCTAACGCCTGATTCACCGACCTGCGTTTCGTCTCCCAATCCTGAACCCCCGCCCGTCGGGGGTTTTTTATCATTGATGGTGCGATATGGAACCGATCGAACAAAAACTGACTGAACTGCGAACCACGCTTCGCCATCATGAATATCTGTACCACGTTATGGATACCCCTGAAGTGCCCGATGCGGAATATGACCGGCTGATGCGCGAACTGCGCGAGCTGGAAGCCCTGCATCCCGAGCTCATCGTCTCCGACTCGCCGACCCAGCGCGTGGGGGCGGCTCCGCTGGCCTCCTTTAGCCAGATTCGTCATGAAGTTCCGATGCTCTCGCTGGATAACGTCTTTGACGAAGAGAGCTTCCTTGCGTTTAACAAGCGCGTCCAGGACCGGCTGAAAAGCAGCGACGATCTGGTTTACTGCTGTGAGCTGAAGCTGGACGGGTTGGCCGTGAGTATTCTGTACGAAAACGGCGTGCTGGTGCAGGCGGCAACGCGCGGCGACGGCACCACCGGGGAGGATATTACCTCCAACGTGCGGACGATTCGCGCGATCCCGCTGAAGCTGCGCGGTGACAATATCCCTGCGCGGCTGGAAGTCCGCGGCGAGGTGTTCCTGCCGCAGGCCGGGTTCGAAAAAATTAACGATGAGGCGCGCCGCAGCGGCGGGAAGGTCTTCGCTAACCCGCGCAATGCGGCCGCCGGCTCCTTGCGCCAGCTCGATCCGCGGATTACGGCGAAGCGACCGCTTACTTTCTTCTGCTACGGCGTGGGTACGCTGGAAGGCGGCGAGCTGCCGGCGAGTCATTCCGGGCGTCTGCAGCAGTTTAAGGACTGGGGATTGCCGGTCAGCGATCGCGTAAAGCTCTGCCGCACTCCAGAGGAAGTGCTTACTTACTATCGTAAGGTCGAAGAGGACCGCCCGAAGCTAGGTTTCGATATCGACGGCGTGGTGATCAAGGTGGACTCCCTGGCGCTTCAGGAGCAGCTCGGCTTTGTCGCCCGCGCTCCGCGCTGGGCCGTCGCCTTTAAGTTCCCCGCTCAGGAGCAGATGACCTTCGTACGCGACGTCGAGTTCCAGGTTGGCCGTACCGGCGCCATCACGCCGGTGGCGCGCCTCGAGCCGGTCCATGTGGCCGGCGTGCTGGTGAGTAACTCCACGTTGCACAACGCCGATGAAATTGAACGCCTGGGTCTGCGAATTGGCGATAAGGTGGTGATTCGCCGCGCCGGAGACGTTATTCCTCAGGTGGTTAACGTGGTGCTCTCCGAACGCCCTGAGGATACGCGGGAAATTCTCTTCCCGACCCATTGCCCGGTGTGCCATTCGGACGTTGAGCGCGTGGAAGGCGAAGTGGTGACGCGCTGTACCGGCGGATTAATTTGCGGCGCGCAGCGTAAAGAGGCCTTAAAGCATTTCGTTTCCCGTCGCGCGTTAGACGTTGAGGGCATGGGCGAGAAGATCATCGACCAGCTGGTTGAGAAAGAGTACGTGCACACGCCTGCCGACCTGTTCCGCTTAAGCCCGGGCAAGCTCACCGGCCTTGAACGCATGGGGCCAAAGTCGGCGCAGAACGTAGTCAATTCGTTGGAAAAATCGAAAGAGACGACCTTTGCCCGCTTCCTGTACGCGCTTGGCATTCGTGAGGTCGGCGAAGCAACGGCCGCAGGGCTGGCGGCGCATTTTGCGACGATTGAGGCCCTCGAGCAGGCTTCCATTGACGATCTGCAGAAGGTGCCTGATGTCGGCATTGTGGTGGCGACCCACGTGCGCAATTTCTTTGCTGAGGAGAGCAACCGCGAAGTTATCGCCCAGCTGCTTGCGGAGGGCATCCGCTGGCCCGCGCCGGTGGTGGTCAATGCCGAAGAGATCGATAGCCCGTTTGCCGGTAAAACCGTGGTCCTGACCGGCAGTCTGAGCCTGCTCTCTCGTGATGACGCCAAAGCGCGGCTGGTGGCGCTGGGGGCGAAAGTGGCGGGCAGCGTGTCAAAGAAAACCGATCTGGTGATTGCCGGGGAAGCGGCGGGGTCGAAGCTGGCTAAAGCGCAGGAGCTGGGGATTGCGGTGATCGATGAAGCCGAAATGCTGCGGCTGTTGGGGGATTAACTTGGATAAAGAACAGCTTATTGAGATTGCCAATACGGAAATGCCGTTTGGCAAATATAAAGGCCGTCGTTTGATTGATGTGCCTGAAGAGTATTTGCTGTGGTTTGCTCGTAAGGAGCAGTTTCCCGCCGGCCATCTTGGCGATCTGATGGCGTTAACCTTATTAATTAAAACCGAAGGGCTGACCCAGCTGGTTCAGCCCCTCAGGCGGCCGCGTTAAGCCTCGGGCGCGCTGGCGTTCTCACGCGCCAGCCGCTCTTCCGCCTGGCGTTTGTAGCGTCGCGCCAGCACGGCGCATACCATCAGCTGGATCTGGTGGAAAATCATCAGCGGCAGCACCATGATCCCCAGAATCGACGTTGGAAAGAGAATGTTGGCCATCGGGATCCCGTTTGCCAGGCTCTTTTTCGATCCGCAAAAGACGATGGTAATTTCATCCGCTTTATTAAAGCCGCATTTACGCGCCACCAGGGTATTGATGGCGATGACGATGGCCAGCAGCACCATGCTGACGACGACGATGAACAGCAGCGAGCCTGGGCCAACCTTATGCCAGATGCCATTCACCACCGCTTCGCTAAACGCCGAGTAGACGACCAGCAGGATAGAGGTCTGATCGGTTTTTGAAATCCATTTTTTATGCCGCGCCACCCACGCGCCAATCCACGGGCGGGAGAGATGACCGAGAACGAACGGCAGCAGAAGCTGCAGCATAATCTTGCCGACCTGCTCCAGGCTGCCGCCGGCGCCGTGCAGATTCATCAATAGCCCGACCAGAAGCGGAGAAATGAAAATCCCCAGCAGACTCGATGCCGAGGCTGAACATACGGCTGCCGCCACGTTTCCGCCAGCCAGCGACGTGAAGGCGATCGCTGACTGCACGGTAGCGGGCAGAATGCAGAGATAAATAAAGCCGGTATAGAGCGCAGGATCGACGTTTATCGGCGCCCACCACGCAAACAGCACCCCCAAAACGGGGAAGACGATAAAGGTGCTGCACATCACCCACAGATGCAAACGCCAGTGGCCGCCGCCGGAAATAATCGCCTCGCGGGAGAGCTTTGCGCCGTGCATAAAGAACAGCAGGGCAATGGCCGCGGTGGTTAAATTCTCAAAGAAGGGGACAAATCCGCCGCGCGCCGGGAAAAAAGAGGCCAGCAGAACAACGGTCACCAGGGTAAGGGTAAAGGGATCAAGAATGCGGAAAAATTTCATAAACGCTCCTGAAAATCGATTTCGCTATTGTGCTTTTTTTAGTTTGAGAAATAAAATTGATTTATTGCATCTATTCATGAATAAAAAAGATGAATTATTCGCTGCGTCAGTTAAAGGTATTTGTCACCGTCGCCAGGGCGAGAAGCTTCAGCCGGGCAGGGGAGATGATTGGGCTCAGCCAGTCAGCGGTGAGCCACAGCGTCAAGGAGCTGGAGCATCAGACCGGCGTGCGGCTGCTGGACAGAACCACCCGGGAGGTGGTGCTGACCGAAGCGGGGAATCAGCTGGCGGGGCGGCTTGAGCGGCTGCTGGACGAGCTGAACAGCACGCTGCGTGACGCCGGGCGCGTGGGTCAGCAGCTGACGGGAACCGTGCGGGTCGCTGCCAGTCAGACTATTTCCGCCCATCTGATCCCTCAGTGTATTGCGCACAGCAATCAGCGCTACCCGGAGATTGATTTTGTGCTCCACGATCGCCCTCAGCAGTGGGTTCTGGAGAGCATTCGCCAGGGCGAGGTGGATTTTGGCATTGTTATCGATCCGGGCGCGGCAGCGGATTTACAGTGTGAAACGGTCCTGTCGGAACCGTTTTTGCTTTTATGCCGGGAGGATCATCCTTTTGCCGAAAGGACATCGGTGAGCTGGCAGGATCTTCACCACCAGCGGCTGGTATTGCAGGATTACGCCTCCGGCAGTCGGCCGCTGATTGACGCCGCGCTGGCGCGCTTTGGCATTGACGCCAATATTGTGCAGGAGATAGGACATCCGGCTACGTTGTTTCCGATGGTGGAATCAGGGATTGGGATTAGCGTTTTGCCGGCGCTGGCGCTGCCTCTACCGCAGGGCAGCCATTTGCGGGTCAGGCGGCTAACGCCGGTTGTTGAGCGGCAGCTGATGCTGGCACAGCGTAAGAAGCGCTCGCTGTCAACCGCCGCCCAGGCGCTGTGGGAGGTGGTGCGTGAAGAGGGAAGCGCGCTGACCGCAGGCAGAACTGACGATCCGCTGTATCAGCGGTGAGGTCGGCGTGGTGCTAAAAAATAACAGAAAAGTGAGGGATAGAGCTGCCAGGTCGTGCAGGATACTACTTGCCTCATCCTGAGGCTCGCCCTGCGGGTCGCCGCGAGCGGCGATGCAAAATCGTTCCCGACGATTTTGTCGAACCTGCGGCAGGTTCTCATCCTGCACGGTTGGGCATGGTGCTCAGAAACGAAAAAAGCGCCTAAAGGCGCTTTTTTCTTAATTTGGTGGGTCGTGCAGGATATCACTCGTCTCATCCTGAGACTTGCCCTACGGGTCGCCGCGAGCGGCGATGCAAAATCGTTACCGACGATTTTGTCGAACCTGCGGCAGGTTCTCATCCTGCACAGTTGGGCATGGTGCTCAGAAACGAAAAAAGCGCCCAAAGGCACATGGTGGGTCGTGCAGGATATCACTCGTCTCATCCTGAGACTCGCCCTGCGGGTCGCCGTAGGCGGCGATGCAAAATAGTTCCCGACGATTTTGTCGAACCTGCGGCAGGTTCTCATCCTGCACGGTTGAGCATGGTGCTCAGAAACGAAAAAAGCGCCCAAAGGCACTTTTTTCTGAATATGGTGGGTCGTGCAGGATATCACTCGTCTCATCATGAGACTCGCCCTGCGGGTCGCCGCGAGCGGCGATGCAAAATCGTTCCCGACGATTTTGTCGAACCTGCGGCAGGTTCTCATCCTGCACGGTTGGGCATGGTGCTCAGAAACGAAAAAAGCGCCTAAAGGCGCTTTTTTCTGAATATGGTGGGTCGTGCAGGATTCGAACCTGCGACCAATTGATTAAAAGTCAACTGCTCTACCAACTGAGCTAACGACCCGAAGTGGTGGGTGATGACGGGATCGAACCGCCGACCCCCTCCTTGTAAGGGAGGTGCTCTCCCAGGCTGAGCTAATCACCCACTTCGGTACTTCATTTTATTGCAAGAAATCCAGCTGGCGAGAAATTGGTGGGTGATGACGGGATCGAACCGCCGACCCCCTCCTTGTAAGGGAGGTGCTCTCCCAGCTGAGCTAATCACCCACTTCTCAATTTCTTGCTACACGGCGGAGACTACATAAAGTAGTTGGTGGGTGATGACGGGATCGAACCGCCGACCCCCTCCTTGTAAGGGAGGTGCTCTCCCAGCTGAGCTAATCACCCCCGCTGTGTGGAGTCGCATTATAGGGAGAGTTGAAAATGAGTCAACGCCTTTTCTAAATAATTTGTTCGTTCGTCGTAAAATTAGACAAAACGATCGCGAAAGCATCCGCGGAGCATGATTTATAAACAAAAATGGCAAAGCATGACGTTCCGACGGGAACTCCATTGAGGAATCAGCCTACGGTGTTAGAATATTCCCCCATAAATACCAACGGACTCTGCCGGTTGTCGGCATCTTTATTAAACGTAAGGCCATTTCATGAAAATCAAAACTCGCTTCGCGCCCAGCCCGACAGGCTATCTGCACGTTGGCGGCGCGCGTACTGCTCTCTACTCCTGGCTTTTTGCCCGCAACCACAACGGTGAGTTTGTACTGCGTATTGAGGACACCGATCTCGAGCGTTCCACGCCGGAAGCAATTGAAGCCATTATGGATGGGATGAACTGGCTGAATCTGGAATGGGACGAAGGCCCGTATTTCCAGACTAAACGTTTTGACCGCTACAACGCCGTAATTGATGACATGCTGGAAGCCGGCACGGCCTATAAATGCTACTGCTCCAAAGAGCGCCTCGACGCGCTGCGCGAAGAGCAGATGGCCAACGGCGAAAAACCTCGCTATGACGGGCGCTGTCGCCACGGCCACGAGCATCATGCGGACCACGAACCGTGCGTGGTGCGTTTTGCCAACCCGCAGGACGGTTCCGTTATTTTTGACGATCAGATCCGCGGACCGATCGAATTCAGTAACCAGGAGCTGGACGATCTGATCATTCGTCGTACCGACGGTTCCCCGACCTATAACTTTTGCGTCGTCGTAGATGACTGGGATATGGCGATCACCCACGTGATCCGCGGTGAAGATCATATCAACAACACCCCGCGCCAGATCAACATCCTTAAAGCACTGAACGCGCCGGTGCCGGTATATGCGCACGTTTCAATGATTAACGGCGATGACGGTAAAAAGCTCTCCAAGCGCCACGGTGCGGTGAGCGTGATGCAGTACCGTGACGATGGCTACCTGCCCGAGGCGCTGCTGAACTATCTGGTACGCCTGGGCTGGTCCAGCGGCGATCAGGAAATTTTCACCCGTGAAGAGATGATTAAGCTCTTCTCCCTCGGCGCGGTCAGCAAATCCGCCAGCGCGTTTAACACCGAGAAACTGCAGTGGCTGAACCATCACTACATTAACTCTCTGGCGCCGGAGTACGTGGCAACGCATCTGCAGTGGCATATCGAGCAGGAAAATATCGATACCCGCAACGGCCCGCAGCCTGGCTGAGCTGGTGAAGCTGCTCGGCGAGCGTTGCAAAACGCTGAAGGAGATGGCGGCGAGCTGCCGTTACTTCTATGAAGAGTTCGATGAGTTTGACGCCGACGCGGCGAAAAAACATCTGCGCCCGGTTGCGCGTCAGCCGCTGGAAGTCGTACGCGATAAGCTGGCGGCGGTGACCGACTGGACGGCAGAGAACGTTCACCACGCTATTCAGGCGACGGCGGATGAGCTGGAGGTCGGAATGGGCAAGGTTGGGATGCCGCTGCGCGTTGCGGTTACCGGCGCCGGACAATCTCCAGCCCTCGACGTAACCGTTCATGCGATTGGTAAATCCCGCAGCGTGGAACGCATCAACAAAGCGCTGGCGTTTATCGCTGAACGCGAAAGCCAGCAGTCCTGAGCATTATAAGCTACGCATAACGGCAGGTATTCCTGCCGTTTTTTTACTCTTTCGAGCGCTCGGCGTTAATCCCCAGACGCGATAAAAATCCGCTGATCCCCTCCCTTGCAAGAAAGTCCCGCAAATGCTGCTGTTCTTCCGGCGTCATAAGATGAAGCGTCTCGGCAATTTGTCGCCAGATAGCCCCGGCATCATTAATAGGCGGTTCTGCCAGCTGATAATCGGCAATCAGGTGCCGCAGCGCGGGAATGTTTGCCAGAAAATCGAGAACCGGCCTGTCGATAACGATGAGACGGGCGCGTCCGCCTTTGACGCCGGGAATGGCCTCCGTACGCCATTTTTGTTCTCTGACCCAGCGGTTAATCGTTTGTCTGGCAAGACCAAGACATTCCGCAAGTTCTGCCGGGGTCATCTTATCTTTTAATTTCATCATCATATTACTGGTCGCGAATATCCAGGCGCTGAAGTAAACCGGTGATGCCTTCGCGTAGCAGAAGCGACATCAGCTTTTTCTGTTCGCCGGGAGTCATCTCTTTGCTCAGCGTAAGCAGCAGCGGTTCAAGGTCGTTTTCAACGGTGGTGTAGGAGGGGGGCGTTTCCGCCACGCGCTGCGCGCTGCGAATAAAATCTCGCACCTGCTCGTTGACGTGCACGAGTCGGGCTTTGCCTCCCTGCACGCCGGGGCGGGGGGATGTTTGCCATCCTTCTTTGCGAACCCATTTATTGATCGTCTGCCGGCTGAAGCCGGTGAGATGGGCGATTTCTTCAGGTGTCATTCGTTCCTTGAGCATACTATTTCCTGAGTAAAAATGTGGGAATTAGTTGTTCATGTTATAGCATCCTTTTAGATGAAAGAGTGACATGTTTAGCTTCTCCATGCGATAAGCTTCGCAATGTCAGCGATTTGCCTGCTTTTTCAGCGATCAAATTCAGAGGGGTGATTTTGCCGTTGACACCTGACGAAGGAATTCATATTATGCCGCCCGTCAACACGACGCGTTTTACGTTACGGGGCTATAGCTCAGCTGGGAGAGCGCTTGCATGGCATGCAAGAGGTCAGCGGTTCGATCCCGCTTAGCTCCACCAAATCCTGTTCCCATCAGGTTTGGTTGTAAAACGTTCTGTTGGGGCTATAGCTCAGCTGGGAGAGCGCTTGCATGGCATGCAAGAGGTCAGCGGTTCGATCCCGCTTAGCTCCACCAAATTCGAAACCCTCGCTACGGCGGGGTTTTTTTGTTTTATCTTCTCCGCCAGCGTAAAGCACTTTGTGCTTAGGTCAGCAAATCTCTGCTTAGTAGAATGAAACGTAATTTAAGATTTTTCCTCGGCTTATTACCTTGCCTGCCATAATTAACCAACATAGTATTTGGATATTAAATATAATTCCTGCGCGAGAGCTTTAATTAACAATAATGACTGGCAAATTTAACATTAATATCAGAAGAACTTTACTCGCGCTGACCGTTTGTTTAATTGCGATTCCATTAGTCAGGTTTATTTCACCTCAGGCTACGATCGACGGTAACCAAATTTTTCTCGCCTGGCTACCGCTAAGTATGATGTACGCGGTCATCTTTATTTTTGGCCGCTATGCGGTCGCTCCGCTGATTATCGCCTTTGCTATAACTAATGCCTGGATAATCCCTTTGACGGCAGCGCAGTCGGCAATCTTATTATTCTGTCAGCTATTCTCGGTGCTGGCGTCATGCGCCGTTGTCCGCATGCTGCTCGGTAAAACGTGGCGCAGCGGTCTAACGACAAAGCGGATGGGCATCAGAATCTTTTGGGGCGGATTTTTTGCTCCCGTGCTCATGAAAGGTACCATGTATCTGGCGGGGGTATTTTTTTCTTTCCCGTTGCTTATATCGAGCTATTTCAAAGATATGCCAGCAATTTATACTATTATCGATATTCAGAGTTTGATTTGCGCGGCGTTAATATTTACTACCTTCTTTTATTATCCTTTGCGGATGATTATCAATCCGCGCTTTGCCCGCACGTTTTGGCTTCGCCACTGTCAGCCGTGGCTTACGCGCAAACGTCGGGTATTTACGCTGTACTGGTTCATCGCGCTCGCGGTAATATTAGTGGTGCTTTGCGCGCCTTATGATTCTGTTTTTATCGCCGGTTATTTAGTCCCGCTTATTTTCATCCTTTATTTTATTGGTATTAGCCGCCTGGGCCATGCGCTGATTCGTATTTCATGGTCCGTTTCAGCATTTTTGCTGGTCGCGTATAATCAAAATTTCCTCCAGGGCGTAAAGACCGAATACGCGCTATCGTTCGTGCTCTCGGTTCTTATCTCATTCACCATCTGCCTGTTTTATATGCTGGATATTTACGCTCAGAACGAGCGAATCAAGCTCAGGTGGCGGGATCAGGCGCAGGAGGATCCGCTGACCGGACTGCCGAACCTTCGCGCCCTGGAGTGCCATTTGCGCCGCAATCCCGAGGTCGCCATCAGCAGCCTGCGCATTGATAACCTCGATTTCCTCAGCCGCCATTACGGTATGATGATGCGCGTGGACTGCAAGCGGCACATTGCCGCTAAAGTGCAGCCGCTGCTGGGGCCTGGCGATAAAATATTCCAGCCTGCCCGGCTGCGAGCTCCTGCTGATTCTATGCGGGCCGAAGCCCGAGGCGCGGCTGGGCCACATCGTGGCGATACTTAACCACAAGAAATTTAGCTGGAATAACCAGGCGCTGGATCTGGAGTTTGGCGCATCGTGGGGCAGGCATCACGGCGTCGAGGCCGAGCTTCATCCGATGCTGGGCCAGCTGACCTGGCTTTCGGAGCAGGCCGGCGCCACGCAGCAGGTGCTGGCGCTGAATGCGGCGCAGGAGCAGGTTTCCGATCAAACCAGCGAGCAGGTGCGGATGCTGACCCGGATCAAGCAGGCGCTCAATAAACGCGATCTGCTGCTGTATGCCCAGCCGATCCGGAACGCGGCGGGGGAGGGCTATTATGAAGTGCTTACGCGGATGCGGTGCGGCGACACCGTCATTACGCCGGAGCGGTTTATTCCGCTCATCGTACAGTTCAACCTGAGCCAGCGTTTCGACATGCTGGTACTGGAAACGTTGTTCAGCGCGCTACACCGACATCCGGGCCAGCACTTCTCCGTTAATCTGCTGCCTTACACCCTGATGCAGCGCGACAGCGCGGCGCAGATTATTGCTCTATTCAGACGCTACCACCTCCGGGCCGAAGCGATCACCATCGAAATTACCGAAGAGCAGGCCTTCTGCGATGAGCAAATCAGTCTGCGCAACATCCAGCAGACTGCGGGATTTTGGCTGCGCCATTGCTATCGATGACTTCGGTACCGGCTATGCGAACTATGAGCGCCTGAAAAGGCTCCAGGCGGATATCGTGAAGATTGACGGCTGCTTCGTGCGCGACGTGGAGACCGACCCTCTGGATGCGATCATTATTAAATCCATTATCGAGATGGCGAGGGTGAAAAAGCTGACGGTTGTGGCGGAGTATGTGGAAACGGAAGAGCAGAGGGCGCGGCTGCTGACGCTCGGCGTCGACTATTTGCAGGGCTACCTGATCGGCAAGCCCCGGCCGCTTCAGGAATTACAGGCGTAAAAAAGCCGGGACCAGCCCGGCTTTTGCACAACCTTAAGAAATTACAGCACCAGCGCGGCGATAGACGCGGAGAGCACGCTCACCAGGGTCGAGCCGTAAACCAGCTTCAGGCCAAAGCGGGAAACGACGTTACCCTGTTCTTCGTTGAGGCCTTTAATCGCCCCGGCAATAATCCCGATTGAGGAGAAGTTGGCGAAGGAGACCAGGAAGATGGAGATAATGCCTTCCGCGCGCGGAGAGAGCGTGCTGGCAATTTTCTGCAGATCCATCATCGCGACGAATTCGTTTGAAACCAGCTTGGTGGCCATAATACTGCCGACCTGCAGCGCTTCACCAGCCGGCACGCCCATCACCCATGCAATCGGGTAGAAGATGTAGCCGAGGATGCCCTGGAAGGAGATGCTGTAACCGAACCAGCCGGTAACGGTCGCGAACAGGGCGTTCAGCGCAGAGATCAGCGCGATGAAGCCGATCAGCATCGCCGCAACGATAATCGCGACCTTAAAGCCTGCCAGGATGTACTCGCCCAGCATTTCAAAGAAGCTCTGACCTTCATGCAGATTCGACATCTGAAGGTTTTCTTCGTTTTCATCAACGCGGTACGGGTTAATCAGCGACAGCACGATAAAGGTGCTGAACATGTTCAGAACCAGCGCCGCAACGACGTATTTCGGCTGCAGCATGGTCATGTACGCGCCGACGATAGACATGGAAACGGTAGACATCGCGGTAGCCGCCATGGTGTACATGCGGTTACGCGACATTTTGCCGAGGATATCTTTATAGGCGATAAAGTTTTCCGACTGGCCCAGAATCAGAGAGCTGACGGCGTTGAATGATTCCAGTTTACCCATGCCGTTAACTTTAGAGAGCACGGTACCGATCGCGCGAATCACGATCGGCAGAATGCGGATATGCTGCAAAATACCGATCAGCGCGGAAATAAAGACGATTGGGCACAAAACCTTAAGGAAGAAGAAGGCGAGGCCTTTATCGTTCATATTGCCGAAGACGAAGTTGGTCCCTTCGTTAGCAAAGCCGAGAAGTTTTTCGAACATCTCGGAGAATCCTTTCACGAAACCCAGACCGATATCAGAGTTCAGGAAGAACCATGCCAGCAGGACTTCAATGACAAGCAATTGAATAACATAACGAATACGAATCTGCTTACGGTTGTGGCTGACCAAAAGGGCCAAAATAGCCACCACGACGATCGCGAGAATAAAGTGCAGGACGCGGTCCATATTTGCTCCAAATATGAGGCAGGTTAAATTTCTGTGCACATTCTATGTAACAAGCCCAAAGAAAACGAGATCAAACACACACTATTGCAAGGAACTGTGACTAATCACCAAAATAGTGATCAAACATACATTTTTGTTATGTTGCGTAAAGGTTTTAAAAGTTGCTTAGTTGTACTAATCTGATGACCAGGCGGGATGGGCTCCATCACTGCCACCTTTTCATTGTTAGCCGCTATCGTTCCCCCCTATCAAAGCAATAATTATCGCCGTTATAAATGAACTTGATAATCATTCGCGTTTTGGTAGCATGAAACATAGCAAAGGCTATATTTCTGAGGCAGAAAATGACAAGCAGTCGCGTTGAGAATAGCAGCGGTCGCGCAGCGCGCAAGATGAAGCTCGCATTGATGGGGCCTGCCTTTATTGCTGCCATCGGGTATATCGATCCCGGTAACTTTGCGACCAATATCCAGGCGGGCGCCAGCTTTGGCTACCAGCTGCTGTGGGTGGTGGTGTGGGCTAACCTGATGGCGATGCTGATTCAGGTCCTGTCGGCCAAACTGGGAATTGCCACGGGGAAAAATCTCGCGGAGCAGATTCGCGACCACTATCCGCGCCCGCTAGTGTGGTTCTATTGGGTGCAGGCGGAAATTATCGCCATGGCAACGGATCTGGCCGAGTTTATCGGCGCGGCGATCGGCTTTAAGCTGCTGCTTGGCGTCTCGTTACTGCAGGGCGCCGTGCTGACCGGGATCGCCACGTTTCTGATTTTGATGCTTCAGCGTCGCGGGCAGAAGCCGCTGGAAAAAGTGATTGGCGGGCTGCTGCTGTTTGTTGCCGGCGCCTATATCGCGGAGCTGATTTTCTCCCAACCGGCGCTGGCGCCGCTGGCGAAAGGGATGATTATCCCGAGCCTGCCTAACGTAGAGGCGGTGTTCCTGGCCGCCGGGGTGCTGGGGGCGACCATTATGCCTCACGTCATCTATCTGCACTCGTCGCTGACCCAGAACCTGCATGACGGTTCGCGCAAAGAGCGCTATAACGCAACCCGCTGGGACGTGGCGATTGCCATGACGATAGCCGGCTTTGTCAACCTGGCGATGATGGCTACCGCCGCCGCCGCGTTTCACTTTAACGGACATACCGGCGTCGCCGATCTTGATGCCGCCTACCTGACGCTGGAACCGCTGCTGAGCCACGCCGCGGCAACCATATTCGGCCTCAGCCTGGTGGCCGCCGGGCTGTCGTCGACGGTTGTCGGTACGCTGGCGGGCCAGGTGGTGATGCAGGGGTTTATTCGCTTCCATATCCCGCTGTGGTTTCGCCGGACGATTACCATGCTGCCGTCGTTCATCGTCATCATGATAGGGCTCGATCCTACCCGTATCCTGGTGATGAGTCAGGTTCTGCTGAGCTTTGGTATCGCACTGGCGCTGGTGCCGCTGCTGATTTTTACCAGTAACCCACAGCTGATGGGCGATCTGGTGAATACCGTATGGATTAAGCGAATCGGCTGGGTCATCGTGGCGATTGTGGTTTTGCTGAACGGCTGGCTGCTGGTGGGAACGGTGTTCGGATTATAAGCTGATAATAAATCGGTGAGCCCTGCGGCTCCCCGATTTGGTTAAAACGTATCTAGTGATGGCCGTGTCCGTGACCTCCCGGTCCGCGGCCCCAGCCGCCGCGACGGTCGTTGCGATCGTGCCAGCCCTCACGGTAGCCGCGCTCATAAGCCCTGCGCTTATCCCAGCCGCGGTCATAGCCGTGGTTATGACGCCACCAGCGGTTATTACGCCATTCGTAGTTACGACGCCAGTAATCACGGTCGCGCCAGCCGCCACCGTCCCAGTAATTACCGTAATTGTCGCGATCGCCTATTTGTAATTTTACCGATGGCAGCAGGGTGATTTCACCGGCGGTAGCAACTAACGGCGCCGAGGCCAATAGCACTGCGGCCAGTATCAGTGACCTGAACATACTCTTTCTCCTTCACGATCGAGCCTTGCGGCTTGTTAACGCGATATTACGGGGCCGTTAAGCCCCGCAGCATCGGAGGAACTCCTAAATCGTGGATAAGAGCACTTTTTGCTAAAGTGACTTTTTTGCTAAAGTAACTTTTTGTTTACGCCGCCAAAATCGCGTCAATTTTCGCGCACTCTTCCGGGCTGAAGTGACGGTTGGCGAGCATCCCGACGGCATCATCAAGCTGGGTCGTTTTGCTGGCGCCGATCAGCACTGAAGTCACTTTTTCTCCGCGCAGCACCCAGGCCAGCGCCATCTGCGATAGCTTCTGTCCGCGAGTCTGCGCCAGGGCGTCCAGCTGGCGGACTTTCTCCAGCTTTTCCGCCGTCAGCTGATCCGCCTGCAGGAAGCGGCTGCCGCTGGCTACCCGGGAATCAGCCGGGATGCCGTGTAAATAGCGGTCGGTCAGCTGGCCGCCGGCCAGCGGTGAAAACGCAATGCTTCCGACCCCCTGCGTCTGCAGGAAATCCAGCAGCCCATCTTCAACCCAGCGTTCGAACATGGAGTATTTTGGCTGATGGATAATGCACGGCGTGCCGAGGTCGTTGAGGATGTTCACCGCCTCCCTCGCCTGGGCGAGAGGGTAGTTGGAGAGCCCGACGTAAAGCGCTTTACCCTGACGCACGATATGGTCCAGCGTGCGCATAGTTTCCAGCAGCGGAGTCTCGGGATCGGGGCGGTGATGATAGAAGATATCGACGTATTCCAGCCCCATCCGTTTCAGGCTCTGATCGAGGCTGGCAATCAGATATTTGCGTGACCCCCAGTCGCCGTAAGGCCCCTCCCACATGGTGTAGCCGGCCTTGCTGGAGATAATCAGCTCATCGCGATAAGGTAAAAAATCCTCCCGCAGGATGCGGCCGAAATTGCTCTCGGCAGAACCCGGCGGCGGCCCGTAGTTGTTGGCCAGATCGAAGTGCGTAATGCCGAGGTCGAAGGCGTGACGCAGCAGCTGGCGGCTGGTTTCTACCCGCGTTTCGTCGCCAAAGTTATGCCAAAGGCCGAGAGAGACTGCCGGCAGCTTTAGTCCGCTCTGACCGCATCGGCGGTACTCCATGGTCTGATATCGCGTCGCATTTGCCTGGTAAACCATACTTCCTCCGCAGATAAAAACAGCTTGTGTATACGTTTACACTAAAGAATGTTCAGCGCGGAGTACACACCCCAAAGGCGTAAATTTTGCTTTCCACCTCATATATTCAGCTCAATCTGGACAGTTCGATCGCTTATTCAATACTCAAATTACCTGCACGGGATGAGGAGTATGGCTATGCAACCGACTTACACAATTGGCGATTATCTGCTGGATCGCCTTGTAGATTGCGGCATAGACCGCTTGTTTGGCGTACCGGGAGATTACAACCTACAGTTCCTCGATCGTGTTATCGCGCATGAGGCGCTGGGATGGGTCGGCTGCGCCAACGAGCTGAACGCCGCCTATGCGGCCGATGGCTATGCGCGTATTAAAGGCGCCGGCGCGCTGCTGACGACCTACGGCGTTGGCGAGCTGAGCGCGCTTAACGGCGTGGCGGGCAGCTATGCCGAACACCTCCCGGTTCTGCATATTGTTGGCGCCCCCTGCAGCGGCGCCCAGCAGCGGGGGAGCTGCTGCACCACACGCTGGGAGATGGCGACTTTACGCATTTTGCGCGCATGAGCGAGCAGATAACCTGCACTCAGGCCACCCTGACGGCGGGCAACGCCTGCCATGAAATCGATCGCGTTCTCAGCGACATGCTGGCCCACCATCGCCCCGGCTATTTGATGCTGCCTGCCGACGTCGCAAGGGCCTGCGCCACGCCGCCCGCGCGTCGCCTGGTGATTGAGGCGCTGCCTGCGGATGAGAATCAGCTGGCCGGCTTCCGCGAGTATGCGGGGCAGTTGCTGCGGCGCAGTCGGCGGGTATCGCTGCTGGCGGATTTTCTCGCCCAGCGCTATGGCCTGCAGGAAACGCTAAGAACCTGGGTCGAAAAAATGCCGATAGCCCACGCTACTATGCTGATGGGCAAAGGGCTCTTTGACGAGCAGCATCCCGGTTTTGTCGGGACCTACAGCGGTATCGCCAACGACCCCTCGACCCGCGGGATGATTGAAAACGCCGATACCATCATCTGCGTCGGTACGCGCTTTACCGATACCATTACCGCCGGATTTACCCAGCATTTACCGCCTGAGCGCACCATCGAGATCCAGCCGTTTGCCGTCAGGGTGGGCGAGCGCTGGTTCAGCCGGATCCCGATGGATCAGGCGCTGGCGGCCCTGATCGCGCTGTCGGCCAGCCTGGTGGCGGAATGGACGCTCCCGCCTGTCTCAGTGCCGGAGGTTGGCGGAGCTGAAGGCGGCATGCTGACGCAAAAAAACTTCTGGAGCACCGTGCAGGAGCAGCTGCGTCCGGGAGATATTATTCTCGCCGATCAGGGAACCGCGGCATTCGGCGTCGCGGCGCTGCGGCTCCCCTCGGATGCGACGCTGCTGGTTCAGCCGCTGTGGGGATCGATCGGTTTTACGCTGCCGGCGGCCTACGGCGCGCAGACCGCCGCGCCGGATCGAAGGGTGGTATTGATTATCGGCGATGGCGCGGCGCAGCTCACGATTCAGGAGATGGGTTCGATGCTGCGCGACAAACAGCGGCCGCTTATTCTGCTGCTTAACAACGAAGGCTATACGGTTGAGCGGGCGATCCACGGCCCGGAGCAGCGCTATAACGATATCGCCCTGTGGGACTGGAACCGCCTGCCGGAGGCGTTTGCCCCCGACGTCCCTTCGCGCTGCTGGCGGGTGACGCGCACCGCGGAGCTGAAGGAGGCGATGAACGACAGCGTGGCCTCCGACCGGCTGACGCTGGTCGAGGTAATGCTGCCCAAAATGGACATCCCCGACTTTCTGCGGGCGGTAACTCAGGCCCTGGAGGAGCGCAACAGCCGCGTCTAGTCGGGACGTCGTTTAATCATCATCAGCGGCTTCCCGGCCAGCAGTAGCCAGGCCGGGAGCATCACTATGCACAGCAGTGGCAGCAGCGTGGTGTCCGGCACCACGACGGCGGCCATAAACAGGCTCAGCCAGCCGTCGCGGGTGACCACCAGCGTCATTCCGAGGATTGCGCAGGAGACCGTAATCGCCGCCGGGACGGCGTCAACGTGCGCGTGCAGCATCAGGCCCAGCGCCACACCGACGAAGATCGCCGGGAAAATTCGCCCGCCGCGAAAGCCGCTGGCGGCAGCGATCGTCAGCGCCGCCAGCTTCACCAGCGCAATCAGCATAAAGTCGCTGCCGCTCAGGGTCTGGCTGAACGCCATTTGCTGCATCTCATCCAGCCCTTTAAATAGCGTGATATGCCCGCCGATGGTCCCGAGGATCCCCAGCAGCAAACCGCCGACCCCGAGCGTTAAAACGGGGCTTTTCAGACGGTGCATCAGCGCATGCAGGCGCGGCAAGCACCAGACGGCGACCATGCCGACGGCAATCGCGATCAGCGTGACCACCGCGCCGCTAAAGATATCCACCAGCCGCATCTGCGGATAGTGCGGGATCGGTAGCGAGAAGTGGGGGTTGAAGAACAGGCTTGTTGTCAGGGCGCCCGCCGCCGCCGCCAGCAGCGGGGCAAAAAGACGGTCCCACAGCGGGACGTCGTTACCGCCGTTAAGGGTTTGCGAAAAGATCAGCGCGGCGGCAACCGGCGTGCCAAACAGCGCGCCGATAGTGCCGGAGGCGGCAAGGATCGTCCAGTCGAGGGTGCTGACGCGCGGAAACAGGCGTGAACCAATGGCCACCGCAAGGGCGATATTGACCACCATAATGGGATGCTCCGGCCCCAGGCTGACGCCGCCCGCCAGGCCTAAAATTAGCGCGGCAATCAGCCCCGGCAGGGCGCTGGTGCTGACGGGAGCACTGACCAGCGATTCCGAAGCCGGATCGGGCCCGGCGTGGCCAGGGCTAAAGCGGATGAGCAGGCCGACGGCAATCCCGGTGAGCGTCAGAATGGCAATAGTCCACAGATGCCCGTCGGCGTTCAGGCCGAGGCTTAGCGGCAACGCGCTCCAGAGGATATTCTGCAGGACGCTCGCAACCTTCATCGTCACAATCAGTACCAGGCTGGAGGCAATCCCGATGATAACCGCCGGGATCGATAGCAACAGCATTGTTCTGGCGCGCGGATGCAGCATGAAAATTTCCTTTTGCAGGTGGCGAAGCACGACTTTTGCCTGCGCCCCGGAGGGGCGTCGATGCAAATGGTGCTGAAACGATAAAGTTAAGGCTATGCCTGACGATCGCGGCGGCGCAGGATAAACCATTTTTCACAGTTTTCAGCCTAAATGTGATATAGGTCGCTAAACTGTGGGCGCTTATACGTTGGTCGTTGTTGTTAAGGCATCATGAATTTACAGTGTGCCAAAAGAATCATTTTGACTTTAGTGGAGCCGTAACGGAATGACAAAATTTGCTTTAGTAGGGGATGTCGGCGGAACCAATGCCCGCCTGGCATTATGTGATATCGCGAGCGGGGATATCTCCCGTGCAAAAACCTATTCCGGGCTCGATTATCCCAGTCTTGAAGCCGTTGTTCGGGTCTATCTCGACGAGCACAACGTTGAAGTCGAGGATGGCTGCATTGCCATCGCCTGCCCGATTACCGGCGATTGGGTGGCGATGACCAACCACACCTGGGCGTTTTCCATCGCCGAAATGAAAAGCAACCTTGGGTTTGCGCATCTTGAAATCATCAACGATTTCACGGCGGTATCGATGGCGATCCCGATGCTAAAAGCCGAGCACCTGATCCAGTTTGGCGGTACGGCGCCGGTGGAGGGGAAACCTATCGCCGTCTACGGCGCGGGGACCGGCCTCGGCGTGGCGCATCTGGTCCACGTTGATAAACGCTGGGTGAGCCTGCCGGGCGAGGGCGGCCACGTCGATTTTGCGCCGAACAGCGAAGAAGAGGGGATTATTCTGGAAGAGCTGCGCGCCGAGCTGGGACACGTTTCCGCCGAACGCGTGCTGTCAGGTCCGGGCCTGGTGAATCTCTATCGCGCGATAGTGAAATCCGACGGCCGTTTACCGGAGAATCTGCAGCCGAAAGACGTGACCGAACGCGCGCTTGCCGACTCCTGCACCGACTGCCGCCGCGCGCTATCGCTGTTCTGCGTGATTATGGGCCGTTTTGGCGGCAACCTGGCGCTGACGCTGGCGACCTTTGGCGGCGTGTATATCGCGGGCGGTATCGTGCCGCGCTTCCTTGAATTCTTTAAGGCTTCCGGTTTCCGCGGCGGTTTTGAAGATAAAGGGCGGTTTAAAGCCTTTGTGCAGGATATCCCGGTGTACCTGATTGTCCACGACAACCCGGGGCTGCTGGGCTCCGGCGCGCATATGCGCCAGACGCTGGGCCAAATCCTCTAAAATAGCGCCTCCGGGCCTGAGGGCCCGGATAAGCCGTCGGCTACAGGTGCATCAGCTGGCGGAACTCTTTGACCTTACTGCGGCTCACCGGCACCTGAAACTCCAAATCCCGCAGCCGCAGGACATAGGTGTTATTGAACCACGGCTCAATTTCGCGAATTTTGTTCAGGTTGACGCAGTAGGAGCGGTGGCAGCGGAAGAAGTGCGCCGGCGGCAGTTTGGCGCAAAACTCCGTAATGTTCATCGGCATCACGAACGACTCCCGCCTGGTATAAACAAACGTCATTTTTTCATGCGCTTCCGCGTAGTAAATATCGTGAATGCTGGTGACGATAATCCGCTCATCTTTGATCAGATTGATGGTGTCGTTTTCCCGCTGCGGATTTGGCGCGGCGCCGGTTGCCGGGAGTCTGCTGCTGTTGCCAGGCGCTGCTCAGCTTTTGCAGCATGTTGATAATGCGCGATTCCTGATAGGGCTTGAGGATGTAATCGAACGCCTCCAGCTCAAATGCCTCTACGGCGTGCTCTTTCCAGGCGGTGATAAACACAATAAATGGCTTATGGGCAAACTGGCTGATGTTCTGCGCCAGCAGAACGCCGTCCAGCGAGGGGATGTTGATGTCGAGAAAAATGGCATCGACCCTGTTGTGCTGCAGAAACTTCAGCACGTCCAGCCCGTCGTCAAAGGTGCCGACAATCTCCATCTGGCTGTGGGTGTTAATCAGCCAGCTGAGCTCCTGTTGCGCCGGGAACTCGTCCTCAACGATGATGACTTTCATTTTTTCTCCGCTCATGGCAGCAGCGACGCCGGCGTAGGCTGGGGGGCGTTGCGGTTTGGCACGTAGAAGGTAATCTCCGTCCCTGGGGTCATACGCCGGATATGCAGCCCTTCGCCGTACAGCAGTTTGACCCGATGGTGAACGTTAAGCAGACCGATTTTGTTGCCCGGCATCTCATCGGCCTCCACCCGGGCGACGACGGCCGGATCGATGCCGTTGCCGGTATCGCGGACGCTAATCCGCACCCGGTTTCCGCACTCATTGATGCCTATCGTGACCACGCCTTTGCCCTTGCAGGGCTGAATGCCGTGAACAATCGCATTTTCTACCAGCGGCTGGATCAGCAGGCTGGGAATGACGCAGCTGACTTCATCGTCGATATCATAGATAACGGTTAGCTTGTCGCCAAAACGCGCCTGCTCAATGGCAATGTAGTCCTTGATTTGGTACAACTCCCTTTTAATATCAATCTGCTCGTCGTCTTTTAATTCAATGTTATAGCGTAAATAGCGCGATAAATTAAAAATAAGCTGGCGCGCGGTATCCGGATTCATGCGAATCGATGATGAAATGGCGTTGAGCGCGTTAAACAGAAAGTGCGGATTGATTTTACTCTGCAGCGCGCGCAGTTCGGCCTTGTTGGCCATCTCCCGCAGCTGCTCCGCGCGGGAGACCTCCAGCTGGGTGGAAATGATTTGCGACAGGCCTATCGCCATCTCCTGCAGCGAGGAGGTAATGCGGTGCGCGTGGCAGTAGTAGATTTTCAGCGTCCCGGTGACGACGCCTTTTTCCCACAATGGGATCACCAGCATCGAGTGAATTTCAGGGGTTCTGTACGCCTCATCGTTGTTCTTGATGATAATTTTTCCGCTCTCAATCGCCTGGCGGGTGGTGGGGCTAATGGCATTGTCGCGATCGTGATAGTTCCCCTCGCCGAAGCCAACGTAGGCCAGCACCCGACCGGTGGTGGTGATCGCCACCGCATCGGCGTTGATATCGCGGCGGATAATGTCGCAGACCTGACGGAGCGATTCGCTATTAACGTGGCGAAACAGCGGCAGCGTTTTGTTGGCGATATCCAGCGCCAGCTTGGCCTGGCGCGCGGCGCTGGCCTCTTTTTCTCCCTCAACGCTCTGCACCAGCAGGACGATAAAACCGATACAGATGCTGCCGAGGATCATCGGAATACCGATTTTCGAGACGATATCCAGGCCCAGTGAAAAGGAGGGCGCCCACAGCACCACGAGGATCATGGTCAGCGTTTCGCAGAGCATCCCGGCGAGGATCCCGGCCTTCCAGCGCTGGGCCTTGGGAACCCTGCGGCCGATCAACCCGGACAATAGCCCGGCGATGATGCTGGTGATAAAACAGGGTATGGCGGTAACGCCGCCGATATCGATCAGATAGCGATGCACTCCGGCAATCACGCCAACGATAGCGCCGACCCACGGGCCAAACAGGATACCGCCGGACATTACCGCGATGATGCGCACGTTGACCAGCGATCCCTCCACCGGTACGCCTGACCAGGTGCTGAACAGGGCGAACAGGGAGAAGATAGCGGTGACGGCCAGCAGACTCCTTCGGCGTATGGGCAGATTTATGCAGCAGTTCGCGAAACAGCCGCAGGCGGATGAGGAAAAAAAGGCAAATCAGCATCAGTGCCGCGCGGTCAAAAACTGCGAGCAGCATGGTGAATATTTCGTGCATGGGAGCGCCGTGTCGTTCGCGGGAAAAGGCTATGATAAAAAACCTGGCCCCAGAAGGCCAGCCGCGGACAATAATAGGGAACAAGCACATTTTTAAAAGGGGATCCCCGATGAACCCCGGTCAACCGCGCAGGCGAGGGCGCTACGGCGAAAATAAGGTAATGCAAAAGATATTAAGATGTTACTTTCAGCGATCGTATTGGCTAAATCCGGATTGGCCGCTGCCGTATTTATTGGAACGAGTACCCGTTTTTTATGCCAGATTTTATTTTTTCTCCGCCCTCTCGACAGAATGAATTTTTTCGGGTTATTTTCTAAACGTGCCGCAGCAGCGGCAGCGTCGCTCGGACGGTCCGGGCGCTCACGTTAATCCGAGGAATCTATGGCTGAATTCAGTCCTGAACGCCGCTTTACGCGTATCGATCGTCTCCCCCCGTACGTTTTTAACATTACCGCTGAACTGAAAATGGCTGCGCGGCGGCGCGGCGAAGATATTATCGATTTCAGCATGGGCAACCCGGACGGCGCGACGCCGCCGCACATCGTTGAAAAACTGTGCACCGTTGCCCAACGACCCGATACCCACGGCTACTCTACTTCTCGCGGTATCCCGCGCCTGCGCCGGGCGATATCGCGCTGGTATCAGGATCGCTATAACGTCGACATTGATCCGGAATCGGAAGCCATTGTGACCATCGGCTCGAAAGAGGGGCTGGCGCACCTGATGCTGGCGACGCTGGATCACGGTGACACGGTACTGGTGCCTAACCCCAGCTATCCTATTCATATTTACGGCGCGGTGATTGCCGGCGCGCAGGTACGTTCGGTGCCGCTGGTGGAAGGCGTTGATTTCTTCAACGAACTGGAACGCGCGATCCGCGAAAGCTATCCGAAGCCGAAAATGATGATTCTTGGCTTCCCCTCTAACCCGACCGCCCAGTGCGTCGAGCTGGAGTTCTTTGAAAAAGTGGTGGCGCTGGCGAAGCGCTACGACGTGCTGGTGGTGCATGACCTGGCCTATGCCGATATCGTCTATGACGGCTGGAAGGCGCCCTCTATTATGGAAGTGCCCGGCGCGCGCGACGTGGCGGTTGAGTTCTTCACGCTGTCGAAAAGCTACAATATGGCCGGCTGGCGCATTGGCTTTATGGTCGGCAACAAAACGCTGGTCAACGCGCTGGCGCGAATTAAAAGCTACCACGACTACGGTACCTTCACCCCGCTGCAGGTGGCGGCAATCGCCGCCCTGGAAGGCGATCAGCAGTGCGTGCGCGATATCGCAGAGCAGTACAAGCGCCGTCGCGATGTGCTGGTCAAGGGGCTGCACGAAGCGGGCTGGATGGTGGAGTGCCCGAAAGCATCCATGTACGTGTGGGCAAAGATCCCTGAACACTATGCGGCGATGGGATCGCTGGAGTTCGCCAAAAAGCTGCTGCAGGATGCCAAAGTGTGCGTATCGCCGGGCATCGGCTTTGGCGACTACGGCGACACCCACGTGCGCTTCGCCTTAATCGAAAACCGCGATCGGATCCGTCAGGCTATTCGCGGTATTAAATCGATGTTCCGCGCGGACGGACTTCTTCCCGCCGCAGGCAAGCCGGTGGGCGAGGGCCAGGAATAAACGCGACAATAAAAAAGGGAGCCATCGGCTCCCTTTTTTTAACTATTTACGCTGTTTAGATCATCAGGGCAAAGGTGCCGGCCCAAACGATGACCATAAAAGACACGCCCATAAAAAAGTATTTCACGTCTCATTACTCCGCATTCTCGGCGAAACGCCAAACGAATTTTGTTTTCATTTTTTCCATTAACCGTCGCAGGGAAAACCAGAGGCTTCTGGCGGCTGCGGCGGTTCGGAATTACAGACTGTAACTGCTTCAACTGGCGCTAATGTACGCCTAAAAAATGGGGGAAACAAGAGGCATTTTTTTATTAATTTTTAGTTACTTACGAGTGTCGTGATTCGGCGACACATTAGTTTCGTCCGGTAATAAATACCGTTTTGGCGAAGGCTATTCGCGGCGCTGGTTTTGCCGCAGGTAGCGGTTTGATTTTTGGCTTTTTTCTTATCGGGAATGATGCGCAAGCGGGCCTTACGCATCTGACGTTATCGCACCTCATCGCTGATCGGCTGCGTTTTTCGCCACTCCTGCGGATAGCGTGCCGGTACAAAACGCCGCGTTATGACCATCAGCAGCGCCACGCAGACGGCGTGCAAGGCCCAGTCCAGCACGTAATCCCCGCTCAGGCTGCGCAGCAGGCCCGATAGCCACGGCGAGAGGCCGGCGACGATAAAGCCAATGCCCTGCATAAAGGCCACCAGCCGTCCGGCAATCGCCGGATGTCGGGAGTGGTCGAGCGCCAGCACCAGGCACAGCGGAAAGGCGCCGCCTAAGCCAATACCGCAGCTTATCGCCCACAGCTGCGGCAGGTACAGCGGCAGCCAGATAAACCCGCAGAAGCCAATCAGCTGCAGCAGCAGCGTTAACATCAGCAGTTTGCGCCGATCTTCGTGCCGGGCCAGCATCGGCAGCAGCAGGGCGCCGACGGTTTGCCCAAGCGTCATAACGGCCAGCAGGGTGCCGCTAAGCTGAGCGCTGTAGCCGGACTGCATATAGTAGGGCGGCAGCCAGGCGATGAGGCTGGCGTAGCCGCCGTTAATGAGGCCGAAGTACAGTCCGAGGGTCCAGGCGCGACGGCGGCGGAAAATAGCGGTTTCCGGCGTCGCAGAGGCGGAAGGCGCTCCGCGCGCGGACGCGCGGTTGACGGACCACCAGCCGAGGAGCGCCAGCGCCGCGGGCAGCGTCCACCAGGCCAGGGCGTGATACCAGACGGCGCTGCGCTGCGCCAGCCACGGCGTCAGGGCCGCGCCCAGGCCGCCGCCGCCCATCAGAGCCGCTGACCATAGCCCCATCACCTGGGGCGTATGCTGCGGAAACCGGCGTTTTATCACTCGCGGGATCGTCGCCTGAATAATACCGATGCCGATCCCGCCGAGCAGGGCGCTGCTCAGCAGCAGCCCGCTGCGCGGGGCGAGCTCGCGAATTAGCGCGCCGGCGGCGATCGCCAGCAGGCTCAGCGCGATCCCTCGCTTTTCGCTAAGGCGGTGGTCAATCCACGGGCTGGCCAGCGCCAGCGCGCCCATCGCCACGACCGGGATCGCGGTGAGTAGCGAAACGAGGGTAAAGCTCATACCGCTGGCCTGCTGCAGCTGGGGGAGCAGGGGGCCAATTGAGGTCAGCAGGGGGCGCATATTGATGCCGATGAGGACCAGTACCAGCAGCATCAGCCGGCCCTGCGCCGCGCGGCTCATCGCGACCCGCCTGCCCGCAGCGGACACCGGGGCGGGCGAAGGCGGTGGGCGGTCGGATGCTGAAGAACGTTAACATGGATGGACATAAAGGCTCCTGCAAAAATGGATGCGGCGGGCGGCGGAAGCGCGGCCGATTAAACACGCGGACAGGTTACGTAACTTGTTTCATAAGTTAAAAGGCTTATTTATGATGAGTTCAATTTGAATTACTTATGGATACCAGCATGCTGCTGCGCCACCTCACCTGCTTTCTGGCGATTGCCGAACATCGCGGCTTTACGCGCGCCTCAACGGCGCTCCATATCTCACAGCCGGCGCTATCGCAGCAGATCCGCCAGCTCGAAGAGACGTTGGGAACTCAGCTTTTTGACCGCAGCTCGCGCAGCGTACGCTTAACGGATGCCGGGGAGGTATGGCTTATCTACGCGCGCCGGGCGTTGCAGGATTTAGCCGAAGGAAAGCGCGCCATCCACGATGTGGAGGACCTGCAGCGAGGTACGCTGCGGGTGGCGATGATGCCGACCTTTACGACCTATTTTATGGGGCCGCTGGTGGGCGCTTTTTATCAGCGCTACCCCAATATTTCGCTGAGCCTGCGCGAAATGGATCAGGATCGAATGGAGGCCCTGCTGCGCGATGATGAGCTGGATCTCGGGATTGCCTTCGACGATGGCGGATCGCGCGATATCGTGTCCCGGCCTTTGCTGACCGAAACGCTGGCGCTGGTGGTTGGCCGCCACCATCCGCTGGCGACGCGGCGGCGCGTAAAGCGGGAAGCGCTGAATCAGGAGTCGCTGATCTTGCTCAGCGGAGAGTTTGCAACCCGGGAGCGGATCGATCGCTATTGCCGCCGGTACGCGATTGAGCCGCAGGTGCGGATGGAGGCGAACTCTATCAGCGCGGTACTGACCATGATCCAGCATACGCCGCTATCGACCCTGCTGCCGGCCGCCGTTGTGCGGGAGCGCGACGATCTGGTGGCCATCGAGCTAACCCCGGCGCTGCTGGAAAGAACGGCCTGTCTGCTGCAGCATAAGGATGCCTGGCAGAGCGCCGCGGTACGGGCGTTTAGCGCCATGGCGCTGGAGGTGGCCGCCGGGCCGGACGCCGAAGAGGCCCGGCGCTAGCGTGGGTTCAGGCGCCGCCCGGACCCGGCGGGCAGAGAATTACCGCTGCGCGGCGTCCTCCCGGGCGGTCTCTCTTATCCAGGCGCTGAACATATCCGCCATCGCGTCGGAAAAGCGGCTGATTTCTTCAGCCGTGCGCGGGCTGGAGGAGAAACCGCTGCCCACCGAGCTTAGCGTTGTCGTCAACAGCTCGCAGGCCAGCTGCCGCCTGGCCGCCGTCGCGTCGGGGAGGACTTCCTCAATAAATTGCCCATAGACGCTATCGGCTGCGGTGCGATTTTCTTTAGCCTCGGGCGCATCGCGATAGAGCGGCGCCGCGTCGTTGAGCGCCTGGCGCAGCCCCGCCTCTTCGCACTCCGACTGGATAAACACGTGCACCAGCGTGCGCAATCTGTCGAGGGGAGGACGATCGGCGTTGCCGAGGATCTCGCTGAGCATGGCCGTGGTCTGCTGCCATTCATCGCTTTGCAAACGAAACAGAATTGCCGCTTTGTTGGGAAAATATTGATACACCGACCCGACGCTGACTCCCGCCTTTTCCGCCACCCTTGCGGTGGTAAAGCGCACCGCGCCCTCTTTTTCTAAAACCTGAAGCGCCGCCTGAATAATCGCCGATACCAGCTCGGCTGAACGGGCCTGTTTTGGCCTTTTCCTTAATGAAATCAATTTACTTTTAGCCGTTGGCATGGCGCTTCTCTCCCGGGCCGGAATGCGAATAGTTAATGCGAATAATTGATCGTATTCTTTAAAAGGTGACGAATCATTCGCATTTTATGCCGCAGGCGTAAACCACACAACTTTTGAAGGACTTATTATGTCAACCACGCTGACATCCGCGCCGCTGGCCGCATTATTAGAACGACTGTTTCAACAGGCAAACGGCGCCGCAAGCGCGGCGTTCTCCAGCATTCCTCGTGCCGAACGCGAACGGATGATGACCAGTAAAACCGAATATCTCGAGCTTTATGGTCACCTGAAAGATCTCTGGCTCCCCGTCGCGGCGGAGACCGGGACGCTGCTTTACATGCTGGCCCGCAGCATTCGGGCGCAGCATATTGTTGAGTTCGGCACCTCGTTTGGTATTTCCGCACTGCATCTGGCCGCCGCGCTAAAGGATAACGGCGGTGGCCTGCTGATCACCAGCGAGTTTGAGCCGAATAAAGTCATCCGCGCCCGCGAGCACCTGAAAGAGGCCGGGCTGGATGCTCTGGTCGATGTTCGTGAAGGCGATGCGCTGCAAACCCTGGCGGATAATCTGCCGGAGACCATCGATATGGTGCTGCTGGACGGCGCAAAAGCGCTGTATCCGGAGATTTTGGCTCTCCTCGAAAGCCGCCTGCGTCCCGGCGCGTTTATCATCGCCGACAATGCCGACTACAGCGCCGAATATCTGGAGTACGTGCGTGATCCGCAAAACGGTTATCTGTCCGTGCCCTTTGCTGATGACGTTGAGCTCTCGCTGCGCACGAGATGAAAAATTGCCCGCAATACGGCAAATGAGCCGAAGGGAAAGAGTCCCTTCGGCCCGAAATTTATCCCCGCATTAAATGAATTTACTTATGACTGAACAACAAAATCAAACTTCCGCGGCGCTTAACCACGCCGTGCCGCAGGGCCGGTCCGTATTCCTGACCCTGCTGCCGATTGTGATATCGATTTATATTGGTTTCCTGATTATTGGCATGCAGCTGCCGGTACTACCGCTGCACCTGCACGGTACCCTGGGTCAGAGTACGCTGGTGGTGGGGCTGGTCATCGGGTCGCAGTTCGTAGCGGCTCTGCTTTCGCGCTCCTGGGCCGGCAACTTCGCCGATATACACGGCGCCAAACGCGCGATGGTCATCGGCCTGCTGGTGACGGCCGGGTCAGGGATTCTGTATCTGCTCTCGCTGCTGTTTATTTCCAGCCCCGGCGTTAGCGTGTGGATCCTGCTGGCCGGACGCATTGTGCTGGCGCTGGGCGAAAGCCTGCTGGTTACCGGCGCAATGGGCTGGGGAATCGGGCTGGTGGGCCCGCGTAATGCCGGGAAAGTGATGTCCTGGAACGGGATTGCGATGTACGGCGCCTACGCGTCGGGCGCTCCGCTGGGGGTCGCTTTTAACGCCTGGGGCGGCTTCTTTGGCCTGTCGCTTGCCGTGCTGCTGGTCCCCTTTATTGCTCTGCTGGCTATTGCCAGAGTTCGGGGCGTTGCTCCGCTGGCGACGGAAAAAACATCGTTCTATACCGTACTTAACGCCGTCTGGAAACCGGGGCTTGGCCTCGCGCTGTGCAGCGTTGGCTTCGGCGTTATCGAAGCGTTTATCGCGCTGCTGTTTACCGCCCACAGCTGGGGGAACGCCTCGCTGGCCTTTACCGCTTTTGGCCTGGCCTTTATTGCCGCGCGGGTTGCCTTCGGTCATCTGCCCGATAAGCTGGGCGGCGCGCGGGTTGCGCTAATCTGCGTGGTGATTGAGGCCCTGGGACAGACTGCTTATCTGGCGAGCCGATTCGGCTTCCCTGGCCTATTTTGGCGCGGCGCTTACCGGCTTTGGCTACTCGCTGGCTTTTCCTGGATTTGGCGTGGAAGCCGTACGTCGTGCTCCTCCCCAAACCCGCAGCCTGGCGATGGGGGCGTACGTCGCTTTCCTCGATGTTTCTTTAGGAGTAACCGCTCCGCTGGCCGGTGCTCTGGCGGGTAAATGGGGAATTAACGCCGTCTATCTGGCGAGCGCGGCGACCGTTGCGCTCTCCGCCGCCGTCGCGCTGGTGCTGCTTAACGGAGGAGTAAGCCGTTCGCGAGTATAACGAGCTGATTCTAAGCCGATGACCATGCTCTATTTTGCAGAACGACCCGGTAGCCATCGTCATCGGCAAAGGTGCGCCCGTTAACATCCCAGTAGGGATTAAACGAGTTCACGGGGGTAAAACCGGCCAGCTCCATTTTCGCGCACTCTCTCTGCCACTCTTGCCGATCGGGGTAGTACAGAACCAATAAGTCTTCTGCCGTCTGCGCCGGGCGTACCGGGTGATGATGGCAGAGGGTCAATTCGATATGCCACGGCAAATCTTTATGGCCCAGCATTATCCCGCTGAAGCCGTCGTGATGCGAAAAATCGGCAATTTTTTGTAGACCTAAACCCCGGGTATACATCCTGAATGAGTGCTCAAGGTTGGTTACGGGACGGGCGATACGCAGATGGGTAAAAGACACCATAAACTCCTGTAGCGGTTGTTGTGCGCTGAGAAAACGAAGGTGTCGTTAATATAGATGTCGCGCGGTCTGGCGCTTGCTCGTCAGTGCGGTGTCTAAGCTGGGGTTGGCTGGGAAAAACAAGCGGAGGAGAGGGGCTAATGGTGTCCCCTGCAGGAATCGAACCTGCAACTAGCCCTTAGGAGGGGCTCGTTATATCCATTTAACTAAGGGGACGAAGCGGCGGGATTATAGCGTTTTTTTCCTTACAGGTTAAGCCGCTATCGGCTGACTGCTTAATCTATCGCCACTTAGGGCGTTTTTTTAGCTTTGGCCCGCGCTTTTTTCTCGTTACTGATGTCGTTGCGGATCTGGGCGTGGCTGAGCAGGGCGAAAATAAACGTCCCGCCGCAAATATTGCCGGCCTGTTATGAAGGAAATCATTTGATATTACCGGGAAGAGAAGGAAATAAACGGGAATCCGCGGGATTGCTGGCTTCGCCCTGTTTAGGCATTTGATACCAGTCAAAGAAAAAGTGAGCCGAACGGCAAAACTTTTGATACTTCTACAACCGCGCCTTTAAAAGGCAAAGCATTACGTTCAAAATCAATTCGAACATACTTCGAAAATCAAGGCCGGTAAACGTCGGTGTAGGTTTCGGAAACACCACTCATTGATTAACCGGCCTTCTTACCAGAGTTTGCAAGGCCTGTTTCTGCTACAACTTCACTAGTCTCAAATGCCTCTTTTTTCATACCACTATCAAGCCACACTAGAAGCCGCTCTTTCTCAACATCATTGCATTGCAGTAGCTTAATATTGCGATCATCACACAGCCGTAACACCGTATCTACCCCTTTGCGGACAACAATTTCAAACAGTGATTGTTTTTCCTTCTCTGACAAAATCGAGAACAGTGTCGCGAGTCTGGCGTCTGGATCACTTAGTCCTGAATGTACGCGTTCTTTTTCGTGTTCTTTCTTTGTGTTCACCGGTGGTTCCCCAATTCCCTCAACCAACCAATCAAGCGATACACCTTCATGATTTGCAATACCTTCCAGCAGTTGCTTCCTAGGGGTGGGAGCAATATCACGCCTCTTATAATAGTTCTGTAGGGTATTGATGTTTATACCCCACGCCTTTGCGGCCTCGTTTCTAGATGGATAACGCTCTACCAGATAAAAAATGCGCTCAATGATCGGTTCTTTTACGTTATCGCAAAAAGAACACTTACGTTCTTTATCCATAGTGAGTTCCTTTGTGTGTAATTAATTGAAAAACTACAAAATATAAAGAAATGCAAAGAAAACAAAAAAGAACATTGACTTATGTTCTTTGCGTTCCTATGATTTATCCATACGGATACCCGCGCAGTTATCCGCGCGGATGACTTTTTAGGATAGAGGAATCATGAGCCGAAATGAAGATCTGAATGCTGACTGGCATCCCGAGACCATAAAAGCCGAAATCCACAAACGTGGTTTGTCCCTCCGGACGCTCTCCCTTCAGGCTGGTTACAGCAAGGATTCCCTGAAGAGTGTGTTGCGTACTCCCTGTACACGAACGCCAGCCTGAGTACGCCAGGCATAAAGCGTATTGGCCGGGATCCCCTCAGAACGGGCTAACTGAACGACCGGTTGATTATGTGGCGGCATCATTCTGGCGATCAGAGCGGCTTTACGCTCAGGTGAATAAGTGTTCATTATTGTCCTCTCCGGCCCCCGGAAATTTTTCTGTCAGAGGCGACAACTACCCTGACATGGGGGGCCACTTCCGTCTGTCGCCAGATGAATTTTGGTGCCAAAACCACCGCGAGAGCGACCCAGCCCATTATCTCCGGTGATATCGGGTTGTTTTTTTGCGCACCGGCAGCACATTTCAGCGCCCGGATATTGCTGCCATCCAGTGCAGTGGCCGACCAGTCCACGAGGCCATGTGCATCCAGAGCTGAAAGTAACTTGTTGAAAATAATGTTAATCACACCCGATTTTGACCATCGGTTAAAGCGGTTATAAACGGTCTTCCATGGGCCGTACCGTTCAGGTAAATCACGCCATGGTGCACCTGAACACAGCACCCAGAACATGCCGTTGATGATCATACGATGCTCCGCCCACGGACGCCCGGCCTGTGGAGAGGCAGACGCTGCTGGCAGAAAGGGTTGGATGATAGTCCATGCTTCATCGGGAATGTCGTAGCGAGCCATAGTTTAATATGTTGTGGAAACAGACAGTTACTATAGCTCAGGTGATTACGGGACACAGCCTAATTCCGTGGCATGCCTGCCGGCCTGTGCGCTGACAAAGCGCAGCCGGTTGCCACAGAGGATGCATTGATACGGGTCCGTACGCAGAAATCCTTTCAACAGCGAGGCGAAGCCGGGCTGTTCCGGTGTTTTTCGCGCCTCCATCTGCAGGGCTTCATACACCTTCGGCAGCAGCGAACCCCGTTTGCGGTTCGACAGGAAGCCATAGTAACGCACCATCTTAAAATGCTTCGCCGGTACGTGGCTGATATAGCGTCCGATCATCTCTTCCTGTGTCAGCGTCTGCTGCCGGTGCTGCTGCGTACGGTGGTCGTAATAGTGATGTATCACGGCACCGCCGCTGTAGTGCCTGAGCTTTGCCGCTGACACCGGCGGGCGCTTCAGGTAGCGGCCCAGGTATTTGACGCTCCGCCAGGCGCCCCGGGTCTTCTTCGCAAAGTGCACCTTCCAGCGGCGCCCGTACTGCGACTGGCAGCATATCACCTTTATATGAACGCATCCCGTTTGCAAGGCATTCGTGGTTTTGACGTTGACGGTAGGTTGCAGCTCTATATCCGGTCTTATTGCAGCATGAGCTGCAGGCCACTATGAGATCCGCCAACCCGTACCTAATTCACCTTGCGAGCTTCAGGCTCAGTGCTGGAAAACTGGTAATTTCAACTGCATCAAATACCCCTGAGGCGAAACCTGGGGTGCAACCGCGGCCTTAGTGCAAGGCTCAGCACCGCGCACCGCTCTGCCGAGCTGGCTACTATACGTAAGCAGCGCAATTCATTGCGCTGCTACGCTCAGTCGCGCTTACTTAAGTGCAATGCGCGCCACACTATCTTTGCCCTGTGTGGAGCTATCTTCATTAAATGCCTGCTTCAGAGAGACATACAGCGTTTGGCCATCCGCCGAGACTAGCAAGCTGTTCGGGTTGGTGTTGAATGACCAGTTGTTTTTCACGGCATAAGTGGTAGCATCAAGCTGCAGTACTTTCTTCGACTCGCGCTGAGATATATAGATCTCATTACGTTTACTGTTGAACTTAATACCCAGCGCATCGCCCGGAAGACGTTTGATTACTTTGCCTGTGTGTTCGTCGAAGACCAGAGTAGCCTTGCCTTTAGAGTCGTCGGTGACGAAAAGGCGACCCGTAGACGGATCTTCCGCCATATTCAGGAACAGATATTCCTTTCCATCACCTGCCGTCCAGCGCTGTTCAATTTTGTAGGTTCGAGGATTGATGACCAGAATTTCACCCGCACCATTAGCGGCATAAACGCGTTCGCGTACCGGGGAGTAAATCAAGCCTGTTACCCATTTACCGGCATTCTTGATGGTCGTTTTCAAGGTGAACGTTTTGGTATCCACCACTGAGATAAATCCAGGATCGGCTACGCGACCCACGTATAATTCATCTCCGTGCAGTAGCATTTCACGTGCACCTGGCACATCGCCATCTTTGTCTTTCTTGCCCCCCAGCATCAGGCGTTTCTGCACCTTGCCGCTCTGCGCATCAACTTGCGACACGCCTCCGTCCAGCGAATTGGTGGTGTAGAAGACGCGACCGTCGTCTTCCATCGCCATACCAAAGTTTTTCAGATCGGTGTGGGTTTCAGCCTGAGTCTCCAGAGTCACGGGGTCGAGACGGTAAATCATCCCGCCATTGACGTTTTTAAAGCCCTGAGCACTGGCGACATACAACGCCTTCTCTGCAGGAGAATAGGCCAGTTCATACAGTCCATCCCCCAGTACACGCTGAGTCAACTGCGTATTGACTGGCTTCACTACGGCGACAGGCACTTCTGTTTTTTTGGCCGGTGCCTGGCAAGCCGTCAGGCTAATGGCGGCGATGACCTCAGCGGCAAGGGGAACCAGACGCGGGCTGAAAAACAATTTCATTCTTAACTCCATCGATGGAAAAAGGGATCCCGGTAGGAGGCAGACTTAACCGGAGGGCTGAAGAGAGAATGAGAATAATACGCATTTACCAAAATGACGCAAATGTGCAGAAAACCACAGATTGCTGTGCCCTGCCAATTCACAGCATAAACACGTTTTTTAAGCTGAAAATGGCCAAATTTGGCAATGAATTCACGGCGATAAAAGCCTGAACGTCAACAACCAACGTTTCGATTTCACCGCTATACATTGATTTATAGTATTTTACACAATTAGTTACACAATTAAATGAGACATTTTAAGTTTTCCTAAAGCAAATGATTATCATTGGCTTTCTCAACAAGAGCGGTTATTAACGTTAAATGCCGCAGCACCGTGCGTAATACTAAAATGTTTGGGCACATGCCGTCGCTGTGACACCCCCCCGCAAAACTTGCGTGAGAAATCGTGCCGCTACGAAGCTGGTCTCCCCAGCCGAGTTCATCCGGTTGGCTATACGAGAACGCATAGCGCTGCAATTAAAAAAATAAGAATTAACACAACAACACTCTTTTCGGGCGGGAAATACTATGTTTTTGGATCGCAGGGAAATCTGTGCGGGTTCGAGCGAGCCACGCATCCGTAAAACCTTCACCATCTCATTTCTGACAATGGCGATACACGCCTTTCTCAACCCAGCCCTGGCGGCAGAGGAAACGCAAACGCCGGAAGTCATGGTCGTAAATGCCAATGCGGATAGCGACGCCACGGCACCTCAGGACAAGACAGACTACCAGGTTAAAACCACGCGTGCGGGGACAAAACTGTTGCTGACACCGCGCGATGTACCGCAGTCCGTCAGCGTGATCACTCAGCAACGTATGCAGGATCAACAACTGCAGACGGTAAATGATGTGCTCAATAACACCACGGGCATCACCAGTAATTTGATTGACAGCGAGCGAACCTACTACTTCTCGCGTGGATTTCAACTGAGCAACTTTACCTTTGACGGTATTCCTACCATGGTGGGTGATGCCTGGAACTATGGCGATGCGGCTTCAGACACGGCAATTTATGACCGTATCGAGGTGGTTCGTGGCGCCACGGGCCTGATGACCGGGGCGGGTAGCCCGGCAGCCTCCGTCAATATGGTGCGTAAGCATGCGGACAGCAAAGAATTTACCAGTACATTCAACGCCAGTTACGGCAGTCTGGAATAAACAGCGTTATGTCGCCGATGTGTCCACCCCATTAAATGCATCAGGATCGGTGCGTGGCCGCGTCATTGCCGGTTACCAGAATCAGGACACTGGCTGGATCGGTATAGTAAAAACACCAAATTCTTCTATGGCGTGGTGGATGCGGATATTACCGATAACACCACGTTATCGCTTGGCTACGATTATCAGGATGCCGATACCAAGGATCCCACCTGGGGTGGCAACCCGGTGTTCTACAGCAATGGTGCCCTGACCCATTACTCACGCAGCCTGAATTCAGCCGCCGACTGGACCTACTATCATACAACCGCTCGCAAAGTGTATGCCGACCTGACACATAACTTTGATAACGGCTGGACGTTCCGCCTGAACGGTACCCATGCTGAAAACACCTTCAGCGATAAGCTACTTTATGTGGGCTATTTGTCATACCCGGATCAGGACACCGGCGAAGGTGCCGATGGTTTTGGCAGTATGGATCGGGGCAAGCGTGAACTGACCTCAGTGGATGGTTATGCCAGCGGTCCGTTTGAGTTGTTCGGGCGTGAGCATCAGTTGATGGCGGGTATGAGCTACAGCCGCCAGCATAATGTGACCAACAGTAGCAACGGCATCACGGATGAAGATGCCGGTGATATTGCCACCAGCGATATCGGCATCTTCAACAATCACTGGAATGGCAATATCGCCGAGCCCACGTGGGGTGACTGGTATCAGAACGCGGATGACGTAGTGCGCCAGAAATCGGCCTACACCGCAGTGCGTTTCTCCCTGAGCGACCCGCTGTCGCTCATTGTCGGTGCGCGTTATACCAGGTACAGCACCGATGGGACGAGCGGCAATATGGAAAAGAACAACATTACACCCTACGCTGGTGCTGTATATGACATCAATAACACCTGGTCTGCTTATGCCAGCTACACCTCTATCTTCCAACCGCAGACCTATCGCGACAGCAGTGGAAAATATCTGGCTCCCGTCACGGGGAAAAGCTATGAAACGGGTCTGAAATCCGCCTGGTTTGATGGCCGCCTCACCGCAACCATGGCGGTCTTCCGCATCGAACAAAATAATGTTGGTCAGGCCGTTGATGGCAGTTTTGTCAATAACAGCAGCGAGCAGGCTTACGCGCCAACCAAAGGGGCCCGCAGCAAAGGAGCCGAGTTTGAGCTGAACGGCGCTCTCACCGATAACCTGCAAATGACCTTTGGCGCAACCCGCTATGTCGCGCGTGATTCGGAGGGACGTTATAACCCAGATCAGCCTCAGACCGACCTGAAATTGTTTACCCGTTATCGCCTGCCGATGCTCCAGGCGCTGACCATTGGCGGGGGAATAAACTGGCAAAATCGTGTGTATGAGAATGTTACCGCACCCGATGGCAGCACCCAGCGTGTTTACCAGGGAAGTTACCCACTGGCTAACCTGTTTGCCCACTATCAGGTTAATAAACAGGTCTCGGTACAAGCTAACGTGAATAACCTGTTTGACCGGACGTACTACACCTATATGAGTGGCTACGTCTACGGTGAGCCGCGTAATTTCTCCGTCACCGTAGCTTATCAATTCTGATAAAAGAAAGGCGGCTTAGCGTTGCACTTCGAACTTGAATCCGCCAAGGCGGACGAAAGTAAAATTGTCCGCGCCTGATGTATGTCAGTATGAGGGGCCATGAGATGGATTCAGACTGCCACCCTCCCCTGTGCCAGAATGCTTACATACCCTGATAACCGTCATTTTAGAGACCCCGGCAAGCCGGGCAGTTTCACGCAGGGATTTGCCATGCGTAATCCGCAGTGTGCGGATGAGTTCGTGTTTCTGCATGTCGGCCACCCTGCCCCGGTACTTCCCCTCTCCTTTTGCCTTGCTGATACCCTCGGCCTGACGGCGACGGCGGTCTTCATAATCCTTTCTGGCAATGGCGGCCAGCATATCAAGCATCATGCCGTTGACGGCTTTCAGCATGCTGCGGGTGAAATCATCGCTTACGGTGGTGGTCAGCGCCAGATGGCTGGTTGGCAGGTCCAGGCTGACAATGGCCAGCTGTTTGTCGGTAATCTGTTTGCGGAGTGTGTTCCAGCCGGCGTCATCAAGTCGGGAGAGCCGGTCGACCTGTTCGGTCAGAATGACATCACCGGGTTCGGCGTCTTCCAGAAGTCGCAACAGTTCAGGGCGGTTCATGGTGGTGCCTGAAATATTATCCACATACCAACCTGCGATACGGTGACCGTGCAGGTTAGCAAATGTCTTGAGCGCATTTTTTGCCCGCCATGAATCCTGTTCCGAAGTTGATGCGCGAAGGTAGCCAAAAATGAGCATTTTTCACCCTGATGGTCACGTATAGATGGTCATATGATTAATGGTATCACTAGTATGGTCACATTGATATCTTTTTGCCTCGAAATTAAAGGTATCGTAGGGGTATACATAAAAATCACCCCTTTTTCTGCCACGAAATTTCGTATCAGGACAACTGATGTATTATTCTCATCGGCATATTACCTAAAAAAATTTTATTGACGAAATAAATGTAGCTAGCTACATTTATAGGGAGGAGGGGATGTTAAATGTTCGAACTTAAAGACCTGCCCAGTTATGCAACACTGGAAGCTTTCGGTGTTCACTACGGAAATCCCGATGTGAAAGGGCTTCAGACATGGCTGATCTGGGCATCAGCAACCCAGGAAATGTTGGCAGCGTTCGAGGTAAATCTGGCGCGTCTCTGCGGACTGTCGCAGACACAATTCTTTGTGTTGCTATTACTCAAGCGCAACCCTGATGGCCTGAGTGTAGGGAGTCTTGCAGATGGTGTGTCGGTAACTTCTCAGACCATGACACGGGTCATAGACCGTATGGTGCGCGCAGAGCTGTGCGACCGTAACGTTGATCCGACCGACGCACGGGCGAGACTAATCAGGATTTCACCACAGGGAGATTCGATGCTCGGTAAGGCGTTACCGGGACATTACGAATGGGTGGCAAAGCTTATGAGTTACTTTAGTGAAGAAGAGCGGCTGATGCTAAGTCAGCTTATGCTCAAACTAAGCAAGGCCGGATTACTACCCGGAACGTGAAAAACATTACCGTGTGTTGCTAAGGATTTATGTAGTTTGCTACTTATCTGGAGTAAACATGAAGCCTAAGAATACATCTTTATTTTCATTGCATGTTTTTCTGATGGTGCGCCTGCTTAGGATACCGTTCCGGCAGCTTACTTCACTTTCGATCCCGCTCAGCCGCATCACTACAGGCTTTCTGTTTTTCTGTTCATCAAAAAAGGAGAAACCATGAAAGCTATGAAGCCATCCGCCCTCATCCTGATTGAATACCAGAATGAATGGCTTTCCCCATCCGGAAAGCTCAATCACCTAATCCAGGATCGCGAGCAACTTGATGCGTCGGTCAGTAACTCCAGAGCTGTGCTCGCCGCCGCCAGGAAGCGGGAAATGGAGATCATTCACGTCACCATGACACTGGAACCGACCTACAAACTATTTGGGCGGGCCGAATACGGTTTGCGTGCCGCTATTCCGCAGGCACAGACGTGGTTTGGTGAACCGGCAGGTATTCATCCGGACTTTATGCCATTTCCGGATGAATACGTGATCCGTGAACGCGCCGGAGCCAGTGCGTTCGCCGGAACGACACTTGACAGCTATCTCCGGAATAACCGTATCAATGTACTTTATCTAAGTGGTTATGCACTTCATGTGTGTGTCGAGTCAACACTCCGACAGGCGCATGATCTGGGTTACACCACAAACGTCATCTACGATGCCTCTTCAGCCTTCACGCGTGAACAGCAAAATCATGTCGTAAAAGACATAGTCCATCACTATGGTCGCTCATTGACAACAGCTGAGTTTGTGAAGGGGGACAAATGATAAAGGTAATGTTACTTATTTTTCTGACTTTTTTCCTGGGTTGCGTCTGGTCTCAGGAAGAGTCATCCCCGAAGCGACAACTTCCTGATGGCTGGCTAGGGCATAACTTCGAGCCTGTCGGTTATACTGATCTTGATGGCAGGCCTGCCTTCAAGATGACCATCAAGGAGAAAAACGGCCGCTGGTATCTTTATGCCGCGCACATCTTCCACTCCGGCCTGACGATTCTTGATGTCACCGATCCCACCATCCCTCGGCCACTCAGGTTCATTCCAGAAAACAAAAATACATTCACGCTTCAGGTCGATCAGGCTAACAATCTGATGATCACTTCCCTTGAAAAAAACTTTCTTGATCCGCGAGTCGAGGGTAAGCCGTTTAGCGAAGGCGTTCTGATTTGGGACATCAGTGATCCTGAAAACCCTAAGAAAAAAGGGCATTTCCGTACAGGGGGCACGGGCACGCACCGCAACTTCTATGCTGGCGGGCGATATATGCATCTTGCTGCCGGGATGCCTGGATATGTCGGTAACATCTACGTCATTGTTGATATCAGCGATCCGAGCAATCCCGTTGAAGCGGGGAGGTGGTGGGTCAAGGGGCAGCACAAAGCCGGTGGAGAAAAGATAGATTTAGGTGCAGACCACGACCCAGTGAACCACGGGTATGAAAAACCTCACGATCATGGCCTATGTGGTACCGACGCCGATATTTCCCTGCACGGCCCTCCTTACATAGTGGGGGATAAAGCTTATCTACCGTATGGATCCGCTGGTCTGATCATTCTCGACATCAGCGACATCAGTCAGCCCAGACAACTTGGTCGGCTCGATTTCAGTCCGCCATTCAACAGCAAATTCGGCGTTCACAGTGTGCTTCCTTTCAGAAATGAAACGCTTGCCTACGCCAACTCTGAAAGCGTTACCTATGACAAAGGCCCACGTCATCATTCATCGCTGGTTGATATTTCCAATCCCGTTAAGCCTGTCCTGCTGGGATTGTTACCCGAGCCCATACCACCGGAAGGTATGCCGTATAAAGATTTTTTCGAAAAGGGAGGCTGGCGTGGACCACATAACATCAATCACCTGCAGCACAACCCTGACGTTGAAAAGCAAAAAAATCTGCTGTATGTGGCTCATTTCAACGCCGGTCTCAGGGCATACGACATTTCAAACCCGAGACTACCACGAGAGGTCGGATTCTTTATGGCCCCTGAACCATCAGACAGGATCGGCTACCTCCCTCGTGGAAAGCTGGTTTTACAAGCGGAAGACGTACTGACAGACAGGCGAGGCTACACCTATATATCTCACAAGAATCAGGGAATCTGGATCGTGAGATATACCGGGGTAAAACCATGAAAAGTGCTTACAAAGGTCAATGAATGGCAAGCACAAGTGTACATAAATGAACCACGATACTTTGAACAAAGGGGGAGAACATGTTTTTCCTGTATTCGAAGATGAAAATCTGGCTGATAAGTACCTTACTTGCGTCAGTAGCGGCCTTTTCCGCCGATCATATCACTATCAAGCATGTGGGTCTGGCAGAGCCGGAATCCGTGGTTCACGACATGATTGACGATGTATATTATGTTTCAAACATCAACGGCGGCATTGCCGATAAAGACGACAATGGTTTCATTAGCCAGATTGGACCAGATGGAAAAGTTCTTGTACTTAAATGGGCTGATGGTGCCGCCATGGGAACAACGCTGCACGCTCCTAAGGGGCTTTCTATCTCAGGTCGCACACTTTACACTGCAGACATTGACGTAGTACGCCTGTTTGACCTGGAAACAGGCAGGCCTCTGGGGGCCATTCCCATACCTGGAGCTACCTTCCTGAATGGTCTGGTAACATTGCCTTCCGGGGAGGTGGTCGGAACGGAAAGTGCCCTTCTGGTAAAGGGGATGACCATCACGCCAACCGGTAAAGACTTTATCTACCGCATTGCTCGCGACAGGCATGTAACCATCGTTGTGCAGTCGCCTAGTCTCAATCAACCCAACGGCATTTCACTTCTGCCGTCAGATGATTTACTCATTTCAACGCGGGGTGCAGCTGAAATCTATGAACTCACGCCCGAAGGTGAGAAACGTAACGTTCGTACTCTGCCGGGAAAAATAGTTGATGGTGTCGGTCAGGTCCCGGATGGTCGTATTTTTGCTTCGTCCTGGGAAACCGGTGAAATCTATTCAGTAAATCAAAATGGTGTGATATCCAGCCCTTTTGGAAAGCTGGTAGCCCCTGCAGTCTGACTTCCATTTTGATGTAAAGCGAAATCGTATCCTTCTGCCGCTGTTAAAGGCTAACAGCCTAGTACTGACCTCCATACCATCTGAGTGATCCAGCAGTCGGTAGCCTCTCATCTCCTGGTGAGGGGCTTACAGGCTCTTCGTTGACGGCTGCCTGCTCACCCCTTAAATTCGGCTCCGTCTTATACCGTCGAAAAGATTTGTCCTTAACCCTTTCCCGATTTGACCGTAAGCGTCACATTTATGTAGACCTCAATGTTTCACTGTGATGCATCATGGGTAAGCGCCCCATAATGAACGTGGCGTAAGGATTATTTTACGGAGGATAGGTTCCAGGGCAGCAGCTCATGTACCCGGTTTGAAGGTAAGCGCCCCATAATGAACGTGGCGTAAGGATTATTTTACGGAGGATAGGTTCCAGGGCAGCAGCTCATGTACCCGGTTTGAAGGCCAGTCGTTGATCTTGCTTATCACCTCGCACAACCAACCTTCCGGCTCCACACCGTTCAGTTTGCAGGTGCCAAGCAGGCTGTAGATGATGGCTGCTGCCTCACCCCCGTTGTCAGAGCCGAAGAACAGGTAGTTCTTTCTGCCAACCGCCACCGCGCGCAGCGCGTTTTCTCCGATGTTATTGTCGATTTCCACCTGACCGTTACGGCAGTACTCATTCAGGGCGTGCCACTGTTTCAGTATGTACGCGAACGCCTTCGCCGTCTCCGCGTGAACCGACAGCGTCGTCATTTGCGCCTCTATCCACTCGTGCAGCGATGTCATCAGCGGAACCGACCGTGCTTTTCTTATCTGCAGCCGTTTCCCGGCCGGGCTGCCGCGTATTTCCGCCTCGATGGCATACAACGCACCTATACGGTTCAGCGCTTCATTCGTCATTTCTGTCGGGCGTCGAACATGCTCATCGTGGATTTTCCTTCTGGCATGCGCCATGCACGCTGCTTCTCTGATGTGCCCGGACTCATACAGCGTGTCGTAAGCACCGTACGCATCTGCCTGAAGCACGCCTCTGTACCCTGAGAGATGTCGCTGAGGATGTTCCCCCTTACGGTCCGCTGAGTACGAGAACCAGACTGCCGGCGGTTCTGGCACCCCGGCGTTACGGTCATCCCGGACGTAGACCCACAGCCGACCGGTTCGCGTTTTACCACTCCCGGGCTCCAGCACCCTGACCGGCGTGTCATCAGTGTGCACCTTGCCAGCCTGCATAACGTACTGGTTGAGCGCCTCATGCAGCGGACGAAGCCGGTTGCCCATCATCGCGACCCAGCGGACCATCGTGTTACGGCTCAGCGCCAGTCCATGACGGGCGTAGATTTCTGTCTGCCGGTACAGCGGCGTATGCTCCACATATTTTCCGACCAGGATGCGGGCCAGCAGGCTGCTGCCCACACGACTGCCTTCTACCGGCTTTGCCGGGAGCGGGGCCTGCACGATAACGTCGCACCGGCTGCACGCCAGCTTCGGTCGGACCGTTTCGATGATTTTAAAGGCGGTTTTGATGATCTCCAGTTGCTCAGAGAGAGTTTCTCCCATCACCTTCAGCTCTCCACCACATGACAGGCAGACGCTGGTCGCTGGCAGTAAGGTCTGTGTTTCCCGAGGCAGGTCGGCTGGCAGCGGTTTTCGGGCGGTGTGGCGGGTGGGTTTTTCTGGCGTCGTTTGCGACACGACAACACTATCTGCTGGTATATCCGGTACCGGCTCGTTGCCATTCAGGCAGGTTTTTGCCGCCTCCAGTCGGCTTTCCAGCTCTGACAACCGTTTCTCTGCCTGGCGGATTTTGTTTTCCAGCTTATTACGGCTCTTTTCCGAACTCTGACCGAACAGCATTCGCCGTAGTTTATCCAGCTGTGCTTTCAGGCGGTTGATTTCCTGCTCATAACCCGCCACCTGGCCTGCATACTGGCGCAACCGGGTCTGCTGGTCGTTCAGCATCGCCCGCTGTTTACGCAGCATGGCTTTTAACTGGTCGATATCGTCAGGGAGTTCATTTTTCATACACCCGACATTACAACAGGTTACACCCGCAGGCCAGGACGTTGTGATGACTGTGGATGTTTCCAGTTGAGGCCTTCCAGCAGCATAGCCAGTTGCGCCGGGGTCAGATGGATCTTCCCGTCGCTGACAGCGGGCCAGACGAAGTGTCCACGCTCAAGACGTTTGATGAACAGGCACAGACCATCCTCATCGGACCACAGTAGCTTTACCATATCACCACGGCGCCCCCGGAAGATGAACAGGTGGCCGCTGAATGGGTCCTCGTTGAGGACATTCTGCACGCGGGAGGCCAGGCCGTTGAAGCCGTTTCTCATGTCGGTAACGCCCGTCACCAGCCAGATGCGGGAACCCGCAGGAAGGGATATCATCAGCCACCTCTCTTCAGTTCGCGAACCAGAGCCGACAGCATGGCCGGGGTGAGGTTGCCGGACAGCTTCAGGCGTGCACGGCCGATACTGACCTCACAGCATTGCCCGGCATCCGGTGGCAGGCTTTGCGCTGATGCTGCCGGGAGCTCGGGCAGCGCGGGTCGTGAGTATTCGGTGGTCACAACAGGAACGATATCGTCACTGATAATGGCCGGTGCTGGGGGTGTATCAGATGGCTCATCAACCAGATGACGATAGCGCTGACGCCAGGTGAACAGCAGGTTGTCATTAATCCCGTTCTGGCGGGCAAGCCGTGCCACGCAGGCACCGGGTTGCAGTGATCGCTGAACCAGGTCGAGTTTGAACGGCATGGAGTAGGTAGCCCGCTGGCGTGGGACTGTCGGTTGGGTCATTTGTGATAGAGTCCATTTAAAAATTAAGTGGACTCTATCATCACCGGATTAAAGGTACGTCGACAGACGTCGTTGCCGGGGCGCTTACGTTTGAAGGCCAGTCGTTGATCTTGCTTATCACCTCGCACAACCAACCTTCCGGCTCCACACCGTTCAGTTTGCAGGTGCCAAGCAGGCTGTAGATGATGGCTGCTGCCTCACCCCCGTTGTCAGAGCCGAAGAACAGGTAGTTCTTTCTGCCAACCGCCACCGCGCGCAGGTAAGCGCCCCATAATGAACGTGGCGTAAGGATTATTTTACGGAGGATAGGTTCCAGGGCAGCAGCTCATGTACCCGGTTTGAAGGCCAGTCGTTGATCTTGCTTATCACCTCGCACAACCAACCTTCCGGCTCCACACCGTTCAGTTTGCAGGTGCCAAGCAGGCTGTAGATGATGGCTGCTGCCTCACCCCCGTTGTCAGAGCCGAAGAACAGGTAGTTCTTTCTGCCAACCGCCACCGCGCGCAGCGCGTTTTCTCCGATGTTATTGTCGATTTCCACCTGACCGTTACGGCAGTACTCATTCAGGGCGTGCCACTGTTTCAGTATGTACGCGAACGCCTTCGCCGTCTCCGCGTGAACCGACAGCGTCGTCATTTGCGCCTCTATCAGCTGTTGACAGCATCGTGAGGTACGGGTACAGTTTTGATACTGTATGGATGTACAGTATTTTATGGCGAATTACACTGAAACAGCAAAAAAGGACATTACGATGGCTGAACAGAAGAAAAGTGCCCTGGTACTGAACGGCGTCAACGACGACATCACCGAACTCAAATCCCTCACCACACTGCGTAAGCGCATCGTCAGCGACGAGGAAATTGTGTCAAAAGCCGCGAACGGATTCCGGCTCTCAAACGGCAATACCGGTGTCATTCTCGGTGCGTGTCAAGGTAGTTGTCGCCTCAGTTGATTCATGCGGCCCGCGTTTCCCGCTCCGGATTTAGCCACACTTCTTCCTGCCGGCTCCAGTTTCGCGTTGCCCCTGACCAGCGGTGCGGATGCTGCTTTTTCGCGGCCTCGTACACCGATTTTCGCTGTGACAGAAGTTGACGGTCTTCGCCTCTGTGCCGCTGACCCGGCGTCACATAGCGGATACCGCTGTGCCGGTGCTCTTCGTTGTACCAGCCGACGAAGCCTTCCACCCAGGCACGGGCCTCTTCCAGCGACGCGAAGCCCTTCTCAGGCCACGCCGGGACGTATTTCAGCGTCCTGAACAGCGACTCCACGTGGGCGTTGTCGTTGCTTACCCGTGGCCGGCTGTGCGACGCGGTTATCTTCAGTTCCGCAAGCTTCACCTGCAGCACCTGTGACTTCATGGGGGCCCCGTTATCCGCATGCAGCACCAGTGGCTCCTGCCAGCAACGCTCGCTCAGCACTGTCCGCTTTACCAGCTCTGCCGCATATTCCCCGCTTTCTACCGGATGCACTTCATAGCCCACGATTTTGCGGCTGAACACGTCTTCTGTCAGATACAGGTAGAACCAGTGGCCCGCCGTCAGCGACTTCAGCCACGTGATGTCCCACGACCAGACCTGGTTCGGCGCTGTTGCCTTCCAGGTCGACAGCGGCCTGCTTTGTGGAGCCTGCTGACGTCCCCGGTGACTGACTTCGCCGTAACGCCGCAGTACCCGGTAAAACGTCGATTCACTGGCGATGTAACGACCTTCATCGGCCAGCACCGGGACGATTTGTGCCGGTGGCAGACTGGCGAACCGGGGTTCATGACAGACAGCCAGCACCAGCTGCTCCTCTTCAGCGCTGAGCCTGTTCTTCGGCACCGGCCGGGGGGCAGCGGGACGCCGGTCATCAGAGCTGCGTTGCCAGCGCTGGCGAGTCCGTTCGCTGATACCCACACACTGACAGGCTGCGTGCTGCCGGGCGCCGGCATCAAGGGCTTCCTGCACCATGGACATCAGCTGTAATCTGTCGGCCGCGGGTGTCATTCGTCCTCGCGTTCTTCGGCGAAGAACGCCTTCAGCTTTTTTTCCAGAATGAGCAGCGCCGCGGCTTCAGCCAGCGCCTTGTCCTTGCGGGCTATTTCACGGTTAAGTTGCTGAATTTCTTTTTTCTGCTTTTTAATCAAGGCTCTTTCTTCACGCTGACCGGGCTGCATAAATTCGTCCCTCCACTGCTGAATTTGCTCAGGATAAAGACCTTTACGGCGACAGTATTCAGCCACAGCATGAGCAGAAAGCGGTGCGGTTTCAACGAGAACGGCAAAGCGGGCGTCCTGCGACCATTCTGGCGTTGACTGACTTTCCGCTACACGAACGCCAGCCTGAGTACGCCAGGCATAAAGCGTATTGGCCGGGATCCCCTCAGAACGGGCTAACTGAACGACCGGTTGATTATGTGGCGGCATCATTCTGGCGATCAGAGCGGCTTTACGCTCAGGTGAATAAGTGTTCATTATTGTCCTCTCCGGCCCCCGGAAATTTTTCTGTCAGAGGCGACAACTACCCTGACATGGGGGGCAGGCGACCCTCTCCGGGCATCAGCGTGGCGAGTACCTTATCCCCGGCCAGACTGGCCGGGGTGTTACGTAATGTGCCGGAAGGTAATGCCAGGGACTACTTTATTCTTGCCGAAGAGATGGAAGAACGTGACCTGCACTATGCCAGCGTGTTACGTACCCGCAAGCTGACTGTCGCCGGTATTCCTCCGGCAGTGGAAGCCGCAAGCGATGATGAGCATGATGTGATGCTGGCTGATGCCGTACGCGATCTGATTGAACAGCCGCAGATGCCTGAGCTGCTGTTTGATCTGCTTGACGGACTCGGCAAAGGCGTGGGAGTCTGCGAAATCCTCTGGGATACCCGCGACGGCTGGAAACCCCGCGACTATGAATGGGTAGACCCGCGTTTCATCAAACCTGACCGCGAGACCCAGCGCCAGTTTCGTCTGCTGACCGATGAACAGCCGGTTGATGGTATCCCGCTGACGCCGGGTAAGTATGTCATTCACTTCCCCCGTCTCAAGTCCGGCCTGCCGCTGCGTAACGGACTGGCCCGTCTGGTGGCGGTGATGTATATGCTCAAGTCCTTTACCGTCCGTGACTGGTGGGCGTTTGCAGAGAAGTTTGGCATACCCATCGTCGTCGGTAAGTACGGGACCAATGCCTCCGATGAGCAGATTAAGATCCTCATTGACGCCATCAGTTCTATAGCCTCCGACGCCGGGTGTGCTATCCCCCAGAGTATGCAGCTTGAGATGCAGGAGACGGCCAGCCGCAACGGCGGTGGCGCTCTCTTCAAAGAGATGGCCGAATGGTGCGACGCCCAGACCAGCAAGGCGGTGCTGGGACAGACCATGACCACCGACGACGGCAGCTCGCGGTCTCAGGCCGACGTGCATGACCGGGTGCGCATGGATATCGCCCGATGGGATGCCCGCCAGCTGGAGAACACTCTCAATGAGTTTCTGGTGCGTCCGTTCATCCAGTTCAACTATGGCCCGCAGGAAAAGTACCCGCGTGTGAAGCTGGCGATCAGTGAACCGGAGGACCTCAAAGCCTTTGTCGATGCGCTTATTCCCCTGGTTGATCGTGGTCTGCGGGTGCAGGAATCTGAGGTCCGGGACAAGTTTGGTCTGGCTGAGCCGGAGACCGGCGCGGTAGTGCTCTCGCCGTCCAACAGCTTCTCTGCCTTCAGCCCGGCACCGGCACTCAACCGTGAGCGGCTGGCGCTGAACCGTGAGCAGGACGATGAGATTGACGTGATGGTCAATGAAGCGCTGAAAGACTGGGAACAGACCGGCGACGCCTTTACCAGTCCGGTGCTGCAGCTGGCCAAAGAGGTCGGGAGTTTTGAGGAGTTTCTGGCGCGTCTGCCGGACCTGCAGAAGACGCTGGAGCCTGCCGCGTTCGTCGAGCAGCTGGCGCTGCTGAGCTTTAAGGCGCGGACACTGGGAGATGAGAACGATGGCTAAAGCTCCCGATATTATCCCCAAAGAGGCACTCGCCTGGCTGAAGTCGAAAAAGCTGACGCCGGGCTTCGATTATCGCGATGTCTGGAAGCAGGAGCACAGCATCGGTTTCACCGTGGCGAAGATGACGCAGCTCGACCTGCTCTCTGACGTCAAAGCGCTGGTCGAAGACGCGATGGCCAGCGGTCAGTCTTTCGCTGAATTCCGGGAGGTGCTGAAGCCTCTGCTGGTGAAGCGTGGATGGTGGGGTCAGCAGATGATGGATGACCCGCTGACAGGTGAGACAAAGACGGTACAGCTCGGCAGCGATCGTCGTCTGCGTACCATCTACGATACCAACATGCGTACTGCCCGTAGTGCTGGTCAGTGGGACCGCATTGAGCGCACTAAACGTGCAATGCCCTATCTGCTCTATACGCTGGGTCCGTCACGCGAGCACCGCGCCGAGCACCTGAAATGGGCTGACCTTTGTTTGCCTGTTGACGACCCGTTCTGGCAGACACACATCGGCCCCAACGGCTGGGGCTGTAAATGCGGGGTTCGCCAGGTCAGCAAATACGAGTACGATCAGTTGCAGAAAAATGGCGTCCCGCGCAACGTGCAGCAGCCCGATGACAGCGGCCAGCCAACCGGCCACGTTATCCGCCAGACCGTCCCGGTCCGCACCGAAGCGCCTCCCATCAAACGGGTGAAGTGGGTTAACAAACGCACCGGCGAAGAGGAGCTGGTGCCGGAGGGAATTGATCCGGGCTGGGACTACAACCCCGGCATGCGCCGTCAGGCCGAACTTGAGCGCCAGCTGGCCGCGAAGCAGAGCGCCTTCGACAGTGATAATGAAACGAGGCGTTAATCCGCCTCAAACGCACTCAGGGACTTTACCGGCATTTGTGGTACGATGATTCTCTGAAAAAATCTTAAACGCGCCACGGCGTTTTTGAACGGGGTTTGAACGCGGTTCCCGCTACGCTTACCCGACACTCTTCCTTTATATACAGGGAAAGCGGTTAATCCGGTTTCTTCCTTTATATAGCCGACACTGTCCGTCAGTTACCTTTAACGACGGACAGCACCATGCCAAAGCCTGCAACACAACTCGAATTTCTGGCCCTGTGCTTTGAGCTTCCCGACCTGTCGGATGCCAGCACGCCGCTGCCGGAATGGTTGCCGATGATCCCTGCGGGCACATTCACTGGCCGGGATGGCCGCTCGTGGGTAAACGACAATCCGCAGGCGTTCATTGCCACGTCCTTTCGTTACCCGACGTTGCCGTTTGATGCCGAGCATTCCACCGAGTCTGCTTGGCCCTAAAGGTGAAGAAGCTCCGGCTTATGCCTGGATTGATGCCATGCGCGTCAACGCCGACGGCAGCATTGACGGTCATATCGAGTGGACGCCTGACGGCGAAGCGCTCGTTCGCGGTAAGAAGTACCGCTATTACAGCCCGGCGTTCCGTCATTTCCCTACCGGTCAGGTCTCGCATCTGTCCAGCGCAGGCCTGACCAACAAACCCAACCTGTATTTACCCGCACTTAACTCGGAGAACACCATGCCTGTACCTGTGCAGATTGCCACGGCACTGGGTCTGGCTGAGACCGCGTCGGTTGACGACGCCGTATCAGCGATCCAGACCATCAAAAACAGTGAATCGCTTGCGCTGAACCGTGCTCAAAACCCGGACCTGTCGAAGTTTATCCCGCTGGAGACCCATCAACTGGCGCTCAATCGCGCTCAGACAGCGGAAGAACGCCTGAAGACGCTGGATGAGAAAACGGCTACCGCGCTGGTTGACGATGCCGTAACCGCCGGGAAAGTCGCGCCCGCTAACCGCGATATGTATCTGGCCCTTTGCCGCAGTGAAGAAGGCCGTCAGCAGTTTGCCGAGTTCGTGAAAACTGCGCAGCCACTGGTCAATCAGGACCCGTCCAAAGGCAAAGAGAACAAGGGGCAGCAGACTACGCTTAACGAAACTGAGCTGGCGATGTGCCGCAGCATGGGTATCTCGCAGGAAGAGTTTCTCGCCGCTAAACCGAAACAGGAGCAATAACAATGCCAGCACCGTCAGCTGAAATTCTGCACGCGCTCACCACGTCCCTGAGTGCGGCCTTTACCAAAGGTCTTGCGGGCGTCAAGCCGCAGTACCTGCGCATCGCTACTGAAGTGCCGAGCGGCTCTGCGTCCAATACGTATGGCTGGCTCTCGGACCTGCCGACTATCAAAGAGTGGGTCAGCGCCCGCCAGTTCGCGCAGTTGTCTCAGTACGGCTACACCATCGCCAACAAGACCTGGGAAAACTCGATCAAGGTCAAGCGTGAAAACATCGAAGACGACCAGATTGGTCAGTACAGCGTGATTGCGCAGGCATTCGGTCAGCAGGTCGCCGAGTTCCCGGACACGCTGAGCTTCCCGCTGCTGGTTGCCGGTTTCAGCACCCTGTGCTTTGACGGCCAGAACTTCTTTGATACTGACCATCCGATGGCGGGCGGCACCTACAGCAACGTTGTAGGCGATATCGCGACCGACACCGGCGAGCCGTGGTTCCTGATTGATGAGAGCCAGGTACTCAAGCCGATCCTTTATCAGAACCGCCGTCCCTTCAATTTCCAGGCACTGGATGACCTCAGCAGTGACCACACCTTCAAGAACAATGAGTTCCTGTATGGCGTGGATGGCCGCTGCAACGTGGGCTTTGGTTTCTGGCAGACCGCCTGCGGGTCCCGCGCGCCGCTGACTGTCGCCAGCTATGAGGCGGCGGTGAAGGTTCTGCAGGGCATGAAGCGCGATTCCGGTAACCCGCTGGGTATCCGTCCGACCACGCTGGTCGTCGGTCCGAACAACCGCGCAGCCGCAAAGAAGATCATCGACGCGATGCTGGTCGATGGCGGTAACTCCAACATCTATTACAAGGATGTGGAGATCGTCGACAGCCCGTTTATCACCACCCCGGCGTAACCATCAGCCTGCGTTTTAAAACCGTTACAGCGGGCGTTAAACCCGCTGTAACCCACCTTTAAAGAGGATGGAACAGTGAGTGGAACGAAAGAAAAAACAACGGGTAAGCAAAGCGCTAAAGGTTGCGCTGGCAAGGTTTCAGCGCAGGAAGTGGCACCGGCTGATGCATCTGACCTGCCGGGAGCTGAACGGTCAGTCACATTGCCAGGGCATTACATTGCGGTGGGTGCGTCCTCCGTCAGCGTGACGTCTGCCAATGCTGGCATTACCGCTGCGCCAACTTTTCCTTCAGGCTGACTGGCTTAACGGCGTTCAGGGTGAGTTAAGCACTGTCCTGGAGGCTGCGGGTCAGGCCAGCACTGTCGCTCAAACGGTGCCAGCAACCGACGACATCGAGGTACTGGAGGTTCGCGCCCGGTCTGAGCGTGGGTTCTTCCGCTGTGGCCGCTTCTGGCCGCGCGAGCCGGTGCATGTGTTTGTCAGCGACGATCCCGATGGCGATAACGAGGCGAACGCGCTGGAGGGTGATGTGGTCGTGGAAAGCTTCATCAGCCACGAAACCGCTGCACGCCTGAAAGCTGAGCCTCATCTGGTGGTGACGGTCGTGCAGACGGTAGCGGAGAAAAGCTGATGGGTATTTACGTTACCCGTGATGACCTGCTGGCTGCGGACGGGTCGCTGGTCTGGACGATGGCCATCGACAAGGCAACGAACCAGCTCGACGAGACGAAGATTGCCACGGCCATCGAAGATGCCGACGCGGAGATCAACTCGTTTCTGTCAAAGCGTTACCAGTTACCGCTGAACATCACCACCGTTCCGCGCCCGCTGCACCGGGTAGCTGTATCCATCGCTATTTACTGGCTGTCCGAGCGCGACAATCAGGTCACCGACCTGATTCAGAAGCGCTACGACAGCGCCATCCAGACCCTCAAGGAGATGGCGAACGGTACGCGCGACCTCGGCCTGCCGACCGACACTCCGGCCCCGGAGACCGATAACGGCAGGATGATTGTTGTCTCTGATAACAAACGTCTGTTCACCCGTAACAACCTTAAAGGGGTGCTGTGATGGGGATATCGGTTGAGGTTATCGGTGCTGAGAAGCTGCAGCAGATGCGACTGGCCATCGAGAAACTCTCTGACAGCTCACTGCAGCAGGAACTGCTGGAGAGTATCGGCGCTGTCGTGGAATCGCAGACCCGCCGCCGCATCAGCGACGAGAAAACCTCACCGGCCGGCGAGCGCTGGGAGGAATGGTCCGAAGGTTACCGCAAGACCCGCAGCGGCAATCAGAGCCTGCTGCAGGGCAACGGCGATCTGCTCGACAGCATCCAGTACATCGTCGGGCGTGGCCGCGTTCGCGTGGGTTCGCCGCTCAGCTACAGCGGCGTTCATCAGGACGGCTTTGCAGGCAGCGTCCCGGTCAGCGCTCACAAGCGTCTCATTCATCAGGCGTTTGGCCGGGCGCTCAAGCATCCGGTCTGGCAGAGCGTGGGCTCCCATACCCGCCAGATGAATATTCCGCAGCGCGAGTACCTCGGGCTGTCCACCGCAAACAGTGATGAGCTGATGCATGTCATCGGCGATTTCTGGAGTGAGGTATTACCGTGACTAACGAACGTCCGTCCCTGCTGACCACCGGCTCCACGGTCTCCGCCGCTGAGAACATAGTGGCGTGGCTGAAGCCGGAGTTGCTGAACGAACCTCAGCAAAACAAACCTGACCGCGTCAGCGTGATTGAACGCCATATCGGCCAGTTCAGCACCCCGGCTGAGGTCAAAACCTGGCTGTCAGATCGTGATGGCTGTATCCGTCTGGCCGCACTCCGCGTGCGCAATATCCGCGCTCAGGCTGGCGGCACCGTCGGCGATATCACCTGGGCGGCGTACGTCATGGCCACCGATGCATGGGGCTATACGCGCGATACCCGCTGCGAGGTGCTGGTCGGAAAGCTGGTGCGCCGTATTGTCCAGCGCGGAGCCGCTAACGGTATGAAGGCTGAGCGTCTGGCCACCTCCGTCAGCGCCGACAACATCTATTCCGGCGGGTTGAACGATCTGGGTCTGACCATGTGGGCCGTGACGTGGGAACAGGAGTTCCGCCTGGATGATGAGATCGACCTTGCCACCCTCCCGGACTTCCTGCGGCTGGGTGCAACACTGCAGGTCAGCGACGATACCGACCCCATTAAAGACGTTATTAACGTAAGAGAGCCATAACGATGAAGAAACATATTAAGCCCGCCCGCGCGGGACTGCAGGTGCGTAAAGCTGATGGCCAGCGCCTCAGTCCCGAAGGAGAAACGCTCCCCGTGAGCGCGTGGTGGCACCGTCGCGAAGCTGAAGGTGATGTTGTTATCACGGATATCCAGGCTGGATCCGTAACCGAACCGGCGGAAGTCCGCCAGACCCGAACCGCAAAGGAGAAGTGATATGTCGTCACTGGGTAATATTCCTGCTGATATCCGCGTTCCGCTGGTGTACATCGATATTGATAATTCTCAGGCGCTCGACAGCGCCCCGGCGCAGTCGCGCAAAATTATCGTCATCGGCCAGCAGAGTGCGACCGGCACCGCTGCCGTTCTGTCGCAAAACCGCATCACCAGCGACGGCACCGCTGACCAGCTTTACGGTAAAGGCTCCATGCTGGCCGGGATGCTTAAAACCCTGCGTAAGGCGAACAGCTATACCGAAGTGTGGGCGACGGGCCTGGCTGATATTGCTGCCGGTGCTGCTGCAAAATCGGAGCTGGCCGTCACCGGCCCGGCCACTGCTGCGGGCACGCTGGCCCTGCTGGTTAACGGTATATCGGTGCCGGTCGGCGTCAGCGCTGACGATACCGCCGACACTATCGCGACAGCCATTATCGCCGCCGTGAAACAACTGCCGGGCACGCAGGTCACAGCTGCGCTGAAGGCGGATTCGACCACCACCGTCACCCTGACCACCAACTGGAAAGGCGCGACCGGCAATGCGATGGACGTCCGTCTCAACTACTACACCGGCGAGCAGAACCCTGCAGGCGTTGCGGTGGCCATCACTGCATTCAGCGGCGGCACCGGCACCCCGGATATTGCGGCAGTTGTCGCGGCGCTGGGCGATGACTGGTACACCGATATTGTGTTCCCGTTCAACGATACGCAGAGCCTGAACATCATCCGGGATGAACTGCTCGTACGCTGGGGGCCACTCAGGATGATTGAGGCGCAGCTCTGGACGGCCTTCCGGGGCACTCATGCCGAAAGCGGCACCTTTGGCGAAACCCGCAATGACTGGCTGATTTCCTGCATCGGGACCAACATCGCACCGCAACCGCACTGGCTGTGGGCGGCTTCCTACGGCGGCATCGCCTCCTACTATCTGGCCAACGACCCGGCCCGTCCGCTGCAGACGCTGGTGCTGCCGGGTATCCTGCCTCCGGTCAAAACAGTGCGCTGGGATATGCCGGAGCGCAACCTGCTGCTGCATGACGGCATCGCCACCCATTACGTTGACGCCAGCGACAACGTCTGTATTGAACGAGAAATCACGATGTACCGCGTCAACCAGTATGGCGACGCCGATACGTCGTACCTCGACGTGCAGTCACCGGCGACGCTGGGGCGCATTCGCTATGTCATCAAAAACCGCTTCACCAACCGCTACCCGCGTCACAAGCTGGCCGGGGATGATGTGCTCGACCTGCTTGATCCGGGTCAGCCGGTGATGACGCCGAAGATTGGCCGTGCCGAGCTGCTGGATATCGCACTGACTGAGCTGATCCCTGCCGGTCTGATTGAGGACTTCGACGACTACAAAGACACGCTGGAGGTCTATCTCGATGGCGACGACAAAAACCGCCTGAACTTCATCTGCCACCCGAACCTGGTCAACCAGCTGCGTGTGCTGGCCGGTCTCATCCAGTTCAAACTTTAAGGAGCCTTTATGAGCATTCTGGGTCAGGCGGCCATCCGTATTAATGGCCGCGAAATTAAAACCGAGGGTAAATCCACCCTCAATCCGGGCGGTAAAACGCGCACCCCGCATATGGGGGGCGGCAAGGTCTGGGGCACCTCCGGCAAGATGGCGGGTCCCTCGATCCAGATGACCATCGCTGCAGCGCAGGACATGGATGTTATCGAAATCAGTGGCTGGGAAGGTGTCACCGTCATGTTCGAGGGCGATAACGGCCTGACCTACATGATGACCGGCGCGGCAACCGCCGAACCCGCCACGCTGGAGGAAGACGGCGGCACCATCAGCGCCAACTTTATCGGCACTAAACTGGTGAAGGTGTAAATCATGGCTGAGATGAACATCACCTTAAAACACGGTTACATCGCCGGTAAAGGCACTGACGACGAGATCCACTACAAAGAAGTCACCTTTCGCGAACTGACCTCAAAAGACGTTATCGATGCTCAGCTGGAGGCCGAACGTGTGGTCATCGGGGAGAACGGCAAGGCGGTGGCGTACTGCTCTGAGGTGCTGATGGGGCTGGGCATGCTGCGGCGACAGATTGCTTCGGTGGGTGAAATCCCGGGGCCATTGTCCCTGAAGCAAATCTACGCCTTTCACCCGGAGGATCTGGAGTTACTCAGCAATAAAGCTGCCGCACTCTATGACCTGCTTTCGGAGACCGCGTCTCGGGGGCGACCTGGTGCCGCTGGCGACGGCGCTCAGTAATCTCATCGTCAATTTGTCGCAACGTTTTGATATGTCCTGTCTGCAGCAGTTGCCACTACGGCAGCTGCTGCGCCTGACAGAGCAGCTGAGGAAGCAACATGGCAAACCGCCTCACCACTGAAATACTCATCAATCTGGCAGGTAACCTGACCGCCAAAGCCCGCCAGTACGGTGCCAACATGTCAGAGTTTGCCCGTACAAATCAGCGGGCGATGTCGGTTGTTAAAGCCACCTCTGCAGCTGCGGGCCGGGCACTCGACTCAATGGGAAATCGCTATACAGCAGCGATTGCTGGTTTCGGTGGCAGCGCAATGCTGAAAAATTTTGCTACAACAGATCGCCGAATGACCAGGTTGGGTATAACCGCTGGAAAAACAAAAGAAGAGATTAATGCTGTATTCAGTGACGTACAGGATCTGTCTATCAAAGCCAGAATTGATGATAAGGAATTAGTCAGCTTTATGGAAACAGTCACGACGATGACTGGTGATATTGCCTTTGGTATCAAGAATAAAGAAACTGCGGCGCTCGCCATTGCAGGTACGGGGGCTAGCGGAGAGTCCATCGGTGCTCTTTATGCTCAGTTTCTTAAATATGGTGTAAACAACGAGAAAGATTCCACACTGGCACTGGATTTACTTAACAGATTAGGTAAAGAAGGCGCATATGAGCTGAAGGATTTGGCTGAGAAAGCCGGGCCAGCACTTTCTTTATATGCTGCGGCGGGCGGTCATGGTATCAAAGGGATTAAGGATGTAGGTGTGTTGATGGAATCAGCCAGGGATACCACAGGAAACCGTGATACCGCTGCGACGCTGGTTGAGAACTTCATCCGTGAAATTCAGGACCCCAAAATAGCTAAAGCCTTGAGAGAAAAAGGTGTAAATACAAAAGATGCAAATGGCCAACTAAAATCACTCCCTGACCTTGTGCTTGCACTGGCGCAGGGCTCAATGCGCGGTGCGGCAAAGCGAAGAGCAGCCGGAGATAAAGATGCTTCAGCACTGGGTGAATTACAATCCGTTGGATTCACGCAAACCAGCCTTGATTTAATCTCTGGAGCTTCCAGTAAAAAAGGTCAGGAAAACCTACAGCGGTACAATGCCGTGGTAGCAGACGGTAAAAGTATTCAGGAAGATGCTGCTTATGCTGCGCAGGATTTCACCTCCGCAATGCAAAGTCTTGCAACAACCCTGGAAAAATTCGCTAATAAAAATCTTGCCAAGCCTATTCAGGAGCTTGCGGATGTCATTAATAACTTAGATCCCAAAGTTGTCCAGGAATGGCTGGAGTTTGGTAAGAATGTAGCCATTTCGATAGGCGGGATTATCGCTGCAAGGAAGGCGTTCAAGTTTGGTAAAGATATCTGGGATATGTTCTCATCTGGTAAAGGAAAGGGGATACCAGGAGATGTTGCTGACGTTTTTGGTTCCGGGGTGATGCCTGTTTATGTGACCAATTGGCCAGTAGATGGGTTGGGCGGAAAAGGAGAAAATAAGGTTGACGACCTTCTTGATACTACCGCTGATCTTTCCGGTTGGCCGGGAATGCTCGCTCGTGGTGGACTAATTGTCAGCAAGTTGTTGGGCTTGACTGGTATGGACCCTTTTTCGGACGAGGGTCGCGAAGAGCCTCCTTAAAAGGGTTCAGCAGAACAATGAGCGTTCAACGATGTGGGAGGATATCGAAAACTTTTTCACGTCCACCTCACAGCCGCCTGCTGGCTATAAGGACCCGTCACCGTGGGCGTCGATGCAGCCGCAAAATCAGTATGCTTACCCGTTCCTGCCCCAGCAGCTGAAAGGCAGTATCGAGGTTTCTGTTAAAGATGATCGGGTTCAGGTGACCAGCGTCAAGGTCAACGCCCCCGGCGTCACCCTGAGCGCCCAGTCTGGCGTCAGCAATGTGGAGCAGGACTGATGGCCACTCAATGGGAAGACCTGCGTGATGCCTCGTTCCGGGGCGTCGCTTTCTTTTTCCGCGACGTCGAGGGGGCTGGCGGCCGCCGGGCTATCCCTCATGCCTACCCCAAAAAAGAGGTGGGCTGGACGGAAGACCACGGCGCGGTGCTGACTCAGCAGCAGATTAACGCGATCCTGCTCGGCACTGACTACATCGACCAGATGAACCGCCTGCTGGCGGCGCTCAATACTGCCGGTCCGGGTGAGCTGGTGCATCCGTGGTTCGGGGTGCAGAAGGTTCAGGTGGGCCGCGTTACGCACCGTCTCTCCACCGAAGAAGGCGGCATTGCCTACATTTCCTTTGAGGTCTACGAGGCTGGCGAGCAGCTGTTCCCGTCCGGCACTGAAGACACCAGTGCCACCACGCTCAGCGCGGCGGATAAGGTCAGGGAAGCGCTGGCCAGCGGTGATTATTTTGCGGCGCTCGACGGTGTCGGCAGCATGGTGGATACCCTGCTGGAGGATATGGAGGGCTTTGTCACCAGCCTGCCGACCCTGCCGGATGCGCTCAGCGAGTGGATGGACCGCCTCAACCGGTTTAAGGACCTCGCCGGTATTGTGGCCGCCGCTCCGGGGGAAATGATCCGCGATATCACCGGCCTCATCAGCGATATGAAGGACCTTGTCTCTGAGCCGCCGTTCGCCCTGCGGGTCTATGACCAGCTGCGCGACAAATGGGAAGGCGACCGGGCCGCACTGTCAGCAACCAAATCTCTGGTCGATAACATCAGCGTGAACACCGATATCGGCTTTGCCAGCAGCGTCACACCGGCATCGACGCCGGAGACCACGGCGTCGATGGAGACCAATATCGAAGACTTCCGCCGTCTGGTCATTATCTCCACACTGGTCGCTAAGGCTGAAGCGGTGGCCACCGCGACCTTCGAGACCGGCCAGGATGCACAGAACACCGGCGACCAGCTGGCGGAGCGTCTCAGCGAGACCGCAGCGGAAGCCGTCGAAAGCGGTCTCCGTGAGCTGTGGCGCTCCCTTCGCGAGCTGCGGTTCGCGGTGGTGAATGATGTGCGTATCCGCAGCATCCAGCTGCCGGAGCTTCGTCGCGTCACCCCGCCCCGGACAGTGCCGGTGATGCTGCTGGCCTACCGGGAGACCGGCGACGCGGAGAACCGGGACGAACTGGTGACCCGCAACCGGCTGCGTTATCCCTCCTTTATTACCCCGTCACAGACGATTGAGATCATCAGCAATGACTGAAGAGTTAACCCTGAACGTTGACGGCAAGGTCTGGGGCGGCTGGACCGACATGACCATTAACCGCTCGCTGGAGTCCGTGGCGGGCGAGTTTGATCTGACCGTCACCGCCCAATGGTCATCTGCCGCACCGCGCTCCATCAAACCCGGCCAGTCCTGCACGGTCTCCATCGGCAGCGACCGCGTCATGACCGGCTACATTGACGACTTCATTCCCAGCTATGACGCGGAGAACGTCTCCCTGCGCGTGATGGGACGCGACAAGACCGGCGATCTGGTGGACAGCTCAGTGGTCGATAAGTCCGGCCAGTGGAAAGGTCTGAAGCTTGAGCAGCTTGCGGCCACCATCTGCAAACCCTACGGCATCGAGGTGGTTAACGAGACTGACACCGGCGACGCCTTTGGCAGCATCACCCTCGAACAGGGTGAAACCGGCTTTGAACTGCTCGACCGGCTGGCAAAACAGCGCGGCGTTCTCGTGACGTCAGACGCTTACGGTCGGCTGGTTATCACCCGTGCATCCACCCAACGGGCAGGAGTGGCGCTCACCCTCGGCGACAATATTCTGGCTGCACGTGGACGCTTCACTGGCGCGAACGGGCCAGCCAGTACATCGTCAAAGGTTCCGCCAGTGCGGGCGGTGCGACGTGGGACGACCAGCCGGTGAAAATGGTCGGCGGTCGCCAGACGGTAGTCAGCGACCCGGAGATCACCCGCTATCGTCCGAAGATTCTGGTTAACGAAGACAGCCTGACGGTCGGCGGTGCCAGTGCCCGTGGGGAGTGGTACAAGACCCGCATGATGGGTGAAGCAAATACCACCGAAATCACCGTCGCGGGCTGGCGTGAGAACGGCATCAGCGGCCCGCTGTGGCAGACGAACCGGCTGGTAAAAGTAACCGACGCCATCCAGCAGCTCGACGTCACCTGGCTGATTAAGACAGTTTCCTTTATGGAAGGCGATCAGGGGCGTCTGACTGTGCTGTCACTGGTGCCGCCTGAGTCGCTGGATATGCCCGAACAGAAAGCTAAAAGTAAGGGTAAAAAGGCGAAGTCTAAGACTTCAGTGGGGGTGACATGGGACTGAAGGAGGTCAATTTTTCCCGCTCTATCGCCGCTATGGGCCGCCGCCTGCGCCTGATGGTGGACCGTGCGCTGGTGCGTATCGTGACGGACAGCCTCGGACGGCAGAACCTGCAGGTGCAGTCGCTGGCCGATGAGAC
>NZ_CP170106.1:0-774616 GCF_050058015.1 Klebsiella sp. WOUb02
TATGAATATGGTCAAGGAAGCTCTTTCCCTTAACCTGAATATCTTCACTCAAAGAAGTGGGGCCGGTGATATTTATCTGTTTACCGATAATGTCACAGATCTCTTCGGCAACCACATTTACCGTCTTCCCTGTTATTTCAATGACGCCATTCTTTTTCAGACGAATAATATGGCCTTCCTGATGATAAAGAATAACGTCGCCTTCTTCGCCGCCACGGGGGCGGCGCCCTTTATCCTCGACGGCGATGGCCACCATGCCGCCACGACGACCGCCCACGGCGACGACAATGGCCTCGGAGCCCGCAGGCGGAACGCTGGAAAAGCCATAGTTCTGGAAGCGCTCGACGTCGTCATTGGTCTCATCGGCCAGCGACTGCACCTGCAGGTTCTGCCGTCCGAGGCTGTCCGTCACTGATACGCACCAGCGCACGGTCCACCATCAGGCGCAGGCGGCGGCCCATAGCGGCGATAGAGCGGGAAAAATTGACCTCCTTCAGTCCCATGTCACCCCCACTGAAGTCTTAGACTTCGCCTTTTTACCCTTACTTTTAGCTTTCTGTTCGGGCATATCCAGCGACTCAGGCGGCACCAGTGACAGCACAGTCAGACGCCCCTGATCGCCTTCCATAAGGAAACTGTCTTAATCAGCCAGGTGACGTCGAGCTGCTGGATGGCGTCGGTTACTTTTACCAGCCGGTTCGTCTGCCACAGCGGGCCGCTGATGCCGTTCTCACGCCAGCCCGCGACGGTGATTTCGGTGGTATTTGCTTCACCCATCATGCGGGTCTTGTACCACTCCCCACGGGCACTGGCACCGCCGACCGTCAGGCTGTCTTGCGTGAACGAGAATCTTCGGACGATAGCGGGTGATCTCCGGGTCGCTGACCACCGTCTGGCGACCGCCGACCATTTTCACCGGCTGGTCGTCCCACGTCGCACCGCCCGCACTGGCGGAACCTTTGACGATGTACTGGCTGGCCCGTTCGCGCCAGTTGAAGCGTCCACGTGCAGCCAGAATATTGTCGCCGAGGGTGAGCGCCACTCCTGCCCGTTGGGTGGATGCACGGGTGATAACCAGCCGACCGTAAGCGTCTGACGTAACGAGAACGCCGCGCTGTTTTGCCAGCCGGTCGAGCAGTTCAAAGCCGGTTTCACCCTGTTCGAGGGTGATGCTGCCAAAGGCGTCGCCGGTGTCAGTCTCGTTAACCACCTCGATGCCGTAGGGTTTGCAGATGGTGGCCGCAAGCTGCTCAAGCTTCAGACCTTTCCACTGGCCGGACTTATCGACCACTGACTGTCCACCAGATCGCCGGTCTTGTCGCGCCCCATGACGCGCAGGGAGACGTTTTCCGAGTCATAGCTGGGAATGAAGTCGTCGATGTAGCCGGTCATGACGCGGTCGCTGCCGATGGAGACCGTGCAGGACTGGCCGGGTTTGATGGAGCGCGGCGCGGCAGATGACCATTGGGCGGTGACGGTCAGGTCGAACTCGCCCGCCACAGACTCCAGCGAGCGGTTAATGGACATGTCCGTCCAGCCGCCCCAGACCTTGCCGTCAACGTTCAGGGTTAACTCTTCAGTCATTGCTGATGATCTCAATCGTCTGTGAAGGTGTAATAAAGGAGGGATAACGCAGCCGGTTGCGGGTGACCAGTTCGTCCCGGTTCTCCGCGTCGCCGGTCTCGCGGTAGGCCAGCAGCATCACCGGCACTGTCCGGGGCGGGGTGACGCGACGAAGCTCCGGCAGGCCCGGATGCTGCGGATACGCACAATGCGCCACCGCGAACCGCAGTTCGCGAAGGGAACGCCACAGCTCACGCAGGCCGCTTTCGACGGCTTCTGCTGCGGTCTCGCCGAGACGCTCCGCCAGCTGGTCGCCGGTGTTCTGTGCATCCTGGCCGGTCTCAAAGGTCGCGGTGGCCACTGCTTCAGCCTGAGCGACCAGCGTGGAGATAATAACCAGACGACGGAAGTCAACGATATTGGTCTCCATCGCCGCCGTGGTCTCCGGCGTCGATGCCGGTGTGACGCTGCTGGCAAAGCCGATATCGGTGTTCACGCTGATGTTATCGACCAGGGATTTGGTTGCAGACTGCGCGGCCCGGTCGCCTTCCCACTTATCGCGCAGCGGGTCATAGACCCGCAGGGCGAACGGGGGCTCAGAGACCAGGTCTTTCATATCGCTGATGAGACCGGTGATATCGCGGATCATTTCCCCCGGAGCGGCAGCGACAATACCGGCGAGATCCTTAAACCGGTTGAGGCGGTCCATCCACTCGCTGAGCGCATCCGGCAAGGTCGGCAGGCTGGTGACAAAGCCCTCCATGTCCTCCAGCAGGGTGTCCACCATGCTGCCGACACCGTCGAGCGCCGCAAAATAATCACCGCTGGCCAGCGCTTCCCTGACCTTATCCGCCGCGCTGAGCGTGGTGGCACTGGTGTCTTCAGTGCCGGACGGGAACCGCTCGCCAGCCTCGTAGACCTCAAAGGAAATGTAGGCAATGCCGCCTTCTTCGGTGGAGAGACGGTGCGTAACGCGGCCCACCTGAACCTTCTGCACCCCGAACCACGGATGCACCAGCTCACCCGGACCGGCAGTATTGAGCGCCGCCAGCAGGCGGTTCATCTGGTCGATGTAGTCAGTGCCGAGCAGGATCACGTTAATCTGCTGCTGAGTCAGCACCGCGCCGTGGTCTTCCGTCCAGCCCACCTCTTTTTTGGGGTAGGCATGAGGGATAGCCCGGCGGCCGCCAGCCCCCTCGACGTCGCGGAAAAAGAAAGCGACGCCCCGGAACGAGGCATCACGCAGGTCTTCCCATTGAGTGGCCATCAGTCCTGCTCCACATTGCTGACGCCAGACTGGGCGCTCAGGGTGACGCCGGGGGCGTTGACCTTGACGCTGGTCACCTGAACCCGATCATCTTTAACAGAAACCTCGATACTGCCTTTCGCTGCTGGGGCAGGAACGGGTAAGCATACTGATTTTGCGGCTGCATCGACGCCCACGGTGACGGGTCCTGATAACCTGCAGGCGGCTGACCCGAAGATTCGAGCCAGTTAATTAAGTCACTCCACATAGTGGTACGTGAGTTATTTTGTTGGACCCGCTTGATGAGGTCCTCCCGACCTTTATCGGAAAAAGGATCGAAATCCAATAAATCTAAGGACTCATTAATCATCAGTGCTGCCGTGGCAGCGGTACCTAGACGACCTGGTAAATTTGAAGCAAAATTAAGGATTTTTTTAAACGGGCTATCTTCTTTATCTCCGCCCAATCCACCCGCTGGCCAGTTTGTCACATAAACAGGCATTACCCCGGAACCAAAAGCGTCAGCAACATCTCCTGGTAGCCCCTTTCCTTTACCGGGTGAAAACATATCCCAAATATCTTTACCAAACTTGAACGCCTTCCTTGCGGCAATAATCCCGCCTATCGAAATGGCTACATTCTTACCAAATTCCAGCCATTCCTGGACAACTTTGGGATCTAAATTATTAATGACATCCGCAAGTTCCTGAATGGGCTTGGCAAGGTTTTTATTAGCGAATTTTTCCAGGGTTGTTGCGAGGCGTTGCATAGCTGATGTGAAATCTTGTGATGCATAAGCTGCATCCTCAATAATGCTCTGACCATCGGCAACTACGCCCATATAAGTTTTTAATTTTTTTGCGCCAGCCTCTCCTGTAACGCCTGCAATTAAATCCATACTGTCCTGATTAAACCCGGCTTCAGTGAGGCGTCCGCGTTGTTTTTTTACTGCCTCCACGGGAAGAATCTCGCAGCGGTTTCCTGAAGTAAGTCAGGAAGGGGTCGCATTGAACCATTGTTATCGAAAACGTTGATGCCATTTTTTTGCAACGTCTTAACAACCTTTGGATTCTGGAGGTCACGAATAAAATTTTCGACGGCTGTTGCAGCTTTATCTTTATTGGCTGTTACATCCATAGCAGATTCCGCAACGGTCATCACATCCATTGCGCCTTTAACACCTTTCCCGCCAACAGCAGCGTACATAGAAAGAGAAGCAGGTAATTTTTCAGCGGCATCCTTAAGTTCGAAAGCACCTTCCTTACCTAGCCGGTTCATTCCATCCAGAGCAAGTAGCGTCTGCTTTTTATCTTCTATCTGAAGTTTTTTATACTCAGCGATGAGTCCACCAAGAGTCGCGCCATCCGCTCCTGAAGCGGCTATTGCCATGCCTATGTTGTCGGTGTTCTTGAGCGCAAGATTCAGATCCCCAGACCGGCCGTTGATTTCCTCAAAGGCCCCCTGAATTTCGCTGGTATCGACTCCAAACTTAATCGCTACGTTTTGTGAGGTATCGAAAATATCAGCAATCTCTTTTCGTGTTTTACCTGCAGTAATCCCCATCCGAGTTAAACGTCTATCTAATTGTTGATAATTTCGTAACAGAGCGCCCCCGGCAAAACCCGCAATCATTGTTGTGTAGCGATTACCCAATGCATCAAGCCCCCGACCTGCAGCAGCAGAGGTGGCTTTGACAACCGACATTGCCCGTTGATTTGTGCGGGCGAACTCGGACATGTTGGCCCCGTACTGGCGGGCTTTGGCTGTCAGGTTACCTGCCAGATTGATGAGTATTTCAGTGGTGAGGCGGTTTGCCATGTTGCTTCCTCAGCTGCTCTGTCAGGCGCAGCAGTTGCCGTAGTGGCAACTGCTGCAGACAGGACATATCAAAACGTTGCGACAAATTGACGATGAGATTACTGAGCGCCGTCGCCAGCGGCACCAGGTCGCCCCCGAGACGCGGTCTCCGAAAGCAGGTCATCGAGAGCAGCTGCTTTATTGCTGAGTAACTCCAGATCCTCCGGGTGAAAGGCGTAGATTTGCTTCAGGGACAATGGCCCCGGGATTTCACCCACCGAAGCAATCTGTCGCCGCAGCATGCCCAGCCCCATCAGCACCTCAGAGCAGTACGCCACCGCCTTGCCGTTCTCCCCGATGACCACACGTTCGGCCTCCAGCTGAGCATCGATAACGTCTTTTGAGGTCAGTTCGCGAAAGGTGACTTCTTTGTAGTGGATCTCGTCGTCAGTGCCTTTACCGGCGATGTAACCGTGTTTTAAGGTGATGTTCATCTCAGCCATGATTTACACCTTCACCAGTTTAGTGCCGATAAAGTTGGCGCTGATGGTGCCGCCGTCTTCCTCCAGCGTGGCGGGTTCGGCGGTTGCCGCGCCGGTCATCATGTAGGTCAGGCCGTTATCGCCCTCGAACATGACGGTGACACCTTCCCAGCCACTGATTTCGATAACATCCATGTCCTGCGCTGCAGCGATGGTCATCTGGATCGAGGGACCCGCCATCTTGCCGGAGGTGCCCCAGACCTTGCCGCCCCCCATATGCGGGGTGCGCGTTTTACCGCCCGGATTGAGGGTGGATTTACCCTCGGTTTTAATTTCGCGGCCATTAATACGGATGGCCGCCTGACCCAGAATGCTCATAAAGGCTCCTTAAAGTTTGAACTGGATGAGACCGGCCAGCACACGCAGCTGGTTGACCAGGTTCGGGTGGCAGATGAAGTTCAGGCGGTTTTTGTCGTCGCCATCGAGATAGACCTCCAGCGTGTCTTTGTAGTCGTCGAAGTCCTCAATCAGACCGGCAGGGATCAGCTCAGTCAGTGCGATATCCAGCAGCTCGGCACGGCCAATCTTCGGCGTCATCACCGGCTGACCCGGATCAAGCAGGTCGAGCACATCATCCCCGGCCAGCTTGTGACGCGGGTAGCGGTTGGTGAAGCGGTTTTTGATGACATAGCGAATGCGCCCCAGCGTCGCCGGTGACTGCACGTCGAGGTACGACGTATCGGCGTCGCCATACTGGTTGACGCGGTACATCGTGATTTCTCGTTCAATACAGACGTTGTCGCTGGCGTCAACGTAATGGGTGGCGATGCCGTCATGCAGCAGCAGGTTGCGCTCCGGCATATCCCAGCGCACTGTTTTGACCGGAGGCAGGATACCCGGCAGCACCAGCGTCTGCAGCGGACGGGCCGGGTCGTTGGCCAGATAGTAGGAGGCGATGCCGCCGTAGGAAGCCGCCCACAGCCAGTGCGGTTGCGGTGCGATGTTGGTCCCGATGCAGGAAATCAGCCAGTCATTGCGGGTTTCGCCAAAGGTGCCGCTTTCGGCATGAGTGCCCCGGAAGGCCGTCCAGAGCTGCGCCTCAATCATCCTGAGTGGCCCCCAGCGTACGAGCAGTTCATCCCGGATGGTGTTCAGGCTCTGCGTATCGTTGAACGGGAACACAATATCGGTGTACCAGTCATCGCCCAGCGCCGCGACAACTGCCGCAATATCCGGGGTGCCGGTGCCGCCGCTGAATGCAGTGATGACCACCGCAACGCCTGCAGGGTTCTGCTCGCCGGTGTAGTAGTTGAGACGGACGTCCATCGCATTGCCGGTCGCGCCTTTCCAGTTGGTGGTCAGGGTGACGGTGGTGGTCGAATCCGCCTTCAGCGCAGCTGTGACCTGCGTGCCCGGCAGTTTTTTCACGGCGGCGATAATGGCTGTCGCGATAGTGTCGGCGGTATCGTCAGCGCTGACGCCGACCGGCACCGATATACCGTTAACCAGCAGGGCCAGCGTGCCCGCAGCAGTGGCCGGGCCGGTGACGGCCAGCTCCGATTTTGCAGCAGCACCGGCAGCAATATCAGCCAGGCCCGTCGCCCACACTTCGGTATAGCTGTTCGCCTTACGCAGGGTTTTAAGCATCCCGGCCAGCATGGAGCCTTTACCGTAAAGCTGGTCAGCGGTGCCGTCGCTGGTGATGCGGTTTTGCGTCAGAACGGCAGCGGTGCCGGTCGCACTCTGCTGGCCGATAACGATAATTTTGCGCGACTGCGCCGGGGCGCTGTCGAGCGCCTGAGAATTATCAATATCGATGTACACCAGCGGAACGCGGATATCAGCAGGAATATTACCCAGTGACGACATATCACTTCTCCTTTGCGGTTCGGGTCTGGCGGACTTCCGCCGGTTCGGTTACGGATCCAGCCTGGATATCCGCGATAACAACATCACCTTCAGCTTCGCGACGGTGCCACCACGCGCTCACGGGGAGCGTTTCTCCTTCGGGACTGAGGCGCTGGCCATCAGCTTTACGCACCTGCAGTCCCGCGCGGGCGGGCTTAATATGTTTCTTCATCGTTATGGCTCTCTTACGTTAATAACGTCTTTAATGGGGTCGGTATCGTCGCTGACCTGCAGTGTTGCACCCAGCCGCAGGAAGTCCGGGAGGGTGGCAAGGTCGATCTCATCATCCAGGCGGAACTCCTGTTCCCACGTCACGGCCCACATGGTCAGACCCAGATCGTTCAACCCGCCGGAATAGATGTTGTCGGCGCTGACGGAGGTGGCCAGACGCTCAGCCTTCATACCGTTAGCGGCTCCGCGCTGGACAATACGGCGCACCAGCTTTCCGACCAGCACCTCGCAGCGGGTATCGCGCGTATAGCCCCATGCATCGGTGGCCATGACGTACGCCGCCCAGGTGATATCGCCGACGGTGCCGCCAGCCTGAGCGCGGATATTGCGCACGCGGAGTGCGGCCAGACGGATACAGCCATCACGATCTGACAGCCAGGTTTTGACCTCAGCCGGGGTGCTGAACTGGCCGATATGGCGTTCAATCACGCTGACGCGGTCAGGTTTGTTTTGCTGAGGTTCGTTCAGCAACTCCGGCTTCAGCCACGCCACTATGTTCTCAGCGGCGGAGACCGTGGAGCCGGTGGTCAGCAGGGACGGACGTTCGTTAGTCACGGTAATACCTCACTCCAGAAATCGCCGATGACATGCATCAGCTCATCACTGTTTGCGGTGGACAGCCCGAGGTACTCGCGCTGCGGAATATTCATCTGGCGGGTATGGGAGCCCACGCTCTGCCAGACCGGATGCTTGAGCGCCCGGCCAAACGCCTGATGAATGAGACGCTTGTGAGCGCTGACCGGGACGCTGCCTGCAAAGCCGTCCTGATGAACGCCGCTGTAGCTGAGCGGCGAACCCACGCGAACGCGGCCACGCCCGACGATGTACTGGATGCTGTCGAGCAGATCGCCGTTGCCCTGCAGCAGGCTCTGATTGCCGCTGCGGGTCTTGCGGTAACCTTCGGACCATTCCTCCCAGCGCTCGCCGGCCGGTGAGGTTTTCTCGTCGCTGATGCGGCGGCGGGTCTGCGATTCCACGACAGCGCCGATACTCTCCAGCAGTTCCTGCTGCAGTGAGCTGTCAGAGAGTTTCTCGATGGCCAGTCGCATCTGCTGCAGCTTCTCAGCACCGATAACCTCAACCGATATCCCCATCACAGCACCCCTTTAAGGTTGTTACGGGTGAACAGACGTTTGTTATCAGAGACAACAATCATCCTGCCGTTATCGGTCTCCGGGGCCGGAGTGTCGGTCGGCAGGCCGAGGTCGCGCGTACCGTTCGCCATCTCCTTGAGGGTCTGGATGGCGCTGTCGTAGCGCTTCTGAATCAGGTCGGTGACCTGATTGTCGCGCTCGGACAGCCAGTAAATAGCGATGGATACAGCTACCCGGTGCAGCGGGCGCGGAACGGTGGTGATGTTCAGCGGTAACTGGTAACGCTTTGACAGAAACGAGTTGATCTCCGCATCGGCATCCTCGATGGCCGTGGCTATCTTCGTCTCGTCGAGCTGGTCAGTCGCTTTGTCGATGGCCATCGTCCAGACCAGCGACCCGTCCGCAGCCAGCAGGTCATCACGGGTAACGTAAATTCCCATCAGTCTTTCTCCGTTACCGTCTGCAGGACCGTCACCACCAGATGAGGCTCAGCTTTCAGGCGTGCTGCGGTTTCGTGACTGATGAAGCACTCCACCACCACATCATCCTCCAGCGCGTTCGCCTCGTTATCGCCATCGGGATCGTCGCTGACAAACACATGCACCGGCTCGCGCGGCCAGAAGCGACCGCAGCGCCAGAAGCCACGCTCAGACCGGGCGCGAACCTCCAGTACCTCGATGTCGTCGGTTGCTGGCACCGTTTGAGCGACAGTGCTGGCCTGACCCGCAGCCTCCAGGACAGTGCTTAACTCACCCTGAACGCCGTTAAGCCAGTCAGCTGAAGGAAAAGTTGGCGCAGCGGTAATGCCAGCATTGGCAGACGTCACGCTGACGGAGGACGCACCCACCGCAATGTAATGCCCTGGCAATGTGACTGACCGTTCAGCTCCCGGCAGGTCAGATGCATCAGCCGGTGCCACTTCCTGCGCTGAAACCTTGCCAGCGCGACCTTTAGCGCTTTGCTTACCCGTTGTTTTTTCTTTCGTTCCACTCACTGTTCCATCCTCTTTAAAGGTGGGTTACAGCGGGTTTAACGCCCGCTGTAACGGTTTTAAAACGCAGGCTGATGGTTACGCCGGGGTGGTGATAAACGGGCTGTCGACGATCTCCACATCCTTGTAATAGATGTTGGAGTTACCGCCATCGACCAGCATCGCGTCGATGATCTTCTTCGCGGCTGCGCGGTTGTTCGGACCGACGACCAGCGTGGTCGGACGGATACCCAGCGGGTTACCGGAATCGCGCTTCATGCCCTGCAGAACCTTCACCGCCGCCTCATAGCTGGCGACAGTCAGCGGCGCGCGGGACCCGCAGGCGGTCTGCCAGAAACCAAAGCCCACGTTGCAGCGGCCATCCACGCCATACAGGAACTCATTGTTCTTGAAGGTGTGGTCACTGCTGAGGTCATCCAGTGCCTGGAAATTGAAGGGACGACGGTTCTGGTAAAGGATCGGCTTGAGTACCTGGCTCTCATCAATCAGGAACCACGGCTCACCTTTGTCAGTCGCGATATCACCCACAATGTTGCTGTAGGTGCCGCCCGCCATCGGATGGTCAGTATCAAAGAAGTTCTGGCCGTCAAAGCACAGGGTACTGAAACCAGCAACCAGCAGCGGGAAGCTCAGCGTGTCCGGGAACTCGGCGACCTGCTGACCGAATGCCTGCGCAATTACGCTGTACTGACCAATCTGGTCGTCTTCGATATTTTCACGCTTGACCTTGATCGAGTTTTCCCAGGTCTTGTTGAAGATGGTGTAGCCGTACTGTGACAACTGCGCGAACTGGCGGGCGCTGACCCACTCTTTGATGGTCGGCAGGTCCGAGAGCCAGCCATACGTATTGGATGCAGAGCCGCTCGGCACTTCAGTAGCGATGCGCAGGTACTGCGACTTGACGCCCGCAAGACCTTTGGTAGACGTTGCCGTGCCGCCATTCCTGCTCTGCCGGAGGCTGGCAGGGTGTGGACGTTCTCGGCCTCGGCCAGGCGGACTTTCTCCTCGCCGCGCTGACGCATCCCTTTGATACGTTGCTGACGCTGGTGATATTCGGCAGTGACCGGAAATGCCTGCTGTTTATTGCCATCCCAGACAGCTTCGCAAATAAATGAACCATCCGGGCGACGAATAACCACTCGGGTTGCGTCGTGAATATCGTAATTAACGAGCACTTTATTACCGTGCTCGTTATTCAGCTCAGCGGAGTAATACAGGTTATTGAATAAACGGACCTCACAGCGGTTGACGGTTCGCTCTATCTGCGGCATAAACATCTCACGCAGCTCCAGATCCGACAGCCATTCTATTTCTGTCGCTTCTTTTTCCAGCTTGTAGCGGCGGAACTGTGCCGGGGTGAAGTGTTCACCATCACCGCGTCGCGGCAGAGACTCATGCGGGCGGTTGTTATACCACTCGACACCGGCCTCGATGTGTTCAATCAGCGATTCCCATGAGGGCAGATCGCGCAGGGTCTGCTGTTGTTTTGCCGTCGGCTCTTTCCCTTTGTTCGCTGCATTCGTCGCGGACTGCAGCGCTTTTGTCATGCGACGAACGGTGCTGCGGTCTGCGCCGGTGCCGTAATAGGTGGCGAACTGGCGTGAAATACGCATCCCTAGCGTTTTGTTGAGGATCTCAATAATGCCACGCCCCTGCGGATTTTCAGGGATACCAAGCCGGTGATCGATACCGAGCCGTGGAAGAATACCGGTCAGCTCAGCATCGAAGGTACTATTGGTCTCGCCGCCACCGTTATCGGAATAGTACAGGAACGGTTTGCCGTGGTTTTTAATGCCGTGGCGCAGGGCGTCGGTAACGGCTATCACATTTTCAGACAGTGCCAGACTCCAGCCGACAATATAGCGGCAGCTACCATCCAGGATAAACGTCACCTCCGGCGAGAACGGGTTGCCGTGGTCAGGATGGGCGACCTTCATCTTCATGCCGTGGCCGTCACCAATCCAGACGTAATTAACCGGTAATGACTCCCAGTCACGGCGGACAAAGCCCTCATACTGACGGAACTCGCTGCCGGTGATGCGGCCTTTCTGCTTAACAACAACGGGTAATTTATTCATGGCATAGCACACCTGATCGTAAGAAGGGATGGCTGCGGCCATCATCGAATCATCCCGGTAACGCTCAGCCCATTCAGTTGCAAAGTCATCGTAAGCCTCCTGAATACCGCGACCGTCAGGGCGACGATAAAAACTCAGGAACTCGGGCAACCATCTGATTTCTTCAGGCTTAACGACCTGACGTTTACCCGGAGCAAGCAAAAGAAGACGCTCAGCGGCAGAGCGGGTTTTATTGAAATCAGCCACCCAGCGCTTGAGTGATATTTCACTCAGTGACCGTGACGTGCCTTTTTTGGCGTTTGCCAGAGAGACGGCTGCGGCCAGCCACTCAGGCAGTTCGCCACTCTGAGCCTGACGAACAATCTCGCGGATAGCTTTTGCCCGGCTGTATCCCGGCAGTTCTCCGAGGCGCAGCACTTCAACGACCAGAGCCATACGCGCATCAGCAGTCTTGCGCTGTGCCGCTGTCAGACCGTTCAGCTTCTGTTCCATCAGCGCCGGGCATTTGCGGTACACCGTGATTTTGCTCTCCTCGGCACCTTTGGTGCCCGGCGTAGTCGATGCGGTAGCAGGAGCAACAGGCGGCTCTTTCGGTGAACTGTTCATCAGTTCTTTAATCTGGCGAGCACGTAGCGCTTTCTGCGCGGAGTCAGGAAGGCAGTCAATGTGATATTCGAATGCCTTTGTCCCCTGACGCTTGCGCACAAGAGCTGGCGCATTCGCCGTCCGCTTGTTCATCATCCCGCGAATACCCTGTTGAGTGCCGGGCAAGCCGGGAAGGCCAACTAATTCATTCACAGTGACAAACATGATCACAAATCCTTGTTGTATCGGCTTGGCCAGATTGATGAGGGCTCCATATTGAGTGCATCAGCAATGATGCGCTCACCTTTTGGATACGGACGAGCCAGCGCATTTTTCAGCGTGTCGGGACTTAACCCCGCAGCGGTGGAAAGGCGGCGCATTGTCACGCCGCGCTTGTGAAGCTCGGCGACAATGTCAATGCGATGCCAGTCACGCACTTCATTTCTTTCCATAGTTCGTTTACTCTTTAAAGTTATCCGCCGGAGTAATCCGCCGGGGTTATCCGTTGGAATAAGTATTGATCTACCAAAAGAAAATATCAACCTTTCTTTTCTCTATGTAGATACGTACCTTGCTACACGAAGTTAATTGATTAAAAAACAAACACTTGCGGAGAATGGAAAATGACAAATAAAAAAGAAAGCAGTTTTTCTTTTGATTGCAACGCGAAAGAAAGCATTCAGGATAGGTTAAAGCATCTATTCAAAGGGAGATCCATGCGTCAAGCATCCATTGACTGGGGCCTGCCGTATTCTACTTTAAACAACTATTTTGCTAAGGGAGCAACGCCTGGTCTTGATGTAGTAATCAGAATTTCAGCCTATGAAGGCGTATCCATTGGCTGGCTGGCAACAGGGAGGAGCGATTGGGGTACTGGTATGAATGAAGACGCCCTGAAAAGTCTTGATGGAACAGGGCCCACCAAGCTCTCATTCAACTCAAAGGAGGGGGTTACTGAAGAGTTATTGGTACAACACAGCAAACCTGAAGACGCTCTATCACTAACATGGGGAGCTATTTTTGATGCCCTCAACGTCAATGACAAAACAAAGCTGATTAACATTTTTGTAACCTTTGGGGCTCAAGGCGTGATAAGAATGTTTAATACTATCAATGAGGTAAATTCAACTTGGTACGAGTTAACTAATGAGGAGAAAGAACGTCTGATAAGGTTAAACATGCAAATGAAAAAAGGGGCATCTGAAAGTAGTGAAGGTGTGACCAAGCCGAGCCCATCCAGTTCTAGCAAGAAGGCCAGTTAATGTGGTGCCCTGCCTTCATTTATCGCGGTACATCCCAGCCGCATTGAACCGGCCTGTTTTCTGAGAAGTATGTTAGAATTGATTTTGAACGATGGTTATGTGGTTTTAAAGTCTATTAATTAGCAGTATCAAATGTTTTGCCGATCGGCTTCATTTTCTTCAAATCGGTATCAAATCCAATTTTGTGCCGAATCCAGTAATCCCGCGAGTTTCCGCTTAATTCCTCATGTTCCCGGAAGTATCAAATCTATTCGTTCTTCACACGCCTGACCGGCATCGAGCTGGATGACTATACCGTGACCGCCGGAGAGATGATTCGCCACACGCCGCCGGAAGTAATTTATCACCGCATCTCCGCCAGCGCCCGCCGTCCGACCCTGCTGGCGCCGCTGTGGTGCGAAAATCGCTGGACCGGGATGGTTGAACTGGACCGCTATCTGCACCAGCACGGCGTGCAGGGTTCGGCGCTGGGTCGCGCGTGGAACCCGACCGCCGCATAGCCCGTGAATAACGCCGCGCCGCTGTGGCCTGAAGTATGAAGAGGATCGGCATTTTTCGCACAACTTACGGCGCCTTGCTCAGAATTGGGTATTATTGTGCACAGTTGTGGCGAAGGAATCCCTTATGAAGCAAATCCGTATGCTGGCGCAGTACTATGTTGACCTGATGATGAAGCTGGGTCTGGTGCGTTTTTCCATGCTGTTAGCCCTGGCCCTGGTGGTGCTGGCGATTGTGGTTCAGATGGCCGTTACGATGGTGCTGCACGGCCAGGTCGAAAGCATCGATGTGATCCGCTCTATCTTCTTTGGCCTGTTGATTACCCCGTGGGCGGTCTACTTTCTGTCGGTGGTGGTTGAACAGCTGGAGGAGTCGCGGCAGCGCCTCTCGAGGCTGGTGGAGAAGCTGGAGGAGATGCGCGAGCGGGATCTGACGCTCAACGTGCAGCTCAAGGACAACATCGCCCAGCTCAATCAGGAGATTGGCGAGCGTGAGAAGGCGGAAGCCGAACGCGAAACCACGCTGGAACAGCTGAAGATCGAGATGAAAGAGCGTGAAGAGACGCAAATTCAGCTCGAACAGCAGTCCTCCTTCCTGCGCTCATTCCTCGACGCCTCGCCGGACCTTGTTTTCTATCGCAATGAAGATAAAGAGTTTTCCGGCTGTAACCGGGCGATGGAGATTGCTGACGGGTAAGAGCGAGAAGCAGCTTATCCGCCTCAAGCCGCAGGATGTCTATAACGAGGAAGCGGCGGAGAAAGTGCTGGAAACGGATGAGAAGGTATTCCGGCATAACGTCTCTCTGACCTATGAACAGTGGCTGGATTACCCGGACGGGCGCAAAGCTTGCTTTGAAATCCGCAAGGTTCCCTACTACGATCGCGTTGGTAAACGCCGTGGCCTGATGGGCTTCGGCCGCGATATTACCGAACGTAAGCGCTATCAGGACGCTCTGGAGCGTGCCAGCCGCGATAAGACGACCTTTATCTCCACCATCAGCCACGAGCTGCGTACGCCGCTTAACGGCATCGTGGGCCTCAGCCGCATCCTGCTGGATACCGAACTTACCGGCGAGCAGGAAAAATACCTGAAAACGATCCACGTATCGGCGGTGACGTTGGGTAACATCTTCAACGATATTATCGATATGGATAAGATGGAGCGGCGTAAGGTCCAGCTTGATAATCAGCCGGTCGACTTCACCAGCTTCCTCGCCGACCTCGAAAACCTCTCCGGCCTGCAGGCGCAGCAGAAAGGGCTGCGCCTGGTGATGGATCCGACGCTCCCGCTGCCGCATAAGGTGGTCACCGACGGCACGCGCCTGCGGCAGATCCTGTGGAACCTCATCAGCAATGCGGTCAAATTTACCCCTCAGGGCGGCAATGTGACCGTCCGCATTCGCTACGACGAGGGCAATATTCTGCACTTTGAGGTTGAGGATTCCGGCATCGGTATTCCGCAGGCGGAGCAGGATAAAATCTTTGCAATGTACTATCAGGTTAAGGATAGCCACGGCGGGAAACCTGCTACCGGCACCGGGATTGGCCTCGCGGTGTCGCGCCGGCTGGCGCGCAACATGGGCGGCGACATCAACGTAGCCAGCCAGCCGGGGCAGGGCGCAACCTTTACCTTAACCGTGCATGCGCCGGCGGTGGCGGAGGAGGTTGAAGACACGCTGGCGGACGATGAAATGCCGCTCCCGGCGCTGAACGTGCTGCTGGTGGAGGATATTGAGCTGAACGTGATTGTCGCCCGCTCGGTGCTGGAAAAGCTGGGCAATAGCGTCGATGTGGCGATGACCGGCAAAGCCGCGCTGGAGATGTTCGAACCCGGTGAATATGACCTGGTGCTGCTGGATATTCAGCTTCCGGATATGACCGGGCTGGACATTTCCCGTCAGTTCAAGCAGCAGTATGCCGCCGACGAGCTGCCGCCGCTGGTGGCGCTGACGGCCAACGTGCTGAAGGACAAGAAAGAGTATCTGGATGCCGGCATGGATGATGTGCTGAGTAAACCGCTGTCGGTCCCGGCGCTAACCGCAATTATCAAAAAATTCTGGGATTCGCCGGAAGACGACGAAGACGAAGCGCCGGCCGTGGATGCGGCTAAATCGGCCTCGGTGCTGGATATTCCGATGCTGGAGCAGTACATCGAGCTGGTGGGGCCGAAGCTTATCAGCGATGGCCTGGCGGTTTTCGAGAAGATGATGCCGGGCTATCTGGCGGTGCTGGAGTCCAACCTCACCGCTCGCGACCAGAAAGGGATTGTCGATGAGGGCCATAAGATTAAGGGCGCCGCGGGCTCTATCGGCCTGCGCCATATTCAGCAGCTTGGACAGCAGATTCAGACCCCGGATCTGCCCGCGTGGTCAGATAACGTTGGCGAATGGGTTGAAGAGATGAAATCGGAGTGGCAGAACGATGCGGCGGTGCTGAAGGCGTGGGTTGCGGCGGCAGATAAAAAATGACCCCGGATAAACCGGGGTGCGCGAACACTGCGCCAACACCAGGGAACCAGTCGTTGCGCCACAATTTTTAGAGATATTTTTTACAGGGCGCAACCTGAGGATTTGGTTTGCTCGCTGATTAAGATAGCAAACCTTAAATTATTTGTTACATGAATCAGTCAAATGTGTGAAGCAATGCGGGTAAATCAAAATTTTTGACTGGTTTCAGCGAATTTGCACTAAGGAGCAGGGGTGATGAAAAAGATAGGTGTCGTATTAAGCGGCTGCGGTGTCTATGACGGCACGGAGATTCATGAGGCGGTTATTACCCTGCTGGCGATTGCTCGCGGCGGCGCCCAGGCGGTGTGCTTTGCGCCTGATAAAGCGCAAACGGATGTTATCAACCATCTGACCGGCGAGCTCCTGCCCGAAAGCCGCAACGTGCTGATTGAAGCCGCGCGTATCGCCCGCGGTGAGATCCAGCCTCTGTCCGCCGCCCGGGCCGATGATCTCGATGCGCTGATTGTTCCCGGCGGATTTGGCGCCGCGAAAAACCTCAGCAACTTTGCCTCGCAAGGCGGTGAATGTCGCGTTGACGACGAGCTGAAGGCGCTAACGCAGGCCATGCATCGGGCCGGTAAACCGCTGGGCTTTATTTGCATCGCGCCGGCGCTGCTGCCAAAAATCCTGCCCGCCCCGCTGCGGGTTACCATTGGCACCGATCTGGACACCGCCGAAGCGCTCGAGGATATGGGGGCCGAGCATGTGCCCTGTCCGGTAGATGACATTGTGGTTGATGAAGAGAATAAAGTCGTCACCACGCCAGCCTATATGCTGGCGCAGAATATCGCCGAGGCGGCGAGCGGGATTGAGAAACTGGTGGCGCGCGTGCTGGTTCTGACGGCATGAAGACCCGCTTTTCGCCGCTGCGGATGGTAAAGCGTGGGCTGCTGCGCGTGCTGCTGGTGGCTGCCGTCTTCTGGGGCGGCGGCATAGCGCTGTTTAGCGTACTGCCGGTGCCCTTCTCGGCGGTAATGCTGGAGCGGCAGGTTGGCGCCTGGCTGAGCGGCAATTTTCACTATGTCGCCCACTCCGATTGGGTGGGGATGGATGAGATATCGCCGTGGATGGGGCTGGCGGTGATGGCGGCTGAGGACCAAAAATTCCCCAACCACTGGGGCTTTGACGTTCCGGCGATTGAAAAAGCGCTGGCGCACAATGAGCGGAATGAAAACCGCGTGCGCGGCGCCTCAACCCTGTCGCAGCAGACGGCCAAAAATCTGTTTTTATGGGATGGCCGCAGCTGGCTGCGCAAGGGGCTGGAGGCCGGACTAACGGTCGGGATTGAAACGGTATGGAGTAAAAAACGCATCCTCACCGTGTATCTGAATATCGCGGAATTTGGCGAGGGGACGTTTGGCGTTGAAGCCGCGTCGCAGCACTACTTCCACAAGCCGGCGAGCAGGTTAACGCCGGCGGAAGCGGCGCTGCTGGCCGCCGTGTTGCCTAATCCGATCCGCTTTCGCGCGGACGCGCCGTCGGGCTATGTTCGCAGCAGGCAGGCGTGGATCTTACGCCAGATGCGGCAGCTCGGCGGGGAAGGGTTTATGCGGGAGAACAGGCTGTATTAATAGCGTCGGCGACCCCGGTAAGCATCGCGCGACCGGGGGAATAGCGCCGGCGCTAGTCTTCGTCAAAACCGGCGTTAAACAGCGCAATAACCGCGGCCAGCGCTTCGACTTCCTGCGGACCGCTGGCCTCAATCTCAATTTGCCGACCCTTCGCGGAGTCGAGCATCAGCAGAGCAATCACGCTATTGGCTTCCGCCTCCGTGCCTTCATCGTTGCGCAGCAGCACTTCAGCATCAAAATTTTGCATCAGCTCGAACAGCTTCATCGCCGGGCGCGCGTGCATGCCCAGCTTATTGGTGATTTCAACGCTCTGCTTTACGGTCATGATTTGCGTTTTTCCAGCGTCCGGTGACGCGACTGCACGTTCTTACCGCGCGAGCGGAAGTAGTCAGCCAGTTGTTCGGCGATATAGACCGAACGATGTTTACCGCCGGTACAACCGATAGCGACCGTCAGATAGCTGCGGTTATTGGTCTCCAGCATGGGTAACCATAGCTCAAGATAGCTGCGGGTCTGGTAAATAAAGTTGTGAACTTCCGTGTGCCGGTCAAGGAAGGCGGCAACGGGCTTATCGAGGCCGGTCATCGGACGCAGCTTGGGATCCCAGTGCGGGTTCGGCAGGAAGCGCACGTCGAAGACGTAATCGGCATCGATCGGAATGCCGTGCTTAAAGCCAAAGGACTCAAAGACCATAGTGAGCTCGCGTTCGCGTTTGCCCAACAGGCGCGTACGCAGCATTTCTGCCAGCTCGTGCACCGACATTTCTGAGGTGTCGACGATCAGGTCGGCGCGGGAGCGTAGCGGCTCCAGCAGCGCGCTCTCTTCGTCTATAGCGCTCTCAAGGGACAGGTTTTTGCTCGAAAGCGGATGCAGGCGGCGTGTGTCGCTGTAGCGACGAATCAACGTATTGCGATCGGCATCAAGGAACAGCAGCTGAGGAGAAAACGCCTCAGGCAGGTTCTTCATCGCCTGTTCAAAGATTTCCGGCGACTCCGGCATGTTGCGCACGTCGATGCTGACGGCGGCGGAAATGTTTCTGTCGGCCAGCGATCTCGCCAGTTCGGGCAGCAGCACTACCGGCAGGTTATCTACGCAGTAGAAGCCCATATCTTCCAGCGCCCGCAGGGCGACGGATTTCCCCGATCCTGAGCGGCCGCTGACGATCATCAGTACCATGTACCGTTTCTCCTCAGTACGATAAAGGGGAGGCCATCGCTCCCGTTATGCGTCATCGCTGCTTCCCGCTTCGGTGATAATCTCATACAGTTCTTCGTCGCTTTGCGCGGCGCGCAGGCGACGGCAAATCGTTTTATCCGCCAGCCGTTTTGCCACCAGCGACAGCGTATGCAGATGGGTTTTTGTCTGATCGGCCGGCACCAGAAGCGCAAACAGCAGATCGACGGGCTGGTTGTCGATCGCATCAAAGGCGATCGGCGTTTCCAGCTGCACAAAAACGCCAACGGCGCGCAGCGTATCCTCTTCAAGCTTACCGTGCGGAATGGCGATGCCGTTGCCAATTCCGGTACTGCCCATTTTCTCACGGGTGAGGATCGCTTCGAATACCACCTGGGACGGCAGACCTAGCTGCTTTGCCGCCAGCTCGCTGATGATCTCCAGCGCGCGCTTCTTGCTCTGGCAGTGCACCTGGCTACGGGTACATTCCTGGTTAAGGACATTGCTCAGTTGTAGAGCTGAATCGTTGTTCATCATAATTTCACCTGAGCTCGCTCTCTGCCAGCTGCCGACACTATCCGGCGGCTGGCAGGGGCGATCGCCCGGACAATTAGTGTTGTTTTAGTTTATCTTTATGTTTTGTTAACTGTCGTGCCAGCTTATCGATGAGGCCATCGATAGCGGCATACATATCCTGCCCTTCCGCACTGGCATGGATTTCGCCACCGTTGACATGCAGATTGGCGTCCGCAATTTGCGTCACCTTCTCTACTTTTAACACAATATAGACCTGATTGATCCTGTCGAAAAACTGCTCCAGCTTGCTGAACTTCGCGTTGACGAAGTCGCGCAGGGCCGGGGTGATTTCGACGTTGTGTCCTGTAATGTTGAGCTGCATAGTGTCTTCCTTATCGGTTGGGTCACACCAGCTGCTTACGCTGGTTAGACGGCGGAATGGATAAAGACTCTCGGTACTTAGCGACGGTGCGGCGCGCCACCATGATACCCTGTTCGGACAGAATGGTGGTGAGCTTGCTGTCACTCAACGGCTTCGCGGGGTTCTCCGCGGCGATTAACTTCTTCACCAGGGCGCGAATTGCGGTCGACGATGCCTCGCCGCCGCCTTCGGTATTCACGTGGCTGGAGAAGAAATACTTCAGTTCAAAAATTCCGCGCGGGCTGTGCAGGTACTTTTGCGTGGTAACGCGGGAAATTGTCGATTCATGCATTTCGACGGCCTGAGCGATATCCGCCAGCACCATCGGTTTCATAAACTCCTCGCCCTGTTCAAAGAAGGCCTGCTGCTGTTCGACGATGCAGCGGCTGACGCGCAGCAGCGTATCGTTGCGGCTTTCCAGGCTTTTTATCAGCCAGCGGGCTTCCTGCAGGTTACTGCGGATAAACTGGCTATCAGCGTCGTTACGCGTGCTGTTGCCCATTGCGGCGTAGTGCTGGTTGATTTTCAGGCGCGGGATGCTATCGGAATTGAGCTCTACCACCCAGCGATTGCTGACCTTGCGCACCAGCACATCGGGGATCACGTATTCCGGTTCACTGGTTTGGATCGATTGACCCGGGCGCGGATCTAACGACTGGATCAGATTAACCGCTTCTTTCAGCACCTCCTCTTTCAGCCGCGTAACGCGCATCAGAGAGCGAAAGTCGTGATTGGCGAGCAGGTCGAGATGATCGCTGATGATAAGCCGGGCCTCTTCCAGCCACGGCGTCTCTTTGGCGTATTGTGATAGCTGAACCAGCAGGCAGTCGCGCAGATCTTTTGCCGCCACGCCAACCGGGTCGAAACGCTGAATGCGCTTGAGTACCGCTTCCACTTCTTCGAGACCGATTTCGTCATCGTCGATGCTCTCGACAATATCTTCCAGGCTAATAGTGAGGTAGCCGGTGTCATCAACGGCATCGACGATCGAGGTGGCGATCGCGCGGTCGGTATCGGTGAACGGCGTCAGCTCCACCTGCCACATCAGGTAATCCTGCAGGCTTTGGGTCGTTTCGCCTTGATAGATAGGCAGCTCGTCGTCCTGATAATCGACGCCGTTGCCCGACGGCGTGCCGGCGGTGTAGATCTCATCCCAGCTGGCGTCGAGCGGCAGCTCCTCCGGCATATCTTTTTGTTCAAGAGCGTCGACGGTATCCAGCGATTCGCGGTCCTCGACCTCTTTGGTTTCTACCTCATCGTGAAGATCGGTTTGCTCAAGCAATGGATTACTCTCCAGCGCCTGCTGGAGTTCCTGCTGGAGTTCTAACGTGGACAGCTGCAGCAAACGAATGGCCTGCTGCAGTTGCGGCGTCATGGCAAGCTGTTGGCTTAGCCTTAATTGCAAACCTTGCTTCATATTCAGGGCTAATATCTCCGGCTAAAACGTCTGTAACTTCTACCCTATCAGAGTCTGAAGTCTTCCCCAAGATACACGCGCTTAACCTGCTCGTCTTCAAGGATTTGCTGCGGGGTGCCGTGAGCAATGAGATGCCCCTGGCTGACGATATAAGCCCGTTCGCAGACCGCCAGGGTTTCCCTGACGTTATGGTCGGTGATCAGCACGCCAAGACCGCTGTCGCGCAGATGCTCAATGATGCGTTTGATATCGATAACCGAAATGGGGTCAACGCCGGCAAAGGGTTCATCCAGAAGGATAAATTTAGGGTTGGCGGCCAGCGCGCGGGCAATTTCAACGCGGCGGCGTTCGCCGCCGGAAAGCGCCTGACCGAGGCTGTCGCGCAGATGCTCGATATGAAACTCTTCCATCAGCTCTTTCGCGCGATCGTCGCGCTGTTCGCTGCTCAGATCGTCACGGATCTGCAGCACCGCCATCAGGTTGTCGTAGACGCTCAGGCGACGGAAAATCGAGGCCTCCTGCGGCAGGTAGCCAATACCCCGGCGCGCGCGGGCGTGCAGCGGCAGCAGGCTGATATCCTCATCGTCGATGATAATATTGCCGGCGTCGCGCGGGACAATGCCGACCACCATGTAGAAGGTGGTGGTTTTGCCGGCGCCGTTCGGGCCGAGCAGGCCGACAATCTCACCGGAGTTGACGGTCAGACTGACGTCTTCCACCACGCGGCGGCCTTTATAAGCTTTGGCGAGATTCTTTGCAGTTAATGTTGCCATAACGAATTACTTACCTTTCTTTGGCTGAGCGGTGCCTTTGTCCTGCAGCTGCGAAGGAACCAGAACCGTAGTCACGCGCCCGCCTTTGTTGCTGAACGCCTGCATTTTCTGCTCTTTCACCAGATAGGTGATTTTGTCGCCCTGGATATTGCTATCGATCTGTTCCAGATGCGCATTGCCGGTCAGCACGACGAAGTCATTTTGCAGTTCATAATGCATTTTCGACGCGCGGCCTTTAACCGGTTTGCCGTTATCCTGCATCTGGAAGAAGGTTGCCGGATTGCCGTAGCCGTCGATCACCTCTTTACCTCTCTCGCCGCCGGGACGCGTGACCACGACCTTGTCGGCATTGATCTTGATAGTGCCTTGGGTCACGACGACATTACCGGTAAAGGTGACAACATTGCCCTGCATATCCAGCGACTGCTGATCGGATTCGATGTGAATCGGCTGATCGGTATCACCGGTCTTTGCCAGTGCCGGCAGGCTGACGGCCAGTATGGCGCTGGCGAGCGCAATCTTAAGGCTGAGTTTGTTTGTTCTGAATTTCATAAGAGGTTCTAACCTTTTCAATCAGCTCGGCATTTTTGCTGCGCAGGTTGCCGCGCATTTTTAGGCCACTGGAATTAAATGTTGTCCCGTACAACGTTACCATGTCATCGGAGGTAACATCCTGCGTCACCAGGTTTATCTGGGCGTTATCCGTCGTAATTTTGCGCAGTTGAGAGTCAGGGCTTAGCGCATTCACCTCAACGTGCCCATAAAGATACAGCATACGATCTTTGGTCAGCCTGGCTTTGTCCGCTTTGATTGACCAGCTTGGGACTTTGTTGGTATCAAAGGTGGTCATCACCGGCTGAGTGAACCACGACAGCTCCTGCGCAGAAAAATACGCGACGTGTTCGGCGATAAGACGATAGTTAAGCGCCCCCTCCGGACTGTAAACGACGGTATCGGTATGCTCGCTGGTATAGGTTGGGTCATCAGGATTGACCTCCTGCTGAGCGCTATCGTCAGTACCCGCCAGGTTAAGGCCGATCAGGATCAGCGCGACCAGCGACAGTAAAATGATAACCCAACGTCTGGTTTTACTCATATTGATTGCCCTTTGGCCTCATCCAGCTTGCCCTGCGCCAATAGTAACAAATCGCAGACCTCGCGTACCGCTCCGCGCCCGCCGTTGATGCGGGTAACATAGTCTGCGCGTGGAAGCAGCAGCGGGTGCGCATCCGCTACGGCAACGCTTAAGCCTGTCTCAGCCATTACCGGCCAGTCGATCAGGTCATCGCCAATATAGGCCACTTCGTCCGCACGGACCGCCAGCTTGCTTAATAGCTCACGGAAGGCCAGCAGCTTATCGGACTGCCCCTGATACAGATGCGTAATGCCTAACGTCTGACAGCGATCTTCTACCAGTTTAGCGTTTCGCCCGGTAATAATCGCCACTTCAATACCTGAAGTCAGCGCGCAGCGGATCCCGTAACCATCGCGGACGTTGAACGCCTTTAGCTCTTCGCCGTTATTGCCCATATAGATAAGACCGTCGGAAAGGACGCCGTCAACGTCGAGGATCAGTAAACGGATCTTCGCCGCGCGCTGGAGAAATTCAGGGCTTACCGGTCCGTAGCAGGTCGCCAGCAGAGCATCAGCATTATTCATTATTTTATCCTTACTTACACTACGCCTGCGCGCAGGAGATCGTGCATATGTACCACACCCAACAGACGGTCGCCATCGGCAACTAATACGCAGGTGATATGACGGGCTTGCATCAGATTTAGCGCATCGACCGCCAGGGTGCCGGGGCGGATGCGAATCCCGCCCGGCGTCATGACCTCGGCGATGCCGGCATTACGCATATCGACCCCGGAATCGAACACCCGGCGCAGATCGCCGTCGGTGAAAATACCGATGATGTTCATCCGATCGTCGCAGACCGCGGTCATGCCTAAATTTTTACGCGTGATTTCCAGCAGCGCGTCGCGCAGCGTCGCCTGCAGAGTAACGTGCGGGATTTCATCGCCGGTGTGCATGATATCATTGACCCGCAGCAGCAGCTTGCGGCCCAGCGCGCCGCCGGGGTGCGACAGGGCGAAATCTTCGGCGGTAAAGCCGCGCGCTTCCAGCAGCGCGACCGCCAGCGCATCGCCCATCACCAGCGCCGCGGTGGTGCTTGACGTCGGGGCCAGGCCCAGCGGACAGGCTTCTTTCAGCACCTTCACGGACAGATGGATATCCGCCGCGCGCGCCATGCTGCTTTCCACACGGCTGGTCATGCAGATCAGCGGCACCCGCTGCCGTTTAAGCACCGGGATCAGCGCTAATATTTCGTTCGACTCGCCGGAGTTCGACAGGGCGATAATCACGTCCTGTGGCGTGACCATGCCTAAATCGCCGTGGGCCGCCTCACCGGGATGAACGAAGAACGACGGCGTACCGGTGCTGGCGAAGGTGGCCGCCATTTTACGCCCGATGTGCCCGGACTTGCCCATCCCCATGACCACCACTTTGCCGGCGCAGCGGAAAATCGTTTCGCAGGCGCGCGTAAAATCTTCATTAATGTATTGATCGAGCTGAGCCAGACCTTCACGTTCAATTTCCAGCACCTCGCGGCCTGCCCGTTGAAAGTCAAAATCCGTTGGCAAATCTGTTTGCGACATAATGGTATCCCGATTCATTCACCAAAGAGCGGTGCTGCCCAGTACAGCATCGCCAACCAAACCACAAAACCGCCGACCAGCAGCGCCCCGGCGAGCCGGCCGGGCTGCCGCTTACGGCGCCAGCACAGCAGGGCGAAAACGACGCTGACCAGCATCATGACGGCATAGTCGCGCGTAAACGCTTCCGGGGCGAAGGATCCCGGCGCGATCAGCGCCGGCAGCCCGAGAACCAGCACAATATTCAGGATATTGGCGCCAATGATATTCCCGATGGCAATATCATCTTCCCCTTTACGCGCGCCAGCAATCGCCGTTGCCAGCTCCGGCAGGCTGGTGCCGATGGCGACCACCGTGAGGCCGACGGTCAGTTCGCTGATGGCGAAGTAGTTCGCCAGCACGGTCGCATTATCCACCACCATGCGGGTCGCCATCGGCATAACAATCAGCGCTACCCCCAGCCACAGCAGGGCGACGGGAAGCGATCCTTCTCGCGGCAGCTCCGCAATTTGTTCCCGGGTCAGGCTATCATTACCCTGACGCTCGGCGATGCGGGCTATTTTTACCGTGAACAGCAGCCACAGTATGGCTAGCGCCAGTAAAAAAAGACCGTCCATGCGCGAGAGCTGGCCGTCGTACAGGACAAAGCTCGCGAGCAGGCTGACCAGCAACATTAGCGGCAGTTCGCGGCGCAGGATATCAGAATGTACGGTAAATGGATGGAGTAAGGCGGCGAGGCCAAGAATTAATAAGATATTGGTGATGTTGGAACCGATCGCCGTGCCGATGGCCAGATCGGTCTGCCCGTGCAGGGAGGCGGCCGCGGAGACGATGATTTCGGGTAGGCTGGTGCCGATGCTTACCACCGTCATACCAATAATAAGCGGCGGGATCCCTATCATGCGGCACAGTATTGAAGCGGCGTAGACCAGACGATCGGCGCTGTAGACCACCAGCAGTAAACCAATTATTAACAGAGCCGTCGCTAAGAGCATCTAAAGTCCTTTCTTCAGGTATAATCGTCGCCTCGCTGATCGTCCGTACGCAGCGTAACGAATTCTTAATTTTGACTTTATGTTTGTCAAAAGTAAAACAAATGCCAGCTTTCGCTAACCCGTGCAGGTAAGATTCTGTAAAAATGTTGGGTTTATGGTGAAAGAAAGCACCATGCTTAGCCTGAGGGATGTTTTGTAAGGATGATTTTATGAGCCAAACTCTGGCGAATTTAGTCGAAGTACGCGGTATCAGCTTCTCTCGGGGCGATCGCGCGATCTTTGATGATATCTCGCTGTCGGTACCGCGCGGTAAGATCACGGCGATCATGGGGCCATCGGGAATCGGTAAAACGACCCTGCTGCGCCTGATCGGCGGTCAGATCCCACCGGACAGCGGCGAGATCCTGTTTGATGGCGAAAACGTGCCGCAGATGTCGCGTTCGCGCCTGTATACCGTACGTAAGCGCATGAGCATGCTGTTTCAGTCCGGCGCGCTGTTCACCGATATGAACGTCTTTAATAACGTGGCCTATCCGCTGCGTGAGCATACGCATCTGCCCGAAGCGCTGCTGCATACCACCGTGATGATGAAGCTTGAGGCCGTTGGCCTGCGCGGAGCGGCAATGCTGATGCCTTCTGAGCTATCCGGCGGTATGGCGCGCCGCGCAGCTCTGGCAAGGGCTATCGCGCTGGAGCCGGATCTCATCATGTTCGACGAGCCGTTTGTCGGCCAGGATCCCATCACCATGGGCGTGCTGGTGAAGCTGATTTCTGAACTCAACAGCACCCTCGGCGTGACCTGCATCGTGGTATCGCACGACGTACCGGAAGTGCTCAGTATTGCGGACTACGCATATATTGTCGCCGATAAGAAAATCGTCGCCCACGGCAGCGCCCGCTCGCTGCGGGAAAATGCCGACCCTCGGGTTCGTCAGTTTATTGATGGCATCGCCGACGGCCCGGTGCCGTTCCGCTATCCGGCAGGCGACTATCAGCATGATTTATTAGGCATAGGGAGTTAAACGACTGATGCTGCTAAATATGCTGGCATCGCTCGGGCATCGGGGGATTAAAACCACCGCGGCTTTTGGGCGTGCCGGGTTAATGCTTTTCAACGCCGTTGTCGGCAAGCCGGAGTTTCGCAAGCACGCGCCGCTGCTGGTGCGCCAGCTGTACAACGTTGGCGTGCTGTCGATGCTGATCATCATCGTGTCGGGGCTGTTCATCGGCATGGTGCTCGGCCTGCAGGGGTATCTGGTATTGACCACCTACAGCGCAGAAACCAGTCTTGGTATGCTGGTGGCGCTGTCTCTGCTGCGCGAGCTGGGGCCGGTGGTTGCCGCGCTGCTGTTCGCCGGGCGCGCCGGTTCGGCTCTGACCGCCGAAATAGGGCTGATGCGAGCGACCGAGCAGCTTTCGAGCATGGAGATGATGGCCGTCGATCCGCTGCGTCGCGTAATATCGCCGCGCTTCTGGGCTGGCGTTATCTCACTGCCGCTGCTGACGGTTATTTTCGTCGCGGTGGGGGTCTGGGGCGGTTCGCTGGTTGGCGTTAACTGGAAAGGTATCGACGGCGGCTTCTTCTGGACCGCGATGCAAAATGCCGTCGACTGGCGAATGGATCTGGTTAACTGCCTGATTAAGAGTCTGGTTTTCGCCATTACGGTGACATGGGTGGCGTTATTTAACGGTTATGACGCCATCCCCACTTCCGCAGGGATTAGCCGGGCAACGACGCGCACCGTGGTGCATTCGTCGCTGGCGGTTCTGGGGCTGGATTTTGTGCTGACTGCGCTGATGTTTGGGAATTGAGTTCATGCAAACGAAAAAAAGTGAAATCTGGGTAGGCGTATTTTTACTGGCGGCGCTGCTGGCGGCGCTGTTTGTATGCCTGAAGGCTGCGAACGTGACCTCGCTGCGGACCGAGCCGACGTATCGTCTTTACGCGACGTTCGACAATATCGGCGGTCTGAAGGCGCGGTCGCCGGTGCGCATTGGCGGCGTGGTCGTCGGCCGGGTGGCGGACATTACCCTCGATCCGAAAACGTACCTGCCGCGGGTGGCCATCGATATCGATGAGCGCTACAACCATATCCCTGACTCCAGCTCGCTGGCCATTCGTACTTCAGGCCTGCTGGGCGAGCAGTATCTGGCGCTGAATATGGGGTTTGAAGACCCGGAGCTGGGGACATCTATCCTTAAGGATGGTGGGACGATTCAGGACACCAAATCTGCCATGGTGCTGGAAGATCTGATTGGCCAGTTCCTTTACAACAGTAAAGGCAGCGACAATAAGAATTCTGGCGATGATCCGGCCGCCCAGGAAAGCCATACTGACGCAGCGCAGCCTGCCGCAACGACGCACTAATTCAGGAGAGACCCGATATGTTTAAACGCTTACTGATGATCGCCATGCTGGCGATTGCGCCATTGACTGCTGCGACCGCAGCGGATCAGTCCAATCCGTACAAGCTGATGAATGAAGCCGCGCAGAAAACCTTCGACCGCCTGAAAAACGAGCAGCCGAAGATTCAGGCTAACCCGAACTATCTGCGCGAAATCGTCGACCAGGAGCTGATGCCGTACGTGCAGGTGAAGTATGCCGGCGCGCTGGTGCTGGGCCGCTATTACAAAGATGCGACCCCGGCACAGCGTGAGGCCTATTTTACCGCCTTCCGCGAATATCTGAAGCAGGCATACGGCCAGGCGCTGGCGCTGTACCACGGTCAGACCTATCAAATCGCGCCGGAGCAGCCGCTGGGCGATGCGACTATCGTGCCTATCCGCGTGACGATAGTCGATCCTAACGGTCGTCCGCCGGTGCGCCTGGACTTCCAGTGGCGTAAAAACACCCAGACCGGCAACTGGCAGGCTTACGATATGATTGCCGAAGGGGTGAGCATGATCACCACCAAGCAGAACGAATGGAGCGATCTGCTGCGTACTAAAGGCGTTGACGGCCTGACCGCGCAGGCTGAAATCGATCTCCGCGCAGCCGATCACCCTGGAACAGAAAAAATAATGAGCGGGCAGCCGAGCTGGAGCCGCAGCGGCGACCGCCTGGCGCTGCAGGGGGAGCTGGACCAGGATCTGCTGGTCCCGCTCTGGGAAGAGCGTGCGCAGGCGACCGAAGGCGTATCGACGATCGACCTGAACGCGGTCACCCGGGTCGATACCGCGGGCCTGGCGCTACTGGTGCATTTCGTGGCGCTGATTCGTCGTCAGGGCAGAGAGGCACAGCTGATCGGCAAGAGCGATAATTTGCAAACGTTGGTCGGTCTTTACAACCTTCCCGTCGATATGATCCCATAATTTTTCAGAGTGTTACCACTGGCGTTATCCGCAAAGCCTCATCAATATTTTCGATGGGGCTTTTTGCTTGTTTAAGACCGCGTCACTTTCCTCTAAGATGTTGGGCTATTTTCACTACCAGATAAAATTTGAACCCATGGAAAATCATGAAATTCAGACCGTGCTGATGAACGCACTCTCCCTCCAGGAAGTCCACGTCTCTGGCGATGGCAGTCACTTTCAGGTTATTGCTGTGGGCGAGCTGTTCGACGGCATGAGCCGGGTGAAGAAGCAGCAGACTATCTACGCCCCGCTGATGGAATATATTGCCGACAACCGCATCCATGCTCTGTCGATCAAGGCGTATACCCCGCAGGAGTGGGCTCGCGATCGCAAGCTAAATGGCTTTTAAGCTGTAGGGATGCTCCCTGCAGCGTATATGAATTCTTAACAGAGAACAGAATCAATGGATAAATTCCGTGTTCAGGGTCCGACCCGTCTCCAGGGCGAAGTCACCATCTCCGGTGCGAAAAACGCAGCTCTGCCGATCCTCTTTGCCGCACTGCTGGCAGACGAGCCGGTTGAGATCCAGAATGTACCGAAGCTGAAAGATATCGATACCACGATGAAGCTGCTGAGCCAGCTCGGCGCTAAAGTTGAGCGTAACGGTTCCGTATGGATTGATGCCGGCCCGGTTGACGTCTTCTGTGCTCCGTATGATTTGGTCAAAACCATGCGCGCCTCTATTTGGGCGCTGGGGCCGCTGGTGGCGCGTTTTGGCCAGGGCCAGGTTTCACTGCCGGGCGGCTGTGCGATCGGCGCCCGTCCGGTTGACCTGCATATTACCGGCCTGGAGCAGCTGGGTGCCGAGATCAAGCTGGAAGAGGGCTACGTCAAGGCATCGGTCAATGGACGCCTCAAGGGCGCGCATATCGTCATGGATAAGGTCAGCGTTGGCGCGACCGTCACCATTATGAGCGCCGCGACGCTGGCGGAAGGCACCACCGTTATCGAAAACGCCGCGCGTGAGCCGGAAATCGTCGATACCGCCAACTTCCTCGTTGCGCTGGGCGCGAAAATTAAGGGCCAGGGTTCTGACCGCATTACCATTGAGGGCGTAGAGCGTCTGGGCGGCGGCGTATACCGCGTTCTGCCGGACCGCATCGAAACCGGGACCTTCCTGGTCGCAGCGGCAATCTCCGGCGGTAAAATCGTCTGCCGCAATGCGCAGCCCGATACCCTCGATGCCGTGCTGGCCAAGCTGCGCGAGGCGGGCGCCGATATTGAGACCGGTGAAGACTGGATTAGCCTTGATATGCACGGCAATCGTCCGAAAGCGGTCAACGTACGTACCGCGCCGCACCCGGGGTTCCCGACTGACATGCAGGCGCAGTTTACGCTGCTAAACCTGGTGGCGGAAGGCACCGGCGTAATCACTGAGACCATTTTCGAAAACCGCTTTATGCACATTCCGGAACTGATCCGTATGGGCGCACACGCGGAAATTGAAAGCAATACGGCGATCTGCCACGGCGTGTCGCAGCTCTCCGGTGCTCAGGTGATGGCAACCGACCTGCGCGCATCGGCGAGCCTGGTACTGGCGGGCTGTATTGCAGAAGGCACCACGATTGTCGATCGTATCTATCACATCGACCGCGGATACGAGCGCATTGAAGATAAGCTGCAGGCGCTGGGCGCGAATATTGAACGCGTAAAAGGCGAGTAAATAAATCTGCTGTAGCAGCCCTCTGACCTCCGTCCGGGGGCTGCATCCTGTATTACCTCGACTCACTTCTCACTTTTCTTTTGGCGTATCATCTGCGTCCTGTCGATAAACCGATGGCTAATCGGGTCATGGTAGCGTGATGGCCAAATAGTCCAGGGCGTGGTTCCCAGCGCGTTAGCAATAATCAGTTCGCCTTTCGGCCACGGCCGGGTTAGCGCATTGGCCAGGGTAGAGGAACTCAAACCGTTACGTCGTGACTCCGCTGCCAGCGACGTTCCTTTTTTGCGTAATCCGGCGATAATATCGGCCGGGTGCCAATCGATGAACTTATCCATAAATTCTCCTGGTGGTAAGATTCCAGATCGCCCCAAGCGGACGACAGGCTCACTATACCCCTGGTTTATTAAGGTTCTAACAAGTTCCAGTAAATGGTTCGAATATTCAGAATTCATCAAGGTTAAGAGGGGTATTTAATGAGGGGGGGATTTTTACTGGAACTTTCCCGCGCGAGGCGCGGGAAGGGCGCAAGAGAGATTAACGATCGCGCTGTACGGCGATGTGCGCAAGGCCGATGAGCGCTTCGCGCCACGGCGAGTCGGGTAAAACCTGAAGCGCGACAATCGCCTTATCGGCTTCTTCTTCCGCGCGTTTTTGCGTCCATTCCAGCGAACCACAGGCTGCCATTGCCTCGAGGACTGCCGCCAACAGGTGACGACCGTTACCCTGCTCGATGGCGCCTCGAATCATCGCGGACTGCTCAGCAGTACCGTGGCGCATTGCATGCAGCAGCGGTAGAGTAGGTTTACCTTCGTTCAGGTCATCGCCCACGTTTTTACCAAGACGCTCGCCGTCGGAGCTATAGTCCAGCAAATCATCGATCAGCTGGAAAGCGGTGCCCAGGTAGCGGCCATAGTCCTGTAATGCCCGCTCCTCTTCCTCGGTACAGCCGGCCAGAATCCCGGAGCACTGGGCGGCAGCCTCGAACAGTCGGGCCGTTTTGCTGTAAATCACCCGCATGTAGTTTTCTTCCGTGATGTCCGGGTCGTTAACGTTCATCAGCTGCAGGACTTCGCCTTCGGCAATGACGTTAACGGCTTTCGACATGACCTCCAGCACCTTCAGCGAACCGAGGCTGGTCATCATCTGGAAAGAGCGGGTATAGATAAAATCACCAACCAGTACGCTGGCTGCGTTGCCAAAAGCCGCATTGGCCGTGGCTTTACCACGACGCATATCCGACTCATCAACGACATCATCATGAAGCAGGGTCGCGGTATGGATAAATTCGATCAGCGCGGCAATGGTGACGTGCGAATTCCCCTGGTAACCGACGGCGCGCGCCGCGAGGACTGCGATCATCGGGCGAATACGTTTACCGCCTCCGCTGACGATGTAATAGCCTAACTGATTGATAAGCTGAACATCTGAGTCGAGTTGCTCAAGGATTGCCGCATTGACACCCGCCATATCTTGCGCGGTTAACTCATTGATTTTTTCTAAATTCATCGCAAAAGCCGGGCCACATGTCCTGCTACCGCGAATCCAGGTGGGTTCACAGCAGGATTAAGATAGAATTAAAAGAAGCTATGATTGTACTGAAAAAATGGCATAGATAAACGTTAGCGTGAAAGTTGTGTTTTTTTTCTGCGTTGAGCGACGATCGCTCTTGTCAAAGGCTCGCCTTTTGCGTAATATTCGCGCCCTATTGTGAATATTTATAGCGCACTCTAAATCACATTAAGAGGTGCGCGGAAGCGGAGTTTTATATGTACGCGGTTTTCCAAAGTGGTGGTAAACAACACCGAGTAAGCGAAGGTCAGACCATTCGCCTGGAAAAGCTGGACATCGCAACTGGCGAAGCTGTTGAGTTCGCTGAAGTGCTGATGGTCGCAAACGGTGAAGAAATCAAGATCGGCGTTCCTTTCGTTGAGGGCGGCGTCATCAAAGCTGAAGTTGTTGCTCACGGTCGTGGCGAGAAAGTTAAAATCGTTAAGTTTCGTCGTCGTAAACACTACCGTAAGCAGCAGGGCCATCGTCAGTGGTTCACTGATGTGAAAATTACTGGCATCAGCGCCTAAGACCTGAGGAGAGATTTAAATGGCACATAAAAAGGCTGGCGGCTCAACTCGTAACGGTCGCGACTCAGAAGCTAAACGCCTGGGCGTTAAGCGTTTCGGTGGCGAAACCGTTCTGGCGGGTAGCATCATCGTTCGTCAGCGTGGCACCAAATTCCACGCTGGTAACAACGTAGGTTGCGGTCGTGACCACACTCTGTTTGCTAAAGCAGACGGTAAAGTGAAATTTGAAGTTAAAGGCCCGAACAACCGTAAATATATCAGCATCGTTGCTGAGTAAGGTTTTCGAGGTCCGGTAACGGATTAAAGCCCCGCAACGTGTTGCGGGGCTTTTTACATTAGAAGTCCGGAAAATTTTCCGCAGGTAAAACGGGCATGAAGCAGCAGGCCGGCATAGGTATTGTTTTGGCGCTCACCACCGCAATGTGCTGGGGTGCGCTGCCCATCGCAATGAAGCAGGTTCTGGAAGTGATGGAGCCGCCAACGGTGGTGTTCTATCGCTTTTTAATGGCGAGTATTGGCCTCGGGTTGATCCTGGCGATTAAAGGCAAGCTGCCGCCGCTGCGTATTTTCCGCAAGCCTCGCTGGCTCATCGTACTGGCTATTGCGACGGGCGGTCTGTTTGGCAACTTCGTGCTGTTCAGTTCATCGTTGCAATATCTAAGCCCGACGGCCTCGCAGGTGATTGGCCAGCTGTCTCCTGTCGGCATGATGGTCGCCAGCGTCTTCATCCTTAAGGAGAAGATGCGCGGGACCCAGATTATCGGCGCGATAATGCTGCTCTGCGGGCTGGTGATGTTTTTCAATACCAGCCTGATAGAGATTTTTACCCGTCTTACGGATTACACCTGGGGCGTGATCTTTGGCGTGGCGGCAGCGACGGTGTGGGTGAGCTACGGCGTCGCGCAAAAGGTATTATTGCGTCGTCTGGCGTCACAGCAAATTCTGTTTTTGCTGTACACTTTATGTACGATTGCATTGCTGCCGCTGGCAAAGCCGGGTGTGATATCCCAGCTAAGCGACTGGCAGTCTGGCGTGCCTGATCTTTTGTGGTTTGAACACGCTGGTAGGTTATGGCGCACTCGCGGAAGCGATGGCGCGCTGGCAGGCAGCGCAGGTGAGCGCTTTGATTACGCTAACTCCGCTGTTTACGCTGTTATTTTCAGATTTATTATCAATTGCCTGGCCCGATTTCTTCGTCAAACCGATGTTAAACCTGTTGGGTTATCTCGGTGCGTTTGTCGTGGTTGCGGGCGCGATGTTTTCCGCCATTGGTCATCGTCTTTGGGGACGCTGGCGTAAAAATGAAGCGGTTGTAGTAGTCCCCCGCTCAGGCGAATGATTTACGGAGAGTAAAATGAAGTTTGTTGATGAAGCAACGATCCTGGTCGTAGCAGGTGATGGCGGCAACGGTTGCGTGAGCTTCCGCCGTGAAAAATATATTCCGAGAGGCGGCCCTGACGGCGGCGACGGCGGCGATGGCGGCGACGTGTGGCTGGAAGCGGACGAGAACCTGAACACCCTGATCGACTACCGTTTTGAGAAAGCTTTTCGCGCTGAACGTGGGCAGAACGGGCAAAGCCGCGACTGTACCGGTAAGCGCGGTAAAGACGTCTCGGTGAAGGTACCCGTAGGGACCCGCGTTATCGATCAGGGCACCGGAGAGACCATGGGCGATATGACCAAACACGGTCAGCGGCTGATGGTCGCTAAAGGCGGCTGGCACGGCCTGGGCAACACCCGCTTCAAATCGTCCGTCAACCGTACCCCGCGTCAGAAAACGATGGGTACGCCGGGCGACAAGCGCGATCTGCAGCTTGAGCTGATGCTGCTGGCAGACGTTGGGATGCTGGGGATGCCGAATGCCGGTAAATCTACCTTCATTCGCGCCGTTTCTGCAGCGAAGCCGAAAGTCGCCGATTATCCGTTCACCACGCTGGTTCCTAGTCTCGGCGTGGTACGTATGGATAACGAGAAGAGCTTCGTCGTGGCGGATATTCCAGGGCTGATTGAAGGCGCCGCTGAAGGCGCAGGCCTCGGTATTCGCTTCCTCAAGCACCTTGAGCGCTGCCGCGTGTTGCTGCACCTCATCGATATTGAGCCGATCGATGGCTCCGATCCGGTAGAGAATGCGCGCGTTATCATCGGTGAGCTGGAAAAATACAGTGAGGATCTGGCGTCGAAGCCACGCTGGCTGGTCTTCAACAAGATCGACCTGATGGATAAAGAGCAAGCCGAAGCGAAGGCCAAAGCCATCGCCGAAGCGCTGGGCTGGGATGATAAATTCTACCTGATTTCTGCGGCGAGCCAGCAGGGCGTGAAAGACCTATGCTGGGACGTGATGACCTTTATCATCGAAAACCCCATCGTGCACGCGCAGGAAGATAAGCCGGCTGAAAAAGTCGAGTTTATGTGGGATGACTACCATCGCGAGCAGCTCGAAAGCGCTGAGCTCGAAGTGGAAGATGACGAAGACTGGGATGACGACTGGGACGAAGACGACGAAGAAGGCGTTGAGTTTATCTACAAGCGTTAATTCCGGTTTGCGCCCGTTCCCCGCGGCGTAATGCCGGGCGGGGATCATCTTCGGGTAGAACGCAAAGGGCCGCATCTGATGCGGCCCTTTTGTATTTAGTTGTTTTGGTACAAGTCCTTATACAGCCGGCTCTCGAAGCGCACCAGCGGAATTCGACGATTGCGCTGATCGGCTGGCGGTACCGCATAGCCGGACAGATACTGCACGAAGGCGACTTTCTGCCCGCTGGCGGTGGTGATGAAGCCCGCCAGATTATAGACCCCCTGCAGGGAGCCGGTCTTCGCGGAAACTTTACCATCAACGCCCGCCTGATGCAGGCCAGCACGATACTGCAGCGACCCGTCATGGCCGGCGAGCGGCAGCATCGAAATGAAGTTGAGCTCATTATCGTGCTGGGCAATATATTGCAGCACCTGCATCATCGTGGCGGGGGCAATCAGGTTGTGCCGCGACAGGCCGGAACCGTCGGCGATAATCGTATTGCCCAGGTCGACGCCGGCCTGCTGGCGCAGGATTTGGCGTACCGCATCGGAACCCGCGCGCCAGGTGCCCGGCACGCCGAGACGCGCGTGGCCAATGGTGCGGAATACGGTATCGGCAATCATGTTGTCTGATTTTTTCAGCATGATGCGCAGGAGATCGTGCAGCGGCGCCGACTGGATGGTCGCCAGCACGGTCCCCGGATCGTTGGCCAGGGTTTGGCGCAGCAGGGTCCCACTGTAGGTGATGCCGGCCTGGGTCAATTCAGACTTCAGAATCACCCCGGCATAGCTGGCGCCGTCCTGAATGGCAAAAGCCAGCGGCAGCGGTTCGCTACGCTGCGGCAGACAGCCGGTCAGGGTGTAGCGGTTAAGATCGCCGGGAACCACGTCGAGCTCGCAGTACTGGGCTTCCGCAGAGCCGCGGGCCAGCGTGCGGACCTGGCTGAACATGGTGACCGGGTAGTACGAAGCGACGCGAATAAACGCCAGATCGCCGGGTTTCTGCGCGCTGTACAGCGAGATCGAGAAGCAGTTACGATCGACGATCGCCGCCGCCGGCGGGGCGCTAAAGCACTGCGTCAAATCGTTCCACGGCCAGCCCGGCGCTTTGTCATGGCTGGCGAAGACCGATGTATCGATCAGGACGTTCCCTTCGATCCGCTGGACGCCGGCCTTCTTGAGCGTGGCCACCATATTGCGTATATCCTGCCGCCTGAGCGTAGGATCGCCGCCAAAACGGGCAATCAGGTCACCTTTCAGCACGCCGCCGTCGAGGGTGCCTTTGGTTTCCAGAGTGGTGGTAAAACGAAAGTCCGGCCCCAGGCTGGAGCAGGGCGGCCAGCGCGGTGATCACCTTCTGAGTACTGGCCGGTAGCGCCATTTGCTGGCTGTGAAAGTCTATCTCCGGTGTCGGGGAGCCAACCTTTTGCGCCATAAAGGCGAGGTTGGCGCCCGCAGGAAGCTGATTGATGTACTCGTCAATGTTCGCCGCCTGAGCGCTAAGCGCAATGCCGGCAGTCAATCCGATGATAAATCTGGAAAATCGCATAATCTCGCGCTAACAACCTGAAACCAAGCCGTCATACTACGGTGCAACGCCCTGTAAAGTAAACGATGACCCATAGTGAACTTCAGGGTAAAATACGTATCAAATTGAAAATTGCTGCTGACCTGGGGAATGTTTCCCGGGTCGGTTTTCTTTTTGCTCCTGTCCTGCTTTTTGCCTGGCAGGTTGCGGAACGGTGATATCCGTTCCATGAAGGAATGATAAAGAGGTATAACAAATGCAAGCTATTCCGATGACCTTACGTGGCGCTGAAAAACTACGCGAAGAGCTGGATTTTCTGAAATCCGTACGTCGCCCTGAAATCATTGCCGCCATCGCCGAAGCCCGTGAGCATGGCGATCTCAAAGAGAACGCTGAGTATCATGCGGCCCGCGAACAGCAGGGTTTCTGTGAAGGTCGTATTAAAGATATTGAGGCCAAGCTGTCCAATGCGCAGGTTATCGATATCACCAAAATGCCGAACAACGGCCGCGTGATTTTTGGTTCGACGGTGAGCGTTCTGAACGTCGATACCGACGAAGAACAGTCTTATCGCATCGTCGGCGACGACGAAGCGGATTTTAAGCAGAATCTTATCTCCGTGAACTCCCCGATCGCTCGCGGGCTGATCGGTAAAGAACAGGATGATGTGGTGACAATCCGCACGCCAGGCGGTGAAGTTGAATACGAAATTATCAAGGTTGAGTACCTTTAATTCGCATTTCCCGCTACGCTGTTGATGGATTGTAAAGAAAGGAAAAAGGCCGCATAGCGGCCTTTTATCAACGTCCGGAGCATGGCATTTTGCTCGTCTACCCGCAGAAATCCCTCGTTTTACACAATGTTGTGTCGGGATTCAGGATATTCTTAGCGTGGCAGCGAGATTTTACGCTCTTTAGATGGGCGATACAGGACCAGCGTTTTGCCGATGACCTGTACGTTACAGGCGCCGGTTTCGCGTACGATAGCTTCCACGATCAGGGTTTTAGTCTCGCGGTCTTCCGAGGCGATTTTCACCTTGATGAGCTCATGGTGCTCTAACGCTTGTTCGATCTCGGCCAGTACCCCTTCGGTCAAACCATTATTGCCAAGCATAACTACCGGCTTGAGCGGATGTGCCAGACCTTTCAGGTGCTGTTTTTGTTTAGTACTCAGATTCATCGTATTTTTTTGCTTACGTTGGGATTGAAAACGGTTCATTCTACCGCCATCTCCCATATATCGCCAAACTACAGTGTCGATTTTTACGTCGCAAAGTATGATGAACCCGAAACGGGAATGTTAAATGACAGGTAAAAAGCGTTCTGCCAGTTCCAGCCGCTGGCTTCAGGAACACTTTAGCGATAAATATGTTCTCCAGGCGCAGAAAAAGGGGTTACGTTCCCGAGCCTGGTTTAAACTTGATGAAATACAGCAAAGTGACAAGATTTTTAAACCGGGGATGACGATTGTTGACCTCGGTGCTGCACCCGGAGGCTGGTCGCAATATGCGGTCACGCAGATCGGCAACAGCGGCCGCATCATCGCTTGCGATCTTTTACCGATGGATCCAATCGTTGGTGTGGACTTCCTTCAGGGCGACTTTCGTGATGAATTAGTCCTGAAAGCGTTACTTGAGCGCGTAGGTGACAGTAAAGTACAAGTTGTCATGTCCGATATGGCGCCAAACATGTGCGGAACGCCGGCGGTGGATATCCCCCGGGCCATGTATTTGGTGGAGCTGGCGCTTGGAATGGCTCGTGATGTATTAGCGCCAGGTGGTAGTTTTGTAGTTAAGGTGTTCCAGGGCGAAGGCTTCGATGAGTATCTAAGAGAAATTCGCTCCCTGTTTACGAAGGTCAAAGTTCGTAAGCCGGACTCTTCCCGTGCTCGTTCGCGTGAAGTGTACATTGTAGCGACCGGGCGTAAACCATAACCGGTAGATTTCAAACGAAAGTTTGAAAGAAACTGGATATAGAGTATCCTGACGCTGTTTTTAACACAGTTGTAATAAGAGGTTAATCCCTTGAGTGACATGGCGAAAAACCTAATACTCTGGCTGGTCATTGCCGTCGTGCTGATGTCAGTATTCCAGAGCTTTGGGCCCAGCGAGTCTAATGGCCGTAAGGTGGATTATTCAACCTTCCTGCAAGAGGTCAACCAGGACCAGGTTCGCGAAGCGCGTATCAACGGACGTGAGATCAACGTTACCAAGAAAGATAGTAACCGTTACACGACTTACATCCCGGTTAACGATCCGAAGCTGCTCGATAACCTGTTGACGAAAAACGTCAAAGTGGTTGGCGAACCGCCGGAAGAGCCGAGCCTGCTGGCTTCCATCTTCATTTCCTGGTTCCCGATGCTGTTGCTGATCGGCGTCTGGATCTTCTTTATGCGGCAAATGCAGGGCGGCGGCGGAAAGGGCGCGATGTCCTTCGGCAAAAGCAAAGCCCGTATGCTGACGGAAGACCAGATCAAAACCACTTTTGCCGATGTCGCGGGCTGCGATGAAGCGAAAGATGAAGTGGCCGAACTGGTGGAATATCTGCGTGAGCCGAGCCGTTTCCAGAAGCTGGGCGGTAAAATCCCGAAAGGCGTCCTGATGGTCGGCCCTCCGGGTACCGGTAAAACGCTGCTGGCGAAAGCGATCGCCGGTGAAGCGAAAGTGCCGTTCTTCACAATTTCCGGTTCTGACTTCGTAGAAATGTTCGTCGGCGTTGGCGCATCTCGCGTGCGTGACATGTTCGAACAGGCTAAGAAAGCGGCTCCGTGCATTATCTTCATCGATGAAATCGACGCCGTCGGCCGTCAGCGCGGCGCTGGCCTGGGCGGTGGCCACGATGAGCGTGAGCAGACGCTGAACCAGATGCTGGTCGAGATGGATGGTTTTGAAGGTAACGAAGGTATTATCGTTATCGCCGCAACCAACCGTCCGGACGTCCTGGACCCTGCGCTGCTGCGTCCGGGCCGCTTCGACCGTCAGGTCGTCGTTGGTCTGCCGGATGTCCGCGGTCGTGAGCAGATCCTGAAAGTTCACATGCGTCGCGTTCCGCTGTCGCCTGATATCGACGCGGCAATCATCGCGCGCGGTACTCCGGGCTTCTCCGGTGCTGACCTGGCGAACCTGGTGAACGAAGCCGCTCTGTTTGCTGCCCGTGGCAACAAGCGCGTGGTCTCGATGGTCGAGTTCGAAAAGGCAAAAGACAAAATCATGATGGGTGCGGAACGTCGCTCCATGGTGATGACGGAAGCGCAGAAAGAGTCGACCGCTTACCACGAAGCAGGACACGCGATTATTGGCCGCCTGGTGCCGGAACACGATCCGGTGCATAAGGTGACGATTATTCCGCGCGGCCGCGCTCTGGGCGTCACCTTCTTCCTGCCGGAAGGCGATGCAATCAGCGCCAGCCGTCAGAAGCTGGAAAGCCAGATTTCGACCCTGTACGGCGGTCGTCTGGCAGAAGAGATTATCTACGGCGTAGAGCATGTTTCTACCGGCGCGTCGAACGACATTAAGGTTGCAACCAACCTGGCGCGTAACATGGTGACTCAGTGGGGCTTCTCCGACAAACTCGGTCCGCTGCTGTATGCGGAAGAAGAAGGTGAAGTATTCCTGGGACGTAGCGTAGCGAAAGCGAAGCATATGTCCGATGAGACCGCACGTATCATCGACCAGGAAGTGAAATCACTGATTGAGCGTAACTACAACCGCGCCCGTCAGATCCTCAATGACAATCTGGATATTTTGCATTCGATGAAAGATGCGCTCATGAAATATGAGACCATCGATGCACCGCAGATTGATGACCTGATGGCACGTCGTAACGTTCGCCCGCCGGCCGGCTGGGAAGATCCTGGCGCCAACAATTCTGGCAATAACGGCACCCCGAGCGCGCCGCGTCCGGTTGATGAACCGCGTACGCCAAACCCGGGTAACACGATGTCAGAGCAGTTAGGCGACAAATAAGTTAGCCGCTGTTGATGTGGTTGTGCATATCTAAACCCTGGGGCGCCTGCTCCGGGGTTTTTCTTTTTATCAATCTCTCCTGATTCAGGGATCTCGTGATGAAACTTGTAGCCCAGGGCTCAACCCTCGATCTCACCCACCCGCATGTGATGGGTATCCTTAACGTTACGCCGGACTCCTTCTCCGACGGCGGGGCGCACAATTCGCTGGTAGACGCGGTTAAGCACGCCAATCTGATGATTAATGCCGGCGCGACTATCATTGATATCGGCGGCGAATCGACGCGTCCCGGGGCGCTGGAGGTTAGCGTTGAGGAAGAGCTGGCGCGCGTGATCCCGGTTGTAGAAGCCATTGCTCAGCGTTTTGAAGTATGGATCTCGGTCGATACGTCGAAGCCTGAAGTGATCCGTGAAGCCGCCCGCGTTGGGGCGCATATCATCAACGATATCCGCTCGCTAACGGAGCCAGGGGCGCTGGAAGCGGCGGCAGAGACCGGGCTGCCGGTGTGCCTGATGCATATGCAGGGACAGCCTAAAACCATGCAGGCAGCGCCGAAGTACGACGACGTTTTCGCCGATGTGACGCGTTTTTTCACGGAGCATATTGTGCGCTGCGAGCGGGCTGGGATCGCAAAAGATAAATTGTTGCTCGACCCAGGATTTGGTTTCGGTAAAAATCTTTCCCATAATTATGAGCTGCTTGCTCGACTCGGCGAATTCCATCATTTTGGTCTCCCGCTGTTGGCAGGCATGTCGCGTAAGTCGATGATTGGTCAACTACTGAACGTTGGGCCAACAGAGCGCCTCAGCGGTAGCTTGGCTTGCGCAGTAATTGCGGCGATGCAGGGCGCGCAGATAGTTCGCGTCCATGACGTCAAAGAAACGGTAGAAGCGCTGCGCGTGGTGGAAGCCACTCTGGCTACAAGGGAAAATAAACATTATGAGTAACCGTAAATATTTTGGCACCGATGGTATCCGTGGCCGCGTTGGCGATGCACCAATTACGCCGGAGTTTGTGCTTAAGCTGGGCTGGGCTGCAGGAAAAGTTCTCGCGCGGCACGGTTCGCGTAAAATCATTATCGGTAAAGATACCCGCATCTCTGGCTATATGCTGGAGTCGGCCCTTGAAGCGGGCCTGGCGGCTGCCGGTCTCTCCGCCTCATTCACTGGCCCAATGCCAACGCCGGCGGTGGCTTACCTGACCCGCGCTTTCCGCGCGGAGGCCGGGATTGTCATTTCAGCCTCGCATAACCCTTTCTACGACAACGGCATTAAGTTCTTCTCTATTGAGGGGACTAAGCTGCCGGATAACGTCGAAGAGGCGATTGAAGCCGAGATGGAGAAAGAGCTGACCTGCGTCGACTCTGCGGAATTAGGCAAAGCCAGCCGGATTGTCGATGCGGCCGGTCGCTACATCGAGTTCTGCAAAGGCACCTTCCCGAATGAGCTGAGCCTGAACGAGCTGAAAGTGGTGGTTGACTGCGCTCACGGCGCGACCTACCACATTGCACCTAACGTCTTCCGCGAGCTCGGCGCACAGGTTATCACCATGGGCTGCGAGCCCAATGGCCTAAATATCAACGAAGAGGTTGGTGCTATCGACGTCCGAGCTCTACAGGCCCGCGTTCTGGCAGAAAAGGCCGATCTGGGCATTGCCTACGACGGCGATGGTGACCGCGTCATTATGGTCGACCATGAAGGTAATAAGGTTGATGGCGACCAGATCCTCTATATTATTGCCCGTGAAGGCCTGCGTCAGGGCCAGCTGCGCGGCGGCGCCGTGGGCTCGCTGATGAGTAATATGGGGCTGGAGCTGGCGCTCAAACAGCTGGGTATCCCGTTTGCTCGCGCAAAAGTGGGCGACCGCTACGTGCTGGAGAAAATGCAGGAGAAAGGCTGGCGTATTGGCGCCGAAAACTCCGGCCACGTTATCCTGCTGGATAAGACAACCACCGGTGATGGCATCGTTGCAAGCCTGCAGGTCGTTGCCGCGATTGTGCGTAACCATATGAGCCTGCACGATCTGTGTAGCGGCATGAAGATGTTCCCGCAGCTTCTGGTCAACGTGCGCTTTACCGATAGCAGCAGCAATCCGCTGGAGCATGAGAACGTCAAAGCTGTCACCGCCGAGGTTGAGGCGGCGTTGGGCAAACGCGGCCGGGTGCTGCTGCGTAAATCCGGCACCGAGCCGTTGATTCGCGTGATGGTTGAAGGCGAGTACGAAGAGCAGGTGCATGAATTCGCTCACCGCATTGCTGATGCGGTTAAGAATGCATAGTTTGTGATGCTAAGTGACTAAAAAGGCGGCGCTTGCCGCTTTTTTAATGTCCTGTATACGTTTTTTTGCTGTTTTTTTCCGCAGTTGATAAAATGCGTCGAAATTGCCCTTGCGAAGGTCATTCGCTTTGGTTAGTATTCACACCCGCTTCAGTGGGAAACGTTAATACGTTCCGCTTTATTGGTCGAAGCAATTGGTATGCGGCGAATCCGCAAGGAACAGGTTGATTATGCAAGAAGCTCTTTTAGTTGTTTTCCTTATTGTGGCGATTGGCCTTGTTGGTCTGATCATGCTGCAGCAAGGTAAAGGCGCTGATATGGGAGCCTCGTTCGGAGCAGGCGCTTCCGGCACGTTGTTCGGTTCCAGCGGTTCAGGTAACTTCATGACCCGCATGACCGGTATCCTGGCTGCACTGTTCTTCATCATTAGTCTGGTGCTGGGCAATATCAACAGTAATAAGACCAATAAAGGAAGCGAGTGGGATAATCTGAGCGCGCCGAAATCCGAGCAGACTCAGCCAGCAGCGCCGGCGCAGCCGAGCAGCGATATCCCGCACTAATAAATAGTATCCGTACCGAGGTGGTGGAATTGGTAGACACGCTACCTTGAGGTGGTAGTGCCCTAACGGGCTTGTGGGTTCGAGTCCCATCCTCGGTACCATATTCCGAAAAAAAGACGCTGAAAAGCGTCTTTTTTTTGCCCTAAATCCAGAGCTGCTTATTTATAAATAACTCTCCGCTGGCTTTCATTCCATTCAGGCCGCTAAAGTCGCGCTCATCTATTTATAAGAGGTGAGTAACGCAATGAAGCATTGCAGGCTGTTAATCCCATTTCCTGCGGTGGTCCCATTCGTGGGGCCTAACATCGGAAAAGATAAATCTGTGCGCAAGATTACAGGCAATGATTATTAGATACCGCGACCGGTAAAATGATGGGTCTCAGGCTTTATGGCGCAATTCCGGGATAGAAAAAAGCCGACGGATTAACGTCGGCTGAAAGAGTCGATAAAAGAGCTTATTTGTCTCTATTTTCCAGATTCTCGACCTGCGGCAGGCCGGTCGCCGAAGAGGCGGTGAGCAGGCCGGATTGAGCGTAACCGAACAGCTTATCGCGGGTATCGGTGATATCCAGATTACGCATGGTCAACTGGCCAATACGGTCCTCTGCGGAGAACATTGAGTCGCCTTTCTCCATCGTCAGACGCTCTGCTTTATAGGTCAGGTTGTCGGAGACGGTGTTCAGAATGGAGTAATCATTACCGCGACGCAGCTCCAGCGTCACTTCACCGGTAATCGCGCTCGCCACCCAGCGTTGCAGCGCATCACGCAGCATCAGCGCCTGAGAATCAAACCAGCGTCCCTGATACAGCAGACGCCCCAGCTGACGCCCGTGAGCGTGGTACTGCTCAATGGTATCTTCGTTATGGATACCGGTCAGCAGACGCTCATAGGCAATGTGCAGCAGCGCCATCCCCGGTGCTTCATAGATGCCGCGGCTTTTGGCTTCGATGATGCGGTTTTCAATCTGGTCACTCATGCCAAGCCCGTGACGGCCGCCGATGCGGTTTGCTTCCAGCATCAGTTCCACATCATCGCTGAAGGTTTGGCCGTTGAGCGCGACCGGATGACCCTGCTCAAAACGAATGGTCACTTCTTCCGCCGGGATCTTCACGCTCTCATCCCAGAACTTAACCCCCATGATCGGGTTAACGATTTTGACGCTGGAGTTCAGGAATTCCAGGTCCTTTGCCTCGTGGGTGGCTCCCAGCATGTTGGAGTCAGTTGAGTAGGCTTTCTCGACGGACATTTTGTAGTCAAAGCCGCAGGCAATCATAAACTCGGACATTTCCTGACGTCCGCCGAGCTCATCGATAAAGTCGCTATCCAGCCATGGTTTGTAAATTTTCAGCTCAGCATTGGTCAGCAGGCCGTAACGATAGAAGCGCTCGATATCGTTGCCTTTATATGTACTGCCGTCACCCCAGATATTAACGCCGTCTTCTTTCATCGCGGCAACCAGCATGGTGCCGGTAACGGCACGACCGAGCGGGGTGGTGTTGAAATAGGTCAGGCCGCCGGTGGTGTTATGAAACGCACCGCATTGGATAGCGGCAATGCCTTCAGCAACCAGCTGCTTACGGCAGTCGATCAGACGAGCGCCCTCGGCTCCGTACTCTTTGGCGCGGCGGGGAATCGCATCGTAATCCTCTTCGTCCGGTTGGCCGAGGTTAGCGGTGTAGGCGTAAGGTACTGCGCCTTTTTTACGCATCCACAGCAGGGCGGCGCTGGTATCCAGTCCACCAGAGAAAGCGATACCAATACGTTGACCAATCGGGAGATGCTTAAGAATCGTCGTCATAAAATAAAACCCTGCTAGATAGACTGTTGTGAGTTCGGTTTACCAGGTCCAGAACCTGTCCTATTTGACTATTCCGTTTGCCATTGAGGTTCAGGGTCATGCGTAAAAACCATCATGTATAACCATACACGCCGGTCTTCTCGCGCTCTCCATGCCAGGGTGGCGTAAAAATTACGTCAAATGGAATATATCTCTATTGCATGTTTATGCATTAATTGTGAGTTTTCATTTAATCATCTTTTACGGGTGACCGGAAGTGATTCATGACTTTTTTGCTAAAAAAGGGCGCAATGCCAGCATAAACGATAGCCGGTCAATGTGAAAAATATGTTGACAAAATATAGGGTTTATCAATATCATTTTCCACGATTTTATGTCCCGTCTTCGGTACCAAATCCCAGCAGTATTTGCGTCTTTTGCTCAATAAGAGTAAAATATGCCACGTTTCAGGCGCGGGGTGGAGCAGCCTGGTAGCTCGTCGGGCTCATAACCCGAAGGTCGTCGGTTCAAATCCGGCCCCCGCAACCACTTTCCCTTTGAGTACTTTTTCAAATATACTGTGAGGACCTGGTCCTTCGTAGCCGAATTTGAAAGAATTCTCCTGGAAGTGTTCCAGATCGCAGTTGCGATCGCAGGGTTCAGTTATCTAAAACCCCGATTTATCGGGGTTTTTTGTTATCTGACTTCAGAATAACTGGGCTATACGCCCTTTTTTTATGTCTTGGGGGTGGGTTTGTCCACATTAGAGCAAAAATTAACAGAGATGCTCACTGCGCCGGTTGAAGCGCTTGGCTTTGAGCTGGTCGGCATCGAATTCGTTCGTGGTCGCACTTCTACACTGCGCATCTATATTGATAGTGATAATGGCATCAATGTTGATGATTGTGCTGATGTGAGCCACCAGGTCAGTGCTGTCATGGACGTCGAAGATCCGATCACCGTTGCTTATAACCTGGAAGTATCTTCACCTGGTCTCGATCGCCCGATGTTTACCGCCGAACACTATGCGCGTTTTTCCGGTGAAGAAGTTTCGCTGGTACTGCGTATGGCGGTGCAAAATCGCCGCAAATGGCAGGGCGTTATCAAAGCGGTAGACGGTGAAATGATCACGGTAACCGTCGAAGGCAAAGATGAAGTGTTCGCGCTGAGTAACATCCAGAAGGCGAACCTGGTTCCCCACTTTTAACAGTCTGGATTGAGGTGAAAGGCCCCGATGAACAAAGAAATTTTGGCTGTTGTTGAAGCCGTTTCCAACGAAAAATCGCTGCCGCGCGAAAAGATTTTTGAAGCGCTGGAAAGTGCCCTGGCAACGGCTACAAAGAAAAAATACGAGCAAGAGATCGACGTGCGCGTGAGCATCGATCGTCGTAGCGGTGATTTTGACACCTTCCGTCGCTGGCTGGTCGTTGAAGAAGTTACCCAGCCGACTCGCGAAATTACGCTTGAAGCGGCGCGTTACGAAGACGAAAGCATGAATCCCGGTGACTTCGTCGAAGACCAGATTGAATCCGTCACCTTCGACCGTATCACCACGCAAACGGCAAAACAGGTCATCGTACAAAAAGTACGTGAAGCCGAACGCGCAATGGTTGTCGATCAGTTCCGCGAGCACGAAGGTGAAATCATCACCGGCGTGGTCAAAAAAGTGAACCGCGATAATATCACTCTGGATCTGGGCAGCAATGCTGAAGCCGTGATCCTGCGTGAAGATATGCTGCCGCGTGAAAACTTCCGCCCGGGCGACCGTATTCGCGGTGTGCTGTACGCGGTACGTCCGGAAGCGCGCGGCGCTCAGTCTGTTCGTTACCCGTTCTAAGCCGGAAATGCTGATCGAACTGTTCCGCATTGAGGTGCCGGAGATCGGTGAAGAAGTTCTCGAGATCAAAGCCGCCGCTCGCGATCCGGGTTCCCGTGCGAAAATCGCGGTGAAAACCAACGATAAGCGTATCGATCCGGTTGGCGCCTGTGTCGGCATGCGCGGTGCGCGCGTTCAGGCGGTTTCTACCGAGCTGGGCGGCGAGCGTATCGATATCGTCCTGTGGGATGATAACCCGGCGCAGTTCGTGATCAACGCGATGGCTCCGGCCGACGTTGCGTCTATCGTGGTGGATGAAGACAAGCACACCATGGATATCGCCGTCGAAGCGGGCAATCTGGCGCAGGCTATCGGCCGTAACGGTCAGAACGTGCGTCTGGCATCGCAGCTGAGCGGCTGGGAACTCAACGTGATGACCGTTGATGACCTGCAGGCTAAGCACCAGGCTGAAGCCCATGCGGCGATCGATACTTTTACTAAGTATCTTGATATCGATGAAGATTTCGCCACTGTGCTGGTCGAAGAAGGTTTCGCCACTCTGGAAGAGCTGGCCTATGTGCCGGTGAAAGAACTGCTGGAAATCGACGGTCTGGATGAAGCCACCGTTGAAGCACTTCGTGAACGTGCGAAAAATGCGCTGACCACGTTGGCGCTGGCTCAGGAAGAAAGCCTGGGCGACACCAAACCTGCCGAAGATTTACTGAATCTGGAAGGTCTGGAACGTCTGATGGCTTTCAAACTGGCCGCCCGTGGCGTTTGTACGCTGGAAGATCTCGCCGAGCAGGGCATTGATGATCTGGCTGATATCGAAGGCTTGACCGACGAAAAAGCCGGAGAGGCTCATCATGGCTGCCCGTAATATTTGTTGGTTCGGCGACGAAGCGTAATAAACTGTAGCAGGAAGGAACAGCATGACAGATGTGACCATTAAAGCGCTGGCTTCAGAGATTCAGACCTCTGTGGATCGCCTGATACAGCAATTTGCTGATGCAGGCATCCGCAAATCGGTCGATGACTCTGTGACCGCGCAAGAGAAGCAGACCCTGTTGACGCACCTGAACCGTGAACACGGCTCGGCGCCCGACAAGCTGACGCTGCAGCGCAAAACGCGCAGCACGTTAAATATTCCAGGTACCGGTGGAAAGAGCAAATCGGTACAAATCGAAGTCCGCAAGAAACGCACTTTTGTGAAACGCGATCCGCAAGAGGCAGAACGCCTTGCCGCGGAAGAGCAGGCGCAGCGTGAAGCGGAAGAGCAGGCCCATCGTGAAGCTGAAGAAACGGCGAAGCGAGAGGCGCAATTAAAAGCTGAACGTGAGGCCGCAGAACAAGCTAAACGTGAAGTCGCTGATAAAGCGAAACGTGAAGCTGCGGAAAAAGACAAAGTGAGCAATCAACAAACCGACGAAATGACAAAAACCGCCCAGGCTGAAAAGACCCGCCGTGAAAACGAAGCAGCAGAGGCTGAAACGTAAAGCGGAAGAAGAAGCGCGTCGCAAGCTTGAAGAAGAAGCGCGCCGCGTGGCGGACGAGGCACGCCGCATGGCCGCAGAAAACGAAAAGAACTGGACCGAAACCCCAGAAACGCCGCCTGAAGAAACCTCTGACTATCACGTGACCACGTCTCAGCATGCCCGTCAGGCAGAAGACGACAACGACCGTGAAGTTGAAGGCGGCCGCGGCCGTGGCCGTAACGCCAAAGCAGCACGCCCTCAGAAGAAAGGCAATAAGCACGCTGAATCCAAAGCCGATCGCGAAGAGGCCCGTGCGGCCGTCCGCGGTGGTAAAGGCGGTAAGCGTAAAGGTTCTTCCCTGCAGCAGGGCTTCCAGAAGCCGGCTCAGGCCGTGAACCGTGACGTTATCATCGGCGAAACCATCACCGTTGGCGATCTGGCTAACAAGATGGCGGTCAAAGGCTCTCAGGTCATCAAAGCGATGATGAAGCTGGGCGCAATGGCGACCATTAACCAGGTCATCGATCAGGAAACCGCGCAGCTGGTTGCCGAAGAGATGGGCCACAAGGTTATCCTGCGTCGTGAGAACGAGCTGGAAGAAGCGGTAATGAGCGATCGTGATACCGGCGCTGCGGCAGAAGCCCGCGCACCGGTTGTGACCATCATGGGTCACGTTGACCACGGTAAAACTTCTCTGCTCGACTATATCCGTTCCACGAAAGTGGCCTCTGGCGAAGCGGGCGGCATTACCCAGCATATCGGTGCTTACCACGTTGAGCATGCTAAAGGGATGATCACCTTCCTCGATACTCCGGGCCACGCCGCGTTTACCTCCATGCGTGCTCGTGGTGCTCAGGCGACGGATATCGTCATCCTGGTTGTTGCTGCTGACGATGGCGTGATGCCGCAAACTATCGAAGCTATTCAGCACGCGAAAGCGGCGAACGTGCCGGTTGTCGTTGCGGTTAACAAAATCGATAAGCCGGAAGCCGATCCGGATCGCGTGAAGCAGGAACTGTCCCAGTACGGCATCATGCCGGAAGAGTGGGGCGGTGAGAGCCAGTTCGTCCACGTGTCTGCGAAAGCGGGTACCGGTATTGACGATCTGCTCGACGCTATCCTGCTGCAGGCTGAAGTTCTGGAGCTGAAAGCCGTTCGTAACGGCATGGCAAGCGGTGCCGTAATCGAATCCTTCCTGGATAAAGGTCGTGGTCCGGTTGCTACCGTGCTGGTTCGTGAAGGTACCCTGCACAAAGGCGATATCGTGCTGTGTGGCTTCGAGTATGGTCGCGTTCGTGCGATGCGTAACGAACTGGGTCAGGAAGTGCTGGAAGCAGGCCCGTCTATTCCGGTTGAAATCCTCGGCCTGTCCGGCGTTCCGGCTGCCGGTGACGAAGTAACGGTTGTTCGTGACGAGAAGAAAGCGCGTGAAGTTGCGCTGTATCGTCAGGGCAAATTCCGCGAAGTCAAACTGGCGCGTCAGCAGAAGTCCAAGCTTGAGAACATGTTCGCTAACATGACCGACGGCGAAGTTCACGAAGTGAACGTGGTACTGAAAGCGGACGTTCAGGGCTCTGTAGAAGCTATCTCTGACTCTTTACTGAAACTGTCCACCGACGAAGTCAAAGTGAAGATCATTGGTTCTGGCGTAGGTGGTATCACCGAAACCGACGCGACCCTGGCTGCGGCATCCAACGCTATCCTGGTTGGCTTCAACGTGCGTGCCGATGCATCTGCTCGCAAAGTGATTGAATCTGAAAGCCTGGATCTGCGCTACTACTCCGTCATCTATAACCTGATCGACGAAGTTAAAGCCGCAATGAGCGGCATGCTGTCTCCGGAACTGAAACAGCAGATCATTGGTCTGGCTGAAGTACGTGATGTGTTCAAATCGCCGAAATTTGGCGCCATCGCGGGCTGTATGGTTACCGAAGGCACGATTAAACGTCACAACCCAATCCGCGTACTGCGTGACAACGTGGTTATCTATGAGGGCGAGCTGGAATCCCTGCGCCGCTTCAAAGATGACGTTAACGAAGTCCGTAACGGTATGGAATGTGGTATCGGCGTTAAGAACTACAACGACGTTCGCGTTGGCGATATGATCGAAGTGTTCGAAATCATCGAAATCCAACGTACCATCGCGTAATCTTCGTCGACTATTGGGCCGCAGCGCCTTGTGCTGCAGCCCGGTATTAACGGAAGATCGCCGAAAACAGGCCGGGTTAGCGAAGCGCCACCCGGCAATAATTCTAAAAAGGGGCTTATAGCCCCTTTTTTGTCTTTATTCTGGAGAATTTATTATGGCGAAAGAATTTGGTCGCCCGCAGCGCGTCGCTCAGGAGATGCAAAAAGAGATTGCTATCATCCTGCAGCGCGAAATTAAAGATCCGCGTCTGGGCATGATGACCACCGTCTCTGGCGTCGAAATGTCCCGCGACCTGGCCTATGCCAAAGTGTTTGTGACGTTCCTGAACGACAAAGATGAAGCCGCCGTTAAGGCAGGTATTAAGGCGCTGCAGGAAGCATCCGGATTTATCCGCTCGCTGCTGGGTAAAGCGATGCGCCTGCGTATCGTGCCGGAACTGACCTTCTTCTACGACAACTCGCTGGTTGAAGGGATGCGCATGTCTAACCTGGTGACCAGCGTGGTGAAGCATGACGATGAGCGTCGTGTGAATCCGGACGACGTCAAGGAGGACTAATGAGTCGTCCTCGTCGTCGCGGCCGCGATGTGCACGGCGTGCTGTTGCTGGATAAACCTCAGGGGGCTTCCAGCAATGACGTACTGCAAAAAGTAAAACGTATTTATAACGCTAATCGGGCAGGGCACACCGGCGCGCTGGATCCGCTGGCAACCGGCATGCTGCCGATTTGCCTCGGAGAAGCGACCAAGTTTTCCCAGTACCTGCTCGATTCTGACAAGCGCTACCGCGTCATTGCCAGGCTGGGTCAACGCACAGATACCTCTGATGCTGATGGTCAGGTGGTGGAAGAGCGCCCGCTGGCCTTTAGCGACGCACAGCTGGCCTCCGCGCTGGAAGGCTTTCGCGGTGAGACCCAGCAGGTGCCGTCAATGTATTCGGCGCTGAAGTACCAGGGTAAAAAGCTGTACGAATATGCCCGCCAGGGGATTGACGTCCCGCGCGAAGCCCGGCCGATTACCGTCTACGAGCTGCTGTTTATTCGCCACGAAGGCGATGAGCTCGAGCTGGAAATCCACTGTTCAAAAGGCACCTATATTCGGACGATTATCGACGATTTAGGCGAAAAGCTGGGCTGCGGCGCCCACGTGATTTTCCTGCGCCGCCTGGCGGTCAGCAAATATCCCGTTGAACGTATGGTGACGCTCGAACAGCTGCAGGCGCTGGTTGAACAGGCGCAAGAGCAGGATATTCCCGCCGCGCAGCTGCTCGATCCGCTGCTGATGCCGATGGATAGCCCGGCGTCGGATTATCCGTTGGTTAATATCCCCGAAACGTCGGCGGAATACTTTAAAAACGGTAATCCGGTCCGCACTTCGGGCGCGCCGAAGCAGGGGCTGGTGCGCGTAACGGAAGGCGAAGACGAGAAGTTTCTCGGCATGGGCGAGATTGATGACGAAGGCCGCGTGGCGCCGCGTCGTCTGGTCGTTGAATATCCTGCCTGAGGGCTGTTCTTGCGATAAAAGCCGGCTGCGAGTAGAATATCGCCGCCTGACGTCCGCAAAAGTGTTTTAACATTTTCGGGCGTCGCATCAGGGGTCGCTGAATTAGAGATCGGCACCCTTTCTTTCTTTTAATTTTTGGAGTTTAAAATGTCTCTAAGCGTTGAAGCTAAAGCAAAAATCGTTTCTGAGTTTGGTCGTGGCGAAAACGACAGCGGTTCTACCGAAGTTCAGGTTGCACTGCTGACTGCCCAGATTAACCATCTGCAGGGTCACTTCTCCGAGCATAAAAAAGATCACCACAGCCGTCGTGGTCTGCTGCGCATGGTTTCCCAGCGTCGTAAACTGCTCGACTACCTGAAACGTAAAGATGTTGCACGTTACGCTTCGCTGATCGAGCGTCTGGGTCTGCGTCGCTAATTCTGCGAGTTTCAGAAAAAGGGGCCTCAGGGCCCCTTTTTTCGACCAGGCGGCAGCAATTAGCTAAAAACTCATGTATTGTTGCTATTAATGATCTTTGTGCAGAGGTTCGCGCGGCTAATGAGAGGCTTCATCCGCAGGGGCGGGTAAAGGTTGTCATTAGTCGCGAGGATGCAGAAGATCGGGTCATCTGACGCTATATCCTCGATATAGCGTCACTTTTTGATAAAAGGATAGAATTTTGCTAAATCCGATCGTTCGTAAATTCCAGTACGGCCAACACACCGTCACCCTGGAAACCGGCATGATGGCTCGTCAGGCCACTGCTGCTGTCATGGTAAGCATGGATGACACCGCGGTATTCGTTACCGTTGTCGGCCAGAAGAAAGCGAAGCCTGGCCAGGACTTCTTCCCGCTGACCGTAAACTATCAAGAACGTACCTACGCGGCAGGTAAAATCCCGGGTGGTTTCTTCCGTCGTGAAGGCCGTCCAAGCGAAGGCGAAACCCTGATTGCGCGTCTGATTGACCGCCCGGTTCGTCCGCTGTTCCCGGAAGGTTTCGTTAACGAAGTGCAGGTTATTGCTACCGTTGTTTCCGTTAACCCGCAGGTTAACCCGGACATCGTTGCCATGATCGGCGCTTCCGCTGCGCTGTCTCTGTCCGGGATTCCGTTTAACGGTCCTATCGGCTCCGCGCGCGTTGGCTACATCAACGACCAGTACGTGCTGAACCCGACTCAGGATGAGCTGAAAGAAAGTAAGCTGGACCTGGTGGTTGCCGGTACCGAAGCTGCGGTCCTGATGGTTGAATCCGAAGCAGAGCCTGCTGAGCGAAGACCAGATGCTGGGCGCGGTGGTATTCGGCCACGAGCAGCAGCAGATTGTTATTCAGGCCATCAATGACCTGGTGAAAGAAGCGGGTAAACCGCGCTGGGAATGGCAGCCGGAAGCCGTAGATGCCGCGCTGAACGCCCGCGTTGCGGCCCTGGCTGAAGCGCGCCTGAGCGACGCTTACCGCATCACTGACAAACAAGAGCGCTACGCTCAGATTGGCGTGATCAAAGCCGAAACTATCGCCGCGCTGACCGCTGAAGATGAATCCCTCGACGCTAACGAGCTGGGTGAAATTCTGCACGCTATCGAGAAAAACGCCGTTCGTAGCCGCGTACTGGCAGGCGAGCCGCGTATCGACGGTCGTGAAAAAGATATGATTCGTGGTCTGGACGTCCGTACCGGCGTGCTGCCGCGTACCCACGGTTCCGCACTGTTCACCCGTGGCGAAACTCAGGCGCTGGTTACGGCGACCCTGGGCACCGCGCGTGACGCACAGAACATCGATGAGCTGATGGGCGATCGTACCGACTCCTTCCTGTTCCACTACAACTTCCCTCCGTACTCCGTAGGCGAGACCGGAATGGTAGGTTCACCGAAGCGTCGTGAAATTGGTCACGGTCGTCTGGCTAAGCGCGGCGTGCTGGCCGTGATGCCGACTACCGAAGAGTTCCCGTACACCGTTCGCGTGGTTTCTGAAATCACCGAATCTAACGGCTCTTCTTCCATGGCTTCCGTTTGCGGCGCCTCTCTGGCGCTGATGGACGCCGGCGTGCCGATTAAAGCCTCCGTTGCGGGTATCGCGATGGGGCTGGTGAAAGAAGGCGACAACTATGTCGTTCTCTCCGATATTCTCGGCGACGAAGATCACCTGGGCGATATGGACTTCAAAGTTGCGGGTTCCCGCGACGGTATCTCTGCGCTGCAGATGGATATCAAAATTGAAGGTATCACCAAAGAGATCATGCAGGTTGCGCTGAACCAGGCTAAAGGTGCGCGTCTGCACATCCTGAGCGTCATGGAGCAGGCGATTAACGCGCCGCGCGGCGACATCTCCGAATTCGCACCGCGTATCCACACCATCAAGATCAGCCCGGACAAGATCAAAGACGTCATCGGTAAGGGCGGTTCCGTAATCCGTGCGCTGACTGAAGAGACCGGCACCACCATCGAAATCGAAGATGACGGTACCGTGAAAATCGCAGCGACCGACGGCGACAAAGCGCAGCACGCGATTCGTCGTATCGAAGAGATTACCGCTGAGATCGAAGTTGGCCGTATCTACAATGGTAAAGTGACCCGTATCGTTGACTTTGGCGCATTCGTTGCCATCGGCGGCGGTAAAGAAGGTCTGGTGCATATTTCTCAGATCGCCGACAAGCGCGTAGAGAAAGTGACCGATTACCTGCAGATGGGTCAGGAAGTACCGGTTAAGGTTCTGGAAGTGGACCGTCAGGGCCGCGTGCGTCTGAGCATCAAAGAAGCAACTGAGCAGACTCAACCTGTCAGCGCGCCGGAAGCTCCGGTCGCTCAGCAGGGCGAGTAAGGTTGCCGCTTGCCCTCCGCGTTTGCGGAGGGCGTATTACGGGCAGGACGCCTTGTTTGCAGCCGGGGAACTGGACGTTCATCCAATCGTTGTCTTCGGGAGTGGGAAATGAAGCCTTTTTTGCGCTGGTGTTTCGTGGCGACAGCTCTCACGCTGGCAGGATGCAGCAGCTCTGCCTGGCGTAAGGACGCAGTCCTCGCGGTGCCATTGCAACCGACTTTGCAGCAGGAAGTGATTCTGGCGCGCATGGAACAAATTCTTGCCAGTCGGGCTTTAACCGATGATGAACGCGCACAGCTTTTATATGAGCGCGGAGTGTTGTATGATAGTCTCGGTCTGAGGGCATTAGCGCGAAACGATTTTTCACAAGCGCTGGCAATCCGACCTGATATGCCCGAAGTATTCAACTACTTAGGCATATATTTAACGCAGGCAGGCAATTTTGATGCTGCCTATGAAGCGTTTGATTCTGTACTTGAGCTTGATCCAACTTATAACTACGCGCACTTAAATCGCGGCATCGCCCTGTATTACGGGGGTCGTGCTAAGTTAGCGCAAGATGATCTGCTGGCGTTTTATCAAGACGATCCCAATGATCCTTTCCGTAGCCTGTGGCTTTACCTCGCCGAGCGCAAACTCGACGAGAAGCAGGCGCTTGAAGCACTGAAACAGCGCTTCGAGAAATCGGACAAAGAGCAATGGGGATGGAACATTGTCGAGTTCTACCTTAACGATATTAGCGAAAAAACGCTGATGGATCGTTTGAAGGCAGACGCAACGGATAACACCTCGCTCGCTGAGCATCTCAGTGAAACCAACTTCTATTTAGGTAAGTACTACCTAAGTCTGGGGGACAAGGACAGCGCTACGGCACTGTTCAAACTGGCGGTCGCAAACAACGTTCACAACTACGTTGAGCACCGATACGCATTGTTGGAATTATCGCTCCTGGGCCAGGAGCAAGATGACCTGGCAGAATCGGACCAGCAATAGCTGACGAACAAACATCAGCCCAATTTTTTATTGCTATCACCTTCGCGGGTGAGGGCGTTGTTGTTCGTTAATACACCTACTTTGAGCCGGTTCACACTTTTCAATGAAAATTACTGTAAATTTTCACGTTGAGTTATGTAGACTGGCCGCCATTAATTTTGAGGCACACGTACTACATGGCTGAATTCGAAACCACTTTTGCAGATCTGGGCCTGAAGGCTCCTATCCTTGAAGCCCTTAACGATCTGGGTTACGAAAAACCATCTCCGATCCAGGCTGAGTGCATTCCGCACCTGCTGGGCGGCCGCGACGTTCTGGGTATGGCCCAGACGGGCAGCGGTAAAACCGCAGCGTTCTCTTTACCGCTGCTGAACAATCTTGATCCTGAGCTCAAAGCGCCGCAAATTCTGGTGCTGGCGCCGACCCGCGAACTGGCGGTACAGGTTGCTGAAGCGATGACGGAATTCTCTAAACATATGCGCGGCGTAAACGTGGTAGCCCTTTACGGCGGCCAGCGTTATGACGTGCAGCTGCGTGCTCTGCGCCAGGGACCACAAATTGTTGTCGGTACCCCGGGTCGTCTGCTTGACCACCTGAAGCGCGGTACCCTGGATCTCTCTAAGCTGAGCGGTCTGGTGCTGGATGAAGCTGACGAAATGCTGCGCATGGGCTTCATCGAAGACGTAGAAACGATTATGGCGCAGATCCCGGAAGGTCATCAGACCGCTCTGTTCTCTGCTACTATGCCGGAAGCGATCCGTCGTATTACCCGCCGCTTTATGAAAGAGCCGCAGGAAGTGCGCATCCAGTCGAGCGTAACCACTCGCCCGGACATCAGCCAGAGCTACTGGACTGCTTACGGTATGCGTAAAAACGAAGCGCTGGTGCGTTTCCTGGAAGCGGAAGATTTTGATGCGGCGATTATCTTCGTGCGTACCAAAAACGCGACCCTGGAAGTGGCCGAAGCGCTGGAGCGTAGCGGCTATAACAGCGCCGCGCTGAACGGTGATATGAACCAGTCCCTGCGTGAGCAGACTCTGGAGCGTCTGAAAGATGGTCGTCTGGATATCCTGATTGCTACCGACGTTGCGGCCCGCGGCCTTGACGTTGAGCGCATCAGCCTGGTTGTTAACTACGACATCCCGATGGACTCCGAGTCTTACGTTCATCGTATCGGCCGTACCGGTCGTGCAGGTCGTGCAGGCCGCGCGCTGCTGTTCGTTGAGAACCGCGAACGCCGTCTGCTGCGTAACATCGAACGCACCATGAAGCTGACCATTCCGGAAGTTGAGCTGCCGAACGCAGAGCTGCTGGGCAAACGCCGTCTGGAAAAATTCGCCGCTAAGGTCCAGCAGCAGCTGGAAAGCAGCGATCTGGATCAGTACCGTGCGCTGCTGGCGAACATCAAGCCGTCCGCTGAAGGCGAAGAGCTGGATATCGAAACTCTGGCCGCCGCGCTGCTGAAAATGGCTCAGGGCGAACGTCCTCTGATCCTGCCGCCGGATGCGCCGATGCGTCCGAAACGCGAATTCCGCGATCGCGACGATCGTTTCGAACGTCGCAACGATCGCAATGACCGTGGCCCGCGCGGCGACCGTCCTGAGCGTAGCGGTGAAGATCGTCCGAAGCGCGAGCGTCGTGACGTTGGCGATATGGAACTGTATCGCATTGAAGTGGGCCGCGATGACGGCGTTGAAGTTCGTCACATCGTTGGCGCTATCGCTAACGAAGGCGACATCAGCAGCCGTTACATCGGTAACATCAAGCTGTTCGGTACCCACTCAACGATCGAGCTGCCAAAAGGCATGCCGGGCGAAGTGCTGCAGCACTTTACTCGTACCCGTATCCTGAACAAGCCGATGAACATGCAGCTGATGGGCGATGCCCAGCCGCGTCCTGAGCGCCGCGGCGGCGAGCGTCGTGAAGGTGGCCGTGGTTTCGGCGAGCGTCGTGAAGGCGGTCGCGGTTTCGGCGGTGAACGTCGCGAAGGCGGCCGTGGCGATGGTCGTCGTTTCAGCAGCGAACGTGCGCCGCGTCGTGAAGGTCATGCTCCGCGCCGTGATGATTCAGCGCCGCGTCGCGAAGATTCCGCCCCGCGTCGTGACGACTCTTCAAGCCGTCGTCGTTTCGGTGGCGATGCGTAATTAGCGCCCGCTAGCGTAAAGTAAATGATACAGCCCCGATCTTAACGATTGGGGCTTTTTTTATTTCAATCGTACTCGTGTACTGGTACAGTGCTGCACGCTAACGATAAGCAAAGTATTATTGACTGGAGATTACGCTAAATGGCGACACTAACCACTACGGTATCGCGTCCGTCCCTATTCGGCGGCGTGGTGATTATCGGCGGAACCATTATTGGCGCGGGCATGTTCTCGCTGCCGGTAGTTATGTCCGGCGCGTGGTTCTTCTGGTCGCTGGCGGCGCTGGTTTTCACCTGGTTCTGCATGCTGCATTCCGGGCTGATGATTCTGGAAGCCAACCTGAATTACCGCATTGGTTCCAGCTTCGATACCATCACCAAAGATCTGCTTGGCAAAGGCTGGAACCTGATTAACGGCGTGTCGATTGCCTTCGTGCTCTATATTCTGACCTACGCCTACATCTCGGCCAGCGGCTCAATTCTGCATCATACCTTTTCCGAGATGTCGCTCAACGTTCCGGCGCGGGCGGCCGGATTTGGCTTTGCCCTGCTGGTGGCGTTTGTCGTCTGGCTGAGCACCAAAGCGGTAAGCCGAATGACGGCGATTGTGCTGGGGGCGAAGGTCATTACGTTCTTCCTGACCTTCGGGAGCCTGCTGGGGCACGTACAGCCGACGACGCTGTTTAACGTTGCCGAACAAAACGCATCCTATATGCCGTACCTGCTGATGACCCTGCCGTTCTGCCTGGCATCCTTCGGCTATCACGGCAACGTCCCCAGCCTGATGAAGTACTACGGCAAAGATCCCCGCACCATTACCCGCTGCCTGGTCTACGGCACGCTGCTGGCGTTGGGGCTGTACGTTATCTGGCTGCTGGTGACGATGGGCAATATCCCGCGCGCGGAGTTTATCGGCATCGCGCAGAAGGGCGGTAACATTGATGTGCTGGTGCAGGCGCTGAGCGGCGTGCTGAACAGCCGCAGCCTGGATCTACTGCTGGTGGTGTTCTCAAACTTTGCGGTAGCCAGTTCGTTCCTTGGGGTGACGCTGGGACTGTTTGACTATCTGGCGGATCTGTTCGGTTTTGACGATTCTGCGCTGGGGCGCTTTAAGACCGCGATCATGACCTTTGTCCCGCCGGTTATCGGTGGCCTGCTGTGGCCGAACGGCTTCCTGTATGCCATCGGCTATGCGGGACTGGCGGCTACGATCTGGGCGGCAATCGTCCCGGCTCTGCTGGCCCGCGCGTCGCGTAAACGCTTCGGCAGCCCACAATTCCGCGTTTGGGGCGGAAAGCCGATGATTGCGCTGATCCTGCTATTCGGCGTCGGCAACGTTGTCGTACACTTCTTATCGAGCTTTAACCTACTGCCGGTTTATCAATAAATTCGTCAGCTTCCCGGCTGGGCTACCCTCGGCCGGGAAGCGGGGCAGAGGTTAGCCCAATAGCTCCTCTTTCACCTGCATCGCCAGCTCAAACGAGTGCAGGCGCGCCTGATGATCGAAAATCTGGCCGTTAACCATCAGTTCGTCGGCCTGGGTTTCGCGCAATATCGACTCCAGACCGTGACGTACCTTCGCTTTATCCCCTACCACAGACATACTCAGCGCCTGCTGTACGCCGTATTGCTCGGAGGCGGACCACAGCTGGTGCATATTCTCCACCGGCGGCGGCAGCTGGCCGGTTTCACCGCGGCGTAGCTTAGCGAAAGCCTGCTGCATGGAGGTGAACAGAAACTCCGCATCGCGGTTGCTGTCGGCGGCAACAATATTGATGCACACCATCGCATACGGTTTTTCCAGCCGCGCGGAGGGTTTGAAATGAGTACGGTAGAGGTGCAGGGCCTGGAACAGCATATCCGGCGCAAAGTGCGAAGCAAAGGCGAACGGCAGGCCGAGCTGCGCGGCCAGCTGGGCGCCGTAGAGGCTGGAGCCCAGCAGCCATACCGGGATCTGCTCGCCATAGCCGGGCACCGGACGCACGTGCGGATTGGGGTCACGGGCATCGAACCAGTCAACCAGCTCCGCAACATCGCGCGGGAAGTTATCGACGTCACCGCTCATATGGCGGCGCAGCGCGCGCATGGTGGGCTGATCGCTGCCCGGGGCGCGGCCAAGACCGAGGTCGATGCGGCCAGGGTAGAGGGTGTTCAGCGTACCAAACTGTTCGGCAATCACCAGCGGCGAGTGGTTGGGCAGCATCACGCCGCCGGAACCGAGGCGCAGGGTGTGGGTGTTGGCCGCCAGATAGCCGATCAGCACCGAGGTCGCGGCGCTGGCAATACCGACCATATTATGGTGTTCCGCCAGCCAGTAGCGGTGATAGCCGCGTTTTTCAGCCAGCTGCGCCAGGTCTAACGAGTGGGCGAAGGCTTCTTTCGCCGAAGAACCCTGCGGGATCGGCGCCAGATCGAGCACCGAGAATTGAACGGATTTGTCAGTCATAAAAGCTCACTTTGCTACAGCATCGTCATCAGATTGAAGGTCTTCTTCCAGCCTGGCGCATTTGGGACGCGCCGGCCAGAAAAGCTGCGGCTTCAATAGTGCATTAAAAAGCGACGATAGCTATTAACAAAGCGAGCGGTTTATCAACTCTGTAATTCCAGCCCGGCCAGCCGCTTCCAGTAACCATTGCACTCGCTGTTGGCGGTAAGCGGCAGCGGCGAGGCGCCGCCTTCGTTGGCCCGGAAGGCGTCGAGCATGGCAAAGATGCCGTTATCCAGCGGCGACAGGCGAACAATATCGACCAGACCGCGCATTGACGCCAGCTCGTTACCGAGGTTATAGACGTATCCGCTCATGGTCTGAATACCGTTGAGCACGAACACCTGCTGGTTTTCCTGCGACAGCACGTCGCGGCCGTTGGGGTATTTGATACAGCAGGTTTCACACTCATCCTTCGGTTTGTCCTCCGAGCGGGCGGTAAAGCAGCGCGCGGAGTAGGCCAGCGGCAGATGGCCATAGCTCAGCACCTCAACCTCGAACCGTTCGCGGATCCCCAGCTCCTCACACTGCGTCAACAGGTTCATCAGCCAGTCGCGGGAAAGCTCGACCGGCATGCACCAGCGTACCATTCCCTGCCTGAGCAGCAGACGCAGGGTCACGGCGTTATAGCAGTTGAGCGCATGGCCGGCGACAAACGGCAGCTTACGCTCAGCGCACATATTGACGACGCCCAGATCGCTGGCCTCAATCAAAAACTCGCCGTTCTCGACGTAGCGTTTTAGCTCCCCCAGCTCAGAGGAGGCCTGAACCAGGGCGAGGGTTGAGAGGATCACCTGCTTACCGCTGGCCGCCAGCGTTTTCGCCATATCGATCCAGTCGCCGACTTTGGTCGCGCGGCGCTTGCTGCACACCGCTTCGCCGAGATAAATCGTATCGGCGCTACAGCCTGCCGCCTGCTGGTAAAAGTCTTCCAGCGTCTCTTTTGGCCAGTAGTACAGCACCGGCCCTAATGAATATTTCATCACGTTTCTCACTGCCATTTACGGTGATATGCGCCAAGGGTGGTTTGCGTCCCCTCGGACATTGCGCCGAGAGTCTCCATCCATGCGGATTGTGGGACAAAATCCTGCGGAGAGGCCTTGCAGCGGTCGATTGCCTGACGCCAGACCTTCGCGACCTGGGTGACGTAGGCCGGGCTGCGCTGGCGGCCCTCAATTTTTACCGAGGCAATATTCGCCGCTATCAGCTCCGGCAGCAGCTCAAGGGTATTCAGGCTGGTGGGCTCTTCCAGCGCGTGATAGCGCTCGCCGTCCACCAGATAGCGGCCTTTGCACAGGGTGGGGTAGCCGGCGTTCTCGCCGTCCTGATAGCGGTCAATCAGGACTTCGTTAAGGCGCGACTCCAGGCCCTGCGGAGTCTGCTGCCAGCGAACGAAGCGCGCGGGCGAACAGGCGCCGACGGTATTCGGCGACTCGCCGGTCAGATACGAGGAGAGATAGCAGCGGCCTTCCGCCATAATGCACAGGCTGCCGAAGGCGAAGACCTCCAGCGGGACCGGGGTAACGCGCGCCAGCTGCTTGACCTGGTGGATGGAGAGCACGCGCGGCAGCACCACGCGGGCGACGTCGAAATTGCGGTGGTAGAAGCGCACCGCCTCCTCGTTGGTCGCCGACGCCTGAACCGAAACGTGACGCTCAATATTTGGATAGCGCTCGGCGGCATATTCCAGCATGGCGATATCGGCGAGGATCAGGGCATCGGCCCCCAGCTGAGCGGCCATATCCACCGCACGCTGCCAGCGGGCGTAGCCGTCCGGGTGGGCGAAGGTGTTGATCGCAATATGCAGCTTGCGGCGATGCTGATGGACGAAGCTGACGGCTTCCTGCAGCTTCTTTTCGGTGAAATTAAGGCCGGCAAAGTGGCGGGCGTTGGTGTCATCTTTCAGCCCGATATACACGGCATCGGCACCGTTTTCGATGGCCGCCTTAAGCGCCGGGAGGTTACCGGCTGGGCAGAGCAGACTCCATAATTTTTCCTGCAAAACGCGGCCTGTCGGCGACGCTGAATGGTTAATTAGCAGGGATTTTAGTTAACCTTCTGGTGACAATTTTTGATTTGAGGCAGTTAAAAGCGTATTGGCGGCGCCAATAATAGGTACCCGTCATGGTGATTTTGTTGATTTACGCCGCTATGTCGTTTATTTGATATGGCACAATAGCGGAACTGTTGCTTTCATGGAGTAAAGCTTGTGTTGGATAAATTGCGTTCCCGGCTGGTCCACTTTGGTCCGTCTTTGATGAGCGTGCCGGTTAAGCTGGCGCCTTTTGCCCTCAAGCGTCAGGTGCTGGAACAGGTGCTCAGCTGGCAGTTTCGGCAGGCGCTGGCGGATGGAGAACTGGATTTTCTCGAAGGCCGCTGGCTAAGTATTAATGTGCGCGATATTGGCCTGCTGTGGTATACCTCAGTAAACGAGGGTCGGCTGGTGGTTAGCCCAACGGCGGAGGCGGACGTCAGCTTTAGCGCTGATGCCAGCGATCTGCTGATGATTGCGGCGCGTAAGCAGGACCCGGATACGCTATTCTTCCAGCGTCGGCTGGTTATCGAAGGCGATACCGAGCTGGGGCTGTACGTAAAAAACCTGATGGATGCCATTGAGCTGGAGCAGATGCCGAAAGCGCTGCGCATAATGCTGCTGCAACTGGCGGATTTTGTTGAAGCAGGCTTAAACAGCCCGCGGAAACCTGAACAGACATCGGTAGGTGAGGCATGCTGATTCGAGTTGAAATTGGAATTGATGCACCGGGAATCGACGCTTTGCTGCGCCGAACCTTTGACGGCGATGCTGAGGCGCAGCTGGTGCACGATTTACGGGAGGATGGCCTGATCACGCTAGGCGTGGTGGCGACGGACGATGAAGGCCAGGTTGTTGGCTACGTGGCGTTTAGCCCGGTCTCCGTTGAAGGCGAAGAGCTGCAGTGGGTTGGCATGGCGCCGCTGGCGGTAGATGAAAGCTACCGCGGCCAGGGGATTGGTCGTCAGCTGGTCTATGAGGGGCTGGATTCGCTGAATGAATTTAGCTACGCCGCGGTCGTTACCCTCGGCGATCCGGCGCTGTACGGCCGCCTGGGCTTTGAACCGGCCGCGCGTTTCGATCTGCGCTGCCGCTGGCCGGACACCTCTGAGACGTTTCAGGTACGTCCTCTGGCCGATGACGCGCTGGAAGGGGTACACGGGCTGGTTGAGTACTGCGACCACTTCAATCGCTTCTAAGGCTCGCCAGCAGGGTTTCAAACGAACCATCTCCGGCAACGAGGCGCTCTTTCTGGCGCTTCGTTAGCTGCTTGATACGATACTCCACCCTTAGCGCTAGTGAGTGTTCACCAACTTCCTGACTAAAGGCCAGCTGCAGCGCGCCTTTCCCACGTAGAGCTTTCGCTCCTTTGCCCTCCTGATGCTGACAAAAGCGACGAGAGACGTCGGTGGTAATCCCGGTATAGAGGCGATTATCGGCGGTACGTATCAGATAGAGAAACCAGCGCACGGTCCAAAGTTCGGTATGTTAAGGTGTATGCACCATAGCACACTGGAGAAAAAAGATGGATTCGCTTGCCGCGATTGGCCGCTGGCTGGGCAAACAGCACGTCGTCACCTGGTGCGTCGCCAGCGAGGGCGAGCTCTGGTGCGCTAACGCTTTCTACATTTATGATCCTGAAAACGTGACCTTTTATCTTCTTAGCGATGAGAAAACTCGTCACGGGCAAATGACCGGCGAACGCGCTAAGGTTGCCGGGACGGTGAACGGCCAGCCGAAAACCGTAGCGCTGATTCGCGGGGTTCAGTTTAAAGGCGAAATTCGCCGGCTCCACGGAGATGAAGAGGCGACGATGCGTCAGCGCTACGTGAGGCGCTTTCCGGTTGCCCGCTCGCTGCCGGCGGCGGTCTGGGAAATCCGTCCCGACGAGATTAAGTTTACCGACAATACCCTCGGCTTCGGCAAGAAGCTGCGCTGGCTGCGCGACGCTGCGGGCGAGTAATTCCCCCTGCAAGCGTGCAAATCCTCCCTTTTCTTGCATACTTTTTCTCAAGCTATCCGCCGCCTGTCGCGGCGGAACTTCAGGAGAGATCATGAGCCAGGTGCTGATAACAGGCGCGACCGGTTTGGTTGGTGGGCACTTACTTCGAATGCTGGTGCGCGAGCCGACCATTTCGGCGATAGCCGCGCCCACTCGCCGCCCGCTGGCGGAGACGCAGGGCGTATTTAATCCCCATGACCCTCAACTGAGCGACGCGCTGTCCCAGGTCGTCGATCCGATCGACACCGTTTTTTGCTGCCTGGGCACCACGCTACGCGAAGCGGGGAGCAAAGAGGCCTTTATTCATGCGGACTATACGCTGGTGGTGGATACGGCGTTGACCGGGCTACGGCTGGGGGCAAAACATATGCTGGTCATAAGCGCCATGGGCGCCAACCCGCATTCGCTGTTTTTCTACAACCGCGTCAAAGGGGAAATGGAGCAGGCGCTGCGCGCCCAGGCGTGGCGGAATCTGACCATCCTTCGCCCCTCTATGCTGTTAGGCGAGCGGGAGAAAAAGCGCGCGAATGAAGCGCTGATGGCGCCGCTGTTCCGCCTGCTGCCGGGGAACTGGAAATCCATCGACGCCGGCGACGTCGCGCGGGCGATGCTCAGCGCAGCGCTCGCGCCCTCTCAGGAAGGCGTCAGCGTGCTGCCATCGGCAAAACTACGTGAAATCGCCGCCGGCGAGGCGTAGTATTCAGCGCTTCGCTTTTAACCACATTTCTTGCTGGGGAATGCTATGACTGGTCAGTCTTCATCTCAGGCGGCACCATCTTTTCAATGGTGGAAGCCCGCGCTCTTTTTTCTCGTCGTCATCGTTGGTCTGTGGTTTGTCAAATGGCAGCCCTATTACGGTAAGGCTTTCACCGCCGCAGAAACGCACAGCATTGGTAAATCTATTCTGGCCCAGGCCGATAGCAATCCGCTAAAAGCCGCGTGGGATTACGCGCTGGTCTACTTCCTGGCGGTCTGGAAAGCGGCGGTGCTGGGCGTGCTGCTGGGGTCGCTGATTCAGGTGCTGATCCCGCGTAACTGGCTGCTGCGCACCCTCGGGCAATCGCGTTTTCGCGGTACGTTACTGGGAGCGATTTTCTCTCTGCCCGGCATGATGTGCACCTGCTGCGCCGCGCCGGTGGCTGCAGGCATGCGTAAACAGCAGGTGTCGATGGGCGGCGCGCTGGCGTTCTGGATGGGTAATCCGCTGCTGAACCCGGCGACGCTGGTGTTTATGGGATTTGTGCTCGGCTGGCAGTTTGCCTTGATTCGTCTGGTGGCCGGCCTCGCGACCGTGCTGGTGGTGGCGACGCTGGTACAAAAATGGGTTAAAGAGGCTGCGACTCAGCCGGCGCCCGTGCCCGATCTTTCTCCACAAATAGCCGAGGGCGGTTTTTTCAGCCGCTGGCTACGGGCGCTGTGGACGCTGTTCTGGAACACAATCCCGGTCTATATTCTGGCGGTGCTGGCGCTGGGCGCCGCGCGCGTCTGGCTGTTCCCGCACGCCGACGGCGTGGTCGGCAACACCCTGTTCTGGGTCATTGCGATGGCGCTAGCCGGCTGCCTGTTCGTTATCCCGACGGCGGCGGAGATCCCTATCATACAGACCATGATGCTGGCGGGAATGGGGTTTGCGCCAGCGCTGGCTCTGCTGATCACCCTGCCTGCGGTCAGCGTACCGTCGCTGATTATGCTGCATAAGGCGTTTCCGGCGAAGGCCCTTTGGCTGACCGGCGGGCTGGTGGCGCTGTGCGGCGCGGTTGTTGGCGGGCTGGCGTTACTCTGATGGTTCTTCCGGGCTACAAAGCACAAGGTTTGTAGCCCGGGATGCGGTGCTTACTTGAGGTAGGTAAACGCGGTGGTGACGCGAGAAACGCCGCTTACCCGGCTGGCGATATCCGCCGCCGCGCGACCTTCGCGGTCGGTCACCAGCCCCATCAGGAACACTTCGCCGTTCTCGGTCGTCACCTTCACGTTGGAGGATTTAACCTGGTCCGTGCCCAGCAGCTGGGAGCGAACCTTGGTGGTAATCCAGGTATCCGAAGAGGCGGTCCCTAAGCCTATCGGCTGACCCTGACGCACTTCATTAAAGACTTCCGTGGTTCCTTCGACGCCCATCGCAATTTGCTTCGCGCGCGCGGAGAGATCGGCCACCGGAGATTGACCGGTCAGCAGCACTTTGCCCTGGTAGGCGGTGACGTTAATGCGGGCCTGTTTCTTAATTTGTTCATCTTTCGACAACGCGCTGTTGACGCGTAGCTCAAGCGTACTGTCATCGACCTGGGTGCCGACCGTCCGCGGGTCCGTTGCGGCTTTGGTGCCGACCGCTGCCGTACCGACGACTGCTGCGGCAACGCATCCCTGAAGCAGCAGCGCAGAAAGAAGGATGGCGAGGGGCGAGAGAGCCTTCATGTGTTCTCCTTATTCGTCCTGGTGTGGAAAAAGCGTGTTATCAATCAAATCACACAGACAGTTGACGGTAAGCATATGCATTTCCTGAATACGCGCGCTGCGATGTGAGGGAATGCGAATTTCGACGTCCTGCTGACCCAGCAGGCCGGCCAGCTCACCGCCGTCATAGCCGGTTAACGCAACGATGGTCATATCGCGAGTGACGGCCGCTTCAACGGCTTTCACGATATCCCGACTATTGCCGCGGGTGGAGATCGCCAGCAGTACGTCGCCGGCGTGCCCAAGCGCGCGCACCTGCTTGGCGTAAACCTCGTCATGCAGGCGATCGTTGGCTATTGCCGTTAAGACCACATTATCGGTATTTAGTGCAATGGCGGGTAAACCAGGGCGTTCCGTTTCGAAACGATTGATCATGCTGGCAGCAAAATGCTGTGCGTTGGCGGCTGAGGTGCCGTTGCCACAACAGAGGATTTTGTTGCCGTTGAGGAGTGACTGCACGAGGGTCATCGCCGCGCGGGAGATGGCGTCCGGGAGTGCTTCCGCTGCTGCAATTTGGGTTTGAATGCTTTCAGTGAAGCAGGCTTTAATTCTATCGAGCACGGGATCCCTTAAATTCGTTTACGCTATTCGCCAAAGGCGTTTTTCAGCCATTGGATGTCGTTTCCGGTGAAGGCTACCACATCGAAACGGCAATCCACAGTATCAAAGCTCCCATTATGTCGGGAGAGCCACAGACGCGCGGCATGGAGGAGTCGTTGTTGCTTTTTCAGCGTGACGCTGGAGGCGGCATCACCGTAGCCTGCGCTACGACGATAGCGCACTTCAACAAATACGGTAACCGCCCCGTCGCGCATAATGAGGTCAATTTCGCCGCCCCGTTCGCGGGCGTTGGCGGCGATAAAGCGCAGTCCCTGACTTTCCAGCCAGCGGCGGGCCTGGGCCTCCCAGGCGTCGCCGGTTTGTTTGGTTAGTTGGCTGCGACGATCTGTCCGCGCTGGTACTTGAGCCATGACAGTTTCCTGTTGATCACGCACTCCTGCGTGGCCGTCAGATCGCCGGTGTTACCGTTCAGCTCAAAGCCCGGTACCTGACGTATCTGCGAGAAATGGTTGGCCAGCGACCAGGCGTCGGCGCCCATCGCGTACAGGCGCGCCAGCGAGTAGTCGTTACGCACGGCGGACAGCGCCTGCTGCATCAGCGCCGGGTTGCTGCCGGCCAGCATTGGGATCTCGCTGTACTGCAGGCCGTCCATCTCCAGACGGAAATCCGGGCCCGCGGTGCCCTGGGCGCTGCGGGAGCTGGCGTACAGCGTCACGCTGCTTTGGCTGCCGTTGCGCAGGGCAATCATCGGCTTGATATAGCCAATTTGTTCCGGCGTGGCGAGGATCCAGGCGGCATCGACGCTGCCGCCGCTGCTGACCGGCACGTCGCTCGGGTTGCCCGGCGCGCTATCCTGGGCGGAAGGCAGGGTGGAGACCGGGCTACCGGTCAACGAGATGCCGCTGTTGACGCTGGACTTCAGCTCGGAGGTTGAGCCAATACGCTGTTGTAAAACTGTACCGCCGCCGATCTTCAGCCACTCGTTGGCAAAGGCGCTGACCACGCGATCGCCCAGCGATCCGCGCGGAACGAGCAGCAGCGGAGTCTGTTTGCCCTGATCGTGAATATGGCGTGCCGCATCGCGCGCTTCATCCTCCGGAGAGAGGGCGAAATAGCAGATATTGGCGCGATTCTCGACTTTTTCCGGCTGGTTCAGCGCGAGGACGTTCAGCGAGGTGTTGCTTTTAATGACCTCTTCGACGTTGTTTTTGAGCAGCGGCCCGACGACGATGGTCGCGCCGTCCTGCTGTACCTGGGCCAGCAGCTGGCTCATCGGCTGGCTGGTGGTGTCATAGATTTTCAGTTCGGCGGCCGGGTTCGCCGGGGTTGAGGCAACCGTCTGGGCCTGCGGCGCAGCCACCGGCGGCTGAGCGGCGTCGGCAGGGGCGGCGCTGGCGACGGCTGGCGTAGCGTCCTGTGCGGCCGCCGGATCGGCGGCGGGTACCGCGGTTTGTGCAGTGGTCGACGCCGTCGCCGGCGGCGTTGCCTGGTCCGCTGCCGGAGTCTGTACCGGCGCCTGAGCGGCGTTTGCGGAGGTGAGATCGCTGGTTTCCGCCTGCGACGGGCTGATCACCTCGTCACCGGCGGCGTTTGCAGCCTGCGCGACCTGTGCCGGCACCGCGCTTCCGGCAACCGCCGGGGCGCCGTTTTTCGCCGCCTCAAACCCCTGCTGGATCGTGCGGCCAAATACCGCGGCCTGGCCGTTTAACGGTAGCAGCAGGGCGATTTTATTGGTTGATGCCGGCTTATAGTTTTGCATATTCACCAGCGCCGTCGGCAGCATCTTCGCGCCTGGGTTCTGCGGGTAGCGGGTCTGCCAGTCTTTGACCCCGGCTTTAAGCAGGGTCGGATCGTTACGATTATCAAACCACATGCGCTGCAGATCCAGCCAGCCCTGCAGGACGTTCTCGTCGGCATTGATAACCAGCGCGTTGGCCTGATCCTGGGTCATCGACGTCAGCGCTTTCCAGGTTTCGTCAATATTCTTCTGCTGCTGTTTCGGCTGGCTTAGCAGCGGCTGCTGAGCGATAAGCGCGCGCAGCAGAGTAATCGACGGGCGTCCCTGGCTGGTATCGATTTGCGCCTGCCAGTAGCGGGGCTGCTGGTTGGTCTCGAAACTTGCCGGATCGAGCTTGCTCAGCAGCGCCTGAGCGCCCGGGATATCGTTCTGAGCCAGCTTAACTTCTACCGCCAGCAGCGACTGCTCGCGAGCCTGCGTTTTGTCGAGATTAGCCGGCAGCCGGTTGAACAGATCGATGGCCTGCTGCTTTTTGCCTTCCTGCAGCAGTGCACGAATGGCGAGTAATTGCCAGTTGGTCTTGCTATTATTCGCGCTTTGCTGCATTTGCTGTAGGTAGTAACTGGAGTTTGCCTGTGCCGTGCCCTGTAAAAACGCCGTGCTTTGATCCGGAGTATGGGTGCCGCAGCCAGCGAAGAGCAGAGCGGCCAGCAGTACGGGCAGACAACGCGCGGGTTTAGAACGAAGAAATGTTGACGGTACCATATGTATCCAGTGATATTTTTTTGGCTCAATGCTCAATATTAATTCGGCAATACGGACGAGACAATGAAACAACACGAATCAGCAGATAATTCTCAGGGGCAGCTCTATATTGTGCCCACGCCGATAGGAAATCTGTCTGATATCACGCATCGCGCGCTGGAGGTGTTGCAGGCCGTTGATTTAATTGCTGCTGAAGATACCCGCCATACCGGTTTACTGCTCCAGCATTTTGGCATTAACGCGCGATTATTTGCCCTGCACGATCATAATGAGCAGCAAAAAGCTGAAACCCTTCTGGCAAAGCTGCAGGACGGGCAAAACATCGCCCTGGTCTCCGATGCCGGGACCCCGCTGATCAACGATCCCGGCTATCATCTGGTGCGCACCTGCCGCGAAGCCAATATCCGCGTGGTGCCGCTGCCGGGTCCGTGCGCGGCGATTGCCGCATTGAGCGCGGCGGGCCTGCCGTCGGACCGTTTCTGCTATGAAGGTTTTCTGCCGGCAAAGTCGAAGGGGCGTCGCGATACGTTGCAGGCGCTGGAAGAAGAGCCGCGGACGATCATTTTCTATGAATCCACCCACCGCCTGCTGGAGAGCCTGGAAGATATCTGCACGGTGCTGGGAGAGTCCCGCTACGTGGTGCTGGCGCGCGAGCTGACTAAAACCTGGGAATCGATCCACGGCGCGCCGATCGGCGAGCTGCTGGCGTGGGTGAAAGAAGATGAGAACCGCCGTAAAGGCGAAATGGTGCTGATCGTCGAAGGGTTTAAAGCTCAGGAAGAGGCCCTGCCAGCGGACGCGCTGCGTACGCTGGCCCTGCTGCAGGCGGAGCTGCCGCTGAAAAAAGCCGCCGCGCTGGCCGCTGAAATTCACGGCGTGAAGAAAAACGCGCTGTATAAGCATGCTCTGGAGCAGCAGGGCGAGTAGGTTGCCCTGTATTCAATAAGCCGGGCGGGAGCAGCGCCGCCCGGCTGATCCTACATTGCGCAGTACAAACAGGCTGCCTGCGGGTGTAGCCACAGGAACGATGCCGGAACGCGGGTTGATACCTTTCCTTCTCTCAACGCGGCGAACGCCTGCTGTTTTCCCTCACCGGCAACCAGCAGTAACACCTCTTTTGCCGCCAGAATATCCCTAAGACCGAGGGTGATCCCCTGCTCGACGGGCGCTGATGTCTGTTTCAGCATATCGTGCAGGCGGGTGCGCTCATCGAGATAGGTAATATGGCAGGCGGGCTCCAGGACGTCGTCGGGTTCGTTAAGTCCTAAATGGCCGTTCTTACCTATCCCCAACAGGCAAAGGTCTAAACCGCCACAGCGCGCAATCTGTTCAACAACCCGCTGGCATTCCTGTTCGTCAGCCTTATCGGAAGTAAACGCAATATAGCGATCGGGCGTGACGGCGAGCGGCAGGATAATCTGCTGCCGCAAAAACGCTTCGCAGGTCGCCGGGTTATCGGCCGATAGGCCAACCCATTCGTCGAGCTTCACGAAGATGACCCGACTGGTATCCACTTTTTGTGCCAGCGCCTTTTCAACAAACATTTGATAGGCCAGCAGCGGCGTCGCGCCCGTCGCCAGACAAATCACCGCGTCGGGCTTACGCTGAATGAGCGCCAGCAATCGCTCGCTAACCTCCTCACTCAGCGCACGATAGTCGCTCAGTTCCTGAAACGTCATCCTGCTCATTTACAGAATCCCCAGCGCGGAACCCAGAATCGCCAGTACGAAGGTGACGGCAATCAGCAATACAGGGTGCGCTTTTTTCACCCGCAGCAGGTAATACATCAGCAGGGTGTAGCCCATCGGTAAGATGTTGGGGAACACCTTGTCGAAAAAGTCCTGCTGCAGCGCGACGTTATGCGTGGCGTCGATGGCAAAGGTAGTGACGACGTTAATATGCACGTAGGACGCAATCAGGCCGCCAATTACCGTGATGCCAAGTATCGTCGCCGAGCGGGCGATCATCTGCGAGTTTTCCCGCACCTTGTCTATCGCTTTTATCCCCACCGAATAGCCGACATGCGTCCAGCCCACGCGCAGGAAGAAGATGGCAAGATAGACCGCGAAGAACAAAATAGGCCCCAGCAGGTTGCCCTGGCTGGCGAAGGAGGAGCAGATCCCGGCCATAATCGGCAACAGGGTGAACCAGAATATTGCGTCGCCGATGCCGGCGATAGGTCCGAAAAGCGCGACTTTCAGCCCTTTGATGGTGCTGCGGTCTTCGCCTTTTTCTTCCATTGAAATCAGCAGACCCATCAGGAAGCCTACCAGGTTCGGGTGCGTGTTAATGAATTCCAGATGATCCTTCATGGCGGCGCTGAGGCCTTCTTTGTCGCCTTTGTAGATCTTCTTCAGGATCGGCAGCATTGCCCACGTAAACCCACCGGCCTGCATACGCTCATAGTTAAAGCTGGCCTGAAGCAGAGAGGAGCGAAACCCCAGGCGAGTAATATCTTTTTTACTGATTTCAGATCCCATTGCTGTAATCCTCTGCATCGTTTTTCTGGGTTGTCGCCTGGGCGGCATTTTTAGCTTTGGCATTAAAGAATTCATAGACCGCAAATCCGGCGCCTAATACCGCAACCGGCAGCAGGTTACTGACCTGGATATAGCATACGAACAGGAAGCCGGCGATGAGGTAAGGGATGTACTGGGCTTTGAACATGACGCGTAGCAGTAGGCCAAAACCTACCGCGGGCAGTATGCCGCCGGCGACTTCAAAACCGTGCGTCAGCCAGGCCGGCATGGCTTTTACAAGCGCCTGCATCGCGCCCTGCGCAAGATAGGTACAGAGAAAGGCGATAACCGCATAGGAGCAGGCGACAATGAGCGTTGTGGTCCAGTTAAGACGGGAAAACGCCGCCGTATTAGCTTCTTTCGCGCACTTATCGGCTTTTGCCATAAAGAGCGAAAATGCCGAGTAGAAAAACAGAATGACGTACTGCATCAGCAGGCTAAAGGGCAGACCTAAACCAATTGCGGTTTTCGCGTCCACCCCGGTTGTCCAGGCGATGACGGTCGTCATTACGCCTGCCATAATAGGGTTCGGCGGCTGCACGCCCCCGGCAGGGGTCAGACCGGCAAAAGCCAGTTCGGTGAGGCCGCCGGTGATCAAACCGATATGGATATCGCCAAGGATCGCCCCGGTAAGAGTACAGACGATAATCGGACGAAAAAGGAACAGTGCTTCCAGCCAAAAATCTATCCCAAGAACAAAAACTAACGCGGCTAGGGATATGCCCTGAATGAGTGTAATTTCGTGCATTTTGTTGCCTCGTAATGGTGACTTTAGCTATTAGAATATCGAGACTCTGCAATTAATCAGGAATGCCCTCTTTCGCATCACCAGGAACGTCCTGAATAAATAGATTGACGCCGCTGTGCTTGATAAATCGCAGATCGTCTAAATCACTATCATCGACATATACCTTGCTGCTGATCTGTTTTTTCCCCTCCGAGAAATGCATATTTCCGACATTGACGTCTTTCAATGACAGGCCGCCTTCGATCAGCTTTCTGACAATGGCCGGAGTGCGGCAGATGAGAAAAATCTTCTGATGAGGAGCCGCCTTCGCAATGATCGCGATTGTTTTCTCGATAGAGAAAAAACGAATGCCGAAGCCATAGGTATCAGCGGTAATACCCATAAGCTTTTGCTGTATATCGTCATTTGCGACGTCATCATCGACGACAATCAGTAAGTTAGCGCCAATGGTTGATGTCCATGTGACGCCAACCTGGCCATGTACCAGGCGGTTATCAATACGGGTTAATAAAATATTTGGAGTACTCATATTAGTAATTCCTGCCGATATAGGCTGTGAGTTACGCGTTGTTGAAATAATATAATTATGTTTAATTTACGAAACGGATGGCGAACAGGTCACTAATTTATTCGCGGAACCGCAGACGTTGATTTTGCTTTTTACCACTTCTTTCATGGCATCCATCCCGACACGCATGTAATAGCGTGGGTCATTACCATCAGGATGTTCGCCAAACCACTGTTTTACGGCGCCGGAAAACGCAATTTTCAGCTCGGTTGCCACATTGACTTTGCAGACCCCGAGTTCGATGGCGCGACGCACATACTCATCGGGCACATCGCTGGCGCCGTGGAGTACCAGAGGAACGTCGACCACCTGACGAATTTCGCCCAAGCGCTGGAAGTCGATTTTTGGCCGTTTGGTATAGAGCCCGTGTGCGGTACCGATAGCTACCGCCAGGCTATCAACGCCGGTAAGCTCGACAAAGCGTTTTGCCTCCTGCGGGTCGGTCAGAAACGCGCTTTCCGCATCCACGCTCATGTCATCTTCCATGCCGCCCAGGCGGCCGAGCTCAGCCTCAACGCTGCAATCATGCTGGTGGCAGAATTCGACGACCGATTTCACCAGCTTCACGTTCTCATCAAAGGGGAAGTGGCTGCCGTCGATCATCGCGCTACGCACGCCGGCGTTGACTTTGCGGCGGATATCGTCCAGCGATTCATGGTGATCGAGATGCAGCGCCAGCGGCATGTCGTAGGTGGTGGCGTAGGCGCTGCACAGGGCGTAGATCTCCTCCAGCGCGATGTGCTTAAAGGTGCCCGGCGTGCCGGCGAGGATCACCGGCGATCGCATGGCGCTGCAGACTTCGAGGATCGCCTGGATCGTTTCGGCGTTATGAATGTTAAATGCCGGCACCGCATAGCCTTTTGCCTGGGCATCCAGAAGGAGATATTTAGTTGAAATAATGCTCATGATGCGATCCTCTTACGCCTGCCATGGATGAATAACGACGCCCTGTACCACGCGGTTAACCGTTCCGCTAGCGGATGGGGTGTCGGGGGTATTGCCAACGCTGATGGACTGCGCGAGGGCGAAGACCTGGGCATACATCAGGAAACAGAAGGCCAGCTCGACGTCGTTAAAAGCGCGGGAAGGCGGCAGCAGAATGTGCGGACCCGCTTCGATAACGGCATTTGACTCATCGGTAATCGCGACAACGCGCATCGCCTGGCGATCGCGGCGCAGCTCGGCCAGCAGATCGAGATCGTACTGCCGGGTATAGGGATGGCTGGAGACAAAAACGACAACCAGCGTTTCGTTATCCACCAGCGATTTCGGCCCGTGGCGAAAGCCGGTTGGGGAGTCATAGAACGCCGCCAGCTTACCGGCGGTTAGCTCAAGGACCTTGAGGGCCGACTCGCGCGCCGCGCCCTGTAATCCGCCGCTGCCGAGATAGACGATCCGTCGCCACGGCTCATTGCCAAATACGCTGTCGCTAAATTCGCCGAGCGAGGTGAGGATCGTCTGACAACGATCCGCCACGTCGCGGAAGGTCCTGCTGCCGATCGCTTCGGGCGCGAACACCGCAAGGCAGCTCGCCATCATGGTGGTAATACTGCTGGTCATCGCAAAGCCGCGGTCGTGCGTTTCTTCCGGCATCAGCAGGGCAAAGGCGTTATCGCTGTTTACCGCGTTTTGATACAGGCTGCCGGTTTTATTACAGGTAATCGACAGGTGGTAACAGTCCGGGACGAACTGATTGGCCAGCTCTACGGCGGCGACGCTCTCCGGGCTATTGCCGGATCGGGCGAAGGAGACCAGCAGCAGCGGGTGTCCGGCGTTCAGATAGTCCATCGGATTGGTTACCAGATCGGTCGTTGGCACCGCGCTGATGTTTTTTCCGGTATGGCGCGATAGCCAGGGTGAAACGATCTCGCCGATAAAGGCGGAGGTTCCCGCCCCGGTCAGAACAATTCGCAAATCGTCTTTACGCAGCAACGGCGCGAGGAAGTCGTCGATAGCCGAACGGAGATTGTCGATGTTGGTCAGCGAGCGGATCCAGTTGGCGGGCTGTTGACGGATCTCGGCTTCTGTCCAGGTGCCGGTCGCGGCGGAGGTAGCGGTATAGGTTTCAGGCATAACTCAGTCCTTAGTCGTGTGAATTCCACATCAGACGCTGGCAAAATTGTCGCTATCTTTCGTTTCGTTTCACTTATTCATGTAATCATTTAAATAAAATCTATATGAAAGAAATCGAAAGTTCAATAAAAGAAGCAGGAAATAAAACGAAAATTGTGATCGGAAAGCAATGAGTATGCCTATCTTAATGATAAATAATGTTTTTAATTAAACAATCGCAAGGAGTTATGCTATTTTCGCAAGAAAAAGAAAGGCCTTGCGCGCTGAAAGCGAAGGCCAACATGACACATAATGAAAGGGCTAAAGGGGGAGAGCCTGGCCCTGAATCCAGATTTGCTGAAGGTGTAGCCGGTCGTTAAGCGCAATAATATTCGCGCATTTCCCCGTGCGTAACGATCCCAATCGGTCGTCGATCCCCAGCAGGCGGGCGGGGTGCAGCGAAGCCATATGGATGGCATCTTCCGGCGCAGCGCCCGCCAGCTCGACCATGTTGCGAACGGCCGCATCAAGCGAGAGCGTACTGCCTGCGAGGCTACCGGAAGCCGTTCGTACGATACCGCCGCGCATCTCCACCGCTGCGCCGCAGAGCGAATAGCGGCCATCGGGCATACCGGCTGCCTGCATCGCATCGGTAATCAGGACAATACGTTGCCCGGCGCAGCAGCTGCACAGACGCATGGCGGCGGGATGGACATGATGCCCGTCGGCAATAAGCTCCAGCCACGCCTGCGGCGTGGTGAATCCGGCGCCGACCATGCCCGGCTCCCGGTGATGTAAGCTGCTCATCCCGTTGTAGCAGTGCACCAGCCCGTCGGCGCCGGCAGCGAAGGCGGCGCAGGTCTGTTCATAGGTGGCGGCGCTATGGCCCAGCATCACCCGCACGCCCTGCCGTTTAATATGATGAATCGCCGCTATTGCCCCCGGCTTTTCCGGCGCCAGCGCCACCACCCGCAGGGTTTGCCGCGAGCGGGCAATGAGCGTATCCAGCTCGGCGACGTCCAGCTCGCGGAACAGCTCTGGCGGATGGGCGCCTTTATTCTGCGGAGTGAAGTAGGGGCCTTCCAGGTAGCTGCCCAGCACCTGCGCGCCGGGGCCACCGGAAAGCACGCGCCGGGCGATGCGTTCCAGCGCGCCGTGGATGGTCGGCAGCGGCGCGGTGACGGTGGTCGGCAGCCAGGCGCCGACCCCCTCGCGCGCTTTATAGATTGTCAGCCTGTCGAGCGCGTCCGGCGTTTCGTCCATCACATCAATACCCGCGCCGCCGTGAACGTGAATATCGATGTAAGCCGGGCAGAGCAGGTCGGCGTCGCGAGCGGTTACGCCAGCGGGAATCGGTTCGACTGCGGTGATGACGCCTGCTTCTATACGCAGCTGATGATCGGCAAACCAGCCCTGCTCGGTCAGCAGGCGTCTGGCGCGCAGAATCTGCGTCATATCCCTTCCTCTATCGGTTTGTCTTCGCGGCAGCGCGCGAGCTCGTCGACCAGGCTGGTTAACCCGCGGTGCCCGCACTCCAGAGCCTGCAGACGAAACGCCTCGCCGTTCAGGCCCTCGCGTTCCAGCACCATTTCCAGCAGCAGCTGCAGATTGGTACCGGTGATCACTTCCCTCCCTGGTTTTTGCATCGCCAGCGTTGAGGCCACGCGAAACGGCGTCCCGCCCAGCAGGTCAGTCAGAAAAATGATATCGTCTTCAGCGTCCAGCTGGCTCAGCGCCAGCTCAAGCTGCGAGGTGAGCAGCGCGGTGGTCGAGGTCTCCGGAAAATCGATAGCGATAAACTGCGACTGCTCGCCCAGTATCTGTTTCATCGCCATTGCCATACCGCTGGCAAAGCCGCCATGACCCGTCAAAATAATACCTAACATTGCATACCTCTTTGTATTTACAGGAAGTGGCAGAATTTACCCACGACACCCAGTACGACGGTGAGCGCGATGAGCCGCAGCGGGCTCCAGCCGCGGCGCACCAGCCAGAACATGGTCAGGGTATAAACCAGCGGTAGAAACGCCGGCATCAGCTTATCGATAACATCGGTTTGCAGTTTCACCACCGCATCACCCGCGGCGATCTCCAGCGTAGTGCTGAGGCGAACATAGGTTGCCACCAACGCGCCGATCACCGTCATCCCGACGATTGACGCCGCGTGTCCGACCTTTTTGGTATTGGCTTTAATCAAAGGGATCGCCGCTACGCCCATACGATAAGCATAGTGCGCAAGGCCAAAGCGCAATCCGAGATGCACCACGTTAAACAGCACAATAAACACCACCGCCCCGAGGATAGAACCTTGCAGCGCGAGGCTGGCGCCAATGCCACCGCAAATCGGCAGCAGCGTCAGCCAGAACATCGCATCGCCAATCCCGCCGAGCGGGGCGCCGACGGCGATTTTAGTGCTCTGGATGCTGTTGACGTCCTGTTTGGAGCGCTCCATCGCAAGGATGATGCCGATGACAAAGGTCACCAGGAACGGGTGGGTGTTGAAGAACCCCATATGACCTTTCATGGCGCGTGCCAGGTCGCGTTTGTTGGTGTGGATCTTTTTCAGCGCCGGCAGCAGACCGTACAGCCAGCCGGACGCCTGCATACGTTCGTAGTTGAACGAGGCCTGCAGAAGCATAGAGCGCCAGGCGACGCGGTTAATATCTTTTTTCGTCAGCTCCGCGCCGAGGGTCTGCTCTTCGTAGACGTTTTCATTCACGCCGGAAAGCAGCGTCTCTTCGGATGCGGAGACGACTGGCAGAGTGGTTTGATTAGATGCCATCTTCGAATTCCTCTTTCTGTGCCGCCGGCGCCGCCGGTTCCGGAGATTTGCGCAGCAGGTCAATAAGCGCCATCGCCAGCGCCGCGGCGGCAATCGCCAGCACCGGTAGCTTCAGCCAGGCTGCGGCGACAAAGCCGATGATAAAGTAGGGGATGTAGACGTTTTTCATCATGATTTTCAGCAGCACGGCGAAGCCGATAGCCGGCATGATGCCGCCTGCCACGCCGAGGCCGTCAATCAGGCGCTCCGGTAGCACATCGATGGCGGTTTTCGCATGTTCCGCACCGAAATAGATCGGCAGGAAGGCGCAGAGAATATAGAAGATCCCTAACGCCAGCAGGGCCAGATAGTTCACCCGCTCAATACCCCTGGTGTCGGCGTTGGCCGCCATCCGGTCGCAGCGGGACATCACGCCGGACATCACCGAGAACAGGAAGGTGATCCCCATCTGTACCGCGACGGCGAAGGGGACGGCGACGCCGACTGCGACATCAGGCTTCACGCCGGTGGTAATGGCAAAGGTGGTGCCGACGATAGTGCCGATAATCACGTTTGGCGGCTGGGCGCCCGCCAGCGGAGCCAGCCCCATCCAGACCAGCTCCAGCGTGCCGCCGGTTAAAATACCGGTATGCAGATCGCCCAAAATCAGGCCCACCAGCGGGCCGAGGACCACCGGACGGTGCATATGGGTTAACCCGTTGAACATATCCAGGCCGGCAATAAAGGCAAGAATGCCTAGTGCAAAAGCCTGCAACAGACTGATTTCCATTATGAATCCCTCAGAGTAGTTTAAAGAGATCCAAAGCGGGTTCTGTCGGAACGCCCTGCACAAAACATTCCACCCCGGCGGCCTTGAGGCCGTTAAACGCGGCAATATCGTTCGCGTCTACAGAAACCGTTTTGGCAATATGCTGTTTGCCATTGGCGTAGTGCATATTTCCTACGTTGATACGCGTGACGGGAACGCCGCCCTCCACCAGCCTGAGGAAGTCTGCCGGTGTTTTACAGACCAGCAGAATTTTTTGCCTGTCGGCGGCGCGGTGGATATTTTCAATCACTTTTTGCAGCGACCAGAAGCGTACGGCGATCCCCTCCGCCAGCACCATCTCCATCAAATTTTGCTGTACCGAATCTTCCGCAACCTCATCGTTGGCCACCAGCACCAGGTTCGCTCCCGCAAAGCCGACCCACTGGACGCCCACCTGACCGTGGATCAAACGTTCATCGATACGACTTAAGACAATGTTTGGCATCGCGTTTTCCTCTTTGTTGTTATGCGTTATGGGACGTAACGCCCTGACAGGCAGCGTGATACTGCTGCAGTATGTCCTGAATATGGTCGATGATGAGCTCCCGCGGAGCTGCCTTGAGATCGCCCTCGCGAACTTTGATGTACTGCAACGGCATATACTGGCTGATGAGCGGCAGCGGAATCGGCCAGTCGGCAAGATTGCGCACCAGGCGTGCAAAGGCCTCATCGATCTGGCTGTCCGGCCAGTAGTAGCGGACGCGGTCGGAGTAGCTGTATCCGCGCGCCAGGCGCCGCGCGTTACCGTCGCCGTGATAGTGGTTTTGCCAATATTCCGGGCGATCGAGCATCACGTTTTCCAGCACCTGACGCAGGCCGGAGCAGGCTTTCGCGGGCAGGAGTTCTTCCTCTATTGCCGCCAGCGAGAACAGCGCTTCGCGCAGGGCGAAGGTGAGCGCCGGGCCGACCTTCAGAATGGCAAAATGATCTTTCACCAGCTGACGAAGCGCCTGCGGCGTCTGGTAGTCCGTGGAGTGGGCTTCAAATATCAGCGTGTCATAAGCTTCCACCATGGCGCTCAGCGCCACGGCTTTGTGCGGCTGATAGTCGATAACGTTGATATGATCGAATTCGACGCCGGGCTGGACCACCAGTCCGATAATGCGCGGCCAGATATTGGTCAGCCCCTGCTTTGCAAAGGCCCGGCGATGCGCTTCCAGCGTCGCGCGCGCCGCTTCAGGCGTGGTGACCTGCAGCTCGGTAAGCGTTTCATGGGCGCCGCCTGGGACGGGCACTTCGGTACCGATCACGTAAACCAGATCGGATTCGCCAAAGTGTTCCCGGCAGGTCTCTTCGGCTATCTTTGCCAGTCGGGCGGCGCGATCGGCGACGATCTCATCGGTTAACGGCAGCGGATCGCCCGCGCAGGACATGCTGCAATCGAGATGGATCTTCTTAAAGCCGGCTGCGACGTAGCTTTTAATAAGGTCGTCGGCATTGGCCATCGCCTGGGCTGCGGGCAGGTTTTGCCAGCGGTTAGGACCGAGATGATCGCCGCCGAGGATCAGCTGCGACTGGGGAAAATCGAGCGAGCTGGCGAGCTGGCAGACAAAGCCGCGGAAATCAGTTGGCGTCATGCCGGTATAGCCGCCGAACTGATCCACCTGGTTGGAGGTGGCTTCGATCAGCAGCGGAGCCTGCCGGGTCCGGGCGTAACGAATGGCCGCTTCGAGTACCAGCGGATGGGCGGAACAGACGGCATAAATTCCGCTTGTACTTCCTCGTTTATGCTGTGCCACCATTTCTGTAAGATGTTTCACTTTCCTCTCCATTTCGGATGGTAATGACATTAATCTTTCGTTTTGTTTCATTTAATACTGCGTTATGGTGCTGTAAAAATAAAACGAAAGATAATGGTTTTCCGATCTATTTCACAAAAGAAACATAATGAAAGGTTTCAGCGTCAGGATGTGTACCGCCGTAGCGCGTTGCGGGGCTTGCATTCCGCTAAAAGAAAGGTGTTAATAGGCAAAACGAAATGAAACGAAAGATTTAGCTAAAGGAATACCTATGAGCAGTACCGACTCTTCTGCAGATAAGCGCATCAGCGGCACCAGTGAGAGGCGCGAGCAAATTATCCAGCGGCTGCGGCAGCAGGGAAGCGTGCAGGTGAACGACCTTGCTCTGCTATATGGCGTCTCGACGGTGACGATTCGCAACGATCTGGCCTTTCTTGAAAAGCAGGGCATCGCCGTTCGCGCCTATGGCGGGGCGCTGATCTGTGACGGTACAACGCCCGCTGCGGAGCCGTCAGTGGAAGATAAAAGCGCGCTCAATACCGCGGTGAAGCGCAGCATCGCGCAGGCGGCGGTAGAACTGATTCAACCGGGGCACCGGATTATTCTCGACTCCGGCACCACAACCTATGAAATTGCCCGTATGCTGCGTCAGCATACCGATCTGATCGTCATGACTAACGGGATGAACGTGGCGAATGCGCTGCTGGATGCCGAAGGGGTCGAGCTGCTGATGACCGGCGGCCACCTGCGCCGCCAGTCGCAGTCGTTCTATGGCGACCAGGCGGAGCAGTCGTTACAGAATTACCACTTTGATATGCTGTTTCTCGGCGTCGACGCCATCGATCTCGATCGCGGCGTGAGTACCCATAATGAGGATGAAGCGCGTCTGAATCGCCGGATGTGTGAGGTGGCGGAGCGGATCGTTGTCGTGACCGACTCAACGAAATTTAATCGTTCGAGCCTGCATAAGATTATCGACACTCAGCGGATTGATATGATTATCGTCGATGAAGGGATCCCGAGCGAAAGCCTTGAAGGGCTGCGCAAGAGCGGCATTGATGTGCGACTGGTGAAGGGCTAAACGTGGCCCCTCTCCGCGCAGGAGAGAGGCCCAACGCTGCGCCGCCCGGGCGGCAATCAGGTTACCGGCGCCGGGTTAAACACCGCCAGCTGGTTATGCAGCCCCCACTGGTCTGAGAAGGTTTTCTTGCGGCCGCTGGCGACGGCGAGAATAAACTCAAACAGCTTCAGACCCACCTCTTCGATCGTCTCTTCGCCGGTGGCGATAGTCCCGGCGTTAATATCCATCAGATCGTACCAGCGGTTCGCCAGCTCGGTGCGGGTCGCCATTTTAATGACCGGCACCGCGACGAGGCCATATGGCGTACCGCGGCCGGTGGTGAACACCTGAACCGTAATGCCGGATGCGACCTGCTGGGTACCGCAAACAAAATCGCTGGCGGGGGTGGCGGCAAATATCAGCCCGCGTTTCGTCGGGCGCTGGCCCGGCGACAGCACCTCGACAATCGCGCTTTTCCCCGACTTGGCGATAGAGCCCAGCGCCTTTTCCACTACGTTGGCGAGGCCGCCCTTTTGTTCCCCGGCGAGGGGTTGGCGCTGCGATCGGTTTGGCCGAGATTGAGATAGTTATCGTACCAGGCCATCTCCTCGAGCAGGCGTTTACCGACCTCCTCGTTCGCCGCGCGCGGGGTGAGCAGATGAATGGCGTCACGGACTTCGGTGACCTCTGAGAACATTACCGTCGCGCCGCAGCGGACCAGCAGGTCGGAGGCATAGCCGACCGCCGGGTTGGCGGTGACGCCGGAAAACGCGTCGCTGCCGCCGCACTGCATGCCGACCACCAGTTCGGAAGCCGGACAGGTTTCGCGCTGGCGCCGGTTGAGCTTCGCCAGGTGACGCTCCGCAACCTGCAGAATATCGTCGACCATTGATTTGAAGCCAACGTGATGTTCATCCTGCAGCCGCACGATGCTGGCGCTGTCCACGGCAACGGGCTGAACGTCTTCCGTCCCCTGCAGCAGGCGCTCCGGCTGCAGCTTTTCACAGCCGAGGCCAACAACCATCACCTCGCCGCCAAAATTCGGGTTCAACGAGATGTTGTGGATAGTGCGGATAGGCACGACGGCCGCCGGCGCGTTGATGGCGACGCCGCAGCCGTAGAGGTGATTGAGGCCCACGACGCCGTCGACGTTCGGATACTTCGGCAGCAGGTCGCGTTCGATGATTTTGACCACGTAATCGACAACCCCGGCCACGCAGTGCACGCTGGTGGTGATGCCGAGCAGATTCTTGGTCCCGACGCTGCCGTCGGCGTTGCGATAGCCCTCAAAGGTATACCCTTCCAGTGCGGGCTGCGCCTGCGGGACTTTGGTGGCCAGCGGCAGGGTATTCAGCGGCGGCGCGCTGGGCAGTTCTACCGTGGATTCGTCAATCCAGCTGCCGCGCGCGATATCGCGAACGGCGTAGCCGATGACTTCGCCATAGCGGATGATTTCGCCGTGAACGGGAATATCCACCAGCGCCACCTTATGGCCCTGAGGAATATGTTCAATCAGCTCCAGTCCGTCCGGGAAACGACTCCCGGCTTGCAGACCATTATCATTGACAATAATTGCCACATTATCGGTGTCGTGTACTTTTATATAAAACGCGCTGGGCGATTGTTGTCTAATTTCGATGTCGGCCATTGTCCAGTATTCTCCAGCCAGGTGGGGATAATAAAGTAATAAGTTCTGGGTTCGCAATTTAATTGCGGATGTTCTCAGTGTTGTGGAATTAGGATGTCAGGAGTTCGCCAGCAAAAATGTGATGGCGATCACTCATTATCGCGAACGCCGCGCCAGCAGCGGTATCAAAGCATAAATATGTGCATTAGCGCCCATCATTATATGCATATGTTTAAAGTAATATTTATATCCATCGTATTAATTGTGCGGATGCACAATGCGCGGCGGATATCTGCTGTTTATACTGAATGACGATTTCATCACGCCGGATTTGCTATTTGATGTTTGTTTTTATTTTAAAGACATCTTTACGGTAGCGTTTAAATAATAAGAAAGTAACTCCCGAGTACCTGAGGTAAATAAAATGATGCTTGATACGGTTGAAGCAACAAAAAAGGGCTTGCCGACCTGATATTTAATTTTACTGATAATATTTATCGTCACCGCCGTTAACTATGCCGACCGCGCAACGCTCTCGGTTGCCGGAGCCGAAGTGGCAAAAGAGCTTCAGCTCAGCGCCGTGTCGATGGGATACATTTTCTCCGCCTTTGGCTGGGCCTATTTGCTGATGCAAATCCCCGGCGGCTGGCTGCTGGATAGATTTGGCTCGAAGAAGGTCTACACCTACAGCCTCTTCTTCTGGTCGCTGTTTACCTTCCTGCAGGGCTTTGTTGACCTCTTTCCGCTTGCCTGGGCCGGGATATCGATGTTCATTATGCGCTTTATGCTGGGTTTTTCGGAAGCGCCGTCGTTTCCGGCTAACGCCCGCATCGTCGCCGCCTGGTTCCCGACTAAAGAGCGCGGTACCGCCTCCGCTATCTTTAACTCTGCGCAATATTTTTCGCTGGCGCTGTTCTCGCCGCTGCTCGGCTGGTTAACCTTCTCCTGGGGCTGGGAGCACGTGTTTACCGTCATGGGTGTCATCGGTTTTGTCCTCACCGGCCTGTGGGTAAAGCTGATTCATAACCCGACCGACCATCCGCGGATGTCAAAGCAGGAGCTGAAGTTTATCTCTGACAACGGCGCGGTGGTGGATATGGACCATAAAAAGCCCGGCGGCAGCACGGCCAGCGGGCCGAAACTCCACTATATCAAGCAGCTGTTAACCAACCGCATGATGCTGGGCGTATTCTTTGGCCAATATTTTATCAACACCATCACCTGGTTCTTCCTTACCTGGTTCCCGATTTACCTGGTGCAGGATAAGGGGATGTCGATTCTGAAAGTGGGGCTGGTGGCCTCCATCCCGGCGCTGTGCGGTTTTGCCGGCGGCGTGCTGGGCGGCGTGTTCTCCGACTATCTGATTAAGCGCGGCCGTTCTATCACGCTGGCCCGTAAGCTGCCTATCGTGCTCGGCATGCTGCTGGCTTCAACCATTATTCTGTGTAACTACACCGATAACACCGCGCTGGTGGTGACTCTGATGGCGCTGGCGTTCTTCGGTAAAGGCTTTGGCGCCCTCGGCTGGCCGGTTATTTCTGATACCGCGCCGAAGGAGATTGTTGGCCTGTGCGGTGGGGTCTTCAACGTATTCGGTAACGTGGCGTCGATCGTGACTCCGCTGGTCATTGGCTATCTGGTCAGCGAACTGCATTCGTTTAACGCGGCGCTGGTGTTTGTCGGTTGTTCAGCGCTGATGGCGATGATTTGCTATCTCTTCATTGTTGGCGACATCAAACGTATGGAACTGCAAAAATAATTCACGGTTAAGTGACAAGGTATAAGCGATGAATAACGATATCTTCCCGAACAAATTCAAGGCGGCGCTGGCTGCGCATCAGGTTCAGATTGGCTGCTGGTCCGCGCTGGCCAGCCCGATTAGCACCGAGGTCTTAGGCCTGGCGGGCTTTGACTGGCTGGTGCTGGACGGCGAGCATGCGCCAAACGATATGACGACCTTTATCCCCCAGCTGATGGCCCTGAAGGGCAGCGCCAGCGCCGCGGTTGTGCGGGTCCCGACCAACGAGCCGGTTATTATTAAGCGCCTGCTGGATATCGGTTTTTATAACTTCCTGATCCCGTTTGTGGAAAGTAAAGAGGAGGCGGTGAACGCCGTGGCCTCCACCCGCTATCCGCCGGAAGGCATCCGCGGGGTCTCCGTTTCTCACCGCGCCAACATGTTTGGCGCCGTGCCGGACTACTTCGCGCAAGCAAACAAAAACATCACCATCCTTGTACAGATTGAAAGCCAGCAGGGCGTAGATAGCGTCGATGCCATCGCGGCAACCGAAGGCGTTGACGGCATTTTTGTCGGCCCCAGCGATTTGGCCGCAGCGCTAGGCCATCTGGGCAACGCCGCTCATCCTGACGTGCAGCGCGCGATTCAGCACATTTTTGCGAGCGCCAAAAAGCACGGTAAGCCGAGCGGAATTCTGGCGCCGGTAGAGGCCGATGCGCGCCGCTATCTGGAATGGGGCGCCACCTTCGTTGCCGTCGGCAGCGATTTGGGCGTATTCCGCTCCGCCACGCAGAAGCTTGCGGATTCTTTTAAAAAATAACCCTCGGGATCAAAAGAGAGAGAACGTTATGACGATGAAAGTTGGTTTTATTGGCCTGGGCATCATGGGCAAGCCTATGAGCAAAAACCTGCTGAAAGCCGGTTACTCGCTGGTGGTTTCCGACCGTAATCCTGAAGCGGTTGCTGAAGCGATTGCTGCCGGAGCGGAAACGGCGGCGACGGCGAAGGCGATTGCCGAGCAGTGCGATGTCATTATCACGATGCTGCCGAACTCCCCGCATGTGAAAGAAGTAGCGCTGGGTGAAAACGGCATTATTGAAGGCGCGAAGCCGGGTACTGTGCTGATCGATATGAGACTCCATCGCGCCGCTGGCCAGCCGTGAAATCAGCGAAGCGCTGAAGGCGAAGGGCGTGGATATGCTCGATGCGCCGGTGAGCGGCGGCGAGCCGAAGGCGATCGACGGCACGCTGTCGGTGATGGTCGGCGGCGATCGGGCTATCTTCGATAAATACTACGATCTGATGAAGACGATGGCCGGCTCGGTCGTGCACACCGGCGAAGTGGGGGCAGGCAACGTGACTAAGCTGGCCAACCAGGTGATCGTCGCGCTGAATATTGCCGCGATGTCCGAAGCCCTGACCCTCGCCACCAAAGCGGGCGTCAATCCGGATCTGGTGTATCAGGCTATCCGTGGCGGCCTGGCGGGAAGCACCGTGCTGGATGCGAAAGCGCCGATGGTGATGGATCGCAACTTCAAGCCGGGTTTCCGCATCGACCTGCATATTAAGGATCTGGCCAACGCGCTGGATACGTCCCACGGCGTGGGCGCTCAGCTGCCGCTGACGGCGGCGGTGATGGAAATGATGCAGGCGCTGCGTGCCGATGGTCTCGGGACCGCCGACCACAGCGCGCTGGCATGCTATTACGAGAAACTGGCGAAAGTGGAAGTCACTCGCTAACAAGAAGGGCGCGGAACGCGCCCTGTAATTCTTGCCTTGCGCGGCACTGTCAGGCTACATAACTATGAAAATCGTAATCGCCCCAGACTCTTATAAAGAAAGCCTTTCTGCCATTGAGGTAGCTCAGGCGATAGAAAAAGGATTTCGGGAAATTTTCCCCGATGCGGAATATGTTTCCGTCCCGGTCGCCGACGGCGGTGAAGGCACCGTCGAGGCCATGATCGCCGCCACGCAGGGTTCTGAATATAGCGCTTTGGTCACGGGGCCGTTAGGTGAAAAGGTGAACGCCAGCTGGGGAATGTCCGGCGACGGTAAAACGGCGTTTATCGAGATGGCGGCCGCCAGCGGGCTGTGCCTGGTGCCACCGGCGCTGCGCAACCCGCTGCTGACGACATCGCGCGGGACCGGGGAGCTGATTCTCCAGGCGCTGGATCGTGGGGCGAAAAATATCATTATCGGCATCGGCGGCAGCGCCACTAACGACGGCGGCGCCGGCATGGTGCAGGCGCTAGGGGCCAGCCTCCGCGATGCTAACGGCCGCGAGATTGGCTACGGCGGCGGGAGCCTCGCCAGCCTGAACGCTATCGATCTTCGCGCTCTGGACGCCCGGCTGCAGGGATGTACCATCCGCGTAGCCTGCGACGTGACCAATCCGCTGACTGGCGATGCGGGCGCCTCGCGTATTTTTGGCCCGCAGAAGGGGGCGAGCGAAGCGATGATCCTCGAGCTGGATCGCAATCTTGAACACTATGCCGACGTGATAAAAACCGATTTGCGCGTGGACGTGAAACAGGTGGCGGGAGCCGGGGCTGCCGGAGGTATGGGGGCTGCGCTGATGGCGTTCCTGAATGCCGAACTGCGCAGCGGGGTCGAGATTGTCACCCAGGCGCTGAACCTGGAAGAGCATATTCTCGACTGCTCGCTGGTGGTGACCGGCGAGGGGCGGCTGGATAGCCAAAGTATTCATGGCAAGGTGCCGGTCGGCGTGGCGAGCGTGGCGAAAAAATACCATAAGCCGGTGATTGGCATTGCCGGCAGCCTGACCCGCGACGTTGGCGTGGTGCATCAGTTTGGCATCGATGCGGTATTCAGCGTGCTGACCAATATTACGACGCTGGAAGAGGCGTTTCGTGGAGCATCGGACAATATTTATCGCGCGTCGCGCAACGTCGCCGCGACATTGCGGGCCGGGATGGCGATGGAGGGATGACAACCGACGGCAAACCCTCTATACTTCGCGCCGAAGCTGACCAGACAGTCGCCGCTTCGTCGTCGTCCTCCTTCGGGGGAGACGGGCGGAGGGGAGGAAAGTCCGGGCTCCATAGGGCAGGGTGCCAGGTAACGCCTGGGGGGGAAACCCACGACCAGTGCAACAGAGAGCAAACCGCCGATGGCCCGCGCAAGCGGGATCAGGTAAGGGTGAAAGGGTGCGGTAAGAGCGCACCGCGCGGCTGGTAACAGTTCGCGGCACGGTAAACTCCACCCGGAGCAAGGCCAAATAGGGGTTCATAAGGTACGGCCCGTACTGAACCCGGGTAGGCTGCTTGAGCCAGTGAGCGATTGCTGGCCTAGATGAATGACTGTCCACGACAGAACCCGGCTTATCGGTCAGCTTCAACTTATTCGACACAAAACCCGCTTCGGCGGGTTTTGTGCTTTCTGAATGGATGAATGACTGTCCACGACACTTTTCATGAAAAGAATGCGGCTTAGCGATCATCTTTAACTCATTCGACACAAAACCCGCTTCGGCGGGTTTTGTGCTTTCTGCATGGATGAATGACTGTCCACGACGCTTTTCATGAAAAGAATGCGGCTTAGCGGTCATCTTTAACTCATTCGACACAAAACCCGCTTCGGCGGGTTTTGTGCTTTCTGCGCGGATGAATGACTGTCCACGACGCTTTTCATGAAAAGAATGCGGCTTAGCGGTCAGCTTCAACTTTATTCAGGAAACCCCGCTTCGGCCCCGGCAGGAGCCGATTTTGGGTATCAGGCGGCGTTTTCTTCATCCAGAAGCCGCGTTTCGGCTTCTGCAACAATGGCCTCCAGCTCGCTGAGCATCTCTTCGTAGCCAAAGCTGACGACGTTCGTTGTTTCCGGCAAGGTCTGCTGAATCGGCGATGCGCTCTTCTTCGGTTTCTTCTTACTCACTGATAAGCTCCATGACTCCCGTTATTACACCGGTAAATCTATCAGTAACGCGCGCAAAGGCGTATCGGCAACGAGCGTAATGTTAGCTTCATCACGAATAAATGCGCCGTCGCCGCAGGTCAGCGCCTGCTTTTCCTCTTCATGCGCCACGGCGTGCACGGTCCCGTGAATCGACTGCAGATAGGCGCGCGGCCCGTGGAGCTGGACGTTAATCCGATCGCCTTTCGCGAGTTCGAGATGATGGATCCAGACCTGCTGGCGTAGCTGCAGGCTATTCTGCGCGCCGTCGGGTGAAGCCAACAGCTGCTGTGGACCTTCGGTGATGCTCATCTTCTGCACCAGCGGATTTTCGCGCTCCGGACAGGCGTCCAGCCACAGCTGCATCCGCGTTAGCGAACGATCTTTACTCAGATTATGCTCGCTGTAGCTGACGCCCGGCTGGGTCGAAATCAGAAGCGCTTCGCCAGTTTTAGCCTGCAGATGGTTGCCGTCGCTATCGCGGTACTCCGCTTCCCCTTCCAGGATCAGGTTCAGGATATCGACTTTCGGATAGGTACGCGGCTGGAACGATGCGCCCGGCGCCAGGACTTCCTGGTTGAGCACGCGCAGGGAGGCGTAGCCTAGCAGTTTAGGGTCGAAGTAGTGTCCAAAGGAAAAGGTGTAGCGGGCCTGCAGCCAGCCGAAATCTGCTTGTCCGCATTGTTTGGCTGTTCGGGTAGTAATCATTGTCTTGACCTCTCTTTACACTAAATCAATGGTAAAGGTATGGACGCTGTATTGTTAGCCAGATATTCTGCCCGGTATATTCAAATTTCCTGAATGAGAGCGCTATGGCTAAAGAGAGAGCATTAACGCTGGAGGCGTTGCGCGTCATGGATGCGATCGACAGGCGCGGGAGCTTTGCCGCCGCGGCTGACGAGCTCGGACGCGTCCCTTCGGCACTCAGCTACACGATGCAGAAACTGGAAGAGGAGCTGGACGTGGTGCTGTTTGACCGCTCCGGTCATCGAACAAAATTCACCAACGTCGGACGCATGCTGCTGGAGCGCGGACGCGTCCTGCTGGAGGCGGCGGATAAGCTCACCACCGATGCCGAAGCGCTCTCCCGCGGTTGGGAAACGCACCTGACCATCGTCACCGAAGCGCTGGTGCCGACCAGCGACTTTTTCCCGCTGATTGAGAAGCTGGCGACCAAATCGAACACGCAGCTCTCCGTCATTACCGAAGTGCTTGCCGGCGCCTGGGAACGCCTTGAGCAGGGTCGGGCGGATATCGTCGTCGCGCCGGATATGCATTTTCGCTCTTCGTCGGAAATTAACTCGCGTAAGCTCTACTCGGTGCTGAACGTCTATGTTGCGGCGCCGAATCACCCTATTCATCAGGAGCCGGAGCCGCTTTCCGAAGTCACGCGGGTGAAATATCGCGGCGTGGCGGTGGCGGATACCGCCCGCGAACGTCCGGTGCTGACGGTGCAGCTGCTCGACAAGCAGCCGCGTTTAACGGTCAGCACCATTGAAGATAAGCGCCAGGCGCTGCTGGCAGGGCTGGGGGTGGCGACAATGCCTTACCCGCTGGTGGAGCAGGATATTGCCGAAGGGCGCCTACGGGTTGTCAGCCCGGAATATACCAATGAGATTGACATTATTATGGCCTGGCGCCGCGATAGCATGGGCGAGGCCAAATCCTGGTGCCTGCGGGAAATTCCCCGACTGTTTAGCGGGAAGTAAATCAGCGCCGCGTGCCGCCCGAAGGCGGCGCGCGTTGTTCACGATGAAAGGGATTTTGGATCGGGCCCGAAGCGGTTATTTCCGGGCGTTCCGCTTTGGCAATTGAACACCAGAATCACCAGCCAGCCAATCACCGGGATCAGCAGCAGCAGTAGCCACCACGCCGAGCGGTCCGTGTCATGTAAGCGCCGAAACTGTACCGCCCACCACGGCAAAAAGATCAGCACGCCGTAAATCGTCGTCAGGATGCCTTCACCTCCCGCCCGCTGCCAGCCCAGCATTTTATCGATAATGCTGAGCACGCCGGTGAGGATGATATTGACCAGAACAAACATCCAGTACTCTTTGCGGCGGGCGCGGCCGCCAAAGCCAATATAGTTTCTTATTACCTGCAGATACCAGTCCATGTTTATGCCTCGATTAGCCGTCAATCACTTGTTTTTAAAGCAATCGTAATAAGAATAGACGGCAATGAAAGGCGGGTAAATATCGCGGTTGTGAAATTTCAGGCGCCGCGGCGGGCGCCCTAAAGATCAGCGAAAAAGAAGGTCACGGCCGTGCGGCGCGTTGAGATCCTGCTGCGGACCGACGGAGATAATTCCGGTCGGGTTGATGGTTTTATGGCTGCGGTAGTAGTGGTTGCGAATATGGCCAAAATCGACGGTCTCGGCAATGCCCGGCATCTGGTAGATATCGCGCAGGAAGCCGTACAAATTAGGATAATCGCTGATGCGCCGCTGGTCGCATTTAAAGTGGGTCACATACACCGGGTCGAAGCGCACGAGGGTCGTCCACAGACGAATGTCGGCTTCGGTCAGCCGGTCGCCGGTCAGGTAACGGTGCTGGCCAAGGATCTGCTCCAGGCGCTCCAGCGAAGCAAATACGCCCTCAATGGCTTCATCATAAGCCTGCTGGCTGGTGGCGAACCCGGCTTTATAAACGCCGTTATTCACGCTGTCATAAATCCAGCCGTTCAGCTCATCGATGGGCTCGCGTAGCGCAGGCGGATAGTAATCCCCGGCGGTCGCCCCCAGGCCGTCGAAAGCGGTATTGAACATGCGAATAATTTCGGCCGACTCGTTGCTGACGATAGTTTGCCGCTTTTTATCCCACAGCACCGGCACCGTCACTCTCCCGGTGTATTGCGGGTCGGCGTGCAGATAGAGTCTGATAGAGAAACTGGTGCTGATACAGCGTATCGCCAGTGGCGTCCGGGAAACTGCTGTCGAACGTCCAGCCGTTCTCGAACATCAGGGGATTCACCACCGAGACGGAGATAAACGGCTCCAGGCCTTTTAGCTTGCGCAGAATAAGGGTGCGATGCGCCCAGGGGCAGGCGAGAGAGACGTACAGATGATAGCGATCTTTTTCGGCAGCGAAGCCGCCATCGCCGCTCGGCCCCGGGGCGCCATCGGCGGTCAGCCAGTTACGGAAGGCCGAAACGGAACGCTTGAATCGTCCTCCGGTGGATTTGGTGTCATACCAGGTATCGTGCCAGACGCCGTCGACTAATTGGCCCATTTGTTCCTCCTTCAGACTGTAGATAGCAAAAGCGAGGAGATATCTCCTCGCTTTTTAATTCAGTATAGTGCGCTTACCACTTTTTATTCAGCACGCGGTCGATGCTGAATGCGCCCGGACCGGTGATAGCCAGCAGCAGGAAGCCGCCTGCGATGGTCAGGTTTTTCATGAACATCAGCGAGTTCACGCCTTCAGCAAAGTTGCTGTGGAACAGGAACGCGGTCAGCAGAGTAAAGCCGGCGGTGAACAGCGCGGTCGTACGGGTCAGGAAACCGAACAGGATTGCCAGGCCGCCGCCGAACTCAAGCAGAATGGTTAACGGCAGCAATGCGCCCGGTACGCCCATGGCTTCCATGTATTGCTGAGTGCCGGCATATCCGGTGATTTTTCCCCAGCCTGCGGTAATGAACAGGATTGGCATCAGGATACGCGCTACCAGTACACCAACATCTTCTAATTTTTTCATTTCTTACTCCAGAGAACCCAAAGGGCGGCGATTTTGTTTTTTGGCACAAACCTGCGTAGTTACGCGGGGTTGCTGTCGATGGAGGGAATATTAGCGAGAGGTTGAAGTAATTGTTAGCAAGGAAAACTGTAGATCTTCTTCAAGAATTCTGAGTAATTTCCTGTGAGACAGGCAAATAAAAAGGACCGGTTAAGGTCCTGAGAATAACGCCGGGAGGCGCTCAGCGCGATGATTGCTGGCGCAGCAGGCCTCTGACCATACGCCAGGTACTCCAGGCGCCGACGCCGCGCCGGGTCCAGCGCAGAAGAAAGCGAGGATGGCGCACGGACCAGATGGCCATGATGCCGCTGCCGACCATCGCCCACGAGCGAAGGTTTTGCAGCGTCAGCCAGCCTCGGTCGAGCGGGGCGGTGGCCGCCAGCCAGTCGCGGCGGCCGGCGGTTAAATCCAGCCGCTGCTGCTGGATCTGGCGCAGCAGAAGGGCCTTACGCCGCTCACGTTCCTGTTGACTGCTCACGATCGATCGTCCTCCAGCAGCGCTCTGTCGTTAGCCAGACTCTGTGCGGGTGTGGCGCAGGAAGGTTGAACGCCGGGCCTTACGTAGCGTCCAGATACCGCCGATCAGCGAAGCGAGCAGCAGCACGACGGTGGTCGTTATCATGACGTTCAGACGGTACTGCGGATCGACGGCCCAGATAATGAGCACCAGCAGGCTCATCAGCCCGAACGCGGCGAACAGCAGGGTCAGCCCGAGCATCAGAAACAGCTGGAAGAGGTTGGCCTTCTCTTCTTCCAGCTCCACAACCACCAGACGCAGACGCGTTTCCACCATTTCGACCAGCAGCGAAACGATGCGCTGGCCAATGCCGAAGACGCTCTGACCCGGTCCTTGCGTGCGTTGAGAGTCCGCCATAATTAGCGACGCGTCAGCAGGACACCCAGCACCAGCCCAACGGCTGCGCCAATACCTACGCCGGTCCACGGATTTTCGCGAACGTATTCATCGGCGCGAGCGGCGCTTTCACGGGTCTGCCTGACGATGGCATCGCCGGTTTCGCCCAGGCGCACGCGACTCTCTTTCAGCGCGCTTTCGGCTTTGCTACGCAGCTTGCCAATCTCTTCTTTCGACTTATCCGCGGAGGAGTTCAGCACTTCTTCCAGGGTATCAGCCAGAGTCTTCAGTTCTGCACGCAGGTCGTCTGCAACGTTATCTTTAGGCATCTTTCTCTCCTGTAAAGTGGTCCATATACATACTAGTACTCACGTGACTCCAGCGCCTTCAGCTCTTGCTGCGCTTCATCAAGTTTATGCTGGCGCTTGCTGATTTTCTCAGCATTGCCTTTCTGTTCGGCTTCGCGCAGATCGCGCTGACGTTCGCTAATCTCTTCCCGCTGTTTGGCGATTTTTTGCTGGTGATCGGCTTTGAGCTTACTGTCGCTGCAGTGGGCTTTCACTTCTCTCAGCGCCTTGTTGAGACCATCAATACGGTTCTGATTGTGATGCTTTTCGGCATAGCTAATCTCCCGCTGGATATCCTGCTCTTTTTCCTGACAGGGGGAGATGGCAAAAGCGCTGGAGCTAAGCGAAGTTAAAACCAGGATCAAAGCGATGCGGTGTTTCATGGATGCTACCTTCCATTGTGTGAGGGCATATCCGTAAGATATACCCGATCCAGTTGGTTAACGTCAGCCCGATGGCTCCCGCAGTCTTAAGCATAGTAAGGAAAACAGGAAACCACCAAACTGCGTGAAAATATTCAGATTTTGGAGGTTATCCAAATCTGTGCGGCGTGTCGCGCAGGCGGGAGAGCCATGCCGTCGGCGTGTTATCTTCCTCCTGCAAAGCAATAATATAGCCGTGCGGCAGGACGCGTCCCAGCACTTCTTTCGCCGCGATGCCCTGGGCGCTGGAATCAAATTTGATCAGCAGACCATCTTTTTGCGGCGTGATGCTTTTAAAACGAATGCCGTTGGCATCAAGATGGTGCCAGACGGAAAAACCGTCCGGCATACCGACATCCTGACTGACCGGGTGAATAGCGAGGGTTGCTTCCTGCTGTTGCGCCGCCAGCCAAAGCCAGAACAGGGCGCACAGTAAAAGTGAACCGCCCAGCATCCAGCCTGCCTTACGCAGAGAAGGGCGTTTTTTAACCATCATCAGCCCCGACTTCTGTGTTTTTTCTTCCACATCACAAACAGCGAGCCGATTAAGCCAAATACCAGCAGCACCACCGGCAGCAGCATCAGGCAGGACATGAGCTGATCTTCATATTTCAGGAATACCGGCGTTTTGCCCAGCAGGTAGCCCAGCGAGGTCAGGATCAGTACCCACAGCAGGCCGCTCATCCAGTTAAAGAACTGGAAGCGCGCGTTGTTCAGCCCCGAGATGCCGGCAATGGTTGGCAGCAGGGTGCGAACGAAAGCGATAAAGCGGCCAATCAGCAGCGCGGAAAGCCCGTGCTTATGGAAAAGATGGTGCGCGCGCTGGTGGTAGTGGGACGGCAGGTGCGAAAGCCAGTTTTGCACGATCCGCGTATTACCCAGCCAGCGGCCCTGAATATAGCTCAGCCAGCAGCCGAGGCTGGCGGCCGCGGTGAGCAGCAGCAGCGTTTCGGGGAAGCCCATTGCGCCCTTAGCAATCAGGACGCCAACCAGGACTAACAGGCTATCGCCCGGTAAAAAAGCGGCCGGAAGCAGGCCGTTTTCGAGAAATAAAATCACAAATAAGACGAAATAGAGCATGCCAATCATGGAGGGATTGGCGAGAGTTTCGTAATCCTGGCTCCATAAAGCATTTAACAATTGGGTTAATAGTTCCATTCACGATTCCTGGTACATCGGTTAACGGTACGTCTGAACGCAGTGTAAATTAGCGACATAGGTTGTTATTGGATTATGGTCGCTGCTGATGCGGTCTGAACGGATCCCTGTCTGGCATCATCTTCTTCAGGTCGTCCCAGGCTACTTTTTGGCATGGAAAAACCCGCTGCTGTTGCTGTCCACGCTGCCGGGGGCGTCTTCCTTTACCCTCTGAACGCCCCTGAAGGGTTTTGTGCATCAGATAAAGATAAGCAAATGCGAGCTGCAGAACGACGAAATGCATCTAATTGTAACAAAACCGCTGACTTTACGGCAGATAAATTGCAGTTTGTTGCTCATTGATTTTGCTGATTGCGGCGGCGGGTGGCGAGTGTCTTTACACAGGCTGACACTATAGATGTTTGCTTACCTCGTCGGGACAGCGGGCCGACGTTGAGCGCCGGCCTGGAATGAGGATAATCGCTTATTTTACGCCATTGGCGGCGGTATCGAGGTGAACCACCGGATTTTCCGCAAACAGGTAGCGATCGGCGTTGAATTCAAAATCATCGCTGGTTTCGTTGAACAGCATCAGTTTGGTATTTTCCAGATGCTGCCACATCGCCAGCTTCGCGGCATGCGGATCTTTACGAATCAGAGCTTTAAGGATCTGGTCGTGATCGTCGCACCAGCTATCGACGGTGCGGGTGTCGATATGGTCGTGCAGCTTTTTCCAGTAAGGGTTGTGCACGCGCTGGGTCCACATCTTCTCGACAATTGCCGCCAGCGCGGTGTTCTGGGTCGCCAGCGCCACCTGAACGTGAAACTGCAGGTCCCACTCGGAGTCGCGGAAGCACTTCTCTTTCCGCGCCTTCTCCTGGATCTCCATAAGCTTCATGATGTCCTGCTTGGTCACCTGGGTGGCGGCAAACTCGGCGATATTGCTCTCAATCAGCTGACGGGCCTGCAGCAGCTCAAACGGACCATAGCTGGCGAACTCCAGGGCTTCGTCGATGGGCTGCTGGTACTTTGGATGGTTGGAGATAACGTGAATGCCTGAACCTTTGCGCACTTCCACATAGCCTTCGACTTCCAGCATGATAATGGCTTCGCGAACCACGGTGCGGCTAACGCTTTTCTCGTCGGCAATAAACCGCTCCGCGGGCAGTTTATCGCCCACCAGGTAGACACCCTGCTCAATACGTGCCTTCAGCTCCGCGGCAAGCTGTTGATACAAACGACGTGGTTCTGTGATTTCCATATTCGCTCCCGGAAGATGGCGACAATATGGGATTTGTTATACCACTTTTACGCGCATCCCACCACTGCCGGGCATGAAAAAGCCGCCTTTATCGCGGCGGCTTTAGCGGGTCAATCGAACGGCGTCGACGCTAGCTTTGCGTCACCGGTTTACCGCTGCTAAGCGGGGTGGGGTCGTCGTCCGCCGATTTGTTCTTCAGTACGGTCCAGATGACGACGGCGCCCAGCAGGTCGAAGACCGCCAGCACGGCAAACAGCGGGCTAAAGCCGATGGTATCCGCCAGCGCGCCAACCACCAGCGCAAACATGGTGCTCGCCATCCAGGCCGCCATGCCGGTCAGGCCGTTGGCGGTCGCCACCTCGTTACGACCAAATACGTCGGAAGAGAGCGTAATCAGCGCGCCGGACAGCGCCTGGTGAGCAAAGCCGCCGACGCACAGTAGGGCGATAGCCACGAACGGGCTGGTGAACAGGCCAATCATCCCCGGGCCAATCATCAGCAGGGCGCCCATGGTGACGACCATTTTACGCGAGACGATCAGGTTGACGCCAAACCAGCGCTGGAACAGCGGCGGCAGGTAGCCGCCAACGATGCAGCCGAGGTCGGCGAACAGCATCGGCATCCAGGCGAACATCGCGATCTCTTTCAGATTAAAACCGTACACTTTAAACATGAACAGCGGGATCCACGCATTGAAGGTCCCCCAGGCCGGCTCGGCAAGGAAGCGCGGCAGGGCGATGCCCCAGAACTGACGGTTGCGCAGAATCTGCCACGGCGACATTTTCTTGCCGTTGTCGATCTGATGCTGAGACTCCTGGCCGCCGATGATGTAGTCGCGCTCTTCGGTGGTTAATTTTTTCTGGTCACGCGGGTGTTTATAGAATACCAGCCACGACATGGCCCATGCGAAGCTCAGGACGCCGGAAATGATGAACGCCATCTGCCAGCTGTGCATCACAATCGCCCAGACGACCAGCGGCGGGGCGATCATTGCCCCGATCGAGGAGCCAACGTTGAAGTAGCCAACGGCAATAGAGCGCTCCTTTGCCGGGAACCATTCGGAGCTAGCCTTCAGGCCAGCCGGGATCATGGCGGCCTCAGCGGCGCCGACGGCGCCGCGAGCCAGCGCTAATCCGCCCCAGCTGCCCGCCAGCGCCGTTGAGCCACAAAAAACGGCCCAGGCGATGGCGAAGAAGGCGTAGCCGATCTTGGTACCCAGAATATCAAGGACGTAGCCCGCCACAGGCTGCATAACGGTATAGGCAGCCGAGTAGGCTGCGATGATATAGGAATACTGTTGGGTGGAGATGTGTAACTCTTCCATTAGCGTTGGCGCAGCCGCAGCTACAGTGTTACGCGTCAGGTACCCCAGCACGGTGCCCAATGTCACCAGTGCGATCATATACCAACGTAACCCTTTAATTTTACGCATGTAAAACCTCATCGTTTGTTATATCTCTGCAGCGAGTGCAGCCATCTTCAAACCCGGTAAACGGGGCGGAGAAGGAGAAACGGAGGGTTCAGGGGGAAAACCCATATGGCCCGAACCTTGCCATCAATCGTTTTGCTTAATTCGGTATCCGTACCGCTCAATGCGATGTCGCAAACCATCGCCAATACATTCCTGTGGTTTATATCTTTCGACGGCAGAACGATAACTTGTCATACAACTTTAAAGGTTGCGTACTGTCACAAAAGTGGGAAAGTTTATGTGGGTACTTTTTGGGGCGAGAAAACCCGCTTGTGGCGCGGCCTGCAGCGCTATTTACTCCTTTTAGGGTAAATTTTTTGTCAGCGTTTATTGATCTAACTCACGAAAAAGATTTCGGACTGTAGAAATTGGTGTGATAACTTTGTCAGCATTATCGTCAATCATCTGAAGTGCCCCGCCACGGGGCGAAGAGGAAATGAAAATGACAGCGTTTATGACCGAAGATTTTCTGCTTGATAGCGAGTTCGCCCGCCGCTTGTACCACGATTACGCCAAAGACCAGCCGATTTTCGACTATCACTGCCACCTGCCTCCGCAGCAGATTGCCGAAAATTATCGTTTTAAAAATCTGTATGACATCTGGCTGAAAGGCGATCATTATAAATGGCGCGCGATGCGTACTAACGGCGTTGCTGAACGCCTCTGTACCGGCGATGCGTCGGATCGCGAGAAGTTTTCCGCCTGGGCCGCCACCGTACCGCACACCATTGGCAACCCGTTATACCACTGGACGCATCTTGAGCTGCGTCGTCCTCTTGGTATTACAGGTAAGCTGCTCTCTCCGGCTACCGCCGATGAAATCTGGGATCGCTGCAACGCGCTGCTGGCGGAGGAGCGTTTTTCCGCCCGCGGCATCATGCAGCAGATGAACGTGAAAATGGTCGGCACGACCGACGACCCGGTGGATTCGCTGGAACACCACGCGGCGGTGGCAAAAGACGCGAGCTTCACCACTAAAGTTCTGCCGAGCTGGCGTCCGGATAAGGCGTTTAATATCGACCAGGCGACCTTTAGCGATTACATGGCGACGCTTGGCGCCGTTTCCGATACCGATATTCGCCGCTTTGCCGATCTGCAGTCCGCGCTCACGAAGCGTCTCGATCACTTCGCGGCCCACGGCTGTAAAGTCTCCGACCACGCGCTGGACGTGGTGCTGTTCGCCGAAGCCAGCGAGGCCGAGCTGGATAGCATCCTCGCCCGCCGCCTGAGCGGCGCCGTCCTGAGCGAGCACGAAGTCGCGCAGTTCAAAACCGCCGTGCTGGTCTTCCTCGGCGCAGAGTACGCCCGCCGCGGCTGGGTACAGCAGTACCACATCGGCGCGCTGCGTAACAATAACCAGCGTCAGTTCAAGCTGTTAGGGCCAGACGTTGGCTTCGACTCGATCAACGATCGGCCGATGGCGGAAGCGCTGTCGAAGCTGCTGAGCAAGCAGAACGAAGAGAACCTGTTGCCGAAAACCATCCTCTACTGCCTGAACCCGCGCGATAACGAAGTGCTGGGGACCATGGTCGGTAACTTCCAGGGCGAGGGGATGCCGGGCAAGATGCAGTTCGGTTCCGGCTGGTGGTTCAACGATCAGAAAGATGGCATGGAGCGCCAGATGACCCAGCTGGCTCAGCTTGGCCTGCTGAGCCGCTTCGTCGGCATGCTGACCGATAGCCGCAGCTTCCTCTCCTACACGCGTCATGAATATTTCCGCCGCATCCTGTGCCAGATGATCGGCCGCTGGGTCGAAGCGGGCGAAGCGCCGGCGGATATTCAGTCTGCTGGGCGAGATGGTGCAAAACATCTGCTTTAACAATGCGCGTGATTATTTCGCCATTGAACTGAACTAAGACCAGAGGTCGGTTGATATGCAATACATTAAAATCCATTCGCAGGATAACGTCGCGGTGGCGTTGGCTGATATGGCCGCGGGCACGACGGTCGCTATCGACGATGCTGTGGTGACGCTAAGCCAGGATATCGTCCGCGGGCACAAGTTCGCGCTATGCGGCATTGCGAAGGGAAAAAACGTCATTAAATATGGTTTGCCTATTGGTCATGCGCTGGCGGATATCGCGCCCGGGGAACATATTCACGCCCATAATACGCGCACCAACCTGAGCGACCTTGACGAGTATCGCTATCAACCGGATCTCGCCGAGCCGTCGGCGCAGCCCGCCGACCGCGAGGTGCAGATTTATCGTCGGGCTAACGGCGACGTCGGGGTGCGCAACGAGCTGTGGATCCTGCCGACCGTTGGCTGCGTCAACGGCATCGCGCGCCAGATCCAGAATCGCTTCCTCAAAGAGACCCACGATGCGGAAGGCACCGACGGCGTTTTTCTCTTCAGCCATACCTACGGCTGTTCGCAGCTGGGGGATGACCATCTCAACACCCGCACCATGCTGCAAAACATGGTGCGTCATCCCAACGCCGGCGCGGTGCTGGTGATTGGCCTTGGCTGTGAGAATAATCAGATTGACGCCTTCCGGGAGACGCTGGGCGATTTCGATCCGCAGCGCGTGCACTTTATGGTCTGCCAGGCCCAGGAAGATGAGGTAACGGCGGGAGTCGAGCATCTCCACCAGCTTTACCAGGCGATGCGCCAGGACCGGCGCCAGCCTGGCAAGCTCAGCGAGCTGAAGTTTGGCCTCGAATGCGGCGGATCGGACGGGCTGTCGGGGATCACCGCCAACCCGATGCTGGGGCGTTTTTCTGACTACCTGATTGCGAACGGCGGAACCACCGTCCTGACGGAGGTGCCGGAAATGTTCGGCGCCGAGCGGCTGCTGATGAGCCGCTGTCGCGATGAAGCGACCTTCGACAAGCTGGTTGCCATGGTGAACGACTTCAAGCAGTACTTCATTGCGCACAACCAGCCGATTTACGAGAACCCGTCGCCGGGTAACAAAGCGGGCGGGATCACCACCCTGGAAGATAAGTCGCTGGGCTGCACGCAGAAAGCGGGCTCCAGCCAGGTGGTGGACGTCCTGCGCTACGGCGAGCGCCTGAAGGTGCGCGGTCTGAACCTGCTGAGCGCGCCGGGCAACGATGCGGTCGCGACCAGCGCGCTGGCCGGCGCCGGCTGCCACATGGTGTTATTCAGCACCGGTCGCGGCACGCCTTACGGCGGCTTTGTGCCGACGGTAAAAATCGCCACCAACAGCGAGCTGGCGGCGAAAAAGAAACACTGGATCGATTTTGACGCCGGCCAGCTGATCCACGGGAAAGCCATGCCGCAGCTGCTGGAAGAGTTTGTCGATACTATTGCCGGGATTGCCAGCGGCAGGCAGACCTGCAACGAACGCAACGACTTCCGCGAGCTGGCGATCTTCAAAAGCGGCGTCACCCTCTAATCTCTCCACCATTCTTCACGCCGCCGCGGCGTTTCGTTTTGCTGTATTTAGTCCGCTTCCGGGAAAGGGGCGGGGGTAAAAAAAGCGGCGCTTCAGATGATGATGTGCCGCTTTGTTTTATATGGCCTTCCCATCGCCGCGAATTAGCCGCGCAGGGCGTTTTTCGCTAAACGCGCATCTTCCGCCTGACATACCGCAGCGGTAAACATCACGTCGGTGGAGGAGTTAACGGCGGTTTCGCAGGAATCCTGCAGGACGCCGATGATAAAGCCGACGGCCACGACCTGCATGGCGATCTCGTTGGGAATACCGAACATATTGCAGGCCAGCGGGATCAGCAGCAGCGAACCGCCCGCGACGCCGGATGCGCCGCAGGCGCACAGCGAGGCGACGACGCTCAGCAGCAGCGCCGTGGGCAGATCCACCGGAATGCCCAGCGTATGTACCGCCGCCAGCGTCAGCACGGTAATGGTGATGGCCGCCCCGGCCATGTTCACCGTTGCGCCCAGCGGAATGGAGACGGAGTAGGTGTCGCGGTCGAGATTCAGCTTTTCGCACAGCGACATATTCACCGGGATGTTGGCCGCCGAGCTGCGGGTAAAGAACGCCGTTACGCCGCTTTCGCGCAGGCACATCAGGACCAGCGGATAGGGATTCCTGCGGGTCTGCGCGAAAACCAGCAGCGGGTTAACCACCAGCGCGACCACCGCCATACAGCCAATCAGCACCAGCAGCAGCTGGGCGTAGCCCCACAGCGCGGAAAAGCCGGTGGTCGCCAGGGTTGATGACACGAGCCCAAAAATGCCGATCGGCGCAAAGCGGATCGCCAGCCTGACGATAAAAGTCACCGCATCGGAGAAATCATTGACCAGACTTTTGGTGCTCTGGCTGCCATGGCGCAGGGCAAAGCCGAGGCCAACCGCCCACACCAGAATCCCGATATAGTTGGCGTTGATAAGAGCATGAACCGGGTTCGCCACAATGCTCATCAGCAGGCCGTGGATAACCTCGACGATACCCGACGGCGGGGTGATATCCGTAGCCCCTGTGGTCAGCTGCAGCGTGGAAGGGAAGATAAAGCTGAACAGCACGGCGATCAGCGCGGCGCTGAAGGTGCCCAGCAGATAAAGGAATAAAATGGGGCGAATATTGGTCTTTTGTCCCTGCTGGTGGTTGGCGATAGAGGCCATCACCAGCATCAGAACCAGCACCGGGGCGACGGCTTTCAGCGCGCCGACAAACAGCGTGCCCAGCAGGCCAACGGCGATGGCGGCAGATTTTGACACCAGCGCCAGCAGCACGCCGAGAACCAGACCCAGTAAAATTTGTTTGACCAGGCTACCCTGGGACAGGCGCTTTAGCAGGCCCGATGGGGGAGTATGAGTCGTCATGATTTATTCCTTCCTGTGATGTTGCGTCCGTTCCGGGGCGTATTCTTTGTTACGTTTATGTCCGGATGTAAGTAAATGTTTGCCCGGTTGAGTATACGGAAACAGCGGCGAGGAGAAAGCGTAAAATGCTGCTTATTGCGCCAGGATGTGATTTTTTAACTGGATTTTAACGATTTTGTGACATTGGTAGAGATAACGCGCGGTACAGGTGAAGGACCGGGTGAAAGGGCGCGCCACCCGGTCCGCAAAGGGCCTACTGCAGCCGTTTTTTCTTATCGTGCTGCTGGTTGACCCAGGCGTTAATTAGCAGCGTCAGCGTCAGAATACCGCCTACCGCCCCGAGCGAAACGCCGATCGGGATATGATAGAAATCGACGATCAGCATCTTGATACCGATAAAGACCAGGATGACCGACAGGCCGTATTTCAGCATCGAGAAACGCTCCGCAACGCCCGCCAGCAGGAAGTACATGGCGCGCAGACCGAGGATCGCGAACAGGTTTGAGGTCAGGACGATAAACGGGTCGGTGGTGACGGCGAAAATAGCCGGAATGCTATCGACGGCGAAAATGACGTCGCTTAACTCCACGAGGATCAGCACCAGCAGCAGCGGCGTGGCGAACAGGACGCCGTTTTGCCGGGTAAAGAAGCGCTCGCCCTCTATTTTATCGGTCATCCGCAGGTGGCTGCGGATCCAGCGCACCAGCGGCTTGTCGCCAATGGCGGAATCGTCCTCTTTCGCCAGCGCCATCTTCACGCCGGTAAACAGCAGGAACGCGCCGAAGATGTAGAGCAGCCACTCAAACTGGGAGATCAGCCAGCTGCCGGCGAAAATCATCACCGTACGCAGCACGATCGCCCCAAGAACGCCGTATACCAGCACCCGACGCTGTAGCGCAGGCGGTACCGCGAAGTAGCTGAACAGCATCAGCCAGACAAAGACGTTATCGACGGCCAGCGCTTTCTCGATCAGGTAGCCGGTGAGGAAGGCCAGCGCCTGCGGATCGGCGACCGCGCGCCCTTCGGTTTGTACCAGATACCACCAGAAAGCGGCGTTAAAGAGGAGGGAGAGAGTGACCCACAGAATTGACCAGCCCGCGGCCTGCTTCATGGTCATGCTATGCGCACCGCGACGCCCCTGCAGCAGCAGGTCGATAGCCAGCATGATCGCCACGACCACAGCGAATCCGCCCCATAACAACGGTGTGCCGACACTATTCATTACGATATTCCTTACATAAAAACAAAACGGCTGACGTCGGAAGACGGCAGCCGCTGCGTGTTTATGCATAGACCTCGCCTTCCGGCAAGGTCTCACTTACAACGCTAAAAGAACGCATCCACAGAACGCGGTCTTTTATCGTTGCCCGGCGACCGGATGCGCTTTAACCCGCATCGTAATGACGATCCACCGGCAAGGAAGTTACTCCCCTTTGCACGTAACAAAATATGACAACTCATAAATGGCGTCAATGGTGGCCGACGGCCACTTTACACTCTTTTACGCCGCCGGCAGGCTATCCGCCGGGAACACGACGCCGGTCTGCCGGCGGATCTCGCTCAGCAGCTGCGCCGTAATGCGGCTAACCTCCAGCCCCGGGTGAGTAACCTGATTGGCTTCAACCAGCCGGGCAAACTCTTCCGCTTCATACAGCATCGTATTGATATGCTGCGGCTGCGTCAGGTCCTGGGCTTTCCCGCCGCGCGGAATAAAGCACACCTTCTGGCATTCGGAGATTTTCTCGATCACCAGCGCGCCGGCTTCCCCCTGGATTTCACTCGGTAGCGTCGAGTCGCTCACTTTTGAATGGTGCAGGGTGACATCGAAGTCAGGATAGCTCAGCACCACCGTGCCCTGGGCATCGACGCCGCTCTCCAGCAGGCTGGCGCTGGCGTGGACGGCCCGCGGCTCGCCCCACAACGCAACCGCCGAGGCCAGGCAGTAAAAGCCGATATCCATGATCGAGCCGTTGGAGAAGGCCGGATTGAAGGTGTTCGGGTTTTCGCCGTCGAGATAGCGCTGATAGCGCGAAGAGTACTGGCAGTAGTTGATAAAGGCTTTATGCAGGCGCCCCACTTTGTTCAGCGACTGCTGCAGCAGCTGGAAGTTTGGCAGGCTGGCGGTTTTAAAGGCTTCGAACAGCACCACCTGGTTTTCCCTCGCCGCGGCGATCGCGGCCTCGGCTTCGCGGATATTGGAGGCCAGCGGCTTTTCGCAAATCACGTGCTTTTTATGCGTCAAAAACAGATGCGTTTGCGGGAAGTGCAGGGAGTTCGGGCTGGCAATATACACCGCGTCAACGGCATCGCTCTGCGCCAGATCGTCCAGCGAGGTGAACAGATGTTCCACTGGATAATCGTTAGCGAAGGTCTGCGCTTGTTGAAGGCTGCGGGAGTAGATGGCGGTGAGCTTATACTTGCCGGTTTCATGGGCGGCATCGACAAACTGGCGGGTTATCCAGTTTGTGCCAACAACTGCGAAACGTATCATAAAGGTTGACGAACTCCGTGAAAGGGAACCTTTTGTCACTCTAGCATGCCATCATGACAAAACCAGTGCGCTACTGCGCAGAACGATTTAGCGAAAGGTGCGTTAGCCACAGGCGGGTATCGAACTCCAGCTGGTGATACTGCGGCTCCATATAGCAGCAGAGCTGATAGAAGGCTTTGTTGTGGTCCTTTTCTTTCAGATGCGCCAGCTCATGAACCACAATCATCCGCAGGAAGGCTTCCGGCGCGTCGCGGAACACCGTCGCGACGCGAATTTCGGCCTTCGCCTTCAGCTTACCGCCCTGCACGCGTGAAATGGCGGTATGCAGGCCGAGCGCGTTGTTCAGCACGTGGATCTTGCTGTCATACATCACTTTATTCACCGGCGCCGCGCCGCGTAAAAAGCGGGTTTTCAGATCCTGGGTATATTGATACAAGGCCTTATCGCTGTTGACGTCGTGGCCCTGCGGATAGCGTTTTTCCAGCACCGCGCCAAGGCGCTGCTCGGCGATTAATGTGCGCACCTGGGAGAGTAAACTCTCCGGATAACCCTGCAGGTAAGTTAGTTGACTCATCAAAGCCCCAAATAAAAAATAAAAAGGGTATACTCACGCACCCTTTTCAGGGATAACGCCAAAATTTTACCACTCAGGAGGGCCGATGAGCCACTTAGACAACGGTTTCCGTTCACTGACACTGAAACGTTTCCCGGAAACGGACGACGTTAACCCGCTGCTGGCGTGGGAAGCGGCGGATGAATACCTGCTGCAGCAGTTGGACGATACGGAGATTAACGGCCCGGTCCTGATTCTGAACGACACCTTCGGCACCTTGAGCTGCGCGCTGGCCGAACATACGCCTTATAGCATCGGCGACTCTTACCTCACCGAGCTCGCCACCCGCGAGAACCTGCGCCATAACGATATTGCGGAATCCAGCGTCAAGTTTCTCGACAGCACCGCCGAATATCCGCAGGCGCCGGGCGTGGTGCTGATAAAAGTGCCGAAAACGATGGCGCTGCTGGAGCAGCAGCTGCGCGCGCTGCGCCTGGTGGTGACGCCGCAAACCCGCATTATCGCCGGCGCCAAAGCGCGGGATATCCATACCTCGACGCTGGAGTTGTTTGCAAAGGTGCTGGGCCCGACCACCACCACTCTGGCCTGGAAGAAAGCGCGCCTGATCAACTGCACCTTCAGCGCGCCCGCGCTGGCCGATGCGCCGGAGACCCTGAGCTGGAAGCTGGAAGGAACGGAGTGGACGATCCACAACCACGCGAACGTCTTCTCCCGTACCGGGCTGGATATTGGCGCGCGCTTCTTTATTGAACATCTTCCCGCAAACCTCGAAGGCGAGATTGTCGATCTCGGCTGCGGCAACGGCGTGATTGGCCTGACGCTGCTGGAGAAAAACCCGCAGGCCAGCGTGGTGTTTGTGGATGAGTCGCCGATGGCCGTCGCCTCCAGCCGTCTGAATGTTGAAAGCAATATGCCCGAAGCGCTGGACCGCTGCGAATTTATGATTAACAACGCGCTGTCGGGGGTGGAGCCTTTCCGCTTCAACGCCGTGCTGTGCAACCCGCCGTTCCACCAGAAGCATGCGCTGACGGATAATATCGCCTGGGAGATGTTCCACCACGCGCGCCGCTGCCTGAAGATCAACGGCGAGCTGTATATTGTGGCGAACCGCCACCTGGACTATTTCCATAAGCTGAAGAAAATTTTCGGCAACTGCACCACCATCGCCACTAACAATAAGTTCGTGGTATTGAAAGCGGTGAAGGCGCGCAGGCTGCGCTGATTGACTGGCCTGCCGGCGGCGGCTGCCCGGACGGACGCAGCGCCGCCGGGCAGGCGCGGCTAAATCGCCAGCGCCAGCCGGGTTCCCTGGGCAATTGCCCGGCGGGCGTCGAGCTCCGTCGCCACGTCGCAGCCGCCTATCAGATGCACCGTTTTCCCCGCCGCCCGCAGCGGATCCGCCAGCTCGCGCTTCGGCTCCTGGCCGGCGCAGATAATCACCCGATCGACGCTGAATAGCCGCGCTTCGCCGTCGATGGTCCCGTGTAGCCCCTCATCGTCGATCTTCTGATAGCTTACCGACGGGATCATTTTCACGCCGCGAGCCAGCAGGGTGGCGCGGTGGATCCAGCCGGTGGTTTTGCCTAAGCCGTCGCCGGGTTTACCGGCTTTACGCTGGAGCATAACGATCCGGCGCGGGCTTTTCGGCAGCCGGGGGCCTTCCGCCCGCAGTCCGCCCGCGCTTTGCAGGCTGGTATCAATTCCCCACTCCTCGCAGAACCCGGCAATATCCTGGCTGGTGGCGGGGCCCGGCTGGCTGAGGTACATCGCGGTATCGAAGCCGATGCCGCCGCAGCCGATAATCGCCACGCTATCGCCCACCGGCACTTTATCGCGCAGCACGTCGAGATAGCTCAGCACTTTCGGATGCGTAATGCCGTCGATATCCGGCATCCGCGGGGCGATACCGGTGGCGAGGATCGTCTCATCAAACTCCATCAGCCGATCCGCATCGATCGGCGTGTTCAGCCGCAGATCGACGCCGGTCAGATCGAGCATGCGCCGGAAGTAGCGCAGGGTTTCATAGAACTCCTCTTTGCCGGGGATCTGTTTGGCGATATTAAACTGGCCGCCGATCTCTTTTTGCGCGTCGAACAGCGTCACGTGGTGCCCGCGCGAGGCGGCATTGACGGCAAAGGCCAGCCCGGCGGGGCCGGCGCCAACCACCGCCAGCCGCTTCGGCGCGACGGCGGGAGTGACCGGCATCAGGGTTTCGTGGCAGGCGCGGGGGTTAACCAGACAGGAGGTCACTTTGCCCGCGAAGATCCGATCGAGGCAGGCCTGGTTGCAGCCGATACAGGTATTGATCTCATCCGCCCGGCCGCTTTGCGCTTTCGCCAGGAATTCACCGTCGGCGAGGAAGGGACGGGCCATCGACACCATATCGGCGTCGCCGCACGCGAGGATCGCCTCCGCCACCTGCGGATCGTTAATTCGGTTGGTGGTGATGAGCGGAATCGACACCGCGCCTTTCAGCTTGCGGGTCACCCAACTGAAGGCGCCGCGCGGCACCGGGGTGGCGATAGTCGGAATGCGCGCCTCGTGCCAGCCGATGCCGGTGTTGATTATCGTCGCGCCCGCCGCCTCAACGGCTTTTGCCAGCGTAATCACTTCCGGCAGGGTGCTACCGTCGTGCACCAGATCGAGCATCGACAGGCGATAAATAATAATAAAGTCGTCCCCCGCGCGCTGGCGCACGGCCCGCACGACCTCGACGGCAAAGCGCATGCGCTGGTTATAGTCGCCGCCCCACATATCGTCGCGCCGGTTGGTGCGCGCGGCGAGGAATTCGTTGATCAGGTAGCCTTCCGAACCCATCACTTCGACGCCGTCGTAGCCCGCTTCCCGCGCCAGCTGGGCGCAGAGGGCAAAATCGTCGATCAGCCGCAGAATCTCATCGTGGCTCAGGGCGTGCGGGGTAAAGCGGTTAATAGGGGCCTGCAGCGCCGAAGGGGCCACCAGCTGCGGCTGGTAGCTGTAGCGGCCGGTATGCAGGATCTGCAGGGCGATTTTGCCGCCTTCGCGATGCACCGCGTCGGTAATGTGCCGGTGATGCGCGAGATGGCTGGCGTCGTTGAGCACCGCGCCGCCGGCCATCGTGACGCCGGAGGCGGCGGGCGCCACGCCGCCGGTCACAATCAGCGCGACCCCGTGGCGAGCGCGCTCGGCGTAAAAGGCCGCCAGCCGCTCCGCGCCGTCGGCGTGTTCCTCCAGCCCGGTATGCATCGACCCCATCAGCACGCGGTTTTTAAGCTGGGTAAAGCCCAGATCGAGCGGAGCGAATAACGACGGATAGTGGCTCATAATGGCTTCCAGTAGCTAATATGTAACATTATTGTTATGTGGTCGGATGAGTTACTAATTTAGCCGTCGCGGGGGAAAAGGGAAAAGGGGAGTGCGGCGATTGTGATGGGATTCAAAGAATGATGCGCGGCGCCGCGCCATCGGCTCTCTGCGATGGCGCGGTCGCCGGTGGTCTACGTCCGCTGGCGAGGCGCTGTCGGAGATAGCCCCGGCGCCTGCCACATGGAGGTGGTCAGCCCGCTGTCTACCAGTCCGAGCTGGTCGGCGTAGACCGACTGCCATTTGCTCATCATCTCCTGATAGAGTTCGCGATGCGCCGGGTCAGGGGTAAACACCCGGTGCCAGCTCACCAGCTTTTCACCCGCCGTCGCCATATCGGCGTACAGCCCGGCGCCGGTTCCGGCGGCGATGGCGCAGCCGAGCGCGGTGGCCTCGCGCACCACCGGTACGCGCACCGGCAGGCCGGTGACGTCGCTGAGGATCTGGCTCCACAGCGCGCCCTTCGAGCCGCCGCCGGCGAAGACCAGGCTATCGAAGGTGACCCCCGAGAAGCGGGATATTTGCGCGAGATTGCAGGCGGAGACGATTGCCGCATTCTCTTCCAGCGCGCGGAACAGGGTCGCTTTATTGCACTTTTCCGGGTCGATGGAGAGGTTAATAAACGACGGCGCGGCGTGGTACCACTGCTTAAAATGCATCGCATCGGAGAAAATCGGCATCACCCCGTGGGAGCCGGCGGGCACCCGGCTGGCCATCTCCTCCAGCAGGGAGTAGGCGTCAACGCCGAGGCGCTCAGCCACCAGCTTCTCTTCGGCGCAGAAGGCGTCGCGGAACCAGCGCATGGTGAGGCCGGTAAAGAAGCTAATCGACTCCGCCTGGGCCATGCCGGGAATGACGTGGGGATTGACGCGAATATTCATCTCCGGGTCGGTGCGCGGCTGCGGCAGGTTGACCACCTGCTGCCAGAAGGTGCCCCCCAGCACGGCGGTCTGCCCCGCGCGCACCACCCCGAGGCCGAGGCAGCCCAGCTGCACGTCGCCGCCGCCCATCACCACCGGCGTGCCCGCCCGCAGCCAGCACTGCTGCGCCGCGGCGTCGGTCACCGCCCCCAGCAGCGTGCCGGTCTCTTTCACCGGCGAGAGCATATCGGCGCGCAGCCCGGCCATATCCAGCAGCGCCGGACGCCAGTCGCGGCTGAAGAGATCGAGCATCCCGGTGGTGCCGGCGTTTGACGGGTCGACGGCCAGTTCGCCGGAGAGTTTTGCCGCCAGCCAGTCGCTAATCATGGTGATGGTGGCTGCCTGGCGGTAGATATCCGGGCGATGGTGGGCCAGCCACAGCAGGCGCGGCATGGCGCTGAGCGCCAGGGTTTGGCCGGAGACCTCATACACTTCGGACTCAAAGCGGAAATCGTGAATCTCTTTGAGCTCCGCCACCTCGCGGCTGGCGCGCGCGTCGACGTTGGCACAGGCCCAGATGGCCTCGCCGTTGCGGTCGTACAGGACGATGCCTTCGCGCATCGAGCAGCAGGCGACGGACTGAATATCCGCCGCGCCGAGGTGAGCGGCGGCCAGCGCCTGACGGATGCACTGGCAGGCCAGCTGCCAGTTGGTGCTAAGGTCGAACTCCATCGAGCCGGGGACATTTTCCACGCTCAGGTGCTTCCATTCGGCCTGGCCGACCGCCACCTGGCGCCCCGCAAGATCGAAAACCACCGCCCGAATGCTGCCGGTCCCGGCATCTAACGCTAACAGGTAACTCATGACATGCGCCTCGCTGGTGTTGCGCGGCGCAGGGCCATCAGGAGGCCAGCGTGAGCACCGCGCGTGCTGTTGTCTCTTCCGTTACCAGGCCATTAATCCGCTTGCCGATCAGAGCCGCGTAAATCGCCTGCGCTTTTTCCGTTCCTCCGGCAACGCCGACGATGGTCGGCAGCTGCGCCAGCTCGTCGAGGGTCACGCCGAGCAGTTCCCGGTGAATTTCCAGCCCCTCAACCCGCCTGCCGTCGGCCTGCAGGAAATAACCTAAAATGTCGCCTATCGCCCCTTTACGGGCGTACATCAGCTGTTCGCCTTCGCTGATATAGCCGGAGCGCAGGATGGTGGCGTCGCGGCGCTGGTCGATAGCCCCGATGCCCACCACCGCCGCATCCGCCGCGGTGGCGGCGAGGATCACGTCGCGCACGCTCGACTCCCGACGCAGGATCTCGGCGACGTCGGCGGAGGAGACCCGCAGCGGCGCCGGGATAATGCTGACGCTACAGGCGGCGTCCAGCTGGCCGATGCCGGTCATGTAGGGACCCACGCCGCCGGAAAGGGTCACCAGCCGCACCTGCTGAGAGCTGATAAAGCCGCTCAGATGCTGCAGGCAGCTCATGGTCGCTTCGCCAAAACCGACCGCCAGCAGCTGCCCCGGCGCCAGCACGCCCATCAGCGACTGCGCCGCGCCGATCCCCAGGCGGGTGTTCATCGGTGGGGTATTCAACGCCGGCAGCACGCGCGCAATCTTGAGGTCGAAACGTCGCTGCAGCTCGGTCTCCAGCGCCAGGCAGCCTTCGTAGCGGGAGTTGATCTGCACGCGGATCACCCCGGACTGGCGGCCTTTCTCCAGCAGCCGGGAGATCTTCAGCCGCGGCAGCCCCAGGCGTTCGCCAATGTCGTTCTGCGTCAGGCCATCGTGGTAGTAGCACCAGGCCACCCGCGCTACCAGCTCTTCCTCGGCTAACGCCAGCCCGGCGTAACGGCTCTCTTCCGTAATGCGTTTTTCGCTCATAAGGTGAACTCTTATAAAAATTTAGATCATATGTTCGCTATTGCACGGTCGGAAAATGTGAGCCGGCCGGCAAAACCGATCTTTGGCTGTTCGCTGGTTTTTTCTACACGATCTAAAGCATAAAACTGTGATCCTCGCACGGTTGTAAATATAGTTCAGGGTCTACGCTTTTGAACATTATTAAATTAAAAAATCATTTGTTCAAACCGAGGCGTGATAATGAAGCCACTGCTTGAAGCCCGCCAAATCTGCAAACAGTTCTCCGGCATTAGCGTGCTGAAGGCAATTGATTTCACGCTATTTTCCGGCCAGGTGCACGCCCTGATGGGCGGCAACGGCGCCGGAAAATCGACGCTGATGAAAATTGTCGCCGGCGTAGAGACCCCCGACAGCGGCGAGCTGGCCCTCGGCGGCAGCACCTTTGCGCGCCTGACCCCGGCGCTGGCCCATCAGCAGGGGGTTTATCTGGTGCCGCAGGAGCCGATGCTGTTCCCCAACCTGACGGTGCGGGAAAACATCCTGTTCCGCCTGCCGAAGCGCGCCGATAGCGCCGCGCAGCCTGCAGGAAAAGCTGCAGCAGCTCAGCTGTCAGCTGAACCTCGACGCGGCGGCCAGCACCCTCGAGGTGGCGGATCAGCAAATGGTCGAGATCCTGCGCGGCCTGATGCGCAAAGCGCAGATCCTGATCCTCGACGAGCCCACCGCCTCCTTAACGCCGGGCGAAACGGCGCGTCTGTTTTGCCAGATCCGCGCGCTGCAGGATCTCGGCGTCGGCATCGTCTTTATCTCCCACAAGCTGCCGGAGATCCGCCAGATCGCCAGCCACGTCTCGGTCATGCGCGACGGCGCGGTGGTGCTGAGCGGGCATACCGCCGACTACAGCGACAATCAGCTGGTGAGCGCCATGACGCCCATCGATCGGGAGCACGCCCTCAGCGATACGCAGAAGCTGTGGCTGGCGTTGCCGGGCAACCGACGCACCCAGCCGCAGGACTTTCCGGTGCTGCGGGTGGAGGATCTCACCGGCGAGGGCTTTATCGATCTTAGCCTTGAGATCTACGCCGGGGAGATCGTCGGCCTCGCGGGGCTGGTGGGATCCGGACGCACCGAATTTGCCGAAACCCTCTACGGCCTGCGGCCGCCGCGGGCGGGGCGGGTCTGGCTGGAAAACCGCGATATCAGCGACGCCAGCACCCGCGCCCGGCTGGCCGGCGGGCTGGTCTATCTGCCGGAAGATCGCCAGGTTTCCGGGCTGTTTCTTGATGCGCCGGTGCGCTGGAACACGGTGATGTTTAACCAGCCGTCGCTGTGGCAGCAGGATAAACGCGAGGCGGCGGTGGTGGAGCGCTATCACCGGGCGCTGGGGATCAAATTTGCCGACAGCGACCAGCCGGTGCGTACCCTCTCCGGCGGTAACCAGCAGAAGGTGCTGCTGGCGCGCTGCCTTGAGGCCAACCCGCTGCTGCTGATCGTCGACGAGCCGACGCGGGGCGTGGACGTCTCCGCCCGCGCCGATATCTACCAGCTGCTGAAAAGCGTCGCCGCGCAGAACGTGGCGGTGCTGATGATTTCCAGCGATCTGGATGAGTTTGTTGGCCTCGCCGACCGGGTGCTGGTGATGCATCAGGGTCGGCAAAGCGGCGAGCTGGCAAGGCAGGCGGTGACCGTTGAACGCATGATGACGCTGGCATTTGGAGGAGCGGCATGAAAACGTTATTGAAAAATCGCGAACTGAGCGCCTTTCTCGCCATCGTGGTGCTGTTCGCCGGGCTGGTGGCGCTCAACCCGGCCTACTTCAGCCTGCAGACCCTGGGCATGATCTTCGCCAGCTCGCAGATCCTCTGCCTGCTGGCGCTCGGGGCAACCCTGGTGATGCTGACCCGCAACATCGATGTTTCCGTCGGTTCAACCGTCGGCCTGAGCGCTATCGCGGTGGGCGTGGCGCTCAACGGCGGCTATGGCCTGACGGCGGCCATTGCGTTTGCGCTGGCGATTGGCGCGCTGGCGGGGGCCTTTAACGGCCTGCTGGTGGTGGGGCTGCGTATTCCGGCGATTGTCGCCACCCTTGGCACCCTCGGGCTGTATCGCGGGGTGATGCTGCTGTGGACCGGCGGCAAATGGATCGAAGGTCTGCCGGATAGCCTCAAGTCGCTCTCGGAACCGGCGTTTATCGGCGTCTCGCCGCTGGGCTGGCTGGTGCTGGCGCTGCTGCTGGCCGGGGCCTGGATGCTGTCGCGGACCGCCGCCGGCCGCGATTTCTACGCCGTCGGCGATAATCTCACCGCCGCGCGCCAGCTGGGCGTGGCGGTCAACCGCACGCGGATGCTCGCCTTCACCCTTAACGGCATGCTGGCCGCCTGCGCGGGTGTTGTTTTTGCCGCCCAGATTGGCTTCGTGCCCAACCAGACCGGCAGCGGGCTGGAGATGAAAGCTATCGCCGCCTGCGTGCTCGGCGGTATTTCCCTGCTTGGCGGCACCGGGACGCTCATCGGCGCGTTTCTCGGCGCCTTCTTCCTCACTCAGATTGATACCGTGCTGGTACTGCTCAGGCTCCCGGCGTGGTGGAACGACTTTATCGCCGGGCTGGTGCTGCTCGGCGTGCTGGTGCTCGACGGGCGGCTGCGCCAGGCGCTGAACCGCCACCAGCGGGCGCTGAAATATGCCCGCTTTCAGCCCGGTAATAAGGGGGGAAAGCGCGTGGCCCCGTTCACAAAGCGTAAAAACAAAGAGGTGGCGTGATGAAGCTCAGCTGGGAAAGCGCGCTGCTGGCGCTGCTGGTGGTGGAAATTTTGCTGTTCGGGGCCATTAACCCGCGGATGCTGGATATCAATATACTGCTGTTCAGCACCAGCGATTTTATCTGTATCGGCATCGTGGCCCTGCCGCTGACGCTGGTGATCATTAGCGGCGGGATCGATATTTCGCTCGGCTCGACCATTGGCCTGTGCGCCATCGCGCTGGGGGTGATGATGCAGGCGGGCTGGCCAATGGGGCTGGCCATCCCGCTAACGCTGCTGCTTGGCCTGCTGTGCGGACTGCTTAACGCGGCGCTGATCCACTACACCGGCATCAGCCCGCTGGTGATCACCCTCGGCACCCTGTACCTCTACGGCGGCGGAGCGCTGCTGCTCTCCGGCATGGCGGGCGCGACCGGCTATGAAGGGATTGGCGGCTTCCCCGACGCCTTCACCGCCTTCGCCAACCTGACGCTGTTCGGCCTGCCGCTGCCGCTGCCGCTGCCGCTGGTGCTGTTTATCGTCATCACCTTTTTCTTCTGGCTGCTGGCCCACCGCGGGCGCTTTGGCCGCCACCTGTTTCTGCTCGGGCAAAATCCGCGCGCCGCGCGCTATGCCGCGCTGTCGGTGAACGGCATGCCGTACGTGCTGTATGGCCTGGTGGGCGTAGCCTCGGCCATCGCCGCGCTGGTGATGGTCTCCTATTTCGGCTCGGCGCGTTCGGATTTAGGCCGCGACCTGCTGATGCCGGCGCTGACCGCCGCGGTGCTTGGCGGGGCCAATATCTACGGCGGTTCAGGTTCCATTATCGGCACGGCGCTGGCGGCGCTGCTGGTGGGATATTTACAACAAGGTTTACAGATGGTCGGCATCCCCAACCAGGTGTCGAGCGCGCTGTCAGGGGCGCTGTTGGTTGTGGTGGTGATGGGACGCTCGCTGAGTCTGCACCGTGAATGGGTGCGTATGGCCTGGCGACGCTTTTCTCGCGCATAAAACACTCGGAGCATAAACATACGATGAAAACCAAACGAATCCTGCAGATGAGCGCCCTGGCGCTGGCGCTGAGCGTAGTGACCGCCCAGGCCGCAGACCGCATTGCCTTTATCCCTAAACTCGTCGGCGTGGGCTTCTTTACCAGCGGCGGCAACGGCGCGAAAGAGGCGGGCAAGGCACTGGGCGTCGACGTTACCTACGACGGCCCGACCGAACCGAGCGTCTCCGGCCAGGTGCAGCTGATCAACAACTTCGTCAACCAGGGCTACAACGCGATTATCGTCTCCGCCGTGTCGCCGGACGGCCTGTGCCCGGCGCTCAAGCGTGCGATGCAGCGCGGCGTGAAGGTGCTGACCTGGGACTCCGATACCAAACCCGAGTGCCGTAGCATCTATATCAACCAGGGCACCCCGCAGCAGCTCGGCGGCCTGCTGGTGGATATGGCCTCGCAGCAGGTGAGCAAACCGGCCGCGAAGGTGGCGTTCTTCTACTCCAGTCCGACGGTGACCGACCAGAACCAGTGGGTCAAAGAGGCCAAAGAGAAGATTGCCAAAGAGCACCCACAGTGGCAGGTGGTGACCACCCAGTTCGGCTATAACGACGCCACCAAATCGCTGCAAACCGCCGAGGGAATATTAAAAGCCTATCCGGATCTCGACGCCATTATCGCCCCGGACGCCAACGCACTGCCGGCGGCGGCGCAGGCGGCGGAGAACCTCAAGCGTCAGGGAGTGGCGATCGTCGGCTTTAGCACCCCGAACGTTATGCGCCCGTATGTCGAGCGCGGGACGGTGAAGGCTTTCGGCCTGTGGGATGTGGTTCTGCAGGGGAAAATTGCGGTTAACGTCGCCGATCGTCTGCTGAAAAAAGGCGATCTTAACGTTGGCGATAGCGTGGAGGTCAAAGATATCGGGACGCTGAAGGTCGAGCCGAACAGCGTCCAGGGCTACCAGTATGAGGCGAAGGGCAACGGCATCGTGCTGCTGCCGGAGCGCGTGGTGTTCACCAAAGAGAACATCAACAACTACGACTTCTGACGGGGGATGAAATGGCAGATTTAGACGATATCAAAGAGGGGAAGGACTTCGGCCTGGGCCGACCGCAGCAGAACGTTCTCTATGGGCTGAAGGGCTGCGGATCGCTGGAGTGGGGGATGCAGTCCCGGCTGGCGCGCATTTTTAACCCGCAGAGCAACCGTACGGTGATGCTGGCCTTCGACCACGGCTATTTTCAGGGGCCGACCACCGGGCTTGAGCGGATCGATCTCTCCATCGCCCCGCTGTTTGCTGAGACCAACGTGCTGATGTGTACTCGCGGGATCTTAAGAAGCACGGTACCGGCGGCCACCAATAAGCCGGTGGTTTTGCGCGCCTCCGGTGGTAACTCAATCCTCAGCGAGCTTTCCAACGAATGCGTGGCGGTAACGATGGAGGACGCGCTGCGCCTCAACGTCTGCGCGGTTGCGGCGCAGGTCTATATCGGCAGCGAATATGAACATCAGTCGATCGGCAACATTATTAAGCTGGTGGATGCCGGGAACCGCTACGGCATGCCGGTGCTGGCGGTCACCGGGGTTGGTAAAGAGATGACCCGCGACGCGCGCTATTTCTCGCTGGCCAGCCGCATCGCCGCCGAGATGGGGGCGCAGTTCGTAAAAACCTATTTTGTTGAAGAAGGCTTTGAAAAAGTGACCGCCAGCTGCCCGGTGCCGATCGTGATCGCCGGCGGCAAAAAGCTGCCGGAGCAGGAGGCGCTGGAGATGTGCTGGCGGGCGATTGACCAGGGCGCATCCGGCGTCGATATGGGACGCAATATTTTCCAGTCCAGCGCGCCGCGCGCGATGCTGAGGGCGGTGAAGAAAGTGGTGCACGAGAATATGAGCGCCCGCGAGGCGTATCAGTTCTGGCAGGAGGAGAAGCAGGGGGAGCTGAAATGAACGTGACGCTGGTCGAAATCAATATCAAGCCGGAGCGGGTGCACGAGTTTCTCGACGTCTTTCGCGCGAACCATGAAGGGGCGCTGCAGGAGCCGGGCAACCTGCGCTTCGACGTTTTGCAGGACCCGGAGGTGAAGACGCGGTTTTTTATCTACGAGGCCTATAAGGATGACGAAGCCGTGCTGGCGCACAAAAAAACGCCGCACTATCTGGCCTGCGTCGAGAAGCTGGATGAGATGATGTCGCAGCCGCGGCAGAAGCGCAGCTTTATTGGCCTGCTGCCGGAATAGCATTGGAAAGCTGACCGGCAGGCGTAAAAAAGCCCGGTGAATATCGCTTCCACCGGGCTTTTTGTTGACTATCCTCAGGCTTCTTCCACTGAAACCCGCAGCTCGGCCAGCGCGTTCCGCGCCGCTTTCAGCACCAGATCGCACTGCTCAAGGGTCAGGGTCAGCGGCGGTTCGATGCGGATCGTCCTCGCGTTGTTCAGGGTGCCGGCCACCAGCACCCGCTGGCGGAACATCAGACTGGCAAAGTCATAGCCGATTTCGTTATCCACGAATTCAATGGCCATCAGCATCCCTTTACCACGGACTTCGTTCACCAGCTCCGGATACTCGCGAGCCAGCAGGCGGAAGCCGTCCAGCAGCAGATCGCCTTTCTGCTCGGCCTGCGCCGGCAGATTCTCCGTCAACAGAACGTTGATCGTCGCCAGCGCCGCGGCGCAGGCCAGCGGGTTACCGCCGAAGGTGGTGGTGTGCAGGAACGGATTATCGAACAGCACCGAGAACACCTCCTCGGTGGCAACCGTCGCGCCAATCGGCATCACGCCGCCGCCGAGCGCTTTGGCGAGACACAGAATGTCCGGCTGGACGTTTTCATGCTCGCAGGCAAACATTTTACCGGTGCGGCCCATGCCGGTCTGCACTTCGTCGAAGATCAGCAGCGCGCCAAACTCGTCGCACAGCTTACGCACCGCCGGGAGATAACCCTGCGGCGGCAGGATCACCCCACCTTCGCCCTGGATCGGTTCAAGGATCACCGCCGCGACGTCATCGCCGGTTTTCTTACACTCGCTGAGCAGCGTGCGCATGGCGTTGATGTCGCCAAACGGCACGTGACGGAACCCCGGCAGCAGCGGCATAAAAGGCTTACGGAACGTCGATTTGGCGGTAGCGGACAGCGCGCCCAGCGATTTGCCGTGAAAAGCGCCGCTGGTGGCTACAAAGGTAAATTTGCCGCGCGGGGACTGGTAGGCTTTAGCGAGCTTCAGCGCCGCTTCGACCGACTCGGTGCCGCTATTGGAAAAGAAGCTGTATTTCAGCTTGCCCGGCGTCAGGGCCGCCAGCGTTTTGGCGAGCATGGCCCGCAGCGGATCGAGCAGTTCCTGACTATGAAGGGGTTGTTTAGCGAGCTGGTGCTCTACGGCGGAAACAACGACTGGATTACGGTGCCCTACATTAAAAATTCCAAAGCCACCCAGACAATCAATAAACTCTTGCCCCTGAGTGTCGACAAGCGTATTTAAACTTCCCGCCTGCCACTCTACGGCTCCGTAATCCCCGCCAGCGGTAACAGATTTTCGATACGCTAAAAACCCCGGATTCACGTGCTCTTTAAAGTACTCCCTGACCTCCTGGTTAAGTGCTTTCATCTCCTCATGATCGAGCGTTTGCTTCTCAATGAGATTCAGTGCGTGCGCGCTACAGGCCAGAGCCGATGCGCTGGAAGGTAACCTGTTCAAAATGAGCTCCTGGGATGGGCGTATCACATGATACTGAATTAAGTATTGCAGGGATTACGCCACTTCGGTGCAGGAGCTGAAAATCGGGATAAACGCAGCGTGAAAGCGCGATTGCGCAATATTTAATCTTCCAGCGATATTTTTGGCATGCTTTACTCCTGAGCGGGCGCGGCATGCGCCCTGCGGACGTTACGCCGCGTGCTTCGCCGCGGTGCGTTTTGCCCAACGCTGGGGCAGAAGCGTGGGGCGACGGCTTAATCGAGCTGGGAAATCTCCATCGCCGCGCGGTCGATGACGGCAATAATCTGCTTTAGCTGCGCTTCGCTGATGGCCTGCTGATTCACTTTTAAATCCAGTACGGCTTTAAAATTTCCCAGCGCCCGCTTCATCTGCGGATTTTTGCGCAGCTCGTAGCCGACCATTCGCGCCTGAAGACGCTCCTGAATATGGGCCAGAGGCTGCAGGTTTTCCGCGTGCAGGCGACGACCGTCTTCGCTGATCGAGATTTTCTTCCGCCCGTTTTCCTCTTCAACGCCGATCAGCCCCTGATCCTGCAGCATGTCGAGGGTGGGATAGATAACGCCGGGGCTTGGGCTGTAGTTGCCCTGGGTCAGGCTCTCGATCTCTTTAATCAGCTCGTAGCCGTGGCTGGCGCTGCGGGTGAGGATATCGAGGATAACCAGCCGCAGCTCGCCGTGGCCGAAGAAACGCTGGCGCCGCCCGCCGCCTCTGCGCCCGCCATGTTCAGCGTGATGCTCGCGCGAGTCGTGCCCTTCTTCATGATGGTTGTGCATCGTTAGCTCCTGCTTATTTTGATATATCTAATTTATATCTAAATACATTCATCAGGCAAGAATGATTAAAATATTAATTTCAATATATTGAAATTAAAGGATATTAAATTACTTTTTGGACTTTTATGCCCTTTGGTTAGGCTATATCAAAAAAGATCTTGCATTCTTTTTTAATGGCAATCATTATCATTTGCAGAAAGTTTAGATATATCTATTTAATTTCACGAAGGCCGCTGATGATGACAACAATGAAAAAAACGCAGTATCCGCAACGCGTACAAAACGAACTCCGTTTCCGCGAACTCACCGTGCTGCGCGTTGAGCGCGTGGGCGCCGGCTTCCAGCGTATCGTGCTGGGCGGCGAAGCGCTGGATGGTTTCGTTTCGCAGGGGTTTGATGACCATACCAAGCTCTTTTTCCCGCAGGAGGGCGCGACCTTTACTCCGCCGCAGGTGACGGAGGAAGGCATTGACTGGGGCGAGGGCGTGCGCCCGGCGAGCCGCGACTACACGCCGCTGTACGATGCCGAACGCCACGAGCTGGCCTATGATTTCTTTATTCATGACGGCGGTATCGCCAGCCGCTGGGCGCTGGCGGCAAGCGTCGGCGATAAGCTGGTGATTGGCGGGCCGCGCGGTTCGCTGGTGGTGCCGGAAGACTACGCCTGGCAGCTGTACGTTGGCGATGAGTCCGGCATGCCCGCGCTGCTTCGCCGCCTGCAGGCATTAAGCCGGCTGCCGGTTCGGCCGCAGGTGACGGCGATCGTCACCATTGGCGATGAGTCTTATAAAGACTATCTGGCGGAGTTTGCTGGCTTCAATATCGAGTGGGTGGTGGGCCATAACCCCGAAGCGGTGGCCGAACGTCTGGCGCAGCTGAGCGTCCCGGCTGAGGATTACTTTATCTGGGTAACCGGCGAAGGCGCGGTGGTGAAATCGCTGCTTGAGCGCTTTAAAGGGGAGGAGATTGACCCGCAACTGGTGCGCTCCCAGGCCTACTGGCACAGTAAATAAGCGCCGCGCAATCCCGAGCCGTATTGCCAAAACTCCCTGCTTTCCGGACCTTCCCGCAGGCATCTGCGGGAAGGTCCGGCTCTTGCTATTGCTCCGCCAGCGCCTTAAACACCATTGCCACCGCGTAGGCGCCCGGGTCCATATTGCCCAGCAGGCTGTCGCTGTTGAGATACGACGCGCGCCCGGCGTTGGCTTTGCTGGCGTGAAGGGTGCTCTCCGCCCCGGCCTCGGCCGCGGCAAACGCCGCCCGCAGGTCCTCAGGCGCCGCCAGCAGCGAGGTCAGCGCCGGCTGCAGCGCATCAATCATGGTGCGATCGCCTGCGTCCGCCCCGCCGTAAAACTTCATCTGCGCCAGGCCGGCGTTCAGCGCTTCGGCGACGCCGGCGCCCTGTTCCAGCTTCTGCCCGGCGGCGGTAAAGAAAATAGACATCAGCACGCCGCTGGAGCCGCCCATCACCACGGTCAGGCGTTCGCCGATCAGCGCAAACAGGGTGGCGAGGTCGGCGAGCGGCAGCTGCTGGCGATGCAGCAGGTCGGCCACGTCGCGTGCCCCTGCGGCGAAGGTCGATCCGGTGTCGCCGTCGCCGACTTTGGCATCCAGCGCGTTGAGGTGGGCCTCAAGATCGGACAGCGTGGCGGTCACCGTCCCGACGTAGCCCGCCACGAGGCTATGGTCTGAAGGCTGGAACTCCACGCGGCTGCTGCGCAGCGAGCAGGGCATAACGCCGACGGCGCGCGGCTGAACCGGCTTCTGCCAGCTGGCGGTTTCCACCTCGGAGAGCAGCGCTTTCTCAATGCTCTCTTCCAGCACGATCGCGGTAATCGAGAAGCCTTTCATATCCAGGGCGGTGACCAGCGAAGCCGGGCCAATCAGCCAGTCAATGCGTTGATGGAGCGGGGTATTGGCCAGCTCGCGGGTAAGGATCGCCATCTCCGCGACCGATACGCCGCCGAGATTATTGAGCATTACCGCCAGACGGCCGGTTGCCGGCAGGGCCGCGGTCAGCTTCTCCACCATCAGCTGCATAATCTGCCCGCTGTTCTGGGTAGCGATAACCGAAGCGCCGGGCTCGCCGTGAATGCCCATCCCCAGCTCGGCCCGATCCTGATGGCGACGCGGAGCCTCTTCAGCCTCCTGCGGCAGGTGGCAGCTGGAGAGCGCGAGGCCGAGGCTGCAGGTGTTGTTCGCCGCGTACCGCGCCTCGCGCAGCACGGTCGCCAGGTTGTGGCCGCGTTCGGCGAAGTAGCCCGCCACTTTGTGTACCAGGATGGTCCCGGCAATGCCGCGCGGATGCTTGTTATCCGGCAGCGAAATATCGTCGCCGACAATCAGCATCTCGACGCTATAGCCCAGACGACGCGCTTTCTCCGCCGCGAGGCCAAAGTTCAGGCGATCGCCGGTGTAGTTCTTGACGATCAGCAGGCAGCCCGCTTCGCCGGTGACGGCCTGGATGGCCGTCAGCACCGCATCGACGCTCGGTGAGGCAAAAATATCGCCGCAGACGGCGGCGGTGAGCATGCCTTTACCAATAAAGCCCACGTGGGCCGGCTCGTGGCCGGAGCCGCCGCCGGAGATCACCGCGACGTTGCTCTTATTCAGATCGCTGCGCACGACTACGCGAATCGCCGGATCGCTCTCCAGCCGCGCGAGGTTATTCCACGGGCTGGCGATAATCGCCCCTTCAATAACGTCGCTGACGAGGCTGGTGCGCTGATTAAAAAAGAATTGAGACATAACGGTTCCTGCAGGTTGAGCGAAAAAAATCTCCGGAGGCAGGGCCTCCGGCGTAAGGTCAGTGGGGCAGGTAACGGCTTACCCGCGGATAATGCGCTTGCCGGCGATATCAAGGGTGATGGCATCGCCGCCGTGCAGCGTTTTTAACGCGTCGCCCTGCTGGCACAGGCAGGCGATCCCGGCCTGGCGCGCGATAATCGCGCCGTGGGAGACGTCGCTTCCGCCCTGCAGGCAGATCCCTTTGACCTGCCGGGCGTCGAGCTGCAGTACGGTAGAGGGGAAGATATCATCGGCGATGATAATCACCGGTTCATTCACCGCCAGCGGCAGCTCGCTGCGGCCCTGAAGATGGCGCAGCGTACGGTGGAGAAGATCTTCGATATCGATATAGCGCGCCTGCAGATAGCTATCGCTCAGCTGGCGATACTGCTGGCTGAGATCGACCAGCACCTGATACCACGCCCACTCGGCGCAGCACTGCTCCTTGCTCAGGATGGCGCAGGCGGCGTCATAGAGGTCCGGGTCGTCGAGCAGGGTATGGTGGCCGGAAAAAATGGCTGCGATATCGGCGGAATAGCGCTCCTCCGCCAGGCGGGTCAGGGCGCTGAGATCCGCCAGGGTCTGGTCAATGGCCTGCTTCAGGCGCCGCTGCTCTTTGGCGCTATTGGCGCTGTTTCGCCGTCTCGGCTCGGCATGCGGCAGGGGGTAAAACAGCGCCTTCCCCTGGACCCGAGCGGTGGAGGGGGCGGAAGCCGCCGGGGCGGCGTCCGGCTGCTCGCCAAAGTTCTCCGCCGCCAGCGCCTGGAATGCGGCCAGCGCCGCCTCGGCATCCGGTCCGCGGGCCAGCAGCCTTAGCCGGTCGTCGCGGCGCACCTGCAGCAGCGCGATTTTATTGATGCTGTCCGGCGCCACGCACTTCCCGCCTTTTTCCAGCAGCAGATCGGCGTTGAAGCCGGCCAGCGCCGCCACCAGGCGCGAGGCCGGACGCACGTGCAGGCCGTTGTGGTTGCTAATCACCACCGAAACCGACCGCGCGCCGTCATCCCCGGCAAAGGGGGTCGCCTCAGGGGCGGCCTGGGCGGGCGACGGTAACCCCAGCTGAACACGCTTAGCCTCCAGCGCATTCATGGCGTCCTCAATAACCTTGTCGATCGTTGACCCGGTCGCCGCGCTGACCGTGGCCGCCAGCGTACCTTCGACCAGCGGGGCCGCGCAGAGGCGAACCTTAGCGGCGATGGCGGGATCGAGAAGATCCAGCGCCGTCTCGGCGCTCAGCAGGGCGCTGCCGATATCCATCATCACCAGCACGTGATCGGCGTCGGCAACGGATTCAATCGCCTCCATTACCTTAATGGGATCGGTGCCGATCGGGTTCTCAGGATCGTCAATCCCGGCGGCGATCGCCAGCCGGCAGCCGTCGCCGATTAACATCTGCCGGGCCAGTTCTCCGACGCCTTCGCCCAGCCGGGCGCTATGAGAAACAATCACCAGGTTTACCATCGCTTTTTCCTTACTCTTTGGCTGCCGCGGCCAGCTCCTGAATCATAAACATCACCGAGGTCGCGCCCGGATCCTGATGCCCGATGCTGCGCTCGCCGAGATAGCTGGCGCGGCCTTTGCGCGCCTGCATGGTGATGGTGGAGCGGACGGCGATCTCCGCCTGCTGGCTGGCGGCATCCAGCGCGGCCTGCATCGACAGATGCTGTTCGCTGGAGTGGTGCAGCGATGCAACGACCGGTAGCCAGACGTCGCACATCGTTTTATCCCCCGGCTCCGCCTTGCCGCGGTTGACCACGCCGTCCGCGCCTTCGCGCATCATCTGATACAGCTCGTCGAGGCTGAGGCTCTGGTGCGCCTGGGTTACCTGGGCCGCGCGGATAAAGAAGGTGCCGAACAGCGGGCCGCTGGCGCCGCCAACGTTGGAAAGCAGCGTCATCCCGGTATTTTTAAGGATAAAACCGATGTCCTTATCGGCAATAGAAGGCAGCTTTTCCACTACCTTGCTGAAGCCGCGATGCATGTTCAGGCCGTGGTCGGCATCGCCAATCTCTTTATCCAGCCCGGTAAGAAAATCCCGCTCTTTGGTAAAGATCTCGCCGCAGCGATAGAGCCAGTTAACTATCTGCGTTCTGTTCAGTGACATGTTGTGCTCCTTAATGGCCCCAGTTCAGCGCCGGGGTATGAACGGGGGCATCCCACAGGGCCAGCGTCTCGTCGTCGGCTTTCAGCAGGGTGATGGAAAAGCCCACCATATCCAGAGATGTGCAGTAGCTACCGATAAGGCTGCGGGCGATAGCGATCCCGCTCTCCTCGCAGCGTTCGGCGAGGCGGTTGTAGACGCCGTATAGTTCCGATAGCGGCGTGGCGCCGAGGTTATTGACCAGCGCGATCACGCGGTCGCCGCTCTGTAGCGCCTGTTTACTCTGCTGGACGTCCTGCCAGCTGCCTTTGGCCGGGTCCCACTGGCGCAGGGTGCGGCTGTAGGTACCGTTTTCCAGCAGGGTGGCGAACATTTCGTCCACGGTCTGGTCGAGGGAGCTGAAGGCGCGGCGGTCAATCCCCGGCTCGCCGTGGATGCCGACGCCGAATTCCATTTCATTATCCTGCAGCTCAAAAGAGGGCTGCCCGGCGGCAGGAACGGTGCAGGCCGCGAGGGCGACGCCGATGGAGTGGCCGAGGTTGTTGAGCCTGCGGCCCAGCTCGGCGCAGGCTTCCAGCGAGTCGCCGCGCTCGGCGGCGGCGCCCACCAGCTTTTCAACCAGCACGGTATTGGCCACGCCCCGGCGGCCGGCGGTATAGAGGCTGTCCTTCACCGCCACGTCGTCATCGATCACCACGGTGGTGACCTTGACGCCGCTCTCATGCAGCAGCTCGGCGGCGGTTTCGAAATTCAAAATATCGCCGGTGTAGTTTTTGATAATCAGCAGCACGCCTTCGCCGCCGTCGATATTCATCGCGCACTCAAACATTTTATCCGGCGTCGGCGAGGTGAAGATCTCCCCGGGACAGGCGCCGGAGAGCATGCCCTGGCCGATGTAGCCGCAGTGCATTGGCTCATGTCCGCTGCCGCCGCCGGAGAGCAGCGCCACTTTTCCGGCAACCGGCGCATCGGCGCGGGTGACGTACACCGGGTCCTGATGCAGCGTTAATTCGGGATGGGCCTTCGCCAGGCCCGCCAGCTGTTCGCTCAGGACATCTTCGACACGATTAATTAGTTTTTTCATCTTCATGCTCCGTCGCAGTGGTTCGATGCCGCCTCTCTGCTGGCGGAGGCGGTCATCGTGTAGGGGGTCGCCAGCCGATATGCGCTGTCCGGCGATGTAGTGATTCTGGCTGAGTTAGCGAAAAAAAAAATCTGCCGGCAGTGGGTTTCATTCCGGAACGTGATTGCTGATAAATGTTCCGTAATGAAACGTTTATTGCGAAGAAAAAAGCAAAATGCGACCCAGAGCGGTTTTTTTCACGCCGCCCCGATGCGGATAACCGGCCGATGACGAAGCGGGTTTTCGTTTTTTTCCGCTGCTGACGGCCGATTTCCCGGTGAGCTATGCTGTATTACGCGTAAATTTACGCCGAATGGGCGGATCGGGATCGCAATCCCGGCGTTTCATCGCGATTAGTGTTTCAATGTGAAACGCAAAAAAGTTTTCTCTGTTCCATATCAGAACAAAAAGGCGAAAGATTTTTTTGTTCTCCGCTCGCCCTACAGTGGTTGCATCGCTCCGGCAGCGCTCCCCGTTCCCCTCATTTGCAGAAGGCTGAACGACGCGGCGCCAGGGCTCATTATGTAAAAACATGCACTTAGAGCCTATCCCATTAGGGCTATTTTACTTGCCATTTGGAACCTGGGCAGTGCTCGAAATCCTCACGTACTACGTGTACGCTCCGGTTTCTCCGAGCTGTCCGTGTTCAAACTGGCTACGCCAATTACGCCTGGTGGGATAGGCTCTTATTTGAGGGTGAAAGGAATGCTAAAAGTTATTCAATCTCCAGCCAAATATCTCCAGGGACCCGATGCATCCACGCTGTTCGGCGAGTACGCCAAAAACCTCGCGGACAGCTTTTTCGTGATTGCCGACGACTTCGTCATGAAGCTGGCGGGAGACAAGGTGCTTAACGGCCTGCATAGCCACAATATTAGCTGCCATGCCGAGCGCTTTAACGGCGAGTGCAGCCATGCGGAAATCAACCGCCTGATCGCGATTCTGCAGCAGCACGGCTGCCGCGGCGTGGTGGGGATTGGCGGCGGCAAGACCCTTGATACGGCGAAGGCCATCGGCTTTTACCAGAAGCTGCCGGTGGTGGTTATCCCCACCATCGCCTCTACCGATGCGCCAACCAGCGCGCTGTCGGTTATCTACAGCGAAGCGGGGGAGTTTGAAGAGTATCTGATCTATCCGAAAAACCCGGATATGGTGGTGATGGATACGGCGATTATCGCCAAAGCGCCGGTGCGCCTGCTGGTGGCCGGGATGGGCGATGCGCTCTCCACCTGGTTTGAAGCGAAGGCCTGTTTTGACGCCAGGGCAACCAGCATGGCGGGCGGCCAGTCCACGGCGGCGGCCTTGAGCCTGGCGCGCCTGTGCTATGATACGCTGCTGGCCGAGGGGGAAAAGGCGCGTCTTGCCGCCCAGGCGGGGGTGGTGACCGATGCCCTGGAACGCATCGTCGAAGCCAATACCTACCTCAGCGGTATCGGCTTTGAAAGCAGCGGCCTCGCCGGGGCGCACGCGATCCACAACGGCTTTACTATTCTGGAAGAGTGCCACCATCTGTACCACGGCGAAAAAGTGGCGTTTGGTACCCTGACCCAGCTGGTGCTGCAAAACAGCCCGCTGGAAGAGATTGAAACGGTGCTGAACTTCTGCCAGAAAGTGGGCCTGCCGGTGACCCTTGCGCAAATGGGCGTCAAGGAGGGCATTGAAGGGAAAATTTCGGCCGTGGCGCAGGCGACCTGCGCGCCGGGCGAAACCATCCACAATATGCCGTTCCCGGTGACCGCCAGCAGCGTCTACGCCGCGATTCTGACCGCCGACCTGCTGGGGCAGCAGTGGCTGGCGCGGTGATAGCGTGCCGCTAAGTCTCTTCTCTGGAGAGTCAAGAGACCTCTTCTCCCCTTCGGCAGCTTCTGCCGGAGGGGTTGTCGTTTTTAACCCGGTCGTTTTTAACACAGCGGAAACGGATATGACTGCGCAGACTCAGAGCTTTTCTTCGGTGATAACCCAGTCATGGCATCGCTGCAGCAAGTTTATGCAGCGGGAAACCTGGCAGGCGCCGCACCAGGCGCAGGGGCTGACGTTTGAATCCATCTGTCGGCGTAAGACCGCGCTGCTGACGATAGGCCAGGCCGCGCTGGAGGATGCCTGGGAGTTTATGGATAACCGCCCCTGCGGGCTGTTTATCCTCGACGAGTCCGCCTGTATTCTCAGCCGCTGCGGCGATCCGCAAACCCTTGACCAGCTTGCCGGGCTGGGCTTTCGTGACGGCAGCTACTGCGCGGAAAGCATTATCGGCAGCTGCGCGCTCTCCCTGGCCTCGATGCTCGGACAGCCGGTGAAAACCGCCGGCGACAGCCACTTTAAGCAGGCGCTGCGGCCGTGGTCGTTCAGCTCGACGCCGGTGTTTGATAACCACGGCCGGCTGTTTGGCTCGATCTCGCTGTGCTGCCTGACGGAGCAGCAGGCGACGGCGGATTTATCGCTGACCCTCGCGATTGCCCGCGAGGTGGGCAACTCTCTGCTCACCGACAGCCTGCTGGCCGAGTCCAATCGGCACCTTAATCAGATGTACGGCCTGCTGGAAAGCATGGATGACGGGGTGATGGCGTGGAACGAGCAGGGGGTTCTGCAGTTTCTCAACGCGCGGGCCGCGACGCTGCTGCATCTCGACGCGCAGGCCAGCCAGGGACGCAATATTAACGAGCTGGTGACCCTGCCGGCGCTGCTGCGCCGGGCGATTAAGCACGCGCGCGGGCTGAATCATGCGGAGGTCACCTTCGAAAGCCAGCACCAGTTTGTCGATGCGGTGATCACGCTGAAGCCGATTGTCGAAGAGCAGGGCAACAGCTTTATTCTGCTGCTGCACCCGGTGGAACAGATGCGCCAGCTGATGACCAGCCAGCTGGGCAAGGTGAGCCACACCTTTGAGCAGATGTCGGCGGGCGATCCGGAAACCCGGCGCCTGATTCATTTTGGTCGCCAGGCGGCGAGAGGCGCTTTTCCGGTACTGCTGTGCGGGGAAGAGGGCGTCGGCAAAGAGCTGCTCAGCCAGGCCATCCATAATGAAAGCGAGCGGGCGGGCGGCCCCTATATCGCGGTGAACTGCCAGCTGTACGCCGACGGCGCGCTCGGGCAGGATTTTATGGGCAGCGCGCCGACCGATGACGAAAACGGCCGCCTGAGCCGGCTGGAGCTGGCCAACGGCGGCACCCTGTTTCTGGAAAAAATCGAGTACCTGGCGCCGGAGCTGCAGTCGGCGCTGCTGCAGGTCATTAAGCAGGGCGTATTAACCCGCCTCGACGCCCGGCGCCTGATCCCGGTGGACGTGAAGGTGATCGCGACGACCACCGTCGACCTCGCCAACCTGGTGGAGCAGAACCGCTTTAGCCGCCAGCTGTACTACGCGCTCCACTCGTTTGAGATCGTGATTCCCCCGCTGCGGGCGCGGCGCAACAGCATCACCTCGCTGGTGCATAACCGTCTGCGGAGCCTGGAAAAGCGCTTCTCGTCGCGCCTGAAGGTGGACGATGACGCCCTGGCGCAGCTGGTGAACTACTCCTGGCCGGGGAATGATTTTGAACTGAACAGCATTATTGAAAACGTCGCGATCAGCAGCGACAACGGGCACGTTCGCCTGAGCAACCTGCCGGAGTACCTGTTTACCGAACGTACCGGCAGCGACACCTCCTCTTCGCTGCTCCCCGCCAGCCTGACGTTTAGCGCCATTGAAAAAGAGGCGATTATCCACGCCGCCCGCGTCACCAGCGGCCGGGTCCAGGAGATGTCGCAGCTGCTGAATATCGGGCGTACCACGCTGTGGCGCAAGATGAAGCAGTATGACATCGACGCCGGCCAGTTTAAGCGGAAGCATCTGGAGTAGACGCCTACTCGCCGTATGGCGGCAGGGCAGCGGCGGCGTCGCGGCACAGCCATTGCGTCCGGCGCTGGGCCAGCCCCGTCCGCTGCTGCGCCGTCGGGGGACGTTCGCTGACGACATAGTCAAAATCGCCGACGTGGCCGTTGCGGCACAGCGCCGTGCGGCCAAACTTGGTGCTGTCGATCGCCAGCACCGTGACGTCCGCGCCGGCGGTTAACGCCCGCCGCGCCACCACTTCATCATCGTTAAAATCGTACAGCTCGCCGGCTTCGTCGATGCCGCCGACGGAGACCACGCCAATATCAACCCGGTAGCGGCTAAAGAACGCCAGGGCGTCGCCGCCGATAATATCCAGATCGCGCTTGCGGATACGGCCGCCGGCTATCGTCAGCGCGCAGTCGGGAAGCTGGCTGAGCGGCTGTGCGGCGTGCAGGTTATTGGTGAAGACGGCGAGAGAAACGCTCTTCGGCAGGGCGTGCGCCACCATCTCCACCGTGGTGCCGGTGCCGAGGAAGCAGCTTTGCGCTCCGCAGAGCAGCTGTGCAACCTGTTCGCCAATCCAGCGTTTGCCGTTGATATTGACGATCTCCCGCTGCTGGTAAGCGATATTTTCGCGTGCGAAAGGCGCGACCAGGCCGTGGCGGCGCAGCAGCAGCCCCTGCGTCGTCAGGTCCCGCAGATCGCTGCGTATGGTTTGCAGCGAGACGCCAAAGTGTCTGGACAGCGCTTCAATGCTGATTTCGCCGCGTTCTGTCGCCAGGGCGACAATGGCGCTGCGACGGGTTTCCGGTGTCATGTTCCCTTCCTGTCACGCTATTTTCGGCCATGCTAGCGCGGCAATATGAAACTATGACTACGAAAGAAGGTGGTCATATTTTTGTCAGATTCCCCTGTTTTAATCGTCGCAACGAAAACACGGGGACGGAACGATGAATAACAAAAACGCGCTGGCGGCGATGCTGCTGACCATCATGAGCGCATCGGCTTTTGCCAAATCGACGCTGACGCTCTATACCAGCCAGCCCAACGAAGATGCGCAGACCACCGTCAGCGCCTTTGAAAAAGCGCACCCTGATATTGAGGTGAAATGGATCCGTGACGGAACCACGAAGCTGACCGCGCGCCTGCAGGCCGAGCTCGCCGCCGGCGCCGCCGCGCCGGACGTGCTGCTGATCGCCGATAGCGTCACTATGGAAGCCCTGAAGCAGCAGAACTTACTGGCCGGCTATCGTTCGCCGCAGGCCGCCCGCTTTGACGCGCAGCTGTATGATAAAGACGGCTACTACTACGGCACCAAGCTGATCACCACCGGCATCGCCTGGAATACTAAAGCGCCGGTTAAACCGACCTCCTGGCTGGATCTCCTCAAGCCGGAGCTGAAGAACATGACCACGCTGCCCAGCCCGCTTTACTCCGGCGCGGCGCAGATCCATCAGGCCACGCTAATGAACGCTCCCGATCTCGGCTGGCAATACTACGAGAAGCTACAAGCGAACGGCGCGATGCCGCAAAGCGGCAATGGCGCGGTAATGAACGCCATCGCGTCCGGCAGCAAGGCCTACGGCGTGCTGGTGGATTACATGGCTATTCGCGAAAAGGCCAAGGGCGCGCCCATCGAGTTTACCTTCCCGAAAGAGGGGGTCAGCATCGTCACCGAGCCGGTAGCGATGCTGAAGAACGCCAAAAACCCGCAGGGCGCAAAGGCGTTTATCGATTTCTTACTCTCGACCGAGGGGCAGAAGCTGGTGCTGCAGCAGGGCTACCTGCCGGCCGATGCTTCGCTGCCGGTGCCGAAGGGCTTCCCGCCGCGAGACAGCATTAAGCTGATGCCGTTCGACGCCGCCAAAGCGCTGGCCGATACCGAGGCGAACAAAAAGCGCTTTGCCGACCTGTTCGGCAGCCGTTAATTGATGAGCGATATGACTCTGCGGCAAAACGCCGGCGGCGGCTCGCTGAAGGGGCTGCTGTGGCTACTATTATGCCTCGTGGCGCTGGTCAGCCTGCTGCCCAGCCTGCGCCTGCTTATCGCGGCGCTGATCGACTGGCGGCAGGGCAGCGACAGCAGCCTGTGGCGCGTGCTGAGCAACCCCGCCACCTGGACCGCGATGTATAACAGCCTGTATACCAGCGGGCTGGGAACGCTGATCTCGCTGCTGCTTGGCAGCCTGTTCGCCTTTTGCCTGGCGTTGACCAATATCCGCTTTAAGCCGGTGTGGGTGTTCCTGTTTATGCTGCCGATGATGATCCCGCCGCAGGTCACCGCCCTGAGCTGGCTGCACTCTTCGGGCCGAGCAGCATTCTGCTCAACAGCATCGGCCTGGCGCCGGGATTTGGCAGCGCCAATCCGCTCTACTCCGCGCAGGGCATCGCCCTGCTGCTCGGCATTCAGCATGCGCCGCTGGTGTTTCTGGCCCTGCGCACGCAGTCTGCAGTGCCTGCCGAAGGAGCATATCGAAGCGGCCAGGCTCAACGGCGCCTCGCTGTGGCGGGTCTTTTTCGATATCGTGCTGCCGCTGTGCCGCACGGCGTTATGGGGCGGGGCGGCGATTGCCTTTGTTTCCGCCCTCGGCAACTTCGGCATCCCGGCGATGCTGGGGATCCCGATCTCCCTGTTTGTGCTGCCGGTCTATATCTACCAGACGCTCTCCAGCTTCGGCCCGTCGATGCTCAACGAGGTGGCGGCGCTGTCGGTGCTGATGGGCGTGCTGGCGATCGGGATTGTTATCGTCCAGGGCCATATGCAGCGCCGCTACGCGCTGCCGCTGATTGGCATGGCGGGACGCGCGCTGGGGTTCTCGCTGGGTAAGTGGCGACTGGCGACGGAGGCGCTGCTGGGCGTCGTGCTGTTCGCTATTCTGGTGGCGCCGCTGCTGGCGCTGATCGCCACCTCGCTGGTGCCGACGCTCGGCGTGCCGCTCAACGGTGAGACCCTGACTTTTGCCGCCTGGCGCGGCGTCGTTGATGCGCAGAGCGCCACCTGGCGGGCGCTGAGCAATAGCATGCTGCTCTCGATTAGCGCCGCGGCGGTGCTGATGCTGCTCAGCCTGCCGCTGGCGTGGCTGCTGGTGCGCCATCCTTCCCGGCCGCTGCGCTGGCTGCACAACCTTATCGATATTCCCTACACCCTGCCCGGCGTGGTGCTGGCGATTGCCTGCATTCTGCTGTTTGCCCGCCCGCTGCCGCTGCTGAATATCAGCCTCATCGGCACGCTGACGATTATCTTTTTCGCCTATCTTGCCCGTTTTCTCACCGTCTGCCTGAAGCCGGTACACAACAGCATGCTGCAGCTGGACCCGGCGATGGAGGAGGCCGCCAGCCTCGCCGGAGCGAACGTTTCGCAGCGCCTGCGCCACATCGTACTGCCGCTGATGGCGCCGGCGGCGTTTGCCGGCGCGCTGCTGGTGTTCCTCTCCGCCGTCAACGAGCTGACGGTATCGGCGCTGCTGTGGAGCGCCGGCAAAGAGACGCTGGGGGTGATGATTTTCAATCTTGATGAGAGCGGAGATAAGGTGCTGGCGTCGGCGGTTTCGGTACTGGTGGTGGCGCTGGTGGCGGTGGTGATGCTGCTGCTCAGCGCGCTCGGCAGATATTTACCCAAAGGAGTGATTCCATGGCAGAACTGAGGCTGGAGCGGCTCAGTAAAGTATTTGGCAACCAGACCGTGGTACGGGATCTCAATCTGACCATCCCGCAGGGCGCCTTCACCGCGCTGCTGGGGCCGAGCGGCTGCGGCAAAACCACCACGCTGCGCATTCTTGCCGGTCTTGAGCAGCTTAGCGACGGACGCCTGCTGCTGGGCGATCGCCTGCTGGCGGATAGCGCCGTCCACCTGCCGCCGGAACAGCGAGATATGGGGATGGTGTTTCAGTCCTACGCCCTGTGGCCGCACATGACCGTGGCGGAGAACGTCGGCTATCCGCTCAGGCTGCGTAAAGTTAACGGCGCCGCCCGGCAGAAGCGGGTGATGGCGGCGCTGGAGGTGGTCGAGCTCGGGGCCTATGCCGGGCGTTCGCCGCAGGAGCTGAGCGGCGGCCAGCGTCAGCGGGTGGCGCTGGCGCGCTGTCTGGTCTCCGAGCCGCAGGTGGTGCTGCTGGATGAGCCGTTGGCGAACCTCGATCGGCACCTGCGCGCGACGATGGAGCAGACGTTCCGGGAATTTCACCGCCGTACCGGCGCCACTTTTGTCTACGTGACGCACGACCAGGCGGAAGCGATGGCGCTGGCCAGCCATATCGCGGTGATGCATCAGGGCGCGTTAATGCAGTGGGGCGCGCCGCAGGAGCTCTATCAGCAGCCGCAAAACGCCTGGGTGGCGCGCTTTATCGGTAAGGGGCAGGTGCTGTCGCTGGCGATCCCCGGCCAGCAGCGCCAGCTGGACTGCGCTCTGCTGCATGAGGGATTTTCCGCGGGCCAGCATGCGGCGGCGCAGCCGGTGCTGGTGCGCCCGGAACACGTGCAGCTCGCGGAGAGCGGGCTAAGCGCGGAGGTGGAAAACTGTATCTATCAGGGAGAGCGCTATCTGGTGGATTTGCGCCTCGCTGACGGGCAGTCGCTGAGCGCCTTCCACCACTCGCCGCTGCGGGCGCAGCAGAGCGTCCGCGTGCGGCTGACCCAGGGCTGGCGTCTGGAGGCGGCGTGAAGGGCGTGAAGATCGAAATCATTAGCGGCTTACACCGCAAGGCTCCGGCGGCCATTTTGCTGAGCACGCCGCACCAGCGCATCCTGCTGGATGCCGGCGGCGCGCTGGAGCCGGATGAGGCGCCGTGGCCGGTCCCGGCGGATATCGACGCCATTCTGCTAAGCCACGATCATGTGGATCATATTGCCGGGCTGAGCCGTCTGCCGGCGGAAATTCCCGTCTACTGCAGCGCCGTCACCGCCCAGGCGCTGCCTGCGGGGCGCAACGTCCGCCCGGTGGCGGTGCGCGGTCAGTTTTCCCTCGGCGAGATAACCGTGACCACCGGCAGACTGCGGCCACGCCTGGGGCGGGATGTGGTTCCATCTGAACGTGGCGGGCGGCCTGTTTTACAGCGGCGATATCAGCATGGAATCCCTGCTGTTCCGCTTTGATGTTCCGCCTCCCGCGCGCCTGGCGCTGGTGGATGCCTCCTACGGTTTATACGATGTGCCGCAAAGCCGGCAGCGGGAAAAGCTGCGCGCGCATCTGTTACAGCCGACCCTCTGCCCGGTGCCGCCTTCCGGACGCGCCGCCGAGCTGGCGCTATTTATGGCCCGCGAGCGGCGGCCAGACGTCGCCATGGACGCCGCCTGCCTGCACATGCTGGCGCAGATGGCGGAGCATGACGATGGCAGTCTGCAGCATGGCGTCGCCGCGGAGCTGCGGGCGCTGGCCGCGGCGCTTCCGCTCTTTTCGCCCCACGCGCCGCTGGTATTGGCCGCCGACCCCGACGGCATGAGCGGCATGGCGGGCGCGCTGCGGGCGCGGGAGGATTTTCAGCATCGAACCCTGTTTACCGGCCACCTGAATCAGCTCGCTCACCAGCAGTGGCTGGCAGGCGACGTCGATTTTTGCCGCTGGAATGTGCACCCCACCGTCAGACTGTCTGCAAACGCTGATCTCTCAGCTCTCCTGCCGCTATTTCGCGCCGCTGTTTATCGCCATTGACAACCCGCTTCTGTGGCAGCAGGCGTTGAGCTGCCAAATTATGACTCATCCGACGATCGAGATGGAACTATGCCAATAATCTGTAAGCCTTTTGTCTTCGTTCGCCACGGCGAAACGGCCCTCAACCGGGATAAACTGATCGGCGGAAGCACGGACGTACCGCTTACCGAAGAGGGCGAGCTGCAGGCGCAGGAGGTTCGTCCGCTGCTGGGGCGCTATCGCTGGAACGGCGTCGCCGTCAGCCCGCTGCTGCGCGCGCGGCAAACGGCCGAACTGGCGCTCCCCGGCGTGCCCTATACGGTGTTCGACGATCTGCGCGAGCGGGACTGGGGGGAGTTAGAGCAGCGCCCGTGGACGGAGCAGCCGCCCTATGAAGAGACGCCGCCGGGCGGGGAGAGCTGGGAAGCGTTTTGCCAGCGGGTGACCGGCGCGCTGAATACGATCCTGACGCAGTACGAGCGCCCGTTGATTATCGCCCATTCCGGCGTGTTTCGCGTGCTGCGCCGCCATGCGCTCGGTACGCCCTACGGCATCCGGCTCGGTAACGTGGTGCCGATGTGGATTTCGCCCGGACAGCAGCCGAACGAGTGGCGCATCGTTCCGCTGGAGGAAGCCGACGAGCGCTAAGCCCGCCCCCATCCGCCTCCCTCCGAACGCTTCCGCCGCGGCGCGGTCAAAAAAGCCAGTTGAAAATGAGAATCATTTATGTGATTTATAGTGGCTTTGATGCAGGCTCTTCAGGGAAAAGTTAATGTCCAATATTGAGTTGCAGGTGCTGTTTGAGCGTCATGCCCAGCCGCTGTTGGCGTATCTGAAAAGCCAACTGCACGATGCGCAGCTGGCTGACGATCTGATGCAGGAGAGCTTTGCCCGCCTCTTTGAGCATTATCCGCAGGGAAAAATTCAGGATAGTGAGTCCTATCTGTTCCGTACGGCGAGGAATCTGCTGTTCGATCACTACCGCCAGCAGCAGCGGCGGCAAACCATGGCGTTCAGCGATGATGAGATGGCCCACTTTCCCAGCGACGATCCGGGCGCCGAGCAGCGCGCGATTGACCTGCAGCAGGTTGAGAGGATTATCGGCCAGCTGATGAATCTGCCGGAACGGACGCAGGCTATTTTTCGTCTTAGCCGGCTTGAGGGGCTGCCGCAGGCGGAAATTGCGGCGCGGCTGGGCGTATCGCTCAGCACCGTAGAAAAACATCTGGCGCAGGCGCTGGCTACCCTGATGTGCGGAATACAGAAATAATGGCATTTTTTTTACGGGTTTTACCTGGTTCAAACGTCTTAATGATTAACCCGGATAGTCAGGAAGCAGTGAAATGAGTCAGTTGAGTGAGGCAATACGTCAGCAGGCCGCGCTATGGGCTGTGAAAATGGCCGAGCGGTCGCTGACGGATGATGAGGAGCGGGAGATGGCCGCGTGGCGGGAGGCCGATCCGCAGCATGCCGACGCGCTGATTCAGGCGCAGCAGGCTGTGGCTGATGCTCGGCACGCTGCCGCGATCGGCCCCGGCTGCCCGGGCGGCGGATACGCTATCGTCCACGGTGGTTCCTCTACCTCTGCCCGTCCCGCCGGCGGCGAGCGCTCGTCCCCGCTGGCGCCACTGGGCGGCCGCCGCCGTCGTGGTGCTGGCGTCCCTGCCCGCACTGCTTCTGCTTCCCGACGCCTGGCTGCGCTGGCAGGCCGATTATTACACCGCCGCCGGCGAAATTCGCCAGGTGACGCTGCCGGACGGCAGCCGGGTCGATCTCGATAGCCGCAGCGCCATCGAGCTGCATTTTAACGACCGGGAGCGGCGGGTTACGCTGCTGTCCGGCAACGCCTGGTTTACCGTGGCGCCGCTGAGCAGCCGCGAGACGCGCCCCTTTCGCGTAGAGGCGAACGGCGGCACCACCCAGGCATTAGGGACGCAGTTCAGCGTCGATCTTGACGGCAGCGGGGCGGACGTGGCGGTGCACGAGCACAGCGTGCGGGTCAGCTATAAAGGGCAGTCGCTGGTGTTGGCTGAGCAGCAGGGCGCGCGCTATGCCGATAATCGCCTGACGCGGCACTCGGTTTCGCCGGCGCAGTTCGCCTGGCGGCGCGGCTGGCTGATTATCGACCAGCAGCCGGTAAGCGAGGCGATCGCGCGGATAAACCGCTACCAGAACCAAACCGTTGTCGTCGTCAATCCGGCGCTGAGAAAGCGGACCGTCAGCGGCGCCTTCGCGCTCAAGCAGCCCGATCGCGCCGTTGAAACCCTGCGCCAGACGCTGGGGGCGAAGCAGGTGACGCTGCCGGGAATGACGCTCCTGTACTAGGCTCTGCGGGCGTTTTTGTGGCCCCATTTTTATATTTTTACTTTTTCTAAAAAATTTTTACGGGTTTGCGTACGTCGTTCGTCTTTATTGTTGAATGAGATTGATTACCATTATCAACGATAATTGAGTACACACATGCACCCATTACAGCCCCAATTTTGCAAAAGCCGTCGTCGCCTTGCTTTTGCCATATCTCTGACGTTAGCGCTGACAGCGCCGGCTCTGAGCCAGGCCGCGTCGGCGGCAACGGAAGCGGTAAAACAGAACAAAACCTTCGCCATTCCCCCGCAATCCCTGCAAAGCGCGCTGCTACGATTTGGCGAGCAGTCCGGCGTGCAGATCTTTTTTGAAGACCGCACGGTGCAGGGGATGAAGTCGCAGCCGCTGAACGGCACGATGCCGATCGCCGCCGCGCTACGTCAGCTGATTGGCAACAACGCCGTGGCGCCGGAATTTACCGCCGACGGGCAGATAATTCTCCGCACGAAGCGCGCCGATGAAACCCGCATCGGCGGGCCGGTGAATGACGACACCTTGACCGTTACCGCTACCTTAAATTATTCCGCCGATGACTGGGTCTACGAACAGCCTCGCTCGGTCAGCGTGATCGACCGCAAGAAGATGGACGATCGGCCGGCTCGGCACGCGGCGGATATTCTCGAACAGACCGCCGGCGTTTACTCCAGCGTGAGCCAGCAGGACCCGGCCCTGTCGGTGAATATTCGCGGGATGCAGGACTATGGCCGCGTTAACATGAACATCGACGGCATGCGGCAGAACTTCCAGAAGAGCGGCCACGGTCAGCGTAACGGCACCATGTATATCGATCCGGAGCTGCTGAGCGGGGTCACCGTCGACAAAGGCACCACCGGCGGCATGGGCAGCGCCGGCACGCTGGGCGGCATCGCCACCTTTAACACTCTCAACGCCAGCGATTTCATCTATGACGGCAAAGAGCTGGGCGGCAAGCTGCACGCCAGCACCGGCGATAACGGCACCCGCTTTATCGGCAGCGGCGCGCTGGCGTGGGGCAATGAGACGGGGGATATTCTGCTGGCCGCCAGCGAGCGCCACCTGAGCGACTACTGGCCGGGCAATAAAGGCGATATCGGCGACATTCGCGTCAACAACGACACCGGCAACTACGATCGCTACGCCAGCGCCTTAAAAAACAATCAGATTACCGACAGCCGCTACAAGATGCTGTCGCGGATGGCGAAGGTGGGCTGGAATCTGCCCGCCAACCAGCGCCTGCAGCTGAGCTATCTGCAAACCCAGGTGAGTTCGCCGACGGCCAGCACCCTGACCGCCGTCGGCGAAGGCGATGACCGGACGCTGGGCTGGAAGCAGAGCGGCTACGACGTGGTGATGGCGCGCAACGTCGCTCTCGACTACAGCCTCGCGCCCTACGATCGCGACTGGCTCGATCTGCACGCCAAGCTCTATTACGTCGATACCGACTCGAACAGCGATACTTACGGCAGCGGGACGACGGACGATTACTGGACGCAAACCCGCCTGCGCACCTACGGCGCCCAGCTGCAAAACACCTCGCACTTCTCGCTGGCCGCGGAGCATACGCTGAAGGCGAACTACGGCGCAGAGTTTTACTATGACAAAGCCACCAGCCGCTCAACGTCTGAGGATATGGAGGGCGTGACGCCCGGCGGGAATCGGTCGATATTCAGCCTGTTCTCCACGCTGACCTACGAGTACGACGACTGGCTTACCGTCGAAGGCGGGCTGCGCTATGACCGCTATCGTCTGCGCGGCACCACCGGCATGAATTACCCCGAAGCGACCTACACCATTGATAATCCCTGCACCTCGCGTCGTCTGAGCGGCTGCCTCATCTCCAGCTCTTACCATGAATGGCTGGTGGATCGCGAAGAGTCCCGCGTCTCGCCGACGCTGGCGCTGGCGGTGAAGCCGGGCGTCGACTGGCTGGAGCTGTATACCACCTACGGTCGCTCCTGGCGTCCGCCGGCGATTACCGAAACCCTGACCAGCGGCAGCGCCCACGGCGACTCCACGCAGTATCCCAACCCGTTCCTGCAGGCGGAACGCTCCCGCGCCTGGGAAGTGGGGGTGAACCTGCTGAAAGGCGGCCTGCTGCAGGAGGAGGATCGCCTGGCGGTTAAAGTGGCTTACTTCGATACCAAGGTATCGAACTATATCAGCATGGCGATTAACCGCGAAAAGCCGGGCATCACCCAACCGGGGCTGGGCAACACCGCCTACGTCAATAACCTCAACAGCACCCGTTTCCGCGGGATCGAGTATCAGCTGAACTACGATGCGGGCTTTGTGTATACCGACTTCACCTACACGCACATGATCGGCAAAAACGAGTTTTGCTCGCGGAAAGCGTGGCTGGGCGGGAAGCAGCAGGGCGCCGGCAGCGCCAATAACTGGTACTGGGAAGATAATGACGAGGCGAACAACTTCGTGACCTGCGACGGCGGCAGCCAGTTCAGCTCCGCCGCGTTCCTCCCCGGCGATCGCGGCTCGTTGACCCTCGGCGGTCGCGCCTTTGACCGCAAGCTCGACGCCGGCGTCACGGTGCGTTTTGCGCCGGGATATCAGGATCACAGCGTCCCGAGCAACTACCCCTATCTGGCCGACTGGCCGCGCTACACCCTGTTTGACCTTTACGCCAGCTACCGCGTGACCGACAACCTGACGCTGCGCGGCTCCGTGGAGAACGTCTCCAACCGCGCCTACGTGGTCAGCTATGGCGAAACCCTGGGCAATACCTTAGGCCGCGGGCGCACCGTGCAGGGCGGCATCGAATATCGCTTTTAACCCCCGTATGACGCGGCGCAGTTCGGGCGTGCTCTGCACGTAAAAAGGCCGCGATATCTGTAATATCAGGAGACCAATATGGCATTTTCAGTGGATTACGACAGACTCTGTAGGCAGCTATAGCATTCATGATTATCTGGCTGAATGGTCAGCCACATTTGGTGACGTTAACCATACCAACGGTAACGTGGACGATAGCAACTCCGGCGGCTTCTACGGCGGTGCGCTGTCCGGAAGCCAGTACGCTATCACCAGTACCGCGAATAACATCACCTCATTCGTGGCGGAAGGAAACTTAACCTATACCCTGTTTGCCGACCCGGCACACACGCTGTACGGCTCCCTTGACGGCCTGTCGTTCGGCGACGGCCTGCAGGGCGGCACTTCTTCGCCGTACAACATCCAGGCGCTGGACGTTAGCTTCAGCGGACTGGGCCTGAGCAGCGCGCAGTCCGAAGGTCATGACGGTATCGTGCATGAGGTGGTTTATGGCCTGATGTCCGGCGATACCAGCGCGCTGGAAACCGCGCTGAACGGCATCCTTGACCAGTACAACCTGAGCATCGATTCGACCTTCGATCAGATCGCGGCGGTCGTGGGCTCATCGGCAACCGCAGACCATACGGATCTGCTGGCGGCATAACCCTACCGTTTCCCCGCCACGGCGGGGAAACGGTTCAGGCAGGAGAAAGAATGAGCGAAACTCAGGCGCCTCAGGCAGGACGGCAGGAGATTCTGGCGGCGCTGGCGACCTGCCGGCGCGGCTTCTGGTGCGTGGCGCTTTTTACTGCGGCGATCAATATTCTGATGCTCTCGCCGGCGCTATATATGCTGCAGGTCTACGATCGGGTCCTGCCGTCCGGCAACCTTATGACGCTGACGATGCTGACCCTGATGATCGTCGGCCTGCTGCTGTTTCTTGGCCTGATGGAGTGGGTGCGCAGCGGGCTGGTCATCCGCCTCGGCGCGCAGCTGGATATGCGTCTTAACGCGCGGGTTTTTGACGCCGCGTTCGGCACCAACCTGAAAACGGGTAACGTCCTGGCAGGCCAGGCGTTAAATGACCTCACCAGCTTACGCCAGTTCGCCACCGGCAGCGCGCTGTTCGCCTTTTTTGACGCCCCCTGGTTTCCCCTCTATCTGCTGGTGGTTTATCTGCTGCATCCGTGGCTTGGCGTTCTGGCGACCCTCGGCGCGGCGCTGCTGCTGGCGCTGGCCTGGCTCAATCTGCGCTTAAGCCAGCCGCTGCTGGAGCGGGCGGGAAAGGTCGCGCTCCATGCCAGCCAGCGGGCCAACGGCCAGCTTCGGCAGGCCGAAGCGATAGAGGCGATGGGGATGCTGCAAACCCTGCGTCAGCGCTGGCGCTGCCAGCACGCAGAGTTTTTACATTTGCAAAGCCGCGGTAGCGAGAGAATGGCGCTGATCACCTCCCTGACGCGCACGCTGCGGCTGGCTCTGCAGTCGCTGATGCTCGGCTGCGGCGCGCTGCTGGCGGTTAACGGCGATATCACCTCCGGCATGATGATCGCCGGCTCGATCCTGATTGGCCGCGTGCTGGGGCCTATCGATCAGCTGATCGGCAGCTGGAAGCAGTGGCTGGCGGCCCGCGAGGCCTGGCAGCGGCTGCAGGTGCTGCTGGCCGCGAATCCGCCGCAGCCCGAGCGTTTACCGCTGCCCGCGCCCCGGGGACATTTACGCGTTGAGCAGACTGACGATTACCGCGCCGGGAGGCCGTCAGCCCATATTAATGCAGTTGCAGTTTTCGCTGGCTGCCGGCACCGTTCTGGGGGTGATTGGCGCCTCTGGTTCGGGTAAAACGCAGCTGATGAAGCAGCTGGTTGGCGTGCAGAAACCGCTATCCGGCAGCGTGCGGCTGGACGATGCCGAAATCCATCAGTGGGATAAAACGGCGCTGGGTCCGCATATCGGCTATCTGCCGCAGGATATCCAGCTATTTGCCGGGACGCTGGCGGAAAACATCGCCCGCTTTGGCGAGGTGGATGCCGACAGCGTGGTGCTGGCCGCGCAGATGGCCGGCATCCACGCGCTGATTTTACGCCTGCCGCAGGGCTATGACACGGTGCTGGGCGAAGGCGGCAGCGGTCTGTCGGGCGGTCAGCGTCAGCGGGTGGCGCTGGCCCGCGCGCTCTACGGCCTACCTGCGCTGGTGGTGCTGGACGAGCCGAACGCCAACCTCGATAAAGAGGGCGAAGCGGCGCTGCAGCAGGCGATTCTGACCCTGAAAGAGAAAGGAAAAAGCGTGGTTCTGGTGACCCATAAACCGGATATTCTGGCGATTACCGATCGTCTGCTGGTGCTGGCCGGCGGCCGGATGCAGCACGAGGGCCCGAGCGCCGAAGTGCTGAAAAAGCTGCCGGGCATGGCCCGCGCGCCGACCTCCGGCGCGGTGACGCCGATTGGCGCGGGACGGCACGGCGGTTTTAACGTGGGCTATACCGCGGTGTCACCGCGAGTGCGGGCTGAGGGCAAATCATGAAAGCGCTGACGTTATCGGAGCAGCTGGCCGGGTACGAGGCGGCCTTCAGCGAGCGCGCCTATTTACGCTGGGGGCTGTGGCTGGTGCTCGTTGGGTTCGGCGGCTTTCTCTGCTGGGCCAGCTTTGCGCCGCTCGACCGCGGGGTGCCGGTTTCCGGCAGCGTGGTGGTGACGGGCAACCGTAAAGCGGTGCAGCATCCCGGCGGCGGGGTGATTGCGCAGCTGCGCGTCCACGATGGTGAGAAGGTGCAGGCAGGCCAGGTGCTGGTGGTGATGAATACCGTGACTACGCAAACCCGACGCGACGCGCTGCAAAGCCAGTCTGCGCAGCCTGCAGCTGCAGATGGCGCGCTGGGCGGCGGAACGAACGGGGCAGAATGAGATCGTGCTGCTGCCCGAGCTGGCGGCGGTCAGGGATGAGCCGGAGGTGGTGGAGCAGCTGGCGCTGCAGCGTCAGCTGTTAATCAACCGTCGCGCCGCCCTGCGCAGCGAGCTGGCGGCCATTGATGAAGGGGTGGCCGGCACCCAGGCGCTGCTCAGCGGCATGCAGTCTTTACTGAGCAGCAAGCAGCAGCAAAAGCGTCTGCTCAACGAGCAGCTCTCCGGCATCCGCGGGCTGGCCGCGAAGGGCTACGTGGCGCGTAATCAGTCTGCTGTCGATGGAGGGGGAGCTTGCCAGCGTGGAGGGGGAGATTTCACAAACCCACGGCAGCATCGGGCGGCTGCAGAGGCAGGCGATCGAGCTACGGCTGCAGGCGCAGCAGCGTCGGGATGAGTACAGTAAAGAGGTTAATACCCAGCTGGCGGACGGCCAGGCGCAGATCGCCGCGCTGAAAAACCAGCTGGAGAAAGCGCAGGCCGATCTGCAGGATACGCAGATTAAGGCGCCGGTGGCGGGAACGGTGGTCGGCATGGCGGTATTTACCGAGGGCGGCGTTATTCAGGCCGGGCAGCAGCTGATGGAGATCGTGCCGGAGGATTCGCCGATGGAGGTCGAAGCCCGCGTGCCGGTCGAGCTGATCGATAAGGTGCATCAGGCCCTGCCGGTGGAGCTGCTATTTTCCGCCTTCGATCAAAGCACCACCCCGCGCGTGGCGGGGGAGGTCACGATGGTCGGCGCCGACCGCCTGGTCGATGAGCAAACCGGGAAGCCCTATTACGCGCTCCGCGTTAAGGTCACGCAGGAGGGGATGGACAAGCTGCAGGGATTAACGATTCGGCCCGGGATGCCGGTTGAAGGGTTTATCCGCACCGGCGAGCGTTCGCTGATGAACTATCTGCTGAAACCGCTGACCGACCGCCTGCACCTGGCGCTGACCGAATCCTGACGGGCTCCCGCTGGCGAGCGGGCAAATAAAAAGGACTTAGCCATTTTCATGGTTAAGTCCTTTTTTTGTCTGGTGGCCCCTGCTGGACTTGAACCAGCGACCAAGCGATTATGAGTCGCCTGCTCTAACCACTGAGCTAAGGGGCCGTGGCGAGGGATTATAAAGTAACTGGCAGACGCAATCCAGCCTAAAACGCGCGGCTGCTGTTTTTATAAACAACGCATTTTCAATCCTTTATAATTAGCTTTTAGCTATTGAGCAGGGGACAAGATGATTAACGATATTCTGGCGCCGAACCTGCGGGTGGTCTTCTGCGGCATCAATCCGGGGAAATCCTCCGCCCATACCGGCTTTCACTTCGCGCACGCGGGGAACCGCTTCTGGAAGGTGATTCACCAGGCGGGTTTTACCGACCGGCAGCTGAAGCCGGAAGAGGAGTTCCAGCTGCTCGACACCCGCTGCGGGATCACCATGCTGGTGGAGCGTCCGACGGTGCAGGCCAGCGAAGTGGCGCTGCAGGAGCTGCGCAGCGGCGGGCGAGAGCTGGTGCGGAAAATAGAAGAGTATCAGCCGCGGGCGCTGGCGGTTCTCGGCAAGCAGGCCTTTGAGAAGGCTTTTCAGGCGCGCAGCGTGCAGTGGGGCAGGCAGCAGGCGACCATCGGGGCGACCGAGCTGTGGGTGCTGCCGAATCCCAGCGGACTGAACCGGGCAACGCTCGATAAGCTGGTGGAAGCCTATCGCGAGCTTGACGACGCGCTGGCGTCGCGCGGGCTATAGCTTTCGCGTCTGGAGGCAAACACCGGGCAAAAAAAAGCTCCCCGCAGGGAGCTTTTTGCATTTATTGCCTGACGGTTAATCGTCGAGGAAGCTACGCAGAACCTCAGAGCGGCTCGGGTGGCGCAGCTTACGCAGCGCTTTCGCTTCGATCTGACGAATACGTTCGCGGGTAACGTCGAACTGTTTACCCACTTCTTCCAGCGTGTGGTCGGTATTCATGTCGATACCGAAACGCATACGCAGGACCTTCGCTTCACGGGCGGTCAGGCCGGCCAGAACGTCGTGGGTGGCGGCGCGCAGGCTTTCCGTGGTGGCGGAGTCCAGCGGCAGCTCGAGGGTGGTATCCTCGATGAAATCACCCAGATGCGAATCTTCATCGTCGCCGATCGGCGTTTCCATGGAGATCGGCTCTTTGGCGATTTTCAGCACCTTACGGATTTTATCTTCCGGCATCAGCATGCGCTCGGCCAGCTCTTCCGGCGTCGGCTCGCGGCCCATTTCCTGCAGCATCTGGCGGGAGATACGGTTGAGCTTGTTGATGGTCTCAATCATATGCACCGGAATACGGATGGTGCGCGCCTGATCCGCGATGGAGCGGGTGATCGCCTGACGGATCCACCAGGTTGCGTAGGTGGAGAACTTGTAGCCGCGACGGTATTCGAACTTATCTACCGCCTTCATCAGACCGATGTTACCTTCCTGAATCAGATCGAGGAACTGCAGGCCGCGGTTGGTGTATTTCTTGGCGATAGAAATAACCAGACGCAGGTTTGCTTCAACCATCTCTTTCTTCGCACGGCGGGCTTTCGCTTCGCCGATGGACATACGACGGTTGATATCCTTAACCTGCTCGATGGTCAGGCCGGTTTCTTCTTCAATCTGCTGCAGCTTCATCAGGCCGCGCTGAACGTCTTCTTTGACGTCGTGCAGCTTTTCAGACCACGGCTTGTTCATGGCTACGGCCGCGTTGAACCAGGTTTCGCTGGTTTCATTGCCGGTGAACAGCGTAATGAAGTTTTTCTTCGGCATTTTGCACTGTTCGACGCACAGCTTCATGATGATGCGTTCCTGAGTACGCACTCTGTCCATCATGTTGCGCATACTGCCGACCAGGTAATCGAACTGTTTCGGTACCAGGCGGAACTGTTTAAAGACTTCAGACAGCTTGAGGATCTCTTCCTGCGCTGCGGCGTGGCTGCGGCCTTTTGCTTTGATGGTGTCGCGGGTCTGCTCGTACTGCGTACGCAGCTCGGCGAATTTCTCGCGCGCCAGCTCAGGGTCGATGCTGTTGTCGTCATCGCTGCTGTCGTCGTCGTCCTCTTCTTCATCTTCTTCGTCGTCATCCATCTCTTCCTGAGACAGTTCGGAGCCGACGTGCGTGGCGGTTGGCGCCAGGTCTTCTTCGGCGTTCGGATCGACGAATCCGGTGATCAGGTCTGACAGGCGCGCTTCTTCAGCTTCAACGCGATCGTACTGTTCCAGCAGGTAGGTAATGGCTTCCGGATATTCGGCAACGGAGCACTGGACCTGATTGATCCCGTCCTCGATGCGCTTAGCGATGTCAATTTCGCCTTCGCGGGTCAGCAGTTCCACGGTACCCATTTCGCGCATATACATGCGCACCGGGTCGGTCGTGCGTCCGATTTCTGATTCAACACTGGACAGAACCTGTGCAGCAGCTTCTTCTGCATCTTCGTCGGTGTTGTTGCTGTTTTCAGCCAGCAGCAGATCGTCGGCATCCGGCGCTTCTTCCATCACCTGAATGCCCATATCATTGATCATTTGGATGATGTCTTCGATCTGATCGGAGTCGACGATATCTTCCGGCAGATGGTCATTGACCTCGGCATAGGTCAGATAGCCTTGCTCCTTACCACGTTGGACAAGAAGCTTCAGCTGTGACTGCGGGTTTTGCTCCATAAGACGGTATCCACACTTAATTCGTTTGATTGGTGTTGGCAGACAAGCTGCCAGCATTTAAAGCGAGGGCGTACTTATATTATTGCCGCTGCGCCTCAGCGCGGCTGTCGGGGGCTTCCCGAGCGATATTCGGCACTTAAGCCGTGCAATTCATTTTTTTGCCAGCTCCTGGCTGATAGTCCAGAGCTTCCCGGCGTTCCTCACTGCTTAAGCCGTGCGTGCGATCGCGAGCTATCAACTCTTCCTGTCGCAGTTCAAGCAGTGAATCAAACATATGGTTAAGCGAGTCGGTGAAGGTTTTTTCAGCGATATCTTTATCTGCTATATCGTCCCACATCGACAGTTTTTCAAGGGTCGCGGCCTCATTTGTGCCGCGATACTGCTCTAAAAGTTGTCCGGTGGTCAGACCCGGCTGAGACAGACAGGCGTTAACCAGTTCGCTGAACAGGCCCAGTCCCGGTATTTTACGCTGATCCAGGCCCGCTAAAGGCGGTACCAGCGGCGCCAGATCCGGATTTTGCACCAGCAGTCCTATCAGTATACGCATGGTCGTGCGTTTTAGCTGCGGAGCAGGGCGCGGCGCGCCATTTTCTGTCATTTTTGGCATTAAACGCTCAAGCTGGGCGTCATCTAAAATCCCCAGCTTGTTGCCCAGCTCCTGGCGCAGATAGATGCGCAGCGTCTCGCCCGGAACCTGAGTGATCAGCGGCAGCGCCAGCGTGCTGAGCTGCGCCCGTCCGTCCGGGGTGCTCAAATCAACCTGCGGCAGCAGGCTGTTAAACAAAAACGTCGAGAGCGGCTGAGCCTGCTCCATCCGCGCTTCAAACGCGGCCTTACCCTCTTTACGCACCAGCGTATCCGGGTCTTCGCCGTCGGGCAGAAACATAAAGCGTAGCTGACGGCCGTCGGACATATAGGGCAGCGCCGTCTCCAGCGCTCGCCATGCGGCCTCGCGGCCCGCCCGGTCGCCGTCGTAGCAGCAGATGACCTGATTGGTCGCCCGGAACAGCAGACTGAATATGGTCGGCGGTGGTCGACGTACCGAGGGACGCGACGGCATAGTTAATGTCGTACTGCGCCAGGGCTACGACGTCCATATAGCCTTCGACAACCAGCAAACGCGGCGGTTCGGCGTTGTTCTGCTGCGCTTCATACAGGCCGTACAGACTGACGACCTTTATGGAAAATATCGGTTTCCGGGGAGTTAAGGTACTTCGGCAGGGCATCACCCAGCACGCGACCACCAAAACCAATTACCCGGCCTCGCTTATCGCGAATCGGGAACATCACCCGTTCACGGAAGCGGTCGTAACTGCGTCCCTTATCGTTAGTCACCAGCATGCCGGCGTCGATAAGCGACTGGCGGTTTTCCTGATTACCGCCAAAACGTTTTAAAACGTTATCCCAACCGGGTGGCGCGTAGCCAATCGCAAAGCGCGCAATGACCTCGCTGCTTAAACCACGCTTCTCCAGATACTGGCGCGCAGGAGCGGCGGCGGGTTGCTGCAAAGACTGCTGATAAAACGCATTCAGACCATCCATCAGCTGATAGAGGCTTTGCCGCTGATGGCGTTCTATCTGACTGGGTCCGTTACCCGCTTCGTACGGCACTTCAAGGTTGTGCATGGCGGCCAGCTCTTCGACCGTCTCCACGAACTCGAGCTTGTCGTAGTTCATCAGGAAGTCGACGGCGTTGCCGTGCGCACCGCAGCCGAAGCAGTGGTAAAACTGTTTTTCACCGTTGACGGTAAAAGAGGGGGTTTTTTCGTTATGAAATGGACAGCACGCATGGTAGTTCTTGCCCTGCTTTTTGAGCTTTACCCGCGCGTCGATAAGATCGACGATGTCGGTTCGCGCCAGCAGGTCATTGATAAATACGCGTGGGATTCGTCCAGCCATAGGCCCCATAATTATACACCTTATCCGACAAGCTGCTTCAGCGCCGATGCGCCCCCTGCCGCTGACGTCAATCAGCTCCCGGGACTCGCTCTTATGCTGCTTTGGTGCATCCTGAAGGGGTGGGTATATATGCTAATGCATAAACGAAAATAAGCCGCGCATTCCTTCCGGAAGCACGGCCTTACAACTTACAACTCAGCCTGAATTGAGGGCTTTAGCCCTCAACAGATTAGTACAGACGAGTGCGGCGTGCGTTTTCGCGAGCCAGTTTCTTCGCGTGACGTTTCACTGCAGAAGCTTTAGCGCGCTTACGTTCGGTAGTCGGTTTTTCATAGAACTCACGACGACGAACTTCCGCCAGAACACCTGCTTTTTCACAGGAACGCTTGAAGCGACGCAGAGCTACGTCGAACGGCTCGTTTTCACGTACTTTAATTACCGGCATGTGCCTCTCACCTTTGATTAATTCGGTTTGCTGCTGGCATCAACGCCAGCTTATTTCAAAATGGTGCGGAATTTTACTGCAACTACTGCTGCTTTGTAAAGCACCTGCGCCCTTTTTGAAAGGACTTTTATAAGGGTGAGGAGTATACACGAGGGTTCTTGCTGGGGCGAACAAAGTTTTATATCCGCCGCCCCGGCGAGCGTCCCGAGCCGGGCTTTCTCCGCCCGCCCCGCTCGCGTATCCCCTGCGGGCGCCGGGCCGTGTCGCGCTGCTGCCCGGCATTCTTAGGGTATACATCAACCCGCATTGGTCCTAAACTGCGCGGTATTAGAGCGAGGTAAAACAAGACATGCGTGTACTGGGTATTGAAACATCCTGCGATGAAACCGGCATCGCCATTTACGACGATAAGCAAGGCCTGCTGGCCAACCAATTGTATAGTCAGGTGAAACTGCACGCTGACTACGGCGGCGTGGTGCCTGAGCTGGCTTCGCGCGATCACGTGCGTAAAACGGTGCCGCTGATCCAGGCGGCGCTGAAAGAGGCCGGGCTAACGGCAAAAGATATTGATGCGGTTGCCTACACCGCCGGGCCGGGGCTGGTCGGCGCGCTGCTGGTTGGCGCCACGGTAGGCCGTTCGCTGGCGTTCGCCTGGAACGTACCGGCGATCCCGGTACACCATATGGAAGGGCATCTGCTGGCGCCGATGCTGGAAGATAATCCGCCGGAGTATCCTTTTGTGGCGCTGCTGGTTTCCGGCGGCCATACCCAGACTGATTAGCGTGACCGGTATTGGTCAGTATGAACTGCTGGGTGAATCAATCGATGATGCGGCAGGGGAAGCGTTCGATAAGACCGCGAAGCTGCTGGGCCTCGATTATCCCGGCGGTCCGATGCTCTCTAAAATGGCCTCCCGGGGCAGCGAAGGGCGCTTTGTCTTCCCGCGCCCGATGACCGATCGTCCGGGGCTGGATTTTAGCTTCTCCGGCCTGAAGACCTTTGCCGCCAACACCATCCGCAATAATGAAAATGACGAGCAGACCCGGACGGACATTGCGCGGGCGTTTGAAGATGCGGTGGTGGATACGCTGATGATTAAGTGCCGCCGGGCGCTGGAGCAGACCGGCTTTAAGCGCCTGGTGATGGCGGGCGGCGTGAGCGCCAACCGCACGCTGCGCGCGAAGCTGGCCGAGATGATGCAAAAGCGCGGCGGGGAAGTGTTCTACGCTCGCCCCGAGTTCTGTACCGATAACGGTGCGATGATCGCCTACGCCGGAATGGTGCGCCTGCGGAGCGGCGCGAAGCCCGACCTCGGCGTCACCGTGCGCCCGCGCTGGCCGCTCGCCGAGCTGCCGGCGGCCTGATCCTGCTAACAGGCCGACCTCGCGTCGGCCTGCCTTTCTGCGCTATTCCATACTCTTACACAGCGAGCAAATCGCCCCCTGATGTTTTGCCGAGTGCATCACGTCCGGACGTTCGTACTCTTCCCGGCAGGTAATGCAGCGATACACGGTGGTGGAGGCGTTCCCCTGCGCGTCGTAGCGCGGTTCGGCAATGCCGTCATCGTACCGTTTGATGTAGTAGCGGCCGCGGGTCAGAATGCCCATCAGCGGCGTCATCACCAGGGCGACAGCCAGCGCAATCAGCGGCGAGAACGGGGCCAGGGTGGCGCCGAGCAGGCCGAAGAATGTGCAGATAGAGAGCCCGGCGGCGAGAGCAAAGGCAACCACGCCCACCGGGTTAACGTTATGGATCATCCCCCGGCGATATTCCGGCTGGGCTGGCGCCAGCTTCAGCAGGCCTTTATTGACGGTAATATCGGTAGCGACTACCACGACCCAGGCAATGGCGAAGTTGGAGTAAAAGCCGAGGATCCACGACAGGGCGCTGAACATATCGCCCTCCATCAGAGCCAGCGCGATGGCGAGGTTGACGACAACAAAGACGATCCGCCCCGGATAGCTGCGGGTGGTGCGCGTCCAGGCGCTGGTCCAGGCCAGCGAGCCGGAGTAGGCGTTGGTGACGTTAATTTTAATCTGCGAGATAACCACCAGCACTACCGCCAGGGTCAGCGCCAGCCAGCCGGGCACCAGATTGTCAAAGACGCTGACGAACTGCTGAACCGGCTCGGTGTTATGTACCGCCGGGAAGCGGGTCAGCAGGTAGAAGCCGAGGAAGGCGCCAATAATCTGTTTAATCGCGCCCAGCACCACCCAGCCCGGGCCGGCGGAAAAGACCGCCAGCCACCAGCTTTTGCTGTTCTCCGCCGTTTTCGGCGGCATAAAGCGCAGATAGTCAATCTGCTCGCCGATCTGCATGATCAGCGACAGGCAGACCCCGGCGCCCAGCATAATGGCGGTTAAATCCACGCGCGAGGCGTCGTTCTTACCGGCGAAGTTCATAAAGCCATCCACCAGCTGCGGGTCTTTGGCGATAAGCCAGGCCACCGGCACGACCATCAGCACCAGCCACAGCGGCGTGGTCCAGACCTGCAGACGGGTCAGGGCCTTCATGCCGTAAACGACCAGCGGCAGTACCATCAGGGTGGCGATGAGGTAGCCCATCCACAGCGGGATCCCGAGGCCAACCAGCAGCCCCTGAGCCATAATCGAGCCTTCAAGGGCGAAGAAGATAAAGGTAAATCCGGCAAAAATGATGCTGGTAATGACCGAGCCAAAATAGCCGAATCCGGCGCTACGGGTGATTAAATCGAGATCGATGTTGTAGCGGGCAGCGGTGATCGCCAGCGGAATGCCGGTCAGGAAAATGACCAGCGCGGCCAGCAGGATCGAGTAGATGGCGTTGGTGGTGCCCCACGCCATGCCGATGCTGGCGCCGATAGAAAAGTCGGCCAGATAGGCAATGCCGCCCAGCGCGGTGACGGCGACGACGCCCGGCCCCCAGCGGCGAAAGCTCAGCGGAGCGTAGCGCAGGGTGTAATCTTCCAGGGTTTCACGGGAGCCGGAGGTGCCGGTTTGTGCAGGTAGCTCAGTTTTAATATCCAGTGATGACATAGTCATTCCTTAATGGTCAGGTATGACTGTAATTAGCAAACCTTATGCCACTTCGTAGAGCAGGCGCCGCAGGGGACGTGAGGGAGGGGAGGATAAAAAGAGGGCGTCGAATGCACCATCCGGGCGCGGGCGCGTCCGGATGGTGCGCGGGCCTAGCGGCGCAGCATGCCTTTGTCTTCGAGGAAGGCGATGATGCTCTGCAGGCCGTCTCCGCTCTTGAGGTTAGTAAAGGCCCACGGACGCTCGCCGCGCATCCGCATGGTGTCGCGCTCCATCACTTCCAGCGAGGCGCCCACATACGGTGCAAGGTCGGTTTTGTTGATCACCAGGAAGTCTGATTTGGTGATCCCCGGGCCGCCTTTGCGCGGGATTTTCTCCCCTTCCGCCACGTCGATAACGTAGATGGTCAGATCGGCCAGCTCGGGGCTGAAGGTGGCGCTGAGGTTATCGCCGCCGCTTTCGACGAAGATCAGCTCGAGGTTGCCGAATTTTTCGCTCAGCGCTTCCACCGCCGCCAGGTTCATCGACGCGTCTTCGCGGATGGCGGTATGCGGGCAGCCGCCGGTTTCGACGCCGACGATACGTTCCGGCTCAAGCGCGCCGGCTTCGGTGAGGATGCGCTGATCTTCTTTGGTGTAGATATCGTTGGTGACGACGGCCAGCTGATACGTGTTGCGCATGGCTTTACACAGCGCTTCCAGCAGCGCGGTTTTCCCGGAACCGACCGGGCCGCCGACGCCTACGCGCAGCGGATGTTTGTAGTTGTTCATACTTTCTCCTAAGAACGGAATAATCGGGAATACTGCGTTTCATGCCGGGCGGAGGCGATGGCGGCTAGCGGCGTGGATGAGCCGATCGCCTCGTCCGGGGCGGTAAGCGCGCTGGCCATATCCGCCGCATAGCGATCGCACAGGCGGATGATCAGTTGCTGCGCGGCCTGTTGCCCAAAAGGCACCAGCTTAACGCCGGCCATCACCGCGCCCTCAATCCAGCTATAGCCGAGGCTCAGCGCCAGATCGGCAAGGGGGATTTGCCAGCGCACGCCAAGCCAGGCCATCCCGGCAAGCTGGCTTTGCTGGCACAGCGTCCGCCACTCTTTGGGGCACTCCGGCTGCCAGTCGGCAAGCAGTCGGGTGAATGCCGCCCCGCGGTTACGCTCCTCTTCGCGCAGCTCGCGGGTTTCTCTGCAGGCGAGCAGATACGCCGCCCAGCGCCGGGCCTCAGGCAGGTTGTTATCTTCGCAGGCGCGATAGAGGCGGGCGAACAGCGGCAGATCGACGGTAAAAAAGCTCTGCTCCATCTGCTGCAGCTGCCAGCGTTCAAAGGCCTGGGTATCGGCCACCCAGCCCGCTTCCACCGCCCACTCCAGCCCCTGCGACCAGCTATAGCCGCCCACCGGCAGGTTGCTGCTGGCCAACTGCATCAGCCGCAGGCGTTTTTCCAGCGACGACATTCAGTGGCTGTGCTCATGGTGGTCATCGTGGCTATGGCCATGATGATGCCCGTGTCCATGCCCGTGGCTCTCGCTGGCGTAGGCGCCGGCTTCCGGTTCGAACGGCAGCCGGGCGAAGCTTACCTGCAGGCCGAACTGGCGCAGCATATCGTCCAGCACGTGGTCGTGGTGGTAGCGCAGCTCGCCGGGCATAATCTGCAGCGGAACGTGGCGGTTGCCGAGGTGATAGCAGGCTTTCGCCAGCGTAAACGGGTCCTCGCAGCGCACGACGGAGACGCCCTCATCGGCGGCAATGACTGCGACAAACTCGCTGCCCTCTTCATTACTCAGAACGTCACCGCCCCGCAGCAGCAGGCCGCGCGGCAGCAGCAGGCCCGCTTCGCGCCCGTCGTTAAGGGTGACTTTGATTCGGCTTTTTACCCGCACATCAATCGGCAGCGTAACGCTGGCCGTTGCCTGCGCCGGCGTCTCCACGCGTTGGGTCAGATACAGCATCCGGACTCCTTAAAACAGAAAGTAACGTTGCGCCATCGGCAGCGCTTCTGCCGGTTCGCTGGTTATTAGCTCCCCGTCAATGCGCACCTCGTAGGTTTGCGCATCAACGGTAATATTGGGCTGCAGGCCGTTATGGATCATGTCGGCCTTCTGCAGCGTTCGGCAGCCCTTCGCCGTGGCCGTGGCGCTGTGCAGATTGAGGCGCTGCGCCACGCCGCTGTCTATCGCCGCCTGCGGCAGGAAGGTCAGCCGACAGCGATGGCGGGCGCTGCCCAGCGCCCCGAACATCGGCCGATAGTGCACCGGCTGCGGGGTAGGAATAGAGGCGTTAATATCGCCCATCGGCGCGATGGCAATCATCCCGCCCTTCACCACGCACGCCGGCTTCACGCCGAAGAACGCCGGGGACCACAGCACCAGATCGGCCAGCTTGCCGGCCTCAATCGAGCCGACCTCATGGGCGATACCGTGGGTCAGCGCCGGGTTAATGGTGTATTTCGCGATATAGCGCTTAACGCGAAAGTTGTCGTTGTCGCCGCGCTCTTCCGCCAGCGGGCCGCGCTGGACCTTCATGCGGTGGGCGACCTGCCAGGTGCGCAGCACCACCTCGCCGACGCGGCCCATGGCCTGCGAATCGGAGGAGGTCAGCGAGAAAGCGCCGATATCGTGCAGGACGTCCTCGGCGGCGATGGTTTCGCGGCGAATGCGCGATTCGGCGAACGCCACGTCCTCCGCGATGTCCGGGTCGAGGTGATGGCAAACCATCAGCATATCGAGGTGTTCATCGATGGTATTGACGGTGTAGGGCAGCGTCGGGTTGGTGGAGGAGGGCAGAATGTTGGGGTGCGCGCAGGCGGTAATAATATCCGGCGCGTGGCCGCCGCCGGCGCCTTCGGTATGGAAGGTGTGGATGGTACGCCCGCCAATCGCCGCCAGCGTATCTTCGACAAACCCGGACTCGTTGAGGGTATCGCTGTGCAGCGCCACCTGAACGTCCATCTCATCGGCGACGGTCAGCGCGCAGTTGATGGCCGCGGGCGTCGCGCCCCAGTCCTCATGGATTTTCAGGCCTATCACCCCGGCCGCCACCTGCTCGCGCAGCGCGTCCGGGTTGGAACCGTTGCCTTTACCCAGCAGGCCGATGTTGACCGGCAGGCTATCCGCCGCCTGCAGCATCCGCGAGATATACCACGGACCGGGGGTGCAGGTGGTGGCGTGGGTGCCCGCCGCCGGTCCGGTGCCGCCGCCGACCATGGTGGTGACGCCGGAGACCAGCGCCTCTTCCGCCTGCTGCGGGCAGATCCAGTGGATGTGCGTATCGACGCCGCCGGCGGTGACTATCTTACCTTCGGCGGCAATAACCTCCGTCGCCGCGCCGATAGGGATGGTGACGTCCGGCTGGATATCCGGGTTGCCCGCTTTGCCGATGGCGAAGATGCGCCCCTCTTTGACGCCGATATCCGCTTTCACGATCCCCCAGTGATCGACGATCAGCGCATTGGTCAGCACCAGATCGACGCACTCCGCTGCGAGCATTTGCCCCTGGCCCATGCCGTCGCGAATCACCTTTCCGCCGCCAAACTTCACCTCTTCGCCGTAGGTGGTGAGATCGTCTTCGACCTCGATCCACAGCTCGGTGTCCGCAAGGCGCACCTTATCCCCGGTGGTGGGGCCAAACATATCGGCATAGGCCTGGCGTGAAATTTCACTCATCGTTTGCCTCCAGTGTTCCCATCACCGCGCCGCGAAAGCCGTACACCGCGCGGGTGCCGGCAAGAGCAACCAGCTCCACTTCTCTCTTTTGCCCGGGTTCAAAACGGACCGCGGTACCGGCGGCGATATTCAGGCGATAGCCCGTCGCCTGCTCGCGGTCGAACTTCAGCGCCGGATTCACTTCGGCGAAGTGATAGTGCGATCCCACCTGGATCGGCCGGTCGCCGTGATTTTCAACGATTATGCTGCGGGTTACGCGGCCAGCGTTAAGGGCTATCTGGCCGGGTTTCACTTGGTACTCACCTGGGATCATCGCGGAACCTCAGATTATCGGATTGTGGACGGTAACCAGCTTCGAGCCGTCCGGAAAGGTGGCTTCGACCTGGATGTCGGGGATCATTTCCGGTACGCCCTCCATCACCTGACTGCGGGTCAGGACGTGGCGGCCCTCTTCCATCAGCGCCGCCACGCTATTGCCGTCGCGGGCGCCCTCCATAATAAAGGCGCTAATTAACGCCACCGCTTCCGGGTAGTTCAGCTTCAGCCCGCGGGCCAGGCGGCGTTCCGCCACCAGCGCGGCGGTAAACAGCAGCAGCTTATCTTTCTCTCTGGGGGTCAGTTCCATAGCGCTCTCTCAGGTCAGCCAGATTCGGGGAGGAACCGGGGGTTTCCCGGTCAGATGCGGGCGCATAAACTGCCATATATCGCGCATCGCCCGCTGGCACAGCAAATTATCATCACTTAACAATCGGACCGTCAGCAGGCCGTCAGTCAGGCTGGCGCCGGCGTAGCTGGCGAGCCCGGCGAGCCGTTCGCGCACGCCGTCGAGCAGGGTCTCATTCGCCGGATAGAACAGCAGCGTCCCCACCCACGGCCGCCGGGCGATGCAGGCCAGCTGGCCATCGGCGAGGTGCAGGCGTTCCACCAGCAGCGGCGACTCGTCAACCCACACCTCCAGCCGGTTCATGAGGGTGCCATGGCTAAAGTCTTCGCCCATCACCGGGCGACCGAGGCACAGCAGATCCCAGGCTAAAAGGGTGCTGGTGGCGCAAAGGTGGAAGCTGGTATGCAGATTAGCCCGCGCGCCGGGAAAAAAAATGGCGTCCTGCGGCAGCCATTCCAGAATAGCGTGCGCCGCAACGGTGAAGCGCTGGTGCAGATGCGCCTGCGCGCCGCTGCTGCGGTAAAACTTGCTGGCGCCGGGCATGGTCATCAGCGCGTGGCTGCCGCCGTCGAGGGCGGCCGTAATCGTCAGCTCATCGCCGCCAACGATGCCGCCCGGCGGATGCAATAAATAGAGGTGGCAGGTTTCGTCTTCGGGATAAAAAGGGCGCTGGACGGTTAACGGGCCAACGTGACGGGAAGCGGTCAGGACCGTTCTATCGCCGGTAGATTGAAAGCGGAGATCCAGCGTAGCCTGCCAGCCTTTTTTAGTCTGTGGTAACATGGTGCTGTGCAATGTTGCGCCCCTGCAAACTCAAGATAAAACAGCAGCGATGAGTATTGATCGGCCGCAAAGCATCCCGATCATATGAAAAGCTTATGGTTGTTGGCCGGTAAACCACCCGGCGGCTGCGGATAGAGTCCGTCCCTGGACCTTCCCCCGCAGGCGGGATAGCTACATGTTGAAAGGTGAAGGGGCGGTGGGATAAAGGGCGCTCAGCGCGAGCGCCCGGTGGTAACGCTATTTATCCTGATAATCCTCGGCGTCGATATCGTAGCCCGAAGGTTCCCAGCGGATGGTCAGCAGCGACAGCAGGCCGATAAGCGGCGCCGCGGCGATAACCCAAAAGACGCGCGTATCCAGCGCCGCGACCAGCAGCGGGAAGAGGAACAGCGACAGCGTTGAGCTGCTGCGCATCAGGGTTTGGTTGAGGCCGACGCCGACGCCGCGCAGCGAAGTCGGGTAGCTCAGCGAGGCAAAGGTCATGGTGTGCGCGCCGGGGCCAAAGCCCTGGCCGAAGAGGAACAGCGCCAGCATGGCGACCGCGGCGATCCCTTCGGCGGCGCCTTCCGGGCGGCCAATCAGCGCCAGCCCCAGCAGCGCCGCCAGCTGGCAGGCGTATCCCGCCAGCGACATTTTCCACGCCCCCAGGCGCGGCACCAGCCGTACCGCCAGCAGCCCGCCGACGAAGGCGAAGAGCAGATTCAGCGCCAGCGAGATCAGAATCGTGGTCAGCATCGACTGGACGAAGAAGCTGGAGATAATCACCGGCAGGCCGAAGGCGACGGCGTTATAGGCGAATGACGAGACCACGGAGAGCAGCGTCGCCAGGGTCGTACGTCGCAGGTAACCCCCCTGGAACAGGCGTAAATAGTTGCTCCACTGCGCTTTTTTCACTACCGGCGCCGGTTTATCCAGCGCGTCCTGCGCCACGTGGGCGTTGATGTTGTACGCCTGGCGCAGAATAGAGGCCGCTTCACGCAGGTTGCCCTGGTTGGCGGCCCAAACCGGCGATTCGCTCATATAGCGGCTGCGAATGGCGATAATCACCAGCGCGGGGATCGCGCCGAAGCCGAGAATCAGCCGCCACAGCCAGTCGCTGTGGCTTTCCGGCAGCGCGGCGTAGAAAAAGAGCACCAGCAGATATGAGACGCTGATGGCGGCGTACCAGGTCGGGCACCACATGGCGACGCTGGCGGCTTTGTTACCCGGCCCTTTGAGCTTAGAAAATTCGCTCAGGAAGGCCATCGCCACCGGCAGGTCGATACCCACGCCGAGCCCCATGACGAACCGGGCGCCGGTGAGGACATATTCGTTGGGCGCCAGCGCGCAGGCGATAGCGGCAACCACGAAGAACAGCATATCCGCCATAAAGACGCGGTAGCGGCCGATTTTATCCGTCAGATAGCCGCCCAGCAGCGCGCCGACGATGGCGCCGAAGGTGATGGCCGAGGCCACCATACCGGTGCCGGCAGGCGTCAGGTTGAATTCACGGGTAATGTCTTTCAGGCCAAAGGCCAGAGAGCCAAGATCGTAGGCATCGAGAAAAATGCCGCCGAGCGCGATGCCCATAACGATGCGCGCGTTGCTGCGCCCGCTGCCGCCCTCGTTAATCAGGCGCGAAACGTCCGCCGCGCCGCGTATCCATCGAACTTCCCCGTCAGGCGACCCTGCCGCTGTAACCGGCGTCGCATTGATTACGTCTGTCATATTATTGTTCTGTTGTGTCTTATCAGGAGATTCAGAGTAAACATCGCGGGGCGGGGCAATAAATCACTTTTGGTTATAAGACATAACTAAGTGATTGTCGTGAAAGAATTATCTTTTAAACGGCGGCATGGCGGAATGATTGGCTATAAAGCCGGGGAATCAAAATATATTGTCGGGGAAAATCGTACCCGGCGGCGCCGGGCGCGGAGATTATTTCTGTTCCGGCTTTTTCTTGCTCTTCTTCAGCCGGGACCAGATTTTGGTCTCCTGGCGGCGCCACAGGCGCTGGATGTTGTCATGATGGCGCAGGAGGATCAGGCAGGAGAGCATCGATACCGGAAAGGTGTACTGCGGCTTGAACCACCAGACGTAGAACGGCGCAATAAGCGCGCTGACGATGGCGCCGAGCGAAGAGTAGCCGCTGAGCAGAATGGTCAGTAGCCAGGTTCCGGCCATGACGCCGGTGAGATCCCAGCCGATGGGCGCGATAGCGCCGAAAGCAGTCGCCACGCCCTTGCCGCCGCGAAAATTGAAGAAAACCGGCCAGATATGACCAATGCAGGCGGCGATCGCCACCAGGCCCAGCCAGAAAGGGGTTAGACCGAGCGCCCAGGCGCCCCAGACCGGCAGCATCCCTTTGAGCACGTCGAAAATAAGCACCGTTACGGCCGCTCCCTTGCCGCCAATTCGCAGGACGTTGGTCGCTCCGGGATTGCCCGAGCCGCTATCGCGAGGGTCGGGCAGGCCGGCGAGGCGGCAAACCAGAATGGCGCTGGAAATTGAGCCGCAGAGGTAGGCAAGGATAACGAGTCCAGGCGCGATTGCACTCATCAGCTGTTCCATTTTGAAAGTGTCGTTTTATCCCCGTCATCCTTGGCGCGGCCGGTGCGTTGGCTCTCCTCGCGCGCCCGGATACATAGTGACGCTATGCTCCCGGAAGCTCGCTGCGCCGCCGCCTTCCTGCAACGCAAATTATTTAGGGGATGTCTTTGCATCTGTGGATAATACGCATAATTCGCCGGAAGTGGTATCCGGTTTAGCCAAAAAGCAGGCAGGTCGTGATGGATATTGTATTTATAGAGCAACTTTCGGTAATCACCACTATTGGTGTTTATGACTGGGAACAAACCATTGAGCAGAAGCTGGTGTTCGATATCGAAATGGCGTGGGATAACCGTAAAGCGGCGTCCAGCGATGATGTGAGCGATTGCCTCAGCTATGCCGATATTAGCGAGCTGGTGATCGGCCACGTTGAAGGGGGCCGGTTTGCGCTGGTGGAACGCGTGGCTGAAGAAATTGCCGATCTGCTGCTGGCAAAATTCTCCTCACCGTGGGTGCGGATTAAAGTCAGCAAACCGGGAGCGGTTGCCCGCGCGGCCAACGTCGGCGTCATCATTGAGCGTGGCCTTAATCTGAAACAAAACTTTTAAGGTCATATTGATTAAACAATTTGGGCTTATACAGGTCTTAGTGCCGGCCATCGGGTTATTTTATTTGCCATATTCTCCTCGCACGGGGCTCGAATTCCTCACGTACTCCGTGTACGCTCCGGAATTGACGCGCCGTCCGAGGCCAAACTGGCTGCCCCAATGACGCCTGATGGCATGGCTCGTAGTGCCTGGTTTTTTCATTTTACTTTTAAAGGGTTTATTGGATGAGCGATATACACTCGCTGCTGGTGGCGGCAATATTGGGTGTGGTTGAGGGTTTGACGGAGTTTTTACCTGTTTCCAGTACGGGTCATATGATTATTGTTGGCCATCTGCTGGGGTTTGAAGGTGATACTGCAAATACGTTTGAGGTGGTCATTCAGCTAGGTTCTATTCTTGCCGTGGTCGTTATGTTCTGGCGCCGCCTGTTTGGCCTGATCGGTATTCATTTCGGTAAACCACCTACGCATGAAGGGCTGGGCAGCGGACGCTTATCGCTTATCCATATTTTACTGGGGATGATTCCGGCGGTGGTGATGGGCCTGATATTCCACGATACCATTAAGTCGCTATTTAACCCGGTCAACGTAATGTACGCGCTGATTGTCGGCGGCGTGCTGCTGATTGCCGCCGAGGTGCTGAAGCCGAAGGAGCCGCGCGCGGTAGGCGTTGACGATATGACCTATCGTCAGGCGTTCGTGATTGGCTGCTTCCAGTGCCTGGCGCTGTGGCCGGGCTTTTCTCGCTCCGGCGCGACGATTTCCGGCGGTATGCTGATGGGCGTCAGCCGCTATGCGGCCTCGGAGTTCTCGTTCCTGCTGGCGGTACCGATGATGATGGGCGCCACCGTGCTGGACGTATATAAAAGCATCGGCTTCCTGAACGCCGGCGATATTCCGATGTTTGCCGTCGGCTTTATTATGGCGTTTATTGTGGCGCTGATTGCGATTAAAACTTTCCTGCAGCTGATTAAACGTATTTCGTTTATTCCGTTCGCTATCTACCGCTTTATCGTAGCGGCGGCTGTTTACGTGGTCTTCTTCTAAGGCCCTGGCCCTCAGCCCTGCGGCTGAGGGCAGCGTTCTTCCTTCCACTGCGCGATTGCCGCAATACGCCGCCGCGTCAGCTCCTCGCGAATCTCCGGCCCTTTAAAACCCTCCTCCACCACCGCTTTCGTCGAGACCGACCGGGCGACATGCCACGCTTCCAGCAGCAGACGCCCCTGCGGATAGTCGCAGGCTTCGAAGCCGGTGCGACCGCGAACGTCGGCCTCGCTGGTAAGGGCAATTTTTTCTACCCGCTGCGGCTTGCGCCAGGCGTCGATGCTATCGAACAGCTTGACCAGGGTTTTGGGCTGCAGAATCGGCAGGGTATGAATCAGATCGTGGAATTCGGCGACCAGCTTCGCCAGGTCGCGGATCTCATTCGGGACGCGCAGGCGGGCGCAAAGCTGCTCGACCAGCTTGACGCCGGCTGGCCCGTGGCCGTGATGACGGGGCCAGAGCGCTTTCGGCGTCAGCCCTTTGCCTAAATCGTGACACAGGGTGGCGAAACGCACGTCGATTTCCGGCGACAGCATCGCCGCCATGGTCAGGGTCATCAGGGTATGCAGGCCGGTGTCGATTTCCGGATGCCATTTGGCCGGCGCGGGGACGCCGTACAGCGCCTCGATTTCCGGGAACAGCACGCCGAGCGCGCGGCAGTCGCGCAGGGTCTGGAAAAAGACCTGCGGGTTGCGGGTGCCCAGCGCGCTCTCGGTCTCTTTCCATACCCGCTCCGGCGTCAGGTGCGCCAGCTCGCCGGCATCGGCCATCGCGCGCATCAGCGTCATGGTGTCATCCGCAATGCGGAAGCCGAGATGGGCGTAGCGGGCGGCAAAGCGCGCGACGCGCAGAACGCGCAGCGGATCTTCGCTAAAAGCGGGTGACACGTGGCGCAGCAGGCGCTGGCGCAGATCGGACCGGCCGCCGTAGGGGTCGATAATCTGGCCGTCTGAATCCTGGGCGAGGGCGTTCACCGTCAGGTCGCGGCGGAGCAAATCCTGTTCGAGAGTGACGTCTGGCGCGGCGTAGCAGGTGAAGCCGGTATAGCCAGCGCCGGATTTACGCTCGGTTCGCGCCAGGGCGTACTCCTCCCGGCTTTGCGGGTGCAGGAACACGGGAAAATCGCGGCCTACCTGCTGGTAGCCCGCGTCAAGCAGCTCTGAGGGCGCGGCGCCCACCACCACCCAGTCTTTGTCTTTGACCGGTAGTCCGAGTAATGCATCCCGGACGGCACCGCCGACCAAATAAATCTTCACGCCTGATTCTCCCGTATCTACTTTGCGCTGGATGATACGTAAGTCTGGCAGAGAAGACGAATTAGTTCATCCACCGGTCTTTACGCTTGCGGCTCGGGATCAGATGCGGCAGCACCAGCCCAAGCAGCAGGCCGACGCCCAGCACGCCGCCGCCGTACATAAACCACTGCATAATGATGGTGCGCTGCTTATCATCAAGCTGCAGGTTCGCGGCGTTGACCCTTTTCTGCGCGACAACCAGCTCATTTTTCAGCTTCTGGTTCTCATCTTTCAGGGCGTTAATGGCGCTATCGCTGCCGGCGACCTTTTTCTGCATGTCCGCCGTGCGCTGGTTCCAGGTGGTGTCGATGTTGTTAAGCTTGTCGGTCAGGGTCTTAACCTGATTTTCGAGATCCGGTACGCGGGTGCGCAGGCTGGGCTCATTGCTCAGCTCTTTCAGCGGGATCCAGGCGGTACGGCCGTTGCCGTCGCGGATCTGGGCGTAGTTGGTGCTGTCGTTAGTCTGCAGCAGAGAGACCTGCTCTCCGGCATTGATAGTTCCCTGGAGGCGATAATTATCGCCAGGACCGGTGCGGACCCAGGTGTTAAGTTCATCAGAAACATAGCGTTTTTCTTCTGCATGAACCGCCGTAGCGGCGCTAAGCGCCAGCAAAGTTATCGTAATCAGGCGTAATTTAGGCATCAGGTCATCGTTTGGTCATAAAAAGTTGAACGATAGTAGTGGCATCACCATGGCGACGCAAAGTTTTCCGCCACAATCGGAAACATCCAGGAGGTGGCCCGGCAAAATGCGCATTGCATGGCTATTCGCCGCAAAATATTATCTACTGACAAGAAATATTGGCGTTAGTTCGCCGTATTTTCCCTGCAGAGCACAGAAGCGGAAGAATTCAGTCATGGCGCAAGAAATCGAATTAAAATTTATCGTCTCCGACAACGGTGTGGAAACACTGCGTCAGCACCTTAATACGCTCAATGCGCAGCACGCGCCCGCAGGACAGACTGCTCAATATTTATTATGAAACGGCGGATAACTGGCTGCGCCGTCACGATATGGGGCTGCGTATTCGCGGCGATCGCGGTCGTTACGAAATGACCCTGAAAATTGCCGGCCGGGTGGTGGGCGGGCTGCACCAGCGCCCGGAATACAACATCCCGCTGGAAAAACCGGAGCTGGCCCTGAGCCTGCTGCCGGCGGAAGTGTGGCCGCAGGGCGAACTGCCGGCCGAGCTGGCGCAAAGCGTACAGCCGCTCTTCAGCACTGATTTTGAACGCGAAAAATGGCTGGTCAGCGAAGGCGATAGCCAGATTGAAATCGCCCTCGATCGCGGCGAGGTTAAGGCCGGCGAGCATCAGGAAGCCATTTGTGAACTGGAGCTGGAGTTGTTGTCCGGCAATACCTCTGATGTACTGATCCTCGCCCGTCGTCTGCTGGATACCGGCGCGCTGCGTCAGGGCAGTCTGAGCAAGGCGGCGCGAGGCTACCATCTGGCTCAGGGCGACGGCGAACGTCCGCTGACCGCGCTGGATATCCTGCCGGTTAGAGCGAAGGCCAGCGTTGAGCAGGGCATGGAGGCGGCGCTGGAGAACGCCCTGGCCCACTGGCTTTATCATGATGAAGTCTGGAGCCGCGGCAATCCGGCGGCGAAAGGTGAAATCCTGCGGGCGATTGCCCGCCTGCGCCATACGCTGGCGCTGTTTGGCGGCATCGTGCCGCGTAAAGCCACCGCGGCGCTGCGCGAGCAGCTAAGCGAAGCGGAAGCGGCGCTGTCTGCGGCTGAAAACGCGCAGGCGGCACTGTTCAGCATCGCCACCGTCAGCGCGAAGCTGATGCTGACGGAATGGCTGGTCAGCCGCGGCTGGCGCGGGTTCCTCAACGAAAATGCGCAGAAGAAAATTGCCGGATCTTTTAAACGCTTTGCCGATATTCAGCTTTCGCGGGCGGCGGCAGAATTAAAAAATGCGTTCCTGCAGTCGCTGGGCGACGAGTATGCCGGCCAGCTGCCGCGTCTGGCGCGCGAAATCGACGCTATTCAGCTGTTAGCCGGCGCCTACGCCGAGGCCGCATCGCCGTGGCTGGAAAACTGGAAAGAGCTTCGGCGGGCCGTTGAGCACCGGGACAGCAGCGTCATTGAATATTTCCGTCGCCAGGCGCTGGCCGCGGAACCGTTCTGGCTGCATAGTGGAAAACGATAATTTCAGGCCAGGGAGACCCCTATAATGCCGCTTTCTTCGCAGTTACAGCAGCACTGGCAGACGGTTGTAGACCGGCTGCCGGCGGATTTTCCATCATCAACGTTAAGTCCGCAGGCGCAGTCGGTTATGGCGTTCAGCGATTTCGTCGAGCAGAGCCTGGTTGCCCAGCCGCAGTGGCTGGCGGAGCTGGAGAGCTCGCCGCCGGAAGCGGATGAGTGGCGCCACTATGCCGACTGGCTGCAGGCGGCGCTGGCGGAGGTCAACGACGAAGCGGCGCTGATGCGCGAGCTGCGCCTGTTTCGCCGGCGGATTATGGTGCGCATCGCCTGGGCCCAGGCGCTATCGCTGGTCAGCGAAGAGAGCAGTCTGCAGCAGCTCAGCGCGCTGGCGGAGACGCTGATTGTCGCCGCCCGGGACTGGCTGTATGCCGCCTGCTGCCGGGAGTGGGGCACGCCCTGCAGCGCCGAAGGTAAGCCGCAGCCGCTGCTGATCCTCGGGATGGGCAAACTTGGCGGAGGAGAGCTTAACTTCTCCTCCGATATCGACCTGATTTTTGCCTGGCCGGAGCACGGCGCAACCTGCGGCGGGCGCCGCGAGCTGGATAACGCCCAGTTCTTTACCCGCCTTGGCCAGCGCTTAATTAAGGCCCTCGATCAGGCCACCCAGGACGGCTTCGTCTACCGCGTGGATATGCGCCTGCGCCCGTTTGGCGACAGCGGTCCGCTGGTACTGAGCTTCGCCGCGCTGGAGGATTACTACCAGGAGCAGGGGCGAGACTGGGAGCGCTATGCGATGGTGAAGGCGCGGATCATGGGCGATAACGAAGGCATTTATGCCAGCGAACTGCGCGCCATGCTGCGGCCGTTCGTCTTCCGTCGCTACATTGACTTCAGCGTGATCCAGTCGCTGCGTAATATGAAAGGGATGATTGCCCGCGAGGTTCGCCGCCGCGGGCTGAAGGACAATATCAAGCTCGGCGCCGGCGGGATCCGCGAAATTGAATTTATCGTTCAGGTCTTTCAGCTGATCCGCGGCGGCCGCGAGCCCGCGCTGCAGCTGCGGGCGCTGCTGCCAACCCTGGAGGCTATTGAGCAACTGCATCTGCTGCCGGAAGGCGATGCTTCCCGGCTGCGCGAGGCCTACCTGTTCTTACGTCGCCTCGAAAACCTGCTGCAAAGCATCAACGATGAGCAGACGCAAACCCTGCCGCAGGATGAGCTCAACCGCGCTCGCCTGGCGTGGGGGATGCGCGTTGCCGACTGGGAGACGCTGAGTGCGCAGCTGGAAGAGAAAATGGCCAGCGTCCGGCGGGTGTTCAACGAGCTGATCGGCGATGACGAAGCCCAGTCGCCGGATGAGCAGTTGGAAGAGTTCTGGCGCGAGCTGTGGCAGGACCCGCTGGAGGAGGATGATACCAGTCCGGCGCTGGCGCATCTCGATGATGGCGACCGGCGCAGCGTGCTGGCGCTGATCGCCGATTTCCGCAAAGAGCTCGACAGGCGCACCATTGGCCCGCGCGGGCGGCAGGTGCTGGATCAGCTGATGCCGCACCTGCTCAGCGAAGTCTGCTCGCGCGCCGATGCGCCGCTGCCGCTGGCGCGCATTACGCCGCTGCTGACTGGCATCGTGACCCGCACGACCTATCTGGAGCTGCTCAGCGAGTATCCCGGCGCGCTGAAGCACCTGATCGCCCTGTGCGCCGCCTCGCCGATGGTCGCCAGCCAGCTGGCGCGCCATCCGCTGCTGCTGGACGAGCTGCTGGATCCGAATACGCTCTATCAGCCGACGGCAACCGACGCCTATCGCGATGAGCTGCGCCAGTATTTGCTGCGCGTACCGGAAGAGGACGAAGAGCAGCAGCTGGAGGCGCTGCGTCAGTTCAAGCAGGCGCAGCTGCTGCATATTGCCGCCGCGGACATCGCCGGCACGCTGCCGGTGATGAGAGTAAGCGATCACTTAACCTGGCTGGCCGAGGCGATGATTGACGCGGTCGTTCAGCAGGCGTGGACGCAGATGGTGGCGCGCTATGGCCAGCCGACGCATCTGCGCGAACGTCAGGGGCGCGGTTTTGCCGTCGTCGGCTACGGCAAGCTGGGCGGCTGGGAGCTGGGCTACAGCTCCGATTTGGATCTGGTGTTCCTCCATGATTGCCCGCAGGAGGCCATGACCGACGGCGAACGCGAGATTGACGGCCGCCAGTTCTATCTGCGTCTGGCGCAGCGCATTATGCATCTCTTCAGCACCCGCACCTCTTCCGGGATCCTCTATGAAGTGGATGCGCGCCTGCGTCCGTCGGGCGCCGCGGGCATGCTGGTCACCACCGCCGACTCATTCGCCGACTATCAGCAAAATGAGGCCTGGACCTGGGAGCATCAGGCGCTGGTCCGCGCGCGGGTGGTCTACGGCGATCCCGAGCTGCAGACGCGGTTTGATGAGATCCGTCGCGCAATCCTCACCCGCCAGCGCGAGGGGGCGACTTTGCAGACCGAGGTGCGGGAAATGCGTGAGAAAATGCGCGCCCATCTCGGCAATAAGCAGCGCGATCGCTTTGATATTAAAGCCGATGTCGGCGGGATCACCGATATTGAATTTATCACCCAGTATCTGGTCTTACGCTATGCCCACGACAAGCCGAAGCTGACGCGCTGGTCCGATAATGTGCGCATTCTGGAGTTGCTGGCGCAGAACGACATTATGGATGAAGAAGAGGCCCGGGCGTTGACCCATGCCTACACCACGCTGCGCGATGCGCTGCACCATCTGGCGCTGCAGGAGCAGCCGGGAAACGTCGCGCCGGAGGCTTTTGCTCAGGAGCGTGAGCAGGTTAGCGCCAGCTGGCAGAAGTGGTTGATGGCTTAACTAAAAAACCGGGTGTGCTATTATCGCGCGCAAAGTTTGCATCTCGCAGGAGAGAGTAATGAAAGTAACGCTGCCGGAGTTTGAACGAGCAGGAGTGTTGGTGGTTGGCGATGTGATGCTGGACCGCTACTGGTATGGTCCCACCAGCCGAATTTCCCCTGAAGCCCCGGTGCCGGTGGTGAAAGTGGAAAATATCGAAGAACGCCCCGGCGGCGCGGCAAACGTAGCGATGAATATCGCGTCGCTCGGCGCGACCTCGCGACTGGTGGGCCTGACCGGGATTGACGATGCCGCCAGAGCGCTGAGTAAAGCGCTGGCCGACGTCAACGTGAAGTGCGACTTCGTTTCGGTGCCGACGCACCCGACCATCACCAAGCTGCGCGTGCTGTCACGCAACCAGCAGCTGATCCGTCTTGATTTTGAAGAGGGCTTTTCCGGCGTCGATCCGCAGCCCATGCACGAACGTATTCAGCAGGCGCTGAGTTCAATCGGGGCGCTGGTCCTCTCCGACTATGCGAAGGGCGCGCTGGCCAGCGTGCAGACGATGATTAAGCTGGCGCGGGATGCGGGCGTCCCGGTGCTGATCGACCCGAAAGGCACCGATTTCGAGCGCTATCGCGGCGCCACCCTGCTGACTCCGAACCTTTCCGAGTTTGAAGCGGTGGCGGGAAAATGTAAGGACGAAGCGGAAATCGTTGCGCGCGGCCTGAAGATTATTGCTGATTTTGAACTCTCCGCGCTGCTGGTGACCCGCTCCGAGCAGGGCATGACGCTGCTGCAGCCGGGCAAACCGCCGCTGCATATGCCAACCCAGGCGCAGGAAGTGTATGACGTCACCGGCGCCGGCGATACGGTGATTGGCGTACTGGCGGCGACGCTGGCCTCAGGCAATACGCTGGAAGAGGCGTGCTATTTCGCCAACGCGGCGGCCGGCGTGGTCGTCGGCAAGCTGGGCACCTCGACCGTTTCACCGATCGAGCTGGAAAACGCGGTCCGCGGGCGCGCGGAGACCGGTTTTGGCGTGATGAATGAAGAAGAACTCAAGCAGGCGGTTGCCGCGGCGCGCAAGCGCGGTGAGAAAGTGGTGATGACCAACGGCGTGTTTGACATTCTGCACGCGGGCCACGTTTCGTATCTGGCAAATGCGCGCAAGCTGGGCGATCGCCTGATTGTGGCGGTGAACAGCGATGCGTCGACCAAACGTCTGAAAGGAGAGTCCCGTCCGGTGAACCCGCTTGAGCAGCGGATGATCGTCCTGGGCGCGCTGGAGGCCGTTGACTGGGTGGTCTCTTTCGAAGAGGACACGCCGCAGCGCCTGATCGCCGGGATCCTGCCGGATCTGCTGGTGAAAGGCGGCGACTACAAGCCAGAACAGATTGCCGGAAGCGAAGAGGTCTGGGCAAACGGCGGTGAAGTGCTGGTGCTCAATTTTGAAGATGGCTGTTCGACCACCAACATTATCAAGAAGATCCAGAAAGATAGCGGGAAGTAATGTTTCCCCGCCGAACGGTGGCTTGACGATGATCCCGATAAGCATGGCGCGATCGGGAAGGTAGCGAAAAAGTTGTACTTAAAGCGGCCCGCGATCGTCCGATCGCGGGCTTTTATTTATTTATTGATGATGGAAATGATTCAGCGCAAGAATTGTTCTTATTTTGCGCATTTTTCGCGCAAAAAAAGTTAACGTAAAGATAAATACTGAAGTCAGTAAAGCATATGACCACTCAGAACACCAACGGCTGAAGGAGTATGCGGATGAACCATAACGACCTGTATTCAATGAATAATTTTGACTTTTTGGCGCTGAGCTTTGCCAGAATGCGCGCGCAGGGCCACGTCGTTGATCTTGAGGCCATCGTCGGCAATATGGATGAGGACCATCGTGAATGGTTTTGCCAGCGGTACGAGCTCTACTGTCGTCAGGTCAGCCAGGCGGAGGCGCCGGCGCGAGAGCTGGAACACTAATACAACAACGGGCCTGATGGCCCGTTATTTTTTACAGCTTCTCTTCGGCGCCCGGCGCGGCCGAACGGCTTTCCAGATCGCTGATGCGCTGTTCGAGTAAAGCCAGCTTTTCGCGGGTGCGCAGCAGCACCTGAGTCTGCACGTCAAACTCTTCACGGCCTACCAGATCCAGGCGGGTCAGCTGCGACTGGAGCACCTGACGGATCTTTTTCTCCACGTCTTCCCCAAGGTCACGAAGGCCTTTCGGCATCGATTCATGGACCTGGCGGGCAATTTGTTCAATTTTTTTCGGGTCAATCATGGTGGTTTCCTGCTCTGATCGATTTAACGTCCATTGTAGTGCGATCGGCGCCGCCTATAAACCAGAAATGTTTGAAGCTTATGCATTGCCGAGGATAATCAATAGCGTTATAGTTATCCCGCTTATTCTCAGGGCGGGGCGAAATTCCCCACCGGCGGTAAATCAACCATAGCGTTGAAAGCCCGCGAGCGCTTTTTGCGAAAGCAGAAAGGTCAGCAGATCCGGTGTAATTCCGGGGCCGACGGTTAGAGTCCGGATGGGAGAGAGTAACGGCTCAGCCGGATTGCGATCCGCTTGCGTTGACTTTTGCCGCTTAACCGGCACTCCTAAGACTGCCCTGATTCTGGTAACCATAATTTTAATGAGGTTTTTTTACCATGAATCAGACGCTCCTTTCCTCTTTTGGTACCGCTTTTGAACGTGTGGAACACGCTTTAAATGCACTGCGCGAAGGCCGCGGTGTGATGGTGCTGGATGATGAAGATCGTGAAAATGAAGGCGATATGATTTTCGCCGCCGAAACCATGACCGTTGAGCAGATGGCGCTGACCATTCGCCACGGCAGCGGTATTGTTTGCCTGTGCCTGACCGATGAACGCCGCAAGCAGCTCGACCTGCCGATGATGGTGGAAAATAACACCAGCGCCTACGGCACCGGCTTCACCGTGACCATCGAAGCCGCGGAAGGCGTCACCACCGGCGTATCCGCAGCCGACCGCGTCACCACCGTGCGCGCCGCGATTGCCGATGGCGCAAAACCATCCGACCTGAATCGCCCTGGCCACGTATTCCCGCTGCGCGCCCAGGCGGGCGGCGTGTTAACCCGCGGCGGCCACACCGAAGCCACCATCGATCTGGTGACTCTCGCAGGTTTCAAGCCGGCTGGGGTTCTGTGTGAACTGACCAACGACGATGGCTCGATGGCTCGCGCGCCGCAGTGCATCGAATTTGCTCAGCAGCACAATATGGCGGTGGTCACCATTGAAGATCTGGTGGCCTATCGCCGCGAGCACGAGCGTAAAGCCAGCTGATTCGGCTTCGCTGTGCTCTAAACTAAAGCCCACTTAACCGTGGGCTTTGTTGTTTTTGGCGTTAGCCAACTCCCATCACCGACATGCCGCACAGCGCGCCATAGCCTGGGTTGCTTTGCGGATCGATCTCTTTTGCCGGCGGCATGAGCTCATCAACCGGGCAACGTCGACATCCCCTCGGCGCCCGGCGCGGCAGGGAGCATCTCCATCAGCGAGATAAGCAGCGAGAGGGAAACATGCCCTTTACCGCGGCTTACATTCAAATTTTCTGATGATGATCATCACGCTTATCTGAGTTTATCCTGCTGCAAAAACGCGTAATGTGAAGGCATCAAATCTCCTCTACTCAAGGATATCATCATGTCCCTTACCCGAATGCCGGCGTTGTTTTTAGGCCACGGCAGCCCGATGAACGTGCTGGAAGATAACATCTATACCCGCGCCTGGCGGCATCTGGGCGAAACCCTGCCGCGTCCGCGGGCGATTGTGGTGGTCTCCGCGCACTGGTTTACGCGCGGTACCGGCGTCACGGCGATGGAAGCGCCGAAAACGATCCACGATTTTGGCGGCTTCCCGCAGGCGCTGTACGATACGCACTATCCGGCTCCGGGCTCCCCTGAGCTGGCGCAGCGTCTGGTTGAGCTGCTGGCGCCTGTACCGGTGGCGCTGGATAAAGAAGCCTGGGGCTTCGACCACGGTTCGTGGGGCGTGCTCATCAAAATGTATCCGGATGCCGATATTCCGATGGTGCAGCTGAGCATCGACAGCGGCAAGCCGGCGGCCTGGCACCTGGAGATGGGGCGCAGGCTGGCGGCGCTGCGTGATGAGGGCATTATGCTGATTGCGAGCGGTAACGTGGTGCATAACCTGCGCACGGCGCGCTGGCATGGCGAGAGCACGCCGTATCCCTGGGCGGAGTCGTTTAACGAGTATGTGAAAACGAATCTGACCTGGAAAGGGCCGGCCGCGGAACATCCGCTGGTGAACTATCTGGCGCATGAGGGCGGGTCGCTGTCAAACCCGACGGCGGAACACTTCCTGCCGCTGCTGTACGTGCTGGGCGCCTGGGACGGCGAAGAGCCGATTTCCATACCGGTAGAAGGGATGGAAATGGGGTCGTTAAGCATGCTGTCAGTGCTGGTGGGCGCGTAGCGAGAAAGTGGAGACGCCCCGGCAGGCGCAGTGCTGCCGGGGCAGGATACTACTCGACGAAAATGTGCGGATAGAAACGTGAAAGATCCTGGGTGATCAGCGCCCGATCTTCGCGAACGCCGATCCCGGCTGGCTTATCGTCGATCAGCCAGCTGCCGATCAGCGTATAGCTATCGCCAAATTTCGGCAGCGGATAGAACTCCTGCACGATGGTCCCTTCTTCGCCGTACGGGCCTTCTACCGCTTCCAGCACCTTGCCGTTTTCAACGATCGACACGTTTGCGCCTTCGCGGGAGAAAATCGGCTTGATTACGTACTTCTCCATTTCGGGATGCGCGTCTTCGCTGAACCAGGATGCCAGCAGGTTAGGGTGGTTCGGGAACATCTTCCACAGCAGCGGCAGCAGCGCCTTGTTGGAGATAATGCTCTTCCATGCCGGCTCAAGCCAGCGTACGCCGGCGTCCTCCAGCTTGGTGGAGAAGACCTCGCGCAGCATATACTCCCACGGATAAAGCTTGAACAGATTGCCGATAACCTGATCCTGAACGTCGGTAAACTGGCCCTTTTCGCCCAGACCGATATCTTCGATATAGAGGAACTCGGTGGCGACGCCGGCTTCGGCAGCGCAGTCCTGCAGATACTGGACGGTACCGCGATCCTCTTCGGTATCGCGGCAGCACGCCATGTGCAGCAGTCTGGAAGCCAAACCGTTCGCGGAGCTCGGTAAAGCGCTCAATCAGCTTTTCCTGCAGGCTGTTGAACTGATCGCTGCCAGCCGGCAGCAGGCCGGCGTTGAGCTGATCTTCCAGCCAAATCCACTGAAAGAACGCCGCCTCATACAGCGAGGTTGGCGTATCGGCGTTGTTCTCCAGCAGCTTGGGCTCGCCAACGCCGTCCCACGCCAGGTCGAGGCGCGAATAGAGCGACGGCTGGTTAGTTTTCCACGACTGGCGCACGAAGCCCCAGGTGTGTTTGGGGATGCGGAATTTGGCCATCAGCTCATCGCTGCCGATCACGGTTTCCACCGCCTGCAGGCACATCTGATGCAGCTCGGCGGTAACGTCTTCCAGCTTCTCAACCTGCGCCAGGGTCAGCTTGTAATAGGCCTCTTCGCTCCAGTACGGCTCGCCGTACATGGTATGGAAGTTAAAGCCGTATTCGGTCGCCTTTTCGCGCCAGTCCGGGCGCTCCGTGATGCTGATTCTTTCCATGAGCGTTAGCCGCCCATTGAGCGCGAAGAAGAGGTGCCGGCGGCGCTACGCTGCATGGCGGACTGCTTCGCCACCGACTCGCCGAAACCGCCGCGGGTCACGGTGCTGGTGGTCGCTGGTTTTGGCGCCATCGCCGTCTTCGGTACGTTCATCGTACGGCCCGGCTGCGCGGCGCCGTAGCTCTTGCCGCCGGCATCGGTGTACTGACCATAGGCCGGGCTGGCCGGGTTTTTCGAGCTGAACAGCGGCTGCTGCGCGCCCATGCCGCCGCCCATCATGCGGCCCATCATGTAGCCGGCCATCAGCGGCATCCAGAAGCTGCCGCTGCTTTGCGCCTGGGCCTGATTTTCCGGCGCGACGCCTGCCTGAGCCGGCGCCTGCTGACACTGGCCTTCACCGAACTCCGCTACGCAATCTTCGCGGGTGGCGTATTTTGGCGCGGTACGTTCGGCTTCTTTGGTCGCGTTATTAAAGGCGGTTGTGCACTCTGCGCCTTTGCCAGGGTTGGCGGCGGTGCAGTCATCGGCATTTTGATACAGAGAAACCGTCTCGTCGCTTTTTTCGCAACCGGCGAGCATAAAGACGGCCGTCACGGCGAGCGCGACCGGCGTCAGATGGCGAGCGCTCCAGCTTTTGCGGAACGAGGCATGATTAATATTTTTTGTCCGTTTCATGTTTGTCTTCCTGGACCCAGTGGTATGGCGTTTTGTTAACGCTCAGGATAGAGGATGAGTGGTGGAAAATGAAGCGAAGAGGGGCGGAAAGCAGGGGATCTTTACGTTGCCTTACGTTTAGCGCTCCGCTTAACGGAATCCGTTACGCGGAGCGCGATGACGCAACGAAGATTACTGGCGGAAAGGATTCGCGCCGCTGGTTTTCGTGGTGCGGGTAGAAGCCGGCATTGCCGCTGGCGCCGCGCTGCCGCCGTAGCCGTCGGCGCTGGCGTCCTGCTGCGGGTTCTCCGGCGCAACGCTATCCGGTGAGGTGTCGACAGGTTTACCCAGGGTATTGTTCAGCGCAACCAGATCCTGCTCATTCAGGGTGCCGAGCGCGGACTTGATGTTCAGCTGGTTAATCAGATAGTTATAACGCGCGCTGGAGAGTCTGCTGCTTGGCGTTATACAGCGTAGTTGTCGCATCCAGCACGTCAACGATGGTACGCGTACCAACGGAATAGCCGGCTTCCATCGCATCCAGGGAGCTCTGGGCAGAGACCACCGCCTGTTTGTAGGCGTTGATGCTGCTGATTGAAGCATTGATGTTATTAAAGGAAGAGCGAACGGTCTGCACCACGGTGCGGTGCGAGCTTTCCAGCTGTTCGCTGGCGCCGACGAAGTTGTACTGCGCCTGTTTCACCTGCGAGTTAACCATTCCGCCCTGATACAGCGGCAGCGAGAAGCTCAGGCCGATTTTGTTCTGGCCCGCGTCGTTGTCGTTATACTGGTTGCTGTTATGGGTTTTTGAACCGCTATAAGAGGTGTTGGAGACGCCGGTGGAGGCGGTTAAATCCAGAGTCGGCAGATGGCCGTCCTGCGCCTGGCGAATTTGCTCACGCGCCAGATCCTGGTTCAGACGAGCCTGCAGCAGCGATAGGTTGCGGTTTTCCGCTTCTTTCAACAGCGCGTTCACCGTTTCCGGCTTGTTGGTTTTGAAGCCGTCAACGTTCAGCGACGACAGCTGCGGATAGTAGTTGCCAGTCACCTGACGCAGCGCTTCAACCGCGTTGTCGAGGTCGTTACGCGCGGTGACTTCGTTGGCCAGCACGGAGTCGTACTGGGAACGGGCGTTCTGCACGTCGGTAATGGCAACCAGGCCCACGTTAAAACGCTGGGTGGTCTGATCCAACTGACGATAGATCGCCTGCTTCTGCGCTTCGGTATAGGAGAGCGTATCGATGGCGCTCAGCACGTTAAAGTAGGCCGTCGCGGTGTTCAGAATCAGCGTTTGCTGGTCAGTCTGATAGGTAACATCCTGAATACCGGCCGCTTTTTCCTGCAGCGTCAGGGCACGCCATTTCGACATATCGAACAGCGTTTGCGTGAGCTGCAGCGAACCGCTGGTGACGTTCGAGTTAATGCCGTTGCTGTCGCGATAGCCATTGGTGTAAGTATAATCTGCACCCAGACCGAGGCTGAGGCAGTAACGGGCTACGTGCTTCGTTGATCTTTTCGAATGCAGCATCGCGATCGGCTGCTGATTTACGCAGGTCAGGATTGCTGATACGCGCCTGCTGATAAACCTGCATCAGGTTTTCTGCCTGGCTCATGGCGCTGAAGCCAGTCAGGCCCAGGCCGATAAGGATGGGGAAAAATTTCTTCATTTGCATTCCTTGTTGTGAAGCATAAAGCGCTGCCCAAAAGCTAAATATATCTGCTGATTGTATAGAGTCTGCCGCCGTAAAAAGTTGGCGTTACGTGCCATCCGGCGGTAATTTGCACCAATCTAACATACGGACTGTAAAACGGTAGCCAAACGGCTTATAAATCCCTACTTTCGAATTCGCAGGACACCGACAATGAGCAAGCCCAACAAGCAGGGAATTACCTTCGCTAAAAACGATGTAGAAATTATTGCACGCGAAACGCTTTATCGTGGTTTTTTTTCGCTGGATTTATACCGTTTTCGCCACCGTCTGTTTAACGGCGGGATGAGCGGCGAAGTGACGCGCGAAATTTTTGAGCGCGGGCATGCCGCTGTCTTGCTACCCTTTGACCCGATACGTGATGAAGTTGTGCTGGTCGAGCAGATTCGCATTGCCGCATATGACACCAGCGAGAGCCCGTGGCTGCTCGAAATGGTGGCCGGCATGATTGAAGAAGGCGAAACGCCTGAGGAGGTCGCCCGGCGTGAAGCGGTAGAAGAGGCGGGCCTTGACGTTGGGCGGACAAAGCCGGTGCTGAGCTATCTGGCGAGCCCCGGCGGCACCAGCGAGAGGCTGTCGATTCTGGTGGGGGAAGTCGATGCGACGACGGCAAAAGGCATTCACGGCCTGGCGGATGAAAATGAGGATATTCGGGTTCATGTGGTCAGCAGGGAGCAGGCTTATCAGTGGGTAGAAGAAGGGAAGATCGACAACGCAGCTTCTGTCATCGCGCTGCAATGGCTGCAGCTGCACTATCAAAATTTACGTAATGAGTGGTCAAAATGAAGCGTTATACGCCTGACTTCCCGGAAATGATGCGCCTGTGTGAAACCAATTTTGCCCAGTTGCGCCGCCTGCTGCCGCGAACCGATGCAGTGGGCGATATGGCGGGCTACCAGGTGGGCAGTGCGCAGTACCGGCTAACTATCGTTGAATCGACCCGCTACACTACACTGGTGTCGATTGAGCAAACGGCGCCGGCGGTAAGCTACTGGAGCTTACCGTCCATGACGGTACGCCTGTATCATGATGCGATGGTGGCCGAAGTGTGTTCGAGTCAGCAGATTTTTCGCTTCAAAGCGCGGTATGATTATCCTAATAAAAAGTTGCATCAACGCGACGAAAAGCATCAAATTAACCAGTTCTTAGCCGACTGGCTGAGATACTGTTTAGCACATGGAGCGATGGCGATTCCGGTTTGTTAGCGTCGTGAAACCTAAGGACACCATTTGGAAAGCCTGTTAAACCTTCCTTTGGCTGGTGAGGCCAGAGTCAGGATATTACAAATTACTGATACTCACCTGTTTGCTGAAAAACATGAAACGCTGTTAGGCATCAATACCTGGGAAAGCTATCAGGCCGTGCTGGAAGCCATCCACGCCTCGCAGCGCCAGTGCGATCTGATTGTCGCGACAGGCGATCTGGCACAGGACCACTCGGCCGCGGCCTATCAGCACTTCGCTGAGGGTATCGCGAGTTTTACTGCGCCCTGCGTCTGGCTGCCGGGCAATCATGATTTTCAGCCGGCAATGTACAGCACGCTGCAGGAATCAGGCATTTCCTCCGCCAAGCGCGTTCTGCTCGGCGACCGCTGGCAAATACTGCTGCTGGACAGCCAGGTATTCGGCGTTCCCCACGGCGAGTTGAGCGATTTTCAGCTGGAGTGGCTTGAGAACAAGCTCGCGGCAGAACCTGAACGCTATACGCTGCTGCTGCTGCATCATCATCCTCTCGCCTCTGGCTGCAGCTGGCTGGATCAGCATAGCCTGCGCAACGCCGCGGCGCTCGATCGCACGCTAGCCGCTTTTCCCCGCGTCAGGCATCTGCTGTGCGGCCATATTCATCAGGAGCTGGATCTCAACTGGGGCGGACGACGCATGATGGCTACGCCGTCAACCTGCGTGCAGTTTAAGCCGCACTGCGACAACTTTACGCTGGATACCGTTTCCCCCGGCTGGCGCTGGCTGGATCTGCATCCAGATGGCACCCTGACGACCGAAGTTTGCCGCCTTAGCGGCGTGAAATTTCACCCTGATATCGCTTCAGAAGGATACTGATGGCTACGCTCCTCTATCTGCACGGATTTAATAGCTCTCCGCGGTCGGCCAAAGCGACGGCGCTGAAGGCGTGGCTGGCGCAAAATTATCCTGAAATTAACATGGTGGTGCCGGAGCTGCCGGTTTACCCCGCTGAAGCGGCGGAGCTGCTGGAAGCGATTGTTCTCGAACACGGCGGAGAACCGCTGGGCGTCGTGGGCTCCTCGCTGGGAGGCTACTACGCAACCTGGCTATCGCAGTGTTTTATGCTGCCAACTGTGGTTGTAAACCCGGCCGTGCGCCCGTTTGAGCTGCTGAACAATTTCCTCGGCCTCAATGAGAATCCGTACACGGGGCAGCAATATGTGCTAGAGTCTCGCCATATTTACGATCTCAAAGTCATGCAAATCGACCCGCTGGAATCGCCTGATTTACTCTGGCTGTTGCAGCAAACGGGCGATGAGGTGCTGGATTATCGCCAGGCCGTTGGCTACTACGCCTCATGCCGGCAGACGGTAGAGGAGGGCGGCAATCATGCATTTGTCGGCTTTGAAGATCATTTCACTCAGATTATCGATTTTCTGGGCCTGCGCTAAGCATCCCTGGACGACCTACGAATACACACCATGACGCAATCTTCATACAACGCTGATGCCATTGAGGTACTCACCGGGTTAGAGCCGGTTCGCCGCCGCCCGGGAATGTACACCGACACGACACGTCCTAACCATCTTGGTCAGGAAGTTATTGATAACAGTGTGGATGAAGCACTGGGCGGCCACGCCAAACGCGTGGAGGTCATTCTTCATGCCGATCAATCGCTGGAGGTTATCGACGACGGGCGTGGCATGCCGGTCGATATCCATCCTGAAGAAGGGGTTCCGGCGGTTGAGCTGATCATGTGTCGGCTGCACGCGGGCGGCAAGTTTTCCGGCAAGAACTACCAGTTCTCCGGCGGCCTGCACGGGGTGGGGATTTCGGTGGTCAACGCCCTGTCGAAGCGCGTTGAGGTTAACGTACGCCGCGACGGCCAGGTCTACAGCATTGCGTTTGAGAACGGCGATAAGGTCGAGGATCTGCACGTTACCGGTACCTGCGGTAAGCGTAACACCGGTACCAGCGTGCACTTCTGGCCGGATGAAAGCTTCTTCGATAGCCCGCGCTTCTCCGTATCGCGCCTGACCCATTTGCTCAAAGCCAAAGCCGTACTGTGCCCCGGCGTGGAGATCGTCTTCCGTGACCTGGTGAACAACAGCGAGCAGCGCTGGTGCTATGAAGATGGCCTGACGGACTATCTGCGCGAAGCGGTGAACGGCCTGCCGCTGCTGCCGGAACAGCCGTTCGTCGGCAACTTCTCCGGTGAAACCGAAGCGGTCGACTGGGCGCTGCTGTGGCTGCCGGAAGGCGGCGAGCTGCTAACCGAAAGCTACGTCAACCTGATCCCGACCATGCAGGGCGGGACGCACGTTAACGGCCTGCGTCAGGGCCTGCTGGAGGCCATGCGCGAGTTCTGCGAATATCGCAATATTCTGCCGCGCGGCGTCAAGCTCTCGGCGGAGGATATCTGGGATCGCTGCGCCTACGTGCTGTCGGTGAAAATGCAGGATCCGCAGTTCGCCGGCCAGACCAAAGAGCGCCTCTCCTCGCGCCAGTGCGCGGCCTTCGTCTCCGGCGTGGTAAAAGACGCCTTCAGCCTGTGGCTGAACCAGAACGTCCAGGCCGCGGAGTCTGCTGGCCGAAATGGCGATTTCCAGCGCCCAGCGCCGGATGCGCGCGGCTAAGAAGGTGGTGCGTAAGAAGCTGACCAGCGGCCCCGCGCTGCCGGGCAAGCTGGCGGACTGCACCGCCCAGGATCTCAACCGTACCGAGCTGTTCCTCGTAGAAGGCGACTCGGCGGGCGGGTCTGCCAAGCAGGCGCGCGACCGCGAGTATCAGGCGATCATGCCGCTGAAGGGCAAGATCCTCAATACCTGGGAGGTCTCTTCGGATGAAGTGCTGGCCTCGCAGGAGGTGCACGATATTTCGGTGGCGATCGGTATCGATCCGGATAGCGATGATTTGAGCCAGGCTGCGCTACGGCAAGATCTGTATCCTCGCGGATGCGGACTCCGACGGCCTGCACATCGCCACGCTGCTCTGCGCGCTGTTCGTTAAGCACTTCCGCACGCTGGTCAAGCATGGGCACGTCCACGTGGCGCTGCCGCCGCTGTACCGCATTGACCTCGGCAAAGAGGTTTACTACGCGCTGACGGAAGAAGAGAAAGCCGGGGTGCTTGAGCAGCTCAAGCGCAAGAAGGGTAAACCGAACGTACAACGCTTTAAAGGGCTGGGCGAAATGAACCCGATGCAGCTGCGTGAAACCACGCTTGACCCTAACACCCGCCGTCTGGTTCAGCTGATTATCAGCGATGAGGACGAGCAGCAGACCACCGCGATGATGGATATGCTGTTAGCCAAGAAGCGCTCGGAAGATCGCCGCAACTGGCTGCAGGAAAAAGGCGATATGGCGGATATTGAAGCCTGAGCCGGCTGACGGCAGGCATCGTACAAAAAAGGGAGCCTCTGGCTCCCTTTTTGCTGGCCGCAATCCTGCCGGCCGTTGGTTCACATCTTTGCTTAAACCCCGGGCTGCAGGATACGAATGCTGACTTCCAGCACGTCGCCCTTCACCGCTTCGCCGTGGGCTTTCATATGCGGAGTTTGCAGGTGCGCTTCGAGATGCGCCACGCTTTCCCACAGCTCGACCATCACGATGGAATCGGGCGAGGTGCTCTGAAAGCTGACGCCTGCGGCATGGTCGATCATCGGCGTGTAGCCGTGGCAGCCCTCTTCCTGTAAAACCAGCGGAATCGTTTTGGCGAACTGATCCAGCACCGCCTGGCGATGGTGCTGGCCAGGACGGGTGCGAATTTCTGCAATCACTGTCAACATGATGTACTCAACTCCTTCTGTATATAGACCTTTAGTTAACCAAAAATCTGCGCCAGATGCTTGCGATATTCTGCGATGTAATGCGGAACATCAGGCATTTTAATCACGTCGTTAGCGATAAAGGTCGGCAGGGCGGTCATGCCGAGGAACTGGTTGGCCTTGTGGAACGGCAGGTAAACGCCGTCAACGCCGACGCCGTGGAAGAACTGCGCTTCATCGGTAAAGGCATCCATCGGCGCGTTCCAGGTCAGGGAGAGCATGTAGCGTTTGCCCTGAATTAAACCGCCTGAGCCATATTTTTTGCCGGCATCGGAGCGGGTGCGGCCATCGCTGGAGTACAGCGAGCCGTGGCCTTCGGTGAAGACATCATCGATGTACTTTTTCACGGTCCAGGGCGCGCCCATCCACCAGCCCGGCATTTGCCAGATAATGACGTCGGCCCAGAGGAAATTTTGTACTTCTGCTTTCACGTCGTATTCGCTTTCGGCACGGACGATTTTAACATCATGCCCGGCGTCGCGCAGATAACCATCCGCGACCTCGGTCAGGGTGTCGTTTAGCTGGCCGTTAGAGTGGGCGAATTTTTTTGCCCCGTTGATAATCAGAATGTTGCTCATTTTTTACCCCTGGCGTTTCAATTTTGTCGGCTATTTTAGCCCACCGGCCAGGGCGGTAAAATGAGCGAAATGTGCAAAGTCTTTTGCTTTTTTAGCAATAATCCCGCTACCAGACGACCCGCGCCTCAAAGCCGCCGCCGGGGGCGTTATCGAAGGTAATCGTCATGCTGTGCAGGGCGGCGATGCGGCGGACGATAGATAGCCCCAGCCCGCTGCCCGGCTCATCCTGGCCGGGAGGGCGATAAAAGCGCTCGCCGATACGCGCCAGCGCTTCGGCGCTGATGCCCGGGCCGTTATCGCAAACGCGAAACCCGCGGGCGTCGAGGATGATATCCACCCGGCTTCCGCGCGGGCTGTAGCGTACGGCGTTATCCAGCAGGTTACGCACCAGCAGGCCAAGCAGCAGCGGTTGACCCACGCGCGTCACCTTCGCGGCGTGCGGATGCAGGCGGAGCTCAACGCCCGCCTGCTGCGCCGGATGGTACATCTCCATCACCGCTGACTGCAGCAGCTCGTCGATGGCGACGCTATCCACGTCTTCGAGCGCGGCCAGGGAGTCGAGGCGCGACAGCGTCAGCAGCTGATCGACCAGCCGGGTAGCGCGATCGATCCCGACGTGCAGCTGCGCCAGCGCCCTTTCACGGCCCTGCGGGTCGTCCATTGACAGCTGGGCCACCTCGGTTTGCACCTTCAGCGCCGCCAGCGGGCTACGCAGCTCGTGGGCGGCGTCTGAGGTAAAGCGGCGCTCGCGGATCATAGCGTCGTGAGTTCGGGCAAACAGCTGATCCAGCGCATCGACCAGCGGGCGGACCTCGCTGGGGATCCTGGCGACGTTAAGCGATTCTGCCGAATCCGGCGCGCGCAGGCGCAGGGTGCGGGCGAGCCGCTTGAGCGGCGCCAGCTCCCGGCTGAGCAGGACGATCAGCAGCAGAAACATCAGCGGCAGAGCCACCAGCCAGGGAGTCAGCTGCGAGCTGACGATATCCAGCGCCATCTCCCGGCGGTAGTCCCACTCCTGGCCGACGACAATGCGGTAGCGGCCGTCGGCGGTGGTGAGCTGCAGGAAGCGCCACTCATCATCATCGTTATGCAGGTAGCCGTCGCTGAAGCCTTCCCGTCGCTTATCCCCCGGAATATCCTCGCCGTTTTCGCTATCGTGCAGCACCATTTTGCCGTCGGCGCTAAAAATGGCGAAGGCCAGCGCGTCGTCGTCAAGGTGGCCATGCCTGACCTTCTTTTTCGTCCGCACCTGCGGGGGAGAAGTATGCAGCTCGTCGAAATTCATCGCGCTCAGACGACGGGCAAACAGCAGCTGCTGGGTATCAAACAGCTTATCCAACTGGTGGGTGGTCTGCTGCCAGGCAATAAACGAGGCGCTTCCCCAGGCCAGGCCGGTGAGCAGGAAAAAAAGCAGCGTCAGGCGAACGCGCAGGCTTAGCCGACCCAGCCGCTTCATGCGTCCCCCAGGGTGTAGCCAATGCCGTGGACGGTGCGGATAAACTCGCTGCCGAGCTTGCGGCGCAGATGGTGTACGTGGACCTCCACGGCGTTGCTGGAGACATCGTCGTCCCAGCTATAGAGCTTTTCTTCAATGAGTTTACGCGGCAGCACGCGCCCGGCGTTACGCATCAGCAGTTCGAGCAGGGCGAACTCTTTGGGCTTCAGCGCCAGCGGCTCCCCCGCGAGGGTGACCGTCAGGCGGCCGGGGTCGAGAGTGACGTTGCCGTGGCGCAGTTCGCTGCTGCTCTGGCCGTGGGCGCGACGCACCAGCGCTTCGAGGCGGGCAGCGACCTCAATAAGCGCGAAAGGCTTACACAGATAGTCATCGGCGCCGAGCCGCAGCCCCTCAACCCGCTGGCTGAGCGCATCGCGCGCGGTGAGGATCAGCACCGGCTGGTGGTGACCTTTATCGCGCCATTCGCGCAGGATATCGAGACCGTCGATGCCGGGCAGCGTCAGATCGAGGATGACCGCGTCATAGGGGGCGGCGTAGAGCGCGGCTTTTCCCTCTTCGCCGCGGGTGAACCAGTCGAGGCTGAAGCCCATTTTACTCAGCCCGGCCTTGATGCCGTCGCCGATGAGTTTGTCGTCTTCCACCAGTAAAATACGCATTGGCCTGCTCCTGTGGCTCGCGGATATACGCGCAGTAAAACGCGTTGCGGCGCCCTCTGTACAGCAATAAAATTTCTTTTTCCCGCTTAAGAAGTTGTTAAGTTTTGCCAGCTTTAATGGTGGCGATATCAACATCAAGGGAGAACACATCATGAAGAAAATCGCCGCAATGACCGCGATCGTTGCTTTAGTTTCTATGCCGGTACTGGCTGCCGAACCGGGTGGTTTCTCCGGCCCTGGTGCAACGCAACCCAGCCAGAGCGCCGCGCAAAAGGGCGGCTTTATTGGCCCGAACGGCAGCGTGACGACGGTAGAGAATGCGAAATCCCTGCGCGACGATGCCTGGGTGACCCTGCGCGGTAAAATCGTTGAGCGTATTTCCGACGACCTGTACAAATTTCAGGATGCTTCCGGCACGGTGAATGTCGATATTGACCACAAGCGCTGGAATGGCGTCACCGTGACGCCGAAGGATACGGTGGAAATTCAGGGTGAGGTCGATAAGGACTGGAACTCGGTAGAAATCGACGTGAAGCAGCTAAGCAAAGTCGCCCCGTAAAGCCTCTGAGCGGGGCGCCGCTGCCGCTCCGCATAGCAGAATTCTCAACCGGTCTAACGCCCTGTGACTCAGGGCGTTAGATAGGGTATTATCGCGGGTAGTTTTGCCGCCCGAACGGTCGGTACGCAGATTGAGGATTCACGATTAATGAGCGATATGGCAGAGCGCCTTGCGCTGCATGAATTTACGGAAAACGCCTACCTGAACTATTCCATGTACGTCATCATGGACAGGGCGTTGCCGTTCATTGGCGATGGCCTGAAACCGGTCCAGCGGCGCATCGTTTATGCGATGTCCGAACTGGGTCTGAACGCCAGCGCTAAATTCAAAAAATCCGCCCGCACCGTCGGCGACGTGCTGGGTAAATATCACCCGCACGGCGATAGCGCCTGCTATGAGGCAATGGTGCTGATGGCGCAGCCGTTCTCTTACCGCTACCCGCTGGTGGACGGTCAGGGCAACTGGGGCGCCCCGGACGATCCCAAATCCTTCGCCGCGATGCGTTATACCGAATCCCGCCTGTCAAAGTATGCGGAGCTGCTGCTGGGCGAGCTGGGTCAGGGAACCGTTGACTGGGTGCCTAACTTTGACGGTACGATGCAGGAGCCGAAAATGCTGCCTGCGCGTTTGCCGAATATTCTGCTCAACGGCACCACCGGTATCGCCGTCGGGATGGCAACCGATATTCCGCCGCACAACCTGCGCGAAGTGGCCAAAGCGGCCATCGCCCTGATTGAAAAGCCGCAGACTTCGCTCGACGAGCTGCTGGATATCGTTCACGGACCGGATTACCCCACCGAAGCTGAAATCATTACCCCGCGCGCCGAGATCCGCAAAATCTATCAGAACGGCCGCGGCTCGGTGCGCATGCGCGCGGTGTGGAAGAAAGAGGACGGCGCGGTGGTGATTAACGCGCTGCCGCATCAGGTTTCCGGCGCCCGCGTGCTGGAGCAAATCGCCGCCCAGATGCGTAATAAAAAGCTGCCGATGGTTGACGATCTGCGCGACGAGTCGGATCACGAAAACCCGACCCGTCTGGTGATCGTCCCGCGCTCTAATCGCGTGGATATGGATCAGGTCATGAACCACCTGTTCGCGACCACCGATCTCGAAAAAAGCTACCGCATCAACCTGAACATGATTGGCCTGGACAACCGCCCGGCGGTCAAAAACCTGCTGGAGATCCTGACGGAGTGGCTCACCTTCCGTCGCGATACCGTCCGTCGCCGCCTGAACTATCGTCTGGAGAAGGTGCTCAAGCGCCTGCACATCCTTGAGGGTTTGCTGGTTGCGTTCCTGAACATCGATGAAGTCATCGAAATCATCCGCCGTGAAGATGAGCCCAAGCCGGCGCTGATGTCGCGCTTTGGCATCAGCGAAACGCAGGCGGAAGCGATCCTCGAACTGAAGCTGCGTCATCTTGCTAAGCTGGAAGAGATGAAAATCCGCGGCGAGCAGGGCGAACTGGAAAAAGAGCGCGATAATCTGCAGGCTATTCTGGCGTCCGAGCGCAAAATGAATAACCTGCTGAAGAGAGAGCTGCAGGCCGACGCCGACACGTTTGGCGACGACCGTCGTTCGCCGCTGCGCGAGCGTGAAGAAGCGAAGGCGATGAGCGAGCACGATATGCTGCCGTCCGAGCCGGTAACCATCGTGCTGTCGCAAATGGGCTGGGTGCGCAGCGCCAAAGGCCACGACATTGACGCTCAGGGGCTAAGCTATAAAGCCGGCGACAGCTGGAAAGCCTCGTCGAAGGGCAAGAGCAATCAGCCGGTGGTGTTTATTGATACCACCGGGCGCAGCTACGCCATCGACCCGATTACGCTGCCGTCGGCCCGCGGCCAGGGCGAGCCGATTACCGGCAAGCTCACGCTGCCGCCGGGCGCCAGCGTCGAACATATGCTGATGGAAGGCGACGACCAGAAGCTGCTGATGGCCTCCGACGCCGGCTACGGCTTTGTCTGCACCTTCAACGACCTCATCGCGCGCAACCGCGCCGGTAAGGCGCTGATCTCGCTGCCGGAAAATGCGCGGGTGATGCCGCCGCTGGTGATTGAAGACGAGTCCGATATGCTGCTGGCCATTACTTCTGCCGGGCGCATGCTGATGTTCCCGGTCAGCGATCTGCCGCAGTCTGTCGAAAGGCAAGGGCAATAAAATTATCAATATTCCGTCTGCGGATGCCGCTTCCGGGCAGGATGGCCTGGCGTATCTGTTCGTCCTGCCGCCGCAGAGTACGCTGACCATCCACGTCGGCAAACGCAAGATCAAACTGCGTCCGGAAGAGCTGCAAAAAGTCACCGGCGAGCGCGGTCGCCGCGGTTCGCTGATGCGCGGGCTGCAGAAAATCGATCGCGTGGACGTTGATTCGCCTCATCGCGCCTCGGCGGGCGATAGCGAAGAGTAATATGGGCATCCTCCTCCACGGGGGAGGGTGTTAACATTTGCCGCCAAACCGTTGTTTATTCGGTCGTTGCGATTAACAATAGACGCAAAATCATTCAAGATATGCCGGGTGGTCAGTCGCTCCCGGCGTCTTCAACGGGCGAATAACGAATCTGTATCCTGATTAATACCCGCGGCGGCCCGCAAGGGTCGGAGAGCGCAGCCTGCGGTATCACGGGTATTATTTTCAGCGGTTTGGGTTTTAGAGGTAGCTATGCTATTTATTTTTCGACTAATTATCGTTGTTATTTACTGTATTTTTGTCTGCATATTTGGCTGTATTTACTGCTTATTCAGTCCGCGTAACCCGAAACACGTGGCGACCTTCGGCCATCTTTTTGGCCGACTCTCTCCGGTATTCGGTCTGAAGGTGGAAACGCGCAAGCCCGCCGATGCACAAAGCTACGGCAACGCGATATACATCGCTAATCACCAGAACAACTATGATATGGTGACGGCAGCAAACATCGTGCAGCCGCCAACCGTCACCGTGGGTAAAAAGAGTCTGGTGTGGGTGCCGTTCTTTGGCCTGCTGTACTGGTTGACGGGGAACCTGCTGATCGATCGTAATAACCGGGCGAAGGCGCACGGGACGATCGCTCAGGTGGTGAATACGTTTAAAAAACGCAAAATATCTTTTTGGATGTTCCCGGAAGGAACGCGCAGCCGCGGCCGCGGCCTGCTGCCGTTTAAAACCGGCGCTTTTCACGCGGCTATCGCCGCTGGCGTGCCGATTATTCCGGTATGCGTTTCTAATACTTCGAATAAAATTAAACTCAATCGCCTGAATAACGGCCTGGTCATTGTTGAGATGCTGCCGCCGGTTGATACCAGCGAGTTTGGTAAAGACGGCGTGCGCGCGCTGGCGAAACACTGCCGCGAGCTGATGGCCGCGAAGATTGAAGAGCTGGATCGCGAAGTCGCGGAGCGCGAAGCCGCGGGTAAGAAATAGACAGGAAACGCCGCGATAGCGCGGGCCTGGTGCTAGCGGGAAACGAATTCCCTTTCTGATTTGTCAGTATTTCATGGAGTTAATATGTCACTCAGTCGGCGTCAGTTTATTAAGGCTTCAGGCGTAGCGCTGTGCGCGGGAGCCGTGCCGCTGAACGCACATGCCGCCGGCCAGCAGCCAGAACTGCCCGTTCCTCCGCTGCTCGAGTCGCGCCGCGGCCAGCCGCTGTTTTTGACCCTGCAGCGCGCGCACTGGTCGTTTACGCCGGGCACCCGCGCGTCGGTGTGGGGCGTAAACGGTCGCTATCTTGGGCCGACGATTCGCGTGTGGAACGGCGATGACGTTAAGCTGATTTATAGCAACCGGCTGACGGAAAACGTCGCTATGACCATTCGCGGCCTGCAGGTTCCCGGCCCGCTAATTGGCGGCGCGGCGCGCATGATGTCGCCGAACGCCGACTGGGCGCCGGTGCTGCCCATCCGCCAGAGCGCCGCTACCCTGTGGTATCAGGCGAATACGCCAAACCATATGGCCAAACAGGTCTATAACGGCCTGGCGGGGATGTGGCTGGTGGAAGACGAGGTCAGCAAAAATCTTCCCATTCCTAACCACTACGGCGTGGATGACTTTCCGGTCATCATTCAGGACAAGCGGCTGGATAATTTCGGCACGCCGGAATACAGCGAACCGGGCAGCGGCGGCTTCGTCGGCGATACGCTGCTGGTTAACGGCGTACAGGGCCCGTACGTGGAGGTCTCGCGCGGCTGGGTGCGTCTGCGCCTGCTGAACGCCTCTAACTCCCGCCGCTACCAGCTGCAGATGAGCGATGGCCGACTGCTGCACGTTATCTCCGGCGATCAGGGGTTTCTGCCGGCGCCGGTTTCGCTGAAACAGTCTCTCTGGCTCCCGGCGAACGGCGTGAGATCCTGGTGGACATGACCAACGGCGATGAGGTGTCGATTACCTGCGGCGAGGCGGCGAGCATCGTCGATCGCATTCGCGGTTTCTTCGAGCCCTCAAGCATTCTGATTTCGACGCTGCTGTTAACCCTGCGCCCAACGGGCCTGCTGCCGCTGGTCACCGACAGCCTGCCGGTACGCCTGCTGCCGACGGAAATTTTGACCGGCACGCCGACCCGCAGCCGCGATATCTCCCTCGGCGACGATCCGGGAATTAACGGTCAGCTATGGGATCCGCAGCGTATCGATATTACCGCCCTGCAGGGAACCTGGGAGCGCTGGACGGTACGCGCCGACATGCCGCAGTCGTTCCATATCGAAGGGGTGATGTTCCAGGTGCGCAACGTCAATGGTTCCACGCCGTTCCCGGAAGATCGCGGCTGGAAAGATACCGTCTGGATCGACGGCCAGGTGGAGCTGCTGGTGTATTACGCCCAGCCCTCCTGGGCACACTTCCCGTTCCAGTACCTCAGCCAGACCCTGGAGCTCGCCGATCGCGGCTCGATTGGCCAGATCCTGGTGAATCCGGCGCCGTAACGCCCATCCCCTGGCCGAATCCCGGCCGGGGTAACAAAATCTCCCTTCATTTTATGCGTCAATCCGGCTTATAATCGCCGCCCTTTGGTTATTTTTTTATCATTTTTCCCCGGAAGCAATATGAGCGCAATATCCCTGATCCAACCGGGTCGTGACCTGTTTTCCTGGCCGCAGTACTGGGCCGCCTGTTTTGGCCCCGCGCCGTTTTTACCCATGTCACGCGAAGAGATGGATCAACTTGGCTGGGATAGCTGCGACATCATTCTGGTCACCGGCGATGCCTACGTCGATCACCCAAGCTTCGGTATGGCCATCTGCGGCCGCATGCTGGAGGCGCAGGGGTTCCGCGTTGGGATAATTTCCCAGCCGGAGTGGAATAATAAAGATGACTTTATGCGTCTGGGTAAACCGAACCTGTTCTTCGGCGTCACCGCCGGCAACATGGACTCGATGATCAACCGCTACACCGCCGACCGCAAGCTGCGCCATGACGACGCCTATACCGCGGGCAACGTCGCCGGCAAGCGCCCGGATCGCGCGACTCTGGTCTATACCCAGCGCTGTAAAGAGGCGTGGAAAGACGTCCCGGTTATTCTCGGCGGCATTGAGGCCAGCCTGCGTCGTACCGCGCACTATGACTACTGGTCCGATACCGTGCGCCGTTCGGTGCTGGTTGATTCGAAGGCCGATATGCTGATGTTCGGCAACGGTGAACGTCCGCTGGTAGAAGTGGCGCACCGCCTGGCCGCCGGCGAGCCGATTACGCAGATTCGCGACGTGCGCAATACCGCAATCATGGTGAAAGAAGCGCTGCCGGGCTGGAGCGGCGTCGATTCCACCCGTCTCGATACGCCGGGCAAAATCGATCCGATCCCGCATACGTACGGCGAAGATCTGCCGTGTGCGGATAACAAAACCGTTCAGCCGGCAAAACAAGAGGTTAAACCGGTCACCGTGCAGCCGCCGCGCCCGAAACCGTGGGAAAAAACCTATGTTCTGCTGCCGTCCTTTGAGAAGGTCAAAGGGGATAAGGTCCTGTACGCCCACGCGTCGCGTATTCTTCATCATGAAACCAACCCCGGCTGCGCCCGCGCCCTGATGCAAAAGCACGGCGAGCGCTATATTTGGGTTAACCCGCCGGCCATTCCGCTGTCGACGGAGGAGATGGACAGCGTGTTTGCGCTGCCGTATAAGCGCGTTCCGCACCCGGCGTACGGCGATAGCCGCATCCCGGCATATGAGATGATCCGCTTCTCTATCAATATTATGCGCGGCTGCTTTGGCGGCTGTTCCTTCTGTTCGATTACCGAGCATGAAGGGCGCATTATTCAGAGCCGCTCCGAAGACTCGATCGTTAACGAAATCGAGGCGATTCGCGACACGGTTCCCGGCTTCACCGGGGTGATTTCCGACCTCGGCGGCCCAACGGCCAATATGTATATGCTGCGCTGCAAGTCGCCGCGTGCGGAGCAGACCTGTCGTCGCCTGTCGTGCGTTTATCCGGACATCTGCCCGCATATGGATACCAACCACGAGCCGACGATTAATCTCTACCGCCGCGCCCGCGATCTGAAGGGGATCAAAAAAATCCTTATCGCCTCCGGCGTGCGCTATGACATTGCCGTGGAGGATCCGCGCTATATCAAAGAGCTGGCGACCCACCACGTCGGCGGCTATCTGAAGATCGCCCCTGAACATACCGAAGAGGGCCCGCTGTCGAAGATGATGAAGCCGGGGATGGGCAGCTACGATCGCTTCAAAGAGCTGTTCGACACCTACTCAAAGCAGGCGGGGAAAGAGCAGTATCTGATTCCGTACTTTATCTCCGCGCATCCGGGCACTCGCGATGAAGATATGGTGAACCTGGCGCTGTGGCTGAAGAAAAACCGTTTCCGTCTCGATCAGGTGCAGAACTTCTATCCGTCGCCGCTGGCCAACTCAACCACCATGTATTACACCGGCAAGAACCCGCTGGGTAAGATTGGCTATAAAAGCGAAGACGTGGTGGTGCCGAAAGGGGATAAGCAGCGCCGCCTGCATAAAGCGCTGCTGCGCTACCACGATCCGGCAAACTGGGCGCTGATCCGCCAGGCGCTGGAAGCCATGGGCAAAAAGCATCTGATCGGTTCACGCCGCGACTGTCTGGTGCCTGCGCCGACGCTGGACGAGATGCGGGAAGCGCGTCGCCAGAATCGCCATATTCGTCCGGCCCTGACCAGGCATACGCCGGTTGAGCATCAGCGCCAGACGCCTGCTGTTGGCGCGAAAAAACGCCTGCGCCCGGCGTCCCGCTAAGGCGAAATTCCCCGGCAGCGCAAGGCTTGCCGGGGTGAAGGAGTTAAGGGATAAGGTCGCCCGGACGGTGGCCGCTGCGTCGCCGTCCGGGATACGCGAAAACCGCCCTGCGGTCAGGTAGGAAGGTTAGCCGCCAAACTGGTCAGGATCTGGCCCGAGGCGCTTGTTGATATCCAGCTTCGCCATTGCTCCCAGTTCGTCTTTATCGAGACGGAAATCCCAGACGTTAAAGTTTTCCGCGATACGCGAAGGGGTCACCGATTTAGGGATCACCACCAGGCCGTTATCGAGATGCCAGCGGATCACGACCTGCGCCGGCGTTTTACCGTACTTGTCGGCCAGCTCGCGGACGATTTTCTGATCGAATACGCCTTCGCCGCCCTGAGCCAGCGGGCTCCAGGATTCGGTCTGAATTTTGTGCGTCGCGTTCCAGGCGTGCAGCTGGCGCTGCTGCAGCAGGGGATGGAGTTCGACCTGATTAATCACCGGCACGACGCCGGTTTCGTCAAGCAGCCGCTGCAGGTGGTGGACCTGGAAATTACAGACGCCAATGCTTTTGGCCAGCCCCTGTTCTTGTAGCTCAATCATGCCCTTCCAGGCTTCAACGAAATGGTCGATCGCCGGAACCGGCCAGTGCATTAAATACAAATCGACGTAGTCGAGCCGCAGCTTGCTCAGGCTCTCCTGCAGAGCTTCATGCGGGCGTTTTTGATCGTCGTTCCATAGCTTGGTGGTGATAAACAGACTCATCGCGAGGGACGTCTGCCTGGCTCAGCGCGCTGCCGACGCCGGCTTCGTTTTGATACGCGGCGGCGGTGTCAAAAGAGCGATAACCGACTTCCAGCGCCTTGTGAATGGCGGAGACGACCTCCTCGTTGCCTGCTTTCCACACGCCGAGGCCCAGCTGTGGCATCAGGTTGCCGTCGTGCAGTTTTATCACGGTTGGATGTGTCATGCCTTCCTCCTGTTAATGAAGCTTAGCGGGGTACATCTCGCTAAGGGGTAGCATTAAGTCTGGACGAAATAGCTAAAAACGGTAGTGAAACTCCTCTCCTTCGCATCCGATGACGCGAAGGAGAGGGGGGATCAGCAGGGGAAAATCAGCGTGCAGCCTCGTAAATACGGCGGCTGACGTCGAGAGTGATATCCTGGTTTTCACCGAGCTGTGTCATGCCGTGTTCTTCCAGTTTAGCCAACAGCGCCGGGATGGAGCTACCGTCGAGACCGTAGCCGCTCAGGCGAGTCGGCACGCCGAGCTGTTCGAAGAAATTGCGCGTTGCGGCGATGGCCGCGTCGATGCGCTCATCTTCAGAACCTTCGGTAATATTCCACACGCGGGCGGCGTACTGCAGCAGCTTAGCGCGTTTGGCATCGCGTTTTTCATTCCACAGTACCGGCAGTACGATGGCCAGAGTCTGGGCATGATCAAGGCCGTGCATGGCGGTCAGCTCATGTCCCAGCATATGCGTTGCCCAGTCCTGCGGAACGCCGGCGCCGATCAGGCCGTTTAACGCCTGGGTCGCGGCCCACATAATGTTGGCGCGCACGTCGTAGTTCTCCGGCTCTTGCAGCGCTTTCGGGCCATCTTCGATCAGGGTCAGCAGGATGCCCTCGGCAAAGCGGTCCTGGATTTTGCCATCAACCGGATAGGTCACGTACTGCTCAACGGTATGGACAAATGCGTCAACCACGCCGTTGGCAACCTGGCGCGGCGGCAGGGTGTAGGTGTAAATCGGATCGAGGATCGCAAACACCGGCTGCACGTGGGAAGACATAAAGGCGCGCTTGTCGCCGGTGGTTTTACGCGAAACGACGGCGCCTTTATTGGACTCGGAGCCGGTCGCCGGCAGGGTCAGCACGGAGCCCATCGGGATCGCGCTTTTGACGTTTTTACCGTGGGTTTCAAGGATTTCCCACGGATCGACGTTTTCATCATAATGCGCGGCCGCGGCGATAAACTTCGTCCCGTCGAGCACGGAGCCGCCGCCCACCGCCAGCAGGAAGGTGATCTGCTGTTCACGGGCAATTTTGACCGCGTTCATCAGCGTTTCGTAGGATGGGTTCGGTTCAATGCCGCCGAATTCCAGCACCTCAAAATCGCTCAGCGCGCTCAGGGCCTGATCCAGTACGCCGGTTTTTTTCACGCTGCCGCCGCCGTAGGTGACCAGAATACGGGCTCCCGCCGGGATTTGATCGCGCAGGTTTTCGATGGCGCCTTTACCAAACAGGATACGGGTTGGGGTATACAGATCGAAATTGTTCATTGCTCATCACCTCAATAAGAGAAAACTGCCGACGGAGAAGATATCCCGGCCAGATGACGGACATTGTGGTCTCCTCATCCGTTACCCTCAATGCACATTCCTGCCGATGTCTTGCCCATTTCTCCGCAGGACTGGAGAAAAAGCTGCGGAATGCGCACAATGAAGTCGTGAAAAAACGACTGGAGAGTCATCGTAAATGAAGCGTTCCCGGATCTGTCAGCTGCTAACTGAAAAAGTTAATACGCTGAAAAATAACGAAGAAAAACTCAGCGAGCTGCTGCCTGATATTCGGTTATTGTACGGCACGCAGCCGGGAACGCGCACGCCGGTGATGTATCAGCCGGGCATCGTTTTTCTCTTTTCCGGTCATAAAATTGGCTATATAAATGAGCGGACTTTCCGTTACGACACCAATGAATATCTGCTGCTGACGGTACCGCTGCCGTTTGAGTGCGAGACCTTCGCGACGCCGGAGGTTCCGCTGGCGGGGCTGCGGCTGAACGTGGATATTCTGCAGCTGCAGGAGCTGCTGATGGATATTGGCGAGGATGAGCGCTTCCAGCCCGCGGTGGCATCGAGCGGAATCAACTCGGCGGCGCTCTCGGAGGAGATTTTGTGCGCCGCTGAACGGCTGCTGGACGTGATGGAGCGGCCGCTGGATGCGCGCATTCTGGGCAAACAGATTATTCGCGAGATGCTCTACTACGTGCTGACCGGGCCGTGCGGCGGGGCGCTGCTGGCGCTGGTCAGCCGGCAAACGCACTTCAGCCTGATCAGCCGTGTCCTCAAACGCATTGAAAGCCAGTACACCGAGAACCTGAGCGTCGATCAGCTGGCGGCGGAGGCCAACATGAGCGTCTCGGCGTTTCATCACAATTTTAAATCGGTCACCAGCACCTCGCCGCTGCAGTATCTGAAAAGCTATCGCCTGCATAAGGCGCGGATGCTGATGATCCACGACGGGATGAAGGCCAGCGCGGCGGCGATGCGCGTAGGCTACGAAAGCGCGTCGCAGTTCAGCCGGGAGTTTAAGCGCTATTTTGGCATGACGCCGGGCGAAGATGCGGCGCGGATCAGAACGATTCAGGGGATGTAACGGGAAACGCACGCTGCGGGAAGGCGCGCTGGCGCCCTCCCGGGAAGGTCAATCAGGCGTTGCAGAACTTTTTCTTAATGACCACCACCAGCGTACCCAGCAGGCCGGCAACCAGCAGAGCGATAGGCAGTACCATCAGGCAGGTCATCACCTGATCTTCGTGGCGCTTGACGAAAGGAATCATGCTTAGCGCATATCCGAGTCCGGTAACCACGCTGACCCACAGCAGCGCGCTGAGCCAGTTGAAGAACTGGAAGCGGCGGTTGGAGAGCCCCGAAATACCGGCCATCGTAGGCAGCAGGGTGCGGACAAAGGCCAGGAAACGGCCGGCCAGCAGGGCCAGCAGCCCGTGCTTGTCAAACATGCAGGTCGCACGCTGATGATATTTTTGCGGTAGATGGGAAAGCCAGCCCTTAACGGTCTCGGTATTGCCGAGCCAGCGCCCCTGGACATAGCTCAGCCAGCAGCCGAGGCTGGCCGCCGTCGTCAGAATGGCAAGGGTGGGCACAAAGTCCATGACGCCTTTAGCAATCAGCGCGCCGGCGAGCAGCAGCAGGCTGTCTCCGGGTAAAAATGAGGCCGGCAGCAAACCGTTCTCGAGAAACAGGGTCGCGAACATGACCAGATATACAACGCCCACAACGTGAGGGTTCGCCAATGCGGCAAAATCATGTTGCCAGAGCGCGGCGACAATCTCTTGAATAACAACCATGGACTTTCCTAAGTGGTACCGTATTTTTGCCTAGTGTACTCCTGAAGAGCCCAGAACACCTTGATCCCGGGCGCAACAAAAGCGGCCGCCTCTAACAGAACGTCCGCAATTATTGCCACTGGCCGTCACTTTACACGATACGCGCGAAGCCCGCCGCTAAATCCGCCAACAGATCGTCAACATTTTCTAAACCGATATGGACGCGGATCAGCGTGCCGCTGAAATCGACTTCAGCCTCGGGGCGGATGGCGGCGATGTGCTCCGGCTGGTTCGCGAGGATTAGCGATTCAAAACCGCCCCAGGAGTAGGCCATGCTGAACAGGCTGAAGTTGTCCAGATAAGCGGACAGCTCGGCATCGTTCAGCCGCTTATTGAGAATAAACGAGAACAGGCCGCTGCTGCCGGTGAAGTCGCGCTTCCAGAACTCATGCCCTTTGCTGCCCGGCAGCGCTGGATGGTTGACCCGCGCCACCTGCGGATGCTGCGCCAGCCATTCGGCGATGCGCAGGCTGCTCTCGTGGTGCTGACGCAGGCGCACGCCGAGAGTGCGCAGGCCGCGGCTGGTCATATAGGCGGTATCCGCGTCGAGCATCTGCCCCATCAGATAGGCGTTCTCACGCAGCTGGTCCCAGCAGCGCGCGTTGGCGACCGCGGTGCCGACCATCGCATCGGAGTGGCCGATCAGGTATTTGGTGCCGGCCTGAATCGAGATATCGACGCCGAAATCCAGCGCCCTGAACAGCACGCCTGCCGCCCAGGTGTTGTCGATCATGATGATCGCTTCCGGGGCAACGCGGCGTACGGCCGCGACGATCGCCGGAACGTCGTGGACCTCCATAGTTATCGACCCCGGAGACTCGAGGAACACCACGCGGGTATTCGGCTGGACCAGGCGGGCGATATCGGCGCCAATCAGCGGATCGAACCAGCCGGTGCTTACGCCGAGCCTGGCAAGAACTTTGGTGCTAAAATCCTGGCTCGGCTCGTAGGCGGTATTGGTCATCAGAACGTGGTCGCCCTGCTCAACAAACGCCAGAATCGTATTGGCCACCGCCGCCGCGCCGCAGGGGAACAGGGCGCAGCCGGCGCCGCCTTCCAGCTCGCACATGGCTTCCTGCAGCGAGAAGTGGGTCAGCGTGCCGCGACGGCCGTAAAACAGCTCGCCCTTCGCCCGGTTGCGGGTGGCATGTTTCTTATCTTCGACGGTGTCGAACACCAGCGATGAAGCGCGCTGAATCACGCTGTTGACCGATCCTAAGGTATATTTTTTACTGCGCCCGGCGTGGACCAGGGCGGTATCAAGATGTTTGTCAGCCATGTTTTTTGCCTGTTTTTATACGTCTGGACGTCTAAACTAGCATGAATACCCGGATGTGTACCGACTTAGGGCGGATACAGGCAAAAATTTTACCAAATCCCCCGGCGGCCACTTTTTTACTGCGTAAGCGCAGGGAAAATAAACGTGATTTGCTGCACAGTGTAAATACTAATGAGAACCACTATCAATTCGATGCCGTTTTGATATTATTATGCTCAGATTTTGTGATTTACGTCCTGGAGACTCAGAGTGGGTAATAATTTGATGCAGGCGGATCTTTCCGTTTGGGGTATGTATCATCATGCCGATATTGTCGTTAAGGTCGTGATGATCGGCCTGATTCTGGCGTCGATAGTCACATGGGCTATCTTTTTCGGCAAAGGTGCTGAAATGCTCTCCAGCAAGCGCCGCCTCAAGCGCGAACAGCAGCTTCTCGGCGAAGCCCGCTCCCTCGACCAGGCCAGCGATATCGCCAACGCTTTCCATCCGAAAAGCCTGAGCTCGCAGCTTATCAACGAAGCGCAGAACGAGCTCGAGCTGTCGGCCGGCGTCGAAGATAACGAAGGTATTAAAGAACGTACCGGTTTCCGCCTTGAGCGCCGCGTGGCGTTTGTCGGTCGCTATATGGGCCGCGGTAACGGCTACCTGGCGACCATCGGCGCCATCTCCCCGTTCGTCGGCCTGTTTGGTACCGTCTGGGGCATCATGAACAGCTTCATCGGCATCGCGCAGACGCAAACCACCAACCTCGCGGTTGTCGCCCCGGGCATCGCGGAAGCGCTGCTGGCAACGGCAATCGGCCTGTTTGCCGCTATCCCGGCGGTGGTTATCTATAACGTTTTCGCTCGCATGATCGGCAGCTACAAAGCCACTCTCGGCGACGTCGCCGCCCAGGTCCTGCTGCTGCAGAGCCGCGATCTGGACCTCAGCGCCAGCGGCACTGCGCCGGTGCGTACCGCGCAGAAATTACGAGTAGGTTGATGCTTTATGGCGATGCATTTTAACGAAAACCTCGATGATAACGGCGAAATGCACGATATTAACGTGACGCCGTTTATCGACGTCATGCTCGTGCTGCTGATTATCTTTATGGTGGCGGCTCCGCTGGCGACGGTTGATGTGAAGGTGAACCTGCCCGCGTCCTCCAGCCAGCCGCTGCCGCGTCCGGAAAAACCGATCTACCTGTCGGTGAAGGCGGATAAAACCATGTTCCTCGGCAACGATCCGGTTACCGAAGAGACTATGGTTAATGCGCTGAATACGCTGACTGAAGGTAAGAAAGACACCACCGTCTTCTTCCGCGCCGATAAAACCGTGGACTATGAGACGATGATGAAGGTCATGGATACCCTGCATCAGGCGGGCTATCTGAAGATTGGTCTGGTGGGCGAAGAGACCGTTAAAGCGCAGTAGCCCTCACCGACATCTCTCCCCAGGCTGGCCTTGCGCCAGCCTTTTTTACGTCTGCCGATCCGCAGCGCCGACGGGATCTTGCATTCAGGCTGGCGGGTTGCGATATAATGCCGCTCATTTTTTTAACTTACAGGGTCTTATGGAACGTTTTCTGGAAAATGCCATGTACGCCTCACGCTGGCTGCTGGCACCGGTTTATTTTGGTCTCTCTTTGGGGCTGGTGGCGCTATCGATCAAATTTTTTCAGGAGATTCTCCACATCCTGCCGCAGATCTTCAGCGTGGGGGAGTCGGACCTGATCCTGACCCTGCTGTCGCTGGTGGATATGACGCTGGTTGGCGGCCTGCTGGTGATGGTGATGTTCTCGGGGTATGAAAACTTTGTCTCTCAGGCTGGATATCAACGAGGGCAAAGAGAAGCTCAGCTGGCTGGGGAAAATGGATGCCACTTCGCTGAAAAATAAGGTGGCCGCCGCCATCGTCGCGATCTCCTCCATCCACCTGCTGCGGGTGTTTATGGACGCGAAGAACGTGCCGGACAATAAGCTGATGTGGTACGTCATTATCCACCTGACCTTTGTGCTGTCGGCGTTTGTGATGGGCTATCTCGATCGCCTGACCAAAGTTAAGCACTGATCCCTGGCTGCCCGGCGGCGTTTAGCTACCGGGCCAGCGGTTTACTTATCCGACGAAGCCTGCCACAAATTGAGCTCACCATCGGCCACGTGCTGGTCGATCTGCGTCAGCTCTTCGGCGCTGAAAGTCAGGTTTTCCAGCGCTTTTACGTTCTCGTCCAGCTGCTGCGGACGGCTGGCGCCAATCAGTACCGAGGTCACCCGGTTATCCTTCAGCAGCCAGCTCAGGGCCATTTGCGCCATGCTCTGACCGCGATCGTGCGCCATCTCCTGCAGCAGGCGCAGGCTCCGGACGTTCGACTCGCTGAGCATCGTTTCCGTCAGGCCGCGATCTCGTTTCCCTTCATAGAACATCCGCGAACCTTCCGGGATCTGCTGAAGATACTTGCCGGTCAGCAGGCCCTGCGCCAGCGGCGTAAAGGCGATGCAGCCGACGCCATTCTCCTCGAGTGTGTCCAACAGTCCGCTGCTATCGACCCAGCGGTTAAGCAGGTTATAGGAGGGCTGATGGATCAGCAGCGGAATTTTCCACTCGCGCAGGAGCGCCGCCATCTGCTGCGTGCGTTCCGGCGAATAGGAGGAGATGCCGACGTACAGGGCCTTACCGCTCTGCACCGCCTGCGCCAGCGCGGCGGCGGTCTCCTCCATCGGCGTGTTCTCATCCACGCGATGGGAATAGAAAATATCGACGTACTCCAGCCCCATGCGCTGCAGGCTCTGGTCGAGGCTGGCCAGCAGATATTTACGCGAACTGCCGGATCCATAGGGCCCCGGCCACATCGAATAGCCGGCTTTGGTCGAGATAATGAGTTCGTCACGGTGGGCGGCAAACTCCTCGCGCAGCAGGCGGCCGAAGTTTTCCTCGGCGCTGCCGGGCGGCGGCCCGTAGTTATTGGCCAGGTCAAAATGGGTAATGCCCAGATCGAAGGCCTTGCGAAGCAGAGCGCGCTGGTCATCGAGGGCGTTACCGTGGCTAAAGTTGTGCCACAGGCCCAGCGACAGCGCGGGAAGCTGCAGGCCGCTTTTGCCGCAGTAGCGATACTGCATCCGATCGTAGCGGCCAGGGTTAGCGAACCAGGACATGCTCTCTCCTTTTTAATTAAATCCGGTAAACCCCCGGCTTTGCCGGGGGACTCCGAAAGGTTTGACCTTTAAGTCAGTCGCGCGAATCTGAAATCTCCGCCAAGAGATGAGGATTCGTGATGAGAGACTATCAGAGCTTAAGCCATACGAAATGGGACTGTAAATATCACGTGGTTTATATCCCTAAACGCCGGAAGCAGCGGTTATATGGTGCGCTGCGGCATGAGTTGGGAAAAATATTCCACGAGCTTGCGAGCCAGAAGGGCTGTCAGATTCTGGAGGGGCATCTGATGCGCGATCATGTCCACATGTGCATCAGCATACCGCCAAAGTACTCGGTATCGACAGTAGTCGGCTATCTGAAGGGAAAAAGTGCGATAGCGATAGCACGACACTTCGGCAGAGGTAAAAACTTCACCGGTGAAGTTTTCTGGGCTCGAGGTTATTTCGTTTCAACCGTTGGTTTGGATGAAGCCACGGTCAGGGCGTACATACGCAACCAGGAGAGAGAAGACGAACGATACGATCAAATGAAACTGAACGTATAGCAGCCGCCCTGGGCGGCTCATGGTTTGTCGGCGCCTTTGAGGCGCTCACCCTAAAGCCTCCGGCTCTGCCGGAGGATACTTACTTAAAACGACGTTCTACTTTATACGCTAAACCGCTGAGCAGGCGTTTGCTGGATCACACTGCGCGAGATTTCTGGCATCCCGGCGAGCTTATGCTTTGCTTAAAGGGCCTTCACTTACGGAGAACATGCGATGACGCGACTGACGGCCAAAGATTTTCCACAGCAGCTGCTCGAGTACTATGACTACTATGCCCACGGCAAAATCAGCAAACGCGAATTTCTCCAGGCTGGCGGGGAAATATACGGTGGGCGGCATGACTGCGCTGGCGCTGTTTAACCTGCTAAAACCCAACTATGCCCTGGCGGAACAGGTGGCGTTTACCGACCCGGATATCCGCGCGGAGTATATTCACTACCCCTCTGCGGACGGTCATGGCGAAGTGCGCGCTTACCAGGTAACACCGACGAAGATGACCGGCAAAGCCGCGGCGGTGGTGGTGGTGCATGAGAACCGCGGCCTCAACCCCTATATTGAAGACGTTGCCCGGCGGGTGGCGAAGGCGGGCTATATCGCCCTGGCGCCGGACGGCCTGAGCTCCGTCGGCGGCTATCCCGGCAATGATGATGAGGGGCGGGAGCTGCAGCAGAAAGTCGATCCCGTGAAGCTGATGAACGACTTTTTTGCCGCGGTGGCGTTTATGGCGAAGCATCCGCAGGCGACGGGAAAAGTCGGCATCACCGGTTTTTGCTACGGCGGGGGCGTTTGCAACGCCGCCGCGGTGGCGATCCCTGAACTGGCCTGCGCGGTGCCGTTCTACGGCCGGCAGCCGCCGCTCAACGAGGTCGATAAGATTCAGGCGCCGCTGCTGCTGCACTACGCCGGCCTCGATAGCGGCATCAACCAAGGCTGGCCGGCCTATGAAGAGGCGCTGAAAGCGCAGCATAAGATCTATGAGGCCTATATTTATCAGGGGGTTAATCACGGATTTCATAACGACTCCACGCCGCGCTATGACCGGGCCGCCGCGGAGTCTGGCGTGGCAGAGAACCCTCGCCTGGTTCGGGAAGTATTTACGCTAGCGCGATCGGCTGAAATAGCGCTACCCATTGCTCAAAAAGTCGCTATATAATTTTGTATATAACGATTGAGGGGAAAGCGATGGATAACCATTTTGGTAAAGGTTTAATGGCCGGGCTGCAGGCGGCTCAGGCCGACAGCGCCAGCAGCGCCGCGAATTTCTGTGCCGACTATAAGCGCGGGTTTGTGCTCGGCTATTCTCAGCGGATGTTTGAAAAGACCGGCGATCGCCAGCTGAGCGCGTGGGAGGCCGGGATTCTCACCCGACGCTATGGTCTGGACCGGAATATGGTTATGGATTTCTTTAAGGAGGGAAATTCCTGCACCGCGATGCGCTACTTTATGGCGGGATACCGCCTGGAGCGCAAGTAGCCGAAGGCCGAAGCCTTCGGCTGGCGTAGCCTTAGGCCTGACGCTTGTCTTCGGTTTGGCTGTCGAAGTCGCTGGCGCTATGGCGCTCGTGAAGCTGTTCGTTAAGCGGGCCGTTGGTGCGGTTAACGATCCGTCCGCGCTGAACCGCCGGGCGTCTGCCTACGTCCTGCGCCCAGCGCAGAACGTTTTTATAGCTCCCGGCATCGAGGAATTCGGCGGCATTGTAGACGCCACCGAGTACCACGTTGCCGTACCACGGCCAGATCGCCATATCGGCGATGGTGTACTCTTCCCCGGCTACGTAGCGGTTAGCGGCGAGCTGTTTGTCCAGCACGTCGAGCTGGCGCTTGGCTTCCATGGTGAAGCGGTCGATGGCGTACTCGATTTTCACCGGCGCGTAGTTGAAGAAGTGGCCAAAACCGCCGCCGAGGAACGGCGCCGCGCCCTGTAGCCAGAACAGCCAGTTCAGCGTCTCGGTGCGCCCGGCCGGATCTTTGGGCAGGAAGAAACCGAACTTCTCCGCGAGATAAAGCAGAATGTTGCCGGACTCGAACACGCGCGTTGGCGGCGTGGTTGAGCGATCGCTCAGCGCAGGGATTTTTGAGTTCGGGTTCACCGCAACGAAGCCGCTTGAGAACTGATCGCCTTCGCCGATCCGAATCAGCCAGGCATCATACTCCGCGTCGCTCACGCCCAGCGCCAGCAGCTCTTCCAGCAGGATCGTCACCTTCTGGCCGTTAGGCGTTCCCAGGGAGTAAAGCTGCAGCGGATGCGAGCCGACCGGCAGCTCTTGTTCATGGGTTGCGCCGGAGACAGGACGGTTGATGTTGGCGAACGCGCCGCCATTGTTCTGCTTCCATTCCCACACTTTCGGGGGTTGGTAGTTATTCTCTGACATGCTGATCTGCCTTTGTAGTGAGGTGTTCAGGGAGTGTAGCAGGTGGCGTATTAAGGATTTAACAGTGTGAGGCTTATTCACCCGCTGGCGATATACCCGGACGGCTTCCCCGGCCGCGTTACGCACGCCGGGGCTGCGCCCTAAATCAGGCCATTATCCGCGCGGCCCAGACGCTAATATCGTCGCCGCTGCCGAGATCCGCCTGCACCAGCCCGTTGACCATAAAGGTTGGCGACACGTGGATACCGTTCTGGCGCGCATATTTGCTGTGCCATTTGATCTCCGCCTGCAGCTCTGGGCGGGCGAAGGCGTCGGACAGTAGAACGTGGCTGTAGCGCTCGATACGCTCAACGATTTGCTGCGGGGTAGCGTTCATATTCGGCCCGCTGCAGTGGTCGGTGAATTCGAACTCTTCGCGATGATCGGCTACTGCTTGCAGTACCTTATGCGCCTGCTCTCTGCCGTGCGGCAGGGTGGAGGCCGCCAGAATACAGCGTACGATGACCCCCGAGAACATATGCCAGGGCTGGGACTGCAGGCGAACTTTGATGGTCACGTTATCCGCGCCGACCTCGTCGAGCAGGTCGTCGAGCTTATTGAATGCGCGTACCGAATACGGGCAGGTCGGCTCCAGGAAAACCTCGAAGGTACGCGGGCCATGTCCCCAGACCAGCGGTTGTGCTTGCAGATGTGGTTGTGTGCTCATAATCAACTCCTGACGTTAATTCGCGATTTGTTGTTATATCTGAGATAAACGATATCACTTTTGCCCTGCGGCGCAGGGTTATTTTCCGTAAGGGCACAATTCGCAAACCGAATGAGTGGTATCATTATTCCACCTCTGTCTGGTAAGTGCCTGCGGCAGGATAAGAAGAGGGAGTTTTGTTCCGCCAACTGCCCGGGCTGCATTAATTTGAGGTCAGGCTAATGAGCAAAGGATCGACAAGCAGCGATGCCCCTTTTGGTACATTGTTAGGCTACGCGCCGGGCGGCGTGGCAATCTATTCATCGAACTACAGCAGCTTAAATCCGCAAGACTATCCGGATGACGCCACGTTCCGCAGCTATATCAATAACGAGTATATGGGGCACAAATGGCAGTGCGTTGAGTTCGCGCGCCGCTTCCTGTTTCTCACCTACGGTTTTGTCTTCACCGACGTCGGCATGGCGTACGAAATCTTCTCCCTGCGCTTTCTGCGCGAGGTGGTTAACGACAACATTCTGCCGCTGCAGGCCTTTGCTAACGGCTCGCGTCGTCCGCCGATGGCGGGCTCTCTGCTGGTCTGGCAGAAGGGCGGCGAGTTCAAGCATACCGGCCACGTGGCGGTGATTACCCAACTGGTGGGTAATAAGGTCAGGATCGCCGAGCAAAACGTTATCCACAGGCCGCTGCCGCAGGGCCAGCAGTGGACCCGTGAATTAATCCTCGACGTGAAGGACGGCATCTACACCCTGAAAGATACCTTTACGGATACCCAGATCCTCGGCTGGATGATCCAGACCGCCGATACCGAGCACAGCCTGCCGCAGCCGGTGCTGCCGGGCGAAGCGATGACCATTCGCGGCGCCCGCCTGCCGAACAACGGGCAGTTTCGCGGTAAGTGGCTGAACGAAAAAGATACGCTGCAGAAAGCCTACGTTGACGCCAACGGCCACTTTATTAACGCCGATCCCTACCAGTATTTCACCATTACCGAAAGCGCCGAGCAGGAGCTGATCAAGGCGACCAACGAGCTGCATTTGATGTACCTGCACGCCACCGATAAGGTGATGAAAGACGACAGCCTGCTGGCGCTGTTCGATATCCCCAAAATTCTCTGGCCGCGTCTGCGCCTCTCGTGGCAGCGACGTCGCCACCATATGATTACCGGCCGCATGGATTTCTGTATGGACGAGCGCGGGCTGAAGGTCTATGAATACAACGCCGACTCCGCCTCTTGTCATACCGAAGGCGGGCTGATCCTCGAACAGTGGCTGAAGCAGGGCTACTACGGCAGCGGGCATAACCCGGCGGAAGATCTGCTGGATGAGCTGGCGGGGGCGTGGAAGCACAGCCGGGCGCGGCCTTTTGTGCACATCATGCAGGATAAGGATCTGGAGGAGAACTATCATGCGCTGTTTATTCAGCGATCGCTCACCCAGGCCGGCTTCGACAGCAAAATCCTCTTTGGCCTCGATGAGCTGCGCTGGGACGCCGCCGGACAGCTGATTGACGGCGACGGGCGGCTGGTTAACTGCGTCTGGAAAACCTGGGCATGGGAAACCGCCATCGAGCAGGTGCGCGAGGTCAGCGCCGACGAGTACGCCGCCGTGCCGATCCGTACCGGGCATCCGCAAAATGAGGTGCGGCTGATTGACGTTCTGCTGCGCCCCGAGGTGCTGGTATTCGAACCGCTGTGGACGGTGATCCCCGGCAACAAGGCGATTCTGCCGGTGCTGTGGTCGCTGTTCCCGAACCATCGCTATCTGCTGGATACTGATTTCGTCGTCAACGACGATCTGGCGAAAACCGGCTATGCCATTAAGCCCATCTCCGGGCGCTGCGGGAACAATATCGATCTGATAAGTCCCGACGACGAGGTGCTGGATAAGACCAGCGGGAAGTTTGTCGATCGCAAAAATATTTACCAGCAGTCTGTGGTGCCTGCCGAAAGTGGATGGTAAATACATTCAGGTATGCACCTTTACCGTTGGCGGCAACTACGGCGGCACCTGCCTGCGCGGCGACGATTCGCTGGTGGTCAAAAAAGAGAGCGATATCGAACCGCTAATTGTGTTGAAAGACAACGATAGACGATAATCCCGGCGGCGCCGAATCGCACGGCCCGCAAAAGCCCCGGAAGCGTCGCGCTGCCGGGGCATTTTCGCTAAAACCGGGTACTAAATAGTTAACAAACCACAACAACAAGACAGACAAAAAAGGAAAATAATATGCACGATCGGCGACTCGCCGCCCGCGCGGGTGAACTTAAGCCCTCCGCCGTCCGCGAACTTCTCAAGCACAGTAAACTGCCCGGCGTTATTTCACTGGGCGGTGGGATCCCGGCTCCGGAGCTGTTTGATACCGAAGGCCTGAATCTGGCGGTGCAGCAGGCAATGGGCGGGCGTTTCAACGATGCGTTCCAGTACGGTTTGACCGAAGGCTATCCGCCGCTGCGTCAGGCCGTCAGCGAACTGTGTCAGGCGCGCGGCGTTGCCTGCCCGGCAAGCCATGTCTATATCACCTCAGGTTCGCAGCAGTCGTTGGATATCGTCGCGCGTACGCTGCTCGATCCGGGCGATGCGATCGTCGTCGAGCGCCCGACCTACCTGGCCGCGCTGCAGGTGTTCCAGCTGGCGCAGGCGAATATCCTTAGCGTCGATACCGATGACGACGGCATGCTGGTGGAACAGCTGGCGGACCTGCTGGAGACGACGAAGGTGAAGGCCGTGTATCTGGTGCCAACCTTCGGCAACCCGGGCGGCAAAACCCTGAGCGCCGATCGCCGCCGTCGGGTGGTTGAGCTGGCGAAGCAGCATGATTTCGTGATTATCGAAGACGATCCCTACGGCGAAATCAGCTTTACCGACGAAGTCCGCCGTCCGCTGTATCAGTACGCGCAGGAGCTCGGCTGCGAAGACCAGGTGGTCTACACCTCGACCTTCTCCAAGATCCTCGCCCCGGGCATGCGCATTGGCTGGATCGTGATGCCGGACTGGCTGGCGCAGCAGACGGTGATCGTTAAGCAGGCGGCGGATCTCCACACCAACATGCTGTCGCAGGTGATTACCGCGGAATATCTGGCGATGAATCGCCTGGAGAGCCAGATCGCCCTGATTCGTGAAGACTATCGCAAGAAGTGCGTCGGGCTGGCCGATGCCCTTGAGAGCCAGCTTGGCGAGCATCTGGAGTTCAGCCGACCAAAAGGCGGCATGTTCCTGTGGGCGCGCTTCCGCTATCCGTTCGATACCATGGAATGGATGAAAAAGACCCTCGAAAACGGCGTGGTCTACGTGCCGGGTGAAGCGTTCTATAACGACAATCCGGATACCCGCACGCTGCGCCTCTCCTACTCAACGGTGTCGGAAGCGGGTCTGCTGACCGCCGTCGAACGCCTGGCGAAATCGCTGTAACGACCGCGCTTTCACTCCGCGTCGCCGGACGGCGCGGAGCCTTCACGCTTTTCCGCACAACGATGAGCCGTAGCCTGGTTGAATGACGCCTGCTGGAACAGCCCGTAGCGCTTCACGACGAGCGCATACGGGCATGTAAAATAAGAGAAGAGAACTGCGCGCTGGAGGTTAATCCTGCTCGCTGATGCGATCGTCGAGCCAGATCAGCATTAATGAAGAGAGAAAAGCAACTGCCGCTGTGCCAATAAATAGCAACATAAGAAATACCTCAGAGGTTTTTAATTATTTTTCTAATTTTACCGGTGAGTGGGTGCTTTTGTCGGAAATGGTGATTTTGGTGGTGTGCTGGGATGTCGCGAGAATGAAAAAATCGTCGGCATCAATATCAAAGTTAAGAACAATTTCCCTGTATTTTCCGCAGTTAATTAATTCTTTGGCTTCTTTCATACTACCGGCTGTAATAGTAGGCATGGTTTTATCTCATTTGAAAAACTGATAAGCAAAATAAGAGCTTGTGCGTATCAGATCAACTACTTTTTGTGGTAACAGCAACCATTGCCAACGGTTATGCAAGCGAACTCCCTGATTTTTTGCAACATAATTTCTGTTTCACCTTTACGCATCGCGTAACGTTTCGTCGATCCCGCCGGGTGCTGCGCAAATCATCGGCGGGGCGACGTTTAAGATGAAATTGTTACCGTCTCAGCTTCCGGCGGAGGCCCGTGGGCGTTCGGGCCATCAGGCCGGCAGGCCTTCGACGAGAGTAATCATCGCTTCGGCAACCTCCGCTCGCGCCGCCCTGGCCTGCTGATACTCGGCTGAGTGGTAGCAGGCCAGGGCGCTTTCCATATCGGCAAACTCAATCAGCACGTGTTTGGCGAAGGGCTGGCCCTCAAGGGTTTGCGCCTGGCCGCCGCGGGCGATAAAGCGCGCGTTATAGCGGCTAAAGGCCGCTGGCGCTAAATCCATATAGTGTTGATACTGCTCCGGATCGTGAATATTCACGTGGGCAATCCAGTACGCTGCCATCGTCTACTCCTGTCGGGAAAGGATCTCTTTTGCCAGCAGCGAGGCTTCGCTGAGGTGATCAAAAACCGCCTGCTTTGCCAGCGGCGGATCGTTGCTGTCGATAGCGTGATAAATGCGTGACATCCGCTCAAAGCCGGCGACCTGGCGTTCGGGCGACGCCAGCGTTAGCGCGCGCAGGCGGCTGATTCGGCTATTGAGGCGCTGCACGATTTCCCACGCGATAGTGTGCTTCGCAACCTGAAACAGGGTCTCATAGAAGGCCTGAGAAGCTTCAACCCGTTTGATATCGTCATGCTCGCGCGAGGCTTGGGCAATTTGCTGCAGCTGCGCATACAGGCGAGCTTTATCCTCCGCATTTGCCAGCCTTGCGCAATCCCAGGCCGCCTCCTGCTCAAGCAGCATGCGAATGTTGTAGATCTGCTCGGCGCTCTCCCAGTTGAGCACCGCAACGATCGGCCCTTTTTTGGGTAGGGTTTCGATCAGCCCCTCGGCTTCAAGATAGCGAATGACCTCCCTCACCACGCTGCGGCTGACGCCAAGCTGTTCGGTAAGCTGGCGCTCAACCAGCCGGTCGCCGGCTTTGAAATAGCCGGCGATAATCGCTTGACGGACCTTGGTCAGGGCCAGCTCGCGCAGCGTGATCGGTACGGTCTCAATTTTTAGCGAATGGTTATCAACCATCAAATCCCTCTGTGTTTATCGAATGAGTCAAAAGCGGCTACACGGCCCGCAGAGGAGAATCGTTTTACTATTAGCACCCTTTTGTTCGCTGACGCAATGCCCGCTCATGCAGGATAACCCCGCTTTTCCGTGGTCTGAAATGAGCAAAATTGCGCTGGCTCACAAATCTAAACTCTGCTGAATAAAAAAACACCTCCCGGCGAAAAATTAATTAATTTGTTGATTTTATTATTCTTTTATTTGTCTCTTTCCGCCATCCCGAAGGCGGGGCGCGGGGGACGTATTTGCTAAATCGGTCAACGGTTCCCCTTGGCTAAACGCGAAGGTAATCACTGAGTTACTTCATACCGCAGGCTGTCAGGGAGATGACAAAACCGCAAAATTAATCATACCGTATTATGGTATACCATATTTTGACAGCTTAATTTCGCCAATGCTATACCACTCCCGAAACATTTAATTATCAATTCATTAACCATGTTGAGGAGAGTTTATGCATCCCGCGATTCGTAAAACGTTAGTTACAACGGAAACGGTCTATGTTGATGGGGGGAAAGCGGCGGCGAAACCGCTGGTGATGATTGCGGCCGCGGCAGTCATTCGCAACCCGTGGGCAGGGCAGGGTTTTGTCGATGACCTGACGCCGCAGATCCGTGAGTTTGCGCCGATTCTGGGCGAACTGCTGACCCGCCTGATTATCAACGAGACGGGCAGCGGCGAGAATATCGAAGCCTTTGGCAAGAGCGCGCTTGTCGGTCTCGACGGCGAGCTGGAGCACGCCTCCGCGCTGATTCACACTCTGCATTTCGGTAACCATTACCGCAGCGCGGTGCAGAGCAAAAACTATCTGGCCTTCAACAATACGCGCGGTCCGGCTAACTCGGCGGTGCTCATCCCGATGATGCATAAAAACGACGAAGGTAGCCGCGAGCACTACCTGACGATGCAGTTCAATATCAGCGATGCGCCGCGCTATGACGAAATCCTGGTGGCCTTAGGCGCCGCAACCGGCGGCCGTCCGCATCACCGCATTGGCAACCGTTATTCCGACCTGAAAGAGTTAGGCCATGATGCGCAAAACCCAGCTGCTGTCTGACCGCCAGATGCGGGTCAGCTACCTGGAGGCGGGTGAAGGCGAGCCTCTGGTCCTGATTCACGGCGTCGGTATGAATGCGGCCTCGTGGTATCCGCAGATAGAGGTGCTAAGCCGTGATTTTCGGGTGATCGCCGTCGACATGCCGGGACATGGGGAGAGCGATGCGTTCCGCCAGCCCGTCGCTCTAACGGACTATGTTGGCTGGCTGTCCGATTTTCTTCACACCCAGCCGGAGGAGTGTTTTGCCGTCGCCGGGCACTCTATGGGTGCGCTGATTACCGCCGGGCTGGCAATCGACCATCCGCAGCAGATTAGCCATGCCGTGGTGATGAGCGGCGTTTATCGCCGCAATGAGGCCGCCAGCCGCGCGGTGCGGCAGCGGGCCAGGGAGCTGGCGGCGGGCAAAGCTCAGCTCGATTCGCCACTCTCGCGCTGGTTTAGCGATGATGCGCAGGAGGCTCTTCTGCGCGAGCAGGTCGGCGGTTGGCTGGCCGAAGTCAATCAGCAGGGCTACGCCGCGGCCTATCAGGCCTTCGCCGACGGCGACCGGCTGTACGCCGACCGCTGGCAGGAGATGCGCTGTCCGGTGCTGGTGCTCACCGGCGAGCTGGACGCTAACTCCAGCCCGCAAATGGCGCGGGAGATGGCCGCCGCGGCGCCGCAGGGGCAGGTGGTGATCGTGGCCGGGGCGCGGCATATGGTCAGCCTGACAGATGCCCGACGGGTAAATCACGAAATGCTGAGCTTTTTGCAGTACGACCCCGCGTCACAGGGCAACAAAACCGAAACGGCAGGACTTTCTTATGCAAACAGATAAACGTAGACAGCTTCGCGACGCGTTTGGCGCCTTCATGACCGGCGTCACCGTGGTGACCAGCCGCGGTAAAAGCGGCGAACCCATTGGCTTCACCGCTAACTCATTCTCATCGGTCTCGCTGGATCCGGCCCTGCTGCTGGTCAGCATCGATAAGCGTTCGGCAAATTACGCCAACTTTACCGAGTGCCGCTTTTTTGCCATTAACATTCTTGCCGAGCAGCAGCAGGAGACTTCCAATATCTTTGCGCAGAAGGTCGACGATCGCTTCGGGGCGATCGACTGGCGCGCCAGCGAAAACGGTACGCCGCTGATTGACGACTGTTCCGCGTGGTTTGACTGCGCGCTGGAGCAGGTGGTGGACGCTGGCGACCACGCCATTTTAATCGGCAGGGTCGAGGACTTTGACTCGACCGGTACGGCCGGCCTGGGCTACTACCGCGGCGCATATTTCACGCCGTACCACAACGCGCAAGCCCTAATTAACCGGCTCAGCGTTGAGGTCAGCGCGCTGATTGAGCTCAAGGGCCGGGCGGTGATGGTCGGGCATGAGGGCAGCTATCGTTTGCCGACCCGCAGCGTCGCAAAGGGCAGCGTCAGCGATACCCTCAACGCGTTAATCAGCGAACTGGCCGTTCACGCCAGTCCGGGGTTTGTCTACTCGGTTTATGAAAATCGCCAGAACAACAAGCAGCATATTGTCTTCCTGTGCGCGCTGCCGACCGAGGCGGAAGGCGAGCTGCCGGTGCTGCAAAACGCGCAGTGGTTCGATCTGGAAAAAATCGCCGCACTGCCGATTAGTGACTCAGCGCTGAAATCGCTGATGAACCGCTTTGTTCGGGAAAATGCCGTCGGTAATTACAGCATTTATTACGGCGACGAGCTCAACGGCCTGGTCAAACAATTCGCCAGCTGAACCTAATCTGGAGCCTCTGATGAAACTCTCATTATTTATCCATATGGAACGAATCTCGCCGGATGAGCCGCAGGATCGGCTCTACAGTGAGATGATGACGCTATGTGAAATGGCTGACCAGGCGGGAATGCATGCCATCTGGACCGGTGAGCACCACGGTATGAATTTCACGATTGCGCCGAATCCGTTTATCAACCTTGCCGATTTAGCCAACCGAACCAAAAACGTGCGCCTGGGTACCGGCACCATTGTCGCCCCGTTTAACCACCCGCTGCGGCTGGCCGGGGAAGCGGCGATGACCGATATAATTACCGGCGGTCGCCTGGAGCTGGGAATCGCTCGCGGCGCCTATAGCTATGAGTATGAGCGCATGATGCCCGGTCTCACCGCCTGGGAAGCCGGACAGCGGATGCGCGAGCTGGTGCCGGCGGTGAAAAAACTGTGGGAGGGCGATTATGCACATCAGGGAGAGTTCTGGCAGTTCCCGTCATCCACCTCCTCGCCGCAGCCGAAGCAGCGGCCGCATCCTCCGATCTGGATTGCCGCCCGCGACCCCAACAGCCATGAGTTTGCCGTGATCAATGGCTGTAACGTGCAGGTGACGCCGCTGCACCAGGGTGAAGAGGAGATCGTCCGCCTCGCCGAGTGCTTCCACGAAACGCGCGCCCGCCTGGCGCCGGAAAAACCGCTGAAAATTATGCTGCTCCAGCACGGTTTTGTGGCGGAAGATGAATCCGATGCCTGCCAGGCAGCTCGGGAGCTGAACCGCTTTTACAACTACTTCGGCACATGGTTTAAAAACGAGCGTCCGGTCAGCCAGGGACTTATTCAGCCGCTGAGCGAGGAGGAGATTGCGGCTAACGGCTACTACTCCGCAGAGGTGATGCGCAAGAATCTCGCTATCGGTACGCCAAACGAGGTGATTACCCGGCTGAAGAAGTATGAGGCGCTGGGCTATGACGAGTTCGCCCTGTGGATCGATAGCGGAATGTCGTTCGAGCGTAAGAAAGCCTCGTTGACCCGCTTTATCCAGCAGGTTATGCCCGAATTTCATTAACAGGTGTCGAGATGGAATCGTTCAAGCTCTATATTGATGGTCGTTTTGAATCTGGTGCTGCCAGCTTCGTATCGCTTAACCCGGCCACGGCGCAGCCTTGGGCAGAGATAGCCGAGGCGCGAAGCGACGAGGTGAACCGCGCGGTTGCCGCTGCGAAGCGCGCCTTTGAGGCCCCGGAGTGGCGCGGGCTGACCGCCAGCGCGCGCGGAAAGCTGCTGCTGAAGCTGGCGGATCTGGTGGAACAACATGCCGGAGAGCTGGCGCGGCTTGAAACCGCGGATACCGGGAAGATTATTCGCGAAACCCGCTCGCAGATAGCCTACGTCGCGGAGTACTACCGCTATTACGCCGGCCTGGCGGATAAGATGGAAGGACGGACGCTGGCCATCGATAAGGTGGACACCGAGACCTGGACCCGGCGCGAGCCGGTAGGAGTGGTGGCGGCAATTATTCCGTGGAACAGCCAGCTATTTTTGTCGGCGGTGAAAATCGGCCCGGCGCTGGCGGCGGGCTGCACCCTGGTGGTGAAAGCCGCGGAAAGCGCACCGGCGCCGCTGCTGGCCTTTGCTCGCCTGATCGCTGAGGCCGGCTTCCCGCCGGGAGTCTGCAACGTGATTACCGGATTTGCTGAGGAGTGCGGCACCGTGCTGACCACGCACCCTGACGTTGCCCATATCGCCTTCACCGGTGGGCCGGAAACGGCGCGCCATATCGTGCGTAATAGTGCGCGAAACCTCAGTAAAACCACGTTGGAGCTGGGGGGCAAATCGCCGTTTATCGTGTTTGACGATGCCGATCTGGATAGCGCCGCCAACGCGCAGGTGGCGGCGATTTTTGCCGCATCGGGGCAGAGCTGCGTGGCCGGCTCGCGGCTGCTGGTTGCCGAAAGCGTGAAGGAACGGCTGCTCGAAAAGCTGGTGGCGCGCGTGGAGCGCATCGTTATCGGTGCTCCTGACGATGCGGCGACGCAGTTTGGTCCGCTATGCACCCAACGGCAAAAATCGCTTATTGAAGAGGTTGTTAATCGTTCTCTGGAGCAGGGCGCGCGCTGTATCGTCGGCAATTATTCCGTCGATTCCCCGGGCTATTACTTTCCGCCAACGATACTCGACTGCTCCTCTGTGCCGCAGGCCGAAAGCGTTGTGCGCGAGCTCTTTGGCCCGGTTCTCTCCGTCGTGACCTTCCGCGACGAAGCTGAGGCGATTCGCCTGGCTAACGCCACAGATTACGGCCTGGCGGCGGGGGTTTTCACCCGCAACCTGGCGCGAGCCCATCGCGCGACGCGCGACCTGCGCTGCGGCGTGGTGTGGATCAACACCTACCGGATGGTCTCCCCGCTGGCGCCCTTTGGCGGCTACGGTCTCTCCGGCCATGGTCGGGAAGGGGGAATGGAGGCGGCGCTGGAGTTCACCACCACCAAAACGGTATGGCTACGCACCAGCGATGAGCCTATCGACGACCCTTTTATCATGCGCTGAATCGCGCTCGATCGGTATTCGTCGCGCTATGGCCGGCGCGACGGCAGCTGCTGTTGTCTCATGAAGAGCGCGCGGCCGCTGTCTTAATGGAATAACCCACCCAGCCTGTAGTCCACCGGGATCATGATGAGCCCAGGCCAGGTCGTGCTCTTTTTTAGTATCCGAACCCTACATATTAAATAAAAAATCCCCATTAGCGGAGGATCGAATGTCCCGGAGTCACGTAATTGAAAATAAGACGGTTGACTATGTGCCGGAGAACGAGCGGCATGGTCAGGCGCGCAGCCTGTTCACCCTGTGGTTCTGTACGAATATTGCCCCTCTGGCCGTGGTGACCGGAGCAATATCTGTCCAGACCTTCCATCTCAATATTCTGTCGGCCATCAGCGCAATTGTTGCCGGCCATATGTTCGGGGGCGTATTTCTGGCCCTGACGTCGGCCCAGGGGCCGCGGGTGGGTATCCCGCAGATGGTCCAAAGCCGGGCACAGTTTGGCCGCTACGGCTCGCTGCTGGTGGTGGCTTTTACCACCGCGATCTATCTGGGCTTTTTTATCTCTAACGTCACGCTGTCCGGCAAGGTCATCAATAACGTGATCCCCACGCTGCCGGTGACCAGCGCGACGGTTATTGGCGCCATTGCGGCGACGATTATCGGTGTGATTGGCTATCGTTTTATCCATCGCATTAATAAAATTGGCGCCTGGGTCATGGGGATTGCGCTGGTGACGGGGCTTGTCATTATGCTGCTGCAGCCGCTGCCCGCCAGCTTCTGGCATCGCGGCGCGTTTAACCTCAGCGGATGGTTTGCGACCTTCTGCATTTGTGCGGTCTGGCAAATGAGCTTCTCACCCTATACCTCTGACTACTCGCGCTATTTACCCGCCGGTATCGGCGTCTTTAAGCCGTTTATCTGCACATGGCTTGGCGCCTGTAGCGGCACCATTCTGGCGTTTATGGTCGGCGTGGTGGCCATCAATACGGTGGGCGGTGAAGGCGATGCAATGATGGCGGTGCGCCAGGCGACGGGTTGGCTGGGGCCGATTCTGATGGTGCTGTTTTTGCTGAATATTATCTGCCATAACTCGATGAATCTGTATGGATCGGTGCTATCGCTGATTACCGCTGTGCAGACTTTTCGCCCGGAGTGGCGGCCGGATGCTCGGGTGCGAATGATTTTCTCGGCCATTGTACTGGTGGGGGGCGTGCTGGTTTCCGTGGCGGCAGCGGCCAACTTTGTCGCCTTTTTCCTCAATCTGATTTGGGCGCTGATCGGCGTGCTGATCCCGTGGTGTGTGATCAATCTGCTCGATTTCTACGTTATCAACAAGCAGCGCTACGATATTGCGGCCATCTTTAGCGCGGACGGCGGGCGCTACGGTCTGGTGAACGGCCGCGCGCTGCTGATCTACTTTGCCGGGGTGCTGGTTCAGATCCCGTTTGTTGAAAACGCCTTCTTCACCGGACCCTGGGCGCACCTGATCCCCGGCGCCGATATTTCGTGGATGATAAGCCTGGTCCTGACCAGCGCGGCGTATCTGCGTTTTCATCGTCGGGACCCGTTGCCGTTCGCAATGCGTGAGCAGGAGCACGTTGCGCGCGGTCTGTTGGATAACGGTTCCTGAAGGATGCGGCGCGGGCTGGATGCCCGCGCCTGCGCTGCCGCCGGCCTGTCGGCGGGCAGAGAGTTACAGCAGGCCGGCCTCCTTCGCCGTACGGTCGACGGCGCGTTTGGTCTTTTCGACCAGCTCGTCCAGTTCGCTACGTCCGGCGATCAGCGCCGGCGCCATAATCATCCGCCCCAGCGTCGAGCGAATAATCACCCCCTCCTCAAAGCCGATCGTCCGGCAGCGCCAGGCCAGCTCGTTCTCATTGGCGAAGCGACGGCGGGTGCTTTTATCTTCTGCGAACTGCAGGGCCGCAACGAGGCCGGCGCCCTGAACTTCGCCGATTAGCGGGTGATTGTCGAACACCTCGCGCAGCATTTTCTGCAGATACGGGCCGGTGTTGTCGCGCACGTTGGTGACGTGGTTTTCGTCGTGCAGCGCCTTCAGGTTGGCAATCGCCACGGCGGCGGCAACGGGGTGGCCGGAGTAGGTCAGGCCGTGGGCGAAGACGCCGCCTTTTTCAACCAGCACTTCCGCCATGCGTTTGCTCAGCACCAGGCCGCCCATCGGCACGTAGCCGGAGGTCAGCCCTTTGGCGATAGACAGCGTATCCGGCTCGAAGCCAAAGTACTGATGCGCGAACCACTCGCCGGTTCTGCCAAAGCCGCCAATAACCTCATCGGCGCACAGCAGGACGTCGTACTTCCGGCAAATGCGCTGGATCTCAGGCCAGTAGCTTTCCGGCGGGAATATCATCCCGCCCGCGCCCTGGAACGGCTCGGCGATGAAACCGGCCACGTTTTCCGCGCCCAGCTCCAGTATTTTCTCCTCAAGCTGACCTGCGCAGCGCAGGCCAAACTCGTGCGGCGTCAGGCTGCCGCCGTGCATATACCAGTAGGGCTCGTCGATATGGGCCACGTCGGGGATCATGCCGCCCATGGCGTGCATCGCCTTCATCCCGCCGAGGGCGGAGGCGGCCAGGGTTGAGCCGTGATAGCCGTTCCAGCGGCCAATCATCACCTTCTTCTGCGGCTTGTCGAGGATCTTCCAGTAGCGGCGAACGGTGCGGATCAGCACTTCGTTCGATTCAGAGCCTGAGTTGGTGTAAATCGCATGGCTGTAGTGCGGCGGCAGCAGGCTGAACAGCAGCTCGGAGAGCTCGATCACCGTCGGGTGGGTGGTATGGAAGAACATATTGTAATACGGCAGTTTGGCGAACTGCGCCGCTGCCGCATCCGCCAGATCCTGGCGGCTGTAGCCGAGCTGGGTGCACCACAGGCCGGACATGCCGTCGAGGTACTTGTTGCCGTCGTTATCCCAAAGGTACAGACCCTCCCCGCGTACCATCACGCGAGGCCCCTCGGCGTTCAGCGCCTTCTGGTCGAGAAAGGCGTGGATATGGTGCGCGGCGTCCGCGCTCTGGTAATCCGGGGTGCTGCGCTGCGGGTTGTTCGAGGTAGTCATCTTCTCTCTCCTGTAAGCGGAATCTAAAAATGCGAAAGCTGCCGGGTGCTAGCGAAACTGGAACCAGGTCGTTTTGCGGCTGGTGAACTTGTCAAAGGCGTGCAAAGACAGGTCGCGACCAAAACCAGACTGTTTATTGCCGCCAAACGGCACGGTAACGTCCAGCGCATCGACGGTATTCACCGATACGGTCCCGGCGTTGAGCATTCCGGCAACGCGATGGGCGCGGTGGAGATCGTCGGTCCACACCGAGGCGGCGAGGGCGTAAATGTGCTGATTGGCCAGGGTGACGGCCTGCTGTTCGTCGTCAAAAGGCATCACGGCAAGCACCGGGCCGAAAATCTCCTCCTGCCACAGAGCGGTATCGGTATTCGCGGCTTCAATCAGCGTCGGTTCCACGTAGTTCGCGACGCCGTCGATCTCAATCTCGCGACCGCCGACGAGGACGCGGGCGCCGGCGCGTTCGGCGGCGCGGATGGCGTTCATGACCTTTTGCGCATGCGCCGCGCTGACCATGGCGCCCATTTTGGCCTCAGGATCGAAGGGGTGAGCCGGCGCCCATGCCCGCATTTTTTCCTGCAGCTTCGCGATAAATTCGGCGTAAATCGTCCGCTCGACCAGCAGGCGAGAGTTAGCCGAGCAGACCTCGCCCTGGTTGAAGCAGATGGCGAAAGCCGCTTTTTCGGCGGCCAGATCGAGATCCTCGCAGTCGGCGAAGATGATATTGGCGCTTTTGCCGCCGCACTCCAGCCAGACCTGCTTGAGGTTGGACTGCGCGGAGTAGGCCATAAAGGCTTTGCCGACGGCGGTAGAGCCGGTGAAGGTAATGGTATCGACGTCGTTATGCAGGCCTAAGGCGCTGCCGGCTTCGGTCCCCAGCCCGGTAACGACGTTCAGGACCCCCGCCGGGAGACCCGCTTCCAGCGCCAGCTCCGCGAGGCGCAGCGCCGAAAACGGCGAGTTCTCCGACGGCTTGAGGATCACGCTATTGCCCGCCGCCAGCGCCGGACCGAGCTTCCATGAGGCGAGGTCGAGCGGGAAGTTCCACGGCACGATGGCTGCCACGACGCCAATGGCTTCGCGGGTGATGGTCGCCAGAGAGCCCTTCCTGGCGGGCGCCACTTCGTCGTAAATCTTATCCACGCTTTCGGCGTACCACGAGAAAACGTGCGCCGCGCCGGGAACGTCAACGTTCAGCGCATCGTTGACCGGCTTACCCATGCTCGCGCTCTCCAGCAGCGCCAGCTCTTCGCGATGTTCGAGGATCAGCCCCGATAGTCGCAGCAGAACGCTCTTGCGCTCCTGCGCGGAGAGCCCCGACCAGACGCCCGAGTCAAAGGCCTTACGGGAAGACTGGATCGCGATAGCAATATCTTCTGCCTGAAGCGCCGTGACCTCGGCGAGCACCGCGTTGGACGCGGGGTTGATAACCGGGAAAACGCGGCGGCTTTTGGCGACGTAGGGCTGGCCATCGACGATGGCATGGCTGATCCAGCGCTGCTCCTGCAGCCTGCTGTGCCAATAGTTTCTGTCAGTCATAAGCCTCTCCGTTATCGTGTTGCGTAATTGTTATTTGTTTGTTGCCGTTAATTCATGATGCCGAAGGGGGGAGAAGTGAGAAAGGACTAAAAATTTAGGTAACCTCTATAAAAAACTTTGTTAGCCCGGCAAACGGCCGCCGGCCCGATGATTTTTGCGCTGGTGCTTTATGTGACGCTGCTCAAAGGAACTCGCTATCTGAGATTTTAATGATATGTAATTAAAGAGATTTTATTTTCACGACGGACTTTTAACGTCGGCTTATGATGGCGCGTCTGGAAATATCTAATATTGTTATTAATGGTGTAAAGTAACTAAAAAAATATAACCGGTCTTTTTTGGCCGTTGTCGCTATGCCGCCGTCCCGTGACGAGGCCGCCGTTTTTCCAGCGCCTGCATGTTAATTTTCTGTAAAAATCTGACCGATGTCGGATTGTTGATCTTTATTTGCCGGCGGGGTTGCGCCCGAAGGGGAGCATAGTTTAATCCTGTTCAGCCTATCTCTTTGCCAACAAAAAATAAGGTATCGTATGCCCCATTTCACCCTGAAACAGCTCAAATACTTTGTTGCCGTTGTCGAAGCGGAGAGCATTGCCGAAGCCTCCCGGCAGCTGCATATCGCGCAGCCGTCTATCTCCATCGCGGTGAAAACCCTGGAAGATATGTTTGAGCAGCAGTTTTTTATTCGCCACCATGCGCAGGGGGTTTCCATGACCTCCAGCGGGCAGCGCTTTTATGAAAAAGCGAAGGAGCTGCTCCGGCTCTCGTACCAGTTCGAGCAAAACTCGAGGGCCGATAACGAACTGGTGTCAGGAATTATCTCTATCGGCTGCTTTGAGACCGCGGCGCCGCTCTATTTACCGTCGCTGATCGCCGGGTTTAAGACTATTTATCCGGATATCACCATTAAAATTTACGACGGCGAGCAGCATGAAATTGCCCACGGCCTGCACCGTGGCCGCTTCGATCTGGCGTTTATGTACGATCTCGAGCTGGATATTTCCATTCAGACCGAGAGCCTGAACGCCCCGCAAAAGCCTTACGCGCTGCTGCCGGCGAATCACCCGCTGGCGCAGCGGGCGTCGGTTAAGCTGTCGGAGCTGAGCCATCTGCCGATGGTGCTGCTGGACGTCGTCCCCAGCCGTAACTATTTCATCAGTATTTTCAAAGATAAAGGCTACAACCCGCAGGTGGCCTATAGTTCGCCGTCGATTGAGATGGTGCGCTGCATGGTCGGCCAGGGGCTGGGCTTTTCGGTTCTGGTGACCCGCCCGGTTTCTGATATCACCTACGACGGGCAGCGGGTGCGCTGCGTCGAAATTCAGGATGAGATGGCCAACTCGACGCTGGTAATGGCCCATCTGCGCAGCAGCGAGCCCACTAATCCCGCTAAGCTGTTTATGGAATATTGCCGCAACGCGGTACTCAGCCCGCCGCAGCAGGAGGTGCAGGTAGCCTGACGCGGATTTTATTCGGCGCAGCGGCCCGCGCCCGCACGGGCCGTTTTTATATTGCGCGCCTTATTTTCTGAATATAAAAAAACGATCCTCTGCATATATTTTTTATATCCTCGCGCCTTTGCTCTCTTAGCGGCGATAAATCAGCATTAAGTATAAAATTATTCAGCGGCTTTTTTGCGATGCCGTCATTTTTACCTTGTAGATTCAAGGCGCTGCGCTCTGCATCACTATTTTATTTTCAGGGTCTAAATTTATAATAATTTACCTGTTTGTTACTGTTTATTAACCTCGGTCCTGCGCAGTGGTTTATTCCTGGCGATTAAACTCCATTCGAAGGACACATTTATGACCGTAGAAAAAACAGAAATTGATACGCTGATTGTTGGCGGTGGTCAGGCCGGTATTGCCATGAGTGAGCATCTGACTCAGCTGGGGATCTCGCATCTGGTTATCGAGAAAAACCGTATCGCGGAGGCCTGGCGAACCGGACGCTGGGATTCTCTGGTCGCGAACGGCCCGGCGTGGCACGACCGCTTCCCGGGAATGGAGTTTAAAGGCGGCCAGCCGGATAGCTTTATTCCCAAGGGCGACGTGGCGCAATACTTTGAAGATTACGTCAGGAAATTCTCCCTGCCGGTGCGTACCGGCGTGGAGGTAAAAAGCGCGGTGCGCAACAGCGGACGTCCCGGTTTTACCGTTGAAACCACGGATGGGGTGATCGAAGCGCAGCGTATCGTTGCCGCGACCGGGCCATTCCAGAAACCGGTTATTCCGCCGATTGCGCCGAAAGAGGGCAGCATTCATCAGATCCATTCCGCCAAATACTACAACCCGGAGCAGCTGCCTGCCGGCGCGGTGTTGGTGGTTGGCGCCGGTTCTTCCGGCGTGCAGATCGCCGATGAGCTCCAGCGCGCGGGCCGCCAGGTCTATCTCTCCGTCGGCGCCCACGACCGGCCGCCGCGCTCCTACCGCAGCCGCGATTTCTGCTGGTGGCTGGGGGTGCTGGGCCTGTGGGACGCTCCCGCCAGCGAGCCGGGGAAAGAGCACGTCACCATCGCGGTGAGCGGCGCCCACGGCGGGCGGACGGTAGATTTTCGCGAGCTGGCGCAGCGCGGCATCACCCTGGTCGGGCTGACGAAGGCGTTTGCATCCGGCATCGCGACCTTCCAGGCGGATCTGTGCGACAACATCCGCCGCGGCGATGAAAACTACCTCTCGCTGCTGGACGCCGCCGATGCCTACGTTGCCGCCAACGGCCTCGATTTACCGGCGGAGCCCGCGGCGCGTGAATTTTTAGCCGATCCGCAGTGCATGACGTCGCCGATCCTCTCTCTGGATCTGGCGCAGGCCGGGGTGACGAGCATTATCTGGGCGACCGGCTACGCCGTCGATTACGGCTGGCTCAACGTTAACGCCTTTAACGAGCAGAATCGCCCGCAGCACCAGCGCGGCGTATCCAGCGAACCGGGGGTCTATTTCCTCGGCCTGCCGTGGCTGTCGCGGCGGGGTTCGACCTTTATCTGGGGCGTTTGGCACGATGCGAAGCACATTGCCGACCATATCGCCACCCAGCGGAAATACAGCCAGTACCGGGATGCCGGTCAGCGCTGAACTGTAGCTATTAATCAGGATAAAAATGATGCCGACACATACCCGTATTCGCATGTTTAACACCAAAGAGACCTATCCCAATCAGAGCCTGGACAACGATTTGTGCCAGGCCGTGCGCGCCGGTAACACCGTCTACGTGCGTGGCCAGGTGGGCACGGATTTTGAAGGCAATCTGGTGGGGCTGGGCGACCCGCAGGCGCAGGCCGAGCAGGCGATGAAAAACGTCAAGCAGCTGCTGGAAGAGGCCGGAAGCGACCTTTCGCATATTGTGAAAACCACCACCTATATTATCGACCCGCGCTATCGCGAGCCGGTCTATCAGGAAGTCGGCAGGTGGCTGAAGGGCGTATTTCCTATCTCCACCGGGCTGGTTATTTCCGCCCTGGCGCAGCCGCAGTGGCTGATGGAAATTGACGTGATCGCCGTGATCCCCGATGGCTATGTGAAATAAGGAGCCGCCATGACGTTTTCTATCGCGGCATTTTGCCCGGAAACCGGGCAGTTTGGCATCGCCATAAGTTCCTCCAGCATAGCCGTCGGCGCCCGCTGTCCGTGGCTGCAGGCGGGAGTCGGCGCGGTATCCAGCCAAAATATCACCCTGCCTGCCCTCGGCCAGCTGACGCTCGCGCAGCTGGAGCAGGGGCTGGCGCCGGAAAAGGCGCTACGCAAGGCGCTGGCGGAGGATGATTTCAGCCGCTATCGTCAAATTATCGCCATCAACGCCAGCGGGGAAACGGCCTCGTTTAGCGGCGATAAAACCCTCGGCATCTATCACGTCGCCGAAGGGGTGAACTGTATTGCCGGCGGCAATATGCTGGCCAGCCCCGCGGTGGTTGAGGCGATAGTTACCGAATTCCAGCAGGCCGAAGGGGAGATGGCGACGCGCCTGCTGGCCGCGCTGCAGGCGGGGCTGGACTGCGGCGGCGAGGCCGGGCCGGTGCACTCTGCGGCGGTGAAAGTGGTGGATGATTACTCCTGGCCGCTGGTCGACCTGCGCGTTGACTGGCATGAGCAGGATCCGATTGGCGAACTTAGCGCATTGTGGCTGGCGTACGAGCCGCAGATGCAGGCCTATATTACGCGCGCGCTCGACCCGCGGGAGGCCCCCAGTTACGGAGTACCCGGTGATGAATAGCGACCTGAAACGGATCCTGGCAACGCTGCTGGCATTCGACACCACCAGCCGCGAATCGAATCTGCAGCTGATTAACTATATCGATGAGTATCTCCGCGGTTATGGCATAGCCACGCGGCTTTTCTTTGATGAGGAAGGCAAAAAAGCCAACCTCTACGCCCGCTTTGGCCCCGAGGGGCCGGGAGGCGTGATGCTGTCGGGCCACACCGACGTGGTCCCGGTTGACGGGCAGCGCTGGACGGTGCCCCCGTTTGAACTCACCCTGCGCGACGACCGGTGCTACGGCCGCGGCAGCACCGATATGAAAGGCTTTATCGCCTGCGTGCTGGCCGCCGTTCCCGACTTTCTCTCCCAACCTTTACGCATGCCGCTGCATCTGGCCTTCTCCTACGATGAGGAGGTCGGATGCCTGGGCGTACGCAGCCTGGTGGAGCATCTTAAAGCCTCAAAGGATAAGCCGGCGCTGTGCATTATCGGCGAGCCCACCGAGATGCGTCCGGTCTACGGCCATAAAGGCAAGCTGGCCATGCGCTGTACGGTGCAGGGCAAGGCCTGCCATTCGGCCTACGCCCCCAGCGGCGTCAACGCTATCGAATATGCGGCAAAGCTGATTACCCGTTTAGGTACGCTCGGCGAAAAGCTGGCGCAAAGCCAGGATAGCCGCTTTGACCCGCCTTACAGCACCCTGCAGGTTGGGGTGATTAACGGCGGGGCGGCGCTCAATATTGTGCCGGAAAGCTGCCAGTTTGATTTTGAAATCCGCCATCTGCCGGACGTCTCGATCGAGCCGACGCTCGCCGAGCTGCACGGCTATGCCGCGGGCGAGCTGCTGACCTCGATGCGGGCGACTGCGGCGCAGGCGGATATTACCTTTCGTCCGCTCAGCCGCTATCCGGGCCTGCTCAGCGATCCGCAGTCGGAATTTGCCGGCTGGCTGGCGCAGTGGGTGGGAAGCGAAGCGTTTTCCACCGTGGCCTTCGGCACCGAGGGCGGTCTGTTTGACGAAGCGGGGGTCGCCACGCTTATCTGCGGGCCCGGAAGTATGGATCAAGGGCATAAAGCGGATGAGTTTATTGCCGTGGCTCAGCTGGAGAAGTGCCTGACGATGCTGGGTAATCTGCGCCGCTGGATGATGCTGTCTTAACGTTTACGCGCCTGAATTAAGGCGCGTTTTTTACTTCCCGATCTGTGCCTGGCCGATCTCGATGTTGTAATCTCCGCCGCTGTACATGTCATACCCGTAGCCCACCCCGGCAATCGCTGCCTTGCGGTTGTACATGCCGAGTTCAAATCCTGCCATCGACGTCGCGCGGGAGTCTTCATTAACTGAAACAAGCCAGTTACCACCCCATACCTTTGTAAGACCGGCTACACGCATCGTCGCGCCAGCCGCAGGTATGCCGGTGCCGGTCCCGGAAACGATATACCAGCCGGTGTCGATGGTGATGGTCTGCGTATCAGCATCGACGGCAACAATCAGGGATGAGTACCACACCCCGTCGCTGCCGTTGACGTCAATAATCTGATGGTATCTCAGCTTTGCAATCACCTCCGGCGTCAGGTCAGAACAGGTTACCGTGGTGGCGGTGAAGGTCGTATTCACGCTCTTCAGTAGTTCCGGTGGTGCCACAATGTGGCAGTAAATCCCGACCCCGTCGCGGTTGGCGTACTTTGCCAGCGCCGCCGCCGAGCTGATTCCGAATGATTGCGTTGAAGGCTCCGACATATCATCGGGCGTCATTGTGTTACGGATGGAAACGATGCAGGAACGGTCATAGGCACCATCAAGATGTTTCCATGTTTTAAACCCCATTCTCGGTGCTACGAGCTGGCCAACGCCGTAGTAAACCGCGCGTCGGCTGACCGCCTCGGCGCGAGCTTTATTTTCGTAATCGGTATACGGGTTGAACAATCCCAGGTGAGCACCAGGCACATCAAAAAAGCTGAACCTTTCCGAGTTAAAGTCATGCTGTCGACGGGCTTTTGAGCCGCTGAACGGTTGTTTAACGACTGAAAGTGCATCACCCAATTCAATATTTTCCGAGACCATCTGCTGACGCATGACAGCATCAGAGGCATAAGCCCAGTTTCCCGGTCCGGTCCCCCCTGTTGTCTCCGGGGACGACCCCGCCGGAACGCTTTTGGGGAAATCTCCCGTCCAGACCAGGCGCAGCTGGCCGTAACAGATTTCATCCCGCGGGGAATGCAGCATTGCGCCCGCACTGAATGTGCTTCTCGCATCTACCTTGCCGGAAATATCTTCGCTGAAATTATCCTGCTGCTCTTTCAGGTACGCCGTGCGGTTCGCGAGTTGCTTTAGCGGCCGGTTGGCCGCACCGTCCTGACCGCCTTCCACGCGCTCCGAGCGGGAAATAAGATTAACTGAATCCCATGAGGGTAATTCGCTGATATTTGCCATTAATATTCACCTAATAACTGAAATTGCCATCGTGGAAGATCTGGCCGTTATAAGTCACATTATCTTCCGGTTGATAATCTTCCGGGTACACCGTAATAATTTCGCCGCTGCATATAGCTGCCCCCATAAATACCGCGCCGCTGGTTGGGGTGGAGATGCTCATAGTTGCCAGATGACGACTGATCGGCTTTGTGATTTCAATCAGCCGTTCAAGCTCTGATAACAATGCCGCTGTTATCCCAATAGCATTAACATCTACCTCTAAACGGAATGTTCCTGCGGGATCAGCTATCTGCCACCACTCCTCAACTGACAGGTTGTAACCCATACTTTCCACCACCCGGCGGAGAGCAGCCACAGTGCCTTTGCGCTGGTGCAGCCAGAATGATTCACCGATAACACGTCGCTTTTCCTGTTCACTCCAGGACTCATCCCACCCATCTACAGAAAATGCCCAGGCCAGATAAGGCAGAAACTTGGACGGGCATTTCCACGGGTTCCACAGGTCGCGCAGCGGCACGTTTAAATCGCTGATGCCAGAACAGACCTGCGCCAGCCTGCGCTCCAGCGCGGACGATCCCGGCGGTAACAGGCTATTCATCAGAGCCACCAATCTCTGCTTTAAAGTCGGTGCAATAGGACGCCTGGGTTTTATCTAACACCATGTCAGCCAGGGGCTTCATCAGCTCAACGCGCTGCACGCCCTGCACATGCAACGCGGCATAAATCGCGGATAGCCTGACGTCACGCCCCAGGCGGCGCTGCTCGTTGATATATGCCGCGCCCTGCGCTTTCGCCGCCGCCAGAATCGGCTCTTTCGCCGGACCGGGGTAAACATACAAAACCGCGTCGATCTCATAGCTGATAATCTCAGCAGATCGCACGCTCACCCGGTCCGCCACCGGGCGCACAGTCTCATCATTCAGGGCATCCCCGACCACCTGCAGCAAATCATCCGGCGCGGTGCCATCACCGTCGCGGGCCAGAACTGTCACCACCACTTCCGCCGGGGAAGGACTGAACGCCGAGGCATCGGCCACCCGGCCATCCGAGCTAAGTGCGTGATATTCATACGCGCCGACGGGCCCGGCAACGCTCATCCCCTCAAAGGCAGCCGGAATGCGCTGCCGATAATCCGCGTCCGATTCCATTTCCGCCTCAGTCGGTGGCGTGGTGGTATCGTCTGCGGGGGTGATCACCCGGCGCTGCACGTTATTGTTAGCGCCTAAATTATCCAGGTCATCACTGCCGGAATAGGCCACCATGACAGCCCGTGCCGCCTCGTTAATCCGCTGGCGCAGCAGCAGCTCCCGGTACACATTTTCCTGCAGCATTTTCACCACCGGTTCAGATTCAAGTGTTAAGGTACGGGCCACAGCTTCCTGCTCTTCTGCAGGATAGAGCGCAACAAACTCCGCCTTACGCTCTGTCAGCAGGGTTTCAAAATCCGGCTCATCCACGATTTGCGGTGGTGGCAGCTGGGAAAGGTCAATAACTGCCATTGGCTGCTCCTGTCGATACGGAAAGGGAAACCGGCACGCCGTCATTGCGCTGGCCTGCCAGCTCAATCACCATTGCGCCATCCATGCTGCTGCTGTTAATCGTGATGGTGTCGAGCTGTAGCCGCGGCTCCCAGCGCTGCAACGCGACGTACACCGCCGCCATGATCTGCAGGCGCAGCGCCGGGTTTTGCGGCTGGTCAATCAGCGCGGACAGCAGGGAACCGTATTCCCGGCGAGCAAGGCGGCTGCCCTGCGGCGTCAGCAAAATATCCCGTACGGACTGGCGCAGGTGGTCGGTTTCCGTAATGGCATTGCCGGTCTCGCGATTCATCCCGATATAGAGCGTCAAATTGGGCCTCCTGTCGTCCCGCCACTGTCGCCAGGGTGTTTATGCTTATCGGCCACAATGCCGTTTGAGGTCATTTCCCCGCCGCCATGGGTCACATCGCCATTCAGGATCACGTTGCTGTTAATCCGCGTCGTGTCAGCCTCGATCACAAGCTCCCCTGTTTTGCAGGAAACCAGTTGCGAGGATTCGATAAGTACGGCTTTAACACCCCGGATAATCCAGCGCCCGGTGGCCGGGTCGTATTCGAACCAGCCGCCATCCTCGTATGCGGTCACGTCCGCGCTTTCAGAGTCTGACGGCGGCGGGCACGCGTCGGAGTAGATGGCCGGAAGCGCAAACGCTGTCTCCAGATTGCCGCCCAGACTGAACAGCACCACCTGCTCCCCCGGCGACGGACACCACCACGTGCGTGACTTCCCGGCACGGTAGGTCAGCCAGTTAATCCAGTTGGTTTCGAGGTCGCCTGTTTTCACCCGGCACAGCCAGCCGTCCCGGTCCACTTCGGTCACAATACCGGTGCGGATCAGATTGGTGATAAGGCGCATGATTTCGGTTAATTGGGTATTCATGAGGGCAAGATTGCCACGCGCGGAGTGCGTGAGGCAGCGCGGCGGATTGTGTCGTCCCTGACACAAAATCAGTCAGACAGCCAGCGCAAAAATGTATCGCGCGTAATGTCCTCCACTTCGTCATTGATGCCGAGTAACCGGCGCTGTGAATACTGAACCTCCGGCCCTCTTCGGCTGACACGGTCACGCAGACCGTAATGATGAACGCGGGCAATACGCTGCACCCTGCGCTCAAATTCGACACTGGCAGAGTCCGGGCTGGCTACGGCTTTCAGGTATTTTGTGGTGCGGAGTCTGGCAAACATCTGCCGACGTATGCGGCCAGTTTTAGTGCGTGCCGTTACCCGTCGTGGTTCGTATGCCGTGCCGTCCGGGTTTCGCTGCATTCTGATATTTTTCTGCTGGCTGCGGCGCAGCTGCTGCGCCAGCTCCCGCATCATGCGCTTACGTGCAGCAGGCTCCAGCCCCGCCAGCAGCGCATCTAACCAGGCTTCAACTTCCTGCAGCTCAGCCACGGCGCACCGCCCACATTTCTTCCGGTTCGTCCGGTTCCGGCACCGCTTCGACACTGGACACGTCACCCTCAGCACTGACGATCACGCGCTCTGTCAGCTGCAGGTTCAGGCTGATATCGCAGATATCATTGCGCAAGATATCGACCTCAAACGTAAACAGCTTTTCACGCAGTTCCGGGTTATGGATAGCATCGGGCTGATTCTCCATCAGCCAGGCCAGCATGGGAGCCATCAGTAATCCCTGATCGCCGCTGAAATCCACGACCACCACGTTAAGGGTATAGCGATACTCCCAGGACAACGACGCTGCGCCGGTCGCCACCACCGATCCGTTATCCACGAATAAATGCAGTTTGTCCGGGTTGTCCCGGACATACGCCACGGCTTTATTCAGGGCGAGGCGTAGGGACTGAGGTTTGTTCACTGTTTCGCTCCTGGCAGGAAATTATCGTGTCCACCTTGTCAGCACAGACTGACCAGGCCGCCTCAGCGTCATCCAGCGCAGCCAGCAAATCGCCGTTAGTGCTGGCCGCTGACTTTTCCAGGCGGCACTGCGTCACCCTGGGACAACCATTCACGGTAAGCTGCACCTCCGGCGAGGGCCGGTCTTTCGCGCATCCTGATAATGTCAGGAGGCAAAGGAGTACCAGCCCAGCGGCGCAAATCCTCGTTTTCACGTTTTAGCTCCTCAATCCGGCGCTGGCGGCTTCGCAGCAGTGCGTTTGTGCTTTCTGCCGCCGCGTAAAGCCGCGCCTGTTCCCGGTTGTTGGTTTCTGACAGGATGGACAGGGCGATCAGCTGGCTGTTCGTTTTTGCCAGTTTGTCGCCCTTCACTTTCAGGTCGTTGCCTTGCTTATCGATGGTGCGACTGGCCTCATTCAGTCGCCATGACTGCCAGCCCAGCGCCGCCAGTACGAGCGCAAGAATTACCGCCAGCGCGCGCGTCATGCCGTCACCGGCTGCGCATCAACAACCTGTGCACGCAGAACCTTAAGCGCGACCAGCGTCAGCAGATAAAATACCAGGGTGACAACGTGGCCCGTAAAGGCGAGAAAAATCACAAGCAGTGAACGCCTGGCCCATCTGATCACCTGGTTTCCTGGCGTACTGAAAAAGCGGGTCAGCGCCTGCGTTGCCTCTTCCCGATGAATGCCACCCGCATACCACCCAGCCAGGCAAAGCAGCACCGCCACCCAGACCAACAAACAGGCTACCCAGGTCAATCCAGTGACCAGCGCCGAGGCCATGCCGTTTGGGACAAAGAGACTTAAAATCATCAGCGCTGCGTACAGCACCGAAAGCAACCCACTGATAAATTTCTTTTTCATTTCGTTATGCTCCTTTTAAGCACCAGGCCAGCTCACGCCCACGGCGGTTATCCAGCCCCTGATTAAATATGCCTTTGACATATACCCAGCGCGGCAGCTGATAGCAGGCATCGCGCCAGCGCTTCTGATTGATAAACTTCACCATGGTTGAGCTGCAGGCGTTGCCCGTGCCGACGTTGAACGCCAGCGACACCAGGGCGTCATAAACGTACTGCGGCACGTTCACCAGGACACACCGCGCCAGCGCGGTTTCTACCCGTAATACGTTGGTGATGAAGTTCCCCGCCGCCTGCCGCTCTGTGATGGTCTTCCCCGGTACCACGCCCGAGGTATTACCGATGCCATCGGTCCACACGCCAGCGTCGCACTGGTACGGCTGCAGGCGGCACCCCTCGTAATCGGCAATCAGCTTCAGCCCGTCCACTGAGGTGTGGAGCTGCTGGAAATTGGGCAGCGTGGCAGCGATGGCCAGCACTGCACCCACCAGGCAGCGCTTAACGATTGAAGGATTCATATTCCCCCCGGGTTATCTTCCCGCCGCGTAGCAGCTGATAGGTTTTGTGTTTGTAGTACCAGTTGATCGCCAGCATCAGCAGACCAATCAGCACACCGCCCACCGTAGAGGCATCTTTCAGCGATAAGTCGCCCAACATCGCCAGCAGCACAGCGATGCAATACGTAATAAAGGCGCTGATCCGTTCAAGCGTCATCATTCAGTCCCATAACTGGACGGTCTGCACCGTGGTAGTGGTTGCAATATCCGGCAGCTCCACCTGCAGCCCGTGAGGTAAAAAAGGGCCATGCTCAGCCAGCCCCGGATTTGCCTGCAGTACCTGCTCCGTGACGCCCTGCGTGCGCCCGTAATGACGCCAGCAAAGCGCATCCACCGTGTCACCCTGGTACGCACGCACTTTCATCAGATCAGCTCCACCGTACAGTGGGGTGCATCCTGCACCCGGCTGATTGCCCAGCGGGCATCACGCCACAGATCGCCGCTGGCCTCCGCCAGCTCATCGCCTCGTTTGACGCCGGATGCCGTGGCGTCATAGTCCTGGTAACGCTCATTTACCTGCGCACGTGCCCAGCAATACACGGCGTTGTGGTAGTGGTGGATGCGCTCGCTTTTGCCGTCCAGCACTTCCGCCGGTACGTCTGCCAGGGTCTGGAACCCCAGCAACTGCTGGCGCTTGCGGTATTCGTACAGTTCCGCGTTGACCTCCGACATAGCAGACCGGATAAGCTGCCCGAGACGCGGCGACGTCACCGTGCCATCCGTTCGCATCACGCTGCGAAACTCCGACAAATCCACATCGGGCCAGAATGGGGTGTTTTTGATGACCTCCGCCTGTTCCGGCGCCTGTTCTGGCGCAACAAATCTCATGCGGGTTTTCTCCTGAAAAGGTGGGCGGTGAACGGGATTTTGATAAGGCGCTGCCTGTCGCCATCCCGTGCCGCCCGTGCGCGGGGCACGTTCCGTTAGTGGCTGTTACGCAAATGGCGCTCCAGCCGCTCTTTGTCTTTTTTCACACCGCAGCGGGGATCGAGCTGCAGCGCAAACGTGTAGTGGTTCAGGGCTGCGGCGGGGCGGGACTCGCTGATCACGGCGGCGATGGCTTTATGCAGTCGGGCGCGGGACTGGTCCGGCATATCCAGCGCATCCGTCAGCGAAAGTGCCTGCAGCAGCACGTCAGCAGGGAATTCAGCTTTCATTCGCTGCGCGGCTTCCGCCTGGTCTGCCAGCTCTTCCACGACAACGGTCTGCACGTTGCGGCGGCCCAGCGCCTGCGGCATCACCCAGCCATGCTTAAGCGCGTGCGCGGCAATCTGCAGGCCGCCGGCAAAATCACCGGCATCGATACGCCAGAGCATGAGAAACATCAGCACGTCATCCTGCTGCGCTCCACCGGCTGCCAGAACACCATCCGCCCAGGCGGTATATTTGGGTAACAGCTCCACCTTGATTTGTGCCTTTTTCACGGTGGACTGCACCCCCTTGAGGCGGCGGCGGTCCTCCGCCAGCTGCAGCAGCATCAGGTCATACCCCGACGCATGGCGAACACTGCCGCCCTGACGGGCGGCCTGTTCAGCCTGAACGCGCAGGCGGTGCTGCCGTGCGGGACTCAGGCTCATGCGTTACTCCCCTGCTCCGGCGCTGAAGTCGCCGATGGTGATGTTTTCCACCAGTGCCACGCAGCGGTAATCCTCCACCACATACGCCTCATTGACGGATTCGAAGTTTTCGATGCGATCGCGTTTCGGGTTATCAATGACCGAACGGCGGCGGGTATCTTCCTGCCAGTAGATGGACAGGTTATCCAGACGGGTGATCAGCACGGCGTTAGCCGGGAATGACGGGGCGCGGACGGCCTGCAGGCCACCCATGCGTTTCTGGCTAATAATCAGATCAGCGGCCAGCGCCTCCGTGTTTGCCTGCTCCTTATTGACCAGCGGGAAATACTTGTCAGACAGCAGCTCACGGCCACAGATCACAACCAATTCCGCATCATCCTGGAAAATCGGATCAATCAGCTCATTGACGGCATCCATCACCAGTGCATCCAGGTTGGCATATTTACCGCCCTTGCCTACCTTCACCGGGTCTGCAGTAGTGGTGCCATCTTCAGCCGTGGTGCTGCCCATCACGCAATCTGCCGCATCTTCGCGGACCTTCTGCAGCCAGCCTTTGTTAACATCCTGCAGCAGCGGGTTATCGGTACGCTTTGAGGTTTTGGCACGCTTCACACCGTTAAACCCGATCATGATGCGGTCCAGCGCCTGGCGCTTGACGATGGCGTTACGGATGCGCACCTGGAAATCCTGGAATTTCGCCCACAGATCAAGTTTTGCGTAGGTCAGCACCGTATCAAAGTTGGTCTGCTCGCACTTGTACTCAACATCAACCATGACCGTCGGATCGGTTGGTTCGCGCTCCTTCGTGGTCGTGTCAGTCGTCCCGGCAATGGTGCTGCCGACGCCCAGCCCCAGCAGTTGGCCTGATTGCTCAGTCACCCCAATGATGTTAATCATGGTCAGGAATGCGGCGGACTGCTGGATCTGGTCTTCCAGTGTCTGCTGCACCGATGGTTCCACGGTGAACTTGCTGGACAGCTCCTCAACTTCTACGCCATTCAGGCGCGCCAGCTGCTGCAGGTAGGCGTTAAAGGCAAAACGTGTTTTCTTTTTCATTGGTTCTTATGCTCCATCAGCAATTGGTCAGGGTGCCTGCCGGCGCGTTACCGCCCGGCGCGCGCTGGCGATAATCTTTGCGGCTGTCTTCCTGTTGCAGTTGCTGCTCCAGTTCCGCAAAGGCGGTCTGCTGCTCCTGAAGGGAGGTTTCCAGCGCAGCAAGGCGCTTACCCTGCGCGGACAGGGATTGATCGGTGCGTTCGCTCAGGCTCTGCTGCTCGGTGGCGACCAGCTCAACAGCACGATGCACATCAGAAAAACGCGCATCATCGGTTTGCTCTTTTTTGGTAAACATCGCGGTAACGCGGGCAAAGAGGGAGGGTTTTTCGCCCTGGACCTCTTCCCACTCGATCAGCGTTTCTTCTGCGGCGGTAAAGAGGTTTTCCGGGCTTTGTTTGCGCCCTGCCAGCGGGTTGCTTTTGGCGCTGGCGCTAAACTGCAACATTTCTGTACCCAGGCTTGCCGGGTCGTCAGTCGCTGCCAGACCAACCAGGTACGCTTTGCCGGTATCAGCAAAACTGGTATTGACCTCCATCGAGGTGAACAGCTTTTGCAGCTTGCGGGTATACGCCACCAGATCATCTGACGGGGTGATCCACGCATACAGGGCCATTTTCCCTTTCAGCGGGCCATCCGCAATTTCTTCAGCCTCCAGCTTATCCACGGTCCCGAAACGGCGGAATGGACTGTCCGGGGTGTAGCCCTTGATATGTTCCAGATTAATCAGCGCCGTATAGACCTGCGGGTTATAACTGGCCGCCATCTGCTCCAGCCAGGCGCGCTCAATGGTGCGCCCGTCGGTTGTTGCCCCTTCCACACCAATGCGGAAGCGTTTTGCTTTAACTGCCATTTGAGCGACTCCATCAAATAACTCAGTGAGGCCTTATGGTTGCTGTGATGGAGGGAGTGAAACAACGCGCAGACCTTGTGCGGTAAACCACACAAAAGCCAGCCGGGGAAAGGCTCAGGGCAAGCCCGTATGTTTGTCCCATGGAAACGATGACCCCCGCAGACCTCGATCCCCGTCGGCAGGCACTACTGCTGTATTTTCAGGGATACCGCATAGCCCGCATTGCAGAAATGCTGGGCGAGAAAGCCGCAACCGTTCACAGCTGGAAAAAGCGCGACAAATGGGGCAGCTACGGTCCGCTTGACCAGATGCAGCTCACTACGGCCGCACGGTACTGCCAGCTGATCATGAAGGAGCAAAAAGAAGGGAAGGACTTTAAGGAGATTGACCTGCTGGCGCGCCAGTCCGAGCGCCACGCCCGCATCGGGAAATTTAACAACGGCGGCAACGAGGCCGATTTAAACCCGAACGTGGAAAACCGCAACCGCGGCCCCCGCAAACCCCCTGAAAAAAACCTGTTCAGCGACGAACAGATCGAAAAGCTGGAAGAGGTTTTCCACAGCTCGATGTTCGATTATCAGCGCCACTGGTGGGAGGCAGGAAAAACAAACCGAATCCGTAATCTGCTTAAATCTCGCCAGATCGGGGCGACGTTTTACTTTGCCCGTGAGGCTCTGATCGATGCGCTGATTACCGGACGTAACCAAATTTTCCTGTCAGCAAGTAAAGCTCAGGCGCACGTGTTTAAGCAGTACATCATTGAGTTTGCCAAAGAAGTAGACGTTGAGCTTAAAGGCGATCCGATGGTCCTACCGAACGGTGCCACGCTCTATTTTCTGGGGACCAATGCCCGCACCGCGCAGAGCTACCATGGCAATCTGTACCTTGATGAATATTTCTGGATACCGAAATTCCAGGAGTTGCGCAAAGTCGCCTCCGGTATGGCGCTGCACAAAAAGTGGCGGCAAACCTATTTCTCCACCCCGTCCAGCCTGACGCACAGCGCCTACCCCTTCTGGTCTGGTGCGCTGTATAACCGTGGTCGCTCAAAATCGGACCGTGTGGATATCGACCTGACCCACTCGGCGCTGGCGGCTGGCCTGCTTTGTGCTGATGGTCAGTTCAGGCAGATCGTGACGGTAGAAGATGCCGTGCGCGGGGGCTGTAACCTGTTCGACCTCGACCAGCTGCGACTGGAATACAGCCCGGACGAATACCAGAACCTGCTGATGTGCGAGTTTATTGATGATCTCGCGTCCGTGTTCCCGCTTTCCGACCTGCAGGCCTGCATGGTGGACAGCTGGGAGGTCTGGGAAGATTTTCATGCACTGGCTCTGCGTCCGTTTGGCTGGGGCGAGGTATGGATCGGATATGACCCGGCGAAAGGCACGCAGAACGGTGACAGCGCCGGGTGCGTCGTTATCGCCCCGCCTGCCGTTCCCGGCGGTAAGTTCCGCATACTGGAGCGCCACCAGTGGCGGGGAATGGACTTCCGCGCCCAGGCAGAAGCCATCCGCCAGCTCACACTGCAATACAACGTGACCTATATCGGCATTGACTCTACCGGCGTCGGTCACGGCGTCTATGAAAACGTCAAAGGCTTTTTCCCTGCCGTCCGGGAGTTTGTCTATAACCCCAACGTCAAAAACGCCCTTGTGCTCAAGGCATACGACATCATCAGTCACCGCCGCATTGAGTTTGACGCCGGTCATACCGACATTGCGCAGTCATTCATGGCTATCCGCCGGGCCACCACCGCCAGCGGCAACCGCCCCACCTACGAAGCCAGCCGCAGCGAAGAAGCCAGCCATGCAGATTTGGCCTGGGCGACCATGCACGCATTGTTTAACGAACCGCTGCAGGGCGAGGCAGCAAACACCAGTAACATCGTGGAGATTTTTTAATGACTGAGAACACCGTACAGGACGTCATGCCGCCTGACGTACAAAACAATGATTCAGCATCTACCCAGGCGTTCAGCTTTGGCGATCCCATTCCTGTACTGGACCGCCGCGAACTTCTGGATTATGTGGAATGCGTACAGATGGATCGCTGGTACGAACCGCCGGTAAGCTTTGACGGATTGTCCCGCACCTACCGCGCCGCCGTGCATCACAGCTCGCCGATCGCTGTTAAGCGTGACATTCTCAGTAGTACCTACATCCCGCACCGCCTGCTTAGCCAGCAGGCTTTTACCCGTTTTGTTCAGGATTACCTGGTGTTTGGTAATGCCTACCTGGAAAAGCGCACTAACCGGCTCGGTGGCGTGCTGTCACTGGAGCCTACCCTGGCGAAATACACGCGGCGCGGAGTTGACCTCGATACATACTGGTTCGTGCAATACGGCATGACCACTCAGCCGTATGAGTTCACCGAAGGCAGCATTTTTCACCTTCTGGAACCTGACATTAACCAGGAAGTCTACGGGCTTCCTGGTTATCTTTCTGCCATCCCGTCAACCCTGCTGAATGAGTCCGCAACGCTGTTCCGCCGGAAGTATTATCTCAACGGCAGCCACGCAGGATTTATCATGTACATGACCGACGCGGCGCAGAACCAGGAGGACGTGAACAACATCCGCCATGCGATGAAAAGCGCCAAAGGACCGGGGAACTTCCGCAACCTGTTTATGTACTCGCCCAACGGAAAAAAGGACGGCATCCAGATCATCCCACTGTCAGAAGTAGCGGCAAAGGATGAGTTTCTGAATATCAAAAACGTCAGTCGGGATGACATGATGGCCGCGCACCGCGTACCGCCGCAGATGATGGGCATCATCCCCAACAACACAGGCGGATTCGGTGACGTGGAAAAGGCCAGCCGCGTCTTTGTCCGCAACGAACTGATGCCACTGCAGAAGCGATTGCAGGAGCTGAATAAGTGGTTGGGTGAAGAGGTGATCCAGTTCGAATCTTACACGCTGGATATTAGCTAATAGAAAAAAGGCGCCCGATTGGAGCGCCTTTTTATATCTGAATGATATTTAGCAAACTGCACATACACCATCAAATCCAGCAGACTGAGACTTCTTTGTTGCAACTTCGTTGCTACGACGCTGGATCACTTTCGCTATGCTTTTCAAGATTGACGGTGATGCGTTACGAATTTTAATCTGGCTAAGCACCCTAGTAACACCAAATTTAACAACTAGGACCCCGAATATTTCATCTGAGTAAGACTCAGAGATCGAGTAAACGCCGCTTAAATCCAGATCAACTGCATTCCCGTCTTTGATAAGCACTTCAATCTGATGCCGCTGGGGGATAGCCTGATTGCGCGAAGCCAGGTCACCCTCGGGTAACTTGTATGCGATTTTGTTCATTACTCTCCTCCTAACGCCCGCATGATTTCCATAAGCTGAGGGTCATTTTCTTCGTTATCTTTATCAACTGCCAGTTCATGAATCTTAAAACGACAAGAAATAGCCACTCCAGGCCAATCATTACGTAACTGAGTGTAGGTTACTTCGTCACCAATTGCCTCTAAGCATACATTTCCTGTAGCCAGTTGCAATTCTCCGTTATAAGTTTTAACCAATTTCATCAAGTGATCTAATCCAAGACCTTGATGATTATTGTCTTTTTCTTTTACCTTAACACCTGCGCCGAACAAGTTCCCTCCCATAAAGTCCCCGGGTACTTGTTGAGCCCAATCATCTTGCAAATCGGCATGTTTTGAGGAGTTTCCCTCCTGTATACACCATGCAATCGCGTCCTGATGCGTTTCAATACCGGGAATACCAGCACGCCGTAACTCTCGCAAGAAGCCTAAACCACAGTCTGCCAGGGAGAACTCTAGATAATGTTCCCTTCTTTGCGTATACGGAACAGCAGAACGTTGGGCAAATGAAAAACCTGACGATTTGCCATGCGACCATACGTTGTCATGCAACTCGCCAATGACATGCGTCAGGTCAGTTAGCCCCTTTGGGTACTCTCCCGGAGCTCGATCAGGAAAAGTTAACTGTCTTACACAGTTATTGATGCTGCTCGTAGCGATATCAACCGCTTCAACATTAGTAAGTGCAGTGACTAAGCTATAATGCCTACCTACATTAAGCCTTTCCTGTTGATATCGGTCTACCCCCCAGAGAGCTCCGTGCATATTGATTGCACTCATGTAGTCACGACCAGGCAAAGAGCAGTTTTCTTCCGTAATTCGATAATGATTAACATAAGCTGCCAGCACAGTTATAAATCCCGGATGGCAGTGGTTGTTAGGTAAAAGTAGCTGGTTAGTGTCTTTGTTATGAAACGCTGCTGTATGTAAAATACCGTCTTTTAATCCTAACCCCATTGACTGAGCCTTTTTTGTTCATTTTTGCTCATCATATAACTTCCCCCTTGCTAGAGCAAAACCAACACGGCTCTTGAGGGTACATAAGTCGCACCATCCCTATTGCGAGTGGTAGCGCGCGCTCGTATCCCCGCCACGCCTGCCCGCTTTGTGTAGCGGTTTTCATGCACCTGCATGAGAGACGAAAAAGCCCGCCATTCCTGGCGGGCCTAAGCTAAAACGATCGTCGAACTACCATGCGGATTCATGCAGCATGGACATGCACACTACTGACATTCAACCAGCAGGTAGACCAACGGCCTAGTTTTAGTGCCATTTTTTTTGGCTACAAAAGCATTGAGCTTTTTAGCCTTAGCACTGGCTTTTACTATTTTGCAATGGACTTTGTTTACGTATCCCAATCTTCCTGCTGCATGCATAACCGCAACAGCATCGTTATCATGCGGGTTATCTGGTTCAGCAACAAATTCCACAGGATCACCAACTTGAACCAACGAGAGGTCCAGCCCCTCCTGGTAACGAGTACCTGCCACCTCTAAGAGTAATTCACAGCTACGCTCAAAAACCGACGAATCGTTAATGAGACTAAATCCATCTGCTGGAGACTTTGCCCCCGTATAGCCCAGTAAGGCAAAGTCAGAACCAGGAAAATCAGCAGGTAACAAGTGTTGAGCCAGATACTCAGTAAAATCCTTACGTTTTCTTGGAGGCAAACGGCGTAAAAATGGTTCAAGCACGTTATTAGTGTGAACTTGTGGCTTGAACTGAAATGCCGGGTGCCCTTGAAACCCTTTTTCGATAGCTGTATCGAAATCAGCAGTCCCGAAGTTGTACGTGAAGGTGTATTGATCACCTTCATTTCGATCAATATGCCCTACGACATAACGAGAACCACCACCTGCAGGCTGCCAAGTAAGCCACAACCGCAATGGCTCGACAATGTGATTGATAGTTCGCATGTTAGTTATTAGTTTTAACCTCGAATGTCGGCGTCGTAACAGTCTAATCACCCACTCGGCCCTAGCTGAAGAAAGCGCCCCTTCTCCTGCATCTATACCTGTAAGCGCGCGTATTCTGCCGCAAAGATCTTCTATATTAAAGCCTAGTCGCTCATTAATAAGTAGCAACGTTGCTGGCTCATGGGTTAAGTCTTGAATTGACTGCAAATGTCCAAGCCTGACCTTAGTGTCCGTTCTTGTACATCTGAGATGATGGCTTCCTTTCTGGATGTAGAGTTATGTTCATTTGTGGTGTATGGGGATCCGAAGAGGGTGGCGTATCCTGCTGATTGATTTCTTCCCGGATTTCAACAACAGAGAGATGATACGCCATGACCAAGTCTACCCTACAGGTGTTGCCTGAGCTACTTGAGGCCACCGACCCACTCCATGATTTACTTCGAACCGGCGCACAGCAGTTGATCGCCAGTGCCGTTGAAGCAGAACTGGCAGTTATGCTCGCCCGGTTTGCCGGGCGCCGACTCGATGATGGCCGCCAGGCGGTGGTGCGTAACGGTTTTCTACCTGAGCGACGCATTCAGACCGGTATCGGCGATGTCAGCGTCAAAGTCCCAAAGGTCAGGGATCGCAGTGGCAACGGCATACGCTTCAACAGTGCCTTGTTACCGCCCTACCTGAAGCGGGCTAAATCCGTAGACGAGTTGCTACCCTGGCTGTACCTTCGTGGGATTTCTACCGGCGATTTCCACGAAGCCCTGTCGGCTCTGCTCGGCGAAGGGGCTTCCGGCCTCTCGGCCAGCACCATCAGTCGTCTTAAGGCTCAGTGGCTGGATGAGCACCATATCTGGGCACAACGCGACCTGAGCGATACGCGGTATGCCTATCTTTGGGCTGATGGTATTTACAGCAACGTACGGCAGGACGATCGGCTGTGCCTGCTGGTTGTCATCGGGGTCACGGAACACGGTCGTAAGGAGCTGATTGCTGTTGAAGATGGTTACAGGGAGTCGGAGGCGAGTTGGTACGAGCTCCTGAGCGGGCTGCGCACACGTGGCCTGACGATATCACCGAAGCTGGCAACCGGTGATGGCGCAATGGGCTTCTGGAATGCACTGTCGAAAGTGTTTCCTGACACCCGGCACCAACGCTGTCTGGTACATAAAACCGCTAACATACTGACCTCGTTGCCGAAGTCGGTGCAGCCGAAGATAAAAAGTGAATTGAGGGATATTTGGCTGGCAGAGAACCGTGTGTCAGCAGACACGGCGCTGGATGCGATGCTGGTGAAGTATGGCGACAAATATCCGGCAGCGATGAAGAAGCTGACGAAGGATCGAGAAGATCTGCTCGCCTTCTACGATTTCCCGGCGGCACACTGGGCGTCAATAAGGACGACTAACCCCATCGAATCGGCATTTGCGACAGTTCGGTTACGCAGCAAACGAGCTAAGAACTGTGGCTCGAGAGCGACGACGTTGGCGATGGTATTCAAGTTGCTCCAGTCAGCGCAGAAAAACTGGAATCGACTTAAGGGATTCGAGCTGTTGACTTTGGTGGTCAACAACGTGCCGTTTAAAGACGGCGAACAGGTGGAAGATGAAGCATCAGATCGGAGCGTCGCCTGATGTCTTCGTACACCAGATTTGACAATAACTCCATCATCAAACAATGCCGCCTCACGCAGGGTAAAACCGCCGACCTCCGGGGGCATTATCATTTCCGCTTCGATAATATTTTTTACGTCCCCGGCCTCTTTCAGGCCATTCAGCGTGGTGCGAAAAAGTTCATTCACGAGACCTGACTGACCGGAGTCAGGCAGACGCAGCACGCCATTGCCATCACCTACGGCCATCCGCGTGATGCCGACCTTTTCTCCGCTCACAACTGCGGCGGCAATCCGCTGAAGTCCGGCAGTGGTTACCAGCGAAATATATTTTTTCTCACTCACGCCGCCACCTCATTTTTACAAGAACAGAAGACACTGACTCAACCCGCGACAGCGGTCTGGTCTGTTCTTTCACCTGTACCAGCGTGGGTTTTCCGGGTGTCGCGCGCCTGCTCTCCCTGAGCTGCGGTATCTGACTGCATATCACCGTCCACATTCATTTTTTCCAGTTCTACCCTGGCTTCATGTAACAATACTGAGTTCATCTCACCGTCACGCGCCATGATTTCGTAATGCGCGTTCAGCAGTTGTTCTCTGGTGGAATACAGTTCAATTTCAAGCTCAAGCTCGCGTTTCGTTTTCATCATCAGTCCTTATTGTAAAGAGATATCAGGAAGGATTCGGCTTCCGCTGCCAGCGCTTCGCTGTCGGAATACGTAAACAGCTCCTCGCGGGTCAGTGAGACCGTGCTGTCAGTGCTCAGCGTCAGGCTGAACGCCACGACGGCCAGCTTTGCAGTCTCGTCCATCACGCCGACGGAATTGACAGAAATAATCAGCTCAGTGGAAAACGTCGAGGTGTTCACCACACCCAGCGCGGGGTATTCAATGTGACGCTCAAGCGTACGGGAAACAGAAAATGACATATCGGCCTCGCATTAAACCGGTAAATAACGGGTCATCGGATACCAGTAGGTACCGTCAGAAAAAAAAACCATCGTATTAAGCGCCGGCACCTGGAACGTACCTGCGCCTTTTTCAAAACTGCCAATCAACGTCAGCGCGACATCGGCCGAGAAATTACGGACAAAGAAAACCTTACCGTGGCTCTGCGGGGGCATGGTTATCGCTGAACTATCTGCTGTCGGACTGGCCGCAGTGATGCAGCTGTAAGACGAGGCAACAGCCCCCATATCCGTGGTTGTAAATGACCACTTCATGCGCTGCCAGCGCCCGGAAGCATCCATACCCGTGATGAAGTTGTTTTCGGCATCCTGGTACTGGAATGCGTATGAGCTGGAATCCTTGATAATCAACCCAAACACGTTCCCCCAAAGATATGCACCACGCGTGCCGCCGGAGGCATAGAAGTTATAAGCACTTCCGCCGGTGCTGGCGAAGCCGAACGTGGACTCACTGTAGCTACGGAACCCGCAGTAATATTTTCCCCGCGCCTGAAACCCGTTCAGGATGCGGTCAATAACACACAGTGCGCCGGTGCAGTACATGAAGCCAGAACCATGGGTATCAATATCCCGGGAGATGTCTCACTCATTCTTATTAACGAGAATAACTTTATGTGGGATATCGTTTCACCGCAGATCACGATGGTTACACAGTCACCGTTGCTGATTGGCATGCATGCGGCGAACACTATTTTTAACCGTCTTCAGAGTAACAACACGGCACCTGTAACAACAACGCTTCTGAAACCTGAATTACTTGTCCGGGAGTCCACCCGGGCCATTTGATTTTTTTTTAACCAAAAATGAAACGTTTCATTTTTTGGGGCTCACCCAGAATAAGGCTTAAATAATGAAAAGTTCAGTCGTTCTTACATTAGATATCGGGACTACTTCCAGTAAGTTGGTGCTTATCGATAAGTTCGGGCATGAGTTGTTTTCTGATAAAGCGTCTTACCCTCTTTATTTCCCGTCACCGGGCCACGTGGAACAGAACCCCCGGGAGATCTGGAAAAATATCTGTGAAATGCTGATGCGCTTATCCAGCGAGGCGGGGCAGACATACTGTATTGAAGCCATTGCTATTAGCTCACAAATCAGTGCGCACTTCCTCGTGGATAATGACGGTGAGCCTCTCACGAATGTCATTTCATGGATGGACAGCAGAGCAAGCCAGGAAGCGAAAGAGCTGATTGAAACCTTCTCCAGAGAAGAGCTCCACGACGAACTTGGCATGGATATGCTGATTGGCCCTGCCTTTATTGCGCCAAAACTGAAATGGCTGGCCAGAAATGAACCGGATCTGTTATCCCGTGCCCGCCATCTCGTGCAGCTGAAAGAGTATGCGATCTGGCAACTGACAGGCGAGTGGCGTTCTGACCTCACCAGCCTTAAAGGCATTGTTAACCAGCGCACACAGCGCCCTTCTACCCGGCTACTCCGCTGGGCCGGAGTGCCTGACCATCTCATCCCCCCTTATGATCAGCCCTGGGTCATTGCCGGCAAACTGAGTTCATCTCCGGCCGCTAACCTCAATCTCCTGGCAGGTATCCCCGTGATTCTGGGCTGGAACGATCCGGTTTCCTGACCTCTATTCCATTTCTGGCGGCCTTTGCCGGTGTGCTGCTCGGCGGGACATTCTCGGACTGGCTTATCAAACGGGGGCATAGTATCACCCTTGCAAGGAAGCTCCCGATAATTCTGGGGCTGCTGCTGTCTACCTCCATTGTCGGCGCCAATTTTACCGATAATACCACTTTCATTGTCTGCTTTATGACGCTCGCATTTTTTGGTAATGGATTCTCCTCTATCACCTGGACGCTGGTATCGGCAATTGCGCCGATGAAAGCCATCGGTGTGACTGGCGGAACGTTCAACTTTATCGGTAATTTATCTTCCATCGTTATTCCGATTGTTATCGGATACCTGGTCAGCGGTGGCAATTTTGCCCCGGCCCTTATTTTTGTCTCTGGCGTGGCGCTAATTGGTGCGCTTTCTTACATTTTCGTGGTGGGTAAAGTCGAAAGGATCAGTTTCTGACGGATGGCGGTCGGGCTTGCCCGACCGTAAGCCGGTATTTCGAGGTTTCCCGGTTTAACGACATCAAATGCGGCATCCACGGGATACCGGCAGGGCCTACCAGAAGAGCCGGTCATTTTTCCGCCGTCTGTCGAAGGAAATGATGAATTCGCCGAAACGGAATCTACAAACGCAAAAAACCAGCCATAGGCTGGGTTCTTTAAATAGTGGTGCCCGGACCCGGACTAACGCCGCAGGCGTTGAACGGCGCGCCTGTCGCGCCGGCCCCGAAGGGGTGAGCCGCTGGCGGCGAATAATCGAACGTAGTTCGATGGAGAGTCCGGCTGCAGAAAAGCAAAAAACCAGCCCGTAGGCTGGTTCTTCTAATTAGTGGTGCCCGGACTCGGACTAACGCCGAAGGCGTTGAACGGCGCGCCTGTCGCGCCGGCCCCGAAGGGGTGAGCCGCTGGCGGCGAATAATCGAACGTAGTTCGATGGAGAGTCCGGCCGCAGAAAAGCAAAAAACCAGCCCGTAGGCTGGTTCTTCTAAATAGTGGTGCCCGGACTCGGACTAACGCCGAAGGCGTTGAACGGCGCACCTGTCGCGTCGGCCCCGAAGGGGTGAGCCGCTGGCGGCGAATAATCGAACGTAGTTCGATGGAGAGTCCGGCTGCAGAAAAGCAAAAAACCAGCCCGTAGGCTGGTTCTTCTAAATAGTGGTGCCCGGACTCGGACTAACGCCGAAGGCGTTGAACGGCGCACCTGTCGCGTCGGCCCCGAAGGGGTGAGCCGCTGGCGGCGAATAATCGAACGTAGTTCGATGGAGAGTCCGGCTGCAGAAAAGCAAAAAACCAGCCCGTAGGCTGGTTCTTCTAATTAGTGGTGCCCGGACTCGGAATCGAACCAAGGACACGGGGATTTTCAATCCCCTGCTCTACCGACTGAGCTATCCGGGCAACGGGGCGCATTAAAACCGATTCACCTCGCTGCGTCAACGAAATTTCATCAAATCAACGCAGGATGGACAATCTATCACCACATTGCATTAAAAGCACGCAGCTTCAGGCGAAAAAGAGGCTCCAGGCTGCCGATAGCGGCATGGCCAGCACCAGCGCCGGCAGCATATTGACCACCGCAAACATTTTGATACCGCAGATGCGCAGCCCGGTCGCCAGCAGCAGCATTCCGCCAACGGCGCTGAAATCGGCCATCATCATCGGGGTCGTCAAGGGCATAATTAACGCGGCGCAGGCCGCCAGGCTGAGCTGAATAGCCAGCATCGGAACGCTTATCGCCGCGACGGCAATGCCAAGAGAACAGGCAAAAATGGTGGCGGTGAAAAAGTCGAGGAACGCTTTGGCGATAAGAATACTGGCATCGCCGGTCATGCCTTCGCGCATCGCGCCGAAGACCCCGGTTCCGCTGGCGCAGAACAGGACGATAATCGCGACGTAGCTCTGAACAAAAGAGTCATGGGCGGCGACCCGCTGCTTGCCCTTCGGCGAAAATATCTGCTGCAGCCTGCCGACCAGCGCGTTGGTGCCTTTCTCCATATTACACACTTCGCCCAGCAGGGCGCCCAACAGGGTGGCGAGCACCATCACCGGCAGGTTGGCGCATTTAACCACTAATAGAATACCAATGCCCAAGGAGGCGAGACCAAAAATAGAAGTCATCGATGTGCGGATGCGCTCCGGCAATCTCTGGCTTAACAGTGCGCCAACGATGCCGCCTGCCAGCACCGCGCCGGCGTTAATAAAAGGCCCTGTAACCACAGCGTGCTCCCGTTAATTATCCTAATAAGTGCATTATTATGAACCTGCCACGGCGTAAAGGCTCGTGGAACAGTGATGTAACTGCATATGTAATTCATCTTGCCTGGGTATGGCAAAGGTGACATTATTGCGCGAATTTTCTTCTCTTCAACTATGAGGCCGCCGGGATGACCACATCGCCAACGCATTGCCGCCGCGCGCGGATGCGTAAGCCGCCTCATCTTGCTACTCTTAGTCTCGATCCTCTTCCCCTCATGCGGTGAAGGCAGCGTATGCTCACTGCAGGACAACAGTAAAAGCGGACCCGGTCTGCTTTTACTGATGTCGGGCGGTCGGAGCTGGAATCCAGTCGGACCCTGACATTTCGTTGGACAAGGCGTGAACGCCCTGTCTGAGGCCTTTTACTCTCCGGAAACGGGTATTCGCGCTAATGAAATCAATGCACATTGCCGCCAGCTGCGAGCTGGTCCCCCATCTTTCCACCCACCGTCGCGTGGTGGCGCTGGACAGTACCGATTTTACCGATGTGGCGGCAGTCGTCATTACCGCGGCGGACAGCCGCAGCGGCATCCTCTCCCTGCTTAAGCGTAGCGGGTTTAATCTACCGGTTTATCTGCTCAGCGAAAGCGAAGTGGCAAAGCCGGACGGCGTCGCGGCGGTGATCGCCGGCAAAGAGCAGGAGTGGCTGGAGCTGGAAGCGGCCGCCTGCCGCTATGAAGATAACCTGCTGCCGCCGTTCTTTAACACCCTGACCCAGTACGTCGAGATGGACAACAGCACCTTTGCCTGTCCGGGACATCAGCACGGGGAGTTTTTTAAAAAACATCCGGCGGGCCGCCAGTTCTTTGACTTCTTTGGCGAGAACCTCTTCCGGGCCGACATGTGCAATGCCGACGTTAAGCTGGGCGACCTGCTGATTCACGAAGGCTCCGCCAAACATGCGCAGAAGTTCGCGGCGAAGGTGTTCCACGCCGACAAGACCTATTTCGTCCTTAACGGCACCTCGGCGGCGAATAAGGTGGTCTGCAACGCGCTGCTCACCCGCGCCGACCTGGTGCTGTTTGACCGTAACAACCACAAATCCAACCACCACGGGGCGCTGATTCAGGCCGGGGCCACGCCGGTCTACCTGGAGGCCTCGCGCAACCCGTTCGGCTTTATCGGCGGCATCGATGAGCACTGCTTTGACGAAGGCTACCTGCGCAACCTGATTCGCGAAGCGGCGCCGGAGAAGGCCGATGCGCCGCGGCCGTTCCGCCTGGCGGTGATTCAGCTTGGCACCTACGACGGCACCGTCTACAACGCCCGTCAGGTGGTGGATAAAATTGGCAGCCTGTGCGACTACATCCTGTTTGATTCCGCGTGGGTCGGCTATGAGCAGTTTATTCCGATGATGGCCGATTGTTCGCCGCTGCTGCTCGATCTGACGCCGGAAGATCCGGGCATTTTCGTCACCCAGTCGGTGCATAAACAGCAGGCCGGTTTCTCGCAAACGTCGCAGATCCACAAAAAGGATAACCACCTGCGTGGCCAGGCGCGATTCTGCCCGCACAAGCGGTTGAATAACGCCTTTATGCTGCACGCGTCAACCAGCCCGTTTTACCCGCTGTTTGCGGCGCTGGACGTGAATGCCAAAATTCATGAAGGCGAAAGCGGCCGTCGGCTGTGGGCTGACTGCGTGGCGCTGGGGATTGAAGCGCGCAAGGCGATCCTCGCCCGCTGCAAAATGATTCAGCCGTTTGTGCCGCCGACGGTGGCCGGGCGCCCGTGGCAGGATCATCCGACCGAAGCCATCGCCCGCGAGCGGCGCTTCTTCAGCTTTGAGCCGGGCGCCAGCTGGCACGGTTTTGAGGGCTATGCGCGCGATCAGTACTTTGTTGACCCCTGCAAGCTGCTGCTGACCACGCCGGGCATCGACGCGCAAAGCGGCGAATATACCGATTTCGGGATCCCGGCGACGATTCTGGCGCACTACCTGCGCGAGAACGGCATTGTGCCCGAGAAGTGCGACCTGAACTCGATTTTGTTCCTGCTGACCCCGGCCGAGAGCGCTGAAAAAATGGCCCAGCTGGTGGCGATGCTGGCGCAGTTTGAACAGCATATTGAAGCCGATAGCCCGCTGGCCGACGTGCTGCCGACCATCTATAACAAGTATCCGGTGCGCTATCGCGATTACACGATCCGCGAGCTGTGCCAGGAGATGCACGATCTGTACGTCAGTTTTGCGGTTAAGGATCTGCAAAAAGAGATGTTCCGTAAGCGGAGCTTCCCGCGGGTGGTGATGAATCCGCAGGACGCGAACCGCGAATTTATCCGCGGCAACGTTGACCTCGTGCGCCTGAGCGAGGCCGAAGGCCGCATTGCGGCGGAGGGGGCGCTGCCGTATCCGCCGGGCGTGCTGTGCGTGGTGCCGGGCGAGGTGTGGGGCGGGGCGGTGCTGCGCTACTTCCTCGCGCTGGAGGAGGGGGTCAATATGCTGCCCGGCTTCTCGCCGGAGCTGCAGGGCGTCTACAGCGAAACGGATCCCGACGGCATCAAGCGGCTGTACGGCAACGTGCTGAAGGCATAAAAAAACGCCCCGGCGCGAGCTCGGGGCGTGGTGTGTGGTTGCCCGGCAGGCGTCCTGCTATCAGGCGCTCTGCTGGACAGCGGCAGGCTGTCTGACGTGCTTGTACTTAAACAGCGCGACGAAGGCGAAGGCCAGAACCAGCGAGTATCCGGCAAAGATCAGCCATACCGGCTGCCAGTTGGTGATGCCGTTGGTGGTATACATCTCCACCACTTTCCCGCTGACGATGCCGCCAAGAATGCAGCCGAAGCCGTTGGTCATCATCAGGAACATCCCCTGGGCGCTGGCGCGAATTTCCGGTCTCACCTCTTTCTCGACGAACACCGAACCCGAGATGTTGAAGAAGTCGAAGGCGCAGCCGTAGACAATCATCGACAGAACCAGCAGCACGGTGCCGAACGGAGTTGGGTCTCCGTATGCGAACAGGCCGAAGCGCAGCATCCACGCCACGATACTGATCAGCATGACGTTCTTAATGCCGTAGCGGCTCAGGAAGAACGGAATGGTCAGGATAAACAGGGTTTCGGAGATCTGGGAAATCGACATCATTACCGACGCATGCTCGACGATAAAGCTGCCCGCGAACAGCGGGTTGTTGTCGAAGCTGTGCAGGAAGGTATTGCCGAACATGTTGGTGATCTGCAGTTCAGCGCCTAACAGCATGGAGAAGATAAAGAAGATCGCCATCCGCTTGTTTTTGAACAGGGCAAATGCGTCCAGGCCCAGCATGGTGCTCCAGCTCTGATTTTTCTGCTGGTTAGAGACCGGAATATGCGGCAGCGTCAGGGTGAACAGCGCCAGCACGACGGAGAGCGTTGCGCCGATATAAAGCTGCATATGGCTCAGCTCGAAGCCGGCGAAGCTGACGGCCCACATGGCGATGATAAAACCGATGGTTCCCCAGATACGGATAGGCGGGAAATCGGCGACGATATCCATCCCGGAGGATTTCAGACGATAGTAGGAGATGGTGTTAATCAGCCCCAGCGTTGGCATATAGGCCAGCGAGTTGAGGAGAATAACCAGGAACATCTCACCCGGCGTGGTGACCTGGGCCGCCATAAACAGCGTCCCCGCCCCGACCAGATGACATAGCGCATACACCCATTTCGCGCTGATCCACTTATCCGCCACGATCCCCAGCAGCGTAGGCATGAACACGGCGGCAATACCCAGCGAGCTGTACACGGCACCGATAGACGCTCCGTCAAACTTAAGCGTCACAAACATATAGGAGCCTAGCGTAGTCAGCCAACTACCCCACAGGCAGAACTGCAGAAACGACAATATTTTAAGCTGCAGCTTAAGGTTCATGTTATTTTCCTCACGAGTAAGCGGGGGATCTGTTGTTATGGTTACATTCAGGACTACGATTTGGTGAAATTCTATCAGTAAGCGGCATCATGTTTTGTTACCTTCCGCAAATAAATGCAATCCATATTAATTTGCAGATTAGATTGTGACGCAAATAACGTTTTCGTATGGAGCGGCGCGGAAAAGTGCTGGACGACCCGGCTCTCGCGCTGAGAGCCGGGTAGAGGATGGCGATCCTATTTGCGGCGGTAGGATTTCTGCGCCGTGTTGACTTTATACAGGTAGCGGCGGGATTCCCCGGAGGGGTGGCGGGTGGTGAGCGTCGAGTAGACGTCGCCCGGCGTCATGCTGTTAATGATGTTAGCGGCCTGGACCTTATCGCTGGAGAAGACCCGCAGCACGCTCCCCGCGCCGCCGTTATAGGCGGTGATGACGGCGTAGCGCCGCGAGGTGGGGTTGTTGATACCGGCAAGATAGATGTTGTTCAACATCGCCAGGTACGCGGTACCGGTATCGATATTGTTGGCCGGATCGAACAGGAAACTGCGGCTCGGCAGGCCCGATTTCCCCTGGGAGCGGAAAACGTCTTTCCCGGCGCTGTGCTGGACGACCTGCATCAGGCCCAGCGCGTCGGAGTTGCTGACGGCGTAAGGGTTGAAAGAGGATTCGGTCTGCATAATCGCCAGAATCAGCGACTCGTCAATGCCGTACTTCCGCGCCGACTGGCGCACCATGCCGATATATTTATGTGCACGCTTATCGAGGTGGTTCGGCACCAGGTTGATGGTGATGCTGTAGATCATTCGCGGGCCGTTGCTGCGGCTCTTAAGGCGAGTTTGCAGCAGATAGTCGGCAAAGCGCGCGGCACGCCACTCCCAGCGAATCGACGCGCCGGTGTTATCCACCACCTGGCCATAGAGAAACGGCTCTTTCGAAATCTGAATGTCGTCGACATCGGAATAGAGGTCGATGGAGTTCGGATCGTCGCCCATCAGCAGGGTTTTGATAATCGCCTGGCGCAGGCGCCCGGCAGGATCGATGCCGGCGATGGTTTCAACGGTGATGGTCCCCTCATCAAAGTTGATGTGGCTGCGGGTCTGATATTGATCGGTGTACTTAACGTAGTCCTTAGGCCCGGCAAGCAGAACCTCGTTATAGCCCCAAATATTTTCGACGTTATGGGCGAACTGACCCATCAGGATATCGAAGCCGTTGGTATCTTTAACCCAGGCCTCGTTGTACTCGCCACCTCGTTTATTCGAGGTGGAACACGAAGCGAGCAAAGGCGCAATGAGCGCTAGCGCTAAATATTTTTTCATCATTCCGGGAGCGTGCGTTGTGTGGATTGTGCGTAACCGCCGTCTGGCGCTTACGATTTTTCCGGCGGCGTATAGCCTTCGATATGCACATCTTTGCCTTCAAACAGGAACTTGATCATCTCCTGCTCCAGCAGCTTGCGGTGCTCGACGTTCATCATGTTGAGCTTCTGCTCGTTGATTAGCATGGTCTGCTTGTGCTGCCACTGGGCCCAGGCCTCTTTGGAGATCTCGTTATAGATGCGTTTGCCGAGATCGCCCGGGTAGAGCTGGAAATCCTGGCCATCCGCTTCGCGCTGCAGGAAAGTACAAAAAATAGTTCTGCTCATGATAAATCCTCTTTGATTCGCCTGAACGCTATACCAGCGCTCCGGCCTTCAGCTGTTGCAACAGACGTTCCACGGGAGCCGCCAGACCGACCGACGGCGGCTGCGCTAAGTTATACCAGAGTGCGCCGGCTTCATCCATGCATGCGCCTGATGAGTGCACTGTAAGCCACATCGGCACAATATCCAGGTGGAAATGGCTGAAAGTGTGGCGAAATGCGGTCAACTGCGTCAGATTATTGGTCTTGATCTGCCGCTGTGCCAGCCACTCGCGCAGCGTCTCTTCGTCTTCAAACTGTGGAAAGCAGAATAATCCGCCCCAGAGGCCCACCGGCGGGCGCTGGGCGAGAAACACCTCGTCGCCGTGCTGCATCAGCAGAAAATAGCCGGTGCGTTGCGGAATCGTCTGCTGCGGTTTCTTGCCTGGATATTGAGTCCATGAATTATTGGCGTACGCCTCGCAGCCGTTATTCAGCGGGCAAAGCTCGCATTTGGGCTTCGAGCGGGTGCAGACGATCGCCCCGAGATCCATCATCGCCTGGTTAAAACGCTCGACCCCTTTGGCCGGCGTGACCTCCGCGCTAATCCCCCAAAGCCGCTTCTCAACCTCTTTTTTTCCCGGCCAGCCGCTTACCGCATAGCAGCGGGCCAGCACGCGCTTCACGTTGCCGTCGAGAATTGGAAAATGCTTACCCAGAGAGAGCGATAAAATGGCGCCCGCCGTCGAGCGCCCGACCCCGGGCAGCGCGGCCACTTCTTCAAAGGTCTGCGGGAATTCGCCGCCGTGCTGGCTGGCCACCTGCTGCGCCGCCTTATGTAAATTACGCGCCCGGGCGTAGTAGCCGAGGCCGGTCCACAGATGCAGGACTTCGTCCAGCGGGGCCTTCGCCAGATCGCTAACCGTTGGGAAACGCGCCATAAAGCGTTCAAAATAAGGGATAACCGTTGCCACCTGCGTTTGTTGCAACATCACCTCGGAGAGCCATACTTTGTAGGGCGTTTTGCCGATTTGCCATGGCAGGGTTTTACGCCCGTATTTGTCGTACCACTCCAGCACCTGGGCTGAAAATTGCGCGGCGAGAAAAGTCAAAGCTGCAGCTCCGGAATTGCGATAACAGGGTGGCAGATTGCAGCACAAGGGCGAGAGGCTGTAAACCCTTGCATCCGTCGGGTAACTTTGGATAATGCCCGTTTTCCGCCCACATTCACAAGCAGACCTAACCTTTATGAAAAACGACGTCATATCTCCGGAGTTCGATGAAAACGGCCGTCCTCTGCGCCGCATTCGTAGCTTCGTCCGCCGCCAGGGCCGCCTGACCAAAGGGCAACAGCACGCGTTGGATACTCTCTGGCCGGTGATGGGCGTTGAGTTCACCGATGCGCCGCTTGATTTAGCTTCGCTGTTTGGCCGCGAGGCGCCGGTCACCTTAGAGATCGGTTTTGGCATGGGCGCCTCGCTGGTGGCGATGGCTAAGGCGAAACCGGAGCAGAATTTCCTCGGTATTGAAGTCCACTCTCCGGGCGTCGGGGCGTGCCTCGCTTCCGCCGAGGAAGAGGGTGTACAAAACCTGCGCGTGATGTGCCACGATGCGGTCGAAGTGCTGCACACCATGATTGCCGATAACTCCCTCAATATGGTGCAGCTGTTTTTCCCTGACCCGTGGCACAAAGCGCGGCATAATAAACGCCGCATCGTGCAGGCGCCGTTTGCTGAACTGGTGAAAAGCAAGCTCAAGCTCGGCGGCGTTTTCCATATGGCGACCGACTGGGAGCAATATGCCGAGCATATGCTGGAAGTGATGTCGTCGCTCGACGGCTATCGTAACCGGTCTGAAAGCAACGACTATGTACCGCGCCCGGAATCGCGCCCGGTAACCAAATTTGAACAGCGTGGCCATCGTCTTGGCCACGGCGTATGGGACTTAATGTTCGAGAGGGTGAAATAATGGCAAAGAATCGTAGCCGTCGTCTGCGTAAGAAAATGCATATCGACGAGTTTCAGGAAATGGGCTTCTCCGTCGCCTGGCGTTTCCCGGAAGGGAGCAGCGAAGAGCATATCGACCAGACCGTAAATGACCTGATCAACGAAGTGATCGAGCCGAACAAGCTGGCGTTTGACGGCAGCGGCTACCTCTCCTGGGAAGGCCTGATCTGCATGCAGGAGATCGGTAAATGCACCGAAGAGCATCAGGCCATTGTCCGCAAGTGGCTGGAAGAGCGGCAGCTTGCCGACGTGCGCACCAGCGAACTTTTTGACGTCTGGTGGGACTAAGTTTGACCAGGGTCGGCAATTGCCGGCCCGCTTTGTCTGAAGGGAGTTTTATGATGCGCAAAACGCTGCTGGCGGTGGCGCTGTCCGTTACCGCTTTAACCGCGCATGCGGACTACCAGTGTAGCGTCACGCCGCGTGACGACGTGATCCTCAGCCCGCAGCAGGTGCAGGTGAAAGGGGAAAACGGCGATCTGGTGATTATGCCGGACGGCAGCCTGACCTGGAACGGAAAACAGTATTCCCTGAACGCGGCCCAGCGCGAGCAGGCCCAGGACTATCAGGCCAGCCTGCGCAGCAGCCTGCCGTGGATTGACGACGGCGCCCGCGCGCGGGTTGAAAAAGGCCGCACGGCGCTGGATAAAATCATCACCGAGCAGGTGGGAACCAGCAGCAGCATGCACGGCCGCCTGACCAAACTGGACGCGCAGCTAAAAACGCAGATGAATCGTATTATTGAACACCGCAGCGATGGGCTGACCTTCCACTACAAAGCGATCGATCAGGTCCGCGCCGACGGCCAGCAGCTGGTCAATCAGGCGATGGGCGGCATCCTGCAGGACAGCATTAACGAGATGGGCGCGAAGGCGGTTCTCAAGGGCGGCGGCAATCCGCTGCAGGGGATCCTCGGTAGCCTCGGCGGTCTGCAAACGGCGATTCAGGAGGAGTGGAAGAATCAGGAGGCGGATTTCCAGCAGTTCGGCAAAGACGTCTGCAGCCGGGTGGTTTCCCTTGAAGAGAGCCGCAAGACGCTGGTGAGTTCACTGCAATAACCTTTTCATTGCGCGGCCCGTAACGCCCGAGCCGCGCACTATTCTCTTTAAGCCTCTCGATTCAGGCGCGCCCGTGCGACACGCGGGAGCGGCGGGCCAGCGAGTCGATAATCACCGCAATCGCCAGCACGCAGCCGGTAATGATATAGCGCAGCGATGAGGGCAGATTCAGCAGCGTCAGACCGTTCGAAATCGACTGAATCACGATGATCCCCAGCAGCGCGGACCAGGCGCTGCCGCGCCCGCCAAACAGGCTGGTGCCGCCGATCACCGCCGCGGCGATGGCGTTGAGGTTAACGTCGCCGGTACCGGCCTGCTGGCTGGCCGAGGCCAGACGCGAAGCCGCCAGAATCCCCCCGAATGTCGCCAGCGTTGTGCAAAGCACAAAGGCGCTGACGTAAATGGCCCTGACGTTAATTCCCGAACGGCGCGCGGCCTCCCGGTTACCGCCGACCGCAAACATCGAGCGGCCCCATTTTGTCCGCTTCAGCGCATAGTTGAGCACCATCGCCGCCGCGACAAACAGGCCGAAAATCCACGGCACGCCGCGGCCCAGGTTGAGGTAGAAAACGGCGGCCTCAAAAATCACCGTCAGCAGCACCGCGCGCAGCAGCAGCGAACTGACGGACTCGGCGGAGAGGTTGGCCTGCAGGCGGCGTGCGCGGGTTTTCAGGCCAAACGTCAGCAGCGCCAGACCGGGCAGAAGGGCCAGGGTATGGGAGAACCAGCCCGGCATCACCATCAGCTGGCCGAAGCGAACCAGCGGCGAAGCGTAGGGCAGGTTGATGCTGCCGCTGGGGCCAAGAATGTACAGCTGCATCCCGAGCAGCGCGAGCAGGCCAGCGAGCGTCGCCACGAAGCTCGGCATTCCGACGCGGTTATAGAGCAGGGCGTAAATCAGACCGACGGCGATACCGCACAGCAGCGCCACGCCAATAGCCGCCGCCACCGGCCAGCCCGCGTTGACCCACAAGACGCCGACAATCGCCGAGGCAAGGCCGCTCATCGAACCTACCGAAAGGTCGATTTCCCCCAGCATCAGCACGCAGACGATCCCCAGGGAGATAAAGCCGACGGTGGCGCAGTCAAAAAGCAGGTTAACCAGGTTATTCGGCGCAATAAACACCGGGTTGAGCCAGGTAAACACCAGGGAGATAACGATCAGTCCGGCAATCACCGGGGCGGTGCCGAGATCGCCGGTCTTGATACGATTGATTTGCGCACGCACCACGCCGAACAGACCATCGTTGTGCTGGACGCGCTCGTCGCCGCGATCCAGGGCCGGGCGGGATTCTGTCTTGCTGTTCATAAAATTAAATCACTCCAGAAGAACTTAACTGTGATTTACGTTCAACGCGGCGCGAAACGGCATTTTCCGTTGCGCCGGTAATGGCGGCGACCAGCTCCTGGTTGGTGGCGTCGGGGGTGAAGACCCCTTTATTGCGCCCGAGGCGCAGCACCACGATGCGATCGGCCACCGCGCGCACGTCTTCCATGTTATGGCTGATAATAATGACGCCGAGGCCGCGTTCGCGAACGCGCTCGATCAGGTTGAGCACTTCCGCCGTCTGGGCGACGCCGAGGGCGGCGGTCGGCTCATCCAGCATGATAATTTTCGGGTTCATTAGCAGAGAGCGGGCAATGGCGACGGTTTGGCGCTGGCCGCCGGAGAGCGAAGCGATGGGCTCGCGCACCGACGGAATGCGGGCCGCCAGCTCCTGCAGCAGCGTCCACGCCCGTACCTCCATGGCAACTTCATCCAGCTGTAAAGGCGAGATCTCCTGGCCTAAAAACAGGTTAGCCACCACGTCCAGGTTTTCGCACAGCGCTAAATCCTGAAAAACCGTGGCGATGCCGTATTCCAGCGCTTTCCCCGGACTATCAAGGGTGACGACCCTGCCGTCGAACTCGATGGTTCCGTCGGTGGGCTGATGCACGCCGGCGAGGATTTTGACCAGCGTGGATTTCCCCGCGCCGTTATCGCCAACCAGCGCCACCACTTCACCGGCGTGGACCTCCAGCTCGATATCCGCCAGGGCGCAGACGGCGCCAAAGTGTTTAGAGACGTTGCTGAGCTTCAGGATCGGTTGCCCGGCGGTGGATGTTTTCTCTTGTTCTTGCGACATGGAAGAGACCTCAATTATTGCGAAACTACGCCCGCCGTTGGATGACGGGCGCGTGGGCAAAATTACTTTTCGATGCCTAACTTCTGGCAGGCTGCGGTGTATTCGCCGGTACAAACCTGAGCGTAGGTCTGGATCTTTTTATCGAAGATTTCCGCTTTAATATTTTTCGCGGTGATCACCGCCGGGGTGAAGAGCTGCGAAGGGGTGTTGTACAGGGTGGTGCTGGCCTGAGGCTTCTTACCCTGAATAAAGTCGACGGCCACTTTCGCCGCCGCCGCCGCGACGATTTCAGACGGTTTTGAGATGGTGTTGTACTGGTCGCCGGCAATGATGAGCTGCAGCGCGGCGATGGTGGCGTCATTGCCTGTCACCGGCGGTAACGGCTGGACGCCGGCGGCTTTGAAGGCGGCAATCGCCCCGCCGCCGGTGCCGTCGTTGGCGGCAACCACGCCTTTGATTTTGTCGCCAAAGCGGGTTATCTGCCCGGCCGCCCACTCCTGCGCTTTTGGCGGCGCCCATTCCGGCGTATCAAATTCCGCCAGAGTTTTGTAGCCCGACTCTTTCAGGCCGCGATGGATACCGTCGCGGATCAGACCCGCCGCCGCGTCGGTAGGGGAGCCGTTGATTTGCAGCACCCCGGCATCCTGCGGTACGCCGCTCTCTTTCAGATGGTCGGTCAAGGACTTAGAGATAGCATAGCCAATGCCCTCGTTATCAAACGAGACGTAGAAATCAGCCGGTTTCGCCGGGATAGGGCGATCGTAGGCGATCACTTTGACGTCCTGCGCCTGGGCGTTGGCAACCAGCGCGGCGGCGGCGGAAGAGTCCACCGGATCGAGAACGATGATTTTCGCTCCCTGGGCAATGACCGAGTTGAACTGCTGCTGCTGCAGGCTGGCGCTGGCGTTGGCGTTTTGATAAATGACCTTGCAGTCGGCGCACAGTTTGCTCATTTCCGCCTTGAAGCCGGGAAAATCATGCTGCTCGTAGCGTGTTGATGCCTGATCGGGCATTAAAAAGGCGACCGTGGCGGAGTCCGCGGCCTGTGCTGAAGCGGTAACGCCGGCGGATATTGTTGCAAGTGCGATAAAAACTTTACGGTAATTCATTGCCTTACCCTCTTTTTTATATGCTTGAGCCCGCCGGCATGGGCCGACGTCATAAAGACTTTTTTAATAAGAGTTACCAATAATTCACATGTAGGATACTTCGGTTTTACATTTGCTCAACCGATGAAGCAGGATTATCACTGCGCAAAAAAGGAGTCAAGAAATGGAAAAATATCGATGCGTATTTGTGATTGGCTGCAAAGATCTGAATAAAAAAGGCGCAGGCGCTTTGACCGAAGCGCGGAGGAAAAAACGACCGTGAAAAGGGGGGGGGGGCGTGCGGCAAAAAAACGGGCGGCGAAGGGCCGCCCGGATGCTTAATCTTCGCTCAGAAACAGCTCCAGCAGCGAGTTTAAAAACAGCTTACCGTGCTCGGTTATCTGCCAGCAGTGCGCGTCTTCTGCCAGGTAGCCCTGGGCGATAGCGGCATCAATCTGCGGGCGAATCACGCTCTCATCAAGGCCGGTGTAGCGGCTGAATTCGTCACGCGGCGCGGCTTCCAGCAGGCGGAAACGGTTCATAAAGAATTCGAACGGCTTGTCCGCCGCCTCGACGTCGTGCTGGCGCTCAAGGTAGCGGCCTTCCATGTAGCCGCGCGGATGACGCGTTTTTGCCGTACGCAGAATGCGTCCGTCAGGGAAGGTCACCTTACCGTGCGCCCCGCAGCCGACGCCGAGGTAGTCGCCAAAGCGCCAGTAGTTAAGATTGTGCTGACACTGGTAGCCGGGTTTGGCATAGGCGGAGGTTTCATACTGCTGATAGCCTGCCGCCGTCAGCAGCTGATGCCCCTGCTCAAAAATATCCCACAGCGCATCGTCATCCGGCAGCACCGGCGGACGGGAGCCGAAGAGGGTATTGGGCTCAATCGTCAGCTGATACCACGACAGGTGCGGCGGGCTGAGCTCGATGGCCTGGCGCAGATCGTCCAGCGCTTCATCCAGCGACTGGTCCGGCAGGCCGTGCATCAGGTCGAGGTTGAAGCTGCGCAGGCCGAGGCCGGTGGCCAGATGCGCCGCGCGTTTCGCCTCGGCCGGGCCGTGAATACGTCCCAGACGCTGCAGCTTTGCCTCGCTAAAGCTTTGCACGCCGATGGAGATCCGGTTGACCCCCGCACGCTGATACTCGACAAAGCGATCGGCCTCCACGGTGCCGGGGTTGGCCTCCATGGTAATCTCGGCATCGGCGGCCAGCAGCAGGCAGGCGCGAACGCCGTCAAGCAGGGTCCGCATCGCCGGCCCGGAGAGCAGGCTTGGCGTACCGCCGCCGATAAAAATAGTCCTGATTTCACGGCCCTGGGCGTAGTGCGCGTCGGCCCGCAGATCGTTGAGCAGGTGCTGCACGTAGTCGTCGTGCGGTACCTCGCCCTTCAACGCGTGCGAGTTAAAATCGCAGTACGGGCACTTCTGCACGCACCACGGGATGTGAATATACAGGCTCAGAGGTGGCAAATTAGCCATTACGTAATGCTTCCAGTAACAGTTTCAGCGCGCGCCCGCGGTGGGATATCGCGCTTTTTTCTTCACAGCTCAGCTCCGCCGCGGTTTTACCCTCAGACGGAACAAAGAAAATAGGATCGTAGCCAAAGCCGCCGCTGCCTGCGGCGCTGCGGGCAATCACTCCGGGCCAGCTGCCGTGACAAACAATCGGCGTTGGATCTGCGGCATGACGCAGGTAGACCAGCACGCAGTGGAACTGCGCCTGACGCTTATCGTCAGGGACGTCGCGCAGGGCGACGAGCAGCTTTTCCAGGTTCTGCTGGTCGCTGGCATCTTCGCCGGAGTAGCGCGCGGAGTAGATCCCCGGCGCGCCGCCTAGCGCATCTACCGCCAGGCCGGAGTCATCGGCAATCGCCGGCAGGCCGGTAATTTGTGCGGCATGGCGGGCCTTCAGAATGGCGTTTTCGATAAACGTCAGGCCGGTTTCTTCGGCGTTGTCTACTCCCAGCTCGGTTTGAGCAACGATATCCAGACCAAAATCTTCCAGCAGCGAGGCCAGCTCGCGGACCTTTCCGGCATTGCCGGTGGCGAGAACAACTTTTTGCATGATTAATCCTGTTTAGAGCGAGGCTCTTATTCTGTCAGCGCCGCGACCTGAGTCGGGATCTGTTGCGGGTTGATGATTTTTATCTGCTTGTGGCGGCCCAGTTCGCCTTTTTCAAGAAGCACCTGGCTTTTCGCGACGCGAAACTGTTTGGCGAGGAACTTAATCAGGTGGGCATTTGCCTGACCATCAACGGGCGGGGCGGTAATGGCGACTTTGAGCTCGTCGCCATGTAAACCAACGATGCTATCGCGGCTGGCCTTGGGCTGAATATACAGCCGCAGGACCAGCCCGTCGGCGCAGGCTTCGACGGCACTCATAGCGCCATCCACAGCCCCGGAAGCAGCACGTTACCGGTTGCCTGAAGCAGTTCGGAAATGCCCATATTAATCACGTACAGCAGCAGAACCAGCACCATCGGCGAGAAGTCAATCCCGCCCATCGACGGCAGCATTCTGCGAATCGGGCGCAGCAGCGGGTCGGCGAGCTGCATCAGCACGTATTCAACCGGGCTGCGGCCCTGGCTCACCCAGCTCATAATCGCCATCAGCAGCAGGACCCAGAAAATCAGCAGGCCGATAGTCTTAATCAGGATCAGCAGCGCGGAAATCCAGATGATCGGCTGGAAGGTGACCACCATAAACAGCACGATGGCTTTGATGACGCAGAGAATAAAGGCCAGCAGCAACGAGGCGCTATCGAGCGGCCCCAGCGCCGGGATAATGCGGCGCAGCGGCCCAACCACCGGCTGGGTTGCCTTCACCACAAACTGCGAGAAGGGATTGTAAAAGTCGCAGCGTGCCCACTGCATCCAGACGCGTAACAACATGATCATAGTGTAGAGTTCAATGACCGTTGAGAGCAGGAAAGTCAACGTCTTCATGGCGTTCCTCAGATTCCTTAATTTTTGCTGTAGTCGCGCGCACCGAAGATTGCGGTCCCGATGCGCACCATAGTGCTTCCCGCCGCGATAGCGGCTTCCATATCATCCGACATTCCCAGAGACAGCGTATCGACCGCAGGGTAGTGCGCCTTAAGTCGCGCAAATGCTACCGCCATTTGTTGGGCGACGGCAAACTGCCTGACATATTCTGACTCGGGGGCCGGAATGGCCATTAATCCGCGCAGCCGCAGATTCGGCAGGGCGTCGATCTCTGCCGCTAGCGCATCGAGCTCCTCTGGCGGGATCCCCGATTTGCTTTGCTCGTCGCTGATATTAATTTGAATCAACACGTTAAGCGGCGGCAAATGCGCCGGACGCTGCTCGCTAAGCCGGGCGGCAATCTTCAGCCGGTCGACGGTGTGGCACCAGTCGAAATGTTCCGCCACCAGACGACTTTTGTTGGACTGCAGCGGGCCAATAAAGTGCCACTGTAGATGGCGAACCCCGGCATCCTGAAAGTGGCGAATTTTTTCCACCCCTTCCTGCACGTAGTTTTCACCGAACGCCGTCTGACCGGCAGCCACCGCTTCTTCAACCGCGCTCGCAGGTTTGGTTTTACTCACTGCAAGCAGCGTAACTTCTTCTGGAGAGCGGCCGCAGCGGGCGACAGCGCCTGAGATTTTGTCCCGGACCTGTGCCAGGTTATGCGCAATATCGTTCATATTCCGAGGATGAGTTATGGAGTTGGAAGAAATCGTGGCCCTTAGTGTAAAGCATAACGTCTCCGATCTACACCTGTGCAATGCCTCGGCGCCGCGCTGGCGTCGTCAGGGGAGGCTGGAGCCCGCGCCCTTCACCTCGCCGGAGATCGGCAAAATACTCGCGCAGTGGCTCAATGATGAGCAGCAGGGCCAGTGGCAGGCCGGCGGACAGGTTGATTTTGCGCTGGCGCTACCCGGCGGGCTGCGCCTGCGCGCCAGCGCATTTGCCCACACGCGCGGGCTATCGCTGGCGCTGCGCCTGCTGCCGGAAGCCTGCCCGCGGCTTGATGAACTGAGCGTCCCCGCCGCGCTAACCGAGCTGCTCAATGAAGAGAGCGGGCTGATCCTCGTCACCGGCGCCACCGGCAGCGGTAAATCGACCACCCTCGCGGCGATGGTTGGCTATCTCAATCAGCGCCTCGATGGCCATATTCTGACCCTTGAGGACCCGGTGGAGTTTGTCCATGACAGCGAACGATGCCTGGTCCAGCAGCGCGAAATTGGCCGCCACGCGCCGTCGTTTGCCGCGGCGCTGCGGGTGGCGCTGCGCCAGGACCCGGACGTCATTTTGCTGGGCGAGCTGCGCGACAGCGAGACTATCCGCCTGGCGCTGACGGCGGCGGAGACCGGGCACCTGGTGATGGCGACTCTGCATACCCGCGGTGCCGCGCAGGCGGTTGAGCGCCTGGTTGACGTTTTTCCTGCGCAGGAAAAAGAGCAGGTTCGCGGCCAACTGGCGGGAAGTTTATGCGCCGTACTGGCGCAAAAATTATTACCGGATATATCCGGCGGGAGAGTTGCGCTATTCGAGCTTTTGGTTAATACCCCGGCGGTGGCAAATTTGATCCGCGAAGGGAAAACCCATCAGCTGCCCGGCGTTATGCAGACCGGACAGCAGAGCGGAATGCAGACTTTTACGCAAAGTTTTCAACAGCGTGTCTCCGCAGGTCGCCTGTAGCCGGAGATTTTATATTCAGTCATCGTGCCAGTTTGTTGTTAGCAGAATGTTTTATTAATGTTCTTTGATATTGATTTTAAATATAGGTAAGAGTCAGTGACAACGTCAGAATAATGAGCCGCAGGGATTCTATTTGGTATTATCCTCGCAGAAACGGGAAAAAGTTCAGATTACCTTTTGACACTTTTAATGAATTCACCTTATGCTGTTTGTGGGGATAGGATGATTCCCACAAGATATTTTTTTGATATGTAAGTTTATTTCAGTTTATTAATAAGTATGTGATTTTTTGTTTTAATTCATTTAACCACCATGATGGTGGACGCTTGCTAAGGAGGGTTTTAAGTGATTAATTTATCAGGTAAATATTCTCATTCTCGTCAGGTTTTCTTTATTACTCAGCCGTCGATTCAGAGTAAATCGTTTGTCAGCGGACTGGCAGAAACTTTATCGATGGCAGTTACCCTGCATAATATCAATAAGCCCCTGGCGAAGGACTCCGTAATATTATTTGATATTGCCGTATCGAATAAAAAACTGAACGGAGCGTGGCGGGATATTATTCGAACGCACGCAGAGAATCCGCGACTGCTGATTATCAACAGCGCGCAAAAGTATGAGCTCTATGAGATGGCGCAGTGGCCCGCGCTCTACGGCGTCTTCCGCCATGACGATGACGCATCGCGTTTAATTGAGGGCGTTAAGGCCGTGCTGAACGGCGAACAGACGGCTGAACTGAGCGTGATGCATCCGGCGATGTACGCGGCGAATCATGCATCGGTACCGGCGGAAAGCTCTCCGCTGACGGAGCGGGAATGTGAGATCTTAAACGAGCTGCGCTGCGGTGCGACGAATATGGATATCGCCCGGGCGCTGTTCATTAGTGAAAATACGGTGCGCACTCATCTGTATAACGTTTTTCGCAAGCTGAGCGTGAAGAATCGTACCCAGGCGGTGAGCTGGGCTAACGAACATCTCCGTCACCAGGTTTATCACAATGACGGCACCGGCTTCGGCGCCGCCATCGGCGGGCTTAAAAACCCTGCTCGAAGTAGCTTTCCAGAATAACCACCGCCGAGGCCGAGTCGATGCTGCCTTTATTCAGGGCGCGAAACCCGCCGTGCTCGAAAAGCCCGGCGCGGGCCTCAACCGTACTCAGGCGCTCATCGTGCAGGGTAATCTGTACCCCAAAGCGGCCGTGAATTTTATTGGCGAAGTTGCGCGCGCGCGCGGTTAGCGGCTGCTCGGTGCCGTCCATATTCAGCGGCAGGCCGACGATAACGGCTTCCGGCTGCCACTCTTTCAGCAGCTTTTCGATAACGTTCCAGTCCGGCTTCCCGTCCTGCGCTTTGAGCGCCGGGAGAGGACGGGCGGTGCCGGTAATGCGTTGCCCAACCGCCACGCCGATGCTTTTGGTGCCAAAATCAAAGCCCAGTAAGGTTCCGCTCATTATGCGTGCCCCGCAACGCCGGGCATCGTCACAATATCGATCCCAATCAGCTTTGCCGCTTCGCGCCAGCGATCGGCAATCGGCGTTTTAAACAAAATATTCTGATCGGCCGGAGCGGTGAGCCAGGCGTTATCAAGAAGCTCCTGCTCCAGCTGTCCCTTCTCCCAGGAGGCGTAGCCCAGCGCGACCAGCACGTTGCTCGGCTGTTTATCGGTGCCGAGGGTTTCCAGCACGTCCCGCGACGTGGTGATCACGGTATTGTCGGAAATACGGATGCTGGAAGAGAAATCAGATGGCGGCGAGTGCAGAATAAAGCCGCGATCTTCCGCCAGCGGGCCGCCAAGCATGACCGGCTTATCGAGACGAATATCGGGATTGCGCGGCTCAGCGACAATTTTCAGCTTCTCCAGAATCCCGTCAATCTGCAGATTTTCCAGCGGTTTGTTGATGATGATGCCCATCGCACCGTCATCGTTATACTCGCAGATGTAAACCACGGAGCGGCGGAATATGGGGTCCTGAAGAGCAGGCATGGCAATCAGAAAGTGATGCTGTAAATTCATTGTCAGAGGTTCTGTTCCTGGTGGTTCAAAAAGCAGCATTTAGTATGCGGGCAAAGTGCCGCCCTGTCGATTCAACTTTATCTTTCACGCTACAGGTGCGTTGGCTTCCTCGCTCGCCCCGGTCACATAGTAAACTATGCTCCCGGGCGCTCGCTGCGTCGCCGCCTTCCTGTAGCGCGAAATCTTTCGTTGAATCTATCGGCTCGAAGGGAGAAAGGTAAAAAAGCGAATAACGAATAACAAAAAAAACGAAGAGTAAAAGGGCGTTGGCCCCTTTACTCTTTCGTTGAAGCAAGCTGGCTGGTTCCAGATGCAATCAGGATGCTGTGCGTCCAGCGGGCTCATCCAGAAGCGGCGGATTACTTAGCGAGACGCTTCTCGATGGCGTCCATCAGCATCCCGGTGATGGAGACCGGGAAGGCGGCCTCAATCTCGCGCACGCAGGTCGGGCTGGTGACGTTAATTTCCGTCAGGCGATCGCCGATGATATCCAGACCGACGAAAATCAGGCCCTTGGCCTTCAGCGTAGGGCCGACGCGGCGGGCGATCGCCCAATCGCTCTCGGTCAGCGGGCGCGCTTCGCCGCGGCCGCCGGCGGCCAGGTTACCGCGCGTCTCTCCGCCCTGCGGAATACGCGCCAGGCACCAGGGAACCGGTTCGCCGTCGACCACCAGCACGCGCTTATCGCCGTCCTTGATGGCCGGCAGATAGTTTTGCGCCATGCAGTAGCGGCTGCCCAGATCGGTCAGCGTTTCCGCAATCACCGGCAGGTTAGGATCGCCCTCTTTCACGCGGAAAATAGATGTACCGCCCATGCCGTCCAGCGGCTTGAGAATAATATCGCCGTGCTTTTCCCAGAAGGCTTTCAGCTGCGCCTTGTTGCGGGTGACCAGCGTTTCCGGCGTCAGGTCGGCAAACCAGGCGGTAAACAGCTTTTCGTTACAGTCGCGCAGGCTCTGCGGTTTGTTGACGATAAGCGTGCCCTTATCTTCCGCGCGTTCCAGAATATAGGTAGCGTAAATAAACTCGGTATCGAACGGCGGATCCTTACGCATCAGAATCACGTCGAGATCCGCCAGCGGCAGATCCTGCTCGCCGCTGAACTCGTACCACTTGTCGTAGTTCTGCTCTACGCTCAGCGTGCGCGTACGGGCGCGGGCCTCACCGTTGATTAAGTACAGGTCGTTCATCTCCATATAATGGAGTTCGTAGCCGCGACGCTGGGCTTCCAGCAGCATGGCGAAGCTGGTGTCTTTCTTGATGTTGATGGTTGCGATGGGGTCCATCACGATGCCGAGCTTGATCATTATTATTCTCCGTTAACGCTTCAACCTAAGTCGCCAAAACGCACCTGTAGCGCGGTAATGGCGGTTAGCGCAGTTGTCTCTGTACGCAGAACGCGCGGTCCCAACAGAATATCAGTAAACTGGTAACGAGCGGTCATCGCGATCTCTTCCGCTGACAGCCCTCCTTCAGGGCCAATCAGCAGACGAATGCGCTCCACCGGCAGCGGCAGCGTGTTGATGCTGGCGCTGGCGCGAGGATGCAGGTTCAGCTTCAGGCTATCATCCTGCTCTGCGCACCAGGCCTCCAGCTGCATGGCCGGACGAATCTCTGGCACCACGTTGCGGCCGCTCTGCTCGCAGGCGGCGATGGCGATTTTTTGCCACTGCTGAATCTTCTTCTGCAAGCGTTCGGCATCCAGTTTAACGCCGCAGCGCTCGGAAAACAGTGGCGTAATGAGGCTTACTCCGAGCTCGATCGATTTCTGGATGGTAAATTCCATCTTTTCGCCGCGCGACATCACCTGGCCGAGGTGAATATGCAGCGGCGATTCGCGATCGTCACTCTCGCCGCTGACGATCTCAACCGTCACGTTTTTCTTGCCCGCGTCGACGATAGTCGCGGCAAATACCTGATTGCTACCGTCAAAAAGCTGAATGGCCTGGCCTTTGCTCATTCGCAATACGCGACCAACGTGGTTCGCCGCGTCGTCGGAAAGGGCTATCTGGCTACCGACGATAATCGGCTCAGGGTGGTGGATGCGGGGAGTGCGCATGCTTGATATTCCGTTCTTCGCGCAGATCCTCTCTTCCCCGCCGTCGCGGGAGAATAGCGGGATCTGCAAATTAACAATTGCCGCTAGTGTAGGTTAGCTCTTTTGCGCCTGGCAAGCCTGCTGGACGTAAGGATTGTGGTTGCCCTGAACTTTAGCGATCCGCTCATCGCGTTCGCACTCCCAGCTTGTGACCGGGTAGATCTTATTCCAGGCGGTAAATAGCTGGGTTTGCTGGCGGGAAAGGGTGAGCTGATAGCTATCGCGCATATAGAAGTAGGTTCGCGCAATTGCGCCGCGGGCGCGCGCCGGCGGCTCGGCGACTTTATCTTTAAAATCGACCTTCATCGCGCACTGACCGTACTGGCCTTCGCCGCCGTTCCACTGGCTGTACATATAGTTAGCGCGGTCGCCGTTGACCTCGCCGACCGCTGGCTGCAGGTTGTGCATATCGCTTTCCATCCGGCGGTAAACCGGATCTTTGGCGCAATTTTTACGCCCTCCGTCCTGCCAGCACTGGCGCTGGTGGCCAAACTGCCACGCCGGAACGACGTGCTCCCACTCGACGCGGCCGGCGCGGTTTTCGTTTTTCCGCACCTTATAGCCGCAGGATTGCAGATTGATAACGCCTTTTTTACCCTGCCAGTCGATTTTGCAGCCGCAGTAGAAGTCGCCGGGGGCATCGGCGTTAATCTTCACTCCGGCGGCTTTTGCCTGGGAAAAACTGTGGATTCCTTCGGCCATAGCCTGGCCGCTACAGGCCGCAGTCAGCAACGCTGCGGCAAAAAAATGCGTACGGGACATCGTGAACTCCGTGGCAAAACGAGCCCGCAACGTAGCGAATGCGATTGTCAGATACAATCAGTCAGAGCAGAAAATTTCCAGTTATAGCCGATATTTACTCTTCAGCGACCAGCAGATCGCCGCAGCGAACGCAGCGGTAGGTGGCTTCTCCGCGCATCACGCGATTGTGACGGCGAACGGTAAGCTGGTGCTGCTGGCATCGGCAGCGGTAGGGGAAGGTATTCTGGCGCACTGAGTCCAGTTCGAAGCGGTGGGTGCGGCGGGCCGGCACTTCCAGCACGCTCTCCATCATCCATTTCCACTCTTTGCCGTGCGGCGCCACGCGGCCGAAGTGTTGCCACACCAGCAGATGCGCCAGCTCGTGCGGCACCACCTCATCGATAAACGCCTGCTGGTTCTCCAGCAGCAGCACCGGGTTGAGGCGAATTTCATTCTTGTCCAGCCAGGCGGTGCCGGCGGAGGTTCCCCGCTGCTGATAAACCAGCACGGGTTCCGGATAGCGGCGCTCAAGCTTGCGGTTCGCGAGGGCGAGTTTTTCCCGCAGGCTGCGCATCACGGCCTGCTGCGTAGCGATGGGAATTCGGGGCGTCTTCATAGCGCCAGAGGATAGTGCGGCGAGGAGAGGAGAGCAAGAAGAAGCTTCCTCCCGCGAGGGGAGGAAGCGCGGTGATGGCTAGTCGCGAGCGCCGATTTCACGCAGCGGGCGACCCTGCATCAGGTTACGTTCGATATGTTCCAGCGAAACGTTTTTGGTTTCCGGAATAAGCCACAGGGTCAGGAAGATGAACAGAATGTTCAGGCCGCCATAGACCCAGAAGGTGTTCGCGCTGCCCAGCGAATTCAGCATGGTCAGGAAGGTCGCACCGACGATCATGTTGGCGATCCAGTTGGTGGCCGTGGAGCAGGTGATGCCGAAATCGCGGCCCTTCAGCGGCTGAATTTCTGAACACAGCACCCAGATCAGCGGGCCGGCGCTCATAGCGAAGCCGACGATAAACATCAGCAGCATCAGCACGGAGAAGTACTGCGCGGTCGTGGAGTGGATGCCGATATGCATCATGCTGCCCAGCACGCCCATGCCGACGGCCATGACGATAAAGCCGAGGATCAGCGTTGGCTTCCGGCCCCAGCGGTCAACCAGGCCGATGGCGATAAAGGTCGCCAGCACGTTGGTCAGGCCGACGATAACCGTGCCCCACATCTGCTCGGTGGTGTTGGCGTAGCCCGCCAGCTCAAAGATCTTCGGCGCGTAGTACATGATGACGTTCATTCCGGTGAACTGCTGCATCACCTGCAGCAGAATGCCGAGGAACACCGCGCGGCGGAAGTTGCTGTTCTCTTTAAACAGCTCCCAGCCGGACTGTTTGACCTTCAGGCTTTCGCGGATTTCATCGAGCTCGCGTTTGGCTTCCGCGCTGGTATCGCGCAGGCGCAGCAGCACACGTTCGGCATCGATAAAGCGGCGTTTGGCGGCAAACCAGCGCGGGCTGTCCGGCAGGAAGAAAACGCCAATCAGCAGCAGGACGGCCGGGATGATAATGACCCCGAGCATCCAGCGCCATGCGCCGCTGTAGCTGAACGCGGTATCCGACAGATAGGCGCCGAGAATACCGATGGTGATCATCAGCTGGTACATCGAGATCATGCTGCCGCGAATTTTCTCCGGCGCAATTTCGGAGAGGTACAGCGGGGCGGTGTAGGAGGCGACGCCCACCGCGAGGCCGAGCAGTACGCGGGAAATCAGCAGCACTTCAACGTTCGGCGCGGCGGCGGAGCACAGGGAGCCGACAACGAACAGGATAGCGCCGATCATCAGGCTTTTCTTACGGCCGAGCTTGAAGGAGAGCCAGCCGCTACCGACCGCGCCGACGGCGGCGCCGAACATCATGGTGCTCACCACCCATTCCTGAGTGTGAGCGCTAATTTGAAACTCTTTGGCAATAAAGGGCAGGGCACCCGCAATGACGCCGATATCAAGGCCAAAAAGCAGGCCGGCCAGTGCGGCGAGGAAACAGACAAAGAACGTCATCGTTTTGTTCGAGCGCCCTTGTTTTTTGTTGTCAGGCATAACGCCCTCCAGTTGAGTTATTGATTCTGTCGATGCTTAGAGTAGGGGAGTAGGTAGCAAAAAAATGTGATTGCAATCACGACTGTGTAATCGGTTACACTAACGTAAGGAAGTGTAATCAGAGAAAATTTATTAAAATCAATGTAATGTATAACTTTAGTCGACAGGGTAAAAAACCGAAATCAGACTTTCCTGAAACAAGATGTAACATTGTGAATGGTTGTTTCATTTGCGCTGCATCGCAGCTAACTAATGGCTATTAACCTGATGTAATCGCTTTCATTATCCCGCCATGCGGGAACGAACGGGGGAGAGGCGCGGAACGGAGTGGGGGAAAACAGCAAGAAAAAGGCCAGCGCGAGGCTGGCCTTTGAAACGGTAAAGCGCGCGCTTATTTCAGGCCGGCGGCTTCGCGCAGCAGGGCGGCTTTGTCGGTTTTTTCCCATGGGAAATGTTCGCGACCAAAGTGGCCGTACGCCGCGGTTTCTTTGTAGATCGGGTGCAGCAGATCCAGCATCTGGATCAGGCCGTACGGACGCAGGTCGAAGAATTCACGCACCAGCAGAGTCAGTCTGCTCGGAAGCAATTTTTTCGGTGCCGAAGGTTTCAACCATGATAGAGGTCGGCTCGGCCACGCCGATAGCGTAGGAAACCTGAATCTCACAGCGGTCGGCCAGGCCTGCGGCAACGATGTTTTTCGCCACATAGCGCGCCGCGTAAGCCGCGGAACGGTCAACTTTCGACGGATCCTTACCGGAGAACGCGCCGCCGCCGTGACGAGCCATGCCGCCGTAGGTATCAACGATGATTTTACGTCCGGTCAGGCCGCAGTCGCCCATCGGGCCGCCGATAACGAAGCGGCCGGTCGGGTTGATGAAGAATTTGGTGGCGCTGTTCAGCCATTCGGTCGGCAGAACCGGCTTGATGATCTCTTCCATCACCGCTTCCTGCAGCGATTTTTGATCGATATCTTCCGCGTGCTGAGTCGACAGCACCACCGCATCGATGCCGACGATTTTGCCGTCGTCATACTGGAAGGTCACCTGGCTCTTCGCATCCGGACGCAGCCACGGCAGCGTGCCGTTTTTACGCACTTCAGCCTGACGCTGCACCAGACGGTGGGCGTAGGTGATCGGCGCCGGCATCAGCACGTCGGTCTCGTTGGTGGCGTAGCCAAACATCAGGCCCTGGTCGCCCGCGCCCTGCTCCAGCGGATCGGCACGGTCAACGCCCTGGTTGATGTCCGGGGACTGCTTGCCGATAGCGCTCAGCACGGCGCAGGAGTTGGCGTCAAAGCCCATATCGGAATGCACGTAGCCAATTTCACGAACCGTGTTACGGGTGATCTCTTCGATATCAACCCATGCGCTGGTGGTGATTTCACCGCCAACCAGAACCATGCCGGTTTTGACGTAGGTTTCACACGCGACGCGGGCCTTCGGATCCTGGGCAAGGATCGCGTCAAGCACGGCATCGGAGATTTGGTCAGCAATTTTGTCTGGATGCCCTTCTGATACGGACTCGGACGTAAAAAGGTGTTTTGCCATGTTTTATTTTACCTGTGGAGTATTCGTATAGCTCATACTGTTGTGTGGAGAGGCTTTGTTAGACGACTCTACCAAAGCTTGCAGGTAGTGACACGAGCAGTCTGAGTGTTAATCAGTATAGACGGATTAACTTCTGGACGGCTATTTTAGGTCAAATCTTAATCCCATTTCCAGACTTTTTTGATGCGCATCGCATTTATGCGCAATAGCCGGTGGAAATTTTTCCTGCCAGACGCGGCAACACGCATATTTTTATTTTGCATTTTAGCCTGCTTATCGGTATAAAACGCCGCGCGCGGCTCATTATGACAGCGCACGAAGAGTACCTCGTGACGCCACTTCCAGCCGGGTTAAGCACTCTGTGTTAACAGAATCCCGCAGCGGCCCTTCCGCCTGCTGCCAGGTAGATAGCTTTGGCTTGTCGCTGGCCCGTTTCGGGGCAGTGTGGAGGTGATACCAGATAATGAACCCACGTTTTTCACCTGATTCGTCGCGTCGTTCCGTCGCGCGTCACTATCCCGCAATCTGCATCTCTTTCATGCATACCTGCCGATGTTCTACCCATTTCGGCGCTTCTCAGGATTCCAGGGCCGGAAGGTCGTCAGAAAACTGAACAAGGGCTCTCTTGCCGCTATCGCAAGAGTTTTCTCGTGGTTTCTCCGGACTGTCACACTACGTTCGGGTACGTGTTTTATTATCATATGAAAAAGAAACCGGTCGCGCAGCCGCAGCGCCAGCACTATCTGCTGGGGTTTAGGACTGTTCATGGGTTGTTATCGCGTCTTTGGACTGCGATAGTGGTTAACTGTCTTACACTTATTACTAAAATTGAGGTTCGCTATGTCTGACGACATGTCTATGGTTTCGCCTTCGTCAGCAGGCGAACACGGTGTACTACGTTCTATGCAGGAGGTGGCGATGAGCTCCCAGGAAGCTAGCAAAATGCTACGTACTTATAATATTGCCTGGTGGGGTAATAACTACTACGACGTCAACGAACTGGGCCATATTAGCGTTTGCCCGGATCCTGACGTACCGGAAGCGCGCGTCGATCTTGCCGAATTAGTCAAAGCGCGCGAAGCGCAAGGGCAACGCCTGCCTGCGCTGTTTTGCTTCCCGCAGATCCTGCAGCATCGCCTGCGCTCGATTAACGCCGCCTTCAAGCGTGCGCGCGAATCCTACGGCTATAACGGCGACTACTTCCTGGTTTATCCGATCAAGGTTAACCAGCATCGCCGGGTAATTGAGTCGCTGATCCACTCCGGCGAACCGCTGGGCCTCGAAGCGGGCTCGAAGGCGGAGCTGATGGCGGTGCTGGCGCATGCTGGCATGACCCGCAGCGTGATCGTGTGTAACGGCTATAAAGACCGTGAATATATCCGCCTCGCGCTGGTGGGCGAAAAGATGGGCCACAAGGTCTATCTGGTCATCGAAAAGATGTCGGAAATCGCCATCGTGCTGGAAGAGGCCGAGCGCCTGAACGTGGTGCCGCGTCTTGGCGTCCGCGCGCGTCTGGCCTCGCAGGGCTCCGGAAAATGGCAGTCCTCCGGCGGCGAGAAATCGAAATTCGGCCTCGCGGCAACGCAGGTTCTGCAGCTGGTTGAGATTCTGCGCGCGGCGGGGCATCTGGAAAGCCTGCAGCTGCTGCACTTCCACCTCGGCTCGCAGATGGCCAACATTCGCGATATCGCCACCGGCGTGCGCGAATCCTCACGCTTCTACGTCGAGCTGCATAAGCTGGGCGTCAATATTCAGTGCTTTGACGTCGGCGGCGGCCTGGGCGTGGACTATGAGGGCACCCGTTCGCAGTCCGACTGTTCGGTGAACTACGGCCTCAACGAGTACGCGAACAACATTATCTGGGCGATCGGCGATGCCTGTGAAGAGAACGGCCTGCCGCACCCGACGGTGATTACCGAATCCGGGCGCGCGGTTACCGCGCACCATACCGTGCTGGTCTCCAATATTATCGGCGTTGAGCGCAACGAATACACCGAGGCGACCCCGCCTGCACAAGATGCGGCGCGCCCGCTGCAGAGCATGTGGGAAACCTGGCAAGAGATGCACGAGACCGGCAACCGCCGCTCCCTGCGTGAATGGCTGCACGATAGCCAGATGGATCTGCACGATATTCATATCGGCTACTCTTCCGGCACCTTTAACCTGCAGGAGCGCGCCTGGGCGGAGCAGCTGTATCTGAACATGTGCCATGAAGTGCAGAAACAGCTCGATCCGAGCAACCGCGCGCACCGCCCAATCATTGACGAGCTGCAGGAGCGGATGGCGGATAAAATTTACGTCAACTTCTCGCTGTTCCAGTCGATGCCGGACGCGTGGGGTATCGATCAGCTGTTCCCGGTGATGCCGCTGGAAGGCCTGGACATGGTGCCTGAACGCCGCGCGGTGCTGCTCGATATCACCTGCGACTCCGACGGCGCGATCGATCACTACGTCGACGGCGACGGCATCGCCACCACCATGCCGATGCCGGAATTCGATCCTGAGAATCCGCCGATGCTGGGCTTCTTTATGGTCGGCGCCTACCAGGAGATCCTCGGCAACATGCACAACCTGTTCGGTGATACCGAAGCGGTGGACGTGTTCGTCTTCCCTGACGGCAGCGTCGAAGTCGAGCTCTCCGATGAAGGGGATACCGTGGCGGATATGCTGCAGTACGTGCAGCTGGACCCGAACACGCTGCTGACCCAGTTCCGCGATCAGGTGAAAAACTCCGGTCTCGACGAGGCGCTGCAGCAGCAGTTCCTCGAGGAGTTCGAAGCGGGACTGTACGGCTACACTTATCTGGAAGACGAGTAAAATGCGCCGGGCCCTCTCTGCTGAAGGAGGGGGCATCAGGTCACGCAAACGCGATACCGACTTGAACCCGCACGCATTAACGGCGATAATTCGCCCAACAAGCAGTCACCCTATTCAAACCCTTCCTCGTCGGGCCTAACGACGCGGAGGGGTTTTTTTATGTGCATTTTTAACTACATCGCCTGTAAAAAGAGGTCACACCCATGAGCACTTTAGGTCATCAATACGATAATTCCCTGGTCTCTAACGCGTTTGGTTTTTTGCGTCTGCCGCTGAACTTCCAGCCGTACGACAGCGACGCCGACTGGGTGATCACCGGCGTTCCTTTTGATGCGGCAACCTCCGGTCGCGCGGGCGGGCGTCACGGCCCGGCAGCGATTCGTCAGGTTTCCACCAACCTGGCCTGGGAAGGTAACCGCTTCCCGTGGAACTTCGATATGCGCGAGCGTCTGAACGTTGTTGACTGCGGCGATCTGGTTTACGCCTTCGGCGACGCGCGGGAAATGAGCGAGAAGCTGCAGGCGCATGCGGAAAGGCTGCTGGCGGCCGGGAAACGTATGCTCTCCTTCGGCGGCGATCACTTCGTCACTCTGCCGCTGCTGCGCGCGCACGCAAAACATTTTGGTAAAATGGCGCTGGTGCATTTCGATGCCCATACCGACACCTACGCCAACGGCTGCGAGTTTGACCACGGCACCATGTTCTACACCGCGCCGAACGAAGGCCTGATCGATCCGAACCATTCCGTGCAGATCGGTATCCGCACCGAGTTCGACAAAGACAACGGCTTTACCGTGCTGGACGCGGGCCAGGTTAACGATCGCACCGCTGACGATGTTATCGCTCAGATCAAACAGATCGTCGGCGATATGCCGGTCTACCTGACCTTCGACATCGACTGCCTGGATCCGGCGTTTGCGCCGGGCACCGGTACGCCGGTGATTGGCGGGCTGACCTCGGATCGCGCGATCAAGCTTGTACGCGGCCTGAAGGATCTCAACATCGTCGGCATGGACGTGGTGGAAGTGGCGCCGGCCTACGACCAGTCCGAGATCACCGCCCTGGCGGCGGCGACTCTGGCGCTGGAAATGCTCTATATCCAGGCGGCGAAAAAGGGCGAATAAGCCTCAGGCGCTAACGGCTGCTGCGCGACGCATGCGCAGCAGCAGTACGCCACCGGCAAGCAGGGTCACGACCTGCGACGCCACCAGTACCGAAAACCCTGAACTGACCGAGCCTACCGTCTTCATCACCAGCCCCATCAGCAGCGGGATAAACGCCGCGCAGATATTGCCAATACCGTTAATTATCCCGTAGGCGCTGCCTACCGCCTCCTTCTCCGCGTGGTGCTGCACCACCGCCGGTATCGCCGCCCCCTGAAGCCCCCAGAAGATATTGGCCGACAGCATAAACAGCGCCAGCCACGCCGGCTGATGGCTGAGCATCAGCGCCAGTATCGAGCAGGCGGTCAGAAAGCCGCCGCTAATAAACAGCAGCGGGGCCTGCTCGGGACTCATTTTATCGAGCAGCACGCCGCCAAGAAATTTTGAGCCAAGGCTGAGCAGAAAGGGGATCGCCGCCAGCACGCCGGTCGCCTGTAGCGAGAAGTGGTGCTCATCGCGCAGCCAGGCCGGCAGCCAGGCGCTGCTGCCCCACAGATAGCTGAGGGTGGCGATCTCGACCAGCAGGATCCAGCCGAGGAGCGGCGTCCGCCAGGCCAGCCGAAAAGTCTGCCTGAAGCCGGAACGGCACCTTTTCGCCGCCGCCGCCGGAGCCGGCAGGAAGCGCCAGATCAGCCCGCCGCCGAGCAGCAGATTCAGCGCGGCCAGGCTATAGAAAGAGCCCTGCCACCCCTGATGTTCGATTAAAAAGGTGACCAGCGGGAAGCCCGCCGCCAGCCCCAATGAGACCCCGAGCGCGGTGATCGCGTTCGGTTTGCCGATCTCGCCGGCGGCGAAGCTGTCGCTGATAAACCGCGTTTTGAGTGAAAATAGCGGTCCTTCCGCAATGCCTAAGATAACGCGGGCGATCAGCATCCCGAACAGCGAGCCGAGCAGCGGAGAAACGGCGCATACCGCCGCCCAGATAGCGATGCTGATTAACAGCCCCTGCCGATAGTGGAGGCGGTTTTCTATCAGCGGGGTCAATAGTAATGCCGACAGCCCATAACCCCCGAGAAAGCAGGTCATTAGCATTCCCTGTAACATTCTGTTTTCATTTAGCTGAAAGTGGGCGGCGAAATCAGGATTAATTATCATCACGGATATATTCACCCGGTCAATATAAGAGATGATAATTAACAACGTCAGCGCGATTGTTCCCTGCCATCTTGCGGTCATTTTTATTCTTTTCTCCCGGTCTGTTATGAATCAATGGCGCTATTTTTAAATAGCGGTGATAGTCACGCATGTAAAATGATTCATAGGTGAAGCTTGTTGTTTTATAATAAATTAATTTATTTCTGTTTCACCAGTGAAACCCGATGTTAAACCGGATTTATCATTTTTAATGATTATCATGAAAAGAAGTCAATAGTCATTTTCGAAAATTTAAGCGCCTGCTTAATGTATTTTCACGCCACCTTTTAAATATCACAATTTCATATCACAGCAATTTTTCGTGATCGATTGCACACTTAGATAATTAAATCACGATCTATTAACAAATCCTTCACATTGCCGCTTGACGAAAGATTGAACGCTTTTATATTGACCGTATTAAATAAGAAACAGAGTTTCATATATGAAACAAAGCCTGGAGGATCGTGATGAGCTGGATAGGCGTATGTGACGCAGAGCAGGTACAGGAAGATTTCCCTTATAGCGGCAATATCGACGGTAAAGAGATCGGCATTTATCTGGTTGATGGCGAGTATTACGCGCTGGAGGACGTCTGTCCCCACGCCTACGCGCTGCTAAGCCAGGGCTTTGTGGAGGACGGCAAGGTCGAATGTCCGCTGCATGAAGCGGTATTTGATGTGAAAAACGGTCAATGCCTGCACGGGCCGGGCGGTCGTAACCTCAATCGTTATCCGGTGCGGGTATTCGACAATCAGATCCAGATTACTTTTATCGAGGAGAGCGTCGCATGAGCGAAACCCTGAACTTCAACCCGGCGCTGCCGGAAAGCCGCCAGTTTACGCCGCCCGCCGAAGGCGGAAACGGCCATATCCACAAGCCGGGCGACTACGAAAATCTTATCTGGCAAACCCGCAGCCGCGTTCCGGAGAACTGGGAACTGCAGCTTATCGCCACCCTCGAAGGGCTGTTTGAGCAGGGCGCGGAGAGCCTGACGCAGCTGGTGGACGGGCTGAACGGTCTCCGCATGCACGACCAGCAGGGCGAACCGTGGAGCGAAGCCAGCTTTGAGGCTTTTTTGCAGGTAAACGGATACTGAGGACACAGCGATGACGACAACGGTACAAAACTATCTCGATAAAGGTTTACGCGGCCTGTGGTATCCGGTTTTGGCAAGCTGGGAGGTGCAGTCCGCGCCGGTGGGCATTACCCGCCTCGGCGAGCAGATCGTTATCTGGCGTAATAAAGACGGTCAGGTGCAGGCGCTGGAAGATCGCTGCCCGCACCGCGGCGCGCGCCTGTCGATGGGCTGGAACCTCGGCGACCGCATCGCCTGCTGGTATCACGGCGTGGAAGTGGCGGGAAGCGGCGAAGTGAAAGATGTCCCGGCGGTCGACAAGTGTCCGCTGGTGGGCCAGCAGTGCGTGCGCAGCTATAGCGTTCAGGAAGCGCACGGGGCGATCTTTTTATGGTTTGGCGCCACGGCGAACCAGCAGCCGGATGAGCTGAGCTTCCCGGAAGAGCTGGCTAACGGCGACAAATACAGCAATTTTCTCTGTACCGCCGCGTGGAAATGCAACTATCAGTACGCGCTGGAAAACGTTATGGACCCGATGCACGGCACCTACCTGCACTCCTCTTCGCACTCGATGGCGGAGGGCGAGCGTAAAGCGGACATGGTGCTGCAGCCGACCAAAACCGGCTTCATCTTTGAGAAGAAAGGGCAGAGCGGCGTCAACTTTGACTGGGTGGAGCTCGGCAACAGCGGCGCCTGCTGGATGCGCTTGTCAATTCCGTACCAGAAACGCTTTGGGCCAGGAGGCCACTTCTTTATCGTCGGCATGGTGGTGCCGGAAGATAACGACAACTGTCGGGTCTTTTTCTGGCGTATTCGCGGCGTGCAGGGCTGGCAGCGCGATATGTGGCGCTTTATGTACCGCAACCGTCTGGAAAAACTGCACTGGGAAGTGCTGGAGCAGGATCGCGTGGTGCTGGAGAGCCTGGCGCCGAACGCCCGCGACCATGAATACCTCTATCAGCACGACGTCGGGCTATCGCGCCTGCGCCGCATGATGCAAAAAGCGGCCAAAGAGCAGCTGGCGGCGCGCGAAGAACAGCAGGGCGCCGCCTGATGAACGGGCTGCTGAACGAAAAACGTATCGTGGTGACCGGGGCCGCGCGCGGGCTGGGCTATCACTTTGCCAAAGCCTGCGCGGAGCAGGGCGCGAAAGTCGTGATGTGCGACATCCTCGAGGGCCAACTGGCCGAGAGCGCGCATGGGCTCAGCGAACGGGGTTTTGCCATCGAGTCTTACGTTATCGATCTGGCCGATCCGCGCTCAATCGCGCAGGTTTTTAGCGCGATTGGCGAACGGGGCTCCATCGACGGGCTGGTGAATAACGCCGCGATGGCCACCGGCGTCGGCGGCAAGAATATGATCGATTACGATCCGGATCTGTGGGATCGGGTGATGTCGGTTAACGTCAAGGGCACCTGGCTGGTGACCCGGGCGGCGATACCGCTGCTGCGTGAAGGCAGCGGGATCGTTAACGTGGCGTCGGATACCGCGCTGTGGGGCGCGCCCCGCCTGATGGCCTACGTCGCCAGCAAAGGCGCGGTTATCGCCATGACCCGCTCAATGGCGCGGGAGCTCGGCGAGAAGCGCATTCGCATTAACGCTATCGCGCCGGGTCTGACCCGGGTTGAGGCCACCGAGTACGTTCCGGCTGAACGTCATCAGCTGTATGAGAACGGCCGGGCCCTGAGCGGCGCCCAGCAGCCGGAAGATGTCACCGGCAGCGTGGTGTGGCTGCTCAGCGAGCTGTCGCGGTTTATCACCGGACAGCTGATCCCGGTCAACGGCGGATTTGTTTTTAACTAAAGAGGCGAGGCGGTATGGCAAACGAGCGGGAAGTGAAGTACCTGGTGCCGGGCCTGGAGCGGGGGCTGGAGCTGCTGCTGGCGTTTGGCGAGCAGCATCGCGATCTCACCTTCGCCGAGCTGCATCGGCTGGTGGATATGCCGAAGGCGACCGCCTATCGCGTGGTGCAGACGCTGGAATATATGGGCTTTCTGGAGCGCAATCCGCGCACCAATACCTTTTCGCTCGGGATGAACGTCCTGCGTCTGGGCTTTGAGTATATCGCCTCCCTGGATGTGGCGCAGGTCGGTCAGCCGGTGATTGAACAGCTGCGCGATACCAGCCAGTGCAGCAGCCACCTGGCGATCCGCGACGGGCGCGACATTATCTACATCGCCCGCGTCAGCGCCGCCGGCTCGCGCATCAATCAGGTCAGTATCGGCACCCGCCTGCCGGTCCACTGCACCTCGCTTGGCCGCATGCTGCTGACCGATGTCTCCCGCCGCGAGTTCGAACAGTTGTTCCCTGACGAGCGGCTGCCGGGCAATACGCCGGGGCAAATGCATGACCGCGAAGCGCTGTGGCAGATGGTACAGCAGGATAAAGCGCGGGGCTTTGTGATTGGCGAGTCCTTCTACCGTCACGGCATCTCCTCCATCGTTTACCCGGTCTACGATCGCAGCGGACGGGTGGCGGCGGTCGTCAGTATCCTGGTGCCGTCGGATGAGATCCCGCAGGCCGATCGCGAGCGGCTGCAAAACGATGTCAGCATGGCGGCGGACAAAATTTCAGGCTTCCTCGGGCATTTAGCTCAGGCCATTTAAATCAATATTTTAACTGCAGGCGCTGATCTGCGTCGGGCATGTTTTACGCCCAAATCCGGGCGACAGAACGGTAAAGAGGCAACGAACGATGAGTGTAACCGGAATTGAAACGCTGGAATTTGGCGTCGACGACCTGACCCATAGCGCCAAATTTATGCGTGATTTTGGCCTGACGAGCGATGCCGGCGGCCGGGGTTTTACCACCCTGAGCGGCGCCCGGGTCATGCTCAATCCGATCAACAGCCCGGATCTGCCGCCCGCCTTTGAGGCGGGCAACACCCTGCGCCGGATGAGCTGGGGGGTGGCGGACCAGGCGGCGCTGGACGCGCTGCGGCCGAAGCTGGCGCTGCAGCCGGCCTTTCGCGAAGTGGACGGCGCCCTCGAGTGCCAGGATCCGAACGGCATGACGCTGCGGGTCCAGGTAAGCCAGCAGACGCCGGTTGAACTGGACGTTGAGCCGATAAACCAGTGGGGCGACGTGCGGCGGATCGATACGCCGAGCCCGGTTTATGACCGCGCCCAGCCGATCAACATCGGCCACGTGGTGTTCTTCGTTGAGGAACTGGCGGCGGTAGAGACCTTCTATCGCGAGGTGCTGGGTTTCCAGGTTTCCGATCGCTATATCAACCGCGCGGTGTTCCTGCGCTGCGGCGCCCGCGGCGGGCATCACAATCTCTTCTTATTACAGCTGCCGACCCCCAGGCGCGGCCTTAACCACGTCGCCTTTACGGTGCGCGATATTCACGAAGTGATCGGCGGCGGGATCGCGATGAACAAAAGCCAGTGGAGCACCTTTATCGGCCCCGGCCGCCACCCGGTCTCTTCGGCCTACTTCTGGTACGTCAACAGCCCGACCGGCGGGGCGTTTGAGTACTACACCAACGACGACTATCTGACGGAAAACTGGCAGCCGCGCGAACTGGAACACTCCCTGGTCTCCTTTACCGAGTGGGCGGTGGAGGGCGGTATCGACCACGATACCCGCCGCCAGCAGAAAAAGCCGGAGGCGGTATGACGGTGCGGATAGTGATTATCGGCGGCGGCCAGGCCGGCGGCTGGGCGGCAAAAACGCTGCGTGATGAAGGCTTTGACGGCGAGATTTGCGTCATCGCCGAAGAAGAATGGGATTTTTACGAGCGCCCGCCGCTGTCGAAAGCGGCGCTGCTGGAGGCCGAACCGACGCTGCCGCGTCTGTTTAGCGCGGAAGCTCAGCGGGCGCTGGACCTGAAGTGGTATCGCCCGCAGCGCGCTGAGGCCATCGATCGCGAGGCGAAAACCGTGCGCCTGAGCGGCGGCGAGCGGCTGGCCTACGACCGCCTGCTGATCGCCACCGGCGGCCGCGCCCGCCTGCCCGGCGAGGCCTGGGCGCAGCACCCGCAGGTCTACACCCTGCGCCACTGGCAGGATGCCCGGCGCCTGAAGGCGCGCCTGGCGGCCAGCACCCGGCTGGCGATCGTCGGCGGCGGCTGGATTGGCCTCGAGATCGCCGCCTCGGCGCGCAAAAGCGGCGTCGAGGTCACGCTGTATGAACAGCAGCCGGCGCTGTGCATGCGCTCGGTAAGCGGCGAGGTGTCGCAGGAGCTGGAGTGGCTGCACCGCGAGCAGGGGGTCAACGTGCGCACGGGATGCGGCGCGCTTGGCCTCGAAGATAGCGACGGCCTGCCGGTTATTCGCTGCGATGGCCAGCGTCAGACATTCGACGCGGTGGTGGTGGGGATCGGCGTCGATCTTAACCTCGAGCTGGCGCAGGAGGCGGGTCTGCCGGTCGATCGTGGGATCGTGGTCGACGCCCAGGGGCGGACCGCGGATCCGGCTATTTTCGCCGCCGGCGATGTCGCCCGCCATCATCGGTATGGTCTGTGCATTCAGTCGTGGGCCTTTGCCCAGAATCAGGCGGTGGCGACGGCGAAGGCGATGCTCGATCCGCAGGCCGAGGGCTACGACGAAGCGCCGTGGCTGTGGTCGGATCAATACGCGCACAATATTCAGATCCTCGGTATTCCCCAGCCGGGAACCCGGACGGTGGTTCGCCGCGATCCGCAAGGGCCGCTGTTTTTCTCGATCGCTGGCGACGGCCGGCTCAGCCAGGCTGGTGGCGTTTAACGATGCGCGCACCGTCAAGCTGGCGAAGCGCTGGATGGCAACGGGGAGGGATCTTTCCGCGGTGCCGCTCGACGATCTGACCTTTTCGCTGATGTCATTGCGATAACACCCGCGCACCCTTAAGGGGGAGAGATGACCACATTAGAGACAAACACCGCGCCCTCCGTGGCGGGCGGTGAGGGCGTCCACGCGCCTGAAAAAACGGTTCGCTGGGCCATTCCGCTGGCGCTGCTGGCCTGCGTGCTGCTGGCGTTCTTCGACAAAATCAGCATTGCGGCGCTGTTTTCCGATAGCCACTTCCAGCAGGCGATGGGCATCGGTTTTGATACCACGCGCCTCGGCATCCTGATGAGCGCCTTTTTACTGAGCTACGGCTTCTCCTCGGTGCTGCTCAGCGGGCTGGGCGACCGCATCGCGCCGCTGCGCCTGCTTACCGGCATGATGGTGGCGTGGTGCGTATTGATGGTGATGATGGGCTTCACCCACAGCTACGGCGCCATGATCGTGCTGCGCGTGCTGCTCGGTATCGCCGAGGGGCCGCTGTTTCCGCTGGCTTTCGCCATCGTGCGCCATACCTTCCCGCAGCGCCTGCAGGCGCGCGCCACCATGCTGTGGCTGCTCGGTACGCCGGTTGGCGCGGCCATCGGCTTCCCGCTCTCCATCTGGCTGCTCAGCACCTTCGGCTGGCAAAGCACCTTCTTTGCGATGGCGATGCTGACGGTGCCGGTGCTGATTTTTGTCCGTATCAGCCTGCGCGGCATCCGGCTGGAGGGCAAAACCTCCGCGGCCGAGAGCCCGCGGGAAGAGCGGCGCAGCGCGCGCCGGGAGCTGTTTGTCAGCCCGCACTTCTGGATGATTTGCGTCTTCAATATCGCCTTCCTCGCCTATCTGTGGGGCATCAACGGCTGGCTCCCCGGCTACCTGATTAAGGGCAAGGGCATCCACCTGGAGCACGCCGGCTGGCTGTCGTCGATGCCGTTTATCGCCATGCTGCTCGGCGAAATTATCGGGGCGTGGCTTTCCGACCGGGTGGATAAACGCGCGGCGGCCTGCTTTATCTCGCTGGCCGGGGCGGCGCTGGGGCTGGCGGCGGTGATGCACTTCACCAGCCCGCTGACGGTTATTGCGGCGATGAGCTTGAGCACCTTCATGTGGGGAACCGGCGCTCCCAATATTTTCGCGCTGCTGGCGAAGGCGACCCATCCCCGGGTCAGCGCCACGGCGGGTGGGATTTTCAACGGGTTGGGAAACTTTGCCGGCGCGCTGTCGCCTGCGGTGATGGGCGCGCTGATCGCCTTCACCGATAGCATGGATTCCGGACTGATCTTTCTGGCGGTGATGGCGGTCGTAGGCTGTCTCCTGTTGCTGCCGCTGCTAAGACGTTACTGAGGAGAAGACGATGACAGATACAAGCGTAACTGCAAAACGGGGCCTTAAGCCTGAGCACCTGACGATGGAAGAGTGGATTGAGTCGCGTATCGCGCGCTTTGAAGGGCGCAAATATGACTGGAACGCGCTGAAGTTCCAGGCCGATTTCGACCCGAAATACCGCCGCGCCCAGATGCGCTACATCGGCACCGGCGCCACCGGCGTGGCCAGCGACACAAATACCGTGGCGGCGGAGAATTTCACCTTCTCCACCATGGTGCTGCCGGCGAAGTGCGAAGGGCCGCTGCACCTGCACGATGACGTCGAAGAGGTGTTTTTCATGCTCAAGGGGCAGATCACCCTGATGGTTCAGGACGGCGATAGCTACACCGAAACCGTGCTGCGCGAGCGCGACCTGATCTCCGTCCCGCCGGGGATCTATCGCGGGCTGTTTAACCACGGCGAAGAGGAGGCGCTGATGTGCGTGATGCTCGGCACCCGCAAGCCGAATATCCCGACCTACCCGGAAGATCATCCCCTGTCGAAAGTGAAGCGGAATTAAGGAGGCGGTATGACGGGTTTTCGTCAACAGGGGAGCGGCACGCCGCTGATGCTGCTGCACGGCATCAGCTCCGGCGCGGCCTCCTGGCATAAACAGATGGCGCTGCCCGGCTACCGCGTGCTGGCCTGGGATATGCCCGGTTATGGCGAAAGCCCGATGCTCTCGACCGAGCGTGCGGATGCCGGCGACTACGCCGAAGCGCTGGCGCGGCTGCTCGACCGCGCCGGCGTTGAGCGGGCGGTGCTGGTGGGCCACTCGCTGGGCGCGCTGGTGGCCAGCGCCTTTGCGGCAAAGTATCCCGGGCGGGTTCTGCGCCTGGTTTTAGCCGATGCCGCTCAGGGCTACGGCCGGGCAGAAGCCGCGCAGCGTGAAAAAGTCTGGCGCGGCCGGCAGCGGCAGATGGCCGCCGGCGGCGAAGCGATGGCGCAGGACCGGGCGGCAAAGCTGCTGCACCCCTGTAGCGATGAGGCCAACGTCGCCGTCGTCGCCGCCGGCATGCGCAGGCTGCGCGCCGAGGGCTACCTGGCCGCGGCGTGGATGCTGGCCCATGACGATATTCACCGCTGGCTTGGCGATTTTGGCGGTCGCTTTGAGGCGTGGTGCGGTGAACAGGATGCCATTACCCAGCCGGAGCTGGTGCACGGCCTGGCGCTGCGCTACCGGATGCCGTACGTCAGCATCCCGCGAGCGGGGCACGCCAGCTATCTCGATAACGACACATTTTTCAATCAACAGCTTTTACGGGTAGGGGAAGAGGTGCGCGATGAATGCACAAATTGAGGGCCGCGTAGCGGTGGTCACCGGCGGGTCGTCAGGGATTGGCTTTGAAACGCTGCGCCTGCTGCTGGCCGAAGGGGCGAAGGTCGCCTTCTGCGGCCGCGATCCGGACCGGCTCGCCGGCGCCCACGCGGCGCTGCAAAACGAATATCCCGGCGCGGAGGTCTTCTCTTACCGCTGCGACGTGCTGAAAGAAGAGGAGGTGCAGGGCTTTGCCGACGCGGTCGCGGCCCGTTTCGGCGATACCGACATGCTGATTAATAACGCCGGCCAGGGGTACGTGGCGCACTTCGCCGATACGCCGCGCGAGGCGTGGCTGCACGAGGCTGAGCTCAAGCTGTTCGGGGTGATTAACCCGGTAAAAGCCTTCCAGGCGCAGCTTGAGCGCTCGGATATCGCCTCGATCACCTGCGTGAACTCGCTGCTGGCGCTGCAGCCGGAGGAGCACATGATCGCCACCTCCGCCGCCCGTGCGGCGCTGCTCAACATGACCCTGACGCTATCGAAGGAGCTGATTAGCAAAGGCATTCGCGTGAACTCCATTCTGCTCGGCATGGTGGAGTCCGGGCAGTGGCGGCGGCGCTTTGAAAACCGCGCGGACAAGAGCCAGTGCTGGCCCGCGTGGACGGCGGATATCGCCCGGAAACGCGGGATCCCGATGGCGCGTCTCGGCAGGCCGAACGAGCCGGCGCAGGCGCTGCTGTTCCTCGCCTCGCCGCTGGCGTCGTTTACCACCGGCGCGGCGCTGGATGTCTCCGGCGGCTTTTGCCGCCATCTGTAAGGAGTTGAGATGAAAAAGATCATGCTCATCGGCTATGGCGCAATGGCGCAGGCGGTGATTGAACGGCTGCCGCCGCAGGTCGCTTTGGGCTGGGTGGTGGCGCGCGAGGCGCATCACGCGGCTATCCGCCGGCGCTTCGGCGATGCGGTGGTGGCGCTGACGGACCCGCAATCCTGCATGGACACCCCGGATCTGGTGCTGGAGTGCGCCAGCCAGCAGGCGGTGGCGCAGTTTGGCGAAGGGATCCTCAAGCGCGGCTGGCATCTGGCGGTGATCTCTACCGGCGCGCTGGCGGATGGCGAGCTGGAAAAGCGTTTAACGAGCGCCGGAGGCCGGCTAACTCTGCTTGCCGGAGCGGTGGCCGGTATCGACGGCCTGGCGGCAGCGAAAGAGGGCGGTCTTGAGCAGGTGACCTACCGGTCGCGCAAAAGCCCGGCCAGCTGGCGCGGCAGCTATGCGGAAATGCTCATCGACCTCAACGCGGTCAGTGAAGCGAAAATATTTTTTGAAGGCAGTGCGCGCGAAGCGGCTCGCCTGTTTCCGGCGAACGCCAACGTTGCGGCAACCGTGGCGCTGGGCGGCATCGGGATGGACGATACCCGGGTACAGCTGATGGTCGATCCGACGACCAAACGTAATACCCATACGCTGCACGTGCAGGGCGCGTTTGGCGAGTTCCACCTGGAGCTCAGCGGACTACCGCTCGCCAGCAACCCAAAAACCTCCACCCTGGCGGCACTGAGCGCGGTTCGCGCCTGCCGCGAACTGGCATAGCGCAAAGAGGCGACGATGGATGAGTTAAAGATTTTTATCGGCGGCCGCTGGCGCTGCGGCGGCGGCAACCTGATGCACAGCCTGTTTCCCGCCGACGGCTCGGTCAACGCCACGCTTCACGCGGCGAGTCTTGACGATCTGCATGAGGCGATCGCGCTGGCCGAAAGCGCCTGGCGCCAGCCGGCGTGGCGCAGCATGCTGCCCCATCTGCGGGCAAAGATCCTGCATAAGGTGGCGGATATTATCGAATCCCGCCTTGATGAGCTGGCGCGGATGCAGAGCCGCGACAACGGCAAGCCGCTGGCGGAGGCGCGAGGCCTGGTGATGAGCGCCGCGGGCAGCGCCCGCTACTTCGCCGCCGCCTGCGAACTGCTGGAGGGCGAACTGCCGACCCCCCGGCAGGCGGATCTGCTGACGCTCAGCCGCTACGAGCCGCTGGGCGTGGTGGCGGCAATCACCCCGTGGAACTCGCCGATCGCCAGCGAAATGCAAAAAGTGGCCCCGGCGATCGCCGCCGGTAACGCGGTGATCCTCAAGCCGGCGGAGGCCACGCCGCTGATGGCGCTGGAGCTGGCGCGGATCTTTGAACAGTCCGGCCTGCCGGCGGGCCTGCTCAGCGTCCTGCCGGGGAAAGGATCGGTGATTGGCGACGCGCTGGCCCGCCATCCTCTGGTGCGTAAAATTTCGTTTACCGGCGGCACCAGCACCGGACGTCATCTGGCGCACGTGGCGGCGGACAAGCTGATCCAGGCGTCGCTGGAGCTCGGCGGCAAATCGCCGACTATCGTGCTGGAAGATGCCGATATTGAGCAGGCGGCGCGGGGCATCTGCTACGGCATCTTTAGCTCCGGCGGCCAGGCCTGCATCGCCGGTTCGCGGCTGTTTGTGCATGAAAAAGTCTACCCGCAGCTGATGGCGCGCCTGCTGGAGCTGACCCGCGGGCTCAGGATCGGCCATCCGTTTAGCGCGGAGACCCACGTCGGGCCGCTGATTAATGCTAAGCACCGCGACAGCGTGCTGGAGTACGTCGAGCTGGCGAAACGCGAAGGCGGCCGGGTGCTGTGCGGCGGCGAGATCCCGGCGGATCCGGCGCTGGCGGCAGGCAGCTATTTTCAACCGACCATCGTTGAAGGGCTGACCAACGCGGCCCGCGCCTGCCGGGAGGAGATCTTCGGCCCGGTGCTGGTGGCGATGACCTTCAGCGATGAGGAGGCGCTGATCCGCGAAGCCAATGATTCCGTCTACGGCCTGGCGGCGGGGATCTGGACGCGGGATAGCGGACGCGCCCTGCGCTTAAGCGATCGCCTGGAAGCCGGGACGGTGTGGATCAACACCTACAAGGTTTTCTCCATTTCGACCCCGTTCGGGGGCTTTAAAGAGAGCGGCCTGGGCCGCGAAAAAGGGATTCAGGGGCTCAAGGCCTGGATGCAACAAAAGAGCATTTATCTGGCGACGGGTAATAGCGTCAACCACTGGTGCGACTAAGAGAAGGGTGTGCAATGAGCGAAATGATAACCGTCGGCGAAGCCATCGCCAGAACGCTGGAGCAGTACAAGGTTGAGGCTATTTACGGCGTCATCTCTATTCACAACCTGCCGATCGCCGATGCGGTAGGCCAGCGCGGAAATATCCGCTTTGTCCCGGCGCGCGGCGAAGCCGGATCGGTCACCATGGCCGACGCCCACGGCCGCTTTTCCGGGCTGGGCGTGGCGTTGACCAGCACCGGCGCCGGAGCCGGCAACGCGGTAGGGGCGCTGGTGGAGGCGATGAACGCCTGTACGCCGCTGCTGCACCTCACCGGCCAGGTGGAGAAGACCTGGCTCGATGCCGATACCGGTTTTATTCACGAAACCCGCGACCAGCTGACCTTCCTGAAGGCCAGCTCGAAGCGCGCGTACCGCATCAGCAACGCTAACCAGGCGATTGCGATTCTGCATAAGGCGATTCAGGAGGCGCAAACGCCGCCGTGCGGGCCGGTATCGGTTGAGATCCCGATTGATATTCAGGGCGCTAAAATTTCGGCATCGCTGGTGACCGCCGCGCTGAAAGCGGCTCCGGCGGCGGCTGCCGATAGCGCCGCCGTCGATGCGCTGTGGGCGCAGCTCCGGCAGGCTAAACGGCCGCTGCTGTGGCTGGGCGGCGGGGCCATCGGCAGCGCGGCGGCGGTGAAAAAGCTGGCCGATGCCGGGATGACCGTGATCTCCAGCACCCACGGCCGCGGCGTGCTGCCGGACGGGCACCGCGCCAGCCTGCGCGCGTTCCACAATTCGCCGTCCGTTGAAGCGCTGATGGCGCAATGTGACTTTACCCTGGTGGCGGGCTCGCGCCTGCGCAGCAACGAAACCCGCTCCTGGACCCTGGAGCTGCCGTCGCCAAGGGTGCAGATTGATATCGACCCGGCGGCGGCCAGCCGTAACTATTTGATGGATAACACGCTGATCGCCGACTGCGCCACTTTGCTGGCGGCGCTGGCGGAAAAAGCGCAGGGCCGCGAATGGGGCAATGTCCAGTGGGATGAGAAGGTCAAAGAGGCGGTCGCGCTGGCGGATCGCGGGCTGCGCGAGCAGTGCGGCGCCTACGCTCAGCTGAACGACGCCATCGCCCAGGCGCTGCCTGGCGACGGGATCCTGGTGCGCGATATCACCGTTTCCGGCAGCCTGTGGGGGAGCCGTCTGTTCCGCGCCCACGGCCCGTTAATGAACATCCACTCGCTGGCCGGAGCCATTGGCATGGGCCTGCCGATGGCGATCGGCACGGCGATTGCCAATCCGCAGCGTAAGGTGGTCGGCCTCGTCGGCGACGGCGGTCTGAGCCTCAATCTGGGGGAGCTGGCGACCCTGGCGCAGGAAAAAGCTAACGTCACGCTGCTGATTATGAACGACGGCGGCTACGGCGTGATGCGCGGGATTCAGGATAAGTATTTCGGCGGCCGCCAGTATTACAACGAGCTGCATACCCCGGATTTCACGCTGCTGGCGCAGGCCATCGGCCTGCAGGCGTGGAGCGTTGAGCGGGCGGAGGATTTCCTGGCGGTGATGACCGAAGCGCTGGCGATGCCGGGGCCGTCGGTGGTGGAGATCAAAATGGGAGAGATTGGCGCCCTGCGCTTTGCCGGGCCGCCGCAGAAAACGCTGTATTAAGTCGTTCCCCCTCTCTGGCGCGTGCAGAGAGGGGCGCCGGGACTATTTAATGCCGTCCGCCTGCATGCGATCGCGGATGTGCTGAGCGCGCTCCTGCGATACCGGGTGATCGTCAAACATTGAGCTTTGACGCCCGGCTTCCAGTTTGGCCAGCTTCTCGAAGCTGGTGGCCAGTCCCGACGGATTAATTCCGCGCTTACGCAGCAGATCGTACGAGTAGTCGTCCGCTTCCGACTCCTGGCGCTGGGAGAACTGCGAGTTCACCAGCTTTTCGCCCAGATCGCCCAGCCTGAGACTGGGACAGGCTGCCGACGATACCGCCCGCCGACGCGGCGGCGGCGCGAACGGCGTTGGTGCCGAGCGCCACCTGCATGCCTTTCTTCACGTGACCCAGCGCGACGTGGCCCATTTCGTGGCCGATAACCGCTTCCACTTCGTTATCGTTCATGATGTCCATCAGGCCGCTATAGACGCGGATGCAGCCGTTAGCCATCGCAAACGCGTTGACGTCTTTGGTTTCATAGACTTTGTAGTTGACCGGCTGGCCGTTGATATTGTCGCCCAGCGCGGCGGCGATTTTATTCAGACGCTTGCTGTATTCGCTGCTGGCCGGCGAAAGAGTGGCTTTGCTGTCCATCTCTTTGCAGGCCTGATCGCTGAGGGCTTTGACCTGCGCGTCGCTCAGAGAATAGGCCTGGAAAGCTTCGGCGCCGGAGCTGAGGAGGGCGTTGGAGTCCATGTTCTGACATCCGGTAAGGGTTGCTGCAATCCCAAGGGCAAGAATAGTTGAGCGAATTTTCATTTTTATCTTCCACAATCTTACGATTTTTTGTCTGAAAAAGGCGACGATCAGCATGTCGCATCCTGCACAAATTATAAAGAGTATTGCGTGAGACGGGCGAGAGGATTCCGGGGCAGCACAACGTGTTCCGGAGATTTCTTAAACCACAAAAGGATGCTCCATGTACATGCTTTGCCGCTTGGGTTACATTGTTGACACTTTTTTCTGGCGTAGCCCAAAACGCGCTCTCGTCAAGTCGTTAAGGGTATGGCCTTCAACAGTCCGAACTGGAGTCAAAATGTCCTCACGTAAAGAGCTTGCTAACGCTATTCGTGCGCTGAGCATGGACGCGGTACAGAAAGCCAAATCCGGCCACCCGGGTGCCCCGATGGGTATGGCTGACATTGCCGAAGTCCTGTGGCGTGATTTCCTGAACCATAACCCGAACAACCCGGCCTGGGCCGACCGCGACCGCTTCGTGCTCTCCAACGGCCACGGCTCGATGCTGATTTACAGCCTGCTGCACCTCACCGGTTATGACCTGCCGATTGAAGAACTGAAAAACTTCCGTCAGCTGCACTCCAGAACCCCGGGCCACCCGGAAGTCGGCTACACCCCCGGCGTGGAAACCACCACCGGCCCGCTGGGCCAGGGGATTGCCAACGCCGTCGGCATGGCGATTGCCGAGAAAACCCTGGCGGCGCAGTTCAACCGTCCGGGCCACGATATCGTTGACCACTTCACTTACGCCTTCATGGGCGACGGCTGCATGATGGAAGGCATTTCTCACGAAGTGTGCTCCCTGGCCGGTACCCTGAAGCTGGGCAAGCTGGTGGCGTTCTATGACGACAACGGCATCTCCATCGACGGTCACGTGGAAGGCTGGTTCACCGACGACACCGCCAAACGCTTTGAAGCCTACGGCTGGCACGTGGTGCGCGGCGTGGACGGCCATGACGCTGAGGCCATCAAACGCGCGGTGGAAGAAGCGCGCGCGGTGACCGACAAACCGTCCCTGCTGATGTGCAAAACCATCATCGGCTTCGGTTCGCCGAACAAAGCCGGCACCCACGACTCCCACGGCGCGCCGCTGGGCGACGCGGAAATCGCGCTGACCCGTGAAGCGCTGGGCTGGCATCATCCGGCCTTCGACATCCCGTCTGACATCTACGCGCAGTGGGATGCGAAAGAGGACGGTCAGGCGAAAGAAGCGGCGTGGAACGAGAAGTTTGCCGCCTACGCCGGCGCCTTCCCGCAGGAAGCCGCTGAATTCACCCGTCGTATGAAGGGCGAAATGCCGGCTGACTTCGACGCCAAAGCCAGTGAATTTATCGCTAAGCTGCAGGCGAACCCGGCGAAAATCGCCAGCCGTAAAGCGTCGCAGAACGCGATTGAAGCCTTTGGCCCGCTGCTGCCGGAATTCCTCGGCGGCTCCGCCGACCTCGCGCCTTCCAACCTCACCCTGTGGTCCGGTTCGAAAGCGATTAACGAAGACAGCGCCGGGAACTACATCCACTACGGCGTGCGTGAATTCGGCATGACCGCGATTGCCAACGGGATTGCCCTGCACGGCGGCTTCCTGCCGTACACCTCCACCTTCCTGATGTTCGTGGAATACGCGCGCAACGCGGTGCGTATGGCGGCGCTGATGAAACAGCGTCAGGTGATGGTCTACACCCACGACTCCATCGGTCTGGGGGAAGACGGCCCGACGCACCAGCCGGTCGAGCAGGTGGCTTCGCTGCGCGTGACGCCGAACATGAGCACATGGCGTCCGTGCGACCAGGTGGAATCGGCGATTGCGTGGAAATACGGCGTGGAGCGTCACGACGGCCCGACGGCGCTGATCCTGTCGCGTCAGAACCTGGCGCAGCAGGAGCGTACGGCAGAGCAGCTGGCAAACGTCGCCCGCGGCGGCTACGTGCTGAAGGATTGCGCCGGGCAGCCGGAGCTGATCTTCATCGCCACCGGTTCGGAAGTGGAGCTGGCGGTTGCCGCGTGGGATAAACTGACAGCCGAAGGCGTGAAGGCGCGGGTGGTCTCCATGCCGTCCACCGACGCGTTTGACAGGCAGGATGCGGCGTACCGTGAATCGGTGCTGCCGAAAGCGGTCTCTGCCCGCGTGGCGGTGGAAGCGGGTATCGCCGACTACTGGTTCAAATACGTGGGTCTGAACGGCGCGATAGTCGGGATGACCAGCTTCGGCGAGTCTGCGCCGGCGGAGCTGCTGTTCGAAGAGTTCGGCTTCACCGTGGAGAACGTTGTCGCGAAGGCGAAAGCGCTGCTGTAGTTCTGAGCAACGCGCACCGCGACGGTGGTATAAGAATGAGCCGGGCTAACGCCCGGCTTTTTTGTGGCCGTTATTCCCGATGCTCGTCACGAGGCTGCATATTATTCCAGTGAAAATGTGATATAGGTCAGATTACAGGCTTCTCGTGCTGGACAAGCATTCCTTTTATTCCGCGTTTGGCTTATTCTAGCTGAAGCGTTTCAGTTGTCTAAATGTTCGACAATTAATCAATCAGTCGCAGTTTGCGACGGGTAAGGTTTCCCTCCGGGCGTTGCTGGATTACTCTGTCAGCCACCTCACATCAGGGATAACCTTGCAGGAGACCTATGACCATACGCATTGCGATTAATGGCTTCGGTCGCATAGGACGCAACGTGGTTCGCGCTTTATATGAATCCGGGCGTCGTGCGGAAATTACCGTGGTGGCTATCAACGAGCTGGCGGATGCTACGGGCATCGCGCACTTGTTGAAATATGACACCAGCCATGGGCGCTTTGCCTGGGACGTTCGCCAGGAGCGGGAGCAGCTTTACGTTGGCGATGATGTCATTCGCCTGCTGCACGAAGCTTCAATAGAGGCGCTGCCCTGGCAAGAGCTGGCGGTTGATATCGTACTGGATTGCACCGGGGTTTACGGCAGCCGTGAACATGGCGCAGCCCATCTTCAGGCTGGCGCGAAGAAGGTTCTCTTCTCGCATCCCGGGGGCAACGATCTCGATGCCACCGTCGTGTTCGGCGTGAACCATGACGAGCTGCGTGCAGAGCACCGTATTGTCTCCAACGCCTCCTGCACCACCAACTGCATTATTCCGGTCATTAAGTTGTTAGATGATGCCTGGGGGATTGAGTCAGGGACGGTAACGACGATCCACTCCGCCATGCACGATCAGCAGGTTATAGACGCCTACCATCCGGATTTGCGCCGCACGCGCGCGGCCAGTCAGTCAATTATTCCGGTTGATACTAAACTTGCGGCGGGGATCGCGCGTATTTTCCCGCAGTTTAACGACCGTTTTGAAGCGATCGCGGTTCGCGTACCGACGATAAATGTGACGGCGATCGACCTGAGCGTAACGGTGAAAAAACCGGTAAAGACTAGTGAAGTCAACCAGTTGCTGCAAAAAGCAGCGCAGGGAACATTTCATGGTATAGTTGACTATACGGAATTACCGTTAGTCTCGACAGATTTTAACCACGATCCGCACAGCGCCATCGTTGATGGCACCCAGACGCGGGTGAGTGGAGCGCATTTGATCAAAACGTTGGTCTGGTGCGATAACGAATGGGGCTTTGCTAACCGGATGCTCGACACCACGTTAGCGATGGCCGCTCAAGGTTTCAGGTAAAGCGCGTGAGCGCTTGCAAAACTTTATGAATCAACGAGAGGATTCACCATGTCTGTAATTAAGATGACCGATCTGGATCTGGCTGGTAAACGCGTTTTTATCCGTGCCGATCTGAACGTACCAGTTAAAGACGGTAAAGTAACCAGCGACGCGCGTATTCGTGCTTCTCTGCCGACCATTGAGCTGGCTCTGAAGCAGGGCGCTAAAGTGATGGTCACTTCTCACCTGGGTCGTCCGACCGAAGGCGAGTACAACGAAGAATTCTCTCTGCTGCCGGTTGTTAATTACCTGAAAGACAAACTCTCCAGCCCGGTACGTCTGGTTAAAGATTACCTGGACGGCGTTGACGTTGCCGCCGGTGAACTGGTCGTTCTGGAAAACGTTCGCTTCAATAAAGGCGAAAAGAAAGACGACGAAGAGCTGTCTAAAAAATACGCGGCGCTGTGCGACGTGTTCGTTATGGATGCGTTCGGTACCGCCCACCGCGCCCAGGCTTCTACCCACGGTATCGGTAAATTTGCCGACGTCGCCTGCGCCGGCCCGCTGCTGGCTGACGAGCTGGACGCGCTGGGTAAAGCGCTGAAAGAGCCGGCTCGCCCGATGGTTGCCATCGTCGGCGGTTCTAAAGTTTCCACTAAGCTGACCGTTCTGGACTCTCTGTCTAAAATCGCCGATCAGCTGATTGTCGGCGGCGGCATCGCCAACACCTTCGTCGCCGCTCAGGGCCACAACGTGGGCAAATCCCTGTACGAAGCTGACCTGGTTGACGAAGCTAAGCGTCTGCTGACGACCTGCGACATCCCGGTTCCGACCGACGTTCGCGTCGCGACTGAATTCTCCGAAACGGCAACCGCAACCCTGAAATCTGTTAACGACATCAAAGATGAAGAGCAGATTCTGGACCTCGGCGACGTTTCCGCGCAGAGGCTGGCTGAGATCCTGAAAAATGCCAAAACCATCCTGTGGAACGGCCCGGTCGGCGTGTTTGAGTTCCCGAACTTCCGTAAAGGGACCGAAATCGTGGCTAACGCTATCGCCGACAGCGAAGCGTTCTCCATCGCCGGCGGCGGCGATACCCTGGCGGCCATTGACCTGTTTGGCATCTCGGACAAAATTTCCTACATCTCTACTGGCGGCGGCGCGTTCCTCGAATTCGTGGAAGGTAAAGTACTGCCAGCAGTAGCAATGCTCGAAGAGCGCGCTAAGAAGTAAGTTTGTACAGGCGGGTAACACCGCCTGTTTTTCAAATTCTATTCAATTGTCGCTCTAAATAATTCGCGTTGCCGGCAGGCAGCGACACGGCGAACCCCGGCGGCTTACGCAAGTTAGCGGCGGCGGTAAGCGAGAAGAGCCAACGCACCGGCAGCACGAATTGTGACGAGCAGAAACGGCCGAAGATACAGGACTACGTAACATGTCTAAAATTTTTGATTTTGTAAAACCTGGCGTGATCACTGGTGATGACGTTCAGAAAGTGTTCCAGGTAGCTAAAGAGAATAACTTCGCACTGCCAGCGGTTAACTGTGTGGGTACTGACTCCATCAACGCCGTTCTGGAAGCAGCTGCAAAAGCTAAATCTCCGGTTATCGTTCAGTTCTCTAACGGCGGCGCGGCGTTCATCGCGGGTAAAGGCGTGAAAACCGACGTTCCTCAGGGCGCGGCAATCCTCGGCGCTATCTCCGGCGCGCACCACGTTCACCAGATGGCTGAACACTACGGCGTGCCGGTTATTCTGCACACCGACCACTGCGCGAAGAAACTGCTGCCGTGGATCGACGGCCTGCTGGACGCGGGTGAAAAACACTTCGCCGCTCACGGCAAACCGCTGTTCTCTTCCCACATGATTGACCTGTCCGAAGAGTCCCTGCACGAAAACATCGAAATCTGCTCTAAATACCTGGCGCGCATGGCCAAACTGGACATGACTCTGGAAATCGAACTGGGCTGCACCGGTGGCGAAGAAGACGGCGTGGACAACAGCCACATGGACGCTTCTGCTCTGTACACCCAGCCGGAAGACGTTGATTACGCGTACACTGAACTGAGCAAGATCAGCCCGCGTTTCACCATCGCTGCTTCCTTCGGTAACGTACACGGCGTGTACAAACCGGGCAACGTGGTTCTGACTCCGACTATTCTGCGCGACTCTCAGGAATATGTTTCTAAGAAACACAACCTGCCGCACAACAGCCTGAACTTCGTCTTCCACGGCGGTTCCGGTTCTTCTGCTCAGGAAATCAAAGACTCCGTAAGCTACGGCGTGATCAAAATGAACATCGATACCGATACCCAATGGGCAACCTGGGACGGTATCCTGCAGTACTACAAAACTAACGAAGCCTACCTGCAGGGCCAGCTGGGCAACCCGAAAGGCGAAGACCAGCCGAACAAGAAATACTACGATCCGCGCGTATGGCTGCGCGCTGCTCAGGCGTCCATGGTGACTCGTCTGGAGCAGGCATTTAAAGAGCTGAACGCGATCGACGTTCTGTAAGAAAATTCTGTTTCTTACCCTGAAGCCCGCTTAACTGCGGGCTTTTTCGTTTCTACGCCAAAAGGATATTCCAGAGAGAAACTGTGATCGACTTGGCAAAACAGGCGCTTATTGTTTACCCTTAACCTACCTGCCGTTTTGCAGGCCTGGTTTTTTATTTCCCGCCCGGGTTAGTTATAAGGAATGTTAAATGGAAGATTTGAACGTTGCCGATAGCATACACAACGCCAGCTCGTGGCTGGTGCGTAATCAGGAGCTGCTCCTGAGCTATGCCGTCAATATCGTCGCGGCGATCGCGATTATTATCGTCGGGATGATCGTCGCGCGCATGGTGTCGAACACGGTTAACCGTCTGATGCTGGCACGTAAGATTGATGCCACCGTTGCCGATTTTCTTTCCGCACTGGTGCGCTACGCCGTTATCGCCTTTACCCTGATTGCCGCCTTAGGCCGCGTCGGCGTGCAGACGGCGTCGGTGATTGCCATACTCGGCGCCGCCGGTTTAGCCGTTGGTCTGGCGCTGCAGGGCTCGCTGTCCAACCTCGCCGCTGGCGTGCTGCTGGTGATGTTCCGCCCGTTCCGCGCGGGTGAATACGTCGATCTCGGCGGCGTGGCCGGCACCGTACTGAACGTGCAGATTTTCTCCACGACCATGCGCACCGCCGATGGTAAAATTGTGGTGATCCCGAACGGTAAAATCATCGCCGGTAATATCATTAACTTTTCGCGTGAACCGGTTCGCCGCAACGAATTTATTATTGGCGTCGCCTACGATGCCGATATTGATAAGGTGAAGCAGCTGCTGACCAACATTATCGAATCCGACGAGCGCATTCTGAAAGATCGCGAAAGGACCGTACGTCTCAACGAGCTGGGGGCGTCGTCAGTTAACTATGTGGTCCGCGTCTGGAGCCAGAGCAGCGATCTGCAAAACGTTTACTGGGACGTTCTGGAGCGCATCAAGCGCGACTTTGATGCCAACGGTATCGGCTTCCCGTACCCGCAGATGGACGTGCACGTTATCCGCCCGCAGGAACAGGCGGAGTAGCTCCACACCCGCACTCACCAGGCCAGCGCCCGCTGGCCTTTATTAGCACGTCTTATCAATGATTAATATTATCAATTTCCTCTAATGATTCTGGCGCGTTATATTCAGCTGCATTAACGACCTCATCGGAAAAACCACTATGTTATCGTATTACTTTCAGGGGCTTGCCCTGGGAGCGGCTATGATTTTGCCGCTTGGGCCGCAGAATGCGTTTGTGATGAATCAGGGGATTCGCCGCCAGTATCATCTGATGATTGCGCTGCTGTGCGCCATTAGCGATCTGCTGCTGATCTGCGCCGGTATTTTTGGCGGCAGCGCGCTGCTGATGCAATCGCCGTGGCTGCTGGCGCTGGTGACCTGGGGCGGCGTGGCCTTCCTGCTATGGTACGGTTTCGGCGCGCTGAAAACGGCCTTTAGCGACAATCTGGAGCTGGCGAGCGCGGAGGTGATGCAGCAGGGGCGCTGGAAAATTATTGTCACCATGCTGGCGGTAACCTGGCTGAATCCGCACGTCTATCTCGATACCTTTGTGGTGCTCGGCAGCCTGGGCGGGCAGCTGGCGGTTGAGCCGAAGCGATGGTTTGCGCTCGGCACTATCAGCGCTTCGTTCCTGTGGTTTTTCGGCCTCGCTCTGCTGGCGGCCTGGCTGGCGCCGCGTTTGCGCACCGCCCGGGCGCAGCGGATCATTAACCTGCTGGTTGGCCTGGTGATGTGGCTGATTGCCGTCCAGCTGGCGAAAGATGGCCTTCTACACCTACAGGTTTTGTTCAACCAGGCTTAGTCCGATGGACTTTCCGCGTATACGCGTTAAGCTTGCTGACATGCGTCCGTATATCGGCGACCAATGTAGATGGAGAAACGACAGTGAAGTTAAAGCTCATGGCCCTGGCGGCAGCAATCGGATTCAGCTCAATGGCGGCTCAGGCAAATGAATTGCCAAATGGCCCCCACATTGTGACTTCGGGGACCGCCAGCGTTGCTGCGGCGCCCGATATTGCGACCCTGGCAATTGAGGTCAACGTGGCCGCGAAAGATGCCGCATCGGCGAAAAAGCAGGCCGATGACCGCGTTGCGCAATACCTCTCTTTCCTGGAAAAGAACGGCATCGCCAAGAAGGATATCAACTCCGCGAACCTGCGTACCCAGCCTGACTATGATTACCAGAACGGCAAAAGCATCCTGAAAGGCTACCGCGCCGTGCGCACCGTCGAAGTGACGTTGCGCCAGCTGGACAAGCTTAACGGTCTGCTGGACGGCGCGCTGAAGGCCGGTCTGAACGAAGTTCGCTCGGTGTCGCTGGGCGTTGCGCAACCGGACGCCTATAAAGATAAGGCGCGTAAGGCGGCGATCGACGACGCCGTGCACCAGGCTCAGGAGCTGGCTGCCGGCTTCCACAGCAAGCTGGGCCCGGTTTATAGCGTTCGCTACCATGTCTCGAACTATCAGCCGAGCCCGATGGTTCGCATGATGAAAGCCGCCGATGCCGCGCCGGTTTCCGCTCAGGAAACCTACGAGCAGGCGACGATCCAGTTCGACGATCAGGTGGATGTGGTCTTTGAGCTGCAGCCGGGTCAGTCAGCCCAGCCGGCTCAGCCAGCCCAGCCGGAGAAACCGGCCGCCGCGGCGCAGTAAGCCAGATGCAAAAAAGCCACTTCAGCTGAAGTGGCTTTTTTTATGCCCGGCGTTTAGTCCTGGCGCAGCACCTTGTGGCCGTAGGCAATCAGCGCATCGGTGACCCGGCGCATCATTCGGCTTTCCGGCGCGAAACGATGCCAGTAGAGCATCCGGCGCTGGAACAGGCCCGGCGTTAAATCGATAAGCTCGCCGCTGTTCAGCTCTTTCTCAATCTGCAGATGTGGGATCATACAGCAGGTGGTGCCCTGGCGCGCGAGCTGCACAAAGGCTTCCGATGAGTTAACGATATGACATGGCACGCTGCCCGGCGGCAAATCGAAGTTCTGCTGCAAAAACGCCTGGTGCATATCGTCGAGATGATCGAAGGCCACCACCGGCGCTTTGAGCAGCGCCGAGCGGGTTACGCCGTTGGGAAAATAGCGTTGCGCAAACTCTTTCGAGGCGACAAACAGATAGTCCAGCGCCCCGAGCTGATCGACCAGGCAGCTTGGCAGCGCCTGCGGCTGGATACTGACCGCTCCGACCACCTCGCCGCGGCGCAGGCGCTCCTGGGTGCGGGTTTCGTCTTCCACCTGCAGATTCAGGCGAATAGGGGAGTCGGAAAGCACGCTGGAGAGCGCCGGCAGCAGCCAGGTCGCCAGGCTGTCGGCGTTTACCGCCAGCGACAGCAGCAGCGGCGTCGAGCCGGTTTGTTCATCGCCCAGCCACTCCTCTTCCAGCAGCTCAACCTGGCGCAGCAGGGCCAGCAGCTTCTGCCCCTGCTCGGTCGGACGCGGCGGTACGGTACGCACCAGCAGCGGCTGGCCGAACATGTTTTCCAGCTGTTTAATACGCTGAGAGACGGCGGACTGTGTAATGCATAGCTTCTGCGCGGCGCGCTCAAACCCACGTTCTCTTATCACCGCGTCCAGCGCTTGTAGTGTTCTGTAGTCCGGTCGTTTCATTGCTCTGGCGTACCCCCATAACTTTTCATTAACTTGCACTATGACATAAATTTCTTTTTGATGAAGACGAAAATAGTCTGCTCAGATGTGTGATCCCCGTCGCAGGGACAATAACACCCCCGATGTTCTATAATGCGCCTCAGGTATTCACATCTCGGACCATAACCATGACGCAAGATGAACTGAAGAAAGCAGTAGGCTGGGCGGCATTGCAGTATGTACAGCCGGGCACCATCGTGGGAGTCGGCACCGGCTCCACGGCCGCGCATTTTATTGATGCGCTGGGCACAATGAAGGGGCAGATTGAGGGGGCCGTTTCCAGCTCCGATGCCTCCACCGAAAAGCTGAAAAGCCTGGGCATTCCGGTATTCGATCTCAATAGCGTCGACCGTTTAGGTATTTACGTGGACGGTGCGGATGAGATCAACGGCCATATGCAGATGATTAAAGGCGGCGGCGCGGCGCTGACCCGCGAGAAGATTATCGCCTCGGTCGCGGACAAGTTTATCTGTATCGCTGACGCCTCCAAGCAGGTCGATATCCTCGGCAAATTCCCGCTGCCGGTAGAAGTTATTCCTATGGCTCGTAGCGCCGTGGCGCGCGAACTGGTGAAGCTGGGCGGCCGTCCGGAGTATCGTCAGGGCGTGATCACCGATAACGGCAACGTCATCCTCGATGTTTTCGGCCTCGAGATCCTCGACGCGATCGCGCTGGAAAATGCCATTAACGGTATCCCAGGCGTCGTGACCGTGGGGCTGTTCGCCAACCGTGGCGCCGATGTCGCGCTGATCGGCACCGCCGATGGCGTCAAAACCATCGTAAAATAATCCGCTCGGAGGGAGCGAATCGCTCCCTCGCAAATATTTTTTCGTCAGGATGAATTCGGTGACTTCTGTCACATTTATGCAACTAGCCTGAGTAACAATCTACCTTTCTTTCCCTTTCTGGTTTTTTGTCCTGCTATTTCCCTCTGAGTGATATTTCTTCAGGACGTCGACGCAAACGTTCATATTGCTGCGATAGTTTTTTTTGATATGTTGCTGGGATGAAGTGTCGTTCCGCACGACATCAGATAAGACAAAACAGGACGGGGAAATGGCTAAGGTATCACTGGAAAAAGACAAGATTAAGTTTCTGCTGGTTGAAGGCGTGCATCAAAAGGCGGTGGATAACCTCCGCGCTGCAGGCTATACCAACATTGAATTTCACAAAGGCGCGCTCGATAACGAAGCGCTGAAGGCCTCGATCCGTGATGCCCATTTTATTGGCCTGCGTTCCCGTACTCATCTGACGGAAGAGGTTTTCGCTGCCGCAGAAAAGCTGGTCGCCGTCGGCTGCTTCTGCATCGGTACCAACCAGGTAGATTTGGACGCGGCGGCTAAACGCGGTATCCCGGTCTTTAACGCCCCGTTTTCTAACACCCGCTCCGTTGCCGAACTGGTCATTGGCGAGCTGCTGCTGATGCTGCGCGGCGTCCCTGAAGCGAACGCCAAAGCGCACCGCGGCGTGTGGAACAAACTGGCGGTCGGCAGCTTTGAAGCGCGCGGCAAAAAGCTCGGTATTATCGGCTACGGCCATATCGGTACGCAGCTGGGCATTCTGGCCGAATCGCTGGGGATGCACGTCTATTTCTATGATATTGAAAGCAAACTGACGCTCGGTAACGCCACCCAGGTACAGCATCTCTCCGACCTGCTGAATATGAGCGACGTGGTGAGCCTGCACGTGCCGGAAAATGCCTCCACCAAAAATATGATGGGCGCGGAAGAGCTGGCGCTGATGAAGCCTGGCGCGCTGCTGATCAACGCCTCTCGCGGCACCGTGGTCGATATTCCGGCCCTCTGCGCTGCGCTGGCGAGCAAGCATCTGGCGGGCGCGGCAATTGACGTCTTCCCGACCGAACCGGCGACCAACAGCGATCCGTTCACCTCGCCGCTGTGCGAGTTCGACAACGTGATCCTGACGCCGCATATCGGCGGTTCTACCCAGGAAGCTCAGGAGAACATCGGTCTGGAAGTGGCGGGCAAGCTGGCGAAGTACTCCGACAACGGCTCAACCCTTTCCGCGGTTAACTTCCCGGAAGTGTCGCTGCCGCTGCACGGCGGCCGCCGTCTACTGCATATCCACGAAAACCGCCCCGGCGTGCTGACCGCAATCAACCAAATCTTTGCCGCTCAGAGCATCAACATCGCGGCGCAGTATCTACAGACCACCCCGCAGATGGGCTACGTGGTTATCGATATTGAAGCTGACGAGGACGTGGCGCAGCAGGCGCTGCAGGCGATGAAGGCGATTCCGGGCACCATCCGCGCGCGTCTGTTGTTCTGATTAACTAAAGGATCCCTGCGGGGATCCCTTTAACCTATGCATAAAACTCTGCTTAATACCGGCGTTTTGCTCCTGCTGCTGATCCTGGCATGGACAGGATTTGGCACTCATGACCGCCTCACGTGGCTGATGGAAGTGACACCGGTCATTATCATCGTTCCGCTGTTGCTGGCGACGCGTTCGCGCTACCCGCTCACGCCGCTCCTGTACACGCTTATCTTCTTTCACGCCGTTATTCTGATGGTGGGCGGGATGTATACCTATGCCAAAGTGCCAATTGGTTTTGACGTGCAGGCGTGGCTGAACCTAAGCCGCAATCCGTACGATAAACTTGGCCACTTTTTCCAGGGGCTGGTGCCGGCGCTGGCGGCGCGGGAAATACTTATCCGCGGCGGCTACGTCCGCGGGCGCAAGATGCTGTCATTTCTGGTGTGCTGCATCGCCCTGGCCATCAGCGCGACCTACGAGCTGATTGAATGGTGGGCGGCGCTGGCGATGGGGCAGGGGGCGGATGATTTTCTCGGTACCCAGGGCGATCCGTGGGACACCCAGTCGGATATGTTCTGCGCCCTGCTGGGGTCGCTGGCGACGATCTTCCTGCTAAGCGCCCGGCATAACCGGCAGCTGAGGGCGCTCGACGGCAAATAACCTACGACGGCCACTGCCACAGTTTTGACGGCGTAACCACCGCGGGCAGCGGGATATCCCACGGCTCCGCCGGCAGCGCGTCGACCTGCTGGCAATCGTGGGCGTAGCCGACGGGCTGCAGAGGATACTGCCGCCAGTTTTGCAGCGTCCTGTCGTAAAATCCCCCCCCCATTCCCAGGCGCTGGCCGAGCGCGTCAAAGGCCACCAGCGGCGTAATCAGCACATCCAGCCGGGAGAGCGGCAGAACGTCGCGCACGTCGAGCTTTGGTTCGTGAATTTTCAGGCGGTTTATCACCAGCTCGCTTTGCGGATGGTAGTGCAAAAACAGCAGGTTTCCCGGGCTGAAAGGGTGGAGCACGGGGAGATAGACGCGTTTTCCCGCCCGCCACAGCTGTTCAATCAGCGGTTGGGTATCCAGCTCGCCGTCAAAGGAAAGAAACAGCGCCACGGTTCGCGCGAGGTTCACCGGCGGATAGGCCATCATGCGGTTCGCGCCAAGCCCGGCGAAGCGGGCCTGCTGTTCGGGCGTCAGCGCGCGTCGAAGCTGGCGGATGTGCTGGCGAATCTGCGGTCGGGTTAAACGGGGATCGGAAACTTGGGTCATGAGAGATCGCCTGATTTGGCATTATCACGTCACAGCGTGAGCCGGTTGTGCATGTAGCGTAGTGTAATACAGAGTAGATGAAATGCTAAAAGTGAAGTCGTAAGAAATGAAGCGCGAATAAAGAAGGGAATCTCCGAGATGCCGCCGCAGGCTGTAACCCTTGAACCCTTGGTTCAAGGTGAATGCGTCGTCACAGTTTTAAGGCTTCTCGGACGAACCGAGCATGCTCACCAACCGTGGAGCGCCACATTCTTGTGGTATGAAATATCGGCTCAGGGGACTGGCCCGCTTGCAAACATCTCAGAGAAATTTTGTTCTGCGATTACTCTAACACAGTTCATTGCAAAGTGTTATTCAAACTTCGGCCCGGCTCTTTCGCTTATGCGACCTTGCTCAAGCAACGCCTGCTCGATGGTCTGCTGAAGCATCCGAATACGCTGTTCCATACTGGAGGCGTAGTCGCGGGTCTTCGCTTTTTCCTGAGTTAACTCATAGCTGATGTTCAACGCGGCGATGAAGACCAGCTGCTCAGTATTTGTGACTCTAGTGCGTTCTTTTAAATCTTGCAACCGCTGATTCAGGTCGTCAGCTGCCTGACTCAAGGCATCCCTTTGTTCAGGCGGGCAATTCACGCGGAGTGAACGGCCAAAAATTTGGAGATCGACGGGTTGTGCAGACATGCCACCTTCCTGCTGATTGACTGCGCGGCCTTCACGCCCGTACCCGGGACGACGAAGGGGCGACACTATAGCTACCCTGATGCGAAGGTACAAGCCCTATTCTGGTTCACCAGGGTCCAAAGTGGTAGCATATCATGAATATTCCTCCCAACGATGACGAATGCGCATGTCTATACAGAACGAAATGCCTGGTTACAACGCCGTAGACCAGTTACTGAACCAACAGGGCGTGGGCTTAACCCCGGCCGAAATGCACGGCCTAATCAGCGGCATCCTGTGCGGCGGCAATAAAGACAGCAGCTGGCAGCCGCTGGTGCACGACCTGACGAACGAAGGTCTCGCATTCGGCCATGAACTGGCGCAGTCTCTGCGCAGCATGCATTCCGCGACCAGCGACTCGCTGGAAGACGACGGCTTTCTGTTCCAGCCTCTATCTGCCGGAAGGTGAGAACGTGAGCGTGTTTGAACGTGCCGACGCGCTGGCCGGTTGGGTGAACCACTTCCTGCTGGGCCTTGGCGTGACTCAGCCGAAGCTGGATAAAGTCAAAGATGAAACCGGCGAAGCCATCGACGATCTGCGCAACATTGCGCAGGCTGGGCTACGACGAAGACGAAGACCAGGAAGAGCTGGAGATGTCGCTGGAAGAGATTATCGAGTACGTACGCGTTGCCGCGCTGCTGTGCCACGAAAACTTCTCGCGCCAGCAGCCAACCGCGCCGGAAGTACGCAAGCCGACACTACACTAATTACAATTTGTTGAGGGGGCGTCATGACACAGCAGGAGTTTCTTTCTCGTCGCCAGGCTCTGTTAGCGCAGATGCAGCCGGGCAGCGCGGCGCTCATTTTCGCCGCGCCGGAAGCGGTACGCAGCGCAGATTCAGAATATCCCTACCGGCAGAACAGCGATTTTTGGTACTTCACCGGCTTCAATGAGCCTGAAGCTTTGCTGGTGCTGATTAAAAGCGACGAGACCCATAACCACAGCGTGCTGTTTAACCGCGTCCGCGATCTGACGGCGGAAATCTGGTTCGGCCGTCGCCTTGGGCAGGACGCCGCGCCGTCGAAGCTCGGCGTCGATCGCGCCCTGGCGTTCAGCGAAATTAACCAGCAGCTGTTCCAGTTGCTGAACGGCCTCGACGCCATCTATTTTGCGCAGGGCGAATATGCCTACGCCGATAAAATCGTCTTCACGGCGCTGGAAAAGCTGCGTAAAGGCTCGCGCCAGAACCTGCAGGCGCCAAATTCCGTCATCGACTGGCGGCCGATAGTGCATGAGATGCGCCTGTTCAAATCGCCAGAAGAGCTTGACGTGCTGCGCCGCGCCGGAGAAATTTCCGCGCTGGCCCACACCCGGGCGATGGAGAAATGTCAGCCGGGGATGTACGAATATCAGCTGGAAGGCGAAATCCTTCATGAATTCAACCGCCACGGCGCCCGCTTCCCTTCCTATAACACCATCGTTGGCGGCGGCGACAACGGCTGCATTCTGCATTACACCGAAAACGAGTGCGAGCTGCGCGATGGCGATCTGGTGCTGATCGATGCCGGCTGCGAATACCGCGGCTATGCGGGCGATATCACGCGCACCTTCCCGGTCAACGGCAAATTTAGTCCGGCCCAGCGCGAGATTTATGACATCGTCCTCGAATCGCTGGAAACCGCGCTGACGCTCTACCGCCCAGGTACCTCTATTCAGGAGGTAAATCAGGAAGTCGTGCGGATAATGGTCGTTGGCCTGCTGCGCCTCGGCATCCTTAAAGGGGATGTTGACGAGCTGCTGGCTAACAATGCGCACCGCCCGTTCTTTATGCACGGCCTGAGCCACTGGCTGGGACTGGACGTGCATGATGTCGGAAACTACGATGTCGACCGCTCCCGGGTTCTCGAACCGGGCATGGTGCTGACCGTTGAGCCGGGTCTGTATATTGCGACGGACGCCGATGTGCCGCCGCAGTATCGCGGTATCGGTATTCGCATCGAAGACGATATTGTGATCACCGCTGACGGCAATGAAAATCTGACCGCCGGGGTAGTGAAAAGCGCGGACGACATCGAAGCGCTGATGGCGGCGGCACCGCGATCATGAGCGTGCTGATCGTTGGCGGCGGAATGACCGGCGCGACCCTGGCTCTGGCTATCTCCCGGTTGACCGACGGCGCGCTGCCGGTTCATCTGGTGGAAGCGGCGGCGCCGGACTCCTCGCAGCATCCTGGATTTGACGCCAGGGCGATTGCGCTGGCGGCAGGCACCTGCCAGCAGTCTGGCGCGCGTCGGTATCTGGCAGGAGATCGCCGACTGCGCGACGCCGATTCAGCGCGTGCACGTCAGCGACCGCGGCCACGCGGGGTTCGTCACGCTGGATGCGCAGGACTATGGCCTGGCGGCGCTGGGCCAGGTCGTTGAACTGCACGACGTCGGCCAGCGCCTGTTTGCGCAGCTGCGCGATGCGCCGGGTATTACTTTGCACTGTCCGGCAAAAGTAGAAAACGTCAGCCGATGGGAGGAGGGCGTCAGCATCACGCTGGACAGCGGCGAAACGATCGACGGCAGGCTGCTGGTGGCGGCGGACGGATCGCGTTCGACCATCGGCGCCCGCTGCGGTATCAGCTGGCAGCAGCAGCCTTATCAACAGCTGGCGATCATTGCCAACGTCAGCACCGCTTTGCCCCACGAGGGGCGCGCCTTTGAGCGGTTTACCGAGCACGGTCCTCTGGCGATGCTGCCGATGTCGCAGGGCCGCTGCTCGCTGGTGTGGTGCCATCCTCAGTCACGGTATGACGACATCCTGAGCTGGTCGGATGCACGTTTTTGTCACGAGCTGCAGCAGGCGTTTGGCTGGCGGCTGGGGCGTATTACCCACGCCGGGGCGCGCAGCGTTTATCCGCTGGCGCTAACCAGCGCCAGCCGCGCGGTTTCCCATCGCCTGGCGCTGGTTGGCAACGCGGCGCAGACGCTGCATCCCATTGCCGGCCAGGGGTTTAACCTCGGCCTGCGCGATGTGATGAGCCTGGCGGAAATCGTCGCCGGGGCCAGCGCCAGCGGCCGTGACCCCGGCGATTATGCCTTGCTTGACCAGTATCAGGCGCGGCGCGCGGACGATAAGTCCGCCACTATTGGCGTGACCGATGGCCTGGTTCATCTGTTTGCCAACCGCTGGACGCCGCTGGTCGCGGGGCGCAACGTCGGCCTGATGGCGATGGAATTATTTACTCCGGCGCGCGATGCGCTGGCGCAGCGTACCCTCGGTTGGGTCCCCCGTTAAGGAGTTGAACGTGCAAAGTGTTGATGTGGCCATTGTGGGCGGTGGCATGGTGGGGCTGGCGGTGGCCTGCGGATTGCAGGGCAGCGGGCTGCGCGTCGCCGTACTTGAGCAGGCTGAGCCACAGCCGTTGGGCGCCGATGCGCGGCCAGCGCTGCGGGTCTCGGCGATTAACGCCGCCAGCGAGAAGCTCCTGAGCAAGCTTGACGTCTGGTCAACCATTATCGCCCGCCGCGCCAGCTGCTATCACGGTATGGAAGTGTGGGATAAAGACGGCTTTGGCCGCATCAGCTTTGATGACCAAAGCCTGGGCTTCAGCCACCTCGGGCACATTATTGAAAATGCGGTGGTGCACCACGCGCTGTGGCAAAAGGCGCAGCGCTGTTCTGACGTCACGCTGCTGGCCCCGGCGCAGCTGCAGCAGGTGGCATGGGGTGAGAACGAAGCCTTTCTCAGCCTGCAGGACGGCAGCATGCTGACCGCCCGGCTGGTGGTCGGCGCTGACGGCGCCAACTCCTGGTTGCGCAACAAAGCCGATATTCCGCTGACCTTCTGGGACTATCGCCATCACGCGCTGGTGGCCACTATCCGCACCGCGGATCCGCATCGGGCCATCGCGCGCCAGGCCTTCCACGGCGACGGCATCCTCGCCTTCCTGCCGCTCAGCGATCCGCACCTGTGCTCTATCGTCTGGTCGCTATCGCCGCAGGAAGCGGAGCAGATGCAGCAGGCGGATGAGGCGACGTTTAATCAGGCGCTGAATATCGCCTTCGATAACCGCCTCGGCCTGTGCCAGCTTGAGAGCGAGCGCGAAGTTTTCCCGCTCACCGGCCGCTACGCGCGCCAGTTTGCCGCCCATCGGCTGGCGCTGGTTGGCGATGCCGCTCACACCATCCACCCGCTGGCCGGGCAAGGGGTGAACCTCGGCTTTATGGATGCCGCCGAGCTTATCGATGAGATCCGGCGCCTGTATGCCCAGGGCAAGGATATTGGCCAGCATCTGTATCTACGTCGCTATGAGCGCAGCCGCAAGCACAGCGCCGCGCTGATGCTGGCAGGAATGCAGGGCTTCCGCGAAATGTTTGCCGGCAGCCATCCGGCGAAGAAGCTGCTGCGCGATATCGGCCTCAAGCTGGCCGATACGCTGCCGGGCGTCAAGCCGCAACTGATCCGCCAGGCGATGGGCCTGAACGACCTTCCGGCCTGGTTACGTTAAGCGCGTCACACTTCTCTCCCCCGGCCCTCGCGCCGGGTTTCCCCCTCTCATTTGAAATAATCTAATCTCAGCCATTTTTTCGCATTAGTTTTATTAATGCCTCTCTTTTTTTGTGAAAGAAATCAGGCCCATTTTTTCGCATAAAATATCATCATCACCTGCCTGGTTGTTTTTTTATGTTAATTTTATGTGGCATAAATCGCTTTTTACCAGTCAATAATTCTGTAGAGTTTTCGGCGAGATTTGGTCATAAGCTAATGTGATGTCCTGATTTACCTTATGGTTTAACGCCGGTTTCGGTGGTAAGTTCAGGCCAAAGGTAACGTTTGCGTCGGCGCCAGAGAAGGGCTCCGATGCCGGATTTCGCGGGGCGAAATCGCCGCCAAAAAAAGTAGCTGGTTCCGTTTTATTCGACGAGGAAAAGATGGCTCAACAGACTCCGTTGTATGAACAACACACGCTGTGCGGCGCTCGCATGGTGGACTTCCACGGCTGGATGATGCCGCTGCACTACGGTTCCCAGATTGATGAGCACCACGCGGTGCGCAGCGATGCCGGCATGTTCGACGTCTCGCACATGACCATCGTCGACTTCCACGGTAGCCGGATTCGCGAGTTCCTGCGCTATCTGCTGGCTAACGATGTGGCGAAGCTCACCGTCCCGGGCAAGGCGCTGTACAGCGGAATGCTGACCGCTTCGGCGGGCGTTATCGATGACCTGATTGTCTATTTCCTGACGGAAGACTATTTCCGCCTCGTGGTTAACTCCGCGACCCGCGAAAAAGACCTCGCCTGGATTAGCCAGCAGGCTGAACCTTATGGCCTGGAGATAACTGTGCGCGACGATCTGGCGCTGATCGCCGTCCAGGGGCCGCAGGCGAAAGAGAGAGCCGCCACCCTGTTTAACGAGCAGCAGCGCCAGGCCGTTGCCGGCATGAAGCCGTTCTTTGGCGTACAGGCGGGAGATCTGTTTATCGCCACCACCGGCTATACCGGCGAGGCGGGCTATGAGATTGCGCTGCCGAAAGAGCAGGCCGCCGATTTCTGGCGCAGCCTGCTGGATGCGGGCGTGAAGCCCTGCGGCCTCGGCGCTCGCGACACGCTGCGCCTGGAAGCTGGGATGAACTTGTACGGCCAGGATATGGACGAAGGCGTCTCCCCGCTGGCGGCCAATATGGGCTGGACCATCGCCTGGGAACCTGCCGATCGCAACTTTATTGGCCGTGAAGCGCTGGAGCTGCAGCGTGAAAAAGGCACCGAACAGCTGGTTGGCCTGGTGATGACCGAGAAGGGCGTGCTGCGCGGCGGTCTGCCGGTGCGCTTTACCGACGCTGACGGTAATCAGCAAGAGGGCATTATCACCAGCGGAACGTTCTCCCCGACGCTGGGCTACAGTATTGCGCTGGCGCGCGTACCGGCGGGCATCGGTGAAACGGCCGTCGTACAGATCCGCAACCGCGAAATGCCGGTAAAAGTGACTAAACCCGTTTTTGTGCGTAACGGCAAAGCCGTTGCGTGATTCCCCCTTTTGGAGATGAATGATGAGCAACGTACCAGCAGAACTGAAATACAGTAAAGAACACGAATGGCTGCGCAAAGAAGCCGACGGCACCTACACCGTTGGCATCACCGAGCACGCGCAGGAGCTGCTTGGCGATATGGTTTTCGTCGATCTGCCGGAAGTCGGGACGAGCGTTGACGCCGGCGATGACTGCGCCGTTGCGGAGTCGGTAAAAGCGGCCTCGGATATCTATGCCCCGATTAGCGGCGAGATCGTGGCGGTGAATGAAGAGCTGAACGACTCTCCGGATCTGGTTAACAGCGAACCGTACGCCGCCGGCTGGATCTTCAAGATCAAAGCCAGCGATGAAACTCAGATCGCGGCGCTGCTGGACGCGACGGGCTACGCCGCGCTGTTAGAAGACGAGTAAGTACCTCCATCCTTCACGCCGCAGGCGCGTCGGTCGCTGGCTTTTGTAAGCCGCGGAGCGTCGCCGCCCGCCGCGTGAATGATTTTGCGTATTAAAGCCCGGCTGGCGTTTGTGCTCCAGCGGGCAAACCTGTCAGACAATTACGATTCACTGCACGTTTCAGGAACCATCGCTCATGACTCAGACTTTAGGTCAGCTTGAAAACCGCGGCGCCTTTATTGAACGTCACATCGGTCCGGATGCTCAGCAACAGCAGGAGATGCTGAAAACCGTTGGCGCCGATTCGCTTAACGCCCTGATTGGCCAGATTGTGCCGCAGGATATTCAGACTGGCAACGCCGCCGCAGGTTGGCGACGCGACGACGGAATTCGCCGCCCTCGCGGAACTGAAGGCGATCGCCGGGCGTAACAAGCGCTTTAAGTCTTACATCGGCATGGGCTACACCGCCGTGCAGTTGCCGCCGGTTATTCAGCGTAATATGCTGGAAAATCCGGGTTGGTATACCGCTTATACCCCTTATCAGCCGGAAGTGTCGCAGGGCCGTCTGGAATCGCTGCTCAACTTCCAGCAGGTTACGCTCGATCTGACCGGGCTGGATATCGCCTCCGCCTCGTTGCTGGATGAAGCAACCGCCGGCGCGGAAGCGATGGCGATGGCGAAGCGCGTCAGCAAGCTGAAGAACGCGAACCGCTTCTTCGTGGCTGCCGACGTGCATCCGCAAACCCTGGATGTAGTGCGCACTCGCGCGGAAACCTTCGGCTTCGATGTTATCGTCGATGATGCGGACAAAGCGCTCGATCATCAGGACGTTTTCGGCGTGCTGCTGCAGCAGGTCGGTACTACCGGTGAAGTGCACGATTACTCCGGCCTGATCGCCGAGCTGAAGGCGCGCAAAGTGGTAGTGAGCGTGGCGGCCGACTTTATGACCCTGGTGCTGCTGACCGCACCGGGCAAGCAGGGCGCCGATATCGTCTTCGGTTCCGCCCAGCGTTTCGGCGTGCCGATGGGCTACGGTGGCCCGCACGCGGCCTTCTTCGCGGCAAAAGATGAATTCAAACGCTCCATGCCCGGCCGTATTATCGGCGTATCGAAAGATGCCGCCGGCAACACCGCGCTGCGCATGGCGATGCAGACCCGCGAGCAGCATATCCGCCGCGAGAAAGCGAACTCCAATATTTGTACTTCCCAGGTGCTGCTGGCCAACATCGCCAGCCTGTACGCGGTCTTCCACGGTCCGGCTGGCCTGAAGCGTATCGCCGGCCGCATCCATCGCCTGACGGATATTCTCGCCGCCGGCCTGCAGAAGAAAGGGCTCAAGCTGCGCCACGCGCACTACTTTGACACCCTGTGCGTCGACGTTGCCGACAAAGCCGCGGTGCTGGCGCGCGCCGAGGCGCTGGAAATTAACCTGCGCAGCGACATTCACAACGCGGTCGGCATCACCCTTGATGAAGCAACCACCCGCGAAGACGTGCTCAACCTGTTCCGCGCGATCGTTGGCGAAGGGCACGGGCTGGATATCGATGCGCTGGACAAAGACGTGGCGCTCGACAGCCGCTCGATCCCGGCCAGCATGCTGCGCGACGATGCGATCCTGACCCACCCGGTATTTAATCGCTACCACAGCGAAACCGAGATGATGCGCTACATGCACTCGCTGGAGCGTAAAGATCTGGCGCTGAATCAGGCGATGATCCCGCTGGGATCCTGCACCATGAAGCTTAACGCCGCGGCGGAAATGATCCCGATCACCTGGCCCGAGTTTGCCGAACTGCACCCGTTCTGCCCGGCAGAACAGGCGGAAGGCTACCATCAGATGATCGCCCAGCTCTCCGACTGGCTGGTGAAGCTGACCGGCTATGACGCCGTGTGCATGCAGCCGAACTCCGGCGCTCAGGGGGAATACGCGGGCCTGCTGGCGATTCGCCACTACCACGAAAGCCGTAATGAAGGTCATCGCGATATCTGCCTGATCCCAAGCTCGGCGCACGGCACCAACCCGGCATCGGCGCAGATGGCGGGGATGCAGGTGGTCGTGGTGGCCTGCGATAAAAACGGCAACATCGATCTCGCCGATCTGCGCCTCAAGGCGGAGCAGGCGGGTGAGAACCTCTCCTGCATCATGGTGACCTACCCGTCAACCCACGGCGTTTACGAAGAGACCATCCGCGAAGTGTGCGAAATCGTGCATCAGTTCGGCGGCCAGGTTTACCTCGACGGCGCAAACATGAACGCGCAGGTGGGCATTACCTCTCCGGGCTTTATCGGCGCGGATGTGTCGCACCTTAACCTGCATAAAACCTTCTGCATTCCGCACGGCGGCGGCGGCCCTGGCATGGGACCGATCGGCGTTAAAGCGCACCTGGCGCCGTTCGTGCCGGGCCACAGCGTGGTGCAGATTGAAGGCATGCTGACCCGTCAGGGCGCGGTTTCCGCGGCCCCGTTCGGCAGCGCCTCTATTTTACCGATCAGCTGGATGTATATCCGCATGATGGGTGCGGAAGGGCTGAAGCAGGCCAGCCAGGTGGCGATCCTCAACGCCAACTACATTGCGACGCGCCTGAAAGAGGCTTTCCCGGTGCTCTATACCGGCCGCGACGGCCGCGTGGCGCACGAATGTATTCTGGATATTCGTCCGCTGAAGGAAGAAACCGGCATTAGCGAGCTGGACATTGCCAAGCGTCTGATCGACTTTGGCTTCCATGCGCCGACGATGTCCTTCCCGGTGGCCGGTACGCTGATGGTTGAGCCGACCGAATCGGAAAGCAAAGCCGAGCTGGACCGCTTTATCGAGGCGATGCTGGCGATCCGCGGCGAAATCGACCGCGTGCAGGCGGGCGAGTGGCCGCTGGCGGATAACCCGCTGGTGAACGCCCCGCACACCCAGGGCGAGCTGGTTGCCGAATGGGGCCATCCGTACACCCGCGAGCTGGCGGTGTTCCCGGCAGGGCAGGCGAACAAATACTGGCCGACGGTGAAGCGTCTGGACGATGTTTACGGCGACCGTAACCTGTTCTGCTCCTGCGTTCCGCTGAGTGAATATCAGTAATTGGCTGATTAGACTATCTTTTAAAGGCGCTCCGGCGCCTTTATTTTTTTGGGAGGCTAAGATGGCTGTAGTATTGATTACCGGCGCCAGCCGCGGAATCGGCAGGGCGACGGCGCTGCTGCTGGCGCAGGAAGGCTATACCGTGGCGGTGAATTATCATCACAACGTGAACGCGGCGACGGAAGTGGTGAATGAGATTATTGCCGGGGGCGGCAAAGCTATCGCGCTACGCGCGGATATCAGCGACGAAGCGCAGGTGATGGCGATGTTTGCCGGCATCGACCGGCTTGGCGAACCCCTGAGCGCGCTGGTAAATAATGCCGGCATTCTGTTTACCCAGAGCTCCCGTTGAAGAGCTGAGCGCCGAGCGGATTAACCGGGTGCTGAGCACCAACGTCACCGGCTATTTCCTCTGCTGTCGCGAGGCGGTAAAGCGGATGTCGCACCGTCACGGCGGCAAGGGCGGTGCGATTGTTAACGTCTCTTCCGCCGCATCGCGGCTGGGTGCGCCGTTTGAGTATGTCGACTACGCCGCGTCGAAAGGGGCGATCGATACGCTGACCACCGGCCTGTCGCTGGAGGTGGCGGCGCAGGGCATTCGCGTTAACGGCGTGCGTCCGGGCCTGATTTATACCGAAATGCACGCCTCCGGTGGAGAGCCTGGACGAGTCGATCGCGTGAAGTCGATGCTGCCGATGCAGCGCGGCGGGCAGCCGGAAGAGGTCGCCCAGGCCATCGCCTGGCTGCTGAGCGATAAAGCCTCCTACGTCACCGGCAGCTTCCTTGAGCTGGCCGGAGGAAAATAGCCTCCGGCCGGTGCGAAATCCCGGGCGACGGTCTGCCCGGGCTCAGCGGGTTATGACGCCAGCCACAGCCGCAGGCGCATCCCCCAGCCGCTGGTCCAGCCGGTGGTGACGGATTTCACCTCGCCGCGAGAAATCACCACCAGGGTTGGCGTCACCTGTACGTCCCACTGGCCTGAAAGCCGCCCGTCGGGATCGTTAACCGTCGGCAGCGCCATTTTTTTGCGCGCCAGCCACCTCTCCAGCGCCGGGCCATCGCCGGAACGCAGCGCCACCGTCATCACGTTGCCGCCATCGGCGGCCAGCGCCGCGACGGAGGGCGTGGTATAGCGACAGATCCCGCACCACGTCGCCCAGACGTAGAGCAGCAGCGGGCGCTCCTCGCTCATGGCGCGCAGATCGACCGTCCGCCCGTCAACGGTTTGCAGCGGCGTGCCGGTAAAATTCTGCGGCAGCGCGGGCCGGCGCAGATAATCCATCCCGCCGATAGCCGCCGCCGCGAGCAGCAGCAGGATAATCAGCTCGCGTAGCCAGCGGCGCAGTTTACTGCTCATGGGGTTGTGCCAGCTGCTCTTTCACCAGCCCCTGCAGATCGGCATATGAAATGGCGCCGGCGACCATTTCGTCGCCGATGATGGTTGCGGGAGTCCCCTGAATGTTCAGCACCTGGGACAAAATCAGGTTCATCTTCAACGAATCCACCGCGCCATCATCTATCTTTACGCCATCGGTGGCGGTCTTCTGCCTGGCGGCGAGAATGCTGGCATCGTCGTGATACCCCTTTTTCGCCATCAGCCGCTGGTGCAGCGCCCAGAATTTGTCCGGCTGCTGACGCCAGGTCGAGAGCGCCGCTTTGGCGGCGTTTACCGAGCTTTGCCCCTTAAACGGCAGCAGCTTGACGATCAGCAGGATGTCGGGATTATCGTGGACGATTTTTTCCAGCAGCGGATCGAACTGCTTACAGTAGGGGCAGTTGTAGTCGGTAAATGAAACGATGGTCAGACGCGGCTCTTTGGCCCCGATGCGCGGGCTATTGGGGTCGTTAAACAGCAGGCTCGCCAGCTGAGCGTCGGAAGATGACTCTGCCTGCGGCGCCGGGGCGGCGAAGGCAAAAGCCGAAATGCACAGCAGCAGGAGGGCGGTAATCGTTCTCATCATTGTTGTCCTTTGGCGGCGGATAGCGTGGCGAGCAGCTCTTCACGATTTAACAGCGCGGGAAGTATCTGGCCCTGGGCTAAATCCGGCCCATAAATTTGGTTGAAAGGGACCGCGGCGCTGCCGCGAGCGTTCAGAAAACGGCTGATGGTTTCCGACGGCCGGCTCCAGTCGCCGCGCAGCGCCACCACGTCAGGCGCGGAGAGCGCGTCCTGCACCTCATCCCGCAGCAGCACGTTGTATTTATTCGCTTTGCAGGTCACGCACCAGTCGGCGGTCACGTCGATAAAGACCCGCTTATGGTCGGCAAGGGCGGCGGCAATGGCCTGCTCGCTGAGCGGCCGCCACTTCACCCGGTCGCGTCTGGCTCCCTGACCCTCCGGCGGGGAAACGAAGGCGACCGCCGCCGCGACAACCAGCGCCAGCGCGCCGGCCCGCAGCGCCGTACGCCAGCGGTAGCGCCGGGCCGTCGCAATCAGCAGTACGACCGCTAATATCACCGCCAGCGCGAGCACCGGCGTGCGGCCTGTGTGTACCGTCAGCAGGCTCATCAGCCACAGCGACGATCCGAGCATCATCAGCCCGAGCGCCGCCCGGACGGCGTTCATCCAGCGGCCGGGGCGCGGCAGGCGCAGGGCGAGTCCGGGCCAGGCGGCAACCAGCAGCCACGGCAGGCTCATGCCTAATCCCATCATGAAGAAGATGCCCCACAGCAGAGGCAGCGGCGCCACCAGCGCCACCGAAACCGCGGTGCCGAGAAAAGGCGCGGTGCACGGAGTTGCCAGCAGCGTGGCCAGCGCGCCCTGGGAGAAGTGCCCCATCAGGCCATTGCCGCCGCGGGTTGCGAGGAAGGTGCTGGCGCGGGAGGAGAGGCGGATCTCCAGCAGCCCCAGCAGACTGGCGCTGAACAGCACCATCACCAGCGCCATGACGCCGATAAACCACGGGTTCTGGAACTGGATCCCCCAGCCTAAGGCCTGATTACCGAGGCGCAGCAGCGTCATCATTAGCGCCAGGGCGAGGAAAGAAGTCACGATGCCGCTAACCGAAGCTAGGAACTGTCGCCGCACCGCGCCGCGCTGGTGAACGCCGGTTTGCACCAGCGAGCCGAGTTTCATCGCCAGCACCGGCAGAACGCAGGGCATGACGTTGAGGATCAGCCCGCCGGCCAGCGCCATCAGCAACGCCCACCACCACGACGTAGCGGGAACCGGGGACGCTGCGCCGATGATGAGCGAGCTCTCCTGCGCCTGGCCGCCGTCGGCCAGCACCAGCGAGAGGCGCTTATTGCGCAGGTCCAGCGCCGCCTCGCCCCAGCCGTCGGTGACCGACAGCGTGGCGGTAAGGGTGTCGCCCTTGATGGTAAAGGTGGGTTTAGCGAAATCGACGTCTTCCATGCTGTCGATAAACAGGGAGGGCTGCTGCCAGCCGGCTTCACGAACGGCGGTTACCGTCAGTCTGCCGCTGCTGTAGCCGGCGGAGAGGTGCGTCGTCAGCCCGTCGGGCCGCGGCAGGGCGCCCATGGCGCGGGTATAATCGTAGCCAAAGTCGTTGCCCGCCGGAGCGGTCATATCCAGCGAGAAGGGGTAGTCGGTCAGAATGCAGACGTTGCTGCAGGTGGAAAGCGTCAGCACGCCGCTCAGCGTCGCGGGTATCTGGCCCTGGAGCGCCATTGGGAAGCTGACGCTGCCGTGATAGCCCTGGGTCGAAATACCGGCGACTTCAAAACGCTGCGGCACCGGCCAGCGCCAGCTAACCGCCAGCGGTTGATCCCAGACGATCGCCGGCGCGATCCCGCCTTCGCCCGGCGAACGCCAGTAGGTTTTCCAGCCCTTTTCCAGAGCCACGTCCAGCAGCAGGCGGGCCGCGCCGCCGCCCTCGTTTTGCGCGCGCAGCCTGACGCTGGCGTGCTGATTATCGGCGGCGCGCAGCCAGCCGCTGTCGGCGGCCTGGCTGACGGGCAGCCATAGCCAAAGCAGGCAGACCAGCAGTCGCCTGAATACCATAAGCATAAATTTTCTCCGTAAATGATTGATTAACCTGAACTGTCAGGGGAATCTCATTCACGGAAGACGCATAGCTGCAGATGCACCCGTAGCCGGGGAGGGGAGATAACGCGGGGCGGCCACAGCCGCTTGATGCGCGGCGGCACCGCCGCCAGCACCGTCAGCAGGAGGGCGAAAGCGAACAGAGCCCCTTCAAACAGCACCGGCGGCGCGGCCAGCAGCGACTTAGCGCTCAGCTCGCAGGGGGTGACCGGCGCTTCGGCGTTGTCCGGCCCCTGCTGGGCCGACTGCGTCACGGCGGCGGCGTCCATCACCAGCGCGTGCAGCCCCGCCATACGCTGCGCGGTGCATACCAGCACCACCAGGCAGGCAAGAACTACAAGAAGAATGGCTTTGCGCTGTCGCTTAATCATGATCGCCTCAAATATTCACGTGGCCTATCTTAGCGGGCGAAAGCGTTTTGGCAATGCGAAAGCTGTAAAGAAGTGTCCGGGCGGGGGATTATGCCTCTCCCCGACGAGGGGAGAGGAGAAGGCAGAACGAGAAATCAGAGCTTTTCGCCGTTGCTGGCAATCACTTCTTTGTACCAGCTGAAGCTCTTTTTCCGCGAGCGGGACATATCCCCGGTACCGTCATCGTGCTTGTTGACGTAGATAAAGCCGTAGCGCTTGCTGTACTGGCCGGTGGTGAAGGAGACGCAATCGATGCAGCCCCACGGGGTGTAGCCCATCAGCTCGACGCCATCGTAAGTGACCGCTTTGATCATCTCTGCAACGTGGGCGCGCAGATAGTCGATGCGGTAGTCATCGTTGATGCTGCCGTCCTCTTCGACTTTGTCATAGGCGCCAAAGCCGTTTTCCACGATAAACAGCGGCTTCTGATAGCGTTCGTACAGCTCGCACAGCGCGTAGCGCAGGCCCACCGGGTCAATCTGCCAGCCCCAGTCGGAGGCCTTCACGTGCGGGTTCGGTACGCTGCCTTCAAAGCCGGAAATGGCGTCGCCGCTGCCGCCTTCGGCCTTCACCGCATTGGTCATGTAGTAGCTGAAGCCGAGGTAGTCGCAGGTGCCTTCGCGCAGGATCTGTTCATCGCCCTCTTCCATCCTGATGCTGAAGCCGCGGCGTTCCCACTCGTTCAGGACGTAGGTTGGGTAGTAGCCGCGCAGCTGCACGTCGGTGAAGACGTAGCGTTCGCGCATCGACTCCTGAGCAAACATCACGTCTTCCGGCTTGCAGGAGAACGGGTAGAGGGCGACCATCGCCAGCATGCAGCCAACCTGCATTTGCGGGTTGATGCGTCGCGCCGCCTTCACCGCCAGCGCGCTGGCTACAAACTGATGGTGCAGCACCTGGTACATGGTCTCTTCCGGGTTTTCATGCTCGGTATAGACCACGCCGGAGCAGCAGTAGCCGAACAGCGGCGCGCGCCAGTTACGCTGGTTGTTGATCTCGTTAAAGGTCATCCAGTATTTCACTTTGTGCTTATAGCGTTCGAAGACCACTTCGGCAAAGCGCACGAAGAAATCGACCACTTTACGGTTCGTCCAGCCGCCGTAGTGCTGCACGAGGTGCAGGGGCATTTCAAAGTGGGAGAGGGTGATAACCGGTTCGATGTTGTACTTCAGCAGCTCATCGAACATGTCGTCATAGAACTGCAGCCCCTCTTCGTTCGGCTGAGCTTCGTCGCCGAGCGGGAAGATGCGGGTCCAGGCGATGGAGGTGCGGAAACATTTGAAGCCCATTTCGGCGAACAGCTTGATGTCTTCTTTGTAGCGGCCGTGGAAATCAATGGCTTCGTGGTTGGGGTAATATTTACCCGGCTCTACCTCGCGGGTAATCTCGCGCGGTACGCCGTGGGCGCCGCCGGTCAGTACGTCGCAAATGCTCGGGCCTTTGCCGCCCTTATTCCAGCCGCCTTCCACCTGGTGCGCCGCCACCGCGCCGCCCCATAAAAAATCTTTCGCTAAGGGGATTTTTTTCATTGCTGCTAATCTCGTCTGATGTTTCGTTGGTTTCGAGTCTAGCAAAGGGCATATAAATGTCACGATATAACAATTTGTCGTGCCTGGAATATGTTACAGCGAAAAAACAGGGTGTTATTTTCAGGCTATTTTACGGGCTAATTTACGCCCCAGGCTTTCAAGAATATAAATCACCGGAATTTGCGTCGTAATATCGTAGACGCCGCCGATGCGCGTTTGCGGTATGTGCCAGGAGAGGTTGAAATCCGCCAGCTTCGCCAGCCGCGAGTGTTCGTGGCTGGTTATCGACATCACCTTGCAGTGGTGCAGGCTGAACTGGCTGGCAAAGCGCAGGATCTCTTCGGTTTCGCCGGAAACGGAGAGGACGATCGCCAGCGCGTTGCGGGCCATATCGTTAGTTACCGGAAAATAGGGATCGTCGATATGGTTACTGAATTTTCCAACGTTGGAGAAGAACCGTGCGCCATATTTCGCCAGCGCGCCGGAGGTTCCGGCACCGACGAAAATAATACGTTCTGAGGCGAGGATAATATCCACCGCGCGCTCGAGCAAATTATCAAATTCATCGTTATTGACGCTTTTAAAAAAGCTCATTATTTCGCTGGCGCCGATATTTGCCTGTAGAGGCTCATTCTGCTCGAGATATAATTTAAAGCGTATGCGAAACTCTGAGTACCCCTCACACTGCAGCTTGCGGCAGAAGCGCAGCACGGTGGTGGTGGAAACGCCGGCGGCTTCCGCCAGCTCGCGGATGGTCATATACATCACTTTGTCACGATTCTTAATGACGTAGTGGTAGACCATCATCTCAAGATTATTGAGACTGGCAATAGCGGCGTGGGAGAACATACTCACGGTAATAACTCACAATTCAGAATGACCAGGACGGAATCATATCATGCAGCCGAATGACATAACCTTTTTTCAGCGCTTTCAGGACGACATCCTTAGCGGCCGCAAAACGATCACCATCCGCAACGCCGAGGAGTCGCACTTCAAGGTCGGCGACGTGCTACGCGTCGGGCGCTATGAAGATGACGGCTATTTCTGCACGATTAGCGTGGTCGCGACCTCCACGGTAACCCTGGCGACGCTGAGCGAACGGCACGCGCAGCAGGAAAATATGACCCTCGCGCAGCTGCGGCAGGTTATCGCGGAGATCTACCCGGATGAAGACCAGTTTTATGTCATTGAATTCAAACTGCTTTGATAAATAGCGAACGACTGTTAGGTGAAATTTAACTGTAACATTATGATTTTAAACTGCTTAAAAATATTCATCGTTTTATTTTAGCTAACAGGTGTTCACTGGAATAATTCTCAGTTACCCTAGGTGGGCGTTGAAAGCTTTTACGTTTTCGGAGTCAAATATGGTTCGCAAACCATTAATCACCCAGGGATATTCTCTGGCAGAGGAAATTGCCAACAGCATCAGCCACGGGATCGGACTGGTGTTTGGGATCGTCGGCCTGGTGCTGCTGCTGGTGCAGGCGGTGGACGCTAACGCCAGCGCGATGGCGATTACCAGCTACAGCCTCTACGGCGGCAGCATGATTCTGCTGTTCCTCGCCTCCACGCTCTATCACGCGGTTCCGCACCAGCGGGCGAAACTATGGTTGAAAAAATTCGATCACTGCGCCATTTATCTGCTGATTGCGGGAACCTATACCCCTTTTCTGCTGGTGGGGCTCAACTCGCCGCTCTCGCGCGGCCTGATGATCGTTATCTGGAGCCTGGCGCTGCTGGGGATCCTGTTTAAGCTGACCATCGCGCACCGCTTTAAAATCCTGTCTCTGGTCACCTATCTGACGATGGGCTGGCTGTCGCTCATCGTGGTTTATCAGCTGGCGATTAAGCTGGCGGTTGGCGGCGTGACGCTGCTGGCGGTCGGAGGGATCGTCTATTCGCTGGGGGTTATCTTCTACGTCTGCAAGCGGATACCCTACAACCATGCTATTTGGCACGGCTTTGTGCTCGGCGGCAGCGTTTGTCACTTCCTGGCGATCTATCTGTACGTCGGGCAGGTCTAAATCGGCGGGCGTGCGGCGAGCGGGGAAAGGAGCGTCAGCGCCGCCTCGGGGCAAGGGCGCTGACGCCTATTCGCAACGGAAAGCTACTCTTCGGTCAGCGAGTACGGCAGCGGAGTGATGCTTAACGTGCCGGCATCATCGCGTACGCGGAACACGCTGTCCGCCTCCATGTCGTTATTCATCACCACCTGTACCAGCAGTTGACCATCATCTAACTGTACTGCGGCCAGCACTGTGCCGGTGCGGCGCCAGTTCTCGCCCATCTGCAGCTCAAGATCTTCCCCGGCCTGCGGTACGCGGCTGGCTTTCCCGGTCAGCGACCACAGCGCCCGCTTGTTGGCGCCGCGGAATTTTGCCCGGGCGACCATCTCCTGCCCGGTATAGCAGCCTTTTTTAAAGCTGATGCCGCCCAGCGCCTGCAGGTTGGTGGCCTGCGGCAGAAACTGCGCGCTGTTGGCGCTATCGATGACCGGCAAGCCCGCTTCAATATTCAGCGCCAGCCACTGCTGGCTATTATTCAACTGGGCATCGCTGCGCAGGGCTTCGGTCACCCGGACGGCGGTTTCAGCGTCGGTAACCAGCAGGAAACGTTCCGCCGGATGGGCAAACCACAGCAGGCTGGTCGCGCCGTCGGTCACCACTTGTTTATCGGCATTCGGCAGTTCGCTGAACAGCGGAGCCAGCGCGGCGCGGGCCTGGAAACCGGCGACGCCCAGCAGGACGTGTTCATCATCCGCGGCGATGGTCGCCTTAGAGAACACCGCGTACTTTTTCAGTTCGGTCAGCTGCGCGTCGCGCAGGCTGCGGCGCTCAATCCACGCGAAGCCGCCGTCGCGGCGAAACACGCGCAGGTTGCTCCACATTTTACCCTTGGCGTCACAGTGCGCGGCCAGCAGGTGGCGATCGTCAGTCAGCGCGCTGACATCAGCGGTGATCTGCCCCTGCAGATATTTCTCCGCATCCTGACCGGTGATCGTCGCCAGCGCCCAGTCATCCAGGGTCATCAGCGTTAACGGCAGCCGCGCGGAAGAGGAGGGCTGACGTGGAGGAAAAGGTGTAAAAGCCATAGTCATGTCCTGAATAGCTTAACGCAGAGTGAGTGACTAATGGTAAAAGAGCTATGGTGCAATGCAAGCGCTTTTGGCAGGCCATTTGTGCCCTAAGGGCGTAAGGGGGCGAACGAAGGGAACGGATAATACCATAATAAATTTACGGTTTTTGTGGAATGCTGCTCGCGCTTCTCGATAATGCTGTAAAGTAAGAGCTAAAAACGGGTTAAACTAACCTATAGCCTAAATAATTCGAGTTGCAGGAAGGTGGCAAGTGAGCGAGTCCCCAGGGGCTTACTCGGGTAAGTGACTGGGGGGAACGAACGCGGCTAACGCACATGCAACTTGAAGTATGACGGGTATATACCTTTACGCTGGAAGGATAACATGGACATTACTAATAAAGCCCGCATCCACTGGGCATGCCGCCGGGGTATGCGTGAACTCGACATCTCCATCATGCCGTTTTTCGAGTATGAGTACGATACGCTCAGCGATGAAGACAAGCAGCTGTTCATCCGGTTGTTAGAAAACGACGACCCGGATCTGTTCAACTGGCTGATGAATCACGGCGAACCCTCCGACGCGCAGCTGCAGCGGATGGTAAAATTAATCCAGACTCGGAATCGGGAACGTGGTCCTGTGGCAATCTGATTTACGCATTTCCTGGCGTTCGCAGTGGTTCTCGCTGCTGCTCCACGGCGTGGTGGCGGCTATCGTCCTGCTGATGCCCTGGCCGCTCAGCTACACCCCGTTATGGCTACTGCTGCTCTCTCTGGTGGTGTTTGACTGCGTACGCAGCCAGCGGCGGATCCACGCCTGCCAGGGAGAAATAAAGCTGCTGACCGATTCCCGGCTGCGCTGGCAAAAAGCGGAGTGGGAGATCGTCGGCATGCCATGGGTGATTAACAGCGGGATGCTGCTGCGTCTGCGCCATACGCAAACGCGTCGCAGCCAGCACCTGTGGGTGGCGGCTGATAGCATGGATGCGAGGGAGTGGCGCGATTTGCGCCGGCTGGTGCTGCACAAACCGGCGCAGGACTAAGAGCCTGGCGCGCCAGGCTCGTCGCTAAGCTCAGGCGAACTGTTCGGCCATTTCCGCAAGGATTTGCTCGCACCAGCTCTGGATACGATCGTCGCTCAGGTCATACTGGTTTGTTTCATCGAGCGCGAGGCCAACGAACAGCTGGCCATCTGCAACAATTGGCTTCTGACTGGTGAACTCATAGCCTTCGGTCGGCCAGTAGCCGATAAACTTCACGCCCCGGGTTGCCAGCCTGTCGTGCAGCATGCCCAGCGCGTCGAGGAACCACTCGCCGTATCCCAGCTGGTCGCCCATGCCGTACAGCGCCACTATCTTATCCTGCAGATCCAGCGTCTCGAGCTGCGGCCAGATGGCCTCCCAGTCTTCCTGAATCTCGCCGAAATCCCAGGTCGGGATGCCGAGGATCAGCACGTCGTAGCCGGTCATCAGCTCGGGGGAATCATCTTTCAGGTTGTGCAAGGTCACTAATTCAGGGCCGATAATATCGCGGATTTTCTCCGCAGCCATTTCGGTGTAGCAGGTACTGGAACCGTAAAAAAGGCCTATGTTCATGGCGTAAACATCTCAATTCATGCTGTGACTTTGCGTCTAGTCTACCAGAAAGGTGATGATACCCGTCATACTTCAGGCAGCCCGTCGCCGCCGTTTTTGTCCAGTCGTGCGGCTTATTTGGGTATACTGGGGACGATTTAACGAGCAAAGAGGCCGATGTGGAACAGGATCTGGCACAAATCGAACAGTTTCTTGATGCCCTGTGGCTGGAGCGCAACCTCGCGGAAAATACGCTAAGCGCCTACCGTCGGGACCTGACGATGGTCGTGGAGTGGCTGCACCATCGCGGGCTGACGCTTGTCAGCGTTAGCGGGGAGGATCTCCAGTCGCTGCTGGCCGAAAGGCAAACCGGCGGCTACAAGGCCACCAGCACCGCGCGGCTGCTGAGCGCGGTGCGCCGCTTTTTCCAGCATCTGTATCGGGAAAAAATCCGTACCGACGATCCCAGCGCGCTGCTGGCGTCGCCAAAGCTGCCGCAGCGCCTGCCGAAAGATCTCAGCGAAGCGCAGGTGGACCGCCTGCTGCAGGCGCCGCTGGTGGAGCAGCCCCTGGAGCTGCGCGACAAGGCGATGCTGGAGGTGCTGTATGCCACCGGCCTGCGCGTCTCGGAGCTGGTGGGCCTGACGATGAGCGATATCAGCCTGCGCCAGGGCGTGCTGCGGGTGGTGGGGAAAGGCAACAAAGAGCGGCTGGTGCCGCTCGGCGAAGAGGCGGTGCTGTGGGTTGAGAACTACCTTGAGTACGGTCGTCCCTGGCTGCTGAACGGCGTAGCCTCCGACGTGCTCTTTCCCAGCCAGCGCGCGCAGCAAATGACCCGGCAGACGTTCTGGCATCGCATTAAGCACTACGCGGTGCTGGCGGGGATCGATAGCGCGAAGCTCTCCCCGCACGTTTTACGCCACGCGTTTGCGACGCATTTGCTCAATCATGGCGCCGACCTGCGCGTGGTGCAGATGCTGCTGGGACACAGCGATCTCTCGACGACGCAAATTTACACCCACGTGGCGACCGAGCGTCTGAGACAACTTCATCAACAGCACCACCCGCGGGCGTGAGTGCTGAATAAAAAGGATTGAGTATGAAAAAAGGTTTACTGATGTTCACCCTGCTGGCGGCAACGCTCTCCGGCACGGCGCACGCCGACAGCGCGACGATCAAGCAGTCGCTGGCCAAGCTGGGCGTGCAGAGCACGGATATCCAGCCCTCGCCTGTCGCCGGCATGAGCACTGTATTGACCGACGGCGGCGTGCTGTACGTGACCGACGACGGCAAGCACGTTATTCAGGGGCCGATGTATGACGTCAGCGGCGCCCAGCCGGTTAACGTCACTAACTCGCTGCTGGTGGGTAAGCTGAACGCGCTGGAAAAAGAGATGATTATCTACAAGGCGCCGCAGGAAAAGCACGTTATCACCGTCTTTACCGATATCACCTGCGGCTACTGCCACAAGCTGCATGAGGAGATGAGCGACTACAACGCGCTGGGCATCACCGTTCGTTATCTGGCCTTCCCGCGGCAGGGGCTGCAGAGCCAGACCGAGCAGGATATGCAGGCCATCTGGTGCGCCAAAGATCGCAATAAAGCCCTTAATGATGCGATGGGCGGCAAGGGCGTACAGCCGGCCAGCTGCGGCGTGGATATCAGCAAGCACTACACGCTTGGCGTGCAGTTCGGCGTCAACGGTACGCCGGCAATGGTATTGAGCGACGGCTACCTGCTGCCGGGCTATCAGGGGCCGAAAGAGCTGAAAGCCTTCCTCGATGAGCATCAAAAACAAACCAGCGGTAAATAATTCGCGTGAAACAACAGACACAACTGCGCCGCCGCGAGGCGGCCGATGGCGCGGAGCTTCCCGCCGACCTTTCGCCGCTGCTGCAGCGGCTCTACGCGAGCCGCGGCGTACGCAGCGCGCAGGAACTGGAGCGCGGCGTTAAAGGCATGCTGCCGTGGGCGCAGCTCAACGGCATCGATAAAGCCGTGGAGATGCTCTACGACGCCTTCCAGCAGGATTTGCATATTGTGATCGTCGGCGATTTTGACGCCGATGGCGCCACCAGCACCGCTCTGAGCGTGCTGGCGCTGCGCGCGCTGGGCTACGGCAACGTCTCCTATCTGGTGCCGAACCGGTTTGAAGATGGCTACGGACTGAGTCCGGAAGTGGTCGAGCAGGCCCACGCCCGCGGCGCGCAGATGATTATGACCGTCGATAACGGCATCTCCTCGCACAGCGGCGTCGATCGCGCGCACGAGCTGGGGATCCCGGTGGTGGTTACCGATCACCACCTGCCGGGCGACACGCTGCCGGCGGCGGAGGCCATCGTCAACCCGAACCTGCGCGACTGCGGCTTCCCGTCAAAATCGCTGGCCGGTGTCGGAGTGGCGTTTTACCTGATGCTGGCGCTGCGCACCTTCCTGCGCGATAAAAACTGGTTCGAAACGCGGGGAATTGCCGCGCCTAACCTCGCGGAGCTGCTGGATCTGGTGGCGCTGGGCACGGTGGCCGACGTGGTGCCGCTGGATGCCAATAACCGCATTCTTACCTGGCAGGGGCTGAGCCGCATTCGGGCGGGCAAGTGCCGTCCGGGAATTAAGGCGCTGCTGGAAATTGCCAACCGCGACCCGCAGAAGCTGGCGGCCAGCGATCTCGGCTTTGCCCTTGGCCCGCGGCTGAACGCGGCGGGAAGGCTGGACGATATGTCGGTCGGCGTGGCGCTGCTGCTGTGCGATAACGCCGGTGAGGCGCGAGTGCTGGCCAACGAGCTGGATGCCCTGAACCAGACCCGCAAAGAGATAGAGCAGGGGATGCAGGCGGAGGCGCTCACCCTCTGCCAGCAGCTTGAACGCAGCAGCGAGGCGCTGCCCGGCGGGCTGGCGATGTATCACCCGCAGTGGCATCAGGGCGTGGTCGGCATTCTCGCCTCGCGCATTAAAGAGCGTTTTCATCGTCCGGTTATCGCCTTCGCGCCGACGGGCGACGGGCTGTTAAAAGGTTCCGGCCGCTCGGTGCAAGGGCTGCACATGCGCGACGCGCTGGAGCGTCTCGACACGCTGAACCCGGGGCTGATCCTCAAGTTCGGCGGCCACGCGATGGCGGCGGGGCTGTCGCTGGAAGATGCCCGCTTCGATGAGTTCCAGCAGCGCTTCGGCGAGCTGGTGACCGAGTGGCTGGACCCCGCGCTGCTGCAGGGGGAAGTGGTTTCCGACGGTCCGCTGGCCGCCGGGGAGATGAGCATGGAGGTGGCGCAGATGCTGCGCGACGCCGGGCCCTGGGGGCAGATGTTCCCGGAGCCGCTGTTCGACGGCCGCTTCCGCCTGCTGCAGCAGCGTCTGGTGGGCGAGCGGCACCTCAAGGTGATGGTCGAGCCGGTTGGCGGCGGCCCGCTGCTGGACGGGATCGCCTTCAACGTCGATACCTCGATTTGGCCGGATAACGGCGTGCGCGAAGTGACCCTCGCCTATAAGCTCGATATCAACGAGTTTCGCGGCAACCGCAGCCTGCAGCTTATCATTGACCATCTTTGGCCGCTGTGACGAAAAAACCGGCAACAAAGAGGCCGCCTGAAGGCTGAAGTGTGTATAAAAGAGAGCGGGGATCCGGTACAATTCCGCTCTTATCACCGCATTTTGACCAATCCATTAAAAGAAAATCGATCATGTTTGAAATAAATCCGGTAAAAAACCGTATTCAGGACCTCACGGAGCGCTCCGACGTTCTTAGGGGGTACCTTTGACTATGATGCTAAGAAAGAGCGTCTGGAAGAAGTAAACGCCGAGCTGGAACAGCCAGACGTGTGGAACGAGCCCGAGCGCGCACAGGCGCTGGGCAAAGAGCGTTCTTCACTGGAAGCCATCGTTGACACCCTCGATCAGATGTCCCAGGGCCTCGAAGACGTTTCCGGCCTGCTGGAGCTGGCCGTTGAAGCCGAAGACGAAGAGACCTTCAACGAAGCCGTCGCCGAGCTTAACGTGCTCGACGAGAAGCTGGCGCAGCTTGAATTCCGCCGCATGTTCTCCGGCGAGTACGACAGCGCCGATTGCTACCTCGATATTCAGGCCGGCTCCGGCGGCACCGAAGCGCAGGACTGGGCCAGCATGCTGACGCGCATGTATCTGCGCTGGGCCGAAGCGCGCGGCTTTAAGACCGAAATTATCGAAGAGTCGGAAGGCGAAGTGGCGGGCATCAAGTCCGTGACCATCAAGATTATCGGCGATTACGCCTACGGCTGGCTGCGTACAGAAACCGGCGTTCACCGCCTGGTACGTAAGAGCCCGTTCGACTCCGGCGGCCGTCGCCACACCTCCTTCAGCTCCGCATTCGTTTACCCGGAAGTCGATGACGATATCGATATCGAGATCAACCCGGCGGACCTGCGTATTGACGTTTACCGTGCCTCCGGCGCGGGCGGTCAGCACGTTAACCGTACCGAATCCGCGGTGCGTATTACCCACATTCCAAGCGGGTTAGTCACGCAGTGCCAGAACGACCGTTCGCAGCACAAAAACAAAGACCAGGCCATGAAGCAGATGAAAGCCAAGCTTTATGAACTGGAGATGCAGAAGAAAAATGCCGAGAAGCAGGCGATGGAAGATACCAAATCCGACATCGGCTGGGGCAGCCAGATCCGTTCTTACGTGCTGGATGATTCCCGCATTAAAGATCTGCGCACCGGGGTGGAAACCCGCAACACTCAGGCGGTGCTTGACGGCAGCCTGGATCAATTTATCGAAGCAAGTCTGAAAGCAGGGTTATGAGGAACCAACATGTCTGAACAACAAGCACAGGGCGCTGACGCGGCAATTGACCTTAATAATGAGCTGAAAAGCCGTCGTGAAAAGCTGGCTGCGCTGCGCGAGCAGGGTATCCCGTTCCCCAACGATTTTCGTCGTGACCATACCTCAGACCTTCTGCACGCTGACTTCGATGCGAAAGAAAACGAAGAGCTGGAGGCGCTGAACGTTGAGGTTTCCGTCGCTGGCCGCATGATGACCCGTCGTATCATGGGTAAAGCCTCCTTCGTCACCCTGCAGGACGTCGGCGGTCGCATTCAGCTGTACGTGGCGCGTGACGATCTGCCGGAAGGCGTCTACAACGAGCAGTTCAAAAAGTGGGACCTCGGCGACATCATCGCCGCCCGCGGCAAGCTGTTCAAAACCAAAACCGGCGAGCTCTCTATCCACTGCAGCGAGCTGCGTCTGCTGACCAAAGCCCTGCGCCCGCTGCCGGACAAGTTCCACGGCCTGCAGGATCAGGAAGCGCGCTATCGCCAGCGTTACCTGGATCTGATCTCCAACGACGAATCCCGCAACACCTTTAAAGTGCGTTCGCAGATCCTGGCCGGCATTCGCCAGTTCATGGTCGGCCGCGGCTTTATGGAAGTTGAAACCCCGATGATGCAGGTGATCCCCGGCGGCGCCTCCGCCCGTCCGTTCATCACCCATCACAACGCGCTGGATCTGGACATGTACCTGCGTATCGCGCCGGAACTGTACCTCAAACGTCTGGTTGTCGGCGGCTTCGAGCGCGTGTTCGAGATCAACCGTAACTTCCGTAACGAAGGCATCTCCGTACGTCATAACCCAGAGTTCACCATGATGGAACTCTATATGGCGTATGCGGACTATAAGGACCTGATCGAGCTGACCGAATCCCTGTTCCGTACCCTGGCGCAGGATATTCTCGGCAACACCGCGGTGCCTTATGGCGATCAGACCTTTGATTTCGGCAAGCCGTTTGAAAAGCTGACCATGCGCGAGGCTATCAAGAAATACCGTCCGGAAACCGAGATGGCGGATCTGGATAACTTCGACTCCGCGAAGGCGATTGCCGCCGCCGTCGGCGTCAAGGTTGAGAAGAGCTGGGGTCTGGGCCGTGTCGTGACCGAGATCTTCGAAGAAGTGGCGGAAGCGCACCTGATCCAGCCGACCTTCATCACCGAGTATCCGGCTGAAGTTTCTCCGCTGGCGCGTCGTAACGACGAGAACCCGGAAATCACCGACCGCTTTGAGTTCTTCATCGGCGGCCGTGAAATCGGTAACGGCTTTAGCGAGCTGAACGATGCCGAAGACCAGGCGCAGCGTTTCCTCGACCAGGTGAACGCCAAGGCTGCCGGCGACGACGAAGCGATGTTCTACGACGAAGACTACGTGACCGCGCTGGAGCACGGCCTGCCGCCGACCGCTGGCCTGGGTATCGGTATCGACCGCATGGTGATGCTGTTTACCAACAGCCACACCATCCGCGACGTGATCCTGTTCCCGGCGATGCGTCCGGTTAAATAAGACCGACCGCGACCCACCGCGAACGATAAAACCCCGGCCTGCGCGCCGGGGTTTTTTTATGGCCGCCGCCGCGCTTGCGCGCGCTGACCGTGCGAGGAGGCGCTATCGATCCTTAGCGCAGTGACGCAACGTAGTTTTGCAGCGCCGCGCGAGCGTCCTCATCCATGGCTTCCAGCACCATCCACGGGCTGAAGGCCCACGGCGTTATCGCCAGCGCGTTTAGCAGATCCGCCAGCCTGCACCATTGATAGTCCATGACCTCATCGCTATTCGGCCGCAGCGGGCCGGTGACGCGGGCGGCGTATACCGGGCAGACTTCGTTCTCGACGATGCCGTTGGGGGCGACGGCCCGGTAGCGAAAGCGCGGGGCGATCGGCACGATAGCGGTGATTTCGGCGCCGAGCTCAAAGCGACTGCGCCGCGTAACGGCCTGCTCGAAGGTTTCGCCCTCCTGAGGGTGTCCGCAGACCGAATTGGTCCACACGCCCGGCCAGGCTTTCTTCTCCAGCGAACGGCGGGTGACCAACAGCTGGCCCCGTTCGTCAAACAGCCAGCAGGAAAACGCGAGGTGTAGTGGGGTATCTAAGGTGTGAGCGGCATACTTTTCCAGCATGCCGGCTGGCTTATCCTGCTCGTCCAGCAAAATGACGTGTTCCCCGGTCATAACGACTCCTGAAAATAAAAATGACCCGGTACAAACCCGCCGGGCCATGTACTCAGGCCGTTAGGGTAGACTATTCGCGGACGAAAGGCATTACCAAAACAAGCCCATGAAACGGACAGTTGACGGGAAGGCGCGTCACAGGCGGCCGTCCGCCGGGCGTTTAATCCTTAAGGGTAAGAGGCGTATCGATTGGGGATCCGGCTGCGGGCTGGTATGATAATCGTCCATTCCGACGAGGTGAGAGTTTGTGTTGAGTGCAGGAAGCCCGATGAGAAAACGCTTTTATATCACGATGATGTTGGTCAGCAGCCTGGTGATTGCCGGATGCTCCAGCTCATCTGATTCCGGTTCCGTCTATACCGTCAAACGCGGCGATACGCTGTACCGCATTTCCCGCACCACCGGCACCAGCGTCAAAGATTTGGCCCGGCTGAATAATCTTTCTCCGCCCTATACCATCGAAGTGGGACAGCGCCTGAAGCTGAACAGCGCGTTGGGAGCGAGCGGCGGAAAGAGCGTGAAGAAAAGCGGCGCGACCCGCACCGCTGCGGCTAAGCCGCCGGCCGCTCTGCCGCCGGTCACGTGGCCGCCGGTAGGGCAGCGCTGCTGGCGCTGGCCGACCAGCGGTAAGGTCATCCTGCCTTATTCCTCAAACGATGGCGGCAATAAGGGGATTGATATCGCCGGTACGCGCGGCCAGCCGGTATACGCGGCCGGCGCGGGGAAGGTGGTGTACGTCGGCAACCAGCTGCGCGGCTACGGTAATCTGATCATGATTAAGCACAGCGATGACTACATCAGCGCCTATGCGCATAACGATAAAATGATGGTCAACAACGGCCAGAGCGTGAAGATAGGCCAGCAGATCGCCACGATGGGCAGCACCGATGCCGACTCCGTGCGTCTGCACTTCCAGATCCGCTACCGGGCAACGGCCATCGATCCGCTGCGCTATTTACCGCCGCAGGGCAGTAAGCCTAAGTGCTAACGGGTTATTTTATCAGCAGTTAGCATAGTTCAGTCTTGTCAGACGGTGCGTAAGGTCTATAATGGCCCTCGCACCTCTTTGCGGGCGTAGTTCAATGGTAGAACGAGAGCTTCCCAAGCTCTATACGAGGGTTCGATTCCCTTCGCCCGCTCCAAACTCAAGTCTCCTGAAGTCCATCTAACTCAATTTTTCCTTGATAAATCAGCAGTTATAGCATTCTATTAGTCTATTGAACTCAATTGTACTCCCCCAGGGTCAAGCTCAATATGGGGGTATGAATGGGGGTATAATTGTACCCCCTGCTGAGAGGTACCCCCAATGAAGCTGACTGCTCGTCAGGTTGAAACTGCAAAACCTAAAGAGAAGCCCTACAAACTCGCTGATGGTGGTGGTCTTTACCTGCTGGTTAATCCCAACGGCAAAAGATACTGGCGTCTCAAATACCGTTCACTAGGTAAAGAGAAACTGCTCGCTATTGGCGTTTACCCCGATGTTTCTTTAGCTGAAGCCAGAAGCAAACGTGAGGAAGCTAAAAGGACATTGGCGGCTGGCAATGATCCTTCTCTTGAAAGAAAAATTGAGAAACTAAGTCGTCAACAAGACGCTGAAAACTCGTTTGAGGCTCTTACGCGGGAGTGGTATCAGCGTCGCTATGACCGCTGGTCTGTGTCCTATCGTGAAGAGATGATGAGAACCTTTGAGAAAGATGTATTTCCTTATATCGGTCACCGGCCAATCAAAGATATCAAGCCGATGGAGTTGCTTGCAGTTCTTTCAAAGATAGAAGCACGAGGGGCAACTGAGAAGGTCCGTAAGGTTCGCCAGCGCTGTGGAGAGGTCTGGAAGTATGCTGTTGTGACTGGCAGGGCCGAGTACAATCCAGCACCTGATCTAGCCAGCGCCGTGAGTCCTCATGAGAAAGAGCACTATGCTTTTTTAACCCAGGATGAATTGCCTGAGTTTCTTCGGACTCTGAACACCTATGCTGGTAGGCTGTGTCCCGTAATCACCTGAGCTATAGTAACTGTCTGTTTCCACAACATATTAAACTATGGCTCGCTACGACATTCCCGATGAAGCATGGACTATCATCCAACCCTTTCTGCCAGCAGCGTCTGCCTCTCCACAGGCCGGGCGTCCGTGGGCGGAGCATCGTATGATCATCAACGGCATGTTCTGGGTGCTGTGTTCAGGTGCACCATGGCGTGATTTACCTGAACGGTACGGCCCATGGAAGACCGTTTATAACCGCTTTAACCGATGGTCAAAATCGGGTGTGATTAACATTATTTTCAACAAGTTACTTTCAGACTCTGGATGCACATGGCCTCGTGGACTGGTCGGCCACTGCACTGGATGGCAGCAATATCCGGGCGCTGAAATGTGCTGCCGGTGCGCAAAAAAACAACCCGATATCACCGGAGATAATGGGCTGGGTCGCTCTCGCGGTGGTTTTGGCACCAAAATTCATCTGGCGACAGACGGAAGTGGTCTGCCGTTAAACATCGTACTGAGTCCCGGTCAGGCTCACGAAAGCCAGTTTGCACAACGTCTTCTGGACGGTATCGGTGTTCAGCGCCAGAACGGAAGTATCAAGCGCCGTGGTCATGCAGTACTGGCTGATAAAGCCTACTCCGGACATGCGTTACGTAACGAACTGAAAAGAAGAGGGATAAAAGTTGTCATCCCGCGTAAATCCAATGAAAAAATGGCCACAGATGGTCGTTCACCACTCGATCGTGAAGCCTACCGCAATCGCAATGTTGTTGAGAGGTGCTTTGGTCGCCTGAAAGAATACCGCCGCATTGCCACACGTTACGACAAAACGGCGAGGAATTATCTGGCGATGGTGAAACTGGGTTGCATCCGATTGTTTTACAAGAGGTTATGTAATTAAGGGACACAGCCTAGTGTGCTTGTTAAGATTGCTATGCAACTGCTTATTTTAACGGGAGTAAGGCCTGGGGAGTTGAGGCAAGCGGAGTGGCAGGAGTTTGATTTTGAGAAAAAGGTTTGGAATGTACCAGCGGAACGCATGAAAATGCGCCGCCCTCATCTGGTCCCATTATCAAGCCAGGCAATTGGCCTGCTTAACCAGCTTAAACCCATGACAGGTACAGGAGCGTTGTTGTTCCCTGGGCGTAATGATCCTAAGAAACCGATGAGTGACATGGCATTGACTGTGTTGGTCAGGCGTATCGGCTATGCCGGGCGCGTTACAGGGCATGGATTCCGCCACACGATGAGTACCATTTTGCATGAGCAGGGTTTCAATTCGGCCTGGATTGAGTTACAGCTGGCTCACGTCGATAAGAACTCAATTCGTGGGACGTATAACCATGCGCATTATCTGGACGGGAGGAGGGAGATGATGCAGTGGTATGGAGATTTTATAGCAAGTAAAAATCAATCATAGCTTTTGAGACTATCGTTAAATTAGTTAGTTATTAGTAGGTAGCGAGAATTCTATAGCTTAGCTCCTCCGTTTTGGAGGAGTTGAACTCCAGTAATTTTTTTGTACTGATTTTCATTTCTGCTAACTTCTTAAACGTTACATTTGCGTTTAACTGTCTACTTATTGCCGCTTACGGACATTCCCCTCTAATTGCCAAGGTTATGTTTCAGGTGCCAGTGCCCCCCATTCATCATAAATGGGGGCATGCGTAAACCATTCACCTTCCAGGAGCAGATCCGTCTTGCAGAAGAGTTGGTAGCAGCCCATCAGCGTGTCGCCAGTATTGTCGTAACGAACAGCAATGCCCCCTCAATCATCGAGTTATACGAAAGCAAAGGCTTCAAGTTAAGTCCCTTCACGCTTTACGATCTATCTCCTGCGAAGGCGACGGTCGTTAGTTTATTTCTGACATCTTGGGAATTCTAGTTTGATGGATATAGGTTAAGAGGCCAGATAATTTGACCTCTTAACAGAAGGTTATAATTTATTAAACCGTGGCATCTACCTCTAATACTCTTAAAGCCTTTAGGTAATTAACATCTACTGAGTCCGGCCTTTTCACCATCTCAATAATCAAATGGTATGGAATTGGAAATCTCGGGATCTCTTTTCTATCCACTCTTTCAATATCCTTTAAGACCTTCGATAAATTAGTATCTTCAACAGTCAATAAATATTTCTTAACGGATTCTATAATCGTGTCCGTCATAAACCGATTAGAATTTCTTTCATGCTTTAATATAGTGGCGTAAACATCATTTTTCTCGATAGGGAGTGTAACCACCTCGGGGATTTCATAATAATCGGAGTAATTTAAGTTAATTCTGTAGCGTTGAGCGACTTGAAGTTTAAAGTATTCATATATTACTCTATGAAGCTTGATTGGTTTTGCAACCCCCTCTTTAGCAAAAAGTTCCAAATATTCTCCTAGAATAAAACTGGAGTGAGTGAAAACTTTTTGATTAAAGAACTTCAGACTATCCTGAACATAATTTTCATAGTAATCACCAGGGTAGGCTTCTAGCAAAAAAACAGTCCTTTCCTCGTCAGTAAAGTTAGTAGAATATGATTCACCTAAATTGTCTGAAAAATAATGTAAAAAATGTGAGTAGGAGACTGATTCATACTGCGGAGGGGTTAATATTAAACCAAAAAGATCAGCGATTTCTTCATAGGTTTCAATGGAGTTATAGTCTTTTTTCTTATTGTGACTATCATAGAAATATTCCGAATAGAACTCTCTGCGAGTTGGCGATGTTGAAAGGCAGTCAATATACTCCGCAGGGAAGTTTCTATCATGATACTCTAAAGTAAGATTAGCAATTATAAAATGAATTCTCTTTTTAGCCCACATATCCATAAATGGGGATGTAAACATATTACTGATTAAATTTAAAACGGTATTGGCATATAACTTTGATTTGTTTTTTTGATCGTAAAGAAACAAAGCCATAATCCCTTCGGCTATATTCTGATTGAAACTTATTGCATTAAAAAATCCAACTGATAATTTAATATTTGGTAAGAAATGAGAGTACGCATGCTGTGAAACTATGTCATGGTACTTAGATATCCCGTCATCGTTCACATAATTATATAGCTCCAGTATTTCAGCGAAGCTACAATTCTCCGCAAATGAATTTATTGAGTCGATTCGTTTGTCGTCCCACTCCTTAATGTCTTGGGAAACTGCACCCCGAGTGAGAAATAATTCAGGCGTCATATCTTGAATTTCCACAAGGGTAGATAACTTCGAAAACAGCCCCTGATCTGTAACGTCAATAATTTCAGATTCATTAACAAATGAAGACTCTGAAATAACATGCCCAATGTTATCAAAGAATGAGAAAGGTTTACCATTATTCCCGGTATTTGGTTGAGACCATGTAGGATAGAATGAATTAATTTCACCGTTTCGATATAGAACAGCGATCCTCATGCAATTCAACGGTTCGTCTATTTTATAATAACAAATTAACTCACCATCACGGCTTTCATGTTTGCTGATGTTCAACAAAGCATCATTCAGTAAATCAAGAATCTCGCTATCACCAACTGTCTTTGGAAATAGTGTTTTCCAGAGAAATCCTGATTTATAATTATTCTCAGGAAATAATGTCATCTTTGCTGCTTTAGAGGTGAAAACTGACTCTGGTAACTTTAACAAAATAGCTCCATTTTGAAGCTCTCGCTCGTAGTACCATTCGTCATTGGTTTTGTTATTATAGAGTAAAATATTTTTCAGTCCAGGAACTTTACTTAAATAAGACTGCCATCCTGAATAGGTGTGTAATCCTCCAGAGATTACTTTTTTAGCAATACCCCCATTATCAGTTTCAAACACCTTATCCGTGACTTCGCCGTGGATGACATGATTAAGAGCATTTTTGGACAGTGTAAGTTTAAGATTTTCGTTTATTTGATATGTGTGAAGTACCATTGTTTAAACTAATCCATTGTAAGAGAATTCAATAAAAGGATACTTTAACTTACCTCCTCCTCTAAAGCATTACAAAAAATGAGGAGTTGTCTTTAAGTGATCACAACAAAAAATGAAAATTCTCCGCATTTCAAATGTAACTATTAATAAACTGCCCACACGTACAACAACTGTGGGCATTTTTATGCCAAAAATCGCAGTCAAAACCTCAAGTTGCTCTGGGCACGGTAAGTTCCCTTCCTGCCCGCCAACTGAAGCCGTGGACTTTATTACGTTCAGCGGCTTCGGTCTATTCGCCCAAGGCAATGCCTACACCTCTCACCCTGACGGGAAAACCTCTTATGAAGGCACAGCGTTATCTACACGCCCATGGATAACTATCGACGGTATGCCTGTAGTCTGTGAGGGCGATCCTGTGTCTTGTGGTTCAACGGTTACCAGTGGTGACCAACTGCTACTGCTGAGCATGAAGGTTTATGCTCCTTCCTCCCGGAAACCTCAAAAAGTGCTTGGCACTTAAACGAGTGTACTTACAGTAGGGGCACAAAGTGATTTATGTTTAATCATTTTCTGGGGCCCTTTAGTAAGATAGTAAGGTTACCCATTAGCGTTACGAAATCAACTGTGTAACCAAACTTGCACGCAGCTACTATGCTCCAGATATCCCGGTGTAGTGAGCGTTAGTTCCGCTCTTTGCTCAAAGCTGCCGGTCAACTACAGTGATTTCCTGAAGGTGTATCGGCAGCCATTTTGCATACATGGACGGAAACACCTGAATGTCTAGCTGCTTCGTCCGCTCCAATTCCCTCTGAAGCTCATTAATATCAATGTTACCCTTACAATAAGCTGTTAGAGAATTCTAGTAGTCTACTGAACTCAGTTGTACTCACTGCTGTTGGAGAGCCAAATGAAGCTGACGACTCGACAGATTAAAATTTTTGGCTTCCTGCTTTTATTTGTAGGAAAGACCCTACCTTCGAGATGCTTCTGAGTTACTTATAAATTTCAGCAACGCCGTGCAGTCTGTTTTTTCCCGTTGTAGACAGGATTTTGAATGAGGTAGCCCCTTGCTCATCAGCCTTACGAGAAAGAACATGCGATAACTCATCAAGCGTATAGGCATTGCTGGCTGAGACTACACCCATCTTTTCTTTCCCATCTGCGTGGTTAATTTCCTGAGCGGCAGATGCGGCATTCACTGAAACAAATCCCATGACCAATGTAGTAATAAGTAGTGTTTTCATATCTAGTACCTCTTTAACAATATGCTTGAAACTGGACTTGTATCAGGAGTAACTTCCTCCATCTGTGTATTCAAATATACAGACTTAAGCTGTCATGAGGCTGACCGCTATATGACAAAATTGTCAGGGTTGTAGATTAGTTAATTTTTGGAATACATATTCAGCTCGTTAACAATGCACTCCGGTTCTTCCCTGAGAGGCATATTGTCTATGTCTAAAACCCCATCATTTTTTTGTGGATCATCAGTCTGCAGGTCTGCAAACAGTGGGGTAAGATCCTGCTGTGCTTCGCCTCGCTCGGCCACCAGCTCAAAAGTTTTATTTTTTGCCTCGTCGTTGGTCAGGGCACTGACCAGAACCTGGGCGATTTGTTCCCTGGATATCACGCCATCTTCCGGTGTTCCCGCATGGCGACGATCTCCTTGAAGCATAACGATTCGGTGTTCATCATCATTGTTGTAATCAAACCAGCCGGGCCTGACGATGGTATAGGGGTGACCAGTGGCCCTGACCAGACGCTCGGCACGTCTTTTCCAGTCATGAACCTCAGTGCGTTGATTCCAGGTGCTGAGTCGTTCAGTCACGCCAATCGTGGTCATCAGGCTGATACGAACAGATACATCCCTGAATATTCGTAAAATATTGCGCACTCCGCCATAATCTATCGCCCTGGCACCAATACGACCCTGACCATCGGAACCGAGAGTGAAGATGATGGCATCAATATCTTTCGGTAATTCGGTGAGTGTTTCAGGCAATGAAACATCGCCGTAAAAAACATCCGTTCCACGAGGAAGCAATTTTACTTTGCGCTTATTTCTGACCAGCGCTACAGGCTGATGGCCCATTTTGATAGCGGTAATGACGACATGAAGGCCAATACTTCCTGTCGCCCCTGCAATAAGTATTTTCATGATAAACCTACTGATAATTCAGACTTATTTTTGATACTGTCAGAATATCAATTATCATTATTGTCAGTAATAGGGCTAAAATGATTGTGTCTATGAACACCCTTCATGAGTGTGCGATGAAGGGAATGCCTCCACAAGGAAATCGCCGATGCTCAAAGAAAACTTCAACGAACTACAAATCTTTCTTGTGGTGGCAAGGGAGCGAAGTTTTACCAAAGCAGCGGGCAAACTGGGCGTCTCTCAGTCTGCACTCAGCCATGCGATGAAGGCCCTGGAGGAAAGGCTGAATATCCGCCTTCTGACCCGCACGACCCGAAGCGTTGCCCCCACGGAAGCCGGTGAGAGAATTATTGCCTGCCTTGAACCGCGTATTGCCGATCTTGAACAGGAACTGGAATCGCTGGTTCAGCTGAACGGCACCGCCTCCGGCAATATCCGTTTATCTGCCGGGGAGCATGCCGCTCGAAGCCTGGTATGGCCGAAGCTAAAACCTTTCCTCAGGGAATATCCGGAAATTAATCTCGAACTGGTGGTGGATAACGGCTTTGTCGATATTGTTGAGGGGCGTTTTGATGCCGGGATCCGCCTGGGCGAAAGCGTGGATAAGGACATGATTGCGGTAAGAATTGGGCCGGACATGAGAATGGCCGTCGTAGGAGCGCCGTCTTATTTCGCGGCAAATCCGGCACCTGAAACGCCGCACGAGCTACAAAATCATCGGTGTATCAATATGCGCCTGCCGACAGCCGGTGGGCTTTACCACTGGGAGTTTGAGAAGGAAGGGAAACCGTTAAGGGTCAGAGTGGAAGGGCAGGTAACGTTTAATCTGCAGGCGGAAAGAATTGATGCGGCGTTATCCGGTTTTGGCATCGCCTGTATACCTGAAGACAGAGTGCAGGATTATATAAAGTCATGTTACTTCGCAATTTCTCCCGGCAGGTCAATACCAACCGACTCTTCGCTCTGTAGCGCTGTGAATGCAATACGTTTTGCATACTGCTCTTCCACATCTGAGATAAGTGGCAACTCACGGTTAGCTCTGGTCCTCAGGAAAGGTTAAGAAGGTTAAGCCGCGGCCAGGGTGTTATTAACAACCCATGTCCAGGGCTCAATCGCTGCCCGGCGCAAATCCTGCCGCAGGTTCTTTGCTTCCAGAACAGTCTGTCGTCTTCGCAAGCGCTACTATCATCACTTTTGCCTTCTCCGGGTTCTGTAGGGCTGCGCGAAATTCATGTATCTCCCCGTATAGCCCGCCATGCAAACGCCAGAACGTTTGCCGCTCATTTGCTGGATAAATGGTATGTGCCTCTGGAAGAGAGTTAAAGCAAGTAGACAAAGAGAAGGTCAGGGGCAATAACCCAGCGTAAAGACCTATTTCCCCGGCGCCATCATTGATAACGCCGCATAGGGAGGGCGTCTGTCTGCGGCAGCTAAAGCCGCACCTTGCGACTGGTTTCTTTTGACGTTTTGTTATTTTGCGCAAGATCGGTCAGGCAAATCACATCGCCTTTGCGCATATTAAGAGGCACGGAGGAAGCCATGTGTGATAACAAAACCGATAGTTACGCCAGACGTTTTAATCAGGTTTTCGATTATATTGACCGCCATCTTGACGACGCGCTGTTGCTGGAAAAGCTCAGCGAAGTGGCCCACTTTTCGCCATTTCATTTCCATCGTCAGTTTTGCAGCTATTGCGGCATGCCGCCTGGTCGTTACATCCAGATGATGCGCTTAAAACGCGCATCCTATCGGCTGGCTTTTAATCCGTTAGAGAAAATCACTGATATCGCGTTCGACGCCGGTTTTCAGCATGCCGAATCATTTAGCCGCGCCTTCCGGCAAATGTTTGGCCTGTCACCGACGCAGTTTCGCCAGCAGCCCCCTTGGGTAGCGTGGCATCAGCGGATATCAGAACCTTATCAAACGAGGAGAAAAACGATGCAAGGTCAGGTCAGGATCATTAACTTTTCCGCCACGTCGGTTGCCATATTGAGCCACCGCGGCCAGCCGGAGCTCATAAACGAAACTGCGGCCCGCTTTATTGAATGGCGCAAAGGTACGGGTTTTTCGCCCGTAGCCAGCAGCCAGACGTATGGTATTGCTCCGGACGATCCGGCCACAACGCCAGCGGATGAGTTTGAGTTCCATATTTGCGGAACGATAACGTCACCGATTGCCGAAGACAATCGCTTCGGGGTGATTAATAGCGCAATCCCTGCGGGCCGGTGCGCGGTGCTGCGCCATCAGGGATCGCACGACGCGTTAACCGGGCTGGCGCAGGCTCTGTACCGCGACTGGCTGCCCGGTAGCGGAGAAGAGCTGCGCGACTTCCCGCTCTTCTTTCACTACCACAACTTTGTGCATGAAGTGGCGGAACATGAATTGCTCACGGATATCTATTTGCCGCTGAAATAAACTGATTCGGCCGGCCCCGTTCGTCGTCGCCTCAGGCGTGAGACTTCCCCGAGCAGCTCTCCCGGCTTTCTTTCGGCCGGGAGAGCTTCTTATCGGTTCGCCTCTCTCTTATCCCCGATTAAAGCGCGTTTTCGCTGCTTCCGTTACCGGAGTATAAAGTGAAATCAACGAGCCTTCGGGATCGCGAAACTGTGCCGTCCTGTTTCCCCAGGGTAAATCTTTCGGGGGGTGAACCACTTCAACTTGCTCCTTTAAGCGATTAAATTCGGCATCGACATCTTCGACCCTGAACTCCAAAATTACCGAGCGATTCAATGCGGGCTGGGCGCTGCCCTCTTTGAACAGGGCTACCGTCTCAACGCTACCTATGGCGATAACGGCTACCGGCGTGACGATTTCGGCAAAAACCGGCGCTAACCAGTCGGCCTTGCTGCGGGTAACTAATTCATAAAACTGCACAACGTCTTTGATGTTTTGCGCAATCAGGCGGACAGATACGAATTTCATAGCGAAGCTCCATTATGGCGGCGAATAGCGCGGCCTCTGAAAAATATCTTCACTCAGGTATGCTGACAGCGTGGTGGCAACAGGATGAAAAAATGCGACGTGCAGACAGGCTGTTTCAGATTCTCCAGATACTCAGGCGTTCGACGCTTCCGGTCACCGCGGCGAAATTGGCCGAAGAGCTTGAAGTATCAAAGCGAACCATTTACCGGGATATTGCGGATCTCGCAGGGCAAAGGGTTCCGGTAGAGGGGGAGGCGGGTTGCGGCTATGTTTTAAGTGCAGATTACGACATGCCGCCTTTGATGTTTACGGCCGAGGAGCTGGAAGCCATCTTTCTTGGCGCAGAGCTGGTGCGGCGCTTACCGGATGCGACTCTGGCGAATAACGCCAGCGATGTGCTGGCAAAAATCGCCTCGGCAGTCCCCGCACGGCTGCTCGGTTATTTATCTTATTCGGCTGTAGGGATAAAACCGGATGAATCAGGCAGCTTCAAACCCGATACGCGGAAAATACGCATCGCCATTCGGGAAGGTAAAAAGCTTTTACTGGATTACTGCTCCAAATCCGGCGACATCACTGAAAGGACCGTTTGGCCGGTGATGTTGGGCTATGACCAGAGCAGCTGTCTCCTCATTAGCTGGTGTGAGCTACGCGGCGGCTTTCGTCATTTCCGGGTTGATCGAATACGCCAGGCGACGATATTGCATGAAAATATTGGCGCCAGCAGGAGTGAACTCAGAAACCGTTGGGAACGCTGGCGGGATAATGAGATGAAACAACGCAGTGCAGAGTAATGTACAGGCACTCCCCGCTATTCGAGGGAAGGAGGGTTAACTCGCCGCCTGGAAAAAATCAGGCCGATCTCCGTTCGGAGATATCTCTAATCATTCCCGATAGGTCCGGGCGACGGCTCCGCTATCATTTTTTGTGCGGGTCCTTTTCCCGGTTCAGCTAAATCCTAACGCATGCTACCAGCAGCCTCTCCGCTATCTGATCGTTTCCCATCTGCCCGCCGTTGCTCAGTTCATAGCAACCTTTTGTCAGCCAGCGGCTAAGCATTTTCTTGTTCCGTCCAGCTCTCTCCACTCATTGTTGCTTACATCACAAAAACAACTGGTCAATTAACGATCAACATCACGTTAATATTTCATCAACACATCTACCATTGGTATTACCACTACAGACCACTGGTGAGATCACATGGAAATCAGGCGCGAAAAGACAGAAGCCGGCAGCGGCTATGACCGAGTTGTAAAGTTTTTGCGGGACCAGTTACTCACTGGCGAACTGAAAGCCGGGGATAGCCTGCTGCCGGAGCGTGAGCTTTCGGCAAAGTTAGGCGTGAGCCGCCCCGTACTTCGCGAGGCGCTGCGGGCGCTCGCCATGGTCGGGGCGGTGGAGATCCGCCACGGCATTGGTACCGTGGTAACCAAACCTGATGTCTCAATTCTCGGCGAATTCTTTACTTTCGTTCTTGCCCACCAGCCCAACGTGGTTGATGACGTCATGCAGGCACGAATCGCTATTGAGCGTCAGGCCGTTCGCTTAGCCTGTCGCCGGGCGACGCAAAGTGACTACGATCGCCTGGCCGCCTGTCTCGGCGAAATCATTGAAACCATTCGCACCCCCGAACTCGGCGCCCTGGCGGATTTCAGGTTTCATGAAAGCATCGTCACCGCATCCGGTTCGCCCACGCTTATCAATATTTACCAGTCCATCAGCATGCTGATGCGTCGTTCGCACCTTGACCGCCGCGAGCAGATCATTCAGGTCGAGGGGATTGAGGAGTTCCTCATTAACCATCACCGCGCCATTTTTTCCGCCATCGTCGAACGTGATGAAAATAAAGCCGATGAGTTACTTGGCCGCCACTTCGAGATTGGCTCAGATTTTCGCCGCCGCGCCACCATCCTCAAGGCCAGCAGCAGTTCATCGACCTTCACTACCCCGTAAAAGGAAAACAGCAGATGCAGATTGTGATTGGCAGTGACCACGCAGGATTTCACCTCAAGCAGGAGCTTAAGCAGTGGCTGCATCAGGCCGGATATCAGATTGACGATGTCGGCAGCCACGATCCCGAACCGGTTGATTTTCCGGATATCGCCTTAGCGTTATGCAGCAAGGTGCGCAGCAGCGCAGATCGGCGCGGCATTCTGGTATGCGGCACCGGCGTCGGAGCGGTTATCGCCGCGAACAAAGTAAAAGGGATCCGCGCGGCGGTCTGTCACGACGTGCACTCCGCGCACCAGTCGGTGGAGCATGACGACGTCAACGTCATGTGTATGGGGGCGCAAATTGTCGGGCCGTGGCTCGCTCGCGATCTGATTACCAGCTTCCTCGAAGCGAAATTTGTGCATGACGACGACTTTGTTCGTCGCGTCGCGAAGCTCGCTCAGCTGGAACAACTTAACTAACCATCAATCTGGAGCATAACGATGAGTAACAGCACTTCCGGCATTGTCGGGTTTATTGGACTTGGCGTCATGGGCCGCGAGATGGCGCGTAATCTGGCGCAGGCAGGTTTTACCGTTCGCGCGTTCGATGTCGTCGCAGCGGCAGGTGATGCGCTCCGCCAGTATGGCGTGGATGTAGTCAGCGATCTTTCCAGCGCTATCATTGATGCCGATATCGTCATCTCGATGCTGCCGGACACCCCGCAGGTTGAAGAGATCGTCCGCGGTGCAGGCGGACTGCTGAGCAACCCGCCGCGCGGGAAACTGTTTGTTGATATGAGCACTATCGCACCCGCCGCAACGCGCCAGCTCAGCGAATCTCTGGCGACTATTGGCGTCACGATGCTGGATGCGCCGGTTTCCGGCGGCCCGGTCGGCGCAAAAAACGGCAATCTGACGATCATGGTGGGCGGCAGCGCCGAGGGCTTTGCTCAGGCTACTCCTTATCTGCGCGCGATGGGCACCACGCTCAATCACGTCGGCGCATCCGGCGCGGGGCAGACGGTAAAACTATGTAACCAGCTGATTTGTGGCATCAATATTCAGGCGATTTGCGAAGCGTTAGCGCTGGCGCGCGCCTGGGATATCAATCTTCCTCAGATGTGCGAGGTGCTGATGGGCGGTTCGGCGGCATCCTGGATGCTCGACAAGCTGGGGAGCGCCATGATTGAAGGCGACGTCTCCGCAGGATTTCGCATCGATCTGATGATGAAAGATCTGCGTCTTGTGCTGGAGGCCGCTCAGAAGCATCCGGTCCCGCTGCCCGCTACCGCGCTGGTCGCCTCGCAGTATCAAAACGCGCAGGCCTATGGTGAGGGCGCAAACGGCAATCAGGCGCTCTTTAAAGTTTACGACCGCCTGACCGGCCAGCAAAACAGCGTAACAAAATAACCGGGGTTGACCTTATGATGCTCGATTTCACAGCAATTCTCGCGCAGTGGCAGCTTCTGTGGAGCGGCGCGCTACTCACCGCCAAACTGGCTTTGGTGACGACGTTAACCGGTTTTCTGATCGGCACGCTGTGCGCAGCGGCGCGTCGTTCTGATTCGGTTTGGTTAGCGCGCCTGACGGGCGTTTATGTCGAGTCGATTCGCAATACGCCTTTTCTGGTGCAGATCTTCCTGGTCTATTTTGGTCTCTCCAGTCTGGGCTTCTCATTCAGCGCTTTCACGGTTTCAGTCATTGCGCTCACCATCAACGTCGGGGCGTATACGGCGGAGATTATGCGCGCCGGCTTCGAGTCGATTCACAAAGGCCAGTGGGAAGCCGCAGAAACGCTGGGGCTGAATCGCTGGCAGCAATACTGGCACGTGGCGCTGCGCCCGGCGATCGAGCGCGTTTACCCCTCGCTCACCAGCCAGTTTATTTTGCTGATGTTGGCATCATCGGTGACATCGCAAATTTCCGCGGAAGAGCTCACGGCAACGGCCAATTTTATCCAGTCAGAAACCTATCGCCCCTTTGAAACGTTCTTCATCGTGGCCTGTATTTACATCGCGCTGTCGCTGTTGATGCGGATGATATTCTGGCTATTTGGTCAGGTGATTTTCCCGCGCCGCCGCCGTCTCGGCACGTCGATTTAAGGAGAGCCGTTGATGAATATTCCTCTTAACTTTGCCCATCTGCAGTTTCTGCTGGATGGCACGCTGTGGACGGTGATTTTGTCGCTCATGGCCTTTGGCGGCGGCGGTCTGGTGGGGTTCCTTATTGCGCTGGGTCGCATTGCGCCATTGAAGCCGCTGCGTCTTCTGGTTAGCGCGTGGGTGCAGCTGATTCAGGGCACGCCGCTGCTGATCATCATGTTTATGGTCTACTTCGGTCTGCCGCAACTCGGCTATTCGATTGCGCCTCTGCTGGCCGCCGGCATCTCTCTCACCATTTATGCCAGCGCCTATCTCGGTGAGATCTGGCGCGGCTGCATACAAGCGGTTCCGCGCGCGCAGTGGGAGGCGGCCGAATGCCTGGCGCTGTCGTGCACTCAGCGCATGTTCAAAGTGATTATGCCGCAGGCTATCAAGCTGGCAACGCCGCCTACCGTGGGGTTCTCGGTACAGATAATCAAAAACACCTCGCTGGCGTCGGTGGTGGGTTTTGTCGAGCTGGCACGTGCTGGCCAGCTCATCAATAACTCGATTTTCCAGCCCTTTATTATCTACCTGACCGTTGCCGCCATTTACTTCTGCCTGTGTTTTCCGGTTTCCGCATTAAGCCGCAGGCTGGAGCGCGGAGCACCACAGAAGCAGGCGAAGCGCCTGCAGGCCATTACGGCACGCGTTAACCGAGGATAAGGATAAAGTTATGTCAATCATTACCTTAAGCAACGTACAGAAGAGTTTTGGCCATAATTCAGTGCTGAAAGATGTCTCGTTCTCAGTCAATCAGGGTCAGGTTGTGGCGCTGATTGGCGCCAGCGGCTCGGGCAAAAGTACCGCGCTGCGCTGTATTGATCGGTTGGAAACCATCAACGGCGGCAGCATCGAAGTGTGCGGCTATAAAGTGGAGGATCCCAAAGTCGACCTGCGTAAGCTACGCCAGGACGTCGGTATTGTATTTCAGAGCTACAACCTGTTTCCCCATCTCACCATTGAGCAGAACATAACGCTTGGTCCGGTCGCGGTGAAAAAATTGCCGAAAGCGGAAGCCAGAAGGTTAGCGCTCTCCGTTCTGGAACAGGTCGGGCTCGCGGATAAAGTGGACAGCTATCCTGAGCAGCTCTCCGGCGGGCAGCAGCAGCGCGCCGCTATCGCCCGCTCGCTGGCGATGAAACCAAAAGTGATGCTGTTTGATGAAGTCACCTCGGCGCTGGATCCCAAATTAACCGGCGAAGTGCTGCGCGTGATTGAGCGGCTGGCCGGTAGCGGTATGACGATGATCATGGTGACCCATGAGATGAATTTCGCCCGCAAAGTCGCCGATAAAGTGATCTTCATGCATCAGGGAAAAGTGCATGAAAGCGGTAGCGCCGCCATTTTGCAAGCGCCGGAAACCGAGGCGTTAAAGGAGTTTATCGCCAACGATCTTTAATTCACCCGATACCCTGTACCCATCCTCATCAGGAGAATAATAATGAAATACGCAAAATCGATTGCCCTGCTTGCCAGCATGGTAACAGTCCTCATCGCCCAGCCGGCCTCGGCAAATGCGCTGGAAGATATCCAACAACGCGGCGAGCTGCGCGTCGCCACCGATATGTCACTGCCGCCTTCAGGCATGCTCGATGCGGCGATGAAACCGGTAGGCTCTGATGTCGAAACCGCTGAACTGCTGGCGAAGGATTGGGGCTTAAAGCTGAAATTTATTGAAACGACCGGGCCGACGCGCATTCCGAACCTGCAAACCGGTAAGGCAGATATCGTCATTTCAACCCTATCCGTCACGCCGCAGCGTGCGCAGGTGATTGATTTTACTCGCGCCTATGCCGGCCTGCGCTCCGTTATCGCCGCCCCAGCCGCCACCAAAGTCAGCGACTGGCCCGATTTAAAAGGGCACGCCATTACCGTTACGCGCGGCACCACTCAGGACTCAATGCTGAGCCAGGATGCGATGAAAAAGGGCTATAGCATTCAACGCTATGATGATGATGCAACCTTAGTCACCGCCGCCGTTAGCGGTCAGGCTTATGCGGTCGCCACTTCCGCCACGCTGGTTAACCAGATTAAAAAACAGAATCCTAAATTAAGCTTTGAGCCCAAATTAACCCTAACGGTATTTGATTTAGCTATCGGAGTTAAAAAAGGTGAACCGGAGTTGAAAGAAAAATTAAATGAATGGATTGTCACCAATCTTAAAAATGGAAAACTAAACGCCATTTACGAAAAATACCACGGCGAAGCTATCCCGGCGGAAATAATAAACCGTAAATAGTTTATCGCCCCTTGTCACAGGGGAATTTAGCTAACCCGGGGAGGTAAGGGCCGCTTAGCGGCCCCGATAGCGCGCCTGCCGGCCCCTGGCTAAACCAGCCGGCTCTCCCCATCCTCAGCGGTTATTTTCCTCCACAGCGCTTCGCCAACGGGAGGATCTTGCTGAAAATAGTCCATCAGGAAATCGATGCATACCTTCAACTCCTGTGCGATCCCCACACCAGCGCCATGCCTTCGCTCTCCGGGCGCACCAGCTGAAAGCCAAATTTTTTATACAGCTCGGGAACGTCGGCGATCAGGCTGACGTAGGCGCCCGCCGGTGCATGCAGCTCAAGCCAGGCCATCAGATGCGCCATGATTTTTCGCCCCAGTCCCTTGCCTTGATGCGCCGGATCGACGGCAACATCGACAATCTCGAAGTTAAGCACGCCGTCGCCAACGATGCGTCCCATGCCGACAATCAGCCCGGAATACTCCACGTATACGCCGTGGCAGCTGCGGGGCAGCGCGCGTTTAGCTGCCTCAAGAGGGCGGGGCGTTAAACCGGAGATGACGCGCAGGCGGCAAAAATCGTCTGCCGGGGGAACGGTTTCCACAATGGCGTAGGCTGCTGACATTTATTGAGCTCCGTATTAAGCGTTCCCCTGTTTACCATCAACAACTCATTCGCTCAACCGCTGCGCGCGTCGCCGGCAAACCTGCTCATTACCGATCCGCCAGCAAAAATAGAAATGAATAAAAACGGGGCCGGGCGCGTTTACCGGTTATCAATATTGAGGATAACCCACTATGACGCGCACTGTTTCCGCTATCGCCTTCGGGCTCTTGCTCGGCCCGGCGCCGCTGTACGCGATGCCGGTTAGTTACGGCATCAGCACCCCCGATACCGCAATCGGGCTTTCATGGCACGCTTTCGGCGGCACCTCGCAGGCGCACCTTGCCGGCGTAACGGGGGAGCTGACGCTGGATACGGATAATGACATGGACGATCGGCTGAGCGTCAACATCCCGGTTGCCACCCTCGCGGCTTCCAATAATCTGCTGACCTGGCAAATGAAGGGCCCTCTTTTTTTCGATGCCGATCGTTACCCGGCGATCCGCTTTACCAGCAGCCGCGTGGTGGCGCTGGGAGGCGGGCGCTTTCGGGTTTTCGGCTACCTCGGCGTAAAAAATATTCTGCGCCCGGTCATGCTGGAGGCGGCTCTTAAAGATCCGACGAGCAACCCCGTCGGCCGGGAGGTGCTGTCGCTGCATGCGACGACCGCCATCTCTCGTGCGGCTTTTAATATGGACAGCCTGGCGGCGCTGGTGGGCGATACCGTCACCATTGATATCGCCATTGAGGCTAAAATTCGGCATCGGGCATAACTCCCACGCGCGCTATTCGCGTGGGAGTTATCTAACGACGGGGATTAACGCCCGGCGCGGCCGGGCAGCATGCGGGACAGCACGTTATCGCGAAGCAGGTAGTGGTGGGCCAGCGCCGCCAGGGCGTGGGCGCAGGCGAGAGTAATGAGCGCCCACGCCACGTTATTGTGCCACTCGCCCAGGGTATGCCTGAGTGCGGGAGCGATGCTCACCCAGCCGGAGAGATCGGGCCCGCCAAAAAAGCGGAACGGCTCCTGCTGCGCCCAGCGAAATAGAAAGCCCAGCGCGGCCTGGGCGAACAGCAGCAGGTACAGCATCCCGTGGACGGCGTGCGCGACGAACTTCATCGGACGCGAATCCCGGGTCGGCGGCAGGGCGTAGCGCGGGATGCGCTGGCTGATAATACGCCACAGCAGGCGCACGACGATCGTCAGCGCCAGCACGATGCCGAACGAGATATGCAGGGCCTGCAGCTCTTTTCGCAACGGCGTGCCGCGTTCCAGCCACGCCCAGATATGCGCGCTGGAAAAGAGAAAGATGACGCAGGCGGCGGTCAGCCAGTGCAGCGTCAGCGTGAGGCGGTCATAGCGCTGGCGCTGCGCGGTGGGGGACAGTTCTTTCATAGCAGGGGACTCCATCAGCGGTGTTTGATGATGGGTAAACGCGCCAGGGGGAATATCTATTCGGAAAATTTTTCTATCGGGCGATCGCCCGCACGGGCCGGTTTATTGCAATTTTGTTACATTCATTACATAACGGCGGCTGCGGCATTGCCTGCGCCGCGCTAACAGGCATCATAAAACAACTTTCCGCCAAGAGTATTTCATCATGATCAGAGTCGCCCTGGTGGATGACCATGTGGTCGTTCGCTCCGGTTTTGCCCAGCTATTAAATCTGGAAGACGATCTCATCGTGGCGGGGCAGTACAGCAGCGCCGCCGAGGCGTGGCCGGCGCTGATGCGCAGCGAAATTGACGTTGCGGTGCTCGACGTCGCCATGCCCGATGAGAACGGTCTGAGCCTGCTCAAACGCCTGCGCCAGCGGCAGTCGGGGTTTCGCGCCATTATTCTCAGCATCTACGACACGCCGGCTTTTGTGCAGAGCGCCATCGATGCCGGGGCGAGCGGCTATCTGACCAAACGCTGCGGCCCGGAAGAGCTGGTGCAGGCGGTACGTTCGGTGGGGATGGGCGGTCACTACCTGTGCGTTGATGCGCTTAAGGCGCTGCGCGGCGGCGAATCGTCGCCAAAAGCGCTCGATGTCCTGACCCCGCGCGAGCGGGAGATATTCGAGCTGCTGGTGAAAGGGGAGAGCGTTAAGGCGATCGCCTTCAGCCTGGCGCTGAGCCATAAAACCGTCCACGTTCACCGGGCTAACGTGCTGAGCAAGCTGCAGTGCGGCAGCACCATTGAGCTGGTGCATTTCGCTCTCGATAATCAGCTGCTGATGGGCCATTGATGACACGCGCGTCCCGTCATCCGATCCTGACGCTATTTATCACCCTGGCCTGGGGAAGCGGCTGGCTGATGCTGTGGACGCTCAGCTTCTATTTGACCCACAACGGCCAGCAGGCGGTGCTGTTCCTGCCCCAGGGCGTCTATCTGGCGCTGCTGATCCTGCTGCCGCGCCGCTTTTGGCCGGCGGTGGTCCTGCCGCCGCTGGCGGCGATCGTCTGGCTGCGCAGCGAACAGTTGCTGACCGGCTACACGATCGCGATCGTTCCACTGGTGGGCCTGCTGTCGGCGTATATGGCGCAGCGTTTCTGGTACCGTTTTCCGCTCTACTGGCAGCGGCTGTCGCTGCTGATTGCCGCGGTCAGCGCCAACGCGCTGCTCCAGACCCTGGCCCTGATCGCCTTTTTGCAAAGCCCCGCGACGCTGCTCGGGCTGGCCTCGTTTACCGGCGGCGTGCTGCTGGCGCCGTTTGTCTATCTGATGTTCGAGTTTTTGCGCCAGCAGCATCGCTATCAGCTACTGGGGCTGGATACCAGCAACCCGCCGCTGCGCGCCTCGCTGATTATCTGGTGCAGCCTGTTTTTTATCATCGGCATCGGCACCCAGATGGTGCTCTCCCCGGCGCTGGAGCGGCTGCTGCTGATCGTGGTGTTTTTGCCTAACGTGGTGATAGCGTGGAAGTTTGGCTGGCAGGGCGGTGTGCTGTCCGGCCTGCTCGGCAGCATGATGATCGCCATCGCGCGCCAGGTGGGCGGCGGGTTTACGGATCTGCTGGAGCTTGAGATTTTCCTCGCCACCCAGTCGCTGCTGGGGATCGGCCTTGGCATCGCTATCAGCCGCCAGCAGCATCTGGCGCTCAATCTCGATCGCTATCGCCGCCGGCTGGAGCAGGAGCTGCAGACCCGGCGCGAGCTGACGGAGAAGCTGATCCACACGGAGGAGGACACCCGCAAGCATCTCGCCCGCGAGCTGCATGATGAAATCGGGCAGAACATCACCGCCATTCAGATCCAGTCGCAGCTGGTCAAACGGGCCGGCGGCACCGCCCTGGCGATTGAGGCCGCCGGACAGATCGGCGAGCTGGCCCAGCGCATTCACCACTCCACCCGTCAGATGCTGCGCCAGCTGCGCCCCCCGGCGCTGGACGAACTGTCGTTCAAGGAGGCGCTGCACCATCTGGTGAAGGAGTTCGCCTTTGCCGAACGCGGGATTAACTGCCGCTTTGACTACCGGCTGGCGGCCCCGCCGGCCAACGAAACCCTGGTCTTTACCCTCTATCGCCTGCTGCAGGAGCTGCTCAATAACGTCAGCAAGCACGCCGGCGCCAGCGAGGTGGCGATCCTGCTTTGCCAGCAGGGCGACCGCCTGTACCTCGAGGTGCGGGACAACGGCAGCGGCCTCGGACCGCAGAATACGCCGGGATTTGGCATGCAGGGCATTCGCGAGCGGGTTCACGCCCTCGGCGGCGAGCTGACCCTGGAATCACGCGGCGGCACGCGCGTAATTGTTAACCTGCCCACATTTTCGTCACAAACACTTCGTTAACCAGGAAAAAGTCTTAGCCGCACCGGACTTTCTCTCATCCATTTTGCCTCGCGCTTTTATATCGTCAGCCTAAACGGAGAACGCCATGCCCGCACTGTCTGCCGCACAGATCGCCCAACGCTACCGGACCCAGCGCCCGAGGCTGCTGCTGTGCATGGTCATTGGCTACGCCGCGTTCTACCTGACGCGCAAAAGCATCAACTACGTGCTGCCGGTTTTGCAGCTGGACATGGGGCTGAGCAAAAGCGACATCGGGCTGATCGGCTCGCTGTTCTATCTGAGCTACGGCCTGTCGAAATTTGCCGCCGGATTGTGGCATGACGGCCACGGACAGCGGGCGTTTATGGGGATTGGCCTGCTGGCGACCGGGGTGCTGAACGTGCTGTTCGTGTTTAGCCACTCCCTGCCGGCGCTGCTGTTTATCTGGACGCTAAACGGCTTTTTCCAGGGATGGGGATGGCCGCCCTGCGCCCGGCTGTTAACCCACTGGTACTCGCGCAACGAACGCGGCTTTTGGTGGGGATGCTGGAACACCTCCATCAATATCGGCGGGGCGATTGTGCCGCTGATTTGCGCCTTCGCCGCCCACTTTTGGGGCTGGCGGGCGGCGATGCTGGCGCCGGGTCTCATCAGCATCGTGCTCGGTATCTGGCTGACTACCCAGCTGCGGGGTACGCCGCAGGAGGAGGGGCTGCCAACGGTGGGCGAGTGGCGCAACGATCCGCTGGAGCTGCGCCAGGAGCTGCAGAGCCCGCCGATGGGGCTGTGGCAGATGCTGCGCGCCACCATGCTGCAAAACCCGATGATCTGGCTGCTGGGCGCCTCATACGTGCTGGTGTATCTGATCCGCATCGCGCTCAACGACTGGGGCAACATCTGGCTGGCGGAGAGCCACGGCGTCAACCTGCTGAGCGCCAACGCCACGGTCATGCTGTTCGAGGCCGGCGGCCTGCTCGGGGCGCTATTTGCCGGCTGGGGTTCAGATTTGCTGTTCAGCGGCCAGCGCGCGCCGATGCTCCTGCTGTTCACGCTGGGGTTAATGGTCTCGGTCGCCGCGCTGTGGCTGGCGCCGGTGCACCACTACGCGCTGCTGGCGATGTGCTTTTTCAGCGTCGGTTTTTTTGTCTTTGGTCCGCAGATGCTCATTGGCCTTGCCGCCGTTGAGTATGGGCACAAGCAGGCGGCGGGTTCGATCAGCGGTTTTCTCGGCGTGTTTGCCTATCTGGGGGCCGCGCTGGCCGGCTGGCCGCTGTCGCAGGTTATCGAACGCTACGGCTGGTCGGGGATGTTCAGCTTGCTCTCGCTGGCCGCCGTTTTGATGGGTTTATTACTGATGCCCCTGCTGATGTCGGGCGTCACCGTTTCTCGCAATCACACAACATCCTGAAGGGCTGAATAATGAAAACAACGCTTCTCTCTACCCTCATTGCTTCCGGACTCGCGCTCGCCGCCCTCAGCGGCGCGGCGCAGGCTAAAGGCCGTCTGGTGGTCTACTGCAGCGCCACCAACGAAATGTGCGAAGCCGAAACCAAAGCGTTCGGCGACAAGTACGACGTTAAAACCTCGTTTATCCGCAACGGCTCCGGCAGTACCCTGGCGAAGGTGGACGCGGAGAAGAAAAACCCGCAGGCCGACGTCTGGTACGGCGGTACTCTCGATCCGCAGTCGCAGGCCGGCGAAATGGGGCTGCTGCAGCCGTATAAATCTCCGAACCTCGCGCAGATCATGGAGAAGTTCCGCGATCCGGCGAAGGTGAAAGGCAACCTCTCCTCGGCGGTTTACGTCGGGATCCTCGGCTTCGGCGTCAACACGCAGCGGCTGAAAGAGAAGAATCTGCCGGTGCCGAAATGCTGGAAAGATCTGACCAAAGCGGAGTACAAAGGCGAGATCCAGATTGCCGATCCGCAGAGCTCGGGCACCGCCTACACCGCGCTGGCGACCTTCGTCCAGCTGTGGGGTGAGGACCAGGCGTTTGATTATCTGAAGCAGCTCAACGCCAACGTTTCCCAGTACACCAAATCCGGCATCGCCCCGGCGCGTAACGCCGCGCGCGGCGAAACGGCGATCGGCATCGGCTTCCTCCACGACTACTCGCTGGAAAAAGAGCAGGGCGCGCCGCTGGATCTGATCTCCCCGTGCGAGGGTACCGGCTATGAGATTGGCGGCGTCAGCATTCTGAAGGGCGCGCGCAACGCGGATAACGCGAAGCTGTTCGTTGACTGGGTGCTGTCGAAGGATGCCCAGGAGCTGGCGTGGAAGAAGGGCAAATCCTATCAAATCCTCACCAACACCACGGCGGAAACCTCGCCAAACTCGCTGAAGCTCGATGACCTCAAGCTTATCAGCTATGACATGGATAAGTACGGCTCAACGGAAGTCCGCAAGGCGCTCATTAACAAATGGGTTGCCGACGTGAAGATGGGTCAATAAGCCCGCGACAAGTGGTTATCGCCCGGCGTCCCCGTCGGGCCAACAACACCCGGAAAACTTATGTCACACACATTAGCTCTTCATCCCGCGAAAAAACGGGATGCGGTATTCCTGTGGGTTTTACTCGGCTGGCTGGCGTTTGCCCTGCTGCCGGGCTGGAGCCTGGATTACGGCCTGCTGGAGTCGACGCGCGACGAGATCCTCGCCGCCTACGGCTGGTCGCAGGTCAACGTTAGCTGGCTATGGTATCTGCTGCCGAGCCTGCTGCTGGTTCGCCCGCTGAGCGAAGCGCGCCGCGAGCAGCGGGCCCGCCACTACTTTGACGCCGGCTGGGCGCTGCTGTGCATGGCCTTTATCGTCATCAGCGCCAGCGTAGAGGGCCGGGGTTTGGGCTACGCCGCCATCGTGCTGTTCGTGGTGCTGGGCGCGATCGTGACCCTGGCGCTGACGCGCCTCGAGTGGCTGGGCGGCGATCGCTTTGTGATTGGCTCGCTGATTACCATCATCGCGCTGATCGGCATTTTTATCGTCTGGCCGAGCATCGCCATTTTTATCCCGATGTTCACCAACGCGGCCGGGGAGTTCGCGCCGCTGGCGTTTGTCAGCGTCCTCTCCCAGGCGCATATCGTGCAGGTCATTATCAACTCGATCCTGCTGTCGATTGCCGTCGGGATCGGCTGCACCTTCTTCGGCCTGGTGCTGGCGATTTACACCACCCGCATCGCGAAGCGCAGCGCCATCATCGGGCGCATCTTCTCGATTCTGCCGATCGTTACCCCGCCGTTCGTGGTGGGGCTTGGCGTCACGCTGATGATGGGGCGTTCCGGCTACGTGACCGAATTTATGGTGACCTGGTTCGGTTTGACCAACACCAACTGGCTGTACGGTTTTTCCGGCATCTGGCTGGCGCAGGTGCTGGCCTTTACCCCGATGGCGTTTATGATCCTCGACGGCGCCATCAAGACTATCCATCCCTCGCTGGAGGAGGCGTCGTATACCCTGCGCGCCAGCCGCTGGCAAACCTTTAACGGCGTATTCGTCCCGCTGCTCAAACCGGCGCTGGCGAACGCTTTCCTGATCGTTATCGTGCAGTCGCTGGCCGACTTCAGCAATCCGCTGGTGCTGGGCGGCAACTTCGACGTTCTGGCGACGCAGATCTACTTCTACATTACCGGCTCGCAGCTGGATTATCAGGCCGCCAGCACCCTCGGCGCGTTCCTGCTGCTGTTCTCGCTGCTGGTGTTCTGCGTGCAGTATATGTGGATCGGCAAGCGCTCCTACGTCACCGTTTCCGGCAAGTCCTACCGCGGCGACGTGCAGCCGCTGCCGGCGATGCTGGTGCGCGGCGTGGTGGCCCTGCTGGCGATCTGGATTGCGTTTAACGCCCTGCTCTACGGCAGCATTTTCTACGGCAGCTTCACCGTCAACTGGGGCGTGGACTACACCCTGACGCTGGATAACTTTATTAAGCTCTTTGGCCAGGGGATGAGCGACGGCGCGTGGCCTTCGCTGCTGGATACCCTGCTGTACGCCGGAATTGCGGCGCCGATCACCGCCGCCTTCGGCCTGCTGATCGCCTGGGTGGTGGTGCGCCAGCAGTTCAGGGGCAAAAAGACCATCGAGTTCACCACCATGCTGTGCTTCGCGGTTCCCGGCACCGTGGCGGGGGTGTCGTACATTCTGGCCTTCAACAGCGCGCCGGTTTATCTCACCGGCACGGCGGCGATTGTGATTATGTCGATGGTGATGCGCAACGTGCCGGTCGGCATTCGGGCGGGCATTGCCGGCCTGGGCCAGATCGATAAATCGCTGGATGAGGCTTCGCTCAGCCTGCGCGCCGGGAGCTTACGCACCATTACCCATATCCTGCTGCCGCTGCTGCGCCCGGCCATTTTGTCGGCGCTGATCTACAGCTTTGTGCGCGCCATTACCACCGTCAGCGCGATCGTGTTCCTCGTCACGCCGGATACCCGGGTGGCAACGGCCTATATTCTGAACCGGGTCGAGGACGGCGAATATGGCGTGGCGATCGCCTACGGCTCCATTCTGATCGTCGTGATGCTGGCGATTATTTTCCTCTTTGACTGGCTGATCGGCGAGGCGCGAATCTCCCGCTCAAAAGCCAAAAATCAGGCGTAATTCTATGACTCAAAAACATTTCGTTGAACTGCGCAACGTCGGCAAGCGCTTTGGTGATAACACCGTTATCGAAACCATTAACCTTGCCATTCCGCAGGGGCAGATGGTGACGCTGCTCGGGCCGTCCGGCTGCGGGAAAACCACGGTGCTGCGGCTGGTGGCCGGGCTGGAAAAGCCCACCAGCGGGCAGATTTTTATCGATGGCGAAGACGTCACCCACCGCTCCATCCAGCAGCGCGATATCTGCATGGTGTTCCAGTCTTACGCGCTGTTTCCCCATATGTCGCTGGGGGAGAACGTCGGCTACGGCCTGAAGATGCTCGGCGTATCGCGCAGCGAGACAAAAGCGCGGGTGAAGGAGGCGCTGGCGATGGTCGATCTGGAGGGCTACGAGGATCGCTTTGTCGATCAGATCTCCGGCGGCCAGCAGCAGCGCGTGGCGCTGGCCCGGGCGCTGATCCTCAAGCCGAAGGTGCTGCTGTTTGATGAGCCGCTGAGCAACCTTGACGCCAACCTGCGCCGCAGCATGCGGGATAAGATCCGCGAACTGCAAAAGCAGTTCAATATTACCTCGCTGTACGTCACCCACGATCAGAGCGAGGCCTTTGCGGTCTCCGATACGGTGCTGGTGATGAACAAAGGCAGCATCATGCAGATTGGCTCGCCGCAGGAGCTGTACCGTCAGCCCGCTTCGCGCTTTATGGCCAGCTTTATGGGCGATGCAAACCTGTTCCCGGCCAGCTTCAGCGCCGAAAGCGTGGAGATCCACGGCTATCGCCTGCCGCGCCCGCCGCACTTTATCGCCAGCGGAAGCGGTACCGTCGGCGTTCGCCCGGAGGCGATTACCCTCAGCCAGCAGGGGCTTGAGAGCCAGCGCTGCGTCATCCGCCACGTGGCCTATATGGGGCCGCAGTATGAGGCGATCGTCGAGTGGCACGGCCAGCAAATTTTGCTGCAAATCAACGCCACCCGCCTGCAGCCCGACGTCGGGGAGAGCTACTTCCTGCAGATTCACCCCTACGGGATATTTTTGTTACAGGATGTCGCATAGGAGTCCGCCCCCTGCTTCGCGGCAGGGGGCCGCCGGCGTTCGCCGGCAACGCAAAATCAAGAGCCCTGTTTATCAACCTTTCCCGCCGTAGACCCTGCCAACCCTACATTTATCCCGGTTTTAATCACGCAATCCCGCCGCCGCTGGCGATCCATCTTTGCAGAATAGATATTCATTAACATTATGTTTATAAACAAGAAAATAATAAAAATCCCCGCGATGGCAATGTCAACAGCATTCACGGCTCAACCAACTTAAAATCTATAAAAGCAGACGTTTGTCGACTTTTCATCTAAAAAGTCCGGGTAAGGGGCTAGACAAAACCACCATCCGGTTATCAAATGGTTAAATAATATTAAGTTTTAAGTAAATGATTGGCCAAATGAAAAAATGGTCAACGCGCTTTCCGCGATTTACAGGCGCTTCGGCGCACCTTATTGGGAGAAGTTATGCATTCCTCTGTTAATAAAAACGAAACTCGGACCTTCTTTGGTCACCCCTATCCGCTAGGGTCGCTGTTTTTTACCGAAATGTGGGAGCGATTCTCTTTTTACGGCATTCGCCCGCTATTAATCCTGTTTATGGCCGCCACCGTCTATGACGGCGGAATGGGGCTGGCGCGCGAAAACGCGTCGGCGATCGTCGGTATCTTCGCCGGCAGTATGTATCTCGCGGCGCTGCCGGGCGGCTGGCTGGCGGATAACTGGCTGGGGCAGCAGAAGGCGGTGTGGTACGGCTCGATTCTGATTGCGCTCGGCCATCTGTCGATTGCCCTCTCTGCGTGGATGGGCGACACCCTGTTCTTCATCGGGCTGATGTTTATCGTGCTCGGTTCCGGCCTGTTTAAGACCTGTATCTCGGTGATGGTCGGCACGCTGTATAAGAAGGGCGACGCGCGCCGCGACGGCGGATTCTCGCTGTTCTATATGGGCATCAATATGGGCTCGTTCATTGCCCCGCTGATCTCCGGCTGGCTGATCAAATCCCACGGCTGGCACTGGGGCTTTGGCATCGGGGGTATCGGGATGCTGGTGGCGCTGGTTATCTTCCGCCTGTTCGCCGTTCCGGCCATGAAGCGCTACGACAGCGAAGTCGGCCTCGACTCCACCTGGAACAGTCCGGTGGCGAAGAAAAACGGTGTCGGCGCCTGGCTGTTGGCGCTGGCGGTCGGGGTTGCGGCGGTGATTGTCCTGATTGCTCAGGGCGTTATCGTGATTAACCCCGTGGCGGTCGCCAGCACTCTGGTGTACGTCATTGCGGCGTCGGTCGCCCTGTACTTTATCTATCTGTTCGCCTTCGCCGGCCTGAACCGCAAAGAGCGCGCTCGCCTGCTGGTGTGCTTTATCCTGCTGGTCTCCGCCGCCTTCTTCTGGTCGGCCTTCGAGCAGAAGCCGACGTCGTTTAACCTGTTCGCCAACGACTACACCAACCGCACCATCGGCAGCTTCGAAATTCCGGCGGTATGGTTCCAGTCGATTAACGCCCTGTTTATCATTCTGCTGGCGCCGGTATTCAGCTGGGCATGGCCGGCGATGGCGCGTAAAAACGTCCGCCTGAGCAGCATCACCAAGTTTGTTATCGGCATTCTCTGCGCCGCCGGCGGCTTCGGCCTGATGATGCTGGCCGCTGAGAACGTGCTGAGCAGCGGCGGGGCGGGCGTGTCGCCGCTGTGGCTGGTCGGCAGCATTCTGATGCTGACCCTGGGCGAACTGTGCCTGAGCCCGATTGGTCTGGCGACCATGACCCTGCTGGCGCCGGAAAGAATGCGCGGCCAGATGATGGGGCTGTGGTTCTGCGCCAGCGCGCTGGGTAACCTGGCCGCCGGCCTGATTGGCGGCCACGTCAAGGCCGACCAGTTGGATATGCTGCCTGATCTCTTCGCCCGCTGCTCGATCGCGCTGCTGATCTGCGCCGCCGTACTCTGCGTGCTGATCGTTCCGGTACGCCGGATGCTGGAAAATACCCAGACTAAAACCGCTCAGAAACCGGCGACTAACGCCTGACGGTAAAAGAAACGATATCCGGCAAACCGGCGCCTGATGCGCCGGTTTTTTTTCGTCTGCGAGCTACGGCTTCCGGCGCGTGCAGCGGTAAATGAGCGGCACGGCAACGGCGTACAGCACCACCACCGACAGCCAGATCGCCCCGGGCCACCGCGTCTTGAGAGCGAAATAGAGCGACGAAAAGGCCAGCGGCGCGACGATCGACGCCAGGCTGACGGTGGAGGCCAGCACCCCCTGCAGCTGCCCCTGCCGATCGGCGTTGACCTGGCGGGTGGCCAGCGCCTGCAGCGCGGGCGTACCGATCCCGCCGAGGGCGATCAGCGGCATCACCGCAAAGACGATCCAGCCCTGGCGGGCCAGCGCCAGGATAATCAGCGCTACTCCGGCGCAGGCGATGCCGCAGAGAATAGCTCCGCGCTCGCCGAGCCTGCGGGTTGCCGGGCCGGGCAAAAACGCCTGCGCCAGCATCTGGCACACGCCGAACGCGCCCAGCGACAGGCCGACCCACAGCCCGTTCCAGTGAAACATATCCTGTCCCCACAGCGTCCAGCAGGCGCCGTAGACCTCCCCGGTGGCGCTTAAGAAGAAGAACACCAGCGCGATGCTGGGCAGCCCTTTGGCCGAGAATAGCCAGCGCATGGGCCGCAGGGGATTGAGTTCGGCGATCGCCATTTTGTGCTTCGCCGGCCGACGCGACTCCTTCAGGGCCAGCAGCGCCAGCAGGAAGTTCGCTCCGTTCAGCGCCGCGGCGACGAGGAACGGCAGGCGCAGGGCGTAATCGCCGAGCACCGGGCCGATGATAAATCCCGCGCCGAAGGTAGCGTTGAACAGCCCGAAGCGGCCGGCGCGCTTTTCTGCCGGCGTTACGTCCGTTAGCCACGCCATCGCCACCGAAAGGTTGGCGCTGGTGAGGCCGGCGATTGCCCGCCCGAGCAGCAGCGGCCAAAGGTGGCTGGAAAAGGCCATCAGCAGATAGTTGAGCGCCGCTCCGGCCAGTGAAATCAGCAGTATCGGGCGGCGGCCGAAATTATCGCTTAGCGCGCCGAGCAGGGGAGCGAAAATAAACTGCATCAGGGCGTACAGCGCCGCCAGAACGCCGATGTAGGGGGCGATATCGGCGGTGTGGAGCACCTCTTTAAGCAACTGCGGCAGCAGTGGGAAAATCAGCCCGATACCGACGGCGTCGAGCCAGATCGTGATAAAAATAACGCTCAGGGTTCGGTTCATGGTCGGCTCACCGCGGGGAGCTACGCATAGGGCGTATCCTGCGCGGCGGCGCGGGCGGCATGAAAACTACGTTCGAGAAGCGTGAGGAAATGCTCGCGAACGGCGTCGGCGGGCGGGTCCTGCTGCAGGCGCAGCGCGTCGCTAAAGGCAATGCGCCAGCCGTTGAGCACGATGCTGGCGATCAGCTGCGCCAGCGGGTCCTTATCGGGCCGCTGAAGGTGCGACGCGAGCATTGCGCCCAGCGCCCGGGTCAGGAGGGCAAACTGCTCAAGGGCGTAGGCCTGCAGCGACGGGCTGGCCTCAACGCCCTGCCAGAATGCCGCCACCCGGCGATCCATTCTCACCAGCGGATGCTGCTGGCTCATCAGCTCCTGGACCAGCGTTTCCAGCACCGCGACCGGCGTCCGTTCGGGATGCCGATCGAAGGCCTGCTGCAGCAGCTGGTGGATTTCGTCGATGCGATCGAAGTAGAGCTCCTCTTTACGCGGGAAATAGTTGAACACGGTCATTTTCGAGACGCCGGCCGCGGCGGCAATATCGGCAATGGTGACGTTATCAAAACCGTGCTGAATAAACAGTTCGGTGGCGGTATTGGAGAGACTGCTGGCGCGTAAGGCGCTTTTTTTGCTCGCGCAGACCCTGCGCCTGCTGGTGGGTATTCACGTATTCGCTCCGTCGGGCTGGTGTCGATGTCGACAGGATAATTTTATGTCGGGTAAAATATTATGATCGATATAAAATTAAGTCCAGTACGATGATGGATAGCCGGCGTGCGCGCGGGTGAGGTGAAGCGAGAAATTAAGCGACAGAAGGCGTGTGGACTGAAGGAGAGGCCAGGGGCCGAACCGCGCGGTGAGCGCGGCCCGGCGTCAGGATTTAGCGGTAGACGATACCGCCATCGATCAGGATCGCCTGACCGGTAACGTAGTCAGAGTCCGGGCCGGCGAGATAAGAGACCAGGCTGGCCACGTCGTCCGGAGTTTCGGCGCGGCCCAGTGCGATGCCTTCCACGTATTTCTTGTAGGTTTCCCCCACCGGCGCGCCGGTGATCTCGGAGAAACGTTTATCGATTTCGGTCCACATGCCGGTACCGACAATTCCCGGACAGTAGGCGTTTACCGTGATGCCGCGGCTGGCATACTCTTTGGCCGCCGCCTGGGTCAGCGCGCGGACGGCAAATTTGGTGGCGGAGTAGATCCCCAGCAGGGCGAAGCCATCGTGCCCGGCAATGGAGCAGGCGTTGATGATTTTACCCTTCTGCTGGCGGTCGATAAATTTTTTCGCCGCGGCCTGAATGCCCCACAGCGTGCCCTGGACGTTGATGCGCATGATGCGATCGACCTCTTCCGGGGTCACGTCGGCCAGCGCCTGCACCTGAGCAATCCCGGCGTTGTTAACGATAATATCGAAGCCGCCCAGCTGCTTTTCCGCTTCGTCAATCGCGGCGTAAACCCGATCGCGGTCGGCGATATTGGCGACGAAGGTGGCCGCCTTGCGGCCCAGGGCCTCAACCTCAGCGGCGACGGCGGCAATTCCTTCCGGGTTAACGTCGACGAGCATCAGCGATGCGCCATCTTTCGCCAGACGTAAAGCAATCCCGCGGCCAATGCCCTGACCTGCGCCGGTGACCAACGCCACTTTATTTTCGATAGCCATTTCTACTCACCTTGAGCTGATTAATAAACGACGGCTGCCCGATGCGTAGCGGGCCCGGTGCGGGAAGGGCGCAGCGGACCAGGGGAGCATCAGCGGCAGAGAATGACCCTACTCTATAGCGGCGGATAGGCGTGGCCTACCCCCCAGCCGGGGGGGAATGGGGCGCAGTGATGAAAAGCTGGAGCGCGCTCGGATATCGCAGCGATGGCTTGGTTCAACCGCCTCTCCTTGGGTACACTCGGGGCATGGACTGGCTGAAAAGGTAACGGCACGATGGAATTTTTGCCCGCAACGGATGACCCTCTGAGCGAGTTTGTTCCCGAACAACCTTTGGCTTTTACGCGTAAGCTGCCGCTTATCGCCACCCGCTTTACGCCGCCTCGCTCACCCGGCTCGCTGCAGCTGCGCGAGCGCCTGCTGCGGCGTCTGGATGCCGCAGCAGGCAGCGCGCTGACGCTGGTGTGCGCCCCGGCCGGGTTCGGCAAAACGACCCTGCTGGCCCAGTGGTACCACCATCGCCAGCGGCAGGGGGATGCCCTCGCCTGGCTGAGCATTGATGAAGACGACGGCCCGCCGCCGCTGTTTATGCGCTATCTTCAGGCGGCGCTGGCGCCCCTGTGGCAAGGGTGGAGCCCGGTCTTTCTCCAGTCGGCGGATGACGGCCTGGCGGCCGATTTCCCGCTGTTTCTGGCGGAGCTGGTTAACCAGCTCCAGCGCTGCCCGCACCCGCTGTATCTCATCATTGACGACTACCAGAACATCTCCCACCCGGCGATCCACGCGGGGCTAAGCTGGCTGCTGAACCACGCCCCGCCCGCCCTGCACCTGATTATCGGCAGCCGCTGCCAGCCGACGCTGGCGCTCGGCCGGCTGCAAATGCAGGATCAGCTGGTGGAGGTGGACGATAGCGAGCTGCGCTTTAACGTCAGCGAAGCCAGCGCCTATTTTTCCGCCGCGCTGGCGCCGGGATACGGCCAGCAGGAGATCCCCCGGCTGCTGGCCCTGACGGAGGGCTGGGTCGCGGGGATGAAAATGGCCACCTTATCCAGCGGCCGCGCGCACTCCCATCCGGCAGCGGGCGGGCTGAGCGCCGGCTCGCGCTCGATCGCCCGCTATCTTGATGAAGTCATTTTTGCTCCTTTGCCCGCCGAGGCGCTCGAGTTTCTCCTGCAAACGTCGGTGCTCAACCGGCTGCGCAGCGCCTCGATACGCTGGCGGCCGAGCAGGAGCGCTGCGGGGAGTGGCTGTTCGCCGTGCGCCTGCGGCTGCTGCAGGCCCAGGCCCTGTGGCAGGCGAATGCCCGGGAGCAGGCCGCGGCGATCGGCGTTCCCGCCCTGCGGCGGGCAATGCGTCAGAAGCTGCTGCGCAGCCTGCTGGACGGCGGCCCGGCGCTGGCGTCGTTAATTCAGCTGATCGCTAAACGCGGCGCGGCGGGGGCGGAGTTCAGCGCCGATTTGCAGGAACTGCTGGCGCAGTTTGCCGCCGCCGGGATCCAGCCCAGCGCCGGACGCGTCGCGCCGCCGGACGTACGCTTAACCGAGCGGGAACGGCAAACTCTGCGCCTGATTGCCGAAGGCTACTCGAATAAGGGAATGGCGCGGGAGCTGGGGATTTCGGCGGAAACCGTGAAATGGCATCTCAAGCAGCTGTACGAAAAGCTGCAGGTCAGCGGCCGCATCCAGGCGCTCAATCAGGCGCGGGAGTGGCGGCTATTAAACTAAGCGCATAGGCACTTCTGCGGGGCTGCGTTCGCCGCCCCGCATGGATTACTTCTCGCTAATTTCAGCCAGCGGGCTGCGATAGTCGCCGCCCAGCGCTTTGATCAGCGTAACGTCGGTACTCAGGCGCTGGGCCTGGATATCCAGCAGCATCAGCTGTTCGGCAATGGCCGGGCGACGCGCCTCCTGGGCGGCATAATAGCTGAGCAGCCCGCGCTGATAGTGCGCGCTGGCGCTGTGGGTGGTGGCGAGGGCGGCGGTCACCTTCAGCTGCTGGAGCGCCGCCTGCTGGTTGAGATCGTTGAGCTGGCTGGAGCTTATCGCCACGTCGCGAACGGCGTCGAGAACGGCCTGGTTGTACTGCTTAATCAGAATATTGCTGGCGGTGCGCACCGAGCGCAAGTTGGCGTTCAGGCGGCCGCCGTCGAAGATCGGCAGATAGAGGCCGGGCAGCAGGTTGATCTGCTGGAACGTCGATTTAAACAGATCCCCGACGCTCAGCGCGTTATATCCCCAGAAGGCCTTGATATCAAAGTGCGGGTAAAACGCCGCCTTCGCCGCATCGACCTGGCTTAACGAAGCGCTGACGTAGCCGCGCAGCGCCTGCAGATCCGGGCGGCGGGCCAGCAGCTCGAAGGAGAGCGCGTCGGGCAGCGTTTCCTGCAGCGTCGGCAGCGGCGCCGGATGGATCTCCGGCATGCTATGGGCGCCGGCGCCGATCAGCGCGCGCAGGGTTTCGCGATACTGGGTCAGGGCGCCTTTGGCGGCAATCGTCTGCTGCTGCGCCGCCAGCAGCTCGGCCCGGGCGTTGGCGATATCGACGCTATCCTCCACGCCCCGGCTGGTGCGGTGCTCGTGCGCCTGCACCGACAGGCGGGCGATCTCTTCCAGCTGGTTGAGCAGCTCGATTTTCTGGAAGGTGGCCTGCATCGCGAAGTACAGCTGGGCCACGCTGCTGGCGAGATCCAGCTCGATACCGGCGGTTTCCGCCTGGCGCGCGTTCTTCTCGCCGATGGCCGCCGCGACGTGGGCGCGGTCGGCGCCCCATAAATCGATATTCAGCGTCGCGCCGACGCCCACCGTATTCAGGGTGTACCAGGGGCCGTTTTTATCGACCGGCAGAGAGTAGGAGTAGGGCCAGGTGAACTGCCTGTTGGTCACCCGCAGGCGGTTTTGCGCCGCCACCGCGGTGGCCTGCACGCCCAGTGCCGACTGCGCCAGCTCGACAGTGGACTGCGATTGCGAAATGCGCAGCCGGGCGGCCTGCATGGTCGGGGAGTTCTGCAGCGCGCGGTTCACCAGCATGTTGAGCTGGGCGTCGTCATAGCCTTCCCACCATCTGGCCGCCGGCCAGCCGCTGTTCGCCAGATGAATCACCTGCGCGAGTTCCGCCTGCTGCGGGTTGACTATCTTGACCTGCGCCGGCTCGTCCTGAATCAGCGCGCACCCGGCGAGCAGGAGGAAAGCGAGGGGTGAGTAGCGCAGATAGCGTGCTGCGGTGTCCATTTTTCTCATGACTTATCTGCCTGTCGCGGAAGATCTGAAGGTGCGGACGACCACGTCGGTAATGTCGTCAGTAGGGTCGCCAGCGGCGGACCAAAGGGATTGCGGCGATCCGGATGGAGCCCGCGGAGCGGCTCCGGCGCGGCCTGCTGGCGTTCGATATCCTCGGCGTAGGCCTGGAGCTGCGCGGCGCTGCGCTGCAGGAAATCATCTCCTGGCGCGGCGTACAGCCGGTAGCCTTCGCTTAAGCGCACGATCTCCTGGGCCTGGAGCCAGGTCGCTTTGACCGGCCAGGTTTTGGCCTCCGGATGCGGGTGGGCCCAGGCGTTGAGCGGCTCGGCCGCCACCCGATGCATCAGCGTTTCGGTGCCGTTCAGGGAGTGGAACAGCGGCACCAGCTTGACCTCATCATCCCCGGCGCGCAGGTAGCCGGCGATCTGCCGGTAGAGCCGCGCCAGGCGCGATTTTAGCTGCACGGCTTCGCTATCCGGCCACAGGTAGAGGTGGACGATCGACGAGACCAGCACCCCGAGCAGGATGCCGATAACCCGATCGCGCAGTTCGGTTAAATTAGCCAGCGGCCCGAACCAGTTGAGGAAGGCCAGCGAAAAGGTAAAGCCAATCTGGATCCCGGCGTAGGCGATACGCTCCGAACCGGCTGCGATCCAGGCCGACAGCGCCATCACAGGTAGCGCCATCGCCAGCAGCCCGACGATAGACTCGGTATGCGGCTGAACGTAGACGATCATCAGCAGCGCCAGCAGGGTGGCGAGCAGGGCGCCGCCGATGCGCAGCCAGGTCTTCTGCAGGGTCGCCCCTAGCCCCGGCTGGGCGACAATCACGCAGCTCAGCATAATAGTATGAATGCCCTGCCAGTCGGCGGCGGTATAGAAAACGTAGCACAGCAGGGTCGCCAGCAGCGTTTTGAGGGCGAAGTGCAGGTAGGCCGGATTGCTCCACGCATCGGGCAGCAGCAGCGGGGCTTTTTCCTCTTCCCCGGCCGGCAGCGCAACCGCTTCGCCGCGGGCCAGCTTGCCCAGGGTGGCGGTCATCTCCTGGAGGATCACGCCGTTGGCGCTATCCCGGGCGACGATCTCCGGCTGCGCGGGCAGCGCGTCGGGGTGCAGGTTCCCGGCCAGCGCCAAGAGCGCGGCGGAGAGCTGCTGGCGCTCCGCGGGATGGTCATCCCCCGGCTGAAGCAGCGCGGCAAGGTGGTAGCAATGCAGCGCTGCGGCCATCAGCGATTGCCACCCCTGCGGGTCGGCGGCAATCTCCGGACTGGAGCGGGTGGCCTGCTTATAGAGCGCGTTGAGCTGGGCAAAGTTTCCGGCGATCTCTTTAAACGTCGGCTGGTTTTTCAGCGGCCCCGGCTGCTCGAGGAGCTGCGCAACCTGGCGCAGCAGGACGACGATCCGCGCCTTGAACTGGTAGCCGGGAAACGCCTGCTGAAAACAGGCGTTAACCAGCAGGGTGACCACGATGGCGGTATTAATAACCACCCACAGCCACAGCAGCAGGCGCACCAGAATCTCGCTCTGGCTGGTCATCGACGGGAAGGTTTGCGCGTAGATAACCACCAGCGCCACCACGAAGAAGGCCATCCCCAGCTTGCCCAGCACCCGCATCAGGTAGATCGCGCCGAAAAACAGGAATACCGAGGCCACCAGGCGGATCAGCGGATAATCATAGGTCCATTTGATGATCAGCAGCACGCTGCCCAGCGCCACGCTGACGGTGATAAAAAACACCACGCTCACCAGCTTGATCATCAGCACGTTGGGCTGGCTGACGTAAAACACCACGATCAGCGCGACGGCCAGAAAGGGGATCTGCAAGGTCATAAACAGGACGATCAGCACCGCGCAGCTCAGCGTCAGGCGCAGGGTATAGTTGGCCCGACCCGACACATCGCGGAGTTCCCGGCTCAGAAACGACCACAGGTTCTGCATGCCGCCCCCTTACTGCGGCTGAAGCACGGCGCTGGCGGAGGCGCCCATGCGGAACAGTTCAGGATCGGGATCTTTGACGGCGATTTTCACCGGGAAGCGCTGGGAAACGTGGACCCAGTTGATACTCTTCTGAATAATCGGCAGGCCTTCAATCACGCTCCCGCCCTCGGGCAGCACCCCGGAGCCCACGGAATCCACTACCCCGGCGAAGGATCTGTCGTGGTTGGTCATGACGGTGACCCGCGCCGGAACCCCCGGGCGGACGTTTTTAAGATCGGTTTCGCGGAAGTTGGCGATCACGTACCAGCGGTCGTCATCCATTAAGGTAAACACCGGCTTGAGCGCCGAGGCGTACTGGCCGACGGTGGTTTTCAGCGCCACCACCACGCCGTTGAAGGGGGCGCGGACTTCGGTGAATTCAAGATGCAGTTCCGCCAGCGCAATCTGCGCCAGAATCCCCGCCCGCTGGGCAACCATCGCGTCTACGCCGGAGACGGCGGCGGAGGCCTGCTTCGCCTGCAGCAGCGTCGCCTGCAGTTCGGCGCGGGCGGCCTTCTCCGCGGTTCGCGCCTGGTCGAGATCTTCCTGCGAGGCAAAGCCCTGCGGCACCAGCGGCTCAAGGCGGGTGCGGGATGAGGTGGTCTGCTTAACCAGCGCCCTGGCGCGCTCTACGGCGGCGGCCACCGACTGGGCGTTGTACTCCTGGGCCTTAACCGTGCGCTGGGTCAGCATGATTTGCGCATCCAGCGTCGTCAGCCGGGCTTTGGCATCGTCGAGCATCGCCTGGTAGGGGCGCGGATCGATGCGGAACAGCAGATCGCCTTTTTTCACCCGCTGATTGTCGCGGATCGGCATCTCGACGATCCGCCCGCTCACTTCCGGCACCACGTCAATGGTGTCGGTGTAGACGTAGGCGTCGTTGGTGGCCGGCGAGGTCTGGAGCTGCCAGATAACCACAATAAGCGCCACGATCGCGGCGAGGACGAGGGCCAGCAGGGGCCACTTTTTCCGTAATACGCTTGGGCTGGAGTTTGTCATAGCGGCTTAGTTAACAAAGAAAAGGAACCACAGGATCGTGGCGAACAGGAACATCAGCGCCAGGTAGCTGAAGACCAGCGGCGAAAATCGCGGCTGCCAGCCCCGGCGGACGATCAGGATATGGCAGGGAATGAGTAAAAATACGCCGCCTAATAAACAGAAGAACCAGCCGGGAAATGCGGCGCCTAATACCGGGATTGCCGGCGATAAAGAGCAGCCAGAAATTAAAGGCGCAGCTAATAATAGTGCCGGAGGGGCCAGCTTCACTATACGATTCAAGGGAGAGTTCCTGAGCGCTCATATCATTATGGAATGAGTTTAATCCCCCTGCGCGCAATCAGGAAGACTCAAGGCCTATATTTCTGCCTCCGGTTGAGGCTCGGTTTTACAAAGCTGGTGAATATCAACGCATTTATTTTGCATTAATGGCGATGGGACGGCGAAATAGAGGCGGAGGGTTTCTGCCGCCGCCCGTAGTCAGCGCCTGGCGCCACGACTATGCTTAGGATCTGAACAATAAAAATAATGGGGCAATGTCATGGATAAGGAACTACTGGACGCGGGGTTTCGCGTCTACAGCGGAGAGAAAATCGATGTCTACTTCAATACGCAAATCTGCCAGCACTCGGGGAATTGCGTACGCGGTAGCGCGAAGCTCTTCAATCTGAAGCGTAAGCCGTGGATCGCGCCGGACGAGGTGGATATCGCCACGGTCGTGCGCGTCATCGATACCTGCCCGAGCGGCGCCCTGAAGTATCGCCAAAAATAAGTGGGGACCTGATGGAAATACTGGAAGGCCACAACAAGTTTTACGTCAATGACGCCGAAGGCAATCAGCTTGCCGAAATTGTCTTTGTCCCCACCGGAGATCATCTCAGCATTATCGAACATACCGACGTTGACGCGAGTCTGAAAGGGCAGGGCGTGGGTAAACAGCTGGTGGCGAAGGTGGTGGAAAAAATGCGCGGCGAGCAGCGTAAAATTATCCCGCTATGTCCGTTTGCTAAACACGAGTTTGATAATACCCGCGAATACGATGATATCCGCGCCTGATATAAATGCGCCGGCTTTCGCCGGCGCTAAATTTTAGGGGATGAAGGCAGGCGCGCTTGCCGCATCCGGGATCTCTTTTCTGGCGCTTATTTCGTTGAGAAACAGCTTAGCCAGAAATTTTTACCACAACCGCGCGCGTCAATATTATTTCGACAGCGCGTTTGCGGCTTCGCGCATAAAGTACGCCGCATCTTCAAGCGGCGATTCTGCTATCAGCGGGTGCTTTCATTTTCCAGCTTCTGCCGTTTGCGCAGATGCGGGAAAATAGTCATCCATATCGCCACCACCACCAGCGTGCCAATCCCGCCAAGCGCCGCGGCCGGTACGGCCCCCATCCACGCCGCCAGCAGGCCGGACTCAAACTCGCCAAGCTGGTTCGAGGTATTGATGAAGATGGCGTTCACCGCGTTCACCCGGCCGCGCATATCATCCGGTGTATCCAGCTGCACCAGCGCGCCGCGAATGACCATGCTCACCATATCGAACCCGCCGAGCGCGGCCAGCGCCAGCAGGGAGAGCCACAGCTTCGTCGAGAGGGCAAACAGCAGCGTCGCCAGGCCAAAGCCGGCCACCGAGGCGAACATGATCAGGCCGACGTTCTTCTCCAGCTTGTTACGGCTGAGCCAGACGCCCACCAGCAGCGCGCCGACCGACGGCGCACCGCGAAGCATCCCCAGCCCCCACGGGCCGGTGTGCAAAATATCCTGGGCGAAGATCGGCAGCAGCGCCGTCGCCCCGCCGAGGAGCACGGCAAACAGATCGAGCGAGATCACCCCCAGCACGTCTTTTCTCTCGCGGATAAAATGCACGCCGGCAAACAGGTTCTTGAGGTTCATCGGCAGGCGGGTTTGCGGCGGCCGTTCGTAGCGCAGCCGGCTCACCAGCACAATCGAGAACAGATAGAACAGGGCGGAGACGCCGTACACCACTTCCGGACCGGCGACGTACAGCAGGCCGCCCAGGGTTGGGCCGACGATCACCGCCGCCTGTCCCCCGACGGAGCTGGCCGCCATCGCGCGGGCGAGGATCGGCGGCGGCACCAGCGCCGGCAGCATCGAGGTGATCGCCGGCCACTCCAGCGCTTTTGCCACCGAGATTAAGAAGACCAGCCCCCAAATCTCAACTTTGTCCGCCCAGTGCAGCAGCGTCAGCGCCACCAGCCCGAGTAGCGCCGCCCATTCGATGAGCTGGCCTAGCAGCACGATGCGCCGGCGATCGAACTGATCCGCGAGGTGTCCGGCGGGCAGGGCCAGCAGCACTGAGGGGAGGAACTGCATCAGTCCGATCATCCCCAGCGCCATCGCGCTGTGGGTGATGGCGTAAATTTGCCAGCTAACGGCAACCGAAAACATCTGAAAGCCAAACGATGAACAGGTGCGCGCCAGCCAAAAAGTGACGAACGACCTGTGCCGCAGCAGCGAATCGTCCGCTGCGGATACCAGTGAACCCATAGTCTTATCCCATTCAAAACCAATGTTCCGGCCGGCATCGTGGCGCCGGTCCGGTGAGCAGCCCGTAACGGGCTCTTGTTATCTTTTTTTGCACATTGCAGAGTGCGGCATCTTGTCCGTGCGGACAGTGGCGAGGCGTGCGCTTAGCATGCGGTTGATTATCTTAAATGGGTTTCAGCATGCGTGTCTAAGTATTCGCCGTTTTGCCCGGCGGCTCGGGCTTAGCGCACCGGGTCAGCTCATCGATCAGCGCTCGCAGGGCGGGTGAAACGTGACGATGGCCGGAATAGTAAAGGCAAAGTCCGGGATACGATGGACACCACTCCTCTAAAACCCGTTCAAGACGGCCGTCGCGCAATGCGTCCATGGCAAGGTGATCGGGTACAAAGGCGATCCCGATTCCATCGATCGCCGCCTCCACCATTATGGGCTGATCGCTCAACGTCAGCGGCCCCGTGACGTTAATCTTTTCAATGAATCCTTTACGTTCAAACTCCCAGCGATAGATCGCCCCGCTGTCAAAGCGAAAGCGTATGCAATCGTGGTGATAAAGATCCTGCGGAACGGTGGGGCGCCCGCGGCGCTTGAAATAATCGGGCGAGGCGATCGCGGCGAAACGGACCGGCCCCATAAGCGAAATCGCCACCATATCCTTTGGCACCGCCTCGGCCAGACGGATGCCGGCATCGAAGCCGTCGGCGACAATATCGCTGAGTCTGCCATCGCTAACGATATCGAGGTGAATGCCGGGATAGCGCGCCAGAAAGTCGGCCAGGATGGGTTTCAGGACCAGGCGAATGGCGCCCTCGCTGGCGTTGATCCGCACCGTTCCAGTGGGCGTCTGGTCATGTGAGTCGAGTTCCTGCAGCGCATCGCTAATCGCAGCCATCGCCGGACGTAATTTGGCAACCAGGCGCTCTCCCGCCTCGGTCAGCGAAACGCTGCGCGTGGTCCGATGAAAAAGCCGGACGTTCAGCCGCTTTTCTAGGACCTTGATCGAATGGCTGATTGCCGACGGCGTCATGTTCAGCTGGATCGCCGCCGCACGAAAGCTGCGGTTAACCGCGACGGCCAGAAAAGCGGTAAAGGCTGAAAAATCAGCGTCCTTCAATTGGTGAATGTCTTTCATCATCACATCAAAAATTGCGTGGATTGTTTTGATAATCCACGAACCATAGACTCGAAATAGCAGGAACTCAACATGCTTCGTTAACTTTGCGTTTCCCATTAATGGTAACCGCGCGCCGTCACGCGCGAGCCTGCTTCCTTCATCAACGACCAGTGAAATAAGGACAACTAAATGAAAATGAAAGCGATTGTTATGACCGGCGCCAACCGGCCGTGGGAAGTCCAGCAAGTCCCTGTTCCTAAGGTCGAGCCCGGGCAGGTGCTGGTAAAAGTACATGCTTCAGGCATGTGCTACACCGACGTTTGGGCGACGCAGGGGTATGGGGGCGATATTTATCCGCAAACGCCGGGTCATGAAGTTGTCGGGGAGGTTGTCGAAGTCGGGGCTGGGGTCCACACGCGCGTGGTGGGGGATCGCGTGGGAACCACCTGGGTGCAATCGTCCTGCGGCCGCTGCCCGTACTGCCGTGAAAACCGGCCGTTGACGGGCCAGACGGCGATGAACTGCGTTCAGCCGCGTACCACCGGCTTTGCCGCGCAGGGAGGCCACGCGGAGTATATTACGATTGCGGCTGAAGGAACCGTGCTTCTGCCCGACGGACTGGATTATGTCGATGCGGCGCCCATGATGTGCGCAGGCTATACCACCTGGAGCGGTTTACGCGATGCCGCGCCGCAGCCTCGTGAGAAGGTGGCGATTGTCGGTATCGGCGGGCTGGGGCATGTCGCGCTGCAGCTCTCCCGCGCCTGCGGGTTTGAAACTATTGCCGTTACCCATTCAGCGGATAAGCATGCGCTGGCCCGCCAGCCTGGGGGCCGACCATGTGGTGGCGAACGGGAAAGCGCTGCGGGAAATGGGCGGCGCGGACGTGCTGCTGGTCACCACCAACCACTTCAATGCGGCGGAGGATGCGCTCACCGGCCTGCGGGCCGACGGCAGAGTGGTGCTCTGCGGGCTTGATTTTAACCGGCCGTTTTCGATCTCCTCAGAGGGCGTGCCGTTTCACATGATGCGTCAGCGCGTCATCGGCTCAACGCATGGCGGGCAGCACTACCTGAGCGAGGTGCTCGATCTGGCGGCAAAAGGCAAAGTGAAGCCGATCGTGGAGACATTTTCGCTGGACCAGGCTACGGAAGCCTACGAGCGTCTGGCCTCCGGCAAGATGCGCTTCCGGGGCGTGTTTACGCCCGCGCGGTGATGCGGGCGGAGGCGCTATTCACCGCGCAAGAGCGGAGCTGAAAGGGCGGCGTTTTATTGCCCCGGCAGGCGGCCGCTCCGGGGCCGAGGCAGGGGAGACCTTTAAGAGGCATGGGGAAGGCGGGCAGCGGATAGCAGGGCGGGGTGATGGATTATGCTCGTATGCTATAGTTTTAAGCTTCTCGGTGAATGAGAGGGCGTTTAATCCCCCCACCACGACAGGAAATGTAATTTGTCTCAACCCCCGGAACGGTCGATGCGTCGGACCGCATTTATTGCAGATACCGCTGCGCTGATCCTCTTTTTCACCACAACCGGCATCATTAACGAACAGGCGATCGCCGGTATGACCTGGGAGCAGGTTCTCCACGCCCGCCTGCTGGGGGCGGCGCTGATGCTTCCGGTCGCAAGGCCCTACGGCATCTGGCGGGACTGGCTGATGCGCCGCGCCGGTCCCGGGCGGGTGTCTCAGCTGCTATGGGATAGCGCGGCCCTCGTCAGTTTCCAGGTGCCGATCTATGCGCTGATTATTGCCTTCAGCGGCGCCTCGGGAAGCGGGCTGATTCGAGGCACCCTCGGCGCCGCGCTGATGATGCTTTGTCTGGGCAGGCCTTACGGCGCGTTTCTTAACTGGGTGCGTCGGTTATTTGGCCTGCCTCCTGGGGGGAGTAAGCCGATGTCGTTGAACAGCTGAGCGGGGCTACGACTCGCTGCGCCTTTAGAGTCCGGGCCACATGCCGCCATCAAGTCTTAAATTTGTTCCGGTAATGTAGCTTGCCCGAGGGCTGGCAAGAAATGTAACGGCATCGGCTATTTCCTCAAGCGTGCCAACGCGGCCCATCGGAACCTGGGCGAACATGGGAAGCACCGACCGTTCAATATCTCCCCATTGCGCATCGTAAGCCAGGCCGATATTTTTAGCCGTTTGCCGGAAGGCTTTGTCCAGGCTGGGGCTATGAATGGTGCCGGGTGAAACGGTATTCACCGTAATACCTTCTTGCGCAACCGCCTTTGACAGGGATGAGGTCATGGCAAGCATCCCGGCCTTCGCCGCAGCATAATCTGGCCGCTTGTCCGGCGGCATCAGCGCCGCCAGGCTCGAAATATTGATGATCCTTCCCCACGCCTGAGCGCGCATCCCCGGAAGAAAATGGTTGATAACCCGCAGGGCGGAGAGGACGTTTCTATCATATCCTTCAGCCCATGTTTGCGGACGGGTTGACGTCCACTCTTCAGTGGGTCCGGAACCGCCGGCGTTGTTGACCAGAATATTTACCGACTCCGGGAAGGAATTGACCCGCTCGAAAAGAAGCCTGACATCATCGTCACTCGTCAAATCACCGCTGACAAAGTAGGCCTGCCCGCCCTGATTTTTAATGTCGTTCGCGACGCTTTCCGCTTTTGACCGATCGCGGCCGTGTATAATGACGGTAGCCCCTTCACTGGCGAGCGCTCTGGCGATAGCCTCACCGATACCTTTGCTGCTGCCGGTTACCAGCGCAGCTTTACCTTTAAGCTTCAGGTCCATCGCTTTTCTCCTGTAACCCTATTGCCGCCCATTGGAAGATAAACCGATGAATGAATCAATTAGGCACCTAAAAGTGCCTGTAGAGTATGAAGAAAGAGAACGCTGTCTGGGGCCAGAGGGCTCCGTTGCCTATGTGACTCAGGTGGTTAAATTAATTTCCGCAAAATGGACGCTGCCGATCTTCTTCAGGCTCTGCGCCGAGCCCGGCATGCGCCACTCGCAGTTCTTAAAAAGCATGCCTGAAATATCCCATAAGGTGCTGACTCAGCATCTGCGCAAGCTGGAAAGCGACGGGCTCATCTTCAGGACCGATTTTGGCGAACAGCCCCCGCGTGTTGAATATGCAGTGACCGCAACGGGGATGGCCCTGCTGCCGGTGTTGATTTCGATGAGAGAGTTTTCGCGGCATTATCTTGAAAAGACGGATGATACTTAGCGGGAGGGGGCGACCCAATCAGGTGTGTTGGCACGGCATATCAGACGTTGTGTCAGGCGGAGGCGATATTGTGCCATCATCGCTTTGAACATCATTGCCGGAGATGGGCTGTGCGTCAGTGAGAATTGGGCGCGAGGCTACTATTTTGCCATGATCCGCAGTTCGCTCGCTGGAGAAAAGGGGACTGATGAGCGGAGCGTAATATGACGATCGTCTATATGCCAGGAGCGGACTTTACTAACGCCACTGATGTATTAAACAATGGAGAGCAGGCCATGTTTATAATATAAATTGACAGGCGCGCTGAGTTTTACAGGGACATCACCGATGAATATTACCGCCTCTATTGCTCTTTTGAGCGCATGCCCATTTGTAAGTCTGGCGGTAGTGCCGATGACCTTTCCCGAAACTGTCCTGGATGCTGCTGGGCCAAAAGGTCCTTTGAAAGGCGCGTTACTCACCCCAAATTCAAAACCGACCGCCGTTATTCTTATCGTTCCTGGCTCCGGGCCGACCGATCGGGATGGAAACAACCCGCTTGGTGTGAATGCATCGCCTTACCGACTTCTTGCTGAAGGCCTGGCTGCAAAAGGCTTTGCAACGCTTCGTATCGACAAACGTGGAATGTTCGCTAGCGCAATGGCCGTAGAGGATGCCAATGCGGTGACGATTTCTGACTATGTTGACGACGTTCGAACCTGGGTAAAAGTACTTAGACGTCAGATGCAAACTCCCCGTGTTTGGGTTTTGGGACACAGCGAAGGAGGCGTAGTCGCACTTGCTTCGGCTCAAGAAGATGATGTGTGCGGCGTGGTTCTTATCGCAACGCCCGGGAGGCCGATGGGGGAGGTGTTGAGGGGGCAGCTTAACGCTAATCCGGAAAACGAAATGTTATTAAAGCAGGCGCTACCGATAATTGATGCTCTGGAGCATCGGCGGCGGGTCGATATTACGAATATGCATCCAGCATTGCAAAATCTCTTTAATCCTGCGGTTCAGGGATTTTTGATCAATGCGTTTTCATATAATCCGGGTAAGCTCATTTCGAGTATCTCCAAACCCGTGTTAGTGCTACAAGGGCAACGCGATCTCCAGGTGGAAGAAACGGATGCAAGACGGCTTAAAGCCGCGAATCCTCAAGCGTCCCTGGTTATACTGCCCAATATGAACCATGTTATGAAGGAAATTACTTCGGTCGATCGCATGGTGAATATCGCTTCATACGCTGAACCAGCGCTCCCCTTAGCTCCCGGTTTAATCGACTCGATTGAGCATTTCCTGATCCACAACTCACCTTTACCCGAAAAGTAACAGCTACTCTGGCCTCAGTGTTCTGCCAAAAAAACGATTTATTTTTTAAAAGTATTCACCATGCTTTAACGCATTTGTCTGCTTTTCACTCTCGGCGTACCAACCACCTTACGCAGAAGACGGGCTGTGTAATCACACAGTACCCGCCTGAATCATCAGCTACGTTTCTATTTTAGTGTTCGCGGGCGGGGTGGGGGAGCGGATAATCAAAATCAACCTTGATCGGCTCCGCATAGCGACTGTTCCACAGTTGGCTGTAAAGCGCATCCACACGCTCGGCCATCGGCACGCTATTCAGTACCAGCTCAAGGTTGCGTGAGTTATCAAAATAGCCGCCGCTCCAGTTGCTGGTTCCCACCCAGGCTGTCGAGCCGTCGATAGTCATCAGCTTACTGTGAACCACCCTTGCAAACGGGATAAATCCACGGCTTGCGGGAGGGATCGTCACCACTTTCAACTGAACGTTAGGCACCAGCGACAGGCTCTTTAACCAGAACACATCCGGCTTCTTCAGATTCCAGCTGGCAACCATCAGTTCAACCTGCACACCACGCGCTGCCGCGCTGCGCAGGGCGTTATCAATGGGGGAGTAAAAGGGACGCTTCCCCTTTTCTCCCCACGATAGCGGCGCATAATCCATCACCTGTACCCGAATCCGTGATTTGGCGTTGGCTATCAGACGCGGGAGTTCAACCTGCGAGTCAATCACCCCGCTCGGGTTATAATCGCGCGGGCTGGCAACCAGATAATTGCCCTGCGGGGCCGACTCCGGCGCCTGCCACGCCAGCTTCGGCACCGGCTTATTCTCTTCAAGCAGGGCCTGCGCCTGCCAGTCCTGATCGAAAATAGCCTGAATTTGCCGCACCGCCTGCGCATCGCTGATTCGCAAGCCGGTTTCCTGAATCTGTTCCAGCGCGCGCCAGTCAAAATTCTGACTACCGACAAAGGCTTCTTTGCCATCCACCAGCAGATACTTAGCGTGGACAATACCACCGGTCAGCCGATGGAACGGAATAATCCGCAGCTCGAGGTTCGGGATCGTTTTCAGCGCCGCCAGCGTTTCTGGCGTCGAAAGGCCAACTCCTTTCTCCTCCATCAGAAAACGAATCTTCACTCCTCGTTCCCCGGCGGCCTGCAGATGCTTCAGCACGCCGTCCAGCAGAGAGCCTTTTTCATTTGCCACATAAAACTGCGCCAGATCGATATGGCTGCGCGCCGAGTCAAACATTTGCTGCCAGACCTCGGCAGCATTGCGCAAATCATTATTCTGTAGCGTGGTTTCCTGCGGCGCGTTATATACCAGTTCGTAGCCCGGTATCGAGAACTCCGCCTGTGCGGACGGGCTGAATAGCATCCAGGTGCCCATGAGCAGACTCATCAGGCGGCCACCCGGCCACCCGTATCGACGATAATCAGGCATAGCGCTGCGCCTCGCGCCCTTCCCAGCGATTACCGCCCTGTTCCGGACGACTGACCGGGCTTCCGGCACGGATCAGCAGCACCTTCAGCAGCTCGTTAATACCCTCCATGCGGCTTTGCAGGTAGTTATTACCCACCAGGCACAGCAGCGCGATTGCGATCCCCAGGCCGGTGGCGTATAGCGCGGTGCCCATGCCGGCGGAAACCATGCTGGCATCAGAGACGCCCGAGGCGGAGAGCGCCTTAAAAGTATCCATAATCCCCAGAATCGTACCGAGAAGGCCCAGCAGCGGCGCGGCGGTGACGACGGTTTCGAGCATCCACAGCCCACGCGACATCTGCGGTTTGCTCAGCAGATATTGGGCGTCAATCAAATCGCTCACCGCCTCCCGGTCTTCTGCCGCCAGTTTTTTCTCCAGTACTGGCAGAATAAGGGTCAGCGGAAGGCTATTGCGCCTGGTCAGCGATTCCGGCAGGTCCGACACACGGCGTACCTCCGGCGTCAGCGCCTTCTCAAAGCGCTGAGCCTGACGTTGGGCCCACGAAAAATAGAGCCCGCGTTCGACCAGTATCACCACGGCGATCGCCAGCGCGGCATACATAACGTAGAAAATAATGTCGTGAATCAGGTTGGCATCCATCAAAGTGCCCTCCGGTTAATTAAAAGGTTGCTTCCAGCGAAACGCTAAAGGTGCGCTCTTCGCCGACGTTGTAATACGGGTTGCTGGCCTTCACGCCATCGTAAGGAGCCGCGTTAAAGGTCGTCGAGCGTACGGAGGTCAGGTACTGTTTATCGAACAGGTTATCGATGCCAAAACGCAGGGTGGCGCTTTTAACAATCTTTTTGTCCACCGGCAGATGAACGCCCGCGGCAACATCAAAGACCGTGCGCCCGCCGATTTTTTCGTCGTTGGTCAAATCGCCATAGAACGAGCTGACGTATTTGCCGCCGAAGCTGCCGTAATAGAGACCATCGTCATAGCCCAGCGACATGTTAAGCATGTTTTTCGGGACGTTCGGTACCGTTTTGCCCGCCGTTGGCAGTGGATTACCGCCGTTGCTGACAATGTCATCTTTTTGTTCGGAATGAGTGTAGGTGTAAGAGGTGTAGTAGTTGAAGTTGTACGGCAGCTCACCGCTCCACTCGAGCTCCACGCCTTTACTTTCGACGCTGCCGATATTCATCATTTCGTAGTCGCCGTCAGCATTGGTGGTCGAAATCTGACGGTCGGTATAGCGCATATAGAAAAGCGTCGCGCTCAGCAGCATATCTTCACGCTGGAAACGCCAGCCCAGCTCGTGGTTCCAGCTCAGCTCCGGCTTGGTGCTGATTGAATCGCCCACGTTGTAGAGTACGTAGTTTGGCGGCGTACGCATGTTGCGCGTCAGGTTATAGAACAGCTGGTTTTCCATATCCGGCTTGTAGCTGATGCTAAAGTTCGGCAGGAATTCATGGTAGGTCGCCTTACGTTTTTCCGGGGCGTTATACAGGCTACCTTTGTTATCACCAATGCGCTCGACGTACTGATACGCCAGCCCACCCACCAGCGTCCAGTCCGGCGTCACGAACCAGGTATCCTGAAGCCATACTTTTTGCGCCGGAGTGATGGTGTACTGGTTACGGCCCTGTACCGTGTTGCCGTTGGCGTCTTTCACCTGATCGGATCCGCCTGGTTTACCTGAGACGTTCGCCGGATTGCCATCATCCTGAATGCTGATAAACGGCTGGGTCTGCGACTGGCGCGCACGCTCATACCAGTAACCGATATCCAGGCTATGCTCGTCGTTAATATCCCACTTCAATTTGGTGGTGACGCCCGGTCGCCAGGTCTGGGTCCACGAAGGCCGGTAGTAGGTATTAGAACTTAAATTGCTCAGGTCGTACTGCCCGGCTTTATCGGAGGTATTAGACAGTACTGAGGCCGTTTGACCGGTAAAGCTGCCGCCGTTACCCCAGTAGTAATAGGGCTGAACGGTCAACGCGAGGTTGTCCCGCAGCTGCAGTCTTTGTGAAAAAGAGAGGGTGAAGGTTTCAAACGGATTACGGTTAAGTTTGTAATATTTGTTCAACTGACCTTTGTTGTTATAGGCCGGAGTGGTCGAGTAGTCCTGGCGCGGGTCCTCTTCAAACTGCGCTTTGCTTAGGGTGTTGTAGTTGCTGTTATCCTGGCGGTTATACTTCATGATCAGGTTACTGCTGTTGCCGTTCCCGTCTTCGTACAGTGAGTTCATCTCGAACTTATCAGAATAGAGGCGTCCTTCTCCGCGCCATTTTTTGGCCTCGGTATGTGAGTAAGAGAGCCAGTTGCTGAAGCCGTTATACTCACCGGTCTCCAGGCGGGCGAAGGTTTTGCTGAGATTATTGCTCCCCAGCGTTTGCTTGACGAAGCCGCCGAAATCTTTTGCCGGACGCTTTGTGACAAGACCGATGTTACCGCCGCTGGAACCGATATGCGGACCATCCGCTTCGGAAGAGCCCTGGGTAACAAAGATCTGCTCAAGGTTTTCCGCATCGCCCAGCAGGTTTGGATAAACCGCGTAGTTGCCCGAGTCGTTAATCGGAATGCCGTCCATCGACAAGCCGATTTGATCGGAGTTCATCCCGCGCATAGTGTAGTCGATACCGCTCAGGCCGCTGGCGTCATTACTGTTGACGTTCATACCCGGCGTATATTTCAGCATATCGATGGCGTTGCTGGCGCCGGGAGCTTTGTCCATGGCTTCTTTAGTCAGAGTAGAACGCGCTTTACTGCTGTCTTCCTGCACCATCAGACCGCCGCCGAGCGACTGCCCTTTGACGTTAATTTCTCCCACATCGCTGCTTTCCGCCGCCAGCGAGGAACCCGATAACAATGCCGACACCACGGCTAACGCAATCCCAGAATAATTAAAGTTCTTCATTTTTTTTCCTATAAAAAACAAATTATTAATTAGGTTTTATGGAGCGTGATAATTAAACGTTGCGGTAAATTTTTTGCTTCTTTGCCCGGCAAAAGCCTCTTCAGGAAAGGGCTTCAGCTGGCTGATACTTTGTAAAGAGCTAAGCGCTGCGCGATTGAGCAACATGCTCGGGGCCTTGCTGGCAATACCGGAAGACAGCACTCTGCCGCTGCGGTCGACTTCCAGCCAGACCTCAACGTTGCCCTGTGGGCGTTCCAGTGAAGCCTGACGGCCGCTCGGGTAGCGTTTACGCTGCTCCAACTCGCGGCGCAGCGCCTGCATGTAGCCGTTTTCCGCCGCCTGCGCGTTTGCTTTCGGTGCCGGAGGAGAAGAGGGCGCGGCTGGTTTACTCACCGGGCTGCGAAGGGCGGCGGGCTGATGAGCCTCGCGCTCCTGCGGCTTCGGGGCTTTCTCATGGACCGGTTTTGGCTTCGGTTTAGGTTTCGGCTTAACAATCGGTCTGGCCTGGATAATGGGTTCCGGGGCAGGAACGACGGGTTCAGCAATCGTTTCCGGCTCAGGTTGAGGTTCCGGCGGCGGTTCTGGCTGAGGTTCCGGGACGGGCTGCGGCTGCGGCGGCTCTGGCTCGGCCAGTGACAGCTCCATTACCGTATCGTCATAATGCGGTTTAACCTGCAGCACGGCATGCTGGCTAACGAACAGTAAGCATCCGGCGACAACTATCGCGGGTAGCCAGCTAGGCTGTGTCCCTTAATTACATAACCTCTTGTAAAACAATCGGATGCAACCCAGTTTCACCATCGCCAGATAATTCCTCGCCGTTTTGTCGTAACGTGTGGCAATGCGGCGGTATTCTTTCAGGCGACCAAAGCACCTCTCAACAACATTGCGATTGCGGTAGGCTTCACGATCGAGTGGTGAACGACCATCTGTGGCCATTTTTTCATTGGATTTACGCGGGATGACAACTTTTATCCCTCTTCTTTTCAGTTCGTTACGTAACGCATGTCCGGAGTAGGCTTTATCAGCCAGTACTGCATGACCACGGCGCTTGATACTTCCGTTCTGGCGCTGAACACCGATACCGTCCAGAAGACGTTGTGCAAACTGGCTTTCGTGAGCCTGACCGGGACTCAGTACGATGTTTAACGGCAGACCACTTCCGTCTGTCGCCAGATGAATTTTGGTGCCAAAACCACCGCGAGAGCGACCCAGCCCATTATCTCCGGTGATATCGGGTTGTTTTTTTGCGCACCGGCAGCACATTTCAGCGCCCGGATATTGCTGCCATCCAGTGCAGTGGCCGACCAGTCCACGAGGCCATGTGCATCCAGAGTCTGAAAGTAACTTGTTGAAAATAATGTTAATCACACCCGATTTTGACCATCGGTTAAAGCGGTTATAAACGGTCTTCCATGGGCCGTACCGTTCAGGTAAATCACGCCATGGTGCACCTGAACACAGCACCCAGAACATGCCGTTGATGATCATACGATGCTCCGCCCACGGACGCCCGGCCTGTGGAGAGGCAGACGCTGCTGGCAGAAAGGGTTGGATGATAGTCCATGCTTCATCGGGAATGTCGTAGCGAGCCATAGTTTAATATGTTGTGGAAACAGACAGTTACTATAGCTCAGGTGATTACGGGACACAGCCTAACAACGTGACGTGAGCGATAAAGCAGATACATATCACTGCTTCCGTGTGGAGATGGAAATAGAGAAGAAGCCGCCCTGACGTAAGGTATCCATCACCGCGACCAGGCGTTCCACCACAACGTCTTTATCGCTGTTCACGATAATGGTGGTGGTTTGGCTTTCCTGCTGCTGTTGCTTCAAGGTCCGCACCAACGCATCAAGGGCCAGCGGTTGACCGTCCAGTTGCAGCTGTTCACCGGCTCCGAGGGTGATAATGGCTTTTTTTTGCGGTTTAAGCTGTTGGGCGCTACTGGCCGACGGCAGCTGGGTTTTCAGGCCCAGAGCCGGGATCACATTCAGGCTAATCAGGACAAAGAAAACCAGTAAAAACATCATCACATCGATCATCGGGATCAGTTCGATATGGGCTTTATTCTTTTTAGGCTCACTCCAGTTACGCATGGCACTCCCCCCAAAAATTGAAGGGGTCAATATAGAAGCGCTTTGTTTGTTTTTTGTTACAAATTTATTATTTTATTATCACAAGTCACTCATTTTTGTGAAAAACAACCATCTATATGCTTTATTAAATAAATCGAATTTTGGATCCGGTTAGGATCAGAACATTGCTGGGGTATAAGTCGGCGATGCGACACATTGCCTGTCCGGGAAGGTAACTATTTAATAACCATGACGTATAGGTCAGACTAAAGCCTGAGAACCGGGCTTAGAATGCATCTGTAAGTATCCCGCTAAACCAGACCAGTCACTTTTGGATATCTTTCGACATACTAATCATGGTGGTGTAAGGCTAACTTCAGCTTTTCGCTAGAAGCGGGCTCAGCGCACTACTCTGGCAGCTAAGTACCAGGAGCGGACGTAAAAATTGCCTGTACTAACTGGACCACGCCCGGTGATCCTTATGAGCGTTTTCATTAGCTATGTTTTCAGCTTAGCGAAAGTCGGTATGCAGCACAGACCTCATATTTCGTCACAAAACGCGGTTTTCGCCTTCAGTACGTCATAACACCAGTTAACCAGTTTCCTCATTAGTGCGCTGATAGCCACCATTTTCAGTTTTGCAACAGTACCATTTATAGCTATAATTATCAGGCAATTAAGGGGGCTTATGTGACCTGAGAAGAAAAAATGATTTTTACCGGCAGCGAGAAATTATCCTTCGGAAATATGTTTATATACGAAATGGAATAAAAAATGAGTTAACAGGACTGCTAAAATAACAAGGATGCCTTATGCAAGGAAAAAATATAGCCGCAAAAAAAACAAAAGAGATGAAATTTGGCTTGATCCTTTTTGTTATGATGCTATCGGTTTGCTACATATTAATAACAAGAATAGATCTAATGTATACGTTTTTTACTATATACAGGTCACTGGATGGTGACTCTCAGATAAGAGGGTACTTCATAACTTCTTTTGTTGCTCTTTTTATTCTATCTGTTTTATGTGTTGTTTTTCTTTATGCTTTCTTTAAAAGAAAAAGAATAACTAAAAAACTACTTCTCTACATTCATTCTATTTATATATTGCTTCATGCCACAAGTTATGCATATGGGATTTATGTGGTAGATGTTGGCGTCGATATTATTGCTGCTGGATACATTAATAACTTGTTGATTGATATGTCTATTTTTTCACTCCCTCTCTTGTATGTTTATTTATCAAAAAGAGCGAAAGAGGTTTTCATAAACTAACGTCAATGATGATAGGGATATTCACATGAAAATTTACTGGGCCAAAAAAAGCATTCCAGAACTAGCAGGGCTTCCTCGGGATTTAAGAAGGAAAAATTTTAAAGATGCATATAATGCCATATCCACCCACATTGAATATTGGGTCGGAGCGGGCGTGGCATTTCTTTTTATTTTATTTTTCTTCAGGGTTTATGATTATTTACTGCCGGGGCAAAACTCATTTCCGAGAGATATAGTAAGAACAGTAGTTGTTGTATATCCAGCCATGCTCATCTGGTTTCAGTTTTCTGTTTATGGGATGAGGAAACATTATCGCCATATACTGGAAAGAGAAAAATACGAAAAAAAGGAAACAGACGTAGAAAAACTGATTCGTGAAGCCGATGCCAGAGAGTATAAGCAATGGATGGCATTTCGTCGCTTTGCCCTCATCATGATAATTATAGTAGGACTGTTACTTTTCATCGGGTTAGTCAGAACGACATATTGAAAATAATGTATAGAAAAGGGAAAGCCGTTGCTTTCCCGCTCATTCAACTCATGGATACTATCTCCAACATTCCCAGGAAAATACGTGAAAACTTCCAGCTGATTTACTCCTAGATAGCATTGTGCCTAAAAATGGATGTCAAAAGACGACTGATATAAAACCTGACCTGCTCCCCGCTAATTTCCACATGGCAATATGAGTATTACTACTATAGGCGAACTTTAGCTCCTCACTCATGACAGACCTACGTACTTGTCCGTTAAGTGCCAATAGGGGTAGTTTATAACATCAGGTAGGGTTCATCGGCGAGGAACTTTAATAATCATATAGCCACCTTCCAGACGATGGTAGAGATGACTATATGAAACCGGGCAACAGATGACCTAAGGTGTCGATGGCCACACGTGCGGGACAATTTTGTTTAACGTTAGCGGTGCCAGTTGACTGGACGATATATTGGAAGGAGATAACCAGAGAATTTCCTCAATTTCAGCAGCAGGCTTCACATCCTGAATGCGCCTTTCCATGCTGAACATGCAGGCATGAAGCAGATATCCGGGTTCGTTAGCAGCGCTATCTGTGAATTCGCCAAGCGGAGTAAGCTCTTCTTGTGATAGTTCAAGATTAAGCTCTTCCCTGAGTTCCCGAATCAGTGCTGAGTGAGCGTCTTCTCCTGGCTCAATTTTTCCTCCGGGTTGCATAAAATACACGGAGCCTCTTTTCCTGACCAGCAGTAATCGCCCTTTGTCATCCATCATGACCGCTGCAGCAATATGAATCGTTTTTTGCTCAAGCATGGCGATTTCCGCTCCACGTTGTCCATTTTGAAGCAGGTGGTGTATAGGTTTTAAAATAATCGATAATATCGTGCAAATTCTCAGAAAAAATAAGCATGTCGGCATAATCCTGTTTCATAAAACCTTCACTTACCATCTGATGTACCATCACTCTTAGAGGATTGTAAAAGTGATTAACGTTCAGAAACGCACAGGGTTTGTCATGTATTCCTAATTGGGCCCAGGTCCACTGTTCAAATATCTCCTCAGCAGTCCCTGCACCACCCGGTAATGCGATGAAACAGGATGCTAACTCTGCCATCACAGATTTTCTCTGGTGCATGTTATCCACCACCTGCAGCTCGGACAACCCGGTGTGGGCAATTTCACGTTCCAGCAAGGATTTTGGAATAACACCTGTTACATGACCACCATATGCGAGAGCTGAGTCGGCTACGGCACCCATTAAACCAACGCGCCCGCCACCATAAACGATATTTATACTCTGTTCAGCTAAACATCTACCAACAAGACGAGCAGCCTCCATGTAAGCTGGTGTACAGCCTTCAGAAGAACCACAGAATATTCCTACAGTGCGCATATTTTCTCCTCAAAAAAATGAACAAATCCACGTGATGGGAGATCCAGGGAGGTACATCTTAACATGTCCCCCGCGGGAAAGTGGATGAGTGATATTCTTCAGTAAAAGAAGGCAAATGATTTGTAGACCAAACGACAGTTCCTTGCTCTCAACTGACCAACAGCACTCACATCCGCTTCGTACCCGGAGCGAATGTGAGCTAGTATGATTGAACAAGGGTCAGGCCAATATTGAAATGGTATTAAGTCAGTGAGCTCTCAATAACGAAAAAGTTCGCTGTACGCTCGTTTGAATGGATATCTGGAGGGCGCAAGGATAGCTACAAATCAAAGACATGCTTCGGAAACTGCGTGGCTATCCTCAAACATGCGAAAACGGGTAATAAGGCCATCTTCAATGCGCATATCGAGTACAAACTCGGTTTCAATCAGCTTATCCGTTTTTTTAACGCGTGATGCAAGCTCACCGATAGCCACTACATGCTTATCTTTGATAAGGATATCTTTGATTTCAAAATGTTCTGATGAAATCTGTGAGCGGATTTGCGCATAGAATTCTGCTACACCTTTTCTGCCGTGTTTGCGGCCAATCCAGGGAACTACCTGAGTATTCCCGGCGACCAGCCAGTCCACATTTTCACTAACCAGTTCAGCTATTTCATTCACATCTTCTGCTGTGGCTATACGATGAAAAAAAGCTTCCGTTACTGCCTGCGGTGTTTGAATTGTCATAGCTTGTCAATCCGTAGTTAAGGGTCTTTAGATTAATTGATTGTCTTAACAATCACCTTATCCCGCAGTGCCGTTAAGTGATGTAATTGAGAGCAGTTGGCAAGTGACTCATTCTTATGGCTGCATTCACCATACGATCTGCCGGTTTATCAACCGGGCATGCTTTTACTTATATGCCAGTCATCAAAACGAAGCGCATATAGCATGCTTGGTGGGGCGTCTTTGACATCATCTATATCTCTGATGTAGCTCAGTCCTGCTTTTTGCAGAACTTTTTGCGACGCCAGATGGTTTGCTCTTACAACAGCATTAACTTCTGCAAGTTTAATTACCTCAAACCCATACCTGACGGCATATTCAGCAAACTCCGTCGCCAGCCCTTTTCCCCACGCTTCAGTCGCAAACCGATACCCCAGATTATTGAAAGGCTGATCGGTATAGCTGAGGATACTCAACCCACCGAAACCAATGATATCTTCGGGGCGGTCGAAAAGGGATATTGCCCAGTTACCAAAACCATTGGCGACCCAATGGTCTATCCATCGATTCAAAACCGCCTGCGCATGTTGAATATCAGGATAAGGTCCAGCCGGATTGAATTGGTTCGTGGCAGGGTCGCCATATATCCTGAATAGATCGGCTACATCTGATGCAACTACTGGTCTAAGACATAAACGCCTGGTTTCAAGCTGCAAACTTACCTCCCGATTGCTGATTTCAATGTATTGGCTTCGATGGCTCCGCAGGTTGATTTAAGCACACTTCGGCTGCGAAGCCATCGCCTTGCTCGATTTCGGGTATGTCCGCCATACGCCAGGGGGTAATAATGTTAACTTTGGCGCAGTGACATCCGCAGTGACGTACAAAACAACTGCGTACGACTCCCGTAGAATTAAACCGCCTGAGCCATCACCGATTTAAACTGCGCGTGCCACATGTCGTGAAATTTTCCTCGTTGGCTCATTAGCGTGGCGAAGTCGCCATTTTCGATGACCTTTCCGGCAGACATCACGATAATTCGGTCGAATTCTTTGATGTTACCGAGTCTGTGCGTCACGGCGAGGACCGTCGTGTTGAGGGCGAGAATGTCATTAAATAGCCGATGCTCGGTTTCGGGATCGAGCGACGAAGAGAACTCATCAAAAATAAACAAACTGGCCTTGCGGTATAGCGCTCGCGCAATCGCCAGCCGTTGCCACTGCCCAGTGGAGAGCTCATCGCCGCCGAACTGCTTGCCCAGCCGGGTGTGCTGGCCATACGGGAACCCTACCTGTTTCAGCAATTCATCAACCGCGGGTGACGGGGTCTCTGCGTCGTAATTATTCAGGGCAATGTTTTCGCCCACCGTGAACTCATATTTTCCGTAATCCTGAAACACGGTGGCGATCTGATTCCGATAGCTTTCAATATCCAGCCTGTCGATCGGCACGCCTGACACCGACACCGCCCCCTCACTGAAGGCGTACATACGTAGAATCATTTTAACCAGCGTTGTTTTTCCGCTGCCGTTATCGCCGAGAATGGCGACCTTCTCGCCGGGGGCAATTTCAAGGTTAACCCCATCCAGGGCGGGATGATTACGCCCCTCATACTGAAATCGGAGATTTTGAATGCTGAGTGCAAAAGGCGTTTCGGTGGGTAAGGTAAGATGGCCGTTTTTCACCGGTTCGATCTTATCCGTCATAAACGAATGATAGTGAGTGAAAAAACTGCTCATGCTGACGAGATTCGAACCAAAGTTGGCTATCTCGTCGAGGTGCGATTTCATCATCACAATAGACTGGAACACCATCACCAGCGCGCCCACGGCAATATCGCTGGTGCGTAAGTTGCTTAAAAACAGCGTTACTCCGGCGAACAGCATCCCCAGGCTCAGCACCATCGCTGGCACGGGCGCGATGAGCGCGCGGATGCGCTGTTTGTGCATGCGTGAGTAGGTATGGCGGGCAGATACGTTAAATTTATTCAGCAGATATTTTCCAAGGCCGTATAGCCGGATCTCCTGCAAAAAACTCTTGTCCATACTGACGCCGTATACGTAGCGCATCGCAATCGCATCTTTAGAGGTGAGGAATAAGTCCCGCACATATCTCTGCTGAATACGTATATTGGTAACAATCATCGGTATGGCGGAGAGTGCGCAAATGGCCGCTCCTGCTCCTGAATAGTTGAGCAGAACCAACAGCAAACTGCCGGCCATGATAATTGCCCGGATGACGTAAATGATACAGATGATGAAATTAAGCGGCCGGTAGGCGGCTTCTTTTTTCAAATATTCCAGCTGCTCGTAACGCGCCTTGTTATCAAACAGGCTCAGGGAAAAGGAGTCATTCATGCGGCGCATGATCTTAGCGCTGAAGTAATTGGTCGAAATCTCCGTGACATCCCCCTGAACAAGATTGACCAGGGGCTGCATCAGCTGCATGCCGAGGAGTGAGACACACCAAACAGCGACGTTCAGCATCAGCTCGCCGTTGGTGGTTTGCGCTGCATGCAGCGTATTGATGATCTGGCCGGTCATAAAGACGTTGAGGGCCGGTATCAGCCCCTGAAGCAATACAACGGCGATGAGCGCGGTAATACGGAGTGGACATGAAGCAAAGACGTACCTGATAGCCAGTAGCACTGACGACCTCCCTTGTTGCAGCAGCCATGGATCGTGCGATGTGCGGGTAATAATAGATGAGAATGGATGTCAATTGCATTAATGAATTTATTGAGTAGGGAAATGGGTTGCAAACAAGCACCTCTATCTCTCACCCGTAGCAGAAGCCATACGCCTCAGTTGTGTCTAACCATGCCTGAAATAAATGCGCCGATGAACACCGGCGCATTTATTTCAGGTTGATGAAGCAATATCACGCGCCCCACAAACCGGGTCAGTTTGCGCGATATTGGCTACTGACTAACGTCTTGTTGTCGTTAAATTTTAAAGTCAATGTTACCTCTTTGTCATAGTTTACCGGGGCAATGACATAGAGTGCCTTACCGGTGGTTTTAGAATGATAAACCCAGTCATTTTTAACGTTATAGTCCTCAGGTAGCGTCGGGCGGCCGAGCAGCAGCAGGACATCTCTTTTTGTCGTTTTACCGGGTATTAAGTTTTTACTCACTCTTTTTCTGAGAGTTTTTGTACACTCCCTTCATGCGTTCTGTCTATATGGCCGATACAACCTGAAATCAGCAGGGTTAAACATAAGGCCAATAAAGTGGTTATTCTATTCATTTATTCCCTTTGTCGATTATTCAGAATAAGTATAATTCGGGTATTTTTCGACAGAGTCATCTACATAAATATTATTTTCAGCATCATATTTTAGATGGGTTGCATAAAGTACGCAGTAGCCACTTTTATCGCTTGTGGATAGTTTAAACTCGTACGTTTCTCCTTTTTGCGGAACAAAGGCGTAACCAACATCGCGGCAGCCGTACAAAAACCTGAAGCCCACCCGGGTCGGGGTATTGGCATACACGGTTGTATCATAATATGTTTCTTTATATCTTGCGCTATCGCTTGAGGCTTTCGGAAAACCAAGGTCGTGAGTCGGTCGCAATATTACGATGCTTGTATCATCAACCGCCCCAGGCTTTTTACCGTGCTGGCTGATGGTAAACCCGGGAGGGTTACCAATTAACCGAATTTTAGCAATATTGGTTTCCGATTCGGGTGGTGGCGTATAGGGCACCTTCCCCCAGTAGGATGCACACCCTGATAATAAGCCGGAACTTATAATAATAATGAATGAGTTGAGTGTTGATTTCATAATAATCCTTTTATTAAAAATGAATCCTGGCGGCAATGATGCCGACACTTTTCCATCGTAGCCTGTTGCTGATGGCGAACTACTTCGCCTGTTAACAGCGGGCAAAACGATGGTTCATAACAAGAACCTAAGCCAGAAGCCGGGATCGTCGTTATCGTGGGGAAATAATGCCACCACTGTACGATGAACCGTGGGCTATCGGTCTCGTAGTCTATCAAAAATGGCGGATTTATTATATTTTATTATTTATTAGCGAGTTGGTAGAGTTTCATGTAATCAGAGTCCGTAATAGGATTCAAAAGGGAGAGAGGGGCGGAAGACCCCAGCGGGTAGTTTTATTCCTTGTACCAGCACAAATCTGCTCCGCGACTGGTGATGATCTCAGTTTAAATATCCCGCTAAACCAGAGCATTCACTTTAGGGTATCTTTCGACAAACTAATCATGGTGTTGTAAGGCTCGCTTCGGCTTTTCGCTCGAAGCGGGCTCAGCACACTGCTCTGGCAGCTAAGTGCCATAAACGGACGTTTATTTTTATAGTCAATTAAAAAATAATTACTGATAAATATAGGCTTTTGAGTTAATTAGTTCTTAATTAAACCCCTCCAGGCTTCCTGGTTATGAAAGCTCGTTGTTTTTATTCATCATACTTAACCATTAATTAGTTTTTTCCGGGCTCACAACCATCCAGACAGCAACACCTATAATTGTCGCCCCTATAATGAAGCCATTGTTAATGATTTCGCCCAGCACAGTATATCCCCACAGCATGCCAAACGGAGGAATTAAGAATGTCACTGTTAATGAACGTAATGGCCCGACATCGGCAATCAGACGGAAATACAATATGTAAGCAAACGCAGTACAGATCACTCCCACTGCAATTACGCTTATCCATGCCTCTTGCTGTTGCCAGTTAACAGTAGGACCAATGCTGGTGCTCCATAGAAAAAAAGGCATCAGAAAAATAGATGCCCCCATCTGGCTACCGAAAGCGACAATTTTAGGATCGAGTCCGCCTTTGTTGGCAATCCAGCTTCGTGTCAGAAAACTGGCGACCCCATAACAACCGGTAGCGATGAGACAGGCAATAACACCGGCAATTTGCTTATCCGCAGACAATACTTTACCAATTGTGGTGATCACAATGATGCCGACAAGTCCCAGGAATATGCCAGCCTATTTTCGAAGTGTCAGTTTTTCCGCAAAACATGAAAATCCAACGAGTGCCCCCATCAAAGGCGTTGTTGCATTCAAAATGGCTGAATACCCGGCAGGTAGCCATTTGGCCGCAAGGCAATACATCAGAAAGGGAGCTATACGCATAAAGAGAAAGCTCGCTCCCCAAATAACGGCAAGCAGGAGTAACCGGAGATAGTCAGCAACACGCATAACAGTTCCTTTTTCTTTGAAGGGGAAGTAACAACGAAACTGTGAATCATGCCAGACATGTCGACAAACAAGATTTTTGTTTATACTTAAGATTTTCTAACTTATAAAGCACGATATCTGATGAAAATTCCACCTTTACATGCGCTTATGTGTTTTGAGTCTGCGGCAAGACTTATGAGTATGAAGGCCGCTGCTGAAGAATTATGTGTAACGTCCAGCGCTGTCAGCCAGCAGATTGCAAAACTCGAAAACGTGACGAACACTCGATTGTTCATACGCAGTCCTCGTCGTCTCGAACTGACAACTGAGGGGCGTATCTATCTGAGGGCGATACGGCCCGCTTTCAGCCAGATAGCAGAAGCAACACAACGCTTAACGAATGATGGAAAGGCAAACAAAGTAACGATTAGTTGCACAAGTGGTTTTGCCATTCAATGGCTGCTGCCGCGGCTGCCTGCATTTGAAAAAGCCAATCCGGGTGTGGAAGTACAAATCAGTACAACCAACAGACAGGTTGATTTACTGTCTGAGGGGATTGATTTCGCTATCCGGCACGGCGCTGGTAGCTACCCTGGAATGGAGTCTGAGTGCCTGGTGAACGATAAACTTCTCCCGGTCTGTAGCCCCCGATTAATTGTACCAGAACACGAACTCTCATCACCGAACGATATTGCAGAGTATACGCTGTTGCATGATGAACACCGGCTGGACTGGTCCGTCTGGTTTCGTGCACAGAGTATTGCCAATGTGAATACTGATACTGGTCCTGTTTTCGTCGATTCCAACGGCGTGATTGAGGCCGCAATCGCAGGTAAAGGCATCGCGCTTGTTCGCAGTGCTCTTGTTCAGGAAGAACTTGCAAGTGGCTTGCTGATTAACCCGCTGAAAATTCCGGTTGATTCGCCGATTGCGTACTACCTGGTGTACGAAGAGTCCGCTATATTACAGAAAATAAGTCGCCGGTTCCGTGACTGGATTACAACAGCAGCCAATAAATACCCTGCAATATAAGGTGAGAGAAAATAAAGATGTTGATTCAGGTTCAATCTAATTCATAAGGTCGCAAATTCCGCTCTTCGCTCTCAGCAGACCTTCAGTTCCAGGAGCGTGTCTGCTCCGTGCCAGCAGCGGACTTTTTGGTAGTTGTCAGTAGGGAGATATTTCAGCAGAATGAGAACGTTTTAAGATTTGCCCATTGTTTATGCGGTCACAAGCTACTGAATCTGGCTCCGGCGGGTTACGGACTCACAAAAGGAAGGATGCAAAAGAGCGAGCTATGCGCACTCATCTATTGAACAAGTCTCGTAAACTATATCGCAGCGACAACACGACTACGCGGCATTGTTCTACTAATCCGGGTGCTGAGTACCGCTGGGAACGTAATCGTAAAAGAGTCGGAGATGATCTGCTGCCAAAGCGCGAAACAATGCATGGCAGGCAGAAGCGTGGCCGGGACTACACACCACTGTTTAACTTTCTTATCAAACAGATTGGCAACCCGTGGGATGACATATTCAGCGAGGTATGTGGACGTCTTGATACCACCGTTCCTGTATTCTGGTTGGTCGCGCTGCATGAGCATCAACAAAGGGATTTAGTCCGCATTGGCGACAGCAGTTTTTATCCGGGCCTGTTCGTTGATGGAAATGGAATTCTACAACAGGTAAACCCTTCGATTACGGGAAAGGACGTTAAGGTTACTTGCCGGTGTTGTACACTCACCTATATTGGTGAGCCTGTGCCGTGGATGTATGAGTAACATTACCTGCCACCCTGCCACGGATGTGACCTCCATCAGCGGTAACAACGAACGCAAACTTCCTCTCATCGTTCATAACAGATGCTTTGCGTCCCCGGGCATGTCTGCCTCGAGCCAACATCGGAAGAGCATTTATGAAAAAAACGGTCGAGATACTGCAATACACATTACACAAAGGCACTGGAGCTACGTTTCACACCATCATGCAGGAAATCAGTGTTCCTCTTCATCAACGCCACGGAATTGATGTCGTGGCGTTTGGTAACTCTCTGCATGATTCCGATTGCTACTATCTCATTCGAGCCTTTGAAAGTGCTGAAAATATGAATACGGTGCTTGAATCCTTCTACGCGAGCACAGACTGGCGCAGCGGGCCACGCGAATCCATCATTGACTGCATCGAAACATGCATTAAAACAGTGATGCCACTGTCTCCGGTAAGTGTGGATGGGCTACGAGTGTAAGCCCAATTCTATCCCGTGAAGATTGCAGACATACTGTCATATTAGTTCTGGCTCGGGATATCAAACGTGCTAGATCGAGTAGGAGCTAATACACATAATGCCAACGTTATGCTGCAAGCTAAACTTCTGCCTCTCGCTCAAAACTGCCTGTCAAAGTGGTTAAGCTCTACCACAGCTCAGAGGTACAAAAAATCACCTTAACGTACAATAATTTTCGATATCCAAACTGACCCCTTCCATACCGCTGGGGGCTATCAGTGAAGCAGGTAAACACAGAGTTTGGCTTGGGTATATCGTATTCCTCCATCCCCTAAAACGACAACCGAAACCATATGGCCCACAGGATATAAGCGCCACCTGCGAGAAATAACAGGCGATAGACCCAGACAATGGCGTTTTCCTGCCGCAGGTAAAATTTCAGCGGGTTACGGTGCATGTTGGCCGCATTGTGAGTTTTATGAAAGTGCGTCATCTGTTGCGCGCCTCTGCTGGCTAGAGCCATCATAAAACTTGTCATCATGGTCATAACTAGTGCCATATAGCTTTTCACCAGAAGCCCCAGGCTCAGGCGCAGCCATGGACTGTCGCCCTTGTGCAAAAGGACGACACCATGTTTTTTAAGCGCAATTGCAGCAAAGCTAAGCGTTAGGTGCACGACCAGCAGGATGACAAAATGCTTCGCATTGGTGCGGAAAGTATTCTTCAGTGTGATACCAAAGATCCAGACGAAAAAAAGCAGTGTTGATGCCAGCCACATAATTGAGTTTAGAATCATTCCAGGCCTGCTCAGTAAATTACTCATTGGCATATTTTTGCCGAATGGCGGTAAGAGCGCCAGGATGATTTTTACAGCTAAATCGTAACTGACAATATTTCACGAATACTCGGGTTCTTTTGACTGACGGTGACCTGTTCCCCTTTGCTTAGGACACTTCAATGTTAGTCATGGGGTTGTGAACTTCGGTTTATCGCTCATTACTGCCCTTTAGTTTTGCCGTTCACCTCGGTGCCTGTACATCTGACTAGCCACAGTATCCAGGGGATAGGAGGCGGAGTTCGACAGCCAGCCATTCTTGACGGAGGGCAGGGGATACAAACATCAATGCCACTACTGATGGCAGAAAAATTGCGTGCTCTTATTAATAATGCAACGTTACATGAAGTTATATTATTTTCTGAATCAACTTCGCAATAATCAAAACTGTCCATGCAATCTATACTGTGTTTTTATTCAGTGCGATATAATGAAGTCAGATAAAATTTTCACCTGTCATAACGGAAGGATGGAATAGGTAGAAAGATTATTAAATATCGCGGTAAGGAGGTGGTGGAACACCTTCTTACCGCTAACCACAGACAACTATCAAGGAGTTGAATATGGCTGAGCAGAATTTTAAGCCAGAAAGTGCTATTGCCAAAATAGAATCTGATGAATCAGAAACTAATAGCAAAATTGCGATCTGCTACGTAAAAAATCAGTTAAGCACTCGCAGAATAAATCCACAACGGAGTCACCACAACCGCTTAACCGCACGGAGTTTTATGACCGTATGCGGCATGACTATATCCCGCTCCAGGGTGACTGGCTTTCGCAGGCCGGATTTACGCCGGGTATGCCGGTAAAAATCAGAGTGATGCCAGATTGCATTGTGATCACCACCCAGAACAGCCGGGAGCTGTTCGGTTGTGCCGAAGGGTTAAGCGCGGCTCATTTCAGCAAGAAGAAAATGGACTTGTGGATCAAGACGTTCCCCGGTGTGCTTAACGATACCGGTGACCTGCCGGTCATCCGGCGGGAGAAGCCCCGCTATGATTGCCTGAAGCGAAGTCGTGATTGACCCTTAAGGTAAAATCCCGGCTCTGACACCGGGGTTTTGTGAACATCAATCAGGATCTGAAGGAGGTGATTTTCGCGAGTTGTATTTATCTATTAAATTAAAAACTATAGTTGCTAACGTAATAGCCACCCCTGCAATGCATCCAAAAACAATTGCTCTTTTTATCTGTCCTTCGGGGATCAAAAAGTAACCGTTTTTAATATATGCAATGAATGAAGCTCCAGCGCCTAAAATAAAGCAGACCAATATGCAGAAAATGCAAGAGTAAATTAATAGTTTGATATATGAAATCATTTTTTACCTTCGTTATCTTGTTTAGGTGTATCTTTCTACACAAGTTTATTTAATAACTATTTTGTATAGCTTATCGCGCATATCTTCAACAGAAGGCAGATCCTTATCGAGGACCTTCTGGCTTAATTCTTTGGCTTTACCACAGGCTTCCGCTGACATTGTCCGGCAATCACCCAAATCCCGGGAGGCCAGCACATTATTCTCAACAACATTCCCGCTAGAAGAGGGAATGTTGTTTAAAATGTAAGTTCAGGGATAAAGACTGTCTTCATAAGGGCTGTTAATAAGTATCTCATCAAGATGACTCTGCGCTTTTAGCCCCCAACTTTCACTTATCATGTGCATAAGCTCTATAATCTTATGAAAATATATGCGTCGACTGTCTTTTCCAGGAATTCGGTTAGAGAGTTCATAATCCACTGCAACGGCGTGTACAAAATCATAGATTATCCAATAAAGTAGCTCATCTATAGATGAAGTCACCTTTCTGGAAAACTCATATCCTCTCTCGGAACAGATATAATTATATTTTCCGTTCTCAAAAGAAATGTAGGGTGTACCATCACCGACAGGTGAAGTATGAAGAATGATCGACTGGGCTGGAAAATCGATTTTTGCAACCAGTATATCGACCTGTTTCTGAAGAACGTTAATATTTGTTAACATCTTAATTAACCTTCCGAATGTATTTGTTATCTAATAACCATTGCACATCTACTCGCTCCTTCATATCAGGCAGGATCTGAATACCTCCGCCAGGTTCACCAAAAGCAGGCGCTATTTTTCCCTGGATAAGCGACATACCGTTAAGTGGCAGCAGGCAAGGCTACCGCTCACCATGATCCACAGATCTGCCATGCATGTAGTTTAGCGAAAAATGGTCCCTTGATTCTGTAGTATTTTATTATTTATTAGCATGTTAGTTAATTGTTGGCGTAATAGGATAGGGGGGTATGTGGGCGGAAGAGAAGGAGATTCCTGGTGATCCGATGCAGCGTATGAACTGGTTGAGGCCTAATCTGACAGTCCGCTCCGTGCCAAAAGCGGACATCCGCTATTTAAAGGGGGGAACTCAGTAAATCTTTTTTTCCGGTTACCCCATCGAATGAATCTGCCTACGCCTTCAGTCTATCTGCACTGTATGCCACGGTTTTCATTTCCCGCAGTGCATGCAGTCGCATGTTTAACGCCGTTTCAATATTGTTATATGCAGTGCTGCCCAGCGGTAAGCGCAGTGGTGCATCGTCAGCATCAGCAGCAGCGATCATCGCCGTCACGCATTTTTGCGCATCACCTCTGATCTCAAACTCGCCACTCATCAGCGCTGTCCGCAGTTTTCCTGCGGCGGTATCTCTGTAAACGGGTAAGGCATCGGCAATATCCAGCCCCGCAGCAAATTTCGTCGCCGTCGGTCCCGGCTCCACTAGCAAAAAGTCGATGCCAAAAGTCGCAACTTCCTGTCGAACTGCTTCGACAAAACCTTCTATTCCCCATTTAGTGGCGTGATACAAACTGAAGTCAGGATATGCAATCTGGCCTCCTTCCGAGGAAACCTGCACAATACGACCGCCGCCCTGTTTCCGTAAAAAGGGAATCACGGCGCGAATCAGCTGAATTGAGCCGGTAAGATTAGTCACAATCTGCCGTTCAATCTGCATATCGCTCAGTTCTTCCGCTGCTCCAAACAGCCCATAAGCCGCGTTGCTCACCACAACATCAATCTGACCCGCCTGTGCGAATGCAGTTTCAATGATGGGCTTAATGGTTGCTGTTTTGCTGATATCAAGCACGATTAACTGTAAATTATCTCCGTATTGCGCGCGCATATCATCTAATGCGCCTTCACGCCGGACGCTTGCTACTACCCGATCGCCACGGGCCAGCAGATTTTCACACATCAGGTGGCCCAGGCCGCTGGATGCTCCGGTAATTAGCCAGGTTTTCATTACTTTTCTCTCCGTTTAGTGAACCGACGATCATCATATAACGAATGATTGATGGCATAATCTCCTCAAATTGGCATGAGATGGTGGGAAATATTAAACAATGAAGCGCCCGTCCTGGAATGAATTACTGGCGGTGAAAACTGTTGCTGACCAGCGCAGCTTTCGTCGCGCTGCAGATGTACTCGGACTTAAACGCTCAACGCTCAGTCACACAATAAAGGGGCTTGAGACTGCGCTTGGCGTGCGACTTTTCCATCGAACGACGCGAAGTGTGTCGTTGACCGAAACAGGTGCAATGCTGATTGAGCGCATGGCTCCGCTACTCAGTCAGATGGACGAGCTACTGAATGACGTTACCGCCAGCGATCACCAGCCTTATGGTAGATTGCGCATCAGCGCCAGTGATGCAGCTATCAGCCTCCTGCTGGAAACAATATTGCCGACATTCATCCAAAAATATCCAGGGATTGAAATTGATTTAGTCGCGCAGGGGCAACTGGTTGATATTGTTGAGCAAGGGTTTGATGCAGGGATACGGCTGTTTGAAGATGTGCCTAAAGATATGGTGGCCATTTTCCTGAGCGGGCCGTTACGCTTTGTTACTATAGCGTCACCTGATTACTTAGCATCACGACCACCAATTCAGCATCCGCATGATATCTTGCAGCACGTATGCCTGCGACAGCGTCTGCCAAGCGGTAAACGCTATCACTGGGAATATCAGCAGGGTGAGCAACGATTTGCGCTGGATGTACCTGGCAGTCTGACTCTCGACAGCGGTGCTTTAATGGCAGAAGCTGCCGCCGCCGGATTAGGGGTGGCTTATGTGCCGGAGCGCTATGCTCAGCACGGGCTGGATACACAGCGCCTGGTGACATTGCTTGACGACTGGACAATAGCCTCGCAAGGTATCGCGCTCTATTTTTCGCATAATCGTCATATGCCCGTCGCGTTACGGTTGTTTGTCGACATAATCAAAGCAACAACGCGCGTCTGAAACTATTCGACTACTCGGGCCAATGGACATATCTGACCCAGAAAAAGAATTACTGGCATAACACTCTGTTATTAAAAGTATTGTCTTATTTTCAACGTTCGCTCTTGCTCAAAGCTGCTCTTTGGTGTGGTCATTCGACCCGTTGCCTGGACCGTCTGACGTACCACCATATCCTGGGGATTTGACTGTCCACCATTCTTGGCGGAGGGCAGGGGATACATACCATCAATACCGCTACTGATGACAGAAAAATTGCGTGCTCTTATTAATAATGCAACGTTACATGAAGTTATATCCATGATACTTCAAGTTGCAGGAGCAATAGTCCGGATAGCGATAAGGGTATCTTGTTTGAGTACTACCATTCTGCATCTTGAAGTTACTTAGGTATATATTATTTCCTGAATCAACTTCGCAATAATCAAAACTGTCCATGTAATATATACTGTGTTTTTATTCAGTGCGATATAATGAAGGCAGAAAAATTGTCATTTGTCATAACGGAAGGATGGAATAGGTAGAACGATTTTTAAAGAGCGCGGTAAGGAGGTGGTGGAACACCTTCTTACCGCTAACCACAGACAACTGAACAGGAGTTGAATATGGCTGAGCAGAATTTTAAGCCAGAAAGTGCTATTGCCAAAATAGAATCTGATGAATCAGAAACTAGTGGCGAAAATTGCGAGCTGTTACGTAAAAAACCAGTTAAGCACTTGCAGAATAGATCCACTACGGAGTCATCACAACCGCTTAACCGCACGGAGTTTTACGACCGTATGCGACATGACTATATCCCGCTCCAGGGTGACTGGCTTTCGCAGGCCGGATTTACGCTGGGTATGCCGGTAAAAATCAGAGTGATGCCAGATTGTATTGTGATCACCGCCCAGAACAGCCGGGAGCTGTTCGGTTGTGCCGAAGGGCTAAGCACGGCTCATTTCAGCAAGAAGAAAATGGACTTGTGGATCAAGACGTTCCCCGGTGCGCTTAACGATACCGGTGATCTGTCGGTCATCCGGCGGGAGAAGCCCCGCTATGATTGCCTGAAGCGAAGCCGTGACTGATCCTTAAGGTCAAATCCCGGCTCAGCAGCCGGGATTTGACTATTCAACCCTGGTAAATGATTTCGTATTCAGTGTAATCATGAAAAAAATATTTCCCATATGCAGCGAAGAGAAGAAAAGAGACTCCTCCAGATAAGTCAGCAAACAATTTCAAATCATAAAACTCTCTTCGATATTCTAGAAATGCTGCTGAAATATAACCCAGCACGAGAAAAATCAAGGCGATGTTTGAAAACGTATCCTTCTTGAAAAACATAAAGTTGAAGTATAGCAACGCATCTCTACCTACTTTCGATCCACCAAGTTTTTTATATACAAATATAAAAAAACATGCTCCCCATGCGGCTAAGAAGAACAACATAACTAGCGCTGATGTATTAAGCGCCATATCATTTGAAATCATGGTGGTAAATTTCCTTAGTAGTATCGCCGTTCAGTTCTATTTTTTCACCGTGAGGGGCAGTGGAAGAACCAGTAAAACCTATACTTGACCCGACAGAGAAGGAAAAACTAACATGATCTCGGTGCAGGCTTATGGAAAATATATGGAATTATTGGGTTCGTTATCGGAAGGTGACAGTAGCCCCTCTTACAGAAGACATTCGAAAAAGACCACCTCCTCAGGAGGTGGTCTTTTACTAACGTTTAAGGCTATGATAAAAATCAAGAACGCTTTTTAAATTAGTACTCCATTCCGATATTTTCATACCATCTTCATTATGCGTTGTTCGTGGTTCAGTGAAGTTGTTTATAGTTTCAGGAGTGAACCCTGGGCATTCATCTAAAAATAAAATGCTATTTTGAACAAATACATCATCACCCGAGAAATATAGAACCCAAGTAAATATAAAATTCACGTTTTCAGGCTCGTACATTGAAACAGCTAAAGTAGCATGCTTTTTATTTTCCAGACCCTCTTTAAGAGAGTCTCTCCAGCTATCTTTGTAGTTCTTTATATTCCAATAAGATAGAGGTATATTCATCATTTCTGAAAAATCATCAATGACTATTGACGCAGGTAAAACGCATTCACCCTCGATATCTAATGGTTTATCCTCAGGGAAAATACCAAACATATATCAGTCCTTAATCCTGTTTAAATCGCTGTCATAAGTTCCCACACGATTCCCTCTACGGTCAAACATTTTCCAGCCATTGGTAACATTATGACTGTCAATGTCAGGTGTAATGTAATTTTTCCCGTCATAGAAGACTGGCTGACCATGTGAATTAAATGGTGCTTTTTGTGCTGGTATTCTTCGGTCAAAGCCTAATTTCCCAGCAGCCTCTTGGGCTTCTTTTCCTTTTAAAGCAAGATAAGCCAAATCATCCTTATTCGGTCCATCCGGGATCGGTGTTACTGTGGTATTTCCGCCAGTATCCGGCGCACCTTCCGTGTTCCCGGTATTTGTGGCACCTTGACCTGAAACCTGATTATTACCAGTATCATTCGGCCCGGTATTCGCCTGACTGTCATTGTTCCCTGTATTATTTGGCCCGATATTAACCTGACCATCATTATTCCCTGTATGTGAGGGAGCGTACTTATCCTGAAGAGAACTCAGATATTTTCCGGTGATCTCATCATTACCCAGCATTTCCAGGGTAATCAGGTGATCCAGTTCATCTGACGTCATCTTATCGGCAACATCCTTGATGGCTGCTCCGGCAAGACCCACTATTCCAGCTTTTGCACCTATCTCCAGTAGCTGCTCTGCAACCTTATTCCTGCACGGCGAGAGAGCGGCACAACCACGTGCAATCAGAGCCAGATTATTATTCTCCACCGTCGTCTTCCCGGCCTGCGCGCCGGAAACCGCAGATGCGCTGCTGTCACCAGCCAGCCCACCCGCCAGTCCCGCCGCCAGGGTTGCCAGGGTCGAGACGGTTTGCTTCTGAGTTTCGTCCAGTTCGCTGACCGTTTTGCCGTACATCTGCGTGGCGATGATGCCGATCAGTTCACCGGTTGCAGCGCCAGCGGCACCGGCGAGGGCGCTCTGGTTCTGCGCGGCGGCAAGAGCGGCGTTGACCACCGCATGCGCGGCGACCTTGCCCGCATCGTCCAGATTGCTGTAGTGGCCGATAACCTCCGCCACATACGGCGCCGCGCCGCCTGCCAGCGCCGCCTTTAGGTCGCTGCCCGCCAGCCCCTGCACGGCGGCGGTTGCCGCCTGAATCGCCTGCTGGACGCTGCTCCCGGTCCCCCATTGCTGCTGCGCGGCCTTATAGCCGTCAGTTGCGGCCAGCTTAGCGTTATATTTCTCCCAGGCCTCCTTGCTGGCGCCTTTTTCCGGCTCGTTGATCTTTTCCTTCGCCAGCTCGGCCTTGCCTGCGTTGATGGCGTTAATCTGTCCCTCGGTGCGCGCAATATCCGCCACCTGATTGCCAATCTCGCCAATCAGCTGGGTCTGCTGCAGGCGCTGCTGCTCTTTCTCTTTATCGAAGATCGGCGACAGGGTCTGGTTGGCATGCTCCACGTCGCGGCTGAGGTTCGCCACGTTCTGGGTCTGCTGACCCTGGTCGCGGACAATGAGCGTACCGTCGGAGACCGCCGCGCGGGTGGTGCTGCTGTCGTGGCCCTCGTTGTTCCCGCCGGTCAGCAGGCCGTTGGCCATGTTCCCCGCAAACTGGCTGCCGATGCTGCCGCCGCTGCTGAACCCGACGCTCTGGTGCTCGGTTTTAAAATCGGCGCGGTTGTCGATATCGCCCCAGCCCAGCGTGCCGGTGTCGAGGCGGTTTTTGTCCGCCGTCGCCGTCGAGCCAATCACCGCGCCATCCAGCTGCGTATGCCCGCCGACGGTGATGTTATACCCGCCTTTGCCGGCAAAGATGCCCGTCTGCTCCACCACGGAATCGTAGTTGCTGTGCATCTTGTCCTTGCTGAGGTTGACGCTGGCGGAGCCGCTCATGGAGCCAAAGGTGAAGCTGCCTCCGGCGCTGGCGTTCTGCTGTTTTGAATCGTAGCGGTCGTTGTCCTGCTCAGAGGTGAGGGTCAGGTTGCGGCCGATATCGGCGATAACTGTATCCCCGCTGACCTGAGCGCCGGTGAGGGTGGTGTCGCGCCCGCTGTTGAGGATCAGATTGTTGCCGGCATCGACGGTGGTTTCGCTGTGGGTGGTGCCGTTGCCGCTTTCGCTGCCTTTGCCCTTGTTGGCGCTGGCGGAGACGCTGATCCCCCAGCCTCCGGAGCCCACGCCAATCCCGACGCCGACCGTGCCGCCTTTGCTTTCGTTTTTGCCTTCAAGCAGCGAGGTGTTTTCAGCGGAGATCAGGTTCAGGTCGCGGCTGGCGGAGAGGGCCACATCGTTGCCCGCCTTCAGACTGGCTGCCGACTGCGTTCAGATCGCCTTCGCGGGCGGTGATGCTAAGGTCGCGCCCCGCCGTCAGGCTGCTGCCCTGGGCGGTGGTCTGCTCGCTGCGCTGAGTCGATTTCGACGACTGGCTACCGTAAGAGAGGCTGACGCCAACGGTATTGTTGTTGGCCGGATCGTTGCCCTGCGCCGCATCCAGACGCGCGGCCTGGCCGGCCTGCACGCCGGAGAGGGCCGCCTTCACCCCCTGCAGGGTCTGCAGGCGGCTGCTGCCGGCGGATTTGGCGTCCTGGGTGGCCTGCACCACGCTGTTGAGGGCGCTGCCCGCCGCGCCGGAGAGGGCCAGGGTCAGGCCGGAGGTTTTCTGTTCGACCACGTGGGTCTGCCGGCTCTGGTTTTCGGCGGCGGTAATGGCGACGTTTTTGCCGCTCAGGGCCATGTCCTGGCCGGCGATCAGATCGGAGCCGTTGACCGTCAGGTTGTCGCCCGCGCGTAGCGTCAGGTCGCCGTTCACGCTGCCGACGGTGCTGCCTGCCCGGGTAACATCCGCCCCGGTATCGGTGATTTTAACGCTTTGGGTGCCGTAGCTGAAGCCGATCCCGCCGGAGCTCATTAGCCCCGATTTTTTCTCCTGCTTCAGGTGCTGCTCGCTGTTGTACTCATCCCGGGTGTCGATCCGCAGGTCGTTGCCCGCCAACAGCGCCACGTCGCCGCTGCCGGCCACGCTGCTGCCGCGCACGGTGAGATCGTTGCCGGCGGTGATGCCGACGCTGTCGCCGTTCAGCTCGCTGCCCTGGGCCGTCTGCCGCGAGACGCTGTCCTGGGTGCGGGTGGTGGTTTTGGACAGCCAGCCGCTGCTGCCGGTGACCTTGTGGCGCTCGTCCAGGTCCTGGCTGTTTTCGCCCGCCGCGAGGGTGAGGTTATTGCCCGCCCCGAGGTTCAGCGCCGCGCCGGAGGAGAGGAGGGAGCCGCGGGCGCTGAGATCGTTTCCGGCGCTGAGGGTGACGCTGCCTTTGCCGGTCACTTCGCTGCCGGTGCTGCTGCTCTGGCTCTGGCTGAGGGCGTTGTCGGCATCCCACACCAGATTATCGCGCCAGGCGGTGGTGACGTCGTTGAGCTGGATATCGCGCCCGGCCACCAGCTGGACTTCGCCGCGTTCGCCGCTGGCGACCACCTGCGCGCCGCTGAGGGTGATATCGCGGCCGGAGTGCAGCGTCAGCCTGCCGTCGTCGCCCTGGACATAAATGCCGGAGACGCTGTCGATGGTGGTGCGGCTGAAGCGGTTATCGCCGCTGACGCTCCGGGCGTCGGCGAGGGTGGTGGTGGCGTTGATGTCCCGTCCGGCCACCGCCTGCAGGCTGCTGTCGCCCTGGATGATGCCGCCGATGTTATTGATATCGTTGCGGGCGTTCAGGCGCACGTCGTCGCCGAGCAGGGTTCCCGCCCGGTTGGTGATATTGTCGGCGTCAAGCTGCAGGACGCGGCGGCCGTTAAGGGTGCCGCTGTTGAAGAGGTCGCCGTTGAGCCTGATGCTGACGTTATTCCCGGCGAGCAGCGCGCCGGAGCCGTCGATGTCGCCCGGTTTAACTTTGGCGTAGACCTGCGGCACCAGCACGCTCTGCAGCGAGCCGTCCGGCATCTTCACCGTGGTGTTCACCAGCCAGACGATATCGCCGGTCAGCAGCGCCATCTGTTCGGGGGTCAGCGCCACGCCGCTCTTCAGCGCGTACTGTTTGCCGAAGGTAATGCCCTGATCCATCAAGGCCTTAAACTGCTCTTCGTCGCTGGTGTAGCCGTCAAGATAGCGCTGGCCGGTCAGGGCTACCACCTGCTCGCGGATCAGCCGCTGCTCATAGTAGCCGTCTCCCAAACGTTTTAGCGTCGTGTCGCCGTTGCCGGCCAGCGCCTGCTGCATGTAGTCGCTGCCGAGCCACTGCTTCTGGTTGGTGAAGCGCGGATCGGTTTCCACCAGAGACGGCACGTCGGCGGCCGGGTTGACCGTAAACAGGCTGTTATCCGGCAGGGTGGTGTTCGGGCCGACGATGCGAATCGCCCCTTCCGCGGGCGTGACCTCAAACTGCTGGCCCGCCGGCGGCGTGACCGGCTCGCCGGGCGAAACGGCGTGCTGACCGGCGACGGCGCCCGCCACGCCGATCGCCGCCGCCGTGCCCTGCGGGGTCAGCGGCGCGATGGTGAGCGGCGTGCCCTCGACGCTGCCGCCGCTGATGAGCTGCCCCGGCTTCAGGGAGATGCTTTGAATTTCGGTCGGCGGCGTATAAGCGGTACGGTCGCGGCCCTGCTCGTCGCCCCCTTTGTGGCGAATGCGGTAGTAGTGGGTGGCGGTACCGACATCGGTGGTCCGCCGCTCGCCCGTTACGTCGTCGTTTTTCACCTCCCGCAGGCCGGCGATCGCCAGGGTGCCGCCGGCGATGACCTGGCTCTTATCGTTCAGCAGGCGGTCGCCGGTGAGCGTTATATTGCCGCCGGCGAGGATCTTCGCCGGGTCGGATTCGAGGATCCGCGTCTCTTCCACCGTGCGGGTATAGTCGAACTGGTTGAAGCTATCGTTATTGCTGCCGGTGTCGTCCGGGGTATTCAGATTGCGCAGGCCGTCGGCGGAATTACCGTCGACAAACACGCCCTCGTCCGCGGCGTTCCAGCGGTTGGGGGAACCGGTGTGCTGATATTCGGTTACCTGCTCCTGAGCAACGGTGACGATCCCGGTGGTGAAGCGATCGTTGATGTTGTTGATCTGCCCGGCGGCGATCGTCATATCCCCGGCGGATTCGATCGTCGCGCTGTGGTTATCGATCGTTCCCGCCCGGCCGATCGCGGCGCCGTTATCTCCCAGCGCGCCGCCAATCAGCAGATCGCCGCCGCTGTAGATCAGCCCGTGGTCGCGATTGTTCAGGGTCTGTACCCCGAGATCGACGCGCTCGCGCCCGGCAAGGGTCGCCGCCGTGCCGTTTTCCGCCAGGTTGTTGAAGGTGACGGCATTGACGCCAACGGCGTTGCCGTAGATGCGCCCGCTGCCGCTGTTGGTGAGGGTTCCGGCGTTAATCCGCGTATAGCCGCCGTCGATCAGTCCGGCGTTGAACAGGGTGTCGCTGACGTTAAGCGTGTTTTGCCCGGCGTTAATTTCGCCGCTGGCCCCGTTGCTCAGGCTGCGGCCGGTGAGGTCGAGTCTGCTGCCCGCCAGCAGCTTACCGCCGTTGGTGATATCCCCCGCTGAGGTGAGCGTGAAGCTGCCGTTGGCCACCATCGTCCCGCTGTTATTCAGCGACCGGCGGCTGCTCAGGGACATGTCGCCGAGCGACAGCAGACTGGCCGCCGCCGTCGAGGCTTTCCGCGTCGATGCGCAGCATCTCGCCGGCTTTCACCGTGCCGTCCTGGTTAAGCAGCGCCAGCCCGTCGCCGCGAATATCCACCGTCCCGGAGGCCGCCAGCCCGCCGCTGCGGTTGTTGAGCTCGCCGTCGTTGCGTACCGTCAGCGATTTATCGGCCAGGATCATCCCGCTCTGGTTATCGATCGTCTCGGTGGCGAGGGCGATGTTCTGCGCCTCCAGCCCCTGATTGTCGCCAGGGGTATTGTGGTTGATAAGCCTGGCGGCGGTGAGCGTTAGCGTCGCGCCGCTGCGCATCAGCCCGGAAATATTGTCCACGATGCCGCGGCCGCTATCGATCAGCAGGTCGCCGACGCTCTGGATCTCTCCCCCGCCGTTGCGCAGCTGCCGGCTGCGCAGGGTGGCGGCTGCGCTGCTGATGATGCTGCCGCTGCGGTTGCTGATGTCGTCCGCGGCGAGCGTCAGATTCCCGCCGCTCTGGATCAGGCCATCGCTATCGTTGATCAGCTGCCCGCCGCTAACGCTCAGCGTCCGCTGCGCCGCCAGCTGGCCGCCCTGATTGTCCAGCCGGTCGGCGTGGAGAAGGGCGTCCGCGTTGCTGAACAGGGTGCCCAGGCGGTTGTCGAGGCTGGTGACGCCAACGTCGAGCGCGCCGCCCGCGCCGACGATCCCGTGGGCGTTGTCCAGCGTGCCGCCGCGCAGCGTCATCGCGCCCAGCGCCTTCAGGCTGCCCTCGTGGTTCAGGAAGGAGCCGAAGCTGGCGTTCAGGGCCTGCTCCGCGGCGAACTGACCGGCACGGTTATCAACAGCGCCCCCTTTGAAGGTGAGCGTCCCGCCGCTGGCGAGGTAGCCGGACTGGTTATTGAGCGCGCCGCTATAAATAGCCAGCGCGCTGTGCGAATACAGCGACCCGAACTGGTTGTTGAAGGTGCCGTCGGCGAGCGCCAGCGTGGCCCCGTCGGCGACGATAACCCCCTGCTGGTTATCCAGCCCGGCGGCGCTGATGGTCTGGGTTTTGGCCGCTTCGATGCGGCCCTTATTGTTGCCGATCGCCTGCGCGCTGCGGATCTCGCCGCTACCGGTGGCGGCGGAGATCAGCCCTTCGCTATTGTTGAGATCCCCGGCGTCGATCCGGGTATTTCCCGCCGCGGCGAGGGTGCCTTTACGGTTATCCAGGGCTGTCCGGGTCTGCGCCGTCAGGCTGCCGCCCTGCGCCGCCAGCACTTTCCCGCCGCGGTTATCGACGGCGCGCGCCGCGAGCTGAATATCGCCGTTGGCGGCAATTTCACCTTCCCGGTTATCGATATCGCCCGGCAGATTCACCGCCAGGGCGCCGCCGCCGGTCTGCACCAGCTTGCCTTTGTGGTTCGAAAGATGCTGCGCGGAGAGGGTTATTGCGTCGGCGCTGAGCGTGCCGCCGTCGTTGTTGAGCGTTTGGCCGCTGCGCAGGGTCAGATCCCGGGCGTTGACCCCGGCGTTTTGCGTGAGCAGGTGGCCCGCGCCGCTGTCCAGCTCGACCCGCCGGCCCTGGGTCTGGCTGCCGCTGATGTCCACCCCCTGGCCGCTGGCGTTCAGGTTTCCGCCGGCCAGCGTCTGGCCGTGGACGCTCAGCTGGCCGTCGGCGTGCAGCCGCAGGTCGCCGCTCTCCGCCAGCTTGCCGTCATTTTTTACCCCGGCGGCCAGCACGCTGCCGCGGCTGCCGGTGAGGCTGGCCGCCTGAATATCCACGTTCTGGCCGGCGGTCAGCGCGCCGCCGTTGCTGAACTCGCCGGCGGTGCGGACGGCGGCGTTTTCGCTGGCGCGCAGCGTGCCGCTGTTTTCAATGCGGCCGTCGGCGCTCAGGCTTACGCTCCCGGCCTGGGCGCCGATGGCGCCGGCGTTGCGCACCCCGACGCCGCTCTCGGTGCCGACCATGCGGATTTTACCCGCGTACATGCCGCCGAGGCTGGCGACATCCACCGCCAGACTGCGGGCGGGTTGCCGGATCGTCGCCGGTTTTTTCGATGCGCTGGTGGGCGGCATCCACCCGGTTGCGCCCGGTGGTGACCCGCAGATCTTTGGCCCACAGCCCGGCGTTAACCTTCACCGAGCGGGCGATAATATCGGTGTAGTCGGCCCCCGAGCTCTCCATCCCGGCGCCTTCGATGGCCACTTCGCCGCGTTCGACCTGGTAGCCGGTGAGATTGCCGTTGTTAATCTGCGCCTGGCCGGTGGTCAGGGTGGCGCGGTTGGCGTTGATAAAGCCGCAGCCGTTACAGGTAATGCCGGACGGGTTGGCGATCACCACCTGGGCCTTTTTGCCGGCCACTTCAATCATCCCGTTCAGCCGGCTGGGGTCGCGCGAATTCACCTCGTTCAGAATGACCTTCGCTTCGCCTTTCGCCAGCCAGGGGTTCCCCGCCACCATGCCGCCCAGCTGGGTCTGCACGTTTTTATGCGAGTTATTGAGGATCGCCCCCTGCTGGTTGACATCGAACTGGCTGTAGGTGTTGCGCGATACCCCGGCGGCCGACGGGGTCTGAATATTGACCTGCGGCGTGCCGTTGGCGCTCGGCATCACCGTCGGCTGCTGGTTTTTCGGCGCGCCGGCGTCGGCGACGATATTGGCCTGCGCCGGGTGAATCACCCCCATCGCCAGCCACAGGCTGAAGCTGATGGCGCTGATTTTACCGTGCAGCCGGCGCGGTAGGCTTCCCGGCGCGGAAGAACGTGCGGAGCCGGCGCGTCCGGAGCGGGCGATGTCCGCCACCACCATCAGCATGCCGCGTGCTTTATTGAAAACAATACGGTAGAGGTTCTTATTCATGGTTTAGTCCTTTAAACGCTTCCGGCAGGTTGACGGCGAGCGGGTGGGTCAGCCGCCAGAGCCTGGCCTGTTCGCGGCTGACGCGGCGGCCGTGGAACATCACCACCCGTTTGCCGCGCTGTTCGCCGCGGTGATAGAGCGCCCGAACGCAGTGATCGGCAAAGACGTCCTGGCGCATCAGGGCGTTCATGGCGGCGGTATGGCCGAACGGCGCGATCCAGTCGCAAAACCACATCCGGTCGCCGCTGTCCCAGTCCGCCTCGCGCATCTCAATCGCCGGACGGGTGAGATAGCGGGCTTCCGACTCGCGGTTGAGCCATGCCCAGCTGAGAAAAAACACCGGCCGCTCGTTTTTGATAACCAGCACATACTGGCGGCGCTTGATAATCGGCATCAGCAGGGTGGGCAGAGCATGCAGCGGAGCGTCGCGGTGCATCGGCGAATGCATCCATAGCCAGACGCTGGCTCCCAGCACTTCGGCTTCGTTGTCGGAGCCGCCGAATATCAGCGGCGCCTTAATCTCGTATTGTCCAGTACGCATCACCAGCTCCAGTTCAGGTTGAAGCCTAGAGTCACGGCGCTGGTGTGGAACCCATCCGGCTTCGAGAATGGCGTTCCGGCGAACAGGTCGTAGCCGGTATTGAAGGCGCTGCCGCGAACGCCGAGCACGCCGCCCGCCAGGTGTTGGCCGATAAGATAATCAGCGCTATAGCCGCCGACTTCACCGTAGTCCGCGCCGAGATAGAGCTCCTGATTCTCCAGCGGCGTGCGCCAGGCCAGATCGTTGCGCACGTACCAGCCGTGGCTGGCGCTGAGGGTGCGCTCGCCGTCGAATCCGCGCACCGTCCAGCGGTTGCCGATGGCGAACTGGTCCTGCGGCGTCAGCGGGGTGTTGCTGATCTGGCGCAGATACTGCACGTTGTAGCGGAAATTCTCGCCGCCGATAGTAAAAGGCAGGTCGAGCTGGGCGTTGAGCTGGGTGATTTTGCTCAGCGCGGTGGCATCGCCAACGTACTCTTCCGGCGCGGGCCGCGCGCCAAACCAGCGGGTGCCGCGCTGGTAGCTGGCGCCGAGGTCGAGAGTGGCCTGGCCAATATAGTGGCGATGCTGTAGCCCCACGCGCCAGGCCGCGGTCTGGCGACGCTGGACGCCCACTTCGGTATCGTCGATGTAGTTGCGGGTTTCGCGGGCCAGCACGTCGTAGGTGAAGGTCGTTTTCTGCGTCCCGCTGCGGTGCAGAACGCGGCTGAGCTGCACGTCGAGATTTTTACTTTTGCCGCTGTAGCGGTAATCGCTGTTCAGCCCGGCCACCGTCTGGTGATAGTCGTAGTCGCTGCCGGTGACCCCCAGCATCCAGTAGCCGTAAGGTACCGAGTAGTGGGCAATGTAGTTGCGGCTGCTCTTGCCGCCGCTATCGTCGAGATCGTGGCTGGCGGAGAGATAGAGTAGATCGCTGAGCGAGAAGGGGTTATCCAGAGATAGCGTCACGCCGCCCTGATAGCGGCCGGTGGTTTCGGTGCCCGAGTCGTCCAGCGACAGCCCCAGGCGCCACATCTTCGCCTGCCTGCGGGTAATAACGATATCGCTCTCGCCGGGATTATCACCGGGGACAATCTCCATGCTGGCTTCGACGGTAGGCAGACGCTGGAGATTTTCCAGCCCCTGTTCGATATCGCGCAGGTCGAGCAAATTGCACTCATGGGCCGGAAAGGCGCTATACAGCCGGATATAGTCGTCGCTCTGCTCCGTTAGCCGTACGTGACGTACGTAGCCCGGCACGATCGTCAGCTTCAGGGTGCCGCTTTTTAAATCCTGGGAGGGCGCCAGCACGCGGGTGGTGATCCAGCCGCCGTCGACCAGCCGGTTTTGCAGGGCGCTCATCAGCAGGTTAATCCCTTTCCCCCCGAGGCAGCGCCCCTGCGCCTGGTCGGCGATGCGCTGCAGCGGCAGCCAGCGGGGGAGCGCTTCCTGACCGCTCAGCGCCACGCGGTGGATGGGAAAGCAGGGGGTTTCCGTCGGGAAGGGAATTTGACCGAAGCCGGAGGAGGGCTTTGAGAGGCGCACGTCCGGGGTCGGCGGCGTCAGCTGCTGCTCCAGCGCCTTCTGACGCTGCTGTTGGATAATAAACTGATCGTCAGGGCCGGCGGCGTGGGCCGGTAGTAGAAAAAACAGGCCTATAGCTGCGGCGATCGCCTGGCAAAGAATGGCTTTGCGGTTCATTGGCATCCTTGCAATGTGAAAATGAACAAAATGTGAGTTTGTGTAAAATTGTTCAATTTTTGTCAAGAAAAGGGAACCAGGCATATTCCGAAAAAGAGCGCGCCCCCTGCCGGGACGCAGGAGAGTGGAGGGTGGGATTCGGAATAAACCGCTGTGATTTCAGCAGGAAGCGCGTTTTATCCGGCCGCGGGCGCGGCGCAGCGTCCCGGTGAAAAGCGTTGAATAAGATCTTCGAGGTTGTCGCGATTGACCGGGGGTGAGATCAGATAGCCTTGAAAGCGGTCGATCCCCAGCGCCTTCAGCATATTCAGCTTTTCCAGACTATCCACCCCCTCGGCAACACAGCGGCTGCCGGTCAGCTGGCAGTAGTAGATCAGGCTTTTTACCAGCGCCAGCGCGTGGAGGTCGTGCTGGAAGTCATTCACGATGCTCATATCGAGCTTGTACTCGCTAAAGCGCACCGCGCGGACCGGAAACAACACGCTGCTTTGTGAAAAGCAGTCGTCGAGCATAATGCGAAAGCCCTGCTGCTGTAATTTCACGATATTGCTGCCGATCTCGCCCTGGCGGTTGAGATCGATGGTTTCGGCAAATTCCAGTACCAGCCTCTCCGCCCAGCGCGGATCGCCCAGCTGCTGGCGGGCCGCTTCCATCATCCGGGTGAGATTGTTATGCCCGGCGATAGCCGGCGGGACGTTCACCGAGAAGTAGAACTCGCCGCGATGCTGGTTGATGCCCTGAACCGCTTCCCGCAGCGCAAAGGCCGTCAGCAGCAGCCAGGCATATTCCGCGCGCACCAGCGGCAGAAACTCGCCGGGCAGCAGCACATTGCCGCCGCGTCGCCAGCGCGACAGCACCTCGATCCCCTTGAGCATCAGCCGGCCATCGGTAATGGGCTGGAATACCGGAAACACCTGCCGACAGTGGATCGCATGCACGAACTCGCGCTCAAACGCCGAAAGCGTGGCGAAAGCCTGCGCTTTGTGCCCTTTTGCCTGGCTTCCGGGGAAGCGGGTGGCGAGATGCGGATGCTGTTCCACCATCTTTTTCAGTCCTGACAGTTTCTGGTTATAGAGGGTCTTATGGCTAACCCCGCGCAGCTCGGCCTGGCGGGTAATGCTGTATCCGCGCAGCCAGTCCAGCGCGGCGTTGAATTCGGGTTTGCTCAGCCCCGTCGGGGGAATGCCGCGCGCCGCCGCTTCGTCGCCGGCCAGCGTCTCCAGCGACGGGTAGTCCGGCGCCGCCTGGCCCAGCAGCGAGGCCAGCTGTCGGCAGGGCAGGTCGGAGGCGGCGGTTTTGACGGCGGCCAGACGGCTCCGGCTGCCCACCAGATGCAGCAGCGTTTGCCACAGCCAGCCGGCGGGGCTGCGGCTGAGGATCAGCATCGGCAGCGCGCTGGCGCTACGGTCAAGTAGCAGCGCCGCCTGGCGGAGGGTAAACAGCAGCCAGAAGGGATCGTCAGGTAGAAACACCACGATCCGCCCGACGGTCGCCGGGGCGGGCAGCGACGGCGCGTCATGGGCCTGGGGCGATAAAAACCTCGGCCGCCGCCCGCCTGCGCCGATCAGCGAAGAGAGCCCCTCCGCGGCCATTGAACAGGGAGAGAGGATGTACTCCACCGCCGGGTCGGGCGGCGGGACGGGCGCCTTACTGGTAGACAAACGTCACCCCAATAATCGACTGCACGTTGCCGGCGGTGACCTGCCCGCTGGTGCGCGCGTACTCGGCGGTCAGCCCAAGGCTAACCGGCGAGGTTCCGACCGTACCCAGCGATACCGGGCTGTTGGCGGCTACCGCCGTACCGCCGCGGGTCAGCTGCACGCCGATCCCCTGCGCCGGCGAGGCGGAGGCGGTATTGGTGAAGATCGCGTTGCCGGAGCCGGTGGTATTGCCTGACAGGTAGTAGCCCAGCGTCTGGTTCTGCGCGCAGTGCACCGTTAGCGGGACCGCCATCGAGCCGGGATAGTCCGGCAGCGTCACCGTCACGTCGCGGGCGGAGACGTCGCAGCCGCCGGTCGGCACCACCACGTCGTTATTGGCATAAATGTTCCAGACGAACTGGTAGGAGTCGCTGTTGTAGTTATTGGTCTGATGGAGGATCAGTACGGCGATAAGCGATCCGGAGGTAATGGCGATCCCGCCGGCGGTGCTGACCGGCGTCAGGTAGAGCGCGGTTGGCCACGGTTTATCGGTGGTTGAGTCGTAAATTACCCGCGAGGTTTCCGTGGTGGTCGGGAACGGATAGGAGCTGCCGTTGTATTTTACGGTACCGGAGAAGCTCGATAGCACGCCGCCGTAGGCGGAGCCGCGCTGCAGGGTCACGTAGTCGGTGATGGTCTGCGGATAGTCGTTATGGCAGAAAATCTGCGTCGATAGATCGACCACCAGGTTTTGCCCGACGCTCACCGCGGGAGAGAGGTTGACGTAGACGTTGGCGCTACCGCCGCCGATGGGGATGGTTTGTCCGCTGGCGGTTTTACAGGCGAAGGACCAGGCGTTAATTGACCAGCCCATCATCGCCAGCGCGGCCAGCAGGGTGACTATTTTTTTCATAAACGTACTCTCCTGATTCAGGCGTAGGTGTAGGTGACGTTAATCACCGCCTGAATGGTTCCCTGGGTGGCGCCGCCGTTTACCGTCAGCGCTCTGACCTGCAGCGGGAAATGGGCGGACTGGGTGGCGTCATCGACCTGCACCGATTTATTGGCGCCGTTGTTCAGCGTGGTGCCGCCGCTGTCCTGCAGCTCAAGCTGGATATTGCCGGCGGTGCCCTGGTTTTTGTAATAGCCGGTGCCGTCCGCGGTGCCGCTGAAGGTGGCGACCACCCGCGAGGTGCCCACCGGGCAGTTGCTTAAATCGAGCGCCACGCTGTGCCACGCCGAAGCGGCCCCCGCCGACACCAGGCTGAAGGTGTAGAGATCGCCGAGGTCGACGGTGGCGTGGGTTGTCGAAACCGTGCACGGTTTGGCCACCACCTTGCCGTTAACGGTGATGGTGACGTCGGCGGCCTGTAGCGAGAAGGCGGCCATCAGCAGCGCGCCGGCCGCAAGCCATCCTGGGGGAGTCCATTTCATCTCAGCCTCCGGTTACTGAAATTCCAGCGTAAAGGTCGCTGTAGCGTTAACGTGCCCGGCGGTGACCGGGACCTGGGTCGCCATCAGGCGGGCGTAAAAGTTCAGGATATTGGTCTGCCCCGGGGTCAGGGTGGTCCAGGCTATCGCCGGGGAGGCGGCGTTCAGCGGCAGCATCGCCTGCTGAGTATCGAGGATCTGCACCCCCATTCCCGCCGCGGCCGACGCGCCGCTGTCCAGCTTTAACAGGCTGGTGTTGTCGCTATCCGCCACCCCGGTGAAGCCAACCTTTACCGCGGTAACCGAACTGCCGCAGGGCGACAGGACGATGCGAAACGGCACCGCGGGTGTGACTGCGCCGACGGCATGAAACTGTTTGGCGGCGTTATCCAGCAGATCGACGGTAAAATCCTTTGATTCTCCCGCCACCGCGCAGGCGTTATCCCGTACGTAGCCGCTGATGGAGATGGTGCTGTCGGCGGCGAAAGCGTTGGCCACGGCAAGCGACAGCACGGCCAGCAGCAAATAGAGCGATTTTGTCATCATGATCCTTTCCTTAGCGGCATACGGCGGAGAGCTGGCTGAGCGCCTGCTGCTGGCTCTCCGGCGGCAGGCGATAATCGGCCACGCAGCCGGCATCCGGCCCGTCTCCCCACTTCACCTGTACCCGGCCGGCCAGCGGCATCCCGCTCAGGTAGACCTGGCCGTTATCGGCGACAATGCTGCCGCTCTGATTGCTCGTCGAGGTCACCATGGCACCGAACGGCACCGGCCTGCCGTTGTGGGTGAGCGTCATCAACAGCTTCATCCCGACGTGGGCCCTGAAGTCGGCGCGGACGATCGCGCCATGGGTTGGCACCACGCTGACCACGGCGTCGTCCAGATCGACGTTGTCGGCGAGGGTGTTGGTATCCAGCGCCACCCGGTTCTCCCGGTACTCGGTGGCGTAAGGCAGCACCGCATAGCCGCGCCAGTCGGTACGCACGCCGGTCTGGTTTTCCACCTTCACCTTTTCCGCGCCGGGCGCTTTGATAAGCACCACCGTATCGTTCAGCGGCTGGCTTAAGGTCACGCCGTTGGCGTGGGCCAGCACGCCGCCGCTGACGCCGTAGTAGAGCTGCTTAAAGCCGTCGCTGCGGCTGTAGCCGACGTTGGCGTTGCCGTAGCCGCCGCGGTAGTTCAGCGCGGTATAGCCCGTGCCGCCGCTGTTGCCGGCGCCGCCTCCGGCGTAGCCGGTCTGCACGCTGTAGCTCAGGTTGTTATCCTCCAGCAGCGTGCCGTAGAGACCGGCGAGGTTGGTCATCCGGCCATCGAGGTCGTGCGACATGCTGTAGCTGGCGCTGGCGTGGCGCCACGCAGATTTGCTGTCCGAGCGCAGCCAGTGACTGAACGGAATGTTGACGTTGACCGCCAGCATCTGGTCGCGCCCCTGCTGCCAGGCGTTTTTGGTCAGGCTGTAGCTCAGCGTCCAGTTGATATCGTCCACCGCGGCGTTGAGTCCGGCCTGCAGTTGCTGGTCCGCCTTGCCGGTTGACCAGTAGGTCTGATGGCTGCCGCTCAGGTAGAGCGTGGCGGTGCGTCCCAGTCTGCTGGGTGACGCTGACCTGCACCTTGCCGCGCTTGCTGTAGGCGAGGTTGTAGTAGTCGGTGAATTTGGGCTTCACCTGGATAACGCCGTCCTGGGTCTCGACGTCGTAGCCGCTCATCCGGCTATAGGTGGTATCGGCAAAGCTGTAGTAGCCCCGCGTGGAGTAGCGGTAGCCGACCAGCTGAATATTGGTGCCGACCTCGTTAAGCGATTTGTTATAGAGGAAGCGCAGCGACTGCCCCTGATGCTTGCTGTCATCGGGCAGGGTGGCGTTTGCCTGGGTCACGTCCAGCGATACGGCGCCGAACTCGCCCATGTTTTTGCCGACGCCGAGGTTAAAGGCGCGGTAGCGGTCGGCCAGCTGGGAGCCGCCGTACAGCGTCCAGCCCGCCGTCAGGCCGTGCAGCAGCGTTCCCTGGAAGAATTTGGGTTTCTCCTGCTGGTCGTTGCCGCTGCGGTATTCCCCCGCCGTCAGGGCGAAGCGCGAATGGCCCTCGCGCTGCAGCACCGGCACCGTTGACCACGGCACGGTAAAGACCTGGCGGGTGCCGTCGGTCTCTTTGATGGTGACCTGCAGATCGCCGCCGTTACCTGCGGCATAGAGGTCGTCGATCGTAAACGGTCCCGGCGGCACCGTGCTTTGATAGATCTCGTAGCCGTTTTGCCTGATCGAGACCTGCGCCGTGCCGCGGGCAATCCCGTGAATGACCGGGGCGAAGCCTTTCTGGCTGTCCGGCAGCATATTGTCGTCAGAGGCCAGCTGGGCGCCGCGGAAGTTGATGCCGTCGAACACGTCGCCGTTGGTATAGCTGTCGCCGAGCGTCAGGCGCGAGCGAAGGGGAACAATATCCCGCTCCAGCCAGCTGTTGACGTGCTGCCACTTATTCTCGTTGCTCGATGAGCTGCCGCCGCTGCTGTAGCTCCAGGTGGTGTTATCGCGCAGGCGCCAGGCGCCGAGGTTGAGGCCGCTTTGCAGATTGAGGTAAGCATAGTTGCTGCTGCCGCCAATATCGTTGTGCACGTTGTTGCCGGTGAAGTTGTAGTTCAGCAGCCCGGCGGTAATCCCGTCATCCCACAGTTCCGGGGGAATATAGCCGCGCGCGCGGTTGCCCATAAAGGCCTGGGGAACGGTCAGGTACAGGCGCTGCTGGCCGACGTCGAAGCGGCTGGTGGACTCTTTGATCAGGGCGGCGAGCGGTACGCAGGCGTCGGCGGCCAGCGTCTCCATTCCCGCCACGGCGGGCGTGTTGACGCCCATGCTCGCCAGATCCCCGCGGGTCAGACAGGGCGCCAGGCGATGATCCTCCTCCCCGGCCTTAAAGGTCACGTCGCGGGTGGTCATAAAGCCGTTGTTCAGATAAATGTCGACCCGATAGGTGCCGGGCGGCACCTCCTGACCCTTCTCAAAGCTGGAGAGGTCCGCCACCGCCGCCGGATCGTCGGCCAAAAAACGCGGGTTAAAATAGAGCTCCGCCCGCGCGGCAAAGGGCTGCGCGGCCAGCGCAAGCAGCAGCGCCCCCGCAAAACGTGGGGCATGACGCCGGGCGCGCGGAGAAACCAAACGGTTCGGTCCATATTTCAGATGTGACATAATCCCTCCGGTCCGAAGTCGCCCGGCTGTCAGTTCTTATTATATTTCAGGGGATAACGCTGGTTTCCCCGTAGCTATTGCGCGACGCCCTTCATCCGCGGGGTCAGCGCGCCGTAGTCGTTAATCGTCCGCCAGGAGATCTCGCTGCCGGCGTCCGGCGGCAGCTTCACCGAGGCTTCGCCCATCGGTGGAACCAGCGCGTTTGCCAGCACCCGGGTTCCGGCGTTGAGTTCGGTCACCGTCAGGTAGTAGGGGGTCGGGTTAATCAGCGTGAGGGTGCCTGCGCTACGGCGAAAGCGCAGCTTCTCCGTCGCCTGGTCCGGCGAGAGCGCCAGCTTAGCCGGGCGATAGTAGAGCTTGATGCGGCTGATAATCGCCAGCTGCAGGGTATTGTCGCTGAGCTTCGATTTATCCATCGACGGGATCGCCTTAACGTTCATCCAGAACAGGCTTTCGCGATCCTGCGGCAGCTGATTGTTGGTGGCGTCGATGATCCGCAGGGTGTTCTCTTTTTTGCCCTGCATGGCGAACAGCGGCGGGGTGATCACAAACCGGCCGTCCTTCTGACCGTCGGCGTTTTCTACCCACGACTGAATCAGATAGGTGCTGCTGTCGTCGTTATTGGTTACCGCCAGCCTGGACCTGCTTTTGCCCGGCAGGATAGATAACCCGGGTGGCTCCCAGCGCCACGCCCGCATCGGCAGCGGTGCTAAACCCGGCGGTGGCGATCATCAACAATCCCGCCACCAGGCTTTGCGTCATCCCCAGTCTCTTTCTCACGTTTTCCCCTTTTATACTCACCGTTGATTCCCGTATCCGGTATGCCTGCTGGCTGGTTACTGATAGGTCAAAGCAAACCAGGCCTGAGCGTTCGCGGCTCCGCCGGTCACCTGACGTCCGGTCGCCCGATATTTGGCGACAAAATGTAGCGTGGTCGGTCCGCTATACAGCCGTGACCAGGCCGCCGCCGGGCTATTGAGCGGGATCGGATGGTCCTCGCCGTCAAACAGCGCCACGCCGACGCCGGTCGCAATCCCCGGGCCTTCGCCCACCGAGAGCACGTCTGGATTTTTGCCATCGGCCACGCCGTGAAAGGTCACGCCCACCCGCTGGCTGACCGCGGTACTGCAATCCTGCAGATGGATAGCGAAAGGAACGGGGTCAGTATCTTCGCCCGCTGAATGAAACCGATTGCTGCTGATTTGCCCCATATTGACCGTCAGCTGCCGGTCTCCCGCTTCCACGCGGCAGGATTCGGCGATGATCACGCCCTGGAAACGCATGCTGCCGCCGGGCAGGGTGACGTTCCACTGGTTACCGGCCAGCGCCAGCGGCGGCAGCAAAACGATCAGCAGACCTGATTTCATTCCTTGCATCGTGATTACCCCAGTCCTGTATGGATAACGGGCCATCCTGGCCCGACGAGCATCCGTGCGTGATGAGTGAATTACTCGTACTGAACTTTGAAGGTAGCGTCGGCGTTAGCGGTACCGGCAGTGGCCGCGCCGGTCGCGTAGTAGCGAGCCTGGAATGGAATGATGTTGGTGCCATCGTTCAGCGTGGTTGCCGAACTGAAGGTTGCGCCGTCCAGACCCAGAGCGGTGCCGGTTTTGTCGAGGATCTGGACGCCGACGTTAGTTGCGCCGCCGGCTGCGGAGTTTTGCAGCGCCAGTACGGTGGTGTTGGTGCTATCGACCGCCGTGCCGGAGAAGGCAACAGAGGCTTTAGTTGCAACGGTAGTATCGCAGTCGTCCAGTTGGATGTTGAAACCAACGGCGGAGCTGGTGCTGCCCGCGGTAGCGAGCTTAGCTGAACGCACCTGGCCTAACTGCACGGTTTGATCGATTGAGCCGGCGTCAACTGCACAGGCGGCGTTGACCACTTCCCCTTTAAAATGCACCGTCCCGCCGTTTACCGTGGTGGTATCGGCCAAAGCCGCCGCGGAGCTCAGGGACAGGGCTGACAGAACAACGATTGCCAGTGTTTTGATTTTCATGTTGTTTTCCTTTAAACAATGTCGATATTACGAACCGAAATTGGCAGTCTTTGTGCCTTCCAGGCATTCCATATGTCAGCCGAATGGTCCGACTGCCGGCTGTGCTCAGTTTTTGCCCCAACGATGAGTCAATTGGGGCCATTTTGACTCATTGGGTTAAAGTGCTTTTTATGTTGAATTTTTTGGGGTTTTTGTTTTGTTGTTGGGTTTTTTGCGCTTTATATTGGTGTTTTATGCTAATTTTTTATTTTTAATAGCGTAGGCGGAGCGGGGGATTCGGCGGAGAAGAAAAGGCGAGGTTACGAATGTCAGAGAAATGAAAGTAAAGAAATGTCGAGGTAAAAAATGTTGTTAATCAGTTAGATATTTATTATTTTTGGAAATGTATGCACTTGCCGGTTGCAAAAGATTACAAAACATTTTTATGATATAAACAGTTTGGCCCCAATTGACCTGTTCATTCAAGAAATTTATCTTATTTATCAAAGTAATAATTTATTTCTTCTGTTCAGGGACGTTTTTATCCAGCAAATTATTTCTTTCCCATAATCCGGCAAAACGCGCGGCGTTGCTGGCGGTATAGCGCACCGTATGGCGAATATTGCGATGTCCCAGATAATCCTGAATCAAACGCGTATCTGTCCCTCTTTCGGCGAGCTCGTAGCCGCAGGCATGACGCAGCATGTGCGGATGGGTGTGGGTGGCGGTTCCGGCCTCTTCGCCGGCGCTGCGGATAATGCGGTACGCCTGCTGGCGCGAGAGCTGGCTGCCGCGGCGGGAGATAAAAATAGCGTCGGTGGTTTGTGCGGCCTTCCAGCCGGCGCGAACCCGGGTCCAGCGCTCAATCGCCTCCAGTTCGTCAAAGCGCAGCGGGTGGATGGTTGAAAATCCGTTCTTCAGCCGGCGGACGTTGATGCGCCCCTCGCTGAGGTCAAGATCGCGGTAGTGCAGGTTGAGTAGTTCACTGATGCGCATGCCGTGGCGAAACGCCAGCAGAATAAGACAATAATCGCGTTCGCCGGTGGGCCCGTCCCGGACGGCCAGCATCATAGCCTGAACTTCTTTGGCGGTAAGAAAACGACGTCGATTCACAATACATTGCTCCTGTATTTAATTTATACCAAGGCCTCAGCCTGAAAAAACGATCAGGCTGATCGAAAAATAATCTGCGATGTTAAAACCGTATTATATGAAGGTATTTAAGTTCAAATAGGCGATCACATTACATTTACACATAGCCAAAATAACGCCACGCGATAATTCTTATTTTTATGGATTTTATGGCATCCCACAATAGCGTCGCCGGTAATTGTTGCCAGGTTCATAAAATCAAAAGGGAAAAAGCTATCGCTGGCGATATTATAGATGTGAAATAGCGCGCAAGAGTTTAAAACTTGTCCCGTGAGGCTATTTTAGTTTGCCGGATTAGCCGGCCACAGCTGCCGGAACCTTATGATTTCACAGACCCTTCTGGGCGACCGTAGCGAATAACCCTCAGCCGTCGCGGCATTCGAGTTGATTCGCATAGCAATGGTTACGCCTGGTGATAAATAGCGCATGGATATCCGGAATATATCCAGGGGTATCGCTATTTGATTCTATATTGATGAAATAAGAACTTGCGGGAACATTAATCGCAATTAACGCATGGTTAATATTTATTAATGTTTCCCCCGGCCGCGGTTCGTGGCAACGCCCTCCCTGGCGTTGGCTGCGATTACTGGATAAGGCTAACGCGTTGCTGCTCTTCGGCGCTGTCCCAGATACCGTAAAAGCGCCCGGCGTTACTGGCGGTGTACCAGACGGTATGGCGGATATTACGGTGTCCGAGATAGTCCTGGATCAGTCGCGTATCGATCCCCATATTGGCTAACGCAAATCCGCAGGAGTGGCGGAGCATGTGCGGATGTATTTCCAGCGACAGCCCGGCATGACCTCCGGATGAAGAAATAATTTGGTAAAACTGCTGGCGCGAGAGGGGATTGCCTTTGCGTGACAAAAATAGCCATTCGCTGTCGCTATCGGGATAGTCGCTGCGGATATCCAGCCAGTTTTTTAATGCCTGAATCTCTTTATTCAGCAACGGGTGGGTGGTAGAGAATCCTTTTTTCAGCCGATGAATATAAATACATTTAGAGCGGAGGTCGATATCGGATATTTGCAGACGGCATATTTCGCTGGCGCGCAGGCCGTGAATAAAACACAATAACGTCAGGCAGTAATTACACGCGGCGTGCGCTCCGGTATTAGCTGCTTTTAACAGCGACTCTATTTCGGCTTGAGTCAGGAAGTTCCTTTTTTTGATATCAGCATTGTTTTTCATTATCATCCCTTTTAATTTCAGGCATACATTACGTTCTGGTCAACGTCTGCAGACCAGTTTTTACATCCGACTGTAATTTTAAATTGTTAACTTCACCTTTCCGCCGTGCTTTTAGAGGACAGGAAAGGTATTCCGGCATATATTACAGCCGGGTTAGTGCATTACGTTTGAGATAATGAATGAAGCAGAAAGTATCTCCGCGCTTGAGGATCGGTAGCTTCATAAAAGGGTCATTATGGTAGTTTATATTATTGAAAACATGAGGTTTTGCTGGTGGCTTTAACGTCCGCTTCATCCTGCTTTTCTCCTGGTTATGCACGCCATAAATATAGAGGCATAGGCTGTGGTCTGGCGCACGCCCGACGCATGGTAGTGTAATAATCAAACTCCCGGCGGGCTTGTCATCATTCCCTGACGGGAGGATTCAGGCCGCGGACCGCAGATGAATAACGCGTAAATGTCCCGCAGCCGGCGAACAACGATATGCACGGCGGATAGCATTCACTGCATCACTACAACAGCGCCTAAACCATACTGCAAAATTAATGCGGAGAATAGTAATAATAAGTAAAGCGATATGTGCGGCGCCGGCGGTGAATTATTTACGCCGTCGATCGGGAAGAAACTCCTCCGGCATCGCTGAGCCAGCAGCACGCTTTGCCTGCGAATTGTTTGGAGTCTTTTGGAGCCATCTGGAGTTTTTTGTGTCGGTTTTTTTACGGATAAATAAGCGCGCTAATTTTATTGCGTAGCTTGAGATGGCGATCATTGGCAGCGGAAACGCAATTTTAGAGCCACCTGGCAGGATATTTTATGATGCGGGAAGCGTCCCGGGAGGCTGGTGGAAATAGCGCTGACCGCCGCGCAATAAATTTACGCAGCGGAATCAGCGATTAAACGCGCAGAGCAATATTGATTCCCGTTTACCCCTTAGCGTCGGCATTATCTGAGCTGCTCGTAGAATAATAGCAGGGCAACAATAATCATAATGATGCCTGAAAGCATGCTGACTCTTTGCGCCGCCCGGGGGCGGGCGCCTAATACCGTTTTGGAGCCGTAGCCGACCAGTAAATAGATTGCCGTGCAGGTTATCAGGTGCAGGCAGCCCAGCGCCAACATCTGCATCGCCAGCGACCAGTTGCCGTGAGGATCGGTAAACTGCGGCAGCAGGGCGAGGAACAAAAGAAAGACTTTTGGATTCAGGCCGCTAATGCAAAGTCCTTTTATTGCCCAGCCCTGCCAGCTGTCCGCCCGCCGTTCGGCGGCCGACGGCGTCGACGGATGGCGTAAAATGCCGATACCGAGCCACAGCAGATAGGCTGCGCCCAGCAGCGTGATGGCCGACAGGGCCAGCGGATGTCCGGCGATCAGCACCCCAACGCCGGCGACCACCACGAGGGTTGCCAACAGATGTCCTGACATCAGTCCTGCCACGGCAGGAACCACCCGTCGTCCGTCAATGCCGGCGCTGATAGCGTAGGCCCAGTCGGCCCCCGGCGTGACGATCAGCAGAAAAGAGACCAGCCAGAAGCTCGCGATAAAACTCATTTCCATCGTGGGGTCTCCCCACCGGGCCTGGATGTATTTTGCATGGCGATTGCGCTCACACGCCTGGGAAAAGTTAACCGCAAGAATATCGGGAATGACGCGCAATGAGCTTTCAATGTTATGCTTAAAATACCCTTTAAAAGCGAAAATCTTCCAAATGGACAGCATAGATCGAAAAATTCTTGCCGAGCTGCAGGCCGACGGCCGCCTCTCGATAACTGAACTGGCGGAGCGGGTCAATCTCAGCCTCTCGCCGTGCCATCGGCGGCTGCGGGCGCTGGAGCAGGACGGGACCATCACCGGCTATCGCGCCAGTCTCGATCCGGTGAAGATGGGCTTTAACTTCACGGCGATCGTCTTTGCAACCTTAAAAGAGGGGGATAAGCGAGCGGTGAGCGCCTTTGAAGAGGCGGTCGAAGAGATCCCGCAGATCGTGCTGGCGCAGCGTCTGTTCGGCGATCCGGACTATTTGATGCACGTGGTGACCCGCGATCTGCCGGCTTTTCAGAAGCTGTATGATGACAAGCTCTCCGCGATGCCCGGCGTTCAGCACCTGCGATCGACCCTGGTGATGAAAACCGTGGTGCAGGATCGACCTTTTCCGCTGGAGAGCCTGAATTCGTCGCGATAGCGCCTTTGCAGGCGCGACGAGTTTATGCAAGCAGCACGCCGCACCGTCGCCATTTGGTGCGGCGTTTTCATTTATTGCAGATGTTGGTGCAGCGCTGCTCCTGCCTGCTCCAGAGCCGTTTTAACCGTCGGTTCTTCACTCAGCGGATTCAGCAGGCCAAAGTCGTGGATCATACCGTTATAGCGGGTGACGGTCACCGGCACGCCTGCCGCATCAAGCTTGCGTCCAAACGCCTCGCCCTCATCGCGCAGTACGTCAAGCTCGGCCGTCTGAATCAGCGTCTGCGGGAAGCCCTTCAGCTGTTCAGTGGTCGCACGCAGCGGAGAGGCAAGGATGTTATTACGGTCGGCGGCGCTGGTTGTATAGTTGTCCCAGAACCATTTCATCATATTTTTCGTCAGAAAATAGCCGTTCTCATACTGGTTGTACGAGGCGCTATCGAAGTTCGCATCCGTTACCGGCCACAGCATCACGTTATAGCGAATTTTCGGCCCGCCGAACTGTTTTGCCTGCAGGGCAACGGAGGCGACCATGTTACCGCCAACGCTATTCCCCACCAGCCCCAGACGGCTTCCGTCAACGCCGATTTCCTGGCCGTGCGTCGCCACCCATTTTGTCGCTTCATAGGCCTGATTGATCGCCACCGGGAAATGCGCTTCAGGCGAGGGAGTGTAATCGACATAAACGGCCGCGGCGCCTGACTCTCTGACCAGATCGCGGATTAAACGCTCATGGGTCGGGAAATCACCCAGCACCCAGCCGCCGCCGTGAAAGAACATAAACACCGGCAGCTTACCGGCTACATTTTCCGGCTTAACAATTTTCAACGTAATGTCCTGGCCATCTACCCTGATGGTTTTTTCGGACACCTGCGCAGCCGGCAGTTTTACCCCTTTTTGCGCGCCAATCAGCACCTGACGAGCCTCTTGCGGAGTCATCTGCTCCATCGGCTTGCCGTGGCCAGAATTCAGGACGTCAAGAAATGCCCGTACGCCAGCCGTCGGCGCCGGAGTATTGACTGGCTGTGCGGAAGCAACGGAGGCGATAGAAGCGAACAGAGTAGAAGTCAGGATGGTGGATACGGTTTTCATGATAACGGCCCTCGATAAAGTTTGTATTTCGCGTGTTGTGCAGAAGAGAGTCTTCACGTTCTCTTCTTCGTGCAACTTGATTGCGTGAGTAATACATGCGCGCAATATACTTTTAGTCAAATATTATTTATACTTTTTTCATCAGAACGCTTGCGTAGGGCTATTAAAATGAAAGAAAACAGTATATTAGGCGATCAGCTATGCTTCTCCCTGTATTCGGTCGCCAATGCGTTGATCCGTCAATACAGGCCGCTGCTGAAAGCGTTTGATTTAACGTATCCACAGTTTGTTGTGCTGTTGGCACTCTATGAGCAGGATAATATCCTGCTCAGGGAGCTGGGCGAGAAAACGCTGTTTGATTCGGGAACCCTGACTCCGCTGGTACAGAAACTGGAAGCCAAAGAGTTTTTAAACCGGGTTTCGGTTGCCGGCGATGAAAGGATGAAGAAAGTCGTCCTGACCGAAAAGGCGCAGGCGCTGAAGGAACAGATCGTTGATATCCCAAAGCAGATGCGTTGCTTTATGACGATGAACGATGATGAGCTGAATGTCCTCAAACAGCTCGCCAAAAATCTGCTGGAAGACTTATAGCTGCGGCGTGCAGGACGGGGGCGCCATCCTGTTTGTTTTTACTCCGGCGGTCGGTCCGTTTGCCGGCAGCGGTGGCGCCTCAGGCTGCCGGGACCGGCTGCTAGTCCTCTTCCAGCAGGCGCATCAGTTCCGCCAGCGCGTCGTTGAGCCGCTGGCGCTGCTGCGCGGTGAGTCCCGCCAGCAGCCGACGTTCGTTCTCGACGTGCGTTTCAACCGCGCGATCGATAAGCTCCCGACCCGCAGGCGTCAGGGCCACCAGCATGCTCCGCGCGTCCTGCGGATTCGCCAGGCGGCAGATGAATCCCCGTTTTTCCAGCGCTTTCAGGCGATGGGTCATGGTGCCGGAAGTGATCATCAGCGTCGAAAAAAGCTGGGTCGGCGAGAGGGTAAACGGCTCTCCCGCCCGGCGCAGGGTCGCCAGCATATCAAATTCCCAGCGCACCAGATCGTGCTGGATAAACGCTTCCTCGACGCGCGGTTCCAGCAGCATGGCGCAGCGCTTCAGGCGGCCAATCGGCCCCATCGGGCTACAGTCAAGATCGGGACGCTCCCGTTTCCACTGTTCAAGAATGCGGTCTACGGCGTCTGTTTGCGGTGATTTGTCCATTTGTGCCTGGTTACCTTGATATCAAGATATTTATCGATACATACTTGGCTGACTAATTTACCTTGATGTGAAGATAAAATCATGACCTTTCTCTCGCGTTCGCCCATTTTTGATCTGCTACTGACCGCCCTGGCTCCGGCCATCTGGGGGACGACCTATATCGTAACCTCGCAGCTATTACCGGCGGACAGGCCGTTTATCGCGGCGCTGCTGCGGGTGCTTCCGGCGGGGATCGCCCTGTTAATCTGGTGCCGTCGCGTTCCTCTGCGCAATGAGTGGTGGAAGCTGGCGGTCACCGGGATCCTCAATATTGGCGCCTTCCAGGCGCTGCTGTTTATTGCCGCCTATCGCTTACCCGGCGGTCTGGCGGCGGTGATCGGCGCCATTCAGCCGCTGCTGGTGATGCTGCAGGCCTGGTCCGTGGACAGGCAGCGGTCGCCGTGGATGGCGGTCGCTGCGGCCTGTACCGGCGTTATCGGCATGGCGCTGCTGCTGCTCTCTCCGCAGACGGTGCTGGATCCGCTGGGCATCGGCGCGGCGTTTTTAGGAGCGCTCAGCATGGCGCTGGGCACCTGGCTCTCCCGGCGCTGGGCGATTTCGCTGCCGGTGGTGGCGCTGACGGGCTGGCAGCTGCTGATTGGCGGTGTGGTGCTGGCGCCGATTGCGCTGCTGGTCGATCCGCCTTTACAGCAGGTGACCCTGATCCAGGCGGCGGGCTATCTGTGGCTGTGCGTGGCAGGGGCGATGCTGGCTTACGGCCTGTGGTTCCGCGGGATTAGCCGCCTCCCGTCGGTGGCGGTATCGGCGCTAAGCCTGCTCAGCCCGGTGACCGCGGTGCTGCTGGGCTGGATTATTCTCGGGCAGAAGATTCAGGGGCTGGCGCTGGTGGGGCTGATCGTGGTGCTGCTTAGCGTGCTGTCGATTCAGCGCGCGCTAACAAAAAAGGCCCCATAAAGGGGCCCGACATTGCGACATTACTGCATGGTTACTGCGCGGCGGGAGCCAAACGGGCCGCCTTCAGGCGGCCGGTCCGGCAGTTCCCTCTGCAACCATTCTCTTATTTGGAGAGCTCGGCGGTCATATGTACCTGGTTACCGGTGTAGGCTTCGGTAATGTGGTAAGACGCGCCCTGGTCTTTAGCGATGGTGGCGATTTTAGCCTCCGCGTTGTCCAGGGTATCTGCGGTCACGCTGACCGGGTGCTGAGCGAAGCTAGCAAAAGAAACCAGGGACAGCATACCGGCGGCGGCAAGTAATTTTACGTTTTTCATGGTGTTTTTCCTTTTAACTTTACAGGTGGAAAGCGCTGCACTTTCGATGGGTTTATAATAAGTCTGCTAACTATAACGTGCGTTGCAAAAAGTGCGATTTAGATCACACTTTTGTGCCATTAAGATGACGGTCAGGTGACGTTTAAATTTCTCTTAATCAATAAAAACAGCAGGTTGTTGAGAGCTTCTGTGATTTATTGCTGCGGAAAAATAAACGCCGACCGCGCGGAGATTTTTCTTCCACGGGGCTTGGTTATTGTTTTGGTGAATTATTTGGTTGTTTTTTGAACCGCGCGGCGTGGACAATACTTCGTCCGCCGGCGAAGTATTGGCGGGGCGGGCGGCATAGAGTGGCGGCACCGCTGAATAAATAAGGATGACACAATGATTGCCGTACTCTTTGAAGCCGAGGTTGCGCCAGCAGGCCAGGCGCGCTACCTGGAGCTCGCTGCGGAGCTTAAGCCGCTGCTCAGCACTATCGATGGTTTTATCAGCATTGAGCGTTTTCAGAGCCTGACGACGCCGGGGAAAATTCTGTCGCTTTCCTGGTGGCGCGACGAGCAGGCGGTGTTGGCGTGGAAAAATAACCTCGCCCACCGGGAGGCCCAGCAGGAGGGTAAGGAGAGTATCTTTGCCGACTATCAGATTCGCATTACCCGGCTGATGCGCGAATACGGCACGGAAAGAGGCGAGGATCGCGGCCATGTATGATATTTATGTGATTCTGCCAAACCGGCCGGGCGAGCTGGCGCGACTTGGGCAAACGCTCGGCAGCGGCGGGGTGGGCCTGGAGGGCGGGGGCGTCTTCACCGTTGACGACCGGTGTCATGCCCACTTCCTGGTGACCGACGGCGAGCGCGCCAGAGCGACGCTGGAACAGGCCGGGATCCCGGTGGCGGCGGTCACGCAGCCGCTTATTCGTCGGTTGAAGCAGGAGCAGCCGGGAGAGCTGGGGGCCATCGCCCGCGCACTGGCCGGGCAGGGGGTCAATATTCTGACCCAGTACAGCGACCATGCTAATCGCCTGATTCTGGTTACCGATAATTTCCCGCTGGCGCAGGAGGCGACGCGCCGCTGGGCCACTAACGCGTGAGGCATTATGCTCAAACCTGCCGCAGTCATTACCGATGATGAGTCGTTGGCCGTCGCCATGGCGGCGATGGCTTCCGCCATGGCCGATAGCTCGCGGGTGAAAATGCTCTGTGCCCTGATGGACGGCCGGGCGTGGACGGCCACGGAGCTGGCTACGGCGGCGGACATTTCCGCCTCCACCGCCAGCGCGCACCTGAGTCGCCTGGTGAACGGCCGGCTGCTGGTGTGCCTGGCGCAGGGGCGGCACCGCTACTATCGGCTGGCGGGGGCGGACGTCGCCGGCTTAGTGGAGAATATGATGACGATGGCCGGGAAGGGCGCGCTGACGCTGACCACCCGTACGCCGGTTAATTTACGCCGGGCCAGGACCTGTTACGATCACCTCGCCGGCGAGCTGGCGGTGGATATTTATCACTTTTTACTGCACGAGGCCTGGATTACGCCCGACGGATCGGCGGTGACGCCGGCAGGGGAAGCGCACTTTTCCCGTCTTGGGATCGTCCTGACCGGCGATCGCCGACGCAAAGCGTGCTGCGCCTGCCTGGACTGGAGCGAAAGGCGCTTTCATGCCGGCGGGAGCGTTGGCGCCGCGCTGCTGCAGCATGGTCAGCAAAAGGGCTGGTTTATTCTGACGCCGGGTTTTCGCGAGGTTTCCGTTAGCGCGGAAGGAAAGCGCGCCCTGGCCCGCCACTTCCGGCTGCCGCTGTAGGAGCGGCGGCTGAACCTGGTGTATTGGATCTCGCGTAACCCATTCTCGATATTATTCAGATTGTTCCCGATGGCCATCAAATAGCAATATTTGTCATTATATTTACTCTCCACAGATATATCCTTGGCGCCTTATCCCTCCTGAAGTAAATAACAAAGCCATCGTTTGTGATTATTGTTTGTTATTAATTAATAGGCTCTGGCTATCGTCAGCGTGATGTAACAAGTTATAAGCAAATGTATATTTACCAGCGAAAAATAGCATTCTTTGACGCCGACAGCATTATCGAATTCATTATTTGAATTCGCGTCCTGACGCCTTAAATATTGCGGCTTCCGGTCAGTCGAAGTTTCTATTCACAGTTGCAGCGGTGGGCATCGCATAACGTTTCTTATCGCCTGCAGATTTACTGTTGGTTTATTGATACAAAACTCACTCTGACAAGGAAATGGCAATGAAAAAGGTTCTTCTCTCTGCAGCAATGGCCACGGCATTTTTCGGTATGGCAGCGGCAAATGCGGCTGATACCAATGTTGGCGGTGGCCAGGTTAATTTCTTCGGTAAAGTTACCGACGTATCTTGTACTGTTTCCGTAAACGGCCAGGGCAGCGATGCTAACGTTTACCTGTCTCCGGTAACCTTAACTGAAGTGAAAGCGGCGGGTGCAGACACCTACCTGAAACCGAAATCTTTCACCATTGACGTCTCTGATTGCCAGGCTGCTGACGGCACCAAACAGGACGACGTAGCTAAACTGGGCGTCAACTGGACCGGCGGTAACCTGCTGGCCGGCGCTGCTGGCAAACAGGTTGGCTACCTGGCTAACACCGAAGCTTCCGGCGCGCAAAACATCCAGCTGGTTCTGTCTACAGACGACGCTACTACTCTGAGCAACAAAATCATCCCGGGCGACAGCACTCAGCCTAAAGCAACTGGCGATGCTTCTGCCGTTCAGGATGGCGCGCGCTTCACCTACTACGTTGGCTATGCAACCAGCACCCCGGCTACCGTAACTACCGGTGTGGTTAACAGCTACGCTACTTACGAAATTACCTACCAGTAATTATCGTCTGAAAATAGTCGCCTCGATTGAGGCGGTTATATGCCTGATAAAGCGGCAGCCGCTGCCGCTTATTTTTTTCCCGTCTGAGGTCAGCATGAAGCGTATTGCCCTTTGTTTCTGTTTCATTTTTAGTTTTGCGGCCCATGCCAACAATATCATTGTTAACGGCACCCGCTTTATTTATCCCGGAAATGAAAAAGAAATAACGGTACAGCTTTCTAATACCGCAGATCGCCCGGCGCTGGCGCAGGCCTGGCTGGATAACGGCAACGCCGACGCCACGCCGGATACGATTACCACGCCATTTATTATTACGCCGCCAATATCCCGCGTGGATGCCAAAAGCGGGCAGACCTTACGTATTAAGCTTGGCAGCAGCGCGGGGCTTGCCAAAGATAAAGAGACGCTGTGGTGGCTTAATCTGCTGGAAATACCGCCGGTAGAAGCTAATCCAAAAAATGAAGGGCAGAACATCCTGCAGCTGGCAATTCGTTCGCGCTTTAAGTTTATCTACCGCCCGACCGGATTGGGCAACCGTGACCTTGCGCCGGAGAAATTAGCGCTTTCTGCCAGCGGTAGCAGCCTGTCGGTCAGCAACCCTACGCCATTTTATCTCACCGTGAGCCGTATTTCCCGTGACGGCGGCAAGGCCCTGAACAGCAAAACGGTGATGCTTGCTCCACAGTCCAGTCAGACCGTTGCCCTCTCTTCCGCCGTGAGCAGAGGCGAGACCCTGACGATTAATAATATCAATGACTATGGCGCAGATGTGGCAGTGAAAGTAGCCGTTAAATAAGGGACACTACCATGAAGCAGAGGACTATCAGCCCGGGAAGGTTAAGTTCGGCGATCGCCATGGCGCTGCTCTGCTTTCCACCCTTTTCCAGCGGACAGGAAAATCCGGGAACGGTATACCAGTTTAACGACGGCTTCATTGTTGGCAGCCGGGAAAAGGTCGATCTGTCACGCTTCTCCTCCAGCGCCATCTCTGAGGGGACCTATTCGCTTGACGTCTATACCAACAACGAGTGGAAAGGACGCTACGATCTGAAGGTCACCCGTGATAAAGACGGCAACATGGGGATCTGCTACACCAAAGAGATGCTTGAACGCTACGGCATCGCCGCGGAAAAGCTCAACCCCCAGCTGGGAAAGCAGGAAGGCTACTGCGGGCGTCTGAAAGAGTGGCGTAACGAAGAAAACGTCAAGGACAACCTGATTCAGTCCTCCCTACGGCTGGAAATTTCCGTGCCGCAAATCTACGAAGATCAGCGCCTGAAAAACTATGTCAGCCCGGAGTTCTGGGATAAAGGCATTACGGCGCTGAATCTCGGCTGGATGGCCAATACCTGGACCAGCCACACTTCCGGGAATAACGGTTCCGATAACAGCAGCGCCTATCTGGGGCTTAACGCGGGTCTCTCCTGGGACGGCTGGCTGCTCAAGCACGTCGGTAACCTGAACTGGCAGCAGCAGCAGGGGAAAGCGCACTGGAACAGCAACCAGACCTATCTTCAGCGGCCGATCCCGCAGATCAACTCGATCGTCAGCGGCGGGCAGATTTTCACCAACGGTGAGTTTTTCGACACCATCGGCCTGCGCGGGGTAAACCTGGCGACTGATGACAACATGTTCCCTGACGGAATGCGCTCCTACGCGCCGGAAATTCGCGGCGTGGCGCAGAGCAACGCCCTGGTGACGGTGCGTCAGGGAAACAACATTATCTATCAGACCTCGGTACCGCCGGGTCCGTTTACCCTGCAGGACGTCTACCCTTCCGGATACGGTAACGACCTTGAAGTTTCGGTCAAAGAGGCCGATGGCTCGGTGCAGGTGTTTAGCGTTCCCTATGCCTCGGTGGCTCAGCTGCTGCGTCCGGGGATGACCCGCTATGCGCTGTCGGCCGGTAAGGTCGATGACAGCGGGCTGCGGAATAAGCCGATGCTCTACCAGGCGACCTGGCAGCATGGCCTGAATAACGTCTTTACCGGCTATACCGGCGTCACCGGCTTTGACGATTACCAGGCGTTCCTGCTGGGGACCGGGATGAATACCGGTATCGGCGCGCTGTCGCTGGATATTACCCAGTCGCGGCTGAAAAGCGACACCCTCGACGAGAGCGGCCAGAGCTACCGCGCCACCTTTAACCGGATGTTTACCGATACCCAGACCAGCATCGTGCTGGCGGCCTATCGCTACTCCACCAAAGGCTACTACAACCTGAACGACGCGCTGTACGCCGTCGACCAGGAGAAGAACCGCAACAGCAGCTACACCCTGTGGCGGCAGAAAAACGGCATGACCTTCACCGTTAACCAGAACCTGCCGGACGGCTGGGGCGGTTTTTATCTCAGCGGGCGGATCTCTGATTACTGGAACCGTTCGGGCACCGAGAAGCAGTATCAGCTGAGCTACAACAATATGTTCGGCCGCCTCTCGTGGTCCGCCAGCGCGCAGCGCGTGTATACGCCGGACAGCTCCGGCCACAATCGCGACGATCGCATCTCGCTTAACTTCAGCTATCCGCTGTGGTTTGGCGAGAACCGGACCGCCAACCTGACGTCGAATACTTCGTTTAATAACTCGCGCTTTAGCAGTTCGCAGATCGGGATTAACGGTTCGCTGGATAGCGAGAACAACCTTAACTACGGCGTCTCGACGACCACCGCCACCGGCGGCCAGCATGACGTCGCGCTGAACGGAAGCTACCGCACGCCGTGGACCACCCTGAACGGCAGCTATAGCCAGGGCGAGGGGTATCGTCAGAGCGGCCTGGGCGCCAGCGGGACGCTGATCGCCCATCGTCACGGCGTGGTGTTCTCGCCGGAAAGCGGCAGCACGATGGCGCTTATCGAAGCGAAAGATGCCGCAGGCGCGATGCTGCCGGGTTCGCCGGGTACCCGCGTCGACGGCAACGGCTACGCCATCCTGCCGTATCTGCGCCCGTACCGGATTAACTCCATCGAGATCGATCCGAAGGGCAGCCATGACGATATCGCCTTCGATCGCACCGTGGCGCAGGTGGTGCCGTGGGAAGGCAGCGTCGTGAAGGTGTCGTTTGGCACCACGGTACAGAACAACATTACGATTCAGGCGCGCCAGGCGAATGGCCAGCCGCTGCCGTTCGCTGCCAGCATTTTCGATCCGAGCGGTAAAGAGATCGGCGTGGTCGGCCAGGGCAGCATGATGTTTATCAGTGACGCCAGCGTTCAGCACGCGACCGTTAAGTGGAGCGGCGGACAGTGCACGGTGGAACTGGGCAAGGCAAAATCAAAGGAAACGGTATGTCGCTGAGTAAACAACTGACGCTTTTTATTGGCTTAATGGCGCTGGGGACCACCTCCGCCTGGGCTGCCTGTACGCGCCTGTCGCAGCCGACGGTGAATCTGGATATGGTCGTCGGCAGGGTCGTCGTGCCGCCCGATCTGCCGGTGGGCTCGGTGATTGTCTCCCGGGACTGGACGATGAGCGCGTCGGGCGGGGCCAGCTACAGCTGTACCGCCGGCACCAACCGCTTTGCGGCGAAGATTGTCTCCACCGGCGCCACCGATCTGGGGAATAAGGTCTACTCCACCAACGTGCCGGGCATCGGCATGCGCTTTAGCCGCGGCGGCTCGACGGTAAACATCACCTATCCCGATGTCTACTCCTCCACCATCAACCGTACCACCAACTACTCGCTGGAAGGCTCCCGCTTTACGCTGGAGATTATTAAAACCGCCGCGACTACCGGCAGCGGTACTCTGGCGGCGGGGAAATATACCTCCTACGACTGGGAGCGGGGCAACAACCCGATTCTGGAAACCTACCTCAGCGCCAATGCGATTACCGTGGTCTCGCCCTCCTGTACGGTACTCAGCGGTAAGAATATGAACGTTGACGTCGGGACCATTAAACGCAGCGATCTGAACGGCGTCGGCACCTACGCCGGCGGCAAAAATTTTAATATTGAGCTGCAGTGCAGCGGCGGGCTGAGCGCGACCGGCTACGCCAATATCGAGGCCTCTTTCTCCGGTACGCTTGCCACCGGCACGAGCGTCACCCAGGGAGCGTTGCTGAACGAAAAGGCTGGCAGCGCGATGGCTAAAGGGATTGGGATTCAGGTGCTAAAAGGCGGCGTGCCGGTTGAGTTCAATAAGAATTACAACGTCGGTACCCTAAGCAACCAGGAAACGCGCTACATCACGATACCTTTCCTGGCGCGTTTTTATCAGTACGCGGCGGCCACCAGCACCGGCGAGGTTGAGTCGCATATGATCTTTAACCTGACGTACGATTAATTCGGGAGGCGGGTATGAAGGAAAATGGATATAAGCGCAGCGGCAAACGATTTGCCGGCCTGCTGGCGATGAGCGGCCTGCTTGTTGCCTCTTCCGCCGCGGGTTTTATGACCAACTATGATAACGGGCGGGTGGATTTTGCCGGCCGGGTAACGGATATCTCCTGCAGCGTGGCGCTGAACGGCGGCCATAATGCCGGCAGCGGCAGCGTCTGGCTGGCGCCGGTGAGCCTGGCGGAGGTGCACGATCGCGGGGCCGGGGCCTTTATGAAAGCGCAGCCCTTTACTCTTGAACTGTCGAACTGTCAGCTGCGTCACGACGGCGGCGCGGCGGACCAAAGCGAAGTCCGTGCGGTGAACGTTCGCTGGATCGACGGGTTTATGGTCAATAATGTCAACAATGAAAATGCGGGCTATCTGGCGAATACCCTGCCGGACGGCGCGCGTAACATTTACCTGGCGCTGTCGACCAATGACAATAATACTCTGGATAAGAGCAATAAAATTGTGCCGGCCGATCCGCTGCAAAATCGGGTGCCGATTAAAGAAAAAGCGCTAGATGGCGGCGTATTTACCTATTATATCGGCTACGTTTCCCCGGCGCCGGAAAAAGCCACCTCCGGTCCGATGACCAGCTGGGCCACCTGGGAGCTGGTTTATAATTAACAATCTGCGCGCCTGGACGTAAAGCGCACTTTTCGCTAAGTTAATGATTCTGTCTGAACAAAAAAATGCCGGAGAGCCCGGCATTTTTTAAATGACTTTATCTTCTTCGACCAGTTCTTCAATGCTAACTTCTTTCCAGTAGTGTCCCTGAATAGCGAACCACGACATTCCCTGGAGCCATTTTTTATGCACCTCGCTTTCTACCCCTTCAATAATAACGTTATGGTTATTGTGGGCAAGGAAAGTCACCAGCGCATCCATTAGCGGTCGCCCGGACTCTTTTTGCATTAAATGCCAGAAAAAGTCTTTGTCGATTTTTACATAATCGAAATGATAGCCGCGAATGGCGTTAATGCCCGCATTGCCAGCGCCGAAATCATCCAGCCAGAGGGTGGTGGTTTGCGTGCTTTGCCAGGCGCTAAGTGCATTATTAAGCAGGTTATTAGAATTTTCCGTCACTTCAAAATGGACGCAGCCCAGGCGCTGAATATACTCTTCGATCTGTGGCTGGCGTAAAATACTGAGGATATGGTCGTCTACGTTGATGGTGGCAGAAATATTATTCTTAATAAACCACGCCTTATGCTTCTCAATCAGCGCCAGCTGCTCCATGAAAATACTTTCGCGGAGCGTTTTATTGGCATGACGGAAGAAAAATTCAGGCGCTACGGGAATATAATCGAAGCGGCTCAGGCATTCAACGGCAACCAGTTTGTCCTGCGGCGAGAACATTTTCTGAAAAACATAACGAACAGAGATATCGCCACGTGATAAGTTATGGTCTGAAAATATGTTAGCGTTCATTTTCTCGTGTCGGAAATTTAGCAAGCGGAGGCTGCAGGGTGAAAATATTATAGGGGACCTTGCTGCCGATGTGAATTTTTATTAAAAGCAAGTGACCAATTGATGACGATATTTTGATTGGTCACTTGTTTTGGTTTTCAGGGCGTGGCGAAAAACGTCTAACACTGATACATGGTGACTATTTTTTTATTCATAACCCGGGAGCTGTCCATACCGAGCTTTTTCATGATATGAATGCGATGACTGTGCACCGTTTTATGATCAATGTTGAGAAGCGTCGCGATACGCTTGTTGTTATAGCTGGCCATGAGCAGCTCCAGCACCTGAAGCTCTCGGACCGAGAGCTTTTTATGGGTTAACATAAAGCGGTAATCGACGGCGGAGGTCGGCACCTTTGTGCTCTCTGAAAAATCGTTAAGCGATGATTTTTCAGTTAAAATAAGCAAATTCTCTAAAAAAATCAGCTCCCGGCACAGTCCGGCGATATCGCTCCTGACGATCAGCACCAGCCGGACGCAACGCGCCAGGCAGAAGCGCATTTTGTTAAGTAAGCGCACCATATTGGCAGCAGAAATATCCTTATGAATGACGTTAAAAATAATAATTTTAGCCTGAGGAAGGGTCTCCCCTCGCATAATATTGTGATAGCTTAAGGTGATAACGTTTTTATTGTTATCAATCATATAACGATGTATTGATTGACCGATGAGGTTGTCATCGGTATACATAAATATACTCTCCAAGGGCTCAGACTCTCTTTTTTCTCTTCGCTTCGAGGATCAAATCAAGCAGTATTTTCTCTATTTTTCTCTTATCGTCCTGATGCCGGAACTTAAACTGGCAGGAAATCTGATGATAGCTTTCCTCTTTTTCATCCTCCTCGTCGAGGGTCACCGTCACGACATTTTTAACCACCAGGTCGACGGTGATTTCCCCATATTCGGCGACTGAAAGAATCGCATTTTTGAGGATTGCATTGTGAGTCAGAAACTTGAGGTTGGGGTTCTTGGCCATCAGCGCGCAGCCGCCGTCTGAAATATCTTTAATTTCAAAAGTATAGTTCTCGCCATTCTTATGGCGGCCATGACAAAAAAAATCATGCTGATGCTGTAGGCGAAAGCGCGGGTCTCGTCGTCTTTGAACCACCTGGATACATTCCGGTAAGGTAAATGAAAATTTATTACCTTTAGCGGCGCCGCTCCCCGAATGTTTCTTCAGCGTTGAGCAGAACTCTATCTTCCCTGAATCGCTATGCAGAACAAATTTGAACTTGTGCCCCGGAGGGAGCTTACTGTGGGTGACGATGTGAAATTCTGCAAAATCTACACGTGCCAGTTTAGTGATAAAACTTTTGTTATTATAGAAAATTTCTATCTCAGACTGTTTTCTGAGTTCCTCCCTGAAAATAGCAATGATCTCATACTTACTGGCCTTTATTGTTCCCTCTGTCATGTGAAGTCCTTGTTAATTTTTATATTGTGTGTGGATTTTTTTATAGCAATAGCAACATTCTGATTGTGTTAATCAGATGTTTTAATGAGCGTTTGATGTTATTAGCTATCTTTGTGGCTAAATTGATTTGTATAAACGTCGAATCAGCAGTTGTTTTTCCTGTAATCAAGAGTTCAAAGAATAGGATAGATACAAACGACATCGGCCTCCAATAAGGAGGCCGGTCTAAATAGTATAAAATGACGCTTGCTATAGGGGTACGTGCGAAAGGACGGCGGGGCAAATACCCATTTGTAGGATCTATAGTGCCAGCAGCGTTGAGTTAATTCCAGGCAAATATTAGCGCCAGAAGACCCCTGTCGCCATGCGCTTAGAAACGTTGGCGGCAGGGGACGGAGCTCAAAGTTTGAGGTTATCTAAGGTGCTGAGAGCGCCGGCGGGCAGAGTTAAGGCGGCTGCGGCAAGGTTTTCTTCAAGATGCTGGCGCGATGAGGTGCCGGGGATCGGCAGAATATTGGGGGCCCGCTGCAGCAGCCAGGCGAGGGCGACCTGCATCGGCGTCGCCGCAAGTTCGGCGGCGATATCGTTCAGCTCCTGCGCCTGAAGCGGCGTAAAGCCCCCGAGCGGGAAGAAGGGAACGTAGGCAATATTCTGTGCGGCCAGCGCGTCAATAAGCTCGTCATCCTGGCGATTCGCGACGTTATATTGGTTCTGCACGCAGGCGACGGGCGTCAGCTTTTGCGCGTCGGCGACCTGCGTGGCGGTGACGTTGCTGAGCCCAATGTGGCGGATTAACCCTCGCTCTCTAAGCTCGAGCAGCGTCGTCAGCGGGCCTTCCAGCGATCCTTCGGTCGGGCCGTGGGTGCCCAGCATGCTGCGCAGGTTTACGACCTCCAGCACGTCGAGATTGAGGTTTCGCAGATTATCCTCAACCGCCTGGGTTAACTCCGCCGGCGACATGGCCGGCAGCCAGTTCCCCTTTTCATCGCGGCGGGCGCTGACTTTGGTCACGATACAGAGATCGTCAGGGTAGGGATGCAGCGCCCTGCGGATCAGCTGGTTGGTGACGTGCGGGCCGTAAAAATCGGAGGTATCGATATGGTTGACCCCCGCGGCCACCGCCGCCTGCAGTACGCGAATCGCGTTTTCAGGATCGGCAGGCGGGCCGAATACGCCGGGGCCCGCCAGTTGCATTGCCCCGTATCCCAGGCGATAAACCTGACGGTCGCCTAAGGTGCCGGTTCCGGATTGCCGTACGTTGGACATAGAGACTCCCCCTGTAGTATGCACTGCCTAAGTGTAAACCGGTCAGGGGATATTCAGCGGCGGGAATATTAGCAGAACGTGCGGCAACGGCGGTGGCCGTCGCCGCAGGGGAGGATTAGCTAAAGAACATCACCGAAACGCACAGCAGGCCGACGACCAGGGTAATGAAATTCCCCGGCGATCGGTACGGTCTGAGGGCGGGAATGATGTACGTCGATAGGGTCGGCATGATGAACAGGATCATGGCGATCAGCGGTCCGCTGATGGCGTATATCATCGAGATGGCGTTGGGGTTAATAAAGCACACCGCGAAGGTCAGCGCCGAAACCAGCAGGATCGACATCGCGCGGTTAAAGGCGCGGCTTTTGCGGATTCCCATCTGCCCCAGCGACGTTTTCACGATTTCGCTGGCACCCTCAATCACCCCGAAGTAGGTCCCGAGGAAGGATTTTGACATCGCCACCACCGCCACGACGATCCCGGTTACCGCCAGCCAGGCCGGGGAGCCGGGGAGCATCGACAGCGCGGAGAGGATAGTGACGCCTTCTTTGCGCGCGCTTTCGATATAGGGAGCCGGTATTGCCAGCAGGCAGCTGACGACAAAAAACAGCACGCTGGCGCAGATGATGGTATAGGCCACTTTCATGATTTTTTTGCATTTACCCATCGCCTGCTCGCCGTATTTCTCCTGCTGGTCGATAGCAAAAGTTGAAATAATCGGCGTATGGCTAAAAGCGAAAACCATCACGGGGATTGAGATCCAAACCTGGTGGAACGTATGCGCGTCCAGCTGCACTGGCTGGTGAGGTGCCGGGGCTGCCAGTCGCCGATCAGGTAGATAGAGAGGAACAGGAAGCAGGCGATCAGCGGAAACACCAGAAAGCCCATCACCTTAATGGTGATGTGACGCCCCATCAGGAAGATCAGATTGAGGACCAGAACGACGGCAAGGCTGAGCAGCGCGCGCACGCCGGCGGTAATCGGTATATGTCGCGCCAGCTGTTCGGCCAGGGAGTTGGTGATCGCCACGGCGTAAATCAGGACCACCACGAAAAAGGCGAGGAAGTAGAGCCCGGTGATCAGATTCCCGACCTTTTTGCCGTAATAGTGATTGACCGCACCGGTGATGCCTGCGCCGGGAACAACCTTAGCGGAGAGGATAAATTGACTCAGCGCCCTGTGCGGCCAGTAGGTCAGCGGCCATGCGACCAGCGCGGTGATGAGCAGAACAACGGCGCCGGCGGACCCTAGCTGGATCGGCAAAAACAGAGTGCCAGCGCCTACGGCAGTGCCATATAAGGCAAAACTCCAGAGAGTTTCTTCTTTTGACCAAATTTTAGACATTGTGTGAATTTATCAACCATAAAACCAAAAAAAAGGAGTGTAATTTACCACATCTACCTTTTGGTCGTGGTGATAGTTTTCGATGACGGGCCGCGCCGGGAGCGGCCGCGTTTAGCTTCGCGCGGGGATCCGCCGTTGGCGATACTTGAGCACCCGTACCCGCAGCGTGTCCCAGACCCAGTTGAACAGCATGGTGTAGGGCAGGAAGAACAGCATAAAGCCAATTTCCAGCATAAACGCCTGCAGCAGCGAGACCCCGAGGAGCAGCGCGACGGCGGTGACGCCGATAACGATAAATCCGCTCTCGAAGCCAATGGCGTGCAGGGCGCGAACTTTCAGGTTTCTGATCACGAGGGAAACCGGCCAGATATGGTCAAAGAGCGCGTTATAAATCAGGTTCCAGACCATCGCCAGCGTCGCGAGGAGAATGCTCAGGCCGCCCATTTCGACTACCGATCGCTGCATCAGCCAGGCCGCGGTGGGGGCGAGGATCAGCGTGGCGAGGCCCTCAAAGCTGACCGCGTGAATAATACGTTCCGTCAGCGACTTACGCTGCAGGTTGTTCTGTTGCATGGTGTTTACCTCCGGGTAACGCCGGCGTTCACAGCCCTTTATTAGCGATGTCGGCTGAACGCGTGATAAGAAATTACTCCGCATTTTATGGGTAAATATGATAAACAAAAGATAGTATCCATCGATAAAGTAGATAGTTCATGCGCTATTCTCCCGAAGCACTCACCGCTTTTGTCGAAGCGGCGGCCTGCGGCTCGTTCTCCGCCGCCGCGCGCCGCTTGCGCAAAAGCCAGTCCACCGTTAGCACCGCTATCTCAAACCTTGAGGCCGATCTCGGCGTGACGCTGTTCGATCGTTCAGCCCGTCAGCCGGTGCTGACTCCGCAGGGCGAGCAGGTGCTGGGCTACGTGAAGGCGATTCTGGCGGCAAGCGACCGCCTCGATGAGCTGGCCATTTCCCTGTCCGGCGAAACGGAGGCCCGGCTCACCTTTGTGCTCTCCGATACGCTGCATCCCGATGTCCTTGAAGATCTATTGGAGCAGTTCGACCGCCGTTTTCCGCACACCGAATTTGAGTGCCTGATCGGTGAGGATGAGGACGTTGTCGACCTGCTGCAAAAGGAGCGCGCGCAGGTAGGGCTGATTGAGGCCCGGGATAGCTACCCTCCGGAAATCGGCTGTACGCGCCTGCCGCTACAAACCGCAATGGCGATTTACGTGGCGCCCCGGCACCCGCTGGCGGCGCAGGAGAGGGTCGTCTGGGATGAGCTGCACAGCTGGCGCGAGCCTGCGGCTGAGCACCTATCTGGAAAGCAGGAGCGGTCCCGCCCAGGGGCAGGTATGGTCGGCGCCCAACTACCTGCTGCTGCTCAGCATGACGGTACAGGGGCTGGGGTGGTGCATTTTGCCCTGCGCGCTGGTTGAGGAGTTTGCCGGCGGCGGAACGCTGGTGCCGCTCGACATTGCGGGCTGGCCGCGGGCTATTTCCGTCGATTTATTATGGAATAAGCGGGCGCCTCCGGGAGAGGCGGGCAGCTGGCTGCGCCAGCATTTACAGCGTCAGGGGCAGTAAAATCGCCGCAAATCTTTGTGATTTGCCTCACTTTTTTTAAACATTTGCGAAATTTTTTGATAACAATTCTCTACTATGTTGGTGTTTCTTTGCACAGAGCCAGGCAGAGGTAGAGGATGAAAGATGTCGTGATCGTCGGCGCGCTGCGGACGCCTATTGGCTGCTTCCAGGGGACGCTATCGCGCCACTCGGCGGTGGAGCTGGGGAGTCTGGTGGTTAAGGCTTTGGTCGAACGCGCCGGAATCGATCCCCAGGCGATTGATGAAGTGATCCTCGGGCAGGTTTTAACCGCCGGCACCGGGCAGAACCCCGCGCGCCAGTCGGCGATCCGCGGCGGGCTGCCGAATACCGTTTCGGCAATCACAATTAACGACGTGTGCGGATCCGGGCTGAAGGCCCTGCATCTCGCCACCCAGGCCATTCAGTGCGGTGAGGCGGATGTGGTGATTGCCGGCGGCCAGGAGAATATGAGCCGCGCGCCGCACGTATTGACCGATAGCCGCACCGGGGCGCAGCTGGGAAACAGCCAGCTGATCGATAGCCTGGTTCACGACGGCCTGTGGGACGCGTTCAATGATTACCATATGGGCGTAACGGCGGAAAACCTGGCGCGGGAGTACGGCATCAGCCGCGAACAGCAGGACGCCTGGGCGCTGAGCTCGCAGCACAAAGCGCGGCGGGCGATCGACTCCGGCCGCTTTCGCGACGAGATTGTCCCGGTGATAACCGAACACAACGGCGCGCCGCGACGGGTGGATACCGATGAGCAGCCGCGGGTGGACGCCAGCGCGGAAGGTCTGGCCCGCCTGCTGCCGACTTTCGACCGCCTTGGTTCGGTAACCGCAGGCAATGCCTCAACGATTAACGATGGCGCGGCGGCGGTGATGATGATGAGCGAGGCGAAGGCGCTGGAGCTTGGCCTGCCGATCCTCGCGCGGATCCGCGCGTTCGCAAGCGTAGGCGTCGATCCGGCGCTGATGGGGATTGCGCCGGTACATGCGACCCGCCGCTGTCTGGAAAGAGCGGGCTGGCGGCTGGACGAGGTTGACCTTATTGAAGCCAACGAGGCGTTTGCCGCGCAGGCGATTTCGGTGGGCAGGGTGCTGGAGTGGGACGAGCGGCGGGTCAACGTCAACGGCGGCGCCATTGCCCTCGGTCACCCGATCGGCGCCTCCGGCTGCCGCATTTTAGTTTCGCTGGTCCACGAAATGATCAAGCGGGACGCCCGTAAAGGGCTGGCCACGCTGTGCATCGGCGGCGGTCAGGGCGTCGCGCTGGCGGTGGAGCGAGCGTAGCGGCGCCAAATGCATTTTCCCTCCTCAGCCTTCTGTGATCCAGGAGGCTTTTTTATAGGTTTTAAGCCCCATTTCCACAGCGTATTTCGGCAAAAATCGCGAATAGCGGTCTTTTTTGTTGAGCTTTATCACGCCGTTAAGCGCCACGATTTTTGAAACAAATAATTACGATCTCGATCACTAAAGCACCATATCTTAAAAAATAAAATTCAGTTTCAGAAAATAGAAACACCATTTTACTTTTTAAGGGGTATCCTATGTTTGCACGATCTCTGGCCCTTGCTACTCTCTGCGCCGCCTCTTTTGCCGCTTCTGCCGTGACGGTGGATTTGCGTCATGAATTTATCGACGGCGGTAAAACTGATAAAACCAACGCCGACCGTGCCCTGGTATCGCACCGGTTCGCCAACGGCTTTGGTTTCTCCGTCGAGGCGAAGTGGAAGTCAGGCGGGGATAACACCGCGCAGCCTTATTCAGACTTTGTTGGCAACGGGCATGAAGAAACCATTAGCTGGCAGTGGAAGGCGAACAAGAATTTCTCCATCGCTCCGGGTTTTAATATTGAAAGTAACGATAGCCGCTCGATCTATAAGCCGAACCTGCGCGTGCAGTACAGCTTCGATAACGGTTTCTACGTGGCCGCCCGCTACCGTTATGACTACACCCGCTATCCGGCAAGCGCGGGCAAAGAGGACGATAAGGTTAACCGCGGCGACGCGTGGGCGGGCTTCGTGATGGGCGACTGGCGTACCGAGCTGAACTACGTTTATGCCCGCAGTAGCGAAGGCATAAATCGTAATAACAATAAACCCTACTCCCAGGAATATAACGTTAAGCTGGCGTATAAGCTGGATAAAAACTGGGCTCCCTACGGCGAGGTGGGTAACGTTGGCGTCAACGACCGCAGCGACCGTCAGACCCGCTTCCGCGTAGGCGTGGCCTATACCTTCTGAGATCAACCCAAGCCCATCCTTTACCCCGGCGCGGTTAGCCGGGGTTTTGCCGTTAATCCGCCACATTTCTCCTTTTATCATTCATGCCAGCTGGCGCGAAAGGGGCGGGGGCGTCCGTTACAGCGACCCCCGTTCGCCTGAATGCGGCCGGCGGCATGGAGAGGCAACTTTGTTTTTATACCGACTTTTTGAGATCTGATGATGATTTTCTAAGTTGATGTAATGATTTGTATTTAAAAGAATTTAATTGGTTTTATCCGCAGAGTGGATCGACGCTTCGTGATCTGTTTTGCATTTTTAATATTTGCCAGTCTTAAAAATGAAACGATGTTTTAATTATTATTGAAAATGACCTTGCCCGGAGCTAAGATGGGCCCACTAAAAAACGGAACTCTGTTTTATTTTTATGATGGGCCAGCCCCAGAGAGTTCTTCTTACCATAATGGCCAGCGCAAGCAGCCGGTCAAATCGATAGAACCGCGCCTGTGTAGTACGGGCCATCTGAAAGATAAAGGAACCAGGTATGATACTCGATACATTCTCTCTCCAGGGTAAAGTGGCGGTTGTGACCGGATGTGACACCGGGCTGGGCCAGGGCATGGCGGTAGGTCTGGCGGAAGCGGGCTGCGATATTGTCGGTATCAATATTGTTGAGCCAACGGAGACAATTGCGCGCGTCACCGCTCTGGGCCGCCGTTTTCTGAGCCTGACCGCCGACCTGCGCCAGATTGAGGGGATCCCGCAGCTGCTGGAGCGTGCCGTCGCTGAATTTGGCCATATCGATATTCTGGTCAACAACGCTGGCCTGATTCGCCGTCAGGATGCCCTTGAGTTCAGCGAAAAGGACTGGGATGACGTGATGGATCTGAACATCAAGAGCGTGTTCTTTATGTCTCAGGCGGCGGCGAAGCATTTCATTGCCCAGGGCAGCGGCGGCAAGATCGTCAACATCGCTTCCATGCTCTCTTTCCAGGGCGGCATCCGCGTACCTTCCTACACCGCGTCAAAAAGCGGCGTGATGGGCGTGACCCGTCTGCTGGCGAACGAGTGGGCGAAGCACGGCATCAACGTTAACGCTATCGCGCCGGGATACATGGCGACGAATAATACCCAGCAGCTGCGCGCCGACGAGCAGCGCAGCGCCGAAATCCTTGAGCGCATTCCGGCGGGCCGCTGGGGTTTGCCGGGCGATTTGATGGGGCCGGTGGTGTTTCTCTCCTCCAGCGCGTCTGACTACATCAACGGCTATACCGTGGCGGTTGATGGCGGCTGGCTGGCGCGCTAGTTATCCCCGCTGTGGCGTACAAAAACCTGCCGCAGAGGGCAGGTTTTTTTATGCCTTAACGCTAATTTAGCCTTGCAGGAAATCCTGACGCATGGGCGTAAAGGTATCCAGCAGGGTTCCCGCCTTCAGGCACACGCAGCCGTGCATAATATGCGGGCGCTTGTAGAGCGTGTCGCCGGCGCTAACCACATGTTTCTCATCGCCGATCGTGAATTCGAACTCGCCTGAAAGCACGTAGGTCAGCTGCTCGTGAGGGTGGTTGTGCATAGGCCCGACGGCCCCGGCGTCAAAATTAACCTCAACCGCCATCATTTTGCCATCGTGCGCCAGAATACGCCGGGTCACGCCGTTACCCAGATCGTCGAGGGTGGTCTCTTTATGAAAAATAAACATCCGCTGGTCCTGTAGTTAAATGAAACAATGTTTCATTTAATTTATAGGATAATTTTCTAAATGGAAACGCTCGACGAGAGAAGTGGAAAGCCGATCACAAGTTTGTTTCTCCGGGGAACCATCAAAGGAACGCATGGTGAAAACGAGCGGCCCGCTGGTGCCCGCAGAAGGGCCGGGATTTGATACCGCGGCCATTCATGCCGCGGACGCGATGGCATTTATGCTTTCTTCAGCACCGTATCGAGCGGGCGCTGAATCTGCGCCAGGCTGTGCTGCAAATGGTGAATAAAGGTGTCGACCAGCGCCGATCCGGGGCGGTGCAGCGGGCGGATCATGCTGACGGTAAAGGGCACATCGACGCTGAAGCGGCGCACCGCGACGCCGCTTTCGGCATAGTCGAGGGCGGTGAGAGGATTGACGATCGAGATGCCGACGCCCGCGCGCACCATCGCGCAAATCGACGCGGCGCTGTGGGTTTCGACCACCATCCGCCGCTTGACCTGATGCTCGAGGAACAGAGCGTCAAGCAGCTGGCGATAGCTGTCGGTCCGCGACAGGCTGATGTAGTTTTCGCCGTGGAAATCGGCGGGGGTCAGAACCTGCTTCGCGGCGAGCGGATGGCCCTGCGGCAGGACGCAGACTTCATTCAGCGTCAGCAGCGGCGTACGTTCGGTGCCGGCGGGCGTATGCAGGGTTTCGGTCAGGCCAAGATCGTGGCGCTGGGCGGAGAGCCACTCCTCCAGCAGAGGCGACTCCTGGGGGACGATTTGCAGGCTGACCTCCGGATAGCGCGCCAGAAACGGCTGCAGCAGCAGCGGTAAAAACGACTGGGAAAAGACCGGCAGGCACACCACCGACAGCTCGCCCTGGCGAAACTCGCGCAGGCTTTCCGCCGCGCTGACGATCCTGTCAAGCCCGTACCACGACCGCTGCACCTCCTCAAACAGCCGCAGCCCCTGGACCGTGGGCTGCAGGCGGCCGCGAGCGCGCTCAAAAAGCTTCAGTCCCAGCACCTTTTCAAAGCGCGCCAGCTCCCGGCTGACCGTCGGCTGCGAAGTATGCAGCATGCGGGCGGCCTCGGTCAGATTGCCGGCGGTCATCACCGCGTGGAAGATTTCGATATGGCGCAAATTGACGGCGGGCATGGCGGCTCTCGGGTGGCATCAGGTATCCATATCATTTTTGCATAGGCTCACGACAAAACGATATTTTTTATTCCCTTCAGGCTATGGCGTAATCATAAAAAAACACGCCCAACGCAGACAACGCCGGAGTTCACCATGCCACGCTCGCTTTACGCCACCGATACCGACCTGACCGCAGATAACCTGCTGCGCCTGCCCGCCGAGTTTGGCTGCCCGGTATGGGTCTACGACGCGCAGATTATTCGCCGCCAGATTGCCCAGCTCGGCAAGTTTGACGTGGTGCGCTTTGCGCAGAAGGCGTGCTCGAATATTCATATCCTGCGCCTGATGCGCGAGCAGGGCGTGAAGGTGGATTCCGTTTCGCTTGGCGAGATTGAGCGCGCGCTGGCGGCGGGCTACGATCCGCAGCAGCATCCGGAAGATATCGTCTTTACCGCCGATCTGATCGACGACGCAACGCTGGAGCGGGTCAAGGCGCTGCAGATCCCGGTCAACGCCGGATCGGTGGATATGCTGAGCCAGCTGGGCGAAGTCTCGCCGGGCCATCGCGTATGGCTGCGGGTCAATCCGGGATTCGGTCACGGCCACAGCCAGAAAACCAATACCGGCGGTGAAAACAGCAAGCACGGGATCTGGTATAGCCATCTGCCGGCGGCGCTGGAGGTGATGCGCCGCTATCAGCTGCAGCTGGTGGGGATTCACATGCACATTGGCTCAGGGGTGGATTATGCCCACCTCGAGCAGGTGTGCGGCGCGATGGTGCGCCAGGTGATCGAGTTTGGTCAGGATCTGCAGGCGATCTCCGCCGGCGGCGGCCTGTCGATCCCCTATCGTGAAGGCGAAGAGGCGATCGATACCGATCACTATTACGGCCTGTGGAACGCCGCGCGCGAGCAGGTGGCGCAGCATCTGGGGCATCCGGTGAAGCTGGAGATCGAACCGGGCCGTTTCCTGGTGGCGGAATCCGGCGTGCTGGTCTCCCAGGTGCGCAGCGTGAAGGAGATGGGCAGCCGTCACTTCGTGCTGATTGACGCCGGCTTTAACGACCTGATGCGTCCGTCGATGTACGGCAGCTACCACCATATCAGCGCCCTGGCGGCGGACGGTCGCGACCTCAGCGCGGCGCCGATGATTGAAACCGTGGTCGCCGGGCCGCTGTGCGAATCCGGTGACGTCTTCACCCAGCAGGAAGGGGGGAAAGTGGAAACGCGCCTGCTACCTGACGTGGCGCCGGGCGACTATCTGGTGCTGCACGATACCGGCGCTTACGGCGCGTCGATGTCCTCGAACTACAACAGCCGCCCGCTGCTGCCGGAAGTGCTGTTCGATAACGGCAGCGCGCGGCTGATTCGCCGCCGCCAGACCATTCAGGAGCTGCTGGCCTTAGAGCAAATCTGATCTAAAAAGGGACCCGTCGTGACCGACTCGCGCAGCACCAGCGTGCCGGTAAACGGCGGGATCGTTTCGATCGGCTGATGGTTAGCCAGCTTGATCGCCTGATCGATGGCGGTGGTGATCATATTATCGATGGGCAGATAGACCGTCGACAGGCCCGGCTCCAGCCATTTTGCGCTCGGGGCGTCATCAAAACCAAATAGCGAAATGTCCTGCGGGATCCGCAGCCCCGCCTGATGCAGCGCTTTTGAGGCGCCGAGCGCCATATCGTCGTTACAGGAAAAAAGCGCGCTGAACGGCGTTTTCTCCTCCAGCAGCTCCCGGCACAGCTCGTAGCCGCGGGTCATCGTTGAATCGCCGTATTTTACTTTCGCCGGATCCCACGCAATACCATTTTTCTTCAGCGCCTTACGGTAGCCCTGCAGGCGGGCTTTGCCCGTTGGCGTGTGCATGGGGACCGTCAGGCAGGCGATCTCGCGATGGCCCTGAGTAATCAGATAGTTCACCGCCTGGAAGGCGGCATCCTCCTGCTCGAAGAACACGCAGCGCTCGCGGGCGAGGCTGACGTCGCGGTTAATCACCACCAGCGGCATATCGACGGAGTCGATCAGCGACATGATCTTCTTTTCGCTCATATGGCGGGTATAGAGGATGATGGCGTCGCACTGGCGATCGGCAAGCATCTGCACCGCTTCTTCTTCGCGCTCCGGCGCATCGTGGCCGTCGGTGACAATCAGCTGCTTTCCCCAGGCTTCGGTCTGGCGCGAGGCCTGCTGCAGCAGACGGCCAAAGTAGAAGCCGTCGAAGGTGGAAACCACCAGTCCGATGCTGTTACTCGTGCGGTTGGCCAGCGAACGGGCGAGAAAGTTCGGCCGATACCCCAGCTCCTCCATCGCTTTGAATACCTGCTGACGGGTACTCTCTTTTACCTGACCTGTGCCGTTCAACACGCGGGAAACCGTCGCTTTAGAGACGCCTGCGCGAATTGAGACATCCAGCATTGTAGCCATTCATCGATTCCTGATATCACGTGGTGTTTCGCAGTTTATCACAGACATTCAGGGGGATATGACCTCTACGCCGTGCAAAAAACTATCGGGATCACGCTTTTTGCAGGAACTGCGCCGCGGTGAAAATCGATGCCGCCAATGCGGTATGCCAATATTTAATTTTATAAAAATCTGGAATGCCAAATTGCGCGTTGAGATCTTAATCACAGAACTTTTTGCCGCCAGTTACTATTTTTTGGTATGCCAAAAGGTGCTCGGCTGTACACCTGGCGCGCAAAAAGCCCTTCAACCTGAGGTATCCTCTATGGCATTGCAGGAAAAACTGATCGACTCGCTGGGGAGTTTCGCCACGAAATTCAACAGCTACCGCTACATCATGGCGATAAAATCCGCCTTTATTACCCTGATGCCGGTGATCATCGTTGGCGCCTTTTCGGTGCTGATCTCAAACATGGTGCTGGACCCGAAAAACGGACTCGCCAGCTTTCAGTCGCTATCGTTTCTCGCCGCGCTCAAGCCGATTACCAGCGCTATCAACTATGCGACCCTCAACTTCCTTAATATCGGCGCCGTTTTTCTGATCGGCATCGAGCTGGGGCGCATTAACGGTATCAAGAGCCTGTTCCCCGGCCTGCTGGCGGTGATTTGCTTTATCTGCGTCACCCCAACCACCGTCGAGATGATGGTTGACGGCCAGATGCACGTGGTCAAAGACGTGCTGCTGCGCCAGTTTTCAGACACCCGAAGCCTGTTCCTCGGCATGTTTATCGCCATTTTGTCGGTAGAGATTTACTGCTGGCTGGAGACGCGCAAGGGCCTGAAGATAAAGATGCCGGATACCGTGCCGCCGAACGTAGCGGCGTCGTTTTCGGCGCTGATCCCGGCGATTATTACCACCACCGCCATCGCCACCTTTGGCTTTATTTTCCATCAGCTAACCGGCATGTATCTGTATGACGCAGTCTACCTGGTGGTGCAGCAGCCGCTGGAGCGCGTGGTGCAAAGCCTGCCGGGGATCCTGCTGCTGATGTTCGTCGCCCAGCTGTTCTGGGTGATCGGTATTCACGGCAATCAGATGATCAAACCGATCCGCGAGCCGCTGCTGCTGGGGGCGATTACCGTCAATATGAGCGCCTTCGAGCAGGGAAAAGAGGTGCCGAATATTATCACCATGCCGTTCTGGGACGTCTACATGAGCATCGGCGGCTCGGGGCTGACCATCGGCCTGCTGATTGCGGTAATGATCGCCAGCAGGCGCAAGGAGATGAAAGAGATCGCCAAACTATCGATTGGCCCGGGGCTGTTCAATATTAACGAGCCGGTGATTTTCGGTATGCCGATCATGCTCAATCCGATCCTCGCGATCCCCTTTATCATCACGCCGCTGGTGACCGGCAGCATCGGCTACTTCGCGACGGCGGCCGGCTTTGCCGGAAAAGCGGTGGTGATGGTGCCCTGGACCACGCCGCCGCTGATTAACGCCTGGCTCTCTACCGCCGGTTCGATGGGGGCGGTGGTGACCCAGCTGGTTTGTATCATCACCGCGGTACTGATTTACCTGCCGTTTGTGAAGATTGCCTCCCGCCGTCTGGAAACCGCGCAGCGGCAGGCGGAAAACTCACAGATCGCCAACAATGCCTGAGGATATGATGAGCATAAAAAGGATTGCGATTCCCGACGATTTTATCCTTGGCGCGGCGGCTTCCGCCTGGCAGACCGAGGGCTGGAGCGGTAAGAAAGCGGGGCAGGACTCCTGGCCCGATCTCTGGTACAAACGCGACCGCCACGTCTGGCATAACGGCTACGGCCCGGCGGTGGCCACCGATTTTATCAACCGCTTTCGCGAGGACGTCCAGTTGATGAAGCTGGCGGGCCTGACCCACTACCGCACCTCAATCAACTGGTCGCGCTTTCTGACCGATTATGAAAACGTCACGGTTGATGAGGAGTATGCGGCCTACTATGACCAGCTGTTTGACGAGCTGCTGGCTAACGGCATCGAGCCGATGATCTGCCTTGAACACTACGAGCTGCCGGGCTACCTGCTGGAGCAGTACGGCGGCTGGGCGGCAAAAAAGGTCGTCGAGCTGTTCGTCCGCTACGCGGAGAAGGTGTTCGCCCGCTATCACCAAAAGGTCACGCGCTGGTTTACCTTCAATGAACCGATTGTCGTGCAAACCCGCGTCTACCTTGACGCGCTGCGCTGGCCCTACGAGCAAAATACCGGGACCTGGATGCAGTGGAACCACCACAAGGTGCTGGCGACGGCGAAGGTGGTCAGGCTGTTTCGCGACAAGGGCTATCGCGGAACGGTAGGCTGCATTCTCAATCCGGAAGTGACCTACCCGCGCTCAGCGGCGGCTCACGACGTGCGCGCCGCCGAAGTTTACGATCTGTTCTATAACCGCATCTTCCTCGACCCGCTGGTCCACGGCGAATACCCGCCAGAGCTGTTTGCGCTGCTGGCGCAGCACGACGTCGCCTGGGACTACAGCGCCGAAGAGCTGGCGATTATCCGCGACAATACCGTGGATGAGCTGGGCATTAACCTCTACTACCCGCACCGGGTTAAGGCGCCGTCGCGCGCCTGGCACCCGCAGACGCCGTTCCATCCGGCCTGGTATTACGAACCCTTCGAGCTGCCCGGGCGGCGAATGAACGCCTCCCGCGGCTGGGAAATCTATCCGCGTATCGTCTTTGATATGGCGATGCGGATTAAAAATGATTACCGCAATATTCCGTGGTTTATCGCCGAAAGCGGCATGGGCGTCGAAAACGAAAGCCAGTTTCGCAACGACGAAGGCACGATTGTCGACGAGTACCGCATTCGCTTTATCAGCGAGCATCTCTGGCAAACGCTGCTCGCGCGGGAGGCGGGAGCCAACTGTCACGGCTACATGCTGTGGGCGTTTACCGACAACGTGTCGCCGATGAACGCCTTTAAAAATCGCTACGGGCTGATTGAAATCGATCTGCAGAACGGCCGGGCGCGGCGGCCGAAGGCTTCCGCCAGCTGGTTTCGCACGCTGCGCGAAAGCCGCGAGCTGACGCTGGATATCGACGATGAGTTGCGCTAGCCCGGCGTAAATTTTGCTAAGATAGCGCCGATATGGATTCACTCGCAGATAAGGCACAGGTGATATTGTGGAGAAGGCCATCATTCCGCCGGAAAAGAAACCCTACCAGGAAATTGGCGATGATTTGCGCGCCCAGATTGCGCAGGGGCGTTATCCCATCGGGTCGCGGCTGCCGCCGGAACGCAATATCGCCGAAACCTACGGCGTCAGCCGCACCATCGTCCGCGAAGCCCTGCTGATGCTGGAGCTGCAGGGCACGGTCGATATTCGCCAGGGCTCGGGCGTTTACGTGATGCGTATCCCCCACGAGGATGATAGCGAGGAAGAGCAGATGCTGAGCAGCGACGTCGGTCCGTTTGAGATTCTGCAGGCCCGCCAGCTGCTGGAGAGCAACATTGCCGCCTTTGCGGCGAAAATGGCGACGCGCGCCGATATCGACAACCTCAAGCGCATCATCGAGCAGGAGCAGCGGGCGATTGCCGGCAACGACGCCTCCCAGGATAACGCGCGGATGTTTCACCTGGTGCTGGCCGGGGCGACGCAAAACCAGATGCTGCTGGCAACGGTTGAGCGTATCTGGCTACAGATGGACAGCAGCCCGCTCTGGCAGCAGTTTAATGTGCATATCGCCAGCCGCGCCTATCGCCTGAAGTGGCTCGGCGAGCGGCAGGCGATTCTCGCCGCGCTGCGCCGTCGCGACGTGATGGGCGCCTGGCAGGCGATGTGGCAGCACCTGGAAAATGTTAAAAACAGCCTGCTGGAGCTGTCGGACGAAGACGCGCCGGACTTCGACGGCTATCTGTTTGAGTCGGTACCGATCTTTCAGGGAAAGCCGGTATGACCATTCTGCCCCTCTACGCCGCTCCGCAGCACGCGCCGCAGGTCGCACAGTGGCTGTGGCAGTCCTTCGGCGGCGAGACGCTGCCGCAGGCTTTTTTTTCCAGCATCGTCGCCTACAGCCAGACGCCGGGGGCGCTGCCGCTGACCTTTATTGCCGTTGAGGGCGATCTTCTGCTGGGAACGGTGGGGCTCTGGCGCTGCGATCTGATCAGCCGTCAGGACCTGTTTCCGTGGATGGCGGCGCTGTACGTCGCCGAAGAGGCGCGCGGGCAGGGGCTGGCGGGTGAACTGCAGCGGCACGTTATTGATTATGCCCGCCGGAGCGGCTATCCGCAGCTGCATCTCTACTCCGCCTGCCGGGATTTTTATGAGCGCTTCGGCTGGCGCTATATCGGCGAGGGCCTGGACTATCCGGCCACCGCCGTGCACCTCTACCGCTACGACCTGTCGCTCTCCGACGGGGCGACCACCGAGTGACGGCGAACCAGCGTCGGGCTGAACAGGTGGGTGATTTCCGGCGGCGGGAGCCTGTCCGCCAGCGCTAGCGCCAGTTCGGCCGCCTGGGTCGCCATGGTGACGATCGGGTAGCGCACCGTGGTCAGACGCGGGCGAACGTAGCGGGATATCAAAACGTCGTCAAAGCCAATCAGCGAAATCTCGCGCGGCACGTCGATGCCGTTATCGTTCAGCACCCCCATCGCGCCCGCGGCCATCGAATCGTTGTAGCAGGCGACGGCGGTGAAATTCCTGCCGCGTCCCAGCAGTTCGGTCATCGCCTGTTCGCCGCCGCTTTCATCTGGCTCGGCAAAGGTCACCAGCCGATCGTTAATGGCAATGCCGCTCTCTTTGAGCGCGTCGTAGTAGCCCTGCAGACGATCTTCGGCATCCGAAATCGCGTGGTTGGAGCACAGATAGCCGATGCGGGTATGACCCTGCTGGATCAGATGGCGGGTCGCCAGCCACGCGCCGTAGCGGTCGTCCAGCGCGACGCAGCGCTGCTCAAAGCCGGACAGTATGCGGTTGATAAGCACCATGCCGGGAATTTGCTTCATCAGCCCGGCGAGCTCGTCATCGGGGATCATTTTAGCGTGTACCACCAGCGCCGCGCAGCGGTGGCGGATGAGCTGCTCAATCGCCTGGCGCTCTTTTTGGATGCTGTGGTAGCCGTTGCCAATCAGCAAAAAGTTGCCGGTATTGTAGGCGACCTGCTCGACGGCTTTGACCATGGCGCCGAAAAAGGGGTCGGATACGTCGCCCACCACCAGGCCGACGGTTTCCGTTGACTGCTGCGCCAGCGCGCGGGCGTTGGCGTTCGGGTGGTAGTTGAGCGTTTCCATCGCCGCGCTGACCGACTGACGGGAAGCCTCGCTGGCTTTCGGGGAGTTGTTGATCACGCGGGATACGGTAGCGACGGACACTCCAGCGAGTCGGGCTACATCCTTAATTGTCGCCATACCAGACCTTTTATAGGGAAAGCGTTTACATTTAGGCTATGTTACGGGAAAGCGCGGCAGATTCAAGGATAAGGGCTTACGGGTTAACGCAAATGTGATGCAGGTTTGCTCTGCTGATGACTAAGTTACACACAGCCGGCGCGGTGAATGAAACGGCAGGGGGGAAATTCACACCTTTGGTTACACTTTGCGATTAGCTGTTGCGAATGTTCGCTGGTTTCTCCGTTCACTGCGTTGATATTCTGCTTGTCCCAGAGGTATTGATAGGTGAGTTTCTTAAGTACGCTTTTCGTACTGATTATCTTGCACCGACCTGCGCAGATGCGCAGGTTTTTTTTATCCTGAAAATTCTCCCCCACACTGCTTTCAAGCGCCTTCTCGTGTAACCTGCAATGACTTAATAACCGGTCAAATGGAGTTGTTATGCTTTTGGCATTTTTCAGGCTGCTGTTCAAAGGAATGTACCGGGTCAGGCTGACCGGTGACACGCAGGCTCTGCATGGCAAAAAAGTCCTCATTACCCCGAACCACGTCTCTTTCCTCGACGGGGTCCTGCTGGCGCTGTTTCTTCCCGTTCGCCCGGTCTTTGCGGTGTACTCTTCCATTAGCCAGCGCTGGTTTATGCGCGCCCTGTCGCCGATTATCGATTTTGTCCCCCTCGATCCGACAAAACCGATGTCGATTAAACACCTCGTGCGCCTGATTGAGCAGGGACGGCCGGTGGTTATCTTCCCGGAAGGGCGCATCTCGGTGAGCGGATCGCTGATGAAAATATACGATGGGGCCGCATTCGTTGCCGCGAAGTCGCAGGCCACCATTATTCCGCTGCGTATCGAAGGCGCCGAGCTGACCCCGTTCAGCCGGCTGAAAGGGCTGGTCAGACGCCGCCCGTTCCCGCGCATTCGGCTGCACCTGCTGCCGCCCACCCATCTGCCGATGCCGGAAGCGCCCCGGGCCCGCGATCGCCGCAAAATTGCCGGCGAAATGCTGCATCAGATAATGATGGAAGCGCGGATGGCGGTGCGCCCGCGGGAAACGCTGTATGAATCTCTGCTGGCGGCGCAGGACCGTTTCGGCGCGCGGAAAAACTGCGTGGAAGATATTAACTTCCAGCCGGATACCTATCGCAAGCTGCTGACCAAAACGCTGTTTGTCGCGCGTATTCTGGAAAAATACAGCGCTCAGGGCGAAAAAATCGGCCTGATGCTGCCGAACGCCGGGATCAGCGCGGCGGTGATTTTTGGCGCGATTGCGCGCGGGCGCATTCCGGCGATGATGAACTATACCGCCGGGGTAAAAGGCCTGAGCAGCGCGATTACCGCCGCTGAAATCAAAACCGTGTTCACCTCCCGCACCTTCCTCGATAAGGGCAAGCTCTGGCACCTGCCGGAGCAGGCTGACCCAGGTGCGCTGGGTATTTCTTGAGGATTTAAAAGGCGAGGTGACCAGCGCCGATAAGCTGTGGATCTTCAGCCATCTGCTGATGCCGAAGCTGGCGCAGGTCAGGCAGCAGCCGGAAGATGCGGCAATCATTCTCTTCACCTCCGGTTCGGAAGGCCACCCCAAGGGCGTGGTGCATAGCCACAAGAGCATCCTTGCCAACGTCGAGCAGATTAAAACCATCGCCGATTTTACCGCCAACGACCGCTTTATGTCGGCGCTGCCGCTGTTCCACTCCTTTGGCCTGACGGTCGGCCTGTTCACGCCGTTGTTTACCGGAGCGGAAGTGTTTCTCTATCCTAGCCCGCTGCACTATCGCGTGGTGCCGGAGCTGGTCTATGACCGTAACTGTACGGTGCTGTTCGGCACCTCAACTTTCCTCGGGAACTATGCCCGCTTCGCCAACCCCTACGATTTTTATCGTCTGCGCTACGTGGTGGCCGGGGCGGAAAAACTTCAGGACAGCACTAAGCAGGCTGTGGCAGGACAAGTTTGGCCTGCGCATCCTCGAAGGCTATGGCGTAACCGAGTGCGCGCCGGTGGTGTCGATTAACGTTCCGATGGCGGCGAAGGTGGGCACCGTTGGGCGGATCTTACCGGGAATGGACGCGCGCCTGCTGGCGATGCCGGGCATTGAACAGGGCGGTCGTCTGCAGCTTAAAGGGCCGAACATTATGAACGGCTATCTGCGGGTGGAAAATCCGGGCGTGCTGGAGGCCCCCGCGGCGGAAAATCAGCATGGCGAAACGGAGAGCGGCTGGTACGACACCGGGGATATCGTCACCTTTGACGAGCAGGGATATGTGCGTATTCAGGGGCGCGCGAAGCGCTTTGCTAAAATTGCCGGTGAGATGGTGTCGCTGGAGATGGTCGAGCAGATGGCGCTGGCGGTCTCTCCTGAGCGGATGCACGGTACGGCCATCAGGCAGGATGCCAGCAAAGGCGAGGCCCTGGTGCTCTTCACCACTGATAATGAACTGAATCGCGAAAAGCTGCTGCGCTACGCTCGTGAACACGGCGTGCCTGAGCTGGCGGTGCCGCGCGACATTCGCTGGCTGAAGCAGACTCCCGGTTCTCGGCAGCGGCAAGCCGGACTTTGTCACCCTTAAAAGTATGGTTGAAGAGACGGAACATTCTGATGAGTGAGTCAGTACATACTAACAATTCGCTGTATTCGAAGGGGATGGTGGCGGTTATCTGCGCCCAGTTTTTGTCGGCATTTGGCGATAACGCGCTGCTGTTTGCGACCCTTGCGCTGATGAAGCAGCAGTTCTACCCGGACTGGAGCCAGCCGGTGATGCAGATGCTGTTTGTGGGTGCTTACATTCTCTTTGCGCCGTTTGTCGGGCAGTTTGCCGACAGCTTCGCCAAGGGGCGGGTGATGATGGTCGCCAACGGCATGAAGCTGGTTGGCGCCGGCTGTATCTGCTTCGGCGTGAACCCGTTTCTCGGCTACACCCTGGTGGGTATCGGCGCGGCCGCCTACTCCCCGGCGAAATACGGCATTCTCGGCGAGCTGACCACCGGTGATAAGCTGGTGAAAGCCAACGGCCTGATGGAGTCCTCGACCATCGCGGCGATTCTGCTGGGCTCGATGGCGGGCGGCATCCTCGCGGACTGGCACGTGCTGGCGGCGCTGGCCCTCTGCGCGCTGGTTTACGGCGCAGCGGTAGTGGCGAACCTGTGGATCCCGAAACTGCCGGCGGCGCGTCCGGGACAATCCTGGCGCTTTACGCCGATGACCCACAGCTTCTTCAGCGCCTGTAAAACGCTGTGGCGCAACGGGGAGACCCGCTTTTCGCTGGTGGGAACCAGCCTGTTCTGGGGCGCCGGCGTAACGCTGCGCTTCCTGCTGGTGCTATGGGTTCCCGTGGCGCTTGGGATTTCGAACAACGCTATGCCCACCTACCTGAACGCGATGGTGGCGGTGGGGATCGTGCTGGGCGCGGGAGCGGCGGCGAAGCTGGTGACGCTGCAAACGGTCTCCCGCTGCATGCCTGCCGGGATTCTGATTGGCGTCGCGGTAATCTTTTTTACCCTCCAGCATGCGCTTCTGCCGGCGTTTGGCCTGCTGCTGCTGCTCGGCGCGTTCGGCGGTTTCTTTATCGTGCCGCTCAACGCGCTGCTGCAGGAGCGCGGGAAGCATACCGTCGGCGCGGGCAACGCGATTGCGGTGCAGAACCTTGGCGAAAACGTCGCCATGCTGCTGATGCTGGGGTTCTACTCGATGGCGGTCAAAGCGGGCATTCCGGTGGTTGGCATCGGGGTGGTCTTTGGCGCGGCGTTCGCGCTGGCTATCGCCTCCCTGTGGTTTTGGGGACGGCGGCGCTAAGGCGTCTTGCGCTTAGACGGGCTACGGCGCCGGGCGTGCCGTAGCCCACAAAGGCCCCTTACGGCGCCGGGTAGGTATAAACCCGGTGCACCGCTTCAATCTCCGCCAGCACCTCTTCGCTAAGCTCAAGATGCAGGCTTTCAACGTTGGTCTTCAGCTGTTCCAGCGAAGTGGCGCCGAGCAGCGTGCTGGCGACAAACGGCTGACGGCGCACGAAGGCCAGCGCCATTTGCGCCGGATCGAGATTATGCCGTTTTGCGATATCGACGTATGCCGCTACCGCCAGCTGCGTCTGCTCGCCGCTGTAGCGCGTAAAGCGGCTGAACAGGGTGTTGCGCGCCCCGGCCGGCTTCGCGCCGTTGAGATACTTGCCGGTCAGCGTGCCGAACGCCAGGCAGGAGTAGGCCAGCAGCTCAACGCCTTCATACTGACTGACTTCCGCCAGGCCCACTTCATAGCTGCGGTTCACCAGGCTATACGGGTTCTGGATGGTGACGATGCGCGGCAGGTCGTGCTTATCCGCGAGGTGCAGATAGCGCATCACGCCGAACGCCGTCTCGTTGGAGACGCCGATATAGCGGATTTTGCCGGCGCGCTGGAATTCGGTGAGCGCTTCCAGGGTGTCCAGCAGGGTGACCACCGGCGCGGAGTCGGTCCAGGTGTAGCCCAGCTTGCCGAAGCAGTTGGTTGGGCGCTGCGGCCAGTGAACCTGGTAAAGATCGAGATAATCGGTCTGCAGGCGCTTCAGGCTATCGTGCAGCGCGTCGCGGATATTTTTGCGATCCAGGACGTGATTCGGACGGATGCTGCTGTCGTTGTTACGCGCAGGGCCGCTGACTTTAGAGGCGATAACCAGCTTTTCGCGGCTACCGTGTTTCGCCAGCCAGTTGCCGACGTAGGTTTCCGTCAGGCCCTGGGTTTCCGGGCGCGGCGGGACGGGATACATTTCAGCGACATCGATCAGGTTGATGCCCTGGCTGACAGCGTAGTCGAGCTGTTGGTGAGCGTCGGCCTCGCTATTCTGTTCACCAAAAGTCATAGTGCCCAGCCCCAGCGTGCTGATTTCGAGAGAACTGTGTGGGATACGGTGATACTGCATAGCCGGCTTCCTTTTTTATTGACAAGATCAGGCTTTCCCCGACAAAGGAGTATCAAAATGGCAGAGGGGAAGAAAAAGAGGAAGTAAAAAGATCAAAAAAGCCGGGCCGGTAGGGTCCGCGGGCTGCTACAGCGGACGTATCAGGTTTACCCGACTCTTTTCTCAACACCGTGATTTATTGCCGAAGGCGCGTTGCCAGGCGTTTAGCCGCGGCAATCTTTTAGCGCTTAATAATCTGGGAAACGTCGTCACGATTGATCTGCATTTTATTGCCCTGCTGATCTTCGTAGCTGATAAGACCGGTATCGTCGTCAACCGCCGGCTTGCCGTCGGTCAAAATCATGCGCCCGTCTTTGGTCGCCATAACGTAATCGCTGCTGCAACCGGAAACCGAGAAGGCCAGTCCTACGGCGGAAATCAACACTGCCCATTTTTTCATCGTTAACACCTCTATAATGGTCGCACCTCACACCAGTGTATTAATAGCCTGATTTGTGGGACATAAAAAGCAGTAAAGTCTTAAAAAAGATTGCAGCCCAGGTTTGGGCTGCATTTTTGCGGGCTACAGCGGATTTTTTTTATTACGCAGCAGGTTGAGGCTTTCGACGGCAATCGAGAAGAACATCGCGAAGTAGATGTAGCCTTTCGGGATGTGAATACCAAAGCTTTCCAGCATCAGGGTAAAGCCAACCAGAATCAAAAATGCCAGCGCCAGCATTTTCACCGACGGATGGCGGTCAACAAAGTCGCCAATCGAGCGGGCGGCAAACATCATCACCAGCACCGCGATAACCACCGCGGCCATCATGATGAACAGATGGTCCGAGAGGCCAACGGCGGTGATCACCGAATCGAGGCTGAAAATGATATCCAGCAGCATAATCTGCACAATGGCGCCCATAAACGAGTGGACGTTGGTCTTCGGCCCTTCCTCTTCCCCCTCGATCGATTCGTGGATCTCTTTACTGGCTTTCCAGATCAGGAACAGGCCGCCGAGCAGCAGGATCAGATCGCGAAAGGAGACGTCGTGACCGAACGCGCTGAACAGCGGGTTGGTCAGCTTAACGACCCAGGCGATAGAGGCCAGCAGCGTAAGACGCATCAGCATTGCGCCCATTAACCCGATACGTCGCGCGTGGGCGCGCTGGGCGGTGGGCAGTTTGGCAACAACCAGAGAGAGAAAAATAATATTGTCGATCCCGAGTACGATCTCCAGCAACGTCAGCGTACCCAGCGCCAGCCAGGCGTTAGGATCGGTTATCCATGCAAATAACATTGTTCAAAGTCCTGCAAAAAAGAAAGTCGCAATTATATGCAACCCGGCAGGCAGAACAAAAAATTAATCGTGGCTAAGCAGAAAATGGCGGGCCAGCAGGGCGGCGGTAAAGTTTTTCTTCAGGTAGAAACCGCGCGGCAGGGTGAGGATCGGTTCGCCGTGCGCGCCGATTGCCTCGGTTAGGGCCTTACTGTTGGCGGCCTTTGGACGCAGCTGCAGCACTTCGCCGTGGCGGGCGGTAATGCGTTCGACCTGGCCCAGCACGATCAGATCCATTAACTCTTCCCAGTCCATTCGCAGCTGGCGATCCTCCTCTTCGCTGGGGGTCCACAGCAGCGGCGCCCCGACCCGACGCTGCGCGAGCGGGATCGCGCGATCGCCCTCTACCGGCATCCACAGCACGCGCTTGAGCTTGTGGCGAACGTGGCTGCTCTCCCAGGTGACCCCGCTGTTGCCGGTGAGTGGCGCGACGCAGACAAAGGTGGTCTCCAGCGGCCGCCCCTGAGCGTCTACGGGGATCGTTTTCAGCTCGACGCCCAGCGCGGCGAAATCCTGCTCGGGTTTACTCCCGGCGCTGGCGCCCAGCCAAATCTCCAGCAGGATGCCCGTCCAGCCTTTATCGCGCTTGAGATCGCGCGGAATCGGAATTCCCGCCAGCGCGGCCAGCTCGCCCAGCGAATAGCCCGCCAGCCGCTGGGCCTGGGCTAAAAGCTGCTGCTGGGTTTGCGGCGGTGCAAGCAGGGGCGAAAGGGTGGGCATAAGATCAAACCTCTGGCTAAAAAATGAACGCTATTTTTGTGCATTGTGGATAGAGTTTACCTTTTCCTGGGTAAGTATGACAATTTGATGATTCATATGACTTTTTTTTATATTTTTTGCCGCCCTGAAAATGAGTGCGGCGGGTTTTCCAGAACTGGTCACTGGCAATGAACAGGATCTTACACCATGTTATCCACAGAAAAGTGGGATAACTGGGGAAAAGCGTCACTACTGTTTCCATTTACAGCCTTGACGTGCGACGAAAATCGAATTTTTAGACAAAATATGCCCAATGAGCTCGCGTAATCTGTGGATAAAACCGACATTGCTCGATCTTTCATCAGCGTCGGGATCTCATGTGTGACGATCATCACGTTGCGCTGCAAGTTATGAAAGGAATGAATTATAACTTAATGAATATAATGCCATTATTAAATATTGCTACCGCTAAGCGGTTCGGACTACTCCGGGTTTTCCCTGGGTAATTCCATACTTCTTCACAACTCTATCCACAGAAAAAGTGAATAAAATGGCGCTGCGATAGCCGACGCTGTTTATAACTCTGCTGATAACTGTGAGTTATTCAAATGTTATTCGTGAGCCGTGTGACAAGAGAGTGGTTTACCGTTTCCGGCGAGTGTGAAACAATCGTTCACATTGAAGATTATTTTGAGGTAGTCCGGTGATTGATGACGATGGCTACCGCCCAAATGTCGGTATTGTAATCTGTAATCGCCAGGGCCAGGTCATGTGGGCCAGGCGCTATGGCCAGCACTCGTGGCAGTTCCCGCAGGGGGGCATTAATCCAGGAGAATCAGCCGAGCAGGCAATGTATCGGGAATTGTTTGAAGAGGTTGGGCTAAGTCGTAAAGATGTCCGCATCCTGGCCTCTACCCGTAACTGGTTGCGTTACAAATTGCCTAAACGTTTGGTGCGTTGGGACACGAAGCCGGTTTGTATCGGCCAGAAACAGAAGTGGTTTCTTCTGCAGTTAATCGGCAGCGATGCGGAAGTCAATATGCAGACCAGCAGCACCCCCGAGTTTGACGGCTGGCGCTGGGTAAGCTACTGGTATCCGGTTCGTCAGGTGGTATCGTTTAAGCGCGACGTTTACCGCCGGGTGATGAAAGAGTTCGCCAGCGTCACCATGTCGCTGGCCGAAACCGCACCTAAGCCGCAAAGCGCGCCTGCATATCGACGTAAAAGAGGTTAAGCCACGCACATTATGCTCACTCGGTTACGAGAAATCGTCGAGAAGGTCGCGAGCGCGCCGCGTTTAAACGAGGCGCTGGATATTCTGGTCACGGATATCTGCAAAGCGATGGAAACGGAAGTCTGCTCGGTGTATCTGGCCGACCACGACCGACGCTGCTACTACCTGATGGCGACTCGCGGGCTGAAAAAACCTCGCGGGCGCACCGTTGCGCTCGCTTTTGACGAAGGCCTTGTGGGCCTTGTCGGGCGCCTTGCGGAGCCCATCAACCTTGCCGATGCGCAAAAACACCCCAGCTTTAAATATATTCCGGCCGTCAAAGAGGACCGTTTCCGCGCTTTTCTCGGCGTGCCGATTATCCAGCGCCGTCAGTCTGCTGGGCGTGCTGGTGGTGCAGCAGCGCGAGCTGCGTCAGTTTGACGAAAGCGAGGAGTCCTTCCTCGTTACCCTCGCGACGCAGATGGCCGCCATTCTCTCCCAGTCGCAGCTGACCGCGCTATTTGGCCAGTATCGCCAGACGCGGATCCGCGCGCTGCCCGCCTCATCGGGGGTGGCCATCGCCGAAGGCTGGATGGACGTCAGCCTGCCGCAGATGGAGCAGGTATACGAAGCCTCGACGCTGGACACGGTTTCCGAACGCGAGCGTCTGACCGGCGCGCTGGAAGAGGCGGCCAACGAGTTTCGTCGCTACAGTAAGCGCTACGCCGCCGGGGCGCAAAAAGAGACGTCGGCTATCTTCGACCTCTATTCACACCTGCTCTCCGATGCGCGCCTGCGTCGCGAACTCTTTGCGGAAGTCGACAAAGGGGCCGTCGCCGAATGGGCGGTGAAAAAAATTATCGAGAAATTCGCCGAGCAGTTTGCGGCGCTCAGCGACGGCTATCTTAAAGAGCGGGCCGGCGATCTGCGCACGCTGGGCCAGCGGCTGCTGTTTCATCTTGACGATACCACTCAGGGGCCAAACACCTGGCCGGAGCGGATCGTCCTGGTCGCCGACGAACTCTCGGCGACGACGCTGGCGGAAGTCCCCCAGGACAGGCTGGCCGGCGTTGTCGTACGCGACGGAGCGGCCAACTCGCATGCTGCCATCATGGTGCGCGCGCTGGGGATCCCGACGGTGATGGGGGCCGATATTCAGCCTTCACTGCTGCATGGCCACACCCTGGTGGTGGACGGCTACCGCGGCGAGCTGCTGGTCGACCCGGAGCCGGCGCTGCTGAAAGAGTATCAGCGTTTAATCAGCGAAGAGAACGAGCTCAGCCGCCTGGCGGAAGATGACCTTGAACGCCCCTCTGAGCTGAAAAGCGGTGAGCGGGTGAAGGTCATGCTGAACGCCGGCCTGAGCCTCGGCCATGAAGAGAAGCTCGGCGGCTTTATCGATGGTATCGGCCTGTACCGTACCGAAATCCCCTTTATGCTGCAGAGCGGCTTTCCGTCGGAAGAGGAGCAGGTCGCCCAGTATCAGGGCATGCTGCAGATGTTTAACGAGAAGCCGGTTACGCTGCGCACCCTCGACATCGGCGCGGATAAGCAGCTGCCGTATATGCCGATCAGCGAAGAGAATCCGTGCCTCGGCTGGCGCGGGATCCGCATTACGCTCGATCAGCCGGAGATCTTCCTGATCCAGGTGCGGGCGATGCTGCGCGCGAATGCCGCCACCGGCAACCTCAGCATTTTGCTGCCGATGGTTACCAGCCTCGATGAGGTCGATGAAGCGCGCCGTTTGATCGACCGCGCCAGCCGCGAAGTTGAAGAGATGATTGGCTACGCCATTCCGCGCCCGCGCCTTGGCGTGATGCTGGAGGTGCCGTCGATGGTCTTCATGCTGGCGCAGCTGGCCAGCCGCGTTGATTTTATCTCCGTTGGCACCAATGACCTGACGCAGTACATCCTCGCCGTCGATCGCAACAATACCCGGGTGGCGAATATGTATGACAGCCTGCACCCGGCGGTGCTGCGGGCGCTGGCGATGATTGCCCGCGACGCCGAGCGTTTCGGCATCGATCTGCGGCTTTGCGGTGAAATGGCCGGGGATCCGATGTGCGTCACCATCCTGATTGGCCTTGGCTATCGCCATCTGTCGATGAACGGCCGGTCGGTGGCAAGGGTCAAATACCTGCTGCGCCGCATTGATATCGCAGAGGCCCAGGAGCTTTCCCGGCGTAGCCTGGAGGCGCAGATGACGACGGAAGTTCGCCATCAGGTTGCGGCCTTTATGGAGCGTCGGGGGCTGGGCGGCCTGATTCGCGGCGGAAGATAGTTTTGCTAAGGCGCCTGCGCCGCAGTCCGGGCATAGCGCGCCGCCTGCGGGGAATTTTCCGGCGCTTATTCGCATTCGTATACATATCTTTTACACGCCCGGCGCGGATCGTGCCTGGCGCTTATGCTATCATTCGCAACCTTTGGAGCGCCCGTTTTCTGCGAGTGCGCAAGATCACCGCCGTCCACTTCCGGCGGAATAACAAGTCTTTATGGTGACAGATGAATAGTGGCTACCTGCATTTTCCGGAGTTTGATCCGGTAATATTTTCCGTTGGGCCAGTCGCCCTTCACTGGTACGGCCTGATGTACCTGGTTGGGTTCGTGTTTGCGATGTGGCTAGCCACCCGTCGGGCCAATCGTCCGGGCAGCGGCTGGACTAAAAACGAAGTTGAAAACCTGCTGTATGCCGGGTTCCTCGGGGTCTTCCTCGGCGGCCGTATCGGCTACGTCCTGTTCTACAACCTGCCGGTATTTCTGCAGGATCCGCTCTATCTGTTCCGCGTCTGGGACGGCGGTATGTCGTTCCACGGCGGTCTGATCGGGGTGATCCTGGTGATGATCATTTTCGCCAAACGCACCAAACGCACCTTCTTCCAGGTTTCTGATTTTATTGCGCCCCTGATCCCGTTTGGCCTCGGCGCCGGTCGCCTGGGCAACTTCATTAACGGCGAGCTGTGGGGCCGCGTCGATCCGAGCTTCCACTACACGATGATCTTCCCCGGCTCGCGGGCGGAAGACATGGCGCTGCTACCTTCGCACCCGGAGTGGCAATCGCTGTTCGACACCTACGGAGCCCTGCCGCGACACGCCTCGCAGTCTGTACGAACTGGCGCTGGAAGGCATCGTCCTGTTCCTGATCCTGAACCTGTTTATCCGCAAACCGCGCCCGACCGGCTCGGTCTCGGGCCTGTTCCTGATCGGCTACGGTCTGTTCCGTATTATCGTTGAATTCTTCCGCCAGCCGGATCAGCAGTTCACCGGCGAATGGGTCCAGTACATCAGCATGGGGCAGATTCTTTCGATTCCAATGGTGCTTGCGGGTATCATTATGATGGTCTGGGCGTACCGCCGTCGTCCGCAGCAACAAACTTCTTGAGGAACCATGAAACAGTATCTTGATTTGATGCAGAAAGTGCTCGCCGAGGGTACGCAAAAAAATGACCGCACCGGTACCGGCACGATTTCGATTTTCGGCCATCAGATGCGTTTTAACCTGCAGGAAGGATTCCCGCTGGTGACGACCAAGCGCTGTCATTTACGCTCCATCATCCATGAACTGCTGTGGTTCCTTCAGGGTGATACCAACGTGGCGTATCTGCACGAAAACAACGTCACCATCTGGGATGAATGGGCGGATGAAAATGGCGATCTGGGGCCGGTATATGGCAAGCAGTGGCGCTCCTGGCCAGCGCCGGACGGCCGCCATATCGACCAGATTAGCACCGTGATGGAACAGCTGAAAAACGACCCGGACTCGCGCCGAATCATCGTTTCGGCATGGAACGTCGGCGAGCTGGATAAAATGGCGCTGGCGCCGTGCCACGCGTTCTTCCAGTTCTACGTCGCCGACGGCAAGCTCTCCTGTCAGGCTCTATCAGCGCTCCTGCGACGTGTTCCTCGGTCTGCCGTTCAATATCGCCAGCTACGCGCTGCTGGTGCATATGGTGGCGCAGCAGTGCGATCTGGAAGTGGGTGATTTTGTCTGGACCGGCGGAGATACGCATCTCTATAGCAACCACCTTGAGCAGACCGATCTGCAGCTGAGCCGCGAGCCGCGCCCGCTGCCGAAGCTGGTCATTAAGCGCAAACCGGCGTCGATTTTTGACTACCGCTTTGAGGACTTTGAAATCGAAGGCTACGATCCGCATCCGGGAATTAAAGCGCCGGTGGCGATTTAATTCCGGGGCTATCTCGCGGTAAGCCGGGCCGACGCCCATCGCATCCATGCCAGTCAGCTAAGCCGCCGACTGGCATTTTTTTGTCCCTGCCGCGATAATCGACGCCGGGCGTAACTTCTGTTAACCAACCGCGATGACGCGCGTTGCGCCGGTTTTTGCGCCCGGACTTCTCGGGCCTTTCGCCGGACTACGCGTTCTGGCCGACGCCGCTTTTGCTCGCCTGCTTCCTGATTTTCTGCAACTCCCTGTAAATCTCCCGATACTCTTCGACGCGCTACGCTAACCGCGGAACGGCCCCTCGCGCCGGGACCGGGTCATCCCCATACTCGCCCTATGAACAGACAACGTGGCTATACCCTAATTGAAACCCTGGTGACGCTGGCGCTGGTGGCGATACTCGGCGCCAGCGGGATGTTCGGCTGGAACCGCTGGCAGCAGCAACAGCGCCTGTGGCAAACCGCCGTTCAGGTTCGCGACTATCTGGTGCTGCTGCGCGATGACGCCAACTGGCATAACCGCGATCGGCTGCTGAGCGTTGGCCAGGCGGAGCAGGGCTGGTGCCTGAGCACCGCTGATACCCCGGCCGACTGCGCGGCGAAGGGCCCCTTTACGCTGCGTCCGCACTGGCCTGAAGTCTCGCTGACTAACATCACGCCGGGCCTGGGTTTTTACGGCCTGCGCAACAGCGCCTGGGCCGGGCATATCCGTCTGCAAAGCGCCGGCGATGGCTGGAATATCATTGTCTCTAACTGGGGGCGTATCCGCCTTTGTCGCGGCATGGAGACGGCATCATGTCTGTAAACGCGCGAGGATTCTCGCTGCCGGAGACGCTGATTGCGATGGCTATTGGTTCCATTTTACTCCTTGGAACCGCGCGCTTTCTGCCCGCGCTGCAACGACAGGTGCTGAAACAGACCCAGCAGCACTCTCTGGAGAATGAGCTCTGGCAGCGGCTGTACGCGATCGCTAAGCATTTGCAGCGCGCCGGCTATTGTCGCGGCAGCTGCGTTGGGCAGCCGCTGCACATTGCCGGCAGCGGCGATTGCGCGATCGTCCGCTGGGACAGCGCGAGCGACGGCGTCTGGAATACCTCGCCGGAGGCTATGTCCGATGCGACGGGGTTTCGGCTGCGCAACGGCGCGCTCGAAACCCGGCGCGGCGCGACCAGCTGCGGCGAGCAAGGCTGGGAGCGCATGACCAACCCCAGCGCCATCGAGGTGACCCGCTTTCAGGTTAAGCGTCACAATATTACCGGTTTCGCTCCGGAGCTTAGCATCGTACTGGCCGCGCGCTCGACGCTGGATCCCCGCATCACGGCGCAGGCGGAATATAGCGTGACGGGGTATAACCTGTGAACCGTCAGCGCGGGCTCTCTTCGCTGCTGATGGTGCTGCTCCTGCTGGCGCTCGGCAGCCTGCTGCTGCAGGGGCTGAACCAGCAGCAGCGATCGCTGCTGGCGCAAACCGCTGGTGAAACCCGGGCGCTGCGCGATACCGCAGGCGCGCACTCGGCCCTGCAGTGGGGAAAAACGCAAGCCTGGTCAGCGCAGGAAGAACAGGCGTGTCGACGCTCGGGCGCCGAAGGCTGGCGCGTCTGTCTGCGGATTTTTAGCGATGCGTCGGCGCTGCTGATCGCCGCCAGCGGCAGCGTGCTGCTGTGGCACTCTGCCCGGGTTGAGCAGGGAAGCGTGCGCTTCTCGCCCCACGGCTGGAGCGATTTTTGCCCGCTGAAGGAGCCGAATTTATGTCAGATCCCCTGACCCGCCAGCGGGGCTTCAGCCTGCCGGAAACGATCCTCGCAACGGCGCTGCTGGTGATGGTTATCACTGCGCTAAGCGGCTACCAGCGCGGGCTGGCCAGCGGCTTTACTCAGCTAAACCAGTATCGCCAGCTGTGGCGCGATGCGTGGCGTTATGCTCAGCTTAAGCCGCCGGAATCCCCGACAGGCGGGAGCGTCACCCGCTTGCAGACATCGACAGCAAGATGTGTCAGCATCACGGTAACGATCACTATGCCGCTGGAAAAGCGGGTACAGATGACCCGGCTGCACTGCCCGGTCAGCCAGTAGCCAGGAGCGAATATGTTAAGGGTGTACCACTCAAACCGTCTGGATGTCCTTGAAGCGCTGATGGAGTTTATCGTCGAGCGCCAGCGGCTGGACGACCCTTTCAAGCCGGAAATGGTGCTGGTGCAAAGTACCGGGATGGCGCAATGGCTGCAGATGACGCTGGCAAAACGCTTCGGCATTGCCGCCAACATCGACTTTCCTCTCCCGGCGAGCTTTATCTGGGATATGTTTGTGCGCGTGCTCTCCGATATCCCCGGAGAAAGCGCTTTTAGCAAACAGAGCATGAGCTGGAAGCTGATGACCCTGCTGCCGCAGCGGCTGGATGACGACTCCTTCGCCCTGCTGCGCCACTACCTCAGCGACGATAGCGACAAGCGTAAGCTCTTTCAACTGGCGGCCAGGGTGGCGGATCTCTACGACCAGTATCTGGTCTATCGCCCGGAATGGCTGATGCGCTGGGAAGCCGATGAACGCGTTGACGGCCTGGGAGACGCCCAGCAGTGGCAGGCGCCGCTGTGGAAAGCGTTAGTCGAACATACCGCCGAGCTGGGACAGCCGCTGTGGCATCGCGCCAACCTGTACCAGCGCTTTATCCGCGCGCTTGAGGACACGGATGAGCCGCCGGCCGGGCTGCCGTCGCGGGTCTTTATTTGTGGCATCTCGGCGCTGCCGCCGGTCTACCTGCAGGCGCTGCAGGCGCTCGGCAAACACGTTGATGTCTACGTCCTTTTCACCAACCCGTGCCGCTACTACTGGGGCGATATTAAAGACCCGGCTTTTCTGGCAAAGCTGATGTCGCGCCAGCGCCGCCACCATCGCGAGCCGCGAGAGCTGCCGCTATTTCGCGATGCGGAGCAGGCTCCTGGTCTGTTTAACGACGAAGGCGAGCAGGATGTCGGCAACCCGCTGTTGGCCTCATGGGGCAAGCTGGGACGGGACTACATCTATCTGCTGGCCGGGCTGGAGCGTTACGAAGAGCTGGACGCATTTGTGGATATCGCCCCGGATAACCTGCTGCATAACCTGCAGTCGGATATCCTCGAGCTGCGCACCAAGGCGGTGGCGGGGCGTACGGCGCAAGAGTTCGCCCATAGCCGCGATAAGCGTCTGCTGGCCCCGAAGGATCGCAGCCTGAGCATTCACGTTTGCCATAGCCCGCAGCGCGAAGTAGAAGTGCTGCACGACCGGCTACTGGCGATGCTGGAGGAGGACCCCGACCTGACGCCGCGCGATATTATCGTGATGGTGGCGGATATCGACAGCTACAGCCCCTATATACAAGCGGTGTTCGGTGCCGCCAGCGGCGAGCGCTGGCTGCCGTGGGCCATCTCGGACCGCCGGGCCCGCGAATCGCATCCGGCGCTGCAGGCGTTCATCACGCTTCTTTCCCTGCCCGACAGCCGCTTTGCCAGCGAAGACGTGCTGGCTCTGCTGGATGTCCCGGTGCTGGCGGCGTGTTTCAATATCGATGAAGAAGGGCTGCGCTATCTGCGTCAGTGGGTGAACGAATCCGGCGTGCGCTGGGGCATGGATGACGATAACGTGCGCGAGCTGGATCTCCCCGCCACCGGGCAGCACACCTGGCGCTTTGGCCTGACGCGGATGCTGCTGGGCTATGCGATGGACAGCAGCCAGGGAGAGTGGCAGTCGGTCCTGCCGTACGACGAGTCCAGCGGGCTGATTGCCGAACTGGTAGGCAACCTGGCGTCGCTGCTGATGCAGCTAAACCTCTGGCGTCGGGAGCTAGCGGTTGAACGTCCGCTGGCGGAATGGTTGCCGCTGTGCCGGGGCCTGCTGGACGACTTTTTCCTGCCCGACGGCGAAACGGAAGCCGCGCTGGCGCTGATTGAACAGCAGTGGCAGGCGGTGATTGGCGAAGGCGCGCAGGCGCAGTATACGCAGACGGTGCCACTCTCTTTGCTGCGCGATGAGCTGGCGCAGCGCCTCGATCAGCAGCGTATCAGCCAGCGTTTCCTGGCCGGCCCGGTCAATATCTGTACCCTGATGCCAATGCGCTCTATTCCGTTCAAAGTCGTTTGTCTGCTGGGGATGAATGACGGCGTTTACCCACGCGCCCTGGCGCCGCTGGGCTTCGACTTAATGAGCCAGAAGCCGCAGCGCGGCGATCGTAGCCGTCGCGATGATGACCGCTACCTGTTCCTCGAAGCGCTGATGTCGGCCGAGCAGAAGCTCTATATCAGCTATATCGGCCGCTCAATCCAGGATAATAGCGAGCGCTACCCGTCGGTGCTGGTACAGGAGCTGGCGGATTATATCGGCCAGAGCCACTGCCTGGAGGGAGACGAGGCGTTGGACTGCGACGCCAGCGAGCGGCGGGTCAAAGCGCATATTACCCATCTGCATAGCCGCATGCCCTTCGATACGGCCAACTTCCGCGACGATGAAGAGCAAAGCTACGCCCGGGAATGGCTGGCTGCCGCCAGCCAGCAGGGGGAGGCGCACGGCGACTTTATCCAGCCGCTTCCGGCGGCGGACATCGACACCCTGCCGTTTGAACAGCTGCTGCGCTTCTGGCAGCATCCGGTTCGCGCCTTCTTCCAGCAGCGGTTGCGGGTAAATTTCCGCTCAGAGGAGAGCGAGATCCCGGACGACGAACCGTTCACCCTCGAAGGGTTGAGCCGCTACCAGCTCAACCAGCAGCTGCTGAATACGCTAATTGAACAGCAGGACGCCTCGGTGATGTACCGCCGCTTCCGCGCGGCGGGCGAACTGCCCTACGGAGCCTTCGGCGAACTGGCCTGGGAGGCCCAGCGCCAGGAGATGCAGAACCTCGCGGAACGGGTGGTGGCCAGCCGCCAGCCGGGACAAAGCATGGAAATCGATTTGCAATGTAACGGAGTCAACATAACCGGATGGCTGCAGCAGGTACAATCTGACGGCCTGCTGCGCTGGCGGCCCTCGCTGCTCAGCGTGGCGCAGGGAATGCAACTTTGGCTGGAGCACCTTGTCTACTGTGCTGGCGGCGGAACCGGCACTAGTCGGCTACTGGTACGTAAGGAAGGCGAATGGCGTTTCCCGCCGCTGGCGCAGGAGCAGGCGAAGGGATATCTTGATGAGCTGGTTGACGGCTATCTGCAGGGCATGTCAAAACCGCTGCTGCTGCTACCTGAAAGCGCGGGGGCATGGCTAAAAGCCTGTTATGACGCCGAAAAGGATGTCATGTTAATGGACGACGAGACGCAACAAAAAGCGCGCAGCAAGTTTCTGCAGGCGTATGAAGGCAATATGGTGGTTGGCGGCGAGGGTAGCGATGTCTGGTACCAGCGCCTGTGGCGCACCCTTGAGCCGGCTTACTATGACGAAATCATTGCTCAGGCGCAGCGTTATCTGTTGCCGGTATTTCGTTTCCATCAGTCCGAATAGAATTGTCATAGTATAAAAATTGCGCAGATGACGGCTCTTCAATTATCATGCGCAACGAATCACGGACTGATGTTTTTATCAACGCTGTGCTCAGCGCAGCGAAAGTTTGTTAATGGTGAGGTCCGTGAATGCCCCGTAGTTTATGGTTCAAGGTTATTGTAGTGCTGGCTGCCCTTTGGGCGCCGTTAAGTCAGGCAGATAGCGGATGGCAGCCCGTTCAGGAAACCATCCGCAAAAGCGAAAAAGATCCGCGTCAGTATCAGGCGATCCACCTCGATAACGGCATGATCGTTCTGCTGGTTTCCGATCCGCAGGCGGTAAAATCACTGTCGGCGCTGGTGGTGCCGGTGGGGTCGCTGCAGGATCCGGAAGAGCACCAGGGTCTGGCGCACTTTCTCGAGCACATGACGCTAATGGGCTCGAAGAACTATCCGCAGCCCGACAGCCTCGCCGAGTTCCTGAAAATGCACGGCGGCAGCCACAACGCCAGCACCGCCCCCTATCGTACCGCCTTCTATCTGGAAGTTGAGAACGATGCGCTGGACGGGGCGGTCGATCGCCTGGCGGATGCCATAGCCTCTCCGCTGCTGGATAAAAAATATGCCGACCGCGAGCGTAATGCGGTCAATGCCGAATTAACCATGGCGCGTACCCGCGACGGGATGCGCATGGCCCAGGTGAGCGCCGAAACCATAAACCCGGCGCACCCGGCGGCGCATTTCTCCGGCGGCAACCTTGAAACGCTGAGCGATAAGCCGGGAAAACCGGTTCTTGCTGCGCTGCATACCTTCCGCGACAGCTGGTACTCCGCGAACCTGATGAAGGCGGTTATTTACAGCAATAAACCGCTGCCGGAGCTGGCGAGTATCGCCGCCAAAACCTACGGCCGGGTACCGAATCACAATATCGACAGGCCGGTGATTAACGTCCCGGTAGTGACCGATGCGCAAAAAGGCATCATCATTCACTACGTGCCGGCGATGCCTCGCAAGGTGCTGCGCGTCGAATTCCGCATCGATAACAACAGCGAACAGTTCCGCAGCAAGACCGACGAGCTGGTGACCTATATGATCGGCAACCGCAGCCCCGGCACGCTGTCCGACTGGCTGCAGCAGCAGGGCCTGGTTGAAGGCATCCGCGCGGACTCCGATCCGGTGGTGAACGGCAACAGCGGGGTGCTGGCGATTTCCGCAACCCTGACCGATAAGGGCCTGGCGCATCGCGACGAGGTTGCAGCGGCGATCTTCAGTTACCTCAACCTGCTGCGCACCCAGGGCATCGATAAGCGCTATTTCGACGAGCTGGCGCATGTGCTGGCGCTCGACTTCCGCTATCCCTCAATCAACCGCGATATGGACTACGTTGAATGGCTGGCGGATACCATGATCCGCGTGCCGGTAGAACATACCCTCGACGTGGTGAATATTGCCGATCGCTACGATCCGCAGGCGATTAAAGACCGCCTGGCGATGATGACCCCGCAAAACGCGCGCGTGTGGTACATCAGCCCGCAGGAGCCGCATAACAAGAGCGCCTACTTCGTCAACGCCCCGTATCAGGTGGATAAAATCAGCGCGCAGACCTTTGCCGACTGGCAGCAGAAAGCCAGCGCGATTGACCTTAAGCTGCCGACGCTGAATCCCTATATTCCGGACGACTTCACGCTTATCAACAGCGATAAAGCCTATCCGCATCCGCAGCTGATCGTCGATGAGCCGACCCTGCGGGTGGTCTACGCCCCGAGCCAGTACTTCGCCAGCGAGCCGAAGGCCGACGTGTCGCTGGTGCTGCGTAACCCGCAGGCCATGGACAGCGCCCGCAGCCAGGTGATGTTTGCCCTCAACGATTATCTGGCGGGGATTGCCCTCGACCAGCTCAGCAACCAGGCGGCGGTGGGAGGCATCACTTTCTCTACCGGCGCCAACAACGGGCTGATGGTTAACGCTAACGGCTACACCCAGCGGCTGCCGCAGCTGTTCACCGCGCTGCTGGACGGCTACTTCAGCTACGTCCCGACCGAGGAGCAGCTGGAACAGGCGAAATCCTGGTACGCGCAGATGATGGACTCGGCGGATAAAGGCAAAGCGTACGATCAGGCGATTATGCCGGCCCAGATGGTGTCGCAGGTGCCGTACTTCCAGCGCGAGGAGCGCCGGGCGCTGCTGCCGTCAATCACCCTCAAGGAGGTTCTGGCCTACCGTGGCAACCTGAAGGCGAAAGGGCGTCCGGAGCTGCTGGTGATTGGCAACCTGAGCGCCGGGCAATCCACCGATATGGCGCGCCATATTCAGCAACAGCTGGGCTCCGACGGCAACGAATGGTGCCGCAACAAAGACGTGCTGGTGAACAGCAAGCAGCTGGCCATTTTTGAAAAAACCGGCAGCAGCACCGACTCGGCCCTGGCCGCGGTCTTTGCGCCGCCGAATATCGATGAGTACAGCAGCTCTGCCGCCAGCTCTCTACTCGGGCAAATTATCCAGCCGTGGTTCTATAACCAGCTGCGTACTGAAGAACAGCTGGGCTATGCGGTCTTCGCGTTCTCGATGAACGTTGGCCGCCAGTGGGGCGTCGGCTTCCTGCTGCAAAGCAGCGATAAGCAGCCCGCCTTCCTGTGGCAGCGCTTCCAGGCCTTCTTCCCGACGGCGGAAGCAAAGCTGAGGGCGATGACCGCGGAAGAGTTTGCGCAAATTCAGCAGGCGACGATCGCCCAGATGATGCAGGCGCCGCAAACGCTGGGCGGGGAAGCCTCGCAGTTGAGCAAAGATTTCGATCGCGGTAATATGCGCTTCGATTCACGTGATAAAGTAGTGGCTCAGATTAAACTGCTGACGCCGCAAAAACTTGCCGACTTCTTCCATCAGACGGTGGTGGATCCGCAGGGCATGGCGATATTGTCCCAAGTATCCGGTAGCCAGAATGGTAAAACCGATTACGCCCTGCTGCCGGGCAGCAAAGTCTGGGAAACCGTCAGCGCATTGCAGAAATCCTTACCCCTGATGCGAGAGAATGAATGACCGAAACCGCCGAGCCTCTTGACCCCCTGCGCTTGCCCCTGACGGGCGAGCGCCTGATAGAAGCCTCTGCGGGCACCGGAAAGACCTTTACCATCGCGGCGCTGTACCTCCGGCTGCTGCTGGGGCTGGGCGGAGAATCCGCCTTTCCCCGGCCGGTAAGCGTGGAGGAGCTGCTGGTGGTGACCTTCACCGAGGCGGCGACCGAGGAGCTGCGCGGTCGCATCCGCAGCAATATCCACGCTTTGCGTATCGCCTGCCTGCGTGAAACCGCCGCCGACCCTCTCTACGCCGCGCTGCTGGCGGAAATCCCGGACAAAAACCACGCCGCACAAACGCTGATGCTGGCGGAGCGGCAGATGGACGAAGCGGCGGTTTTCACCATCCACGGCTTCTGCCAGCGCATGCTCAGCCTCAACGCGTTTGAGTCCGGCATGCTCTTCGAACAGCAGCTGATCGAGGACGAATCCCGGCTCCGTTACCAGGCCTGCGCCGATTTCTGGCGCCGCCACTGCTATCCGCTGCCGCGCGAGATCGCGGCGGTTATCCACGAAGCGTGGAAAGGCCCGCGCGATCTGTTGAAATCCCTCGACCGCTGGCTACAGGGCGAAGCCCCGCAGCTGAAATCCCCGCCGGCGCAGGAAGAGACGCTGGCCGAACGCCATCAGCAAATCATCGCGCGCATCGACGCGGTGAAGCGGCAGTGGCGCGAGCAGGTGGGCGAGATTGAAAGCGTGCTGGAAAACTCCGGCCTCGACCGGCGTAAGTTCAACCGCGGCAATCAGGGAAAATGGATAGAGAAAGTCAACGCCTGGGCGCAGGAAGAGACGCTCAGTTACCGGCTGCCGGAGGCGCTGGAAAAATTCTCCCGGCCGTTCCTGCACGAACGCACCAAAACGGATGGCGAACCGCCGGTTCACCCGTTGTTTAGCGCGATTGAGGCGCTGCTCTCCGCGCCGTTGACCCTCACCGATCTGGTAATCGCCCGGGCAATGGTGGAGATCCGCGAAGCGGTGGCGCGGGAAAAACGTCGCCGCGGCGAGCTCGGTTTTGATGATATGCTCAGCCGCCTCGACGATGCGCTACGCAGCGAAAGCGGCGAAGCGCTGGCCAGCGCGATCCGGCAGCGTTTTCCGGTGGCGATGATCGATGAGTTCCAGGATACCGACCCGCAGCAGTACCGCATTTTTCGCCGCATCTGGCGGCGGCAGCCGGAGACGGCGCTGCTGCTTATCGGCGATCCCAAACAGGCCATTTATGCCTTTCGCGGCGCGGATATCTTTACCTATATGAAGGCGCGCGGCGACGTTGCCGCGCACTACACGCTGGATACCAACTGGCGCTCCGCTCCGGGGATGGTGGAGAGCGTCAATCGCCTGTTTAGCCTCAGCGATAATCCGTTTATGTTCCGCGAAATCCCGTTCCTGCCGGTGAAGTCGGCGCCGAAAAACCAGCATCTGCGTTTTACCGTCGACGACGATGCGGTTCCGGCAATGAACATCTGGCTGATGCCGGGCGAAGCGGTGGGCGCGGGGGATTATCAAGCCTTTATGGCCCAGCTCTGTGCTGCGCAAATTCGCGACTGGCTGAGCGCCGGCCAGCAGGGGCGGGCGCTGCTGTGGCGCGACGATCGCGCTCGGCCGGTGCAGGCTTCCGATATCACGGTGCTGGTGCGTAATCGCCAGGAGGCGTCGCTGATCCGCGATGCGCTGCAGCTTCTGGCCATTCCCTCGGTCTATCTCTCCAACCGCGATAGCGTATTTGAAACGCCGGAAGCGCAGGAGCTGCTGTGGGTACTACAGGCGGCGCTGGCGCCCGAACGTGAAAACACGCTGCGCAGCGCGCTGGCGACCTCGATTTTCGGCCTGAACGCCCGCGATATTGAAAACCTTAACCAGGATGAGCGCGCGTGGGATGCGCTGGTGGAAGAATTTAGCGACTATCGCCGCATCTGGCGTCAGCGCGGGGTGATGCCGATGCTAAGAGCGCTGATGACCGCCCGGAACATCGCCGAAAATCTGCTGGTGACGGCGGGAGGTGAGCGCCGGTTAACCGATATCCTGCATATCAGCGAACTGCTGCAGGAAGCGGCCAACCAGCTGGAAAGCGAGCATGCGCTGGTGCGTTGGCTGACGCAGCGCATCGCCGAGCCGGACAGCAACGCCTCCAGCCAGCAGATGCGCCTGGAAAGCGACAAGCATCTGGTGCAGATCGTCACCGTCCATAAATCGAAAGGTCTGGAGTATCCGCTGGTGTGGCTGCCGTTTATCGCCCGCTTCCGTAAACAGGATCAGGCGTTTTATCACGATCGCGACTCCTTTGCGGCGGTGCTCGACCTTGAACAGAATGAGGGGAGCCTCGAGCTGGCGGAAGCGGAGCGTCTGGCGGAAGATTTACGCCTGCTGTACGTGGCCCTGACGCGAGCGGTCTGGCACTGCAGCCTTGGCGTGGCGCCGCTCAGCACCCGGCGCAGCGATAAGCCGGGCGATAGCGATTTTCACCACAGCGCGCTGGGGCGTCTTCTGCAGGGAGGCGAAGCGATGGATGCCGCGGGGCTGACGGCCTGCCTGCAGGCATTCTGCAGCGCGGATATTGCGCTGCAAACCCCCGGCGTCGCCGATCGGCAGCCCTGGCAGGCTCCGCAGGAGGTTCTCCCCCCGCTGTCGGCGCGAATGCTGGCGCGTGCGATCGTCGATGACTGGCGGGTCACCAGCTACTCCGGGCTACAGCAGCATGGCCACAGCCCGGCGCAGGATTTACTGCCCCGTCTTGACGTTGACGCCGCCGGCGTGGGGGAGGTGATCGAGGAGCCGCAGCTCACTCCCCATCAGTTCCCGCGCGGGGCGTCGCCGGGGACATTTCTGCACGGCCTGTTTGAAAACCTCGATTTTACCCAGCCGGTTCCCGCCGACTGGATGGCGGAAAAGCTGCGCTCCGGCGGATTTGGCGAACAGTGGACGCCGGTGCTGAGCCAATGGCTGGATGACGTCCTGCGTACGCCGCTGCCGGGCGCCGATATCGCGCTGAATCAGCTCGCGGCGGCGGACAAGCAGGTTGAGATGGCGTTCTATTTACCCATTGCGGCCCCGCTGGATCCGCGGCGCCTTGACGCGCTGGTTCGCCGCTACGACCCGCTTTCGGCGCAGTGCCCGGAGCTTGATTTCCGCCAGGTACGCGGAATGCTGAAAGGGTTTATCGACCTGGTGTTTCGTCATAATGATCGTTACTACCTGCTGGATTACAAATCCAACTGGCTGGGAGACGATCGCGAAGCCTACACCCGACAGGCGATGGCGCAGGCGATGCGCGCGCACCGCTATGATTTACAGTACCAGCTCTATAGCCTGGCGCTGCACCGTTACTTACGCCACCGCATCGCTGACTATGACTATGAGCGCCACTTTGGCGGCGTCATTTATCTCTTTTTACGCGGAATGGACGGACAGGACGGCGGGCAGGGGATATTTACCACGCGCCCCGAGCGGCCGCTAATCGACGGCCTGGACGCCCTGTTTGCCGGTGAAGTTCAGGAGATCGCCTCATGACCATGGATGAGCTGCTGCTTGAGGCAGCAAACCAGCGTTTGTTACGTCCGCTTGACGTCCAGTTTGCGCTGATGGTCGCTCAGGATGCGCACCCGGCGGTGAGGCTGGCGGCGGCGGTGCTAAGCCGCGATGCCGGCGAAGGGCACGTCTGCCTGCCGCTCTCCCGCCTTGCCGCTGACGACGTGCTGAGCGGGAAAGCCGTCGACCTGCGCGAGCAGCTGCTGGCGCAGGCCGGCGCGCCTGATGACTGGTCGACGCTGCTGCTCTCTTCGGCGGCGGTGAGCCGCGGGGAGCGCCCGACGCCGATGATCCTCTGCGGCGAACGGCTTTACCTTAACCGCATGTGGCGCAACGAGCTGACCGTCGCGCGCTTTTTTAACGAAGCCAATCAGGCGCTGAGCGTGGATGAAACGCGGCTGGCGGCGACGCTGGATGCGCTATTCCCCGCCGGGGAGGATATCGACTGGCAGAAGGTGGCGGCGGCGGTGGCGCTGACCCGGCGCATTGCGGTTATTTCCGGCGGTCCCGGCACCGGGAAAACCACCACCGTCGCCAGGCTGCTGGCGGCGCTGATTCAGACGACGGATAGGCCCCGCTGTCGTATCCGCCTGGCGGCGCCTACCGGGAAAGCCGCCGCGCGCCTGACCGAATCGCTGGGCAGCGCGCTGCGCCAGCTGCCGCTAACGGATGAACAGAAGGCGCTGCTGCCGACGGAAGCCAGCACCCTGCACCGTCTGCTGGGTGCGCAGCCGGGCAGCCAGCGTATGCGCTATCACGCCGGTAATCCTCTGCATCTTGACGTGTTAGTAGTGGATGAAGCCTCAATGATCGATCTGCCGATGATGGCTCGCCTGATTGATGCGCTTCCGGCGCACGGTCGGGTGATTTTCCTCGGCGACCGCGACCAGCTGGCGTCGGTGGAAGCCGGCGCGGTGCTGGGGGATATTTGTGCCTGGGTTAATGCCGGCTATACCGTCGAGCGCGCGGCGCAGCTGAAGCGGCTTACCGGCCTGCCGGTACCTGCCAGCGAAGACGAGGCGGCGGGCGCCCTGCGCGACAGCCTGTGCCTGCTGCAGAAAAGCTATCGTTTTGGCAGCCATTCCGGTATCGGTAGCCTGGCCCGGGCGGTTAACGCCGGCGATCGGCGCGGCGTCAAAACGACCCTGCGTCAGCCGTTCGACGATATCGCCCTGCACCCGCTCAGCACCACCGAGGAGTATGAAACGATGCTGACGCAGGCGCAGGCCGGCTACGCTCGCTATCTCCAGCTGCTGCGCGAACGGGCGGAGCCGGAGGCGGTGATTGCCGCTTTCGGCGAGTTCCGGCTACTGTGCGCCCTGCGCGACGGTCCCTACGGCGTTAGCGGGCTGAACGAACAGCTGGAGCTGATGCTCAATCGTCAGCGGGTCATTGCGCTGCCGCGGCATTCGCGCTGGTATGAAGGCCGCCCGGTGATGATCTCGCGCAACGATAGCGCGCTGGGGCTGTTTAACGGTGATATTGGGATTGCGCTGGAAAGGGGAGAAGGGCTGCGCGTCTGGTTCCCGATGCCGGATGGCAGCATTAAGTCGGTGCAGCCGAGCCGTCTGCCGGAACACGATACCGCCTGGGCGATGACGGTGCATAAATCCCAGGGCTCGGAGTTTGACCACGCGGCCCTGATTTTGCCTTCCCGCAGCGTGCCGCTGGTGACGCGCGAACTGGTGTATACCGCGATAACGCGCGCCAAACGGCGGCTCTCGATTTATGCCGATGAACAGGTGCTTACTCAGGCTATCGTGGCGCGCACCGAACGGCGCAGCGGGCTGGCGGACATCTTCGCCAGCGGCGGGTAGCCTCAGCTTTCAGCGCTTCGCCTTTCCCGGCCCGCGCGACGCTTAGCCGGGAAGGGGGCGCTCACTTAGCCGAGGTCGGCCATCATCACCTTGGAGCGGCGCTGATAGTTGTACATCTCTTTCTTACTCTCCGGCAGCAGGTCGATATCCACCGGCGTAAAGCCGCGCTCCTGGAACCAGTGGATGCTGCGGGTGGTCAACACGAACAGTTTGCTTAGCCCCATCTGTTTTGCCTGGGCCGCAATGCGGTTCAGCAGCACCTCCCCGCGCGAGGAGTTGCGGTAGTCCGGATGGACCGCCACGCAGGCCATTTCGCCGATTTTCTCTTCCGGGAAGGGATAGAGCGCGGCGCAGGCAATTGTCGTGTTATCGCGCTGGATGATGGTGAATTTATCTATTTCCATCTCCAGTCTGCTCGCGGGAGCGGCGTACCAGAATCCCCTGCTGCTCCAGCGGGCTGATCAGTTCAAGAATGCCGCCAATATCGTTGATGGTGGCGCGGCGAATCTGCTCGGCGCTCTCCATAACGATTTGAGTACCGATACCGTCGCGCGAGAATAGCTCCTGCAGCAGCGCGCCATCTTCCTGATAGCTGATCAGGTGGCAGCGACGCACGCCGCTGCGGCAGGCTTTCACCGCGCCGCGCAGGAAACGTACGGTGCCGGAGTTGTAATCCTCTTCCGCTTCCAGCTCCTCAACCCGCGCCTGGGCTTCGTTCGGGAACAGCTCGGAAACGATCTCGCCCTGCTGGTTATACACCCCCTGCGAAGAGCAGAAGCCGATCATTTTTTCCGCTTTCAGCTTAATAGCCAGCTGGGTGGCAATCTCTTCTGACGTCAGGTTAAAGCTTTCGCCGGTGACCGATACCGCAACCGGGCCCATCAGTACGATGGCGCCGTTATCAAGCTGGCGGTGGATCGCTTCTTCATCGATACGACGAATGCGCCCGCTGTGGCAATAATCGACGCCGTCATCCACGCCAAGCGGTTGGGCAATAATGAAGTTGCCGCTTACGACGTTGATGTGCGCGCCCTGCAGCGGGGTGTTGTTGAGGCTCATCGACAGGCGCGCGGTAATTTCCAGCTGCAGCATGCCGGCGGCCTGTTTAACCAGTTCGAGGGTTTTGGCGTCAGTCACGCGCGTCTGCTTGTGGTAAAGCGGCTCATGATGATGTTCGGCCAGGTTGGCGTCGATCTGCGGACGCGCGCCATAGACCACCACCAGGCGAATGCCCAGACTATGTAATAGACCAATGTCATTGACTATGCTGGAGAAATTTTCATGCTCAATGGCTTCGCCACCCAGCATGATGACAAACGTTTTTCCCCGATGGGCGTTAATATAGGGAACAGAATGGCGGAATCCTTCTACCAGTTCGGTGCGACGTTCCTTCACCATGACAACAACCCTCAATGCATGATTATTCGTAATAAGTGTATTTTTATTCTGTTTTCCCGCTAAACGCAAGCCCCAATTTGTCCCAAAACGGCGAAAGAACTGTGACTTAAAGCGCGCCACCAAAGATTGTTTACCCTTTTATTGATGACAGGTTATACGGCTTTCGTTAAAGTTTCTGGTCAATCTGTTTGTTTTAGATACGAATGCGTTTTTATTGCTTGGGAGTGGCATGCCGGGATACAAGTCAGGATTAAGCCGTCGCCGTTTTTTACAGGGGGCGAGCGCGATGTGGTTAATGAGCGTCAGTCCGGTTGGTTTAGCCGCCGTTGCACGAGTCGTCGCGGTGCGCGTCTGGCCGTCGTCAACCTATACGCGCGTTACGGTGGAATCCAACCATGTGCTGAAATATCGGCAGTTTGCGTTGAGCAATCCGGAGCGGCTGGTGGTCGATCTGGAAGGGGTCAACCTTAACTCCGTGCTAAAAGGTATGGGAACCAGCATTCGCGACGACGATCCCTATATTAAGTCCGCGCGCGTCGGGCAGTTCGATCCGCAAACGGTGCGCATGGTGTTTGAGCTCAAACAGAATGTGAAGCCGCAGCTCTTTGCCCTCGCGCCGGTTGCCGGCTTTAAGGAGCGCCTGGTGATGGATCTCTATCCGTCTACGGCGACCGACGTACAGGATCCGCTGCTGGCGCTGCTGGAGGATTACAACAAGGGCGATCTCGAGCGTCAGGTGCCGCCGGCGGAAAGCGGGCCGAAGCCGGGTAAAGCCGGGCGCGACCGGCCGATTGTGATTATGCTCGACCCGGGACACGGCGGGGAAGACTCCGGCGCGGTCGGCAAATACCGCACCCGCGAGAAAGATGTTGTACTGCAGATCGCCCGCCGACTGCGGGCGCTGATCGAAAAAGAGGGGAATATGAAGGCCTATATGACCCGCAATGAAGATATCTTTATTCCCCTGAAGGTGCGCGTCGCCAAGGCGCAAAAGCAGCGCGCCGACCTCTTCGTCTCCATTCACGCCGATGCCTTTACCAGCCGCCAGCCGAGCGGCTCTTCGGTCTTCGCGCTCTCCACCAAAGGCGCCACCAGCACCGCGGCTAAGTATCTGGCGCAAACCCAGAACGCCTCCGATCTGGTGGGGGGGGTCAGCAAGAGCGGCGATCGCTACGTCGACCATACGATGTTCGACATGGTGCAGTCGCTGACCATCTCCGATAGCCTGAAGTTTGGGAAGGCCGTGCTGCAGAAGATGGGCCGAATCAATAATCTGCACAAAAACCAGGTTGAACAGGCCGGTTTTGCGGTGCTGAAAGCGCCGGATATTCCGTCGATCCTCGTGGAAACGGCGTTTATCAGTAACGTTGAGGAAGAGCGCAAGCTGAAAACGGCGGCCTTCCAGCAGCAGGTCGCCGAGTCGATTCTGGCGGGGATTAAGGCCTACTTCGCCGATGGCGCAACGCTGGCAAGGCTTGGCTGATAGAAGGAGCGGAGATGGCCCTGTTACAGAGCGCCCACGGCGGCAATACGCGGGAGGCGGCGGCGCTTCTGGGCATTCAGCCCGAGCTGCTGCTCGATTTTAGCGCCAACATTAATCCGCTGGGCATGCCTGAAAGCCTGAAACGCGCCCTGATTACTAATCTTGAGCGCGCGGAGCGCTATCCCGACGTCGACTATCAGCAGCTGCACGAGGCGCTGGCCGAACACCATCATATTCCCGCCTCGTGGATCGTCGCAGGCAATGGCGAAACCGAATCGATTTTCACCGTCGTAAACGGCCTGAAGCCGCGTCAGGCGATGATTGTGGTGCCCGGCTTTGCCGAATATCGCCGCGCGCTGCGCTCGGTGGATTGCGCGATCCGCGAGTTCGCGCTGCGGGAAGAGGACGGCTGGCAGCTGACCGAGGCTCTTCTTGCGGCCCTGACGCCGGATCTTGACTGCCTGTTCCTGTGTACGCCCAACAATCCAACCGGCCTGCTGCCGGATCGCCGGCTGCTGGCGGCGATTGCCGCGCGCTGCAAAGCGCTAAGCATCGCGCTGATCCTCGATGAGGCCTTTATCGATTTTATTCCCGACCAGCCGGGGTTTATTCCTCTGCTGCGCGATAACCCGCATATCTGGGTACTGCGCTCGCTGACCAAGTTCTACGCTATCCCCGGCCTGCGCCTGGGCTATCTGGTCAACGGCGATGAACGCGCCGTCGCCCGGATGCGCGAGCGGCAAATGCCGTGGACAATTAACGCGTTCGCCGCGCTGGCCGGGGAGATCATTCTGCAGGATCGCGTCTACCAGCAGAAAACCCGGCAGTGGCTGGGCGAAGAGGGGCCGCGCTTTTACCAGCGGCTCCGCCAGATTCCCGGCCTGACGGTCTATCCGGGCCAGGCAAACTATCTGTTTCTGCGCCTCGATATGTCGGGCATCGACCTGCAGTATGCGCTGCTGCAGCAGCATATTTTGATTCGCAGCTGCGCCAACTATCCCGGCCTCGGGGCTGGCTATTTCCGCGTGGCGATCCGCAGCGCGGAGGAGAATCAACGCCTGCTGGCGGCGCTGGCGCAGATCCTTTCCCCCAACGTCTGACTTCGCAAGCCGTCGGCGCATCCGTGTGGCATAATGCCGTTCCTTATTAAGCGAACGCCAGAGCTTCAGGACGCTTTCGCGATAGAAACCAACGGGCGCCAGCGACGGGAGCAAAATTCTCCGCCGCTGCGATGCTGACGCTAAGCCAGAAATCCTGCCCGTTGGTCATCACCAACAATCTCGGTGGTAAGTAGGGTGTTCAGAGGCGTACCGGCGAAAGGATCCCGCGGCGCACCTTTATCCCCCCCGACCGCCCTGAACAGGAACCGGGTATGGCGGCAGGACTCCATTCATCTATTTCCGTACGCCGGCAGGCGCCTTCGAGGTTCGCGCGATGACGCTGCTTGCCTGGTGCGCTGCCTGGCTCCTCGATATCATCATCGGCGATCCGCCGCGCTGGCCCCACCCGGTACGCTGGATAGGCCACCTCATTACCGGCGTGCAACGCGTCGTCAGGCGCTATTGCCATAGCGACAGGGCGCTGCGCCTCGGCGGCGCGCTGATGTGGCTGGTGGTGGTGGGGCTGACGTGGGGCGTATCCTGGGGCGCGCTGACGCTGGCGGAGAGCATCCATCCCTGGCTTGGCTGGGTACTTGAGGTGTGGATGATTTTTACGCTGCTGGCCGGCCGCTGCCTCGCGGATTGCGCCCGGGCGGTTGAACGTCCGCTACGCGCGGGCGACCTGGCGCAGAGCCGCGAGAAGCTCTCGTGGATCGTCGGGCGGGACACGTCTCAGCTCCAGCCGGAGCAGATTAACCGCGCGGTGGTGGAGACGGTGGCGGAGAACACCGTCGACGGCATTATTGCCCCGCTCTTCTTCCTGCTGATCGGCGGCGCACCGCTGGCGATGGCCTACAAAGCCGTGAATACCCTCGATTCAATGGTGGGCTACAAGCACGAAAAGTATCGCGCCATTGGCATGGTCAGCGCCCGCCTTGACGATGTCGCCAACCTTATTCCCGCTCGTCTGAGCTGGCTGCTGCTGAGTATGGCGGCCTTCTTATGCCGCAACGATGGTCCCGGAGCGGTACGTATCGGCTGGCGCGATCGCTATAACCACAGCAGCCCCAACTGCGGATGGCCGGAAGCCAGCGTAGCCGGCGCGCTGGGGATCCGGCTGGGCGGTCCAAACAACTATTTTGGCCAGCGGGTAGAAAAGCCGTGGATTGGCGACGACGTGCGCGACATTTCAGTCGACGACATCCCCCGCACAATCCGGCTGATGTGGGTGGCATCAACCCTGGCGCTGGCGCTGTTTATGCTGGCGCGCTATCTGCTGGCCGGCGCGGCGTAAAGCGAAAGGTGAGTGTTAATGCGAAGGCGACAGAACGCGATAAAGGAGGCCTTATGACGCGGGCAATCATGTTGCAGGGTACGGCATCCGACGTGGGAAAAAGCGTGCTGGTGGCGGGACTGTGCAGAATATTTTACCAGGACGGCCTGCGCACGGCGCCGTTTAAATCACAGAACATGGCGCTGAACTCGGGCATCACCGCCGATGGCAAAGAGATGGGACGGGCGCAGATCTTTCAGGCCGAAGCGGCGGGCATCGCGCCGGACGTGCGCATGAACCCGATACTGTTAAAGCCGACCAGCGATCTCAGCGCGCAGGTGGTGCTGATGGGAAAAGTGGCGACCCATATGGACGCGGTGAGCTACCACGAGTACAAGCCGCGGCTGCGCGAGCAGATCCTTGAGGTTTACCGCAGCCTGGCGCAGGAGTATGACGTGCTGGTGCTGGAGGGCGCCGGCAGCCCGGCGGAGATCAACCTGCGCGATCGCGATATCGTCAATATGGGCATGGCGGAGATGGCGCAGTGTCCGGTGATCCTCGTTGCCGACATCGACAGAGGCGGCGTGTTTGCCGCCATCTACGGGACGCTGGCGCTGCTTGAGGAGCAGGAGCGCGCCAGGGTGAAAGGGGTGATCATCAATAAGTTCCGCGGCGATGTGGCGCTGCTGTACTCGGGCATCGAACAGATTGAAGCTTTGACCGGCGTTCCGGTGCTGGGCGTGCTGCCGTGGCTGGAGGTCGAGCTGGAAGATGAAGATAGCGTAGCGCTGCAGAAGGGAAAATACCTGAGCACCGCGCAGCGGGAGATTGAGATTGCGGTGGTTCAGCTGCCGCATACGTCCAACTTCACCGATTTCAACGCGCTGGCGGCGCAGCCGGACGTCCGCGTGCGCTACGTCCGTCATCCCCAGGATCTGACGACGAGCGACCTGGTGATCCTGCCCGGCAGCAAAAATACGCTGGGGGATCTGCAGTGGCTGCGCGAAAGCGGGATGGAGCAGGGCGTGCTGCAGGCGCATCGGCAGGGGATCCCGGTGCTGGGGATCTGCGGCGGCTACCAGATGCTCGGTGAGACCATCTTCGATGACGTGGAGTCCGGGCTGGGCATGTTACCCGGCCTGGGGCTGCTCAATACCGTGACGCAGTTTGCCCGCCATAAAACCACGACGCTGGTTGAGGCGACGATGGCGGCCGCGCTTCCGGGCTGGCTGGCGGGCGCCTCCGCGCTGCGCGTGCGCGGCTACGAAATTCATATGGGCGAAACGACCCGCCAGGGCGACTGCCGGCCGCTGCTGCAGCTGGAAAAAGAGGGACGGCCGGTGGCGGATGGGGCGATGACGGACGACGGGCTGGCGTTTGGTACCTACCTGCACGGCCTGTTCGACAGCGATGAGTTCACCCGCGCGCTGGTCAACGGCCTGCGTCTGCGCAAAGGCCTGGCGGCGCTGGATAGCACCCTCCACTACGCGCAGTACAAGTCGCAGCAGTTCGATATTCTGGCGGATGCAATGCGTCAACATATTGATATTGAAAAAATTTACCACATTATGCAGCAGCATCAGGAGCCATCATGCTGATTCTGGTTACCGGCGGCGCGCGCAGCGGAAAAAGCCGTCACGCCGAAGCGCTGATCGCCGGCTCACCGCAGGTGCTGTATCTCGCCACCTCGCAGATTTTTGATGAGGAGATGGCCGCGAGGATCCAGCACCACCGCGATAGCCGGCCGGCGCACTGGCGCACCGTCGAGGGCTGGCAGCATCTTGATCGGCTGATTACCCCACGCGGCGATCCCGACGAAGCTATTTTGCTGGAGTGTATCACCACCATGGTGACCAACCTGCTGTTTGCCCAAGGCGGCGACAGCGATCCCGACGGCTGGGATTATGCGACGATGGAGCGGACGATCGACGACGAGATCCACGCGCTGATCGCCGCCTGCCAGCGCTCCCCGGCGAAGATCGTGGTGGTCACCAATGAAGTGGGCATGGGGATTGTCCCCGAGAATCGTCTTGCGCGGCATTTTCGCGATATCGCCGGCCGGGTTAACCAGCGCCTGGCGGCGGCTGCGGATGAGGTCTGGCTGGTGGTATCAGGTATTGGAGTCAAAATAAAATGATCAAACTATTCTGGGCAACGCTCTCTTTTCTCAGCCGTTTACCGGTACCGGAGCGCTGGTCGCAGGGGCTGGATATCGACCGCTACGTTCGCGGCATTGTCACCTTTCCCGTGGTCGGCGCGCTGCTGGGGTTACTGAGCGGCCTGCTGTTTCTCGCCGTGCAGTCGTGGTGCGGGCTCCCGCTGGCGGCGCTGTTTGCCGTACTGGCGCTGGCGCTGCTTACCGGCGGCTTCCACCTCGACGGGCTGGCCGATACCTGCGATGGGGTGTTTTCCGCCCGTGGTCGGGAACGGATGCTGGAGATCATGCGCGACAGCCGGCTGGGAACCCACGGCGGGCTGGCGCTGGTTTTTGTCCTGCTGGCGAAGGTGCTGGTGGTCAGCGAACTGGCGCTGCGCGGCACGCCGATGCTGGCGGCGCTGGCGGCGGCCTGCGCGGCAGGGCGGGGGACCAGCGTGCTGCTGATGTACCGTCAGCGCTACGCGCGGGAAGAGGGGCTGGGCAACGTATTCATCGGCAAGGTGAGCGGGCGCCAAACCTGCGTGACCCTGGGTCTGGCGGCGATTCTGGCCGCCGTGCTGCTGCCGGGCATGCGCGGAGTGGCGGCGCTGGCGGTCACCGTAGCGGCGATTTTCATTCTCGGCCAGCTCTTAAAGCGCACCCTCGGCGGGCAAACCGGCGATACGCTGGGGGCGGCCATTGAGCTCGGCGAGCTGGTCTTCCTGCTGGCGCTGCTGTAGGTCAGCCTGCGCCATGGCTGCAGGCGGCGATGGCGCATCTGGCGATGAGGCCGGATCCAGGTATTGGCGCGAAGAGAGGTTGTGCGGCGCGGTGAACCGGCCGGGCTGAGGCTATCGTGCGGGGGACGCAGAAACAAAAAAACACCCGCCAGGGTGTTTATTGTGTTGGTTGCGGGGGCCGGATTTGAACCGACGACCTTCGGGTTATGAGCCCGACGAGCTACCAGGCTGCTCCACCCCGCGTCCGTCTTTACTCTTCATCGAGTAAACTTGCATCAGATTTTAGTTGGTTGCGGGGGCCGGATTTGAACCGACGACCTTCGGGTTATGAGCCCGACGAGCTACCAGGCTGCTCCACCCCGCGTCCGTCTTTACTCTTCCATCGAGTAAAGCTTACTTCTCTGATTTTAATTGGTTGCGGGGGCCGGATTTGAACCGACGACCTTCGGGTTATGAGCCCGACGAGCTACCAGGCTGCTCCACCCCGCGTCCGTGGATGCGCACTATACTCTGCTAACGTTTTGATGCAACCCTTTTTCTGCTAAATCGATAATTTTGTAATGAATGATGTAGAAAGAATCGTTTTTAGCGCGTTTTTTAGCCGATTTTGTATTTGTGCTGCTATCGCGCATTTCAATAGCCCTGCCGGTTTGTTATCTTCCCTCATCACCAACCGGTACTGAGCAGCAAAAGAAGAGATACCATGAAAGGATGTTGGGCAAAGTATGTGGCAACCGGAGCAATACTGGCGATGCTCGCCGGCTGCTCCTCGAAACCGACCGATCGCGGTCAGCAGTATAATGAAGGAAAGCTCACCCAGCCGTTTTCACTGGTTAACCAGCCTGATGCGGTCGGTACGCCGATTAACGCGGGCGACTTCTCCGAACAGGTCAGACAGATCCGCAGCGCCTCTCCGCGCCTCTATAATAGCCAGAGTAACGTCTATAACTCCCTGCAGCAGTGGCTACGCGCCGGCGGCGATACCCGCACGCTGAGCCAGTTCGGCATTGACGCCTGGCAGATGCAGGGCGCCGATAGCTACGGCAACGTGCAGTTTACCGGCTACTACACCCCGGTGGTGCAGGCGCGCCACACCCGTCAGGGTGAGTTCCAGTATCCTATTTACCGCATGCCGCCGAAGCGCGGCAAGCTTCCGTCTCGCGCCAGCATCTACGCCGGCGGGCTGAGCGACAGCTATATCCTGGCTTACAGCAACTCGCTGATGGACAACTTCATTATGGATGTTCAGGGCAGCGGCTATATTGATTTTGGCGACGGCTCGCCGCTGAACTTCTTCAGCTATGCCGGGAAGAACGGCTGGTCGTATCGCAGCATCGGCAAGGTGCTTATCGATCGCGGCGAAGTGAAGAAAGAAGATATGTCGATGCAGGCGATCCGCGAATGGGGCGAAACCCATAGCGAAGCTGAAGTTCGCGCGCTGCTCGAAGAGAACCCGTCCTTCGTCTTCTTTAAGCCGCAATCCTTCGCCCCGGTGAAGGGCGCCAGCGCGGTGCCGCTGATTGGCCGCGCGTCGGTCGCCTCTGACCGCAGCATTATCCCGGCGGGCACCACTCTGCTGGCGGAAGTGCCGCTGCTGGATAATAGCGGCAAGTTTAACGGTCAGTACGAGCTGCGCCTGATGGTTGCGCTGGACGTCGGCGGCGCGATTAAAGGCCAGCACTTCGATATCTATCAGGGTATCGGCGCGGAGGCCGGGCACCGCGCAGGCTGGTATAACCACTATGGCCGCGTTTGGGTGTTGAAAAACGCTCCGGGTGCGGGCAACGTCTTTAGCGGTTAACTCTCCTTTCTCCGGCTCCCCGACGGCACGCGCGCGTCGGGGAGCCTGCCTTTTATTCTGAGGTTATATGTCTGTTGTAATTAGCGACGCCTGGCGCCAGCGTTTCGGCGGTACGGCGCGTTTGTATGGTGAAAAAGCGCTGCAGTGCTTTGCCGACGCGCACGTTTGCGTCGTGGGCATCGGCGGCGTCGGCTCCTGGGCCGCGGAGGCGCTGGCCCGAACCGGAATTGGCGCCATCACCCTTATCGATATGGACGACGTCTGCGTCACCAACACCAACCGGCAGATTCATGCGCTGGGCGGCAACGTCGGGCAGGCGAAGGCCGAGGTGATGGCCGAGCGCATCCGGCTGATCAACCCGGAATGTCAGGTGACGGTGATTGACGACTTCGTGACGCCGGAGAACGTGGCCGAATATATGGGCGCGGGCTTCAGCTACGTGATTGACGCGATAGATAGCGTGCGGCCGAAGGCGGCGTTAATTGCGTACTGCCGTCGCTATAAGGTGCCGCTGGTGACCACCGGCGGCGCGGGCGGGCAAATTGACCCGACGCAGATTCAGGTGGCAGACCTGGCGAAAACTATCCAGGACCCGCTGGCGGCGAAGCTGCGCGAGCGCCTGAAGGGCCAGTTCGGGGTGGTGAAAAACAGTAAGGGCAAACTCGGCATCGACTGCGTGTTCTCCACCGAGGCGCTGGTTTATCCCCAGGCCGACGGCAGCGTATGCGCGATGAAAAGCAGCGCGGAAGGACCTAAGCGGATGGACTGCGCGTCGGGCTTTGGCGCGGCAACGATGGTTACCGCCACCTTTGGCTTTGTCGCCGTATCCCACGCGCTGAAGAAGATGCTGGCGAAAGCCGGGCGCCAGGGCTAAGCGCCGTTCTTATTGCAGGTTAAGCCTCGCGGGCCGCCGCGAGCACCGCCGCGCCCAGCGCGGCGAGTCCCTGGCCGCGAGAGGCGCTCAGCTGCGCACGCAGCCCCAGCTCATCGAACAGCGCCAGCGGATCGTGGTTCAGCAGCTCGGCGGCGCTTTTACCCTCAACGGCGGTCAGCAGCACGGCCAGCAGGCCGCGAACGATCCGGCCTTCGCTGTCGCCGAAGAAGTGCAGCCGACCGTCGCGCACGCTATGCCCCAGCCAGACGCGGTTTTCACAGCCGGCAATCTCCGTCGCGCGGGCTTTAGCCTCGTCCGCCAGCGGCGGCAGCTTTTTGCCTAACACAATCAGCTGCCGGTACTTATCTTCCCACTGGCTCAGCGGGGCGAAGGTTTGCCGCAGCGTCGCTTCGGTGATGGCGGTGCCAAACGGATGGTTCTGCAGGTTGGGAGTCGTCATTAGTCCACCAAAATTTCCAGAGCGCGGTCAACGGCATGCACCAGCGCGTAAACATCATCCTGGGTATTATAAGGCGCAAACGAGGCGCGCAGGGTTCCGCTGACGCCAAGCGCCGCCAGCAGCGGCTGGGCGCAGTGCTGCCCGGCGCGAAGCGCGATGCCGGACTCCGCCAGCAGCGTCACCATATCGCTGTGGTGCACGCCGGCGAAATCAAACGCCAGCAGGCTTGAGCTCTGACAGCGGAAGGAGCGGAAGCCGGGACGCTTCGTCAGCTCGTCTTCAGCCAGCGTCGCCAGGCTGCGGCTCCAGCTTTCGGCCTGGGCGACGTCCGTCTCCTGCAGCCACTCCAGCGTCGCGCTCAGGCCGATGACGCCGGCGACGTTTGGCGTGCCGGCCTCCAGCCGATAGGGCACGGGCTGGGTTTTAAAACCCGCGAACGTGACTTCGGTAATCATTTTACCGCCGCCGAGCCACGGCGACATGGCGTTCAGCAGCGCGCTTTTACCATACAGCGCGCCAATCCCCGTCGGGCCGTACAGCTTATGGCCTGAGAAGGCGTAAAAGTCGATATCCAGCGCCTGAACGTCGGCCGGGAAATGCACCGCGCCCTGGGCGCCATCGACCATCACCACCATTCCGGCCTCGTGCGCGAGGCGGATCGTCAGCGCCAGGTCCGGGCAGCCGCCGGTCACGTTCGACATCTGGCCAATGGCCAGCACCCGGCTGCGCGGCGTAATAAGGGAGGGCAGGCTCGCCACGTCGGGCAGGCGATCGGCGCCGATGGGCAGCTTCACCACCCGGGCGCCGGTTTGCTCCGCCACCATCAGCCAGGGAACCAGATTGGAGTGATGCTCCGCTTCGCTGACGATGATTTCGTCTCCGGGCCGCAGGCGCGGGCGAACGTAGCTCTGCGCCACCATGTTAATGGCCTCGGTGGTGCCGCGGGTCCAGACGATATCTTTGCCCGACGGCGCGTTTAGCAGCGCCGCGACGCGCTCGCGGGCGTCTTCATAACGTTCGGTCAGGCGCCGGGCGGCGGCAAACTGGCTGCGGTGCACGTTACCGGCGCTGAGGCGATAGAAGCGATCGCTGGCATCGATGGCGGCCAGCGGCTTTAGCGCCGTCGCCGCGCTATCAAGGTAAACGCCGGCATCGGCCAGAGCAGGAAACTGCGCGCGAAACTGAGCGGGATTGAATGCGTTCATGGAACTCCTCGTTGCAATACGCCGATCGTCGCGCAATTTATCCGTCAGGGCAAGGCTGACCAGCGCGGGACAGGGAATAGAGGGGAAATTGAGGGTAAAAAAAAGCACCGCGCGTTGCGGTGCTACATTAAATCACTATGGACAGACAGGGTAAATGTACAGGAAGTGAAAAGGGGTAGCTTAGCCACCATGGTCCGCAAAGACAGACCAATTGCAAACACAACAACACAACATCACAACCGTAAGCCAAAAGCTTGTTGGAACACGCATTCCAAAAAAAAGCTCTTCGTTCCGGCTCAGGAAGTGCGGCCACTATAGGTATTTTCTGGTAGAACCTCAACGGACAAATTATAATGTCTCAGATAAAAAAAACTAATAGGTTAACTGTTGTTTCCTGTTTGTTAAATTGCCTTAACATCTAAGCCAGAATAACCATGTCAAAGCGATTACCACCTCTGAATGCATTACGTGTTTTTGATGCAGCCGCACGTCATTTAAGCTTCACTCGCGCAGCCGATGAGCTTTTTGTGACCCAGGCCGCAGTCAGTCACCAAATCAAGTCACTAGAGGATTTTCTGGGGCTGAAGCTGTTTCGGCGGCGCAACCGATCGCTGCTGCTGACGGAAGAGGGCCAGAGCTATTTTCAGGATATTAAAGAGATTTTTTCGCAGCTGACGGAGGCGACGCGTAAACTGCAGGCGCGAAGCGCAAAAGGGGCGTTAACGGTCAGCCTGTTGCCCAGTTTTGCGATTCAGTGGCTGGTCCCGCGCCTTTCAAGCTTTAACTCAGCTTATCCGGGAATCGACGTCAGAATCCAGGCGGTGGACCGTCAGGAGGATAAGCTGGCGGATGACGTTGACGTGGCGATTTTCTACGGCCGCGGCAACTGGCCGGGGCTGCGCGTCGAAAAACTGTACGCCGAGTATCTGCTGCCGGTGTGCTCGCCGATGCTGCTGACCGGTGACAAGGCGTTGAAAACGCCTGCGGATCTGGCGCAACATACGCTATTGCACGATGCTTCCCGCCGCGACTGGCAAACTTATACCCGCCAGCCTGGGTCTAAGCCATATTAACGTCCAGCAGGGGCCGATTTTCAGCCACAGCGCGATGGTGCTGCAGGCGGCCATCCACGGGCAGGGAGTGGCTCTCGCCAATAACGTGATGTCCCAGTCTGAAATCGAGGCCGGCCGCCTGGTCTGCCCGTTTAATGATGTTCTGGTCAGCAAAAATGCCTTTTATCTGGTTTGTCATGACAGCCAGGCTGAACTGGGTAAAATAGCCGCCTTCCGGCAGTGGATACTGGCGAAAGCGGCGAGTGAACAAGAAAAATTTCGCTTTCGTTACGAACAATAAATGATTGTAGGGTAATAACATGACCAGCCGTTTTATGCTGATATTCGCCGCGATAAGCGGTTTTATCTTTGTTGCTCTGGGCGCCTTCGGCGCGCACGTGTTAAGCCGGTCGCTGGGCGTGGCGGAAATGGGCTGGATCCATACCGGCCTTGAGTACCAGGCCTTCCATACGCTGGCCATTTTTGGCCTGGCGGTGGCGATGCAGCGCCGCATCAGCATCTGGTTCTACTGGAGCAGCGTCTTTATGGCGCTGGGTACCGTTTTGTTCAGCGGCAGCCTTTACTGCCTGGCGCTGTCGCATTTGCGCCTGTGGGCGTTCGTTACGCCGGTGGGAGGCGTTAGCTTCCTCGCCGGCTGGATTTTAATGTTAATTGGTGCAATTCGTCTGAAACGTAAGGGCGTTGTTAATGAATAAGGTTGTCCTCTATTGTCGCCCCGGGTTTGAGAAGGAGTGCGCAGCAGAAATTACCGATAAGGCGTCCCGCCTTGAGGTGTTTGGTTTTGCCCGCGTCAAAGATAACGCCGGGTACGTGGTTTTTGAATGCTATCAGGCGGAAGATGGCGACAAGCTGGCGCGCGAGCTGCCGTTCAGCTCGCTGGTTTTTGCCCGCCAGATGTTTGTGGTGGGCGAGCTGCTGCGCGACCTGCCGCCGGAAGATCGCATCACGCCGATTGTCGGCATGCTGCAGGGCGTGGTGGAGAAGGGCGGCGACCTGCGGGTGGAAGTGGCCGATACCAATGAAAGCAAAGAGTCTGATGAAGTTCTGCCGCAAGTTTACGGTTCCGCTGCGCGGGGCCCTGCGCGAAGCGGGCGTGCTGACCAACTACGAAACGTCGAAGCGTCCGGTGGTGCACGTGTTCTTTATCGCTCCGGGCTGCTGCTATGCCGGCTACTCTTACTCCAACAACAACTCGCCGTTCTATATGGGGATCCCGCGGCTTAAATTCCCTGCCGATGCCCCGAGCCGCTCTACGCTGAAGCTGGAGGAGGCGTTCCACGTCTTTATCCCGGCCGATGAGTGGGATGAGCGGCTGGCCAACGGCATGTATGCGGTGGATCTTGGCGCCTGTCCCGGCGGCTGGACCTGGCAGCTGGTGAAGCGCAACATGTGGGTTTCGTCGGTCGATAACGGCCCGATGGCGCAGAGCCTGATGGATACCGGGCAGGTGACCTGGCTGCGCGAAGACGGCTTTCGCTATCGTCCGACCCGTAACAATATCTCGTGGATGGTGTGCGACATGGTAGAAAAACCGGCTAAGGTGGCGGCGCTGATGGCGCAGTGGCTGGTCAACGGCTGGTGCCGCGAGACTATCTTCAACCTGAAGCTACCGATGAAAAAGCGCTATGAAGAGCCTGTCGCGCAATCTGGCCTACATCCAGGAGCAGTTGGATGAACACGGCATCAATGCGCAGATTCAGGCACGCCAGCTGTATCACGATCGCGAAGAAGTGACGGTTCACGTCCGTCGTCTGTGGGCGGCCGTCGGCGGCCGTCGCGACGAGCGCTAATTTGGCGTCGTATCCCGGATAGTGGCGCCGCTATCCGGGCTCTCTTCTTCCGCTTCCTGCCGCTATTTTGCCGCGATGGGCTCATCGGAAATGATGTGCGTTACGTCATTGAGGTGGCCAATGCTGGCCTCGCCCGAGCGATTAAACTTACTCTTATCGATCAGCAGTAAAGATTGCGCCGCCCGCTTGAGCAGCAGGGATTTGAACTCGGCGTTAACCGTATTTGAATCCCACAGCGCGCCGTTGCTGTCGATGCCTTCGCAGGAAAAAACGAACAGATCGATCTCCAGCGACCTGAGCTGCGGGATAAGCGAGGCACTGACGTAGCAGCCGTATTTACGCTGCAGGGTGCCGCCCGAGCAGGTGAGCTGGATGTGCTCGCGCTTGCTGAGCTCCTGGCAGATAGGCTGGCTGTTGGTAAACACGTGCAGGTTGACGTCGGGGAGCTGACGGGCCAGAAACCAGCAGGTGGAGCTGGCGTCGAGGGCGATAACCATCCCTTCTTCTATCCAGGCAAGGGCCTCGCGGGCGATATCGGCTTTGTGGGCATAGTGGCTTTTGAGGCGAATATGAAACGGATCGCCGCTATCCTGGCTCTGCCGGTGGATGATCTTGACGCGCCCGTGGTTACGCAGCACTTTGCCCTGCGACTGCAGCTCGCTGAGGTCGCGACGAATGGTCTCTTTACTGACCGCGAGCTGCAGCGATAGGGCTTCAGTCGTCAGGCTGCTATGGTTGATCAGCAGATCTATTATCGCCTGCTGGCGTGCCGCTTTCATTTTCTCTCACCCTGTCAGTCAATAAACGCCCGCATCAGGCGGGCGCTCCGGCATGAGATTACGGCGTTACTCCTTTTTTTAAAAGAATATTCCCGTACTTCGCGCGTTCCCCTGTGATAACGATCGCAAAGGCTTTTTGCGCCCGCTCGTAGAAGGCAAAGCGATCGATGCGGGTGATTTCCGGACAGGGCGATTCCCGGGAGAGCGCATCGCGATAGCGTTGCTCAACGCCGGGATCGAGCGCGTCGCCGGCAACCGCCGCCATCATCACCAGCGGCGGCGCGTAGCCGTCGAGTTCAAACAGCGGCGCGATCGCCTGCAGGAGGTCGCTGACCTGCAGGCCGTCGGCGCGAATGACCTGCGGCCCCATACTGTGGGCCGGGAAGTGGGCGTCGGAAAAAATAATTTCATCCCCGTGGCCCATCTCGGCCAGGATCTTAAGCAGCTCGGGGGAGATGAGTGGCGAGATCGTTTTTAGCATGTCATACCTCATCTATCAGTTCAGGTTCGGTTTGTGGATAAAAATAGCGGTACTGGTAGCGCACCTCGGCTCTGGCCTGCTCCGGGCTGGCAAACTCGCCCGCGCCAAACCAGCCGTACATCGCCGCGCCGGCGACGGTTGTTTCAGCGTCGTCCAGAACCTTAACCGGCATATCGAGCGCGTTGGCTTTTATTTGATTCCACAGCGCGTTGCGGCTGCCGCCGCCCACCAGCAGAAGCTCGCTGGCCTTAAAGCCGCCGATTTTCTCCAGGGTGCGCAGGTGGCTCTGCAACTGGGCGGTTAAGCCCTCCAGCGCGGCGCGATAAAAGTGTGCGCGGGTGGTATTCAGCGTTACGCCCTGCCAGCCTGCGTCTTGACAGGCCAGCAGATCGCACTGCATCTTCACGCCTTCGGCGCCGGCGGGAATGAGGCGCGCTTCCTCAATCAGCGTTTGCCACGGCGTCTCCGGCGTCCATAGCAGCTGGCGGACCCACTCCAGCACGCCGGACGCCAGCCACTGCATCCCGGGGTTGGTTAGTCCGGGCCGGCTGTCCAGCTCGCAGGTTGAGCCGGGGTACTGACTCAGCAGCGAGGTGTTAACCTCGGCGCTGCGCACCATCAGAATTTCCCAGGTGCCGGATGAGAGCACCGGTTCATTCTGCTGCGCGCCGGCGCCAAACAGCGCAAACTGCGTATCGTGCCCGGCGGAGAATACCGGTATCCCCGCGGGGAGCTGCAGCAGCGCGGCGGCATCGGGCTGGAGGGCGCCAATCTTCTCTCCCGCTTCCACCAGCGTAGGGAACAGCCGGCGCGGGATCCCCGCGGCCTGCAGGATCTCGGGGCTGAACTCCCGCCGGTGAATATCCAGCATCTGGCCGGTACCCGCCATCGTGATATCGGTGGTGAATTCGCCGGTTAAGCGGTGGTTAATAAGCGATGAGATAAACAGCCAGGCGTGCGCCTTTTCCAGCAGACTGCGGGTGGTTCTCTTTCAGCCACACCAGCTTATATAAGGTATTGAAGCTGAAGGCCCCGACGCCGGAGATCTCCTGCAGCCGCCGGGCCGGCATGATTCGCCCGATGTCGTGCATCACCGCCGCGGTGCGCGGGCATTTCCAGCTGATCGTCGGGTAGAGCAGGGCGCCGCGCTCATCGACCAGCGCGCCGTCCACGCCAAAGGTGGTGACCGTAATACCGCGAATGCGACAGGCGGCCAGCTCCGCCGCGAGCGTCTGACAGCAGCTGGCGAAGCGCTGCAGGATCGCCTCCAGGGACCACTGGTGCCACGCGCCGTTTTCCGCTGCGGCGTCGCTGGCGTTGGGGGTCGATGCGCGGGCGACAATCTTCCCCTGCCGATCGACAGCGATGGCCCGGACGTTGGTTGCCCCGCAGTCGAGGACCAGAATAACGTCTTGTTTCATCATTGCTCCTGCAACAAAAAAAGCCCTTTCAGGATGAAAGGGCGGAAGCGTATTAACGTTTGTACAGCGGGCCATAGTTCTGGCAGGCGCGGTAGTCCTGACCTTCAGTATCCATACCGTGCGCCGACCAGCTTGAAGGGCGATAGATTTTCGCCTCTTCCACGTTATGCATGCAGACCGGAATGCGCAGCATGGCGGCGAGGGTGATAAAGTCCGCGCCGACGTGACCGATGGTCAGCACGCCGTGGTTGGCCCCCCAGTTCGCCATCACCGAATAGACGTCGGAGAACGGGCCCTTGCCGGTCAGCCGCGGCGCGAACCAGGTGGTTGGCCAGGTGGAGTTGGTGCGAGCGTCCAGCTGGTCGTGCATCTCTTTCGGCAGCTCGACGCTCCAGCCTTCGGCGATTTGCAGAACCGGCCCGAGGCCTTTAATGATGTTCACCCGGGTCATGGTAAACGGCACGCCGCCTTCGGTGAGGAAGCGCGAGGAGAAGCCGCCGCCGCGGAAATACTCGTGGATCGCCGGGCACCACTCGGTGGCCGCGAGGCAGGCGTCGGCCTCCTGCTGCGAAATTTCCCAGTGCGGTTTCATGGTCGGATTGCCCTCGGCATCGCGCTGTTTACAGGAGCCGTCCAGCGCCGCGGAACCGGAGTTGATCAGGTGGATAATGCCGTGTTCCGCCAGCCCGGTAAGCGGCTGGCCCGTCACCCGTTTGACCGCCTCCGGCGACCAGTAGGTCCGGACGTCGGCAAAGACCTGGGCGGTGCCGGTGAGCTGGTGGCCCAGCAGCATTGCCACCCCGTTAAGGCTGTCATTTTCGGTCGCGACAACCAGCGGCTCGCGCACGCCGTGCCAGTCAAATGAGCTGTTCAGCAGCGCCTCGGCGGTATCGCCGTTCGGGTATTGATCGGTCCAGTGGCGCTGGCCCTGAAAACCGGCGGCAATGGCGTTATAGCCCAGCGACTCTTCTACCAGGCCCTTCTCCGCCAGCTTCGCGTTGCCCTGCATCATGTCGCGGATACAGATCGCCATCAGCAGGCTCTCTTTCAGGACGGCGCGGCTCTGCTCCGCATTGCGTTTGTATTGCCTGGCGTTCTGGTCCTCGCCGTAGCGGAAGTTTTTATCCGCCCACGCCAGCGCCATTTCCAGCTCCGCCTCATCATAGATTTTCTGGTCGATGCGCCGACGCAGCTCGGTCATATCGACCGCCTGCACCTTCATGCCTAGCCAGGATTCGAAGAAGTTATGATCGACGATGGAGCCGGCAATCCCCATGGATACGCCGCCGACGGAGAGATAGCTTTTGCCCTTCATGGCGGCAACCGCCAGCCCGGCGCGGGCGAAGCGCAGCAGCTTCTCTTCGACGTCCGCAGGGATCGAGCTGTCGTCCGCGTCCTGAACGTCGTGACCATAGATCGAGAAGGCCGGAATGCCCTTCTGGCTGTGGGCGGCCAGCGCGGCGGCGAGATAGACCGCCCCCGGGCGCTCGGTGCCGTTGAAGCCCCAGATGGCTTTCGGGCGCAGCGGGTCCATATCGATGGTTTCGCTGCCGTAGCACCAGCAGGAGGTGACGGTAATGGTTACGCCGACGTTGTGGCGACTAAATTTCTCTTCGCAGGCCGCCGACTCCGCCATACCGGCGATGCAGGTATCCGCAATGACGCACTCGATCTGCGCGCCGCAGGCGTGGCGAAGCTTCTCGCCGATCAGCGCGGCGGTGGCCTGCGCCATATTCATGGTTTGCTCTTCCAGCGATTCGCGTACGCCCATGCGACGTCCGTCAATGACCGGGCGAATGCCTATTTTCGGTAAGCTGATTTTTTTCATTCCAGACTCCTCACGTTATGCGGAAAATGTTCAGTTGGTTGCCGTTTGTGAACGGAAACGGGCAAAAATAAAGATGATGGCGAAGCACAGCGTCGGGACCAGTTCGGCGGTCGGGATATTGCCCGCCGCATCGCTGACAAAGCCCATGACCGGCGTGACGATCCCGCCGCCAATAATGGTCATGACGATAAACGACGAACCGTATTTGGTGTCCTGTCCCAGATTTTTGATCCCCAGAGAGAAAATGGTGGGGTACTGAATCGACATAAACGCGCTGCACAGGGTGAGCGCCAGCAGGCCGATATGCCCGCCGCTGAGCGCGGAAATCAGGCACAGCGCCATCGACAGCAGGGCGTAGGCGGCAAGCACTTTATGCGGGGCAAAGCGGCTGATGAGCCAGGTACCGCTAAAGCGGCCGATGAAGAAGCAGACCATGGTGCCGGTCAGGTAGTTCGCGGCGAAGCCGGGCGTCATGCCGGGGATCTCTTCGATAGCATAGCGAATCAAATAGCTCCAGCAGGCCGTTTGCGCGCCAACGTAGCAGAACTGCGCCAGAACCGCCCAGCGCCAGTGGCGAATGCGCACCAGCCTGGAGAAGGAGGCGGTCAAAGAGGCTCTGGGCGCTATCTCCGTGGTCGTCGCTTTGCAGGGAAGGGAACCTGGTCAGTGCGATCAGTACGGCAACCAGCAGTACGATCGCCACGATAATCATATACGGCGTCTGAACCGATAACACCAGGCTGTGCTTATAGGCGCTGAGCTGCTCGGGGGCCATTTTATCGAGCACTTCCTGAGATTGATGCGGCACGTTAGACAAAATAAGACTTTGCCCAAAGACGACGGCAATAATGGCGCCAAAGGAGTTAAAGGTTTGCGCGAGGTTGAGGCGGAAATGACCGCCGCTTTCCGGGCCAAGGACCGTAACGAAAGGGTTGGCGGCGGTTTCAAGGCATCCCAGTCCGGCGGCAATAATAAACAGGCCAAGCAGAAATAAAGTGTAATTCATTATTTCTGCTGCTGGCCAGAATAGAGCGGCGCCGAGGGCGTAAAGAAACAGCCCGGTAATTATTCCGGCCTTATAGCTGAGCTTTTTCATCAGGATCCCGGCGGGGACCGGAATGATGAAGTAGCCGAAATAAAATGCGGATTGAATCAGCCCGGCCTGAAAGTTAGTTAAGGTAAAAGCCTGCTGGAACTGCGGCAGTAAAATATCATTTAAGTTATTGGCAACGGCCCACAGGAAAAATAGCGAGCACAGCAGAGCGAATGGAATAATATAGCGTTTACTTTGGCCGACATCTATCGCACGAAAACTCTGCGTTTGTATTGTTGTGTTTCCCATAGCATCCTCATCAGTTCAGAAGCGTATCCAGCATCTTTAGCATGCGGCTGGCAACTCTCTCCAGCCGGCAAAACAAGGTGAGTTCCGATTAAGCGGCAGCGAATAAAATGCTCTCATGGATGAACTCATGAATTCATTTTCAAATAAACAATGCCTTTTAATATGATGGCGGTCACATTTAGCCCGAAGACTATAGCTTTATGTGATTAGCATCACTTTAATTTATCTAAAACGATGACCGTTTGAGACTATTTAATTTAAAAGCCACAGCGGTGCTGCCCGATTTAATTTATTACTGCGCAAACGGGCAATTTTTAAAGGCGGAGAAAAATGCCCGTATTAAAAAAGAAAAATAATAACGGGCAGTTTTCTTTGGGAGGGAATAACCGGCGTTTTATTTATTCTCGGCGATTAATTGACGGCGGTCACAGAATACGCTGATGGCAATTCCATTCTGATTATTCAATATGATGATGGTAAGCAAATATCCGATTAATTCGACAGAGCCGGGATGATGTTACGTGAGGATTCTGTTGGTCTGTTTTGAAACGCTGAGAGAGGTAAATAATGGAACGAAATACGCTGGCGCGGCAGATTATTGATACCTGCCTGGAAATGACCCGGCTGGGACTGAATCAGGGAACCGCAGGCAACGTGAGCGTGCGCTATGAAGGCGGCATGCTGATTACGCCGACGGGCATCCCGTATGAAAAGCTCACCGAATCCCACATCGTCTGGATTGACGCCAACGGCAAGCATGAGCAGGGCAAACTGCCGTCAAGCGAGTGGCGTTTCCATATGGCGGCCTACCAGACCCGCCCCGACGCGCAGGCGGTGGTGCATAACCACGCGGTGCACTGTACCGCGGTGTCGATCCTTAACCGGCCCATTCCGGCGATCCACTACATGATTGCCGCCGCCGGCGGCAACTCGATTCCCTGCGCGCCCTACGCCACCTTTGGCACGCGCGAGCTCTCCGAATATGTGGCCGTCGCGCTAAAAAACCGCAAGGCGACCCTGCTGCAGCATCACGGGCTGATTGCCTGTGAAGAGAGTCTGGAAAAAGCGCTGTGGCTGGCGCACGAGGTGGAGGTGCTGGCCCAGCTGTACCTCAGCACGCTGGCGATTATCGATCCGGTGCCGGTACTGGATGACGAAGCGATAGCCATCGTGCTGGAAAAATTCAAAACCTATGGGCTACGTATCGAAGAGTGATCCCGCACGACACACAGGAGACGGGCGATGGCGAACAGAATGATTTTGAACGAAACGGCGTGGTTTGGCCGAGGGGCGATAGCGGCATTATCCGACGAAGTGAAGCGTCGCGGCTATCGTAAAGCGCTGATTGTCACTGATAAGACGCTGGTTCAGTGCGGCGCGGTTAGCAAGGTCACCGACCGGATGGATGCCGCCGGTCTGGCGTGGGAGATCTTTTCCGCCGTGATCCCCAATCCGACGATCGCGGTGGTGCAGGAGGGGCTGCGGGTTTTTCAGCAGAGCGGGGCGGACTACCTGATCGCCATCGGCGGCGGCTCGCCGCAGGATACCTGTAAGGCGGTGGGGATTATCAGCGCTAACCCTGAGTTTGCCGACGTGCGTAGCCTGGAAGGGCTATCGCCGACCCGCGCCCCGAGCGTGCCGATTATGGCTATTCCGACCACCGCCGGAACCGCGGCGGAGGTGACGATCAACTATGTGATCACCGATGAGGAAAAGCGGCGTAAATTTGTCTGCGTCGATCCGCACGATATTCCCCAGGTCGCGTTTATCGATGCCGACATGATGGACGGGATGCCGCCGGCGCTGAAAGCCGCCACCGGCGTCGACGCGTTGACTCACGCCATCGAGGGCTACACGACGCGGGCGGCCTGGGCGCTAACCGACGCGCTGCACCTGAAAGCGATAGAGATTATTGCCGGCGCGCTGCGCGGCTCGGTGGCCGGCGAGAGCCGGTCCGGTGAGGCGATGGCGCTGGGACAGTATATTGCCGGGATGGGTTTTTCCAACGTCGGCCTCGGGCTGGTGCACGGCATGGCGCATCTTTTAGGCGCGTTTTACAACACGCCGCACGGCGTGGCCAACGCCATTCTGCTGCCCCACGTGATGCGCTATAACGCCGCGTACTGCGGAGGCAAGTTTGCCGATATCGCCCGGGCCATGGGCGAAAAAGTTGAAGGCAGAAGCGAAGAGGAGGTACGCCAGGCGGCGGTAGAGGCGGTGTGTAAACTCAATCGTGACGTGGGGATCCCGCCGCATCTGCGCGATGTCGGGGTGCGTAAAGAGGATATTCCGGCGCTGGCGCAGGCGGCGTTTGATGACGTTTGCACCGGCGGCAACCCGCGGGAAGCCAGCCTGACGGAGATTATCGAGCTTTACCACTCCGCCTGGTAAACGCTGCCGCTGCCGGGGGCAAGGGCGATGCTGGTATCGCCCTTTCCGGCTAAACGGCGGCCGCCAGCTATACCAGCTATACCGACTATGCCAGCGACACCGACTATGCAGTCAGCCGCAGCTGCTGCAGGTTGCCGTCGAGCTGTAAATCGGTCTGCAGACGGGCGATTTCGCGGCAGGTGAACGCCATCTCTTTATGCTCTTCCAGCTTCTTGCGCCACTTCTCCGCAACCTTGTCGAGGTGGGCGTAAATTCCCTCCAGATCCGCAAACTCGGTTAACAGCTGGGCGGCGCTTTTCGGCCCAATCCCCGCCACGCCCGGTACTTTCGAGCTGCTGATGCCCGCCAGACCCCAGTAGTCAGGCAGTCTGCTGCGGGGTCACGCCAAACTCGTTGGCGATAAAGGGGGCGTCCAGCCAGCGCTTCTGGAAGTAGTCGCGGATGCGAACCGTGGGCGAAAGCAGACTGACAGTAGCCTTTATCCGTGGAGACGATGGTGGTCTGGTGCCCGGCCAGGGCGACCTTCATCGCCAGGGTGGCGGCGAGATCGTCGGCTTCGCTGCCCGCTAAGGCCCAGCAGCGTACTCCGCGCTGTTCAAACGCCGCGCGGATCGCGGGCATTTCGGCCTCCAGCGTCTCCGGCATCGGCGCGCGGCCGGCCTTATATTCCGCCAGACGCTGGTGCCGCCAGCTGTGGGCGCGATCGTCATCATCAAATACCGCCACCGCGTGGGTTGGCTGACTATGGACGATCAGCTGCTCCAGCGCGTGCAGGCAGGTGTCAACGCAGGGTGAACCCTGCACCGCGTGAATGCGGCGGATCAGATTGAGCGCGTCGACGATTAACAGATGAACGGCCACAGGTCTCTCCTTATCATTTAGCCCGGCGGATGAGCGGCCCGCCGACCTGGCCGGGCGCCGTGCCCGACCCGTGTTCTCAGAAATGTAAGGGTATCATTGCCGTGCGAACGAGGCTATCGGCGCGGGGATAATCCGGAACGCGTCTCGTAAAAGCGGGCTAATCGGCGTGCAGCAGCAGGCCCAGGTCGCTATGGGCCGCTTCCCCGTACCAAACGGCTTCGCGCACGGAAACTGGTTTGCTGATAAGTCCGAGGGCATAAAAGCGGTCGGCGATAGTCTGCTGGGCGCGAATGACCTTAAGATCCATCATCCGCGGGCGGTGGCTGCGGCGGGCCAGGGCCATCGCCAGAGAATCGACGTTAATGCCTAATTCGGCGGCAAGCAGGCCGGCGGCCTCCTCGCGCCGGCGATCAATAAACTGCCCGGTTTGCGTCAGCTCGTGCAGCAGGCGCTGCATGATGTCGCCGTTGCGATTGACGTAATCGCGGCGCGAGAGATAGAACTGATGGTTGTGCACCCGGCCCTCGCCGCTGGCGACCACCCGCAGCTCTCCGGTATGTTCGGCGTCGCTGAGCAGCGGGTCCCACATCATCCACGCGTCGACCGCCAGATAATCGCTGGCGGTGAGAGGGTATTTTGGCGGAATGTAGACCACCTTCACGTCGTTCAGCCCCAGCCCGGCCTCTTCCAGGATTTGCAGCAGCAGCCAGTGCACGTTGGAGCCCTTATTCAGCGCAATCCGCTTGCCGCGCAGATCGCTGAGGGCGCGGATATCGCTATGCTGCGGCACCACCATCGCCACGCTTTGCGGCGCCGGCGGCTCCCACGCGACGTACACCAGCTCGGCGTTGCTGGCCTGAGCAAAGATCGGCGGCGCTTCGCCGGTGGTGCCAAAATCGATCTCATTGCAGGCGAGGGCGTGCAGCAGTCTGCGGTCCGGCCGGAAATTCACTCCACAGCACGCTGACGCCAAGGCTGGCGAAGGCGCTCTCGAGGCTCTGTCGGGCCTTTAAAATGCCGAGGTTGCCGAAGCGCTGATAGCCGATGCGCAGCTCGCGGTCTACGGACGCGGTTTCGGCTAACCGGCGTGGCGCCGACTCCATCCGGCGGCGGCTTTTAATCATGCCGATGTTGGCCAACTGGGTACGCAGAGTGTGGCGACTGATCCCCAGCAGGGCGGCGGCCTGGCTTTGATTATCGTCGCAGTGGGCCATCGCGCCGCGGATTAGCGCGCCGGTCATGCGCTCCCACAGCGCGTCGCCGGGCTGGGCGAGCTGCTGGTGGATAAAGTCGTCCAGCTCAAGATCCGTTGTCGTCTGCGGCGCGGCGTGCAGCGTGGTCAGGCGCAGGCTGGGCTGGGGTAATCTCCTCCTCTTTGCTGAGCAGCACCGCGTTATGCAGCGTGTTCTCAAGCTCGCGGATATTGCCGGGCCACGGGTAGTCCATTAGCCGGTCCAGCGCCTCGGGCGCCAGATAGCGGGTCGGACGCCCCAGCCGACGGGCGTAGAGCGATAAGAAATGGTTGGCCAGCAGCGGAATATCCTGGCGGCGCTGGCGCAGCGGCGGCAGCGGGACGATGGCGATATTCAGGCGGTAATAGAGGTCTTCACGGAAGCGGCGTTCGCGGATCGCCTGCGCCAAATCCACGTGGGTGGCGGCAATGACCCGCACGTTGACTTTAATCGCCTTGCGCGAGCCGACGCGGGTAATCTCGCGCTCCTGCAGCACGCGCAGCAGCTTAACCTGCAGCGGCAGGCTTAATTCGCCAATCTCATCGAGCAGTAGCGTGCCGCCCTCGGCGGCCTCAAACCAGCCGGGGTGCCCCTGCACCGCGCCGGTAAACGCCCCCTTCTCGTGACCGAAGAGCTCCGCCTCCGCCAGGCTTTCGGTGAGCGCGCCGCAGTTTACGGCGAGAAAGGGCTGCTGGCGGCGATGGCTGTGGTGATGCAGGTAGCGGGCGACCACCTCTTTACCGGTGCCGGTTTCACCGACGATCAGCACGGTGGCCTCCGTGGGCGCCAGTTTATCCAACAGGTTCTGAAAGGCTTTTGACGCCGGGTCGATCAGCACCGGGGTATCGGCCGGGGATTCAGGATTGAGCATGGTAGTCCTCCGCTAAATAACGCCTTGAACTTATCCTCTGGCGGCGGCGCTAAACACGGGCAAACTCTGTGGTTTTGTTGCAAAAGCGGCAGCTTCGCCCCATCCGCTGGCGCATTTGCAACAGCCTGGCGGGCGCCGAATTTTATTAATTATTTGATTTTACTTACTTAATTCAACTCTCCGCGTTGGCACGATTATCGCTAACACTCATATAACCAAATTTAAACAACTCTTCGATGAATATCGAATATGGTTATATAGGAAATGGATAATGACGCAGAAAGCTAGCGATAAGATCAACGTGTTTTGGTTCTTACCCACCCACGGCGACGGCCGCTATCTGGGCACCACCGAAGGTGGACGTCCCGTTGATTTAGCGTATTTACAACAGGTTGCGCTGGCCGCCGACAGCCTTGGCTACTACGGCGTGCTGATCCCGACCGGTAAAAGCTGCGAAGACTCCTGGCTGGTGGCCTCGGCGCTGGCGCCGTTAACCCGCCGCCTGCGCTATCTGGTGGCGGTACGTCCGGGACTGCAGCCGCCGACGCTGGCGGCGCGCATGGCGGCGACCCTCGACCGCCTGTCGGAGGGCCGGCTGCTGATCAACGTGGTTACCGGCGGCGATCCGGTGGAGAACAAGGGCGACGGGATTTTCCTCGACCATAGCCAGCGTTATCAGGTGACCCGTGAATTTCTTGACGTTTACTCGCGCCTGCTGAAAGGCGAAAAGGTGGATTATCACGGCGAGCATATTCGGGTTGAAGGGGCGGAAGTGCTCTTTCCGCCGGTGCAGGAAAACGGCCCGCCGCTCTACTTCGGCGGCTCTTCGGAGGAGGCCATTGACGTCGCCGCTGAGCAAATCGATAGCTATCTGACCTGGGGCGAGCCGCCTGAGCTGGTGGCGGAGAAGCTGGCCATCGTGCGCGAGCGCGCCGCCGCCCGCGGTCGCACCCTGCAGTACGGCATTCGCCTGCACGTCATCGTCCGTGAAACGGAAGAAGAGGCGTGGGCCGCCGCCGACCGTCTGATTGCCCATCTGGATGATGACACCATCGCCCAAGCGCAGAAAATTTTTGCCCGCATGGACTCCGCAGGCCAGGCGCGCATGAGCGCCCTGCATAACGGCTCCCGCGACAACCTGCGCATCGCCCCGAACCTGTGGGCGGGCGTTGGCCTCGTACGCGGCGGCGCGGGGACGGCGCTGGTCGGCAGCCCGCAACAGGTCGCGGACCGCATTCGCGAATATCAGGCCCTCGGCATTACCAACTTTATCTTCTCCGGCTATCCGCATCTTGAAGAGGCCCACCGCTTTGCCGATTTGGTCATGCCGCTGCTGCCGCTTGCCGGCAACACCCAGCCCAAAGCGCGCGGCGTGAATACCGGCCCGTTTGGCGAAACCATCGGCGGCGATAAGCGGCCGGTTAAACAGGTCAGCGCCGAGCTGAGCGGGAGGTGGACATGATTTTCTGCCTCCAGAGGGGGATTGCCGATGAGCGCTGAACCGCAGGTGGTCATTATCGGCGGCGGGTTCAGCGGCGCCGCCGTGGCGATTGAGCTTCTGCGCCTGGCCCCGCACGGGCTGCGGGTGACGCTGCTGGAGCCGCGCGCGGTGCCCGGCGCGGGGGTGGCCTACTCCACCGCCGAGCCCTCCCATCGCATCAACGTTCCCGCCGCGCGGATGCAGGCTGGCGGGCGAGGAGGAGGGCGCTTTCGACCGCTGGTATCGCGGCCAGCCGGCGTTCGCCGACGACCCGCAGGCGCGGCGTGAGGACGGCGCGCTCTATCCGCAGCGCGGCCAGTTTGGCCGCTACGTCAGCCAGCGTTTTGCCGATGCGCTGCGGGCGAGCGCGGGACGGCTGATCCATCTGCGGGAAGAGGCGATCGGCTATGGCCCGCGCGGCGTCACCACCGCCAGCGGCCGGCTGCTGAAAAGCGATCTGCTGATCCTCGCGGTAAGCCATCCGCCGCCGGCGCTGCCGCGCCTGGCAGCCCCGTTTCACGACCATCCGGCGCTGATTGCCAATCCGTGGCGTGCGGATGCGCTTGCCGACGTGGCGCCGGATGCGCGGGTGGCGGTGATGGGAACCGGGCTGACGATGGCCGACAGCATCGCCACCCTGGCGCGGCTCGGACATCGCGGTCCGGTGACGGTATTTTCGCGCCACGGCCTGCTGCCCAGAGGAAACATCAGCGGCGCTGCCGAGCCGTGGCCCGGCGACTATCGCCAGGGCTCGCTGCGCCAGCGGCTGCGGCGGGTGCGGGAAGATATCCGTCACGCCGCGGAGCAGGGGCTGCCGTGGCAGGTGGTGCTGGACGCGGTGCGTAACCAGGGGCAGAGCATCTGGCAGGGGCTGAGCTTTGCCGACCGCCAGCGCTTCCTGCGCCATCTGCGCAGCTACTGGGATGTGCATCGCTACCGCATCGCCCCGCAGGTCGCCGATGTGCTTAGCCAACGGCAGCGCGACGGCAGCCTGAAGGTGCAGGCGGCAAGGCTGACGGCGCTGGAGGGCGATGGCAGCCGGCTGACCCTGACCCTGACTCCGCGCCACGGCGACCCTCAATCGCTGACCGTCGATCGCCTGATTCTAACCACCGGCCCGGCGCACGGCGGCCTGATCGACAGCCAGCCGCTGCTGCGCGGCCTGGCGCAGGAGGGGCTGATCCGCGCCGACGCGCTCGGGCTCGGGCTCGACGTCGACTCGCGCTCCCGGGCGATTGGCCGCGATGGCGTGGTGACGCCAAAGGTACTGATTTCCGGCCCGGCGGCCCGCGGGCGTTTTGGCGAGCTGATGGGGCTGCCGCAGGTCGCCGACCATGCCGCCGCGGTCGCCGCCGAAGCGCTGGCGACGCTGGGGCTCGAGGGTTCTTTCGTTATTCATGATTAAGCGTGCGCCCCTCGATCGGGACGCGCCGTGGAGAAGTGCTATGTCATCACAACGCGAAATTCGTCTTAATGCTTTTGATATGAACTGCGTCGGCCACCAGTCGCCGGGGCTGTGGACCCATCCGCGCGATCGCTCATGGCAGTACAAGGATCTGGACTACTGGGTTGACCTCGCGCGTCTGCTGGAGCGCGGTAAGTTCGACGGCCTGTTTATTGCCGACGTGCTGGGCATCTACGACGTGCTGAACGGCAACGGCGATGCCGCCATTCGCCAGGCGACGCAGGTGCCGGTGAACGATCCGCTGGCGCTGATTACCCCGATGGCGCTGGTGACGGAGCATCTTGGCTTTGGCCTGACCGCGTCGCTGTCGTTTGAGCACCCGTACCCGTTTGCTCGCCGCCTGTCGACCCTTGACCATCTGACCAAGGGCCGGGTGGGCTGGAATATCGTCACCTCATACCTGGAAAGCGGGGCGCGCAACATTGGTCATCAGGCGCAGACCGATCACGATGTGCGCTACGACTACGCCGACGAGTATCTCGACGTGGTCTATAAGCTGCTGGAAGGCAGTTGGGAAGACGGCGCGGTGCTGCGCGATCGTGAACGGGGGATCTTCAGCGATCCGCAAAAAATCCATCCGATCAACCACCAGGGCAACTTCTTCTCGGTGCCGGGCATCCACCTCTGCGAACCCTCGCCGCAGCGTACGCCGGTGCTCTATCAGGCCGGGGCATCGAGCCGCGGCAAGCAGTTTGCCGCCGGGCACGCCGAGTGCGTGTTTGTCGCCGCGCCGTCAAAAACGCTGCTTAAAAAGACCGTGGCCGACATTCGCCGCCGCGCCGCGGAGGCCGGGCGCGATCCGCGCAGCATCCTGATTTTTAACCTGCAAACGGTCATTGTCGGCGAAACCGACCGCGAGGCGCAGGCCAAATGGCAGGAGTATAAATCCTACGTCAGCTACGAGGGGGCGCTGGCGCTGATCTCCGGCTGGACCGGGATCGACTTCGGCCAGTATCAGCCGGATCAGGTACTGAAGTATCTACATACCAACGCCATTCAGTCGGCGGTCGAGGCCTTTTCCACCGCCGATCCGGACCGCCAGTGGACGGTGCAGGCGCTGGCCGACTGGGTAGGCATTGGCGGCTTTGGCCCGCTGATCGTCGGCAGCGCGCAAACCGTGGCCGACGAGCTGCAGTCGTGGGTCGAAGAGACCGATGTCGATGGTTTTAACCTCGCCTACGCCGTCACCCACGAAACCTTCCGCGACGTGGTGGATCTGCTTATTCCCGAGCTGCAAAAGCGCGGCGTCTTCAAGCAGGAGTACCGCGAAGGCACGCTGCGCGAAAAACTGTTCGGCGCCGGGCCGCGCCTGGTGGCCCCGCATCCGGGGGCCAGCTACCGGCGCGGCGTGCGCATCGACGCCGGGGCGGGGGAGAAGGTGACATGATCGAGATAGACGACCTGCATAAAAGCTACCGCACGGCGGACGGGCGGGTCAGCGAGGTGCTGAAAGGGCTGTCGCTGCGGGTGCCGACCGGCTCTATCACCGCGGTGGTGGGGCCAAGCGGCGCGGGTAAATCGACCCTTGCGCGCTGCATCAGTCTGCTGGAGCGCCCCGATAGCGGCAGCATCCGGGTTAACGGCAACGACCTGTCGCTGCTCGGCGGCGAGGCGCTGCGCCGCGAGCGGCGGGCGATCGGCACCGTTTTCCAGTCCTCGGCGCTGCTGAACCGCAAAACGGCGTGGCAAAATATCGCCCTGCCGCTGGAGTACCTCGGGGTGGTGGAGCGGGATGTTAAAACCCGGGTCGGCGAACTGCTGGAAAGCGTCGGCCTGAGCGATAAAGCGGACGCCTGGCCGGCCCAGCTCTCCGGCGGCCAGCGTCAGCGCATCGGCATCGCCCGCGCTCTGGCGCTGCGTCCTTCGGTGCTGCTGGCGGACGAAGCCACCTCCGGGCTGGACCCGCAGGCCACCGCCGCGGTGCTCAATCTGCTTAAACGCCTGCGCGATGAGTATCGCCTGGCGATCGTGCTGATTACCCACGAGATGGACGCGGTACGGGCGGCGGCGGATGCGGTGGCGGAAATTCGTGATGGCGCGATCCTCCAGTTCGGGCAGGTGAAAGAGCTGCTGGCGCGCCCGGATTCTCTGCTGGGCCAGCAGCTGCTGCCGCTCTCTCCGGTGGCGGCCCAGGGCGATCTGCTGTTGCGCCTGAGCTACCGCTGGGATGTGCCGGTGGCCACCGACTGGATCAGCCGCCTGAGCCAGCAGTTTGCGCTGCAGATCGACCTGCTCGGCGGCCACGTTGAGGTAATCAACGGCCGGCTGGCGGGGCGGCTGCAGGCGGGAGTGCGCTTTCAGGGCGAGCGCTTGTCGGCAGGTAGGATTCTGGCGCTGCTGGCGCAGCTCGGTATCGCGGCGGAGGTGCTTGACGGCGCGCCGGAACTTAAGGAGGCGGTATGAAACCTTCGGTAATCAGCCAGGATACCCCCTGGAGCGAGATCCATATGCTGCTGCTGCCCGCCTACGGCGAAACCTGGCTGATGGTGGCCATTGTAATGCTGTTTGTGGTGACCCTCGGCGGAGCGGTCGGGGTGGTGCTGTTCAACGCTTCGTCGCGGGGCCTGTTCCCGCATGCCGCGCTGTACCGGGTGCTGAACTGGGTGGTGAATATGGGGCGCTCTCTGCCGTTTCTGGTGCTGATGGCGGCGATTATTCCCTTCACCTTCTGGCTCACCGGGACAACGATCGGCATTCCTGCCGCCGTGGTGCCGATGATCGCCGCCGGAGTGCCGTTTTTCGGCCGGCTGGTGGAAAACGCCCTGCGCGAGCTGCCGGCGGAGGTCACCGCCGTGGGGATCGTCTGCGGCGGCTCGCGCTGGCAGATTATCCGCAGCGCCCAGCTGAGCGAAGCCCTGCCCGCGCTGGTGGCGGCGGTGACGCTCAACCTGGTGTCGATGATCGAATATTCCGCCATCGCCGGCACCATCGGCGCGGGAGGCATCGGCTATCTGGCGGTGGTGTACGGCTACCAGCGCTTCGACAATCACATCATGATCGCCACCATTATCGCGCTGATCGCCACTATCCAGCTGATTCAATTTTTCGGTGACCGTCTGGTCAACAAACTTCGCCACACGCAGGGGATCTCTTCATGACAACAGAACAGTTTGAGTTACGTAAGGCCCGCCGCTGGCCGTGGCTGGCGGCGCTGGTAGTGATTGTGGCGCTGGCCGTCGCCTTCTGGTGGTGGCGGGGAGAGGCCCGGTCGCAGCAGGTGGTGTTCGGCACCACCCTGAAAATTCACTATGAACCGGCGATGGCCGGCGAGCAGCGGATCATCGAGTACATTGGCGAGCATATCGCGCCGGATTACGGTCTCAAGCTGGAGGCGGTGGGGGTTCAGGATCCGGTGCAGGCGGATCGCGCGGTGGCGCAGGGGGAGTACGCCGGAACCATCTATCAGCATCAGTGGTGGCTGAAGCAGGTGGTGGACGCTAACGGCTTCGCGCTTTCCACCACGGTGCCGGTGTTCCAGTGGGCCTTTGGCATTTACTCCGATCGCTATAAATCGGTTAAGGATCTACCGAACGGGGCGACGATCGTGGTGCCGGACGATGGCGCCAACCAGGGACAGGCGCTGTGGCTGCTGCAGCGCATCGGCCTGATTACGCTCGACCCGGCGGTAGAGCCGCGCACGGCGAAGCTGAAAAATATCGTCGGCAACCCGCATCAGTTTAATTTCAAAGAGCTGGACCTGTTAACCATGCCGCGGGCGCTCAATTCGGTGGATGCGGCAATCGGCTACGTCTCGCAGTTTGATGCCGGAAAAGTATCGCGTGACAGAGGCATTTTATTCCCGCCGGCGCCGCGCACCTTCGCTTCGCAATTGGTCATCGGCACGCCTTATTTGTCGCAGGAGAATATCGTCAAATTAAAACAGGCGTTTTCCGACCCGCGAATTCAGAGCTGGCTGAAAACCACCGACGATCCGCTGGTGAAAGACGTGCTGGTGCCGGTTTCCGCCGAATAATCTGCGCCGCTGAGCGATCTCGCAGGACGGGCGAAGGCCCGTCCTGTTGTTGGCGTTTTATTTGATTAACTTATTGAATATATTGATTTTTATATGCGTATTTGTTGGTTCCACTTTATCAGCGGTCGGCCTATAACTGCGATCGTCTGCACAACATAATAAGGTGAAAACATGAGTACGCTGTCAGTTGATAATCCCGGTGCGGCCTCCGCGCCGGTGAGTAGCGTCGGGGACGTGGCGCGGCTAATTAATTCGGGCAAGGATCAGGCTAAATATGCGCGGATGATTGTCTTCCTCGCTCTCGGCGGCGTCTTCCTTGACGCCTATGATTTAACCACGCTCTCCTACGGCATCGACGACGTGGTGCGTGAATTCCAGCTCTCGCCGCTGCTGACCGGCCTGGTCACCTCATCCATTATGGTCGGCACCATTTTTGGCAACCTGATCGGCGGCTGGCTGACGGATAAATATGGCCGCTATTCGGTGTTTATGGCCGATATGCTGTTTTTTGTCGTCTCGGCTATCGCCGCGGGGCTGGCGCCCAACGTCTGGGTGCTGATCGGCGCCCGTTTCCTGATGGGTATCGGCGTCGGTATCGATCTGCCGGTCGCCATGTCCTACCTCGCTGAATTCTCCCGTTTTACCGGCAAAGGCAACAAGGCCTCGCGCCTCGCCGCCTGGTGCCCGATGTGGTACGCCGCCTCGACGGTCTGTTTTCTGATTATCTTCGGCCTCTATTTTCTGTTGCCAAAGGAGCATCTCGACTGGCTGTGGCGCGCCTCGCTGCTGTTTGGCGCGGTTCCGGCGCTGCTGATTATCGCCGTGCGCAGCAAATTTATGAATGAATCGCCGCTGTGGGCGGCAAACCAGGGAGATCTAACCTCGGCGGTGCGCATTCTGCGCGACTCTTACGGCATTGCCGCCCATGAAGCACCGGCTGAACGCCCCGCGCCGCCGCCGAAGGTGAGCTTCCGCGCGCTGTTTGCAAAGCCGTACCGCGAGCGCACCATCGTTGCCGGGGTGATGAATATCTGTATCTCCTTTGAGTACACCGCCATCGCCTTTTTCCTGCCGTCGATCCTCGCGCAGTTTCTCGGTGCCGGCGTGTTTGAAACCATCTCCGCTTCGCTGGGACTGAACGCGCTGTTTGCCTTTACCGGCGGGCTGCTGGGGATGCATCTGGCGTGGAAATATCCGTCGCGCCACGTGGCGATTGCCGGCTTCGCGCTGCAGTTTATCGCCCTGATTGTGCTTGCTCTGGTGGGTCAGCCGCAGGCCACCGTCGGCGTGGTGCTGGCGATTGCGATGCTTGGGCTGTGGCTGTTTGCCGAGGGCTTTGGCCCCGGCGCGCAGCTGATGATCTATCCGGCGCTCTCCTATCCAACCTCGATTCGCGCCACCGGCGTCGGCTTCAGCCGGGCGCTCTCAGGGATCGGCAGCGCGCTGGCGCTGTTCGTGCTGCCGCTGCTGCAGGCCTCCCTCGGCACGCAAATGTTCTGGGTGGTATCGCTGGCCGCCCTGATTCCGATCTTCTTCCTGCTTGCGGTTCGCCACGAGCCGACGCGTCACGACATTGACGATAGCCACCATTAAGGAACAGATGATGACACTACTTTCTACCGGTACCGATTACGAACAGCTGGCGGCGGCCTTTCGGCCGATTTTCTCGCGCATTGCGCAAGGGGCGGCCAGCCGCGAGCAGCAGCGTATTCTGCCCGAGGAGCCGATTCGCTGGCTGAAGGAGGCGGGATTCGGCACGCTGCGCATTCCGCGGGAAAAGGGCGGCTGGGGCGCGTCGCTGCCGCAGCTGATTGCCCTGCTGATTGAGCTGGCCGAGGCTGATTCAAACCTGCCGCAGGCGCTGCGCGCTCATTTTGCCTTTGTTGAGGACCGTCTGAATCAGCCCGATTCCGCGCAGCGCGATCGCTGGTTCCAGCGTTTTCGCGACGGGGAGCTGGTGGGCAGCGGCTGGACCGAAACGGGGGCGGTAAAGCTGGGGGAGGTGAATACTCAGGTGACGCCGGACAAGCGCGGCTGGCGGCTAAGCGGCGAGAAATTTTACAGCACCGGGACGCTGTACGCCGACTGGATTGACGTCTTTGCCCGCCGCAGCGACAACGGCGGCGACGTGATAGCGCTGGTCAGTACCGGGCAAAGCGGGGTGGAGCGCGAGGACGACTGGGACGGCTTTGGCCAGCGTCTGACCGGCAGCGGCACCACCCGCTTCCGGCAGGCGCAGGTTGAGCAGGAACATGTCTACGATTTTGCCGAGCGCTTTCGCTACCAGACCGCCTTCTATCAGCATATCTTACTGGCGACGCTGGCGGGTATCGGCCTGGCGGTAGAACGCGATGCCGCCGAAGGGGTGAAAAAACGCTCCCGTATGTACAGCCACGGCAATGCCGCCGTGCCGCGCGACGATCCTCAGGTGCTGCAGGTGGTCGGGCAGATCAGCAGCTGGGCGTGGGCAACCCGCGCGGCGGTGCTGCAGGCGGCGGAGTCTTTACAGCAGGCCTATATCGTTCACGCCAGCGGCGACGAGGCGCTGATTGCGCAGCGTAATCGTCTGGCGGAGGTTGAAGCGGCGCAGGCGCAGGTGATTGCCAGCGACTGGATACCGCGCGCGGCGACCGAGCTGTTTAACGCCCTCGGCGCGTCGGACACCCGGGTAGGCAAAGCGCTCGATCGCCACTGGCGCAACGCGCGCACGGTGGCGTCGCATAATCCGGTTATCTATAAAGCGCGCAATATCGGCAACTGGCTGGTCAACGGCGAAGCGCCGACCTTTATCTGGCAGATAGGCAACGGTGAGAAAACGCAGGGGTAAGGAAGGAAGGAGGCGACGGGGAAAACCGTCGCCGTTAAACACTATTTATCCTGCGACCAGGTGGCGCTGCGCACGTCCACTTTGACCGGCAGCAGGCCAACGCGGGTGAAGGTATCCGCCAGCGCCTGCTGTTCGTTATAGACCGCAGGCGTCATGCGTTCGGCGCCGTAGGGCAGGCGGGCGAGCGCTTTCAGCCAGATGGCCTTATCCAGCCCGGTTGAGGTCGCCAAAATCCCGGCAGCGTCGTCCTGATGGGCGTTAGCCCAGTCGCTGAGCTGGCGTAACTCATCCACCACCTGTTTTGCCGTATCCGGATGGTTTTCGGCAAATTTGCGGCTGGCGAGATAGAAAGTGTAGTGCGGCACCAGCCCTTCAGCGTTGCGGATCTGCCGCGCTTTGGCGTTAGTTTCGACTTCGGCAAGGTACGGGTCCCAGATAACCCAGGCATCAATGGCGCCGCGCTGGAAGGCGGCGCGGGCATCGGCCGGAGGCAGATAGACCGGCGTGATATCTTTATAGCTCAGCCCGGCTTTTTCCAGCGCGGCTACCAGCAGATAGTTGACGTCGGAGCCTTTATTCAGCCCCACGCGTTTGCCTTTCAGGTCGGCCACGCTGCGAATCGTCGAGTTTTCCGGCACCACGATGGCTTCGGTTTTGGGGTTCGCCGGGGAGTGGGCGAGATAGACCAGATCCGCCTGTGCTGCCTGCGCGAATGCCGGCGGAGCGTCGCCGGTGGCCGCCAGGTCGATACTGCCGACGTTCAGCCCTTCCAGCATCTGCGGACCGGCGGGAAACTCGATCCAGCGCACGGCGATCCCCTGTTTTTTGAAGGTCTCATCGAGGGTGCCGCGATATTTCAGCAGGGCGAAAATATTGGCTTTTTGATAGCCGATGTTAACGGTTTCCGGCGCCTGTGCCAGCGCGGAAGCAGAGAGGCCGAGCACCAGCGGCAGTACGGCCAGATGGAACCTTTTGGACATGATTTGTTCTCCTGTAGCGGTTAAGCGTAAGGTAACAAATTGCCCTTATAACCAATAAATAACTAAATTTTAGTCTATATAACAAAAATAGCGGTTGGCGCGGCGGGGAGGGCGGGGGAGTGCCCGGCAGGCGCGGCTGCCGGGCTGGAGCGGGCTTAATCGCAGGCGACGATCTTCATCGCCAGGCCGCCGCGCGACGTTTCGCGGTACTTGGCGTTCATATCCTTGCCGGTTTCGTACATCGTCTCGATAACCTTATCGAGGCACACGCGCGGTTCGCTGGTGCGGCGCAGCGCCATCCGCGCCGCGTTCACCGCCTTGACGGCGGCGATGGCGTTACGCTCGATGCACGGCACCTGAACCTGGCCGGCTACCGGGTCGCAGGTCAGGCCCAGGTTGTGCTCCATACCGATTTCCGCGGCGATGCACACCTGGCCCGGGCTGCCGCCCAGCAGCTCGGTTAAGCCGGCCGCCGCCATCGAACAGGCCACCCCGACCTCGCCCTGGCAGCCCACTTCGGCGCCGGAAATCGAGGCGTTCATCTTATACAGCGAGCCAATCGCGCTGGTCACCAGCAGGTAGCGCGCCAGCGAGTTGGCGTTAACCTTGCGGATAAACTTATCGTAGTAGGCCAGTACCGCTGGCACAATGCCGCAGGCGCCGTTGGTCGGCGCGGTGACCACGCGGCCGCCGGCGGCGTTCTCTTCGTTCACCGCCAGGGCGAACATATTGATCCAGTCAACCACCGCCATCGGGTCGCTGTTGGTATTGTCCTGGCTGACCAGCATTCGGCGCAGGGCGGCGGCACGGCGCGGAACCCGCAGCTTGCCCGGCAGCACCCCTTCGGTGCTGATGCCGCGCTCAATACCGCCGCTCATCACTTCCCAGACCGCGGCGAAGTGCTGCTCCAGCTCTTCTTTGCTGTGCAATGCCAGCTCGTTTTGCATCATCAGGCCGGAAAGCGAGAGCCCGCTTTCGCGGCAGTGTCTTTGCAGGTCGGCCGCATTTTTGTACGGATAAGGCACCACGGGCGGCGCTTCATTGGTCAGGCCGAAATGTTCTTCATCGACAATAAACCCGCCGCCGATGGAGTAGTAAGTCTGGGTATAGAGCACCTTGTCGCCGCCCAGGGCGGTAATGCGCATGCCGTTTTCATGCAGCGACAGGTTGTCGGCATGGAAATTCATGCAGCGGTCAACCGGGAAGTCGACTTCCTGCTGGCCGTTTGCCAGCATCAGGCGCCCGTGGGTGTTGACGTCCTGAATAAACGCAGGGATCGCGTCAATATCGACGCTATCGGGCATGTTGCCCGCCAGGCCCATAATAATCGCAATGTCGGTGTGGTGGCCTTTGCCGGTCAGGGAAAGGGAGCCGTATACGTCGACGATGACGGTGGTGACCCTGGCAAGCAGCCCGCGTGCGATAAGGTCGTCGGTGAACTGTTTGCCCGCTTTCATTGGCCCCACGGTGTGGGAGCTGGAAGGGCCAATGCCGATTTTAAAGATATCGAATACGCTGATCATGATGCACATCCAGAACTGTCGGAAAGCGCGCCGCCGGCGGGCGGCGCGAGGGGGAGATTAGCTGAACAGAGAGTAGAAAATTGCGGAGATAGCAATCAGACCCATCAGTACCACGAAGACGTTGCTGACGTGGCCGCTGTATTTGCGCATCGCCGGGACTTTCTGAATCGCGTACATCGGCATCAGGAACAGAATCATCGCGATAATCGGGCCGCCGAGGGTTTCGATCATCCCCAGAATGCTTGGGTTCAGCGTTGCCACGATCCAGGTGGTGACCAGCATGAACAGCGCGGTGATCTTGTTCAGCTTATTGATTTCGATGGTTTTACCTTTACCACGCAGGGATTTAATCACCATGCCGTTAAAGCCTTCACGAGCGCCCAGATAGTGGCCGAGGAAGGATTTGGTGATAGCAATCATCGCAATGATCGGCGCCATCCAGGCAATCAGCGGGGCGTTAAAGTGGTTCGCCAGGTAAGAGAGAATCGAAATGTTCTGAGCTTTCGCCGCCGCCAGGTCCGCCGGGGAGAGGCTCAGTACGCAGCTGAAGACGAAGAACATTACGGTGAGCACCATCATGATGTGCGCGCGAGCGAGGATGCTGGAGCATTTTTTCTCTGCGCCCTGACCGTACTCTTCACGCTTCGCCACGGCGAAGGAGGAGATGATCGGTGAGTGGTTAAAGGAGAAGACCATCACCGGAATCGCCAGCCACAGGGTCATCCACAGGCCGTTGCCGGTAGAGGTTGCGCTGCTCAGGGAGAGGGTTTCCAGCGCCGCGCCGTTCCATTCAGGGATCAGATACAGCGCCAGAATCATCAGGGCGACCACAAACGGGAACACCAGTACGCTCATCGCTTTAACAATCATCTGCTCACCGAAGCGCACGATGGTCATCATGCCGACGATCAGGATCAGCGAGAGGATCGCGCGCGGCGGCGGCGTCATGTGCAGCTGGTGCTGCATGAAGCTCTCGACGGTATTGGTAATCGCGACGCTATAAACCAGCAGAATCGGGTAGATAGCAAAGAAGTAGAGCAGGGTAATCAGCTTACCGGCGCCAACGCCAAAGTGTTCTTCGACGACTTCGGTGATGTCCTCGCCCGGATTCTTACCGGAAAGCACAAAACGGGTCATCCCGCGGTGGGCAAAGAAGGTCATCGGGAAAGCCAGAATAGCCATGATGATCAGGGGGATCAGGCCGCCGACCCCGGCGTTGATCGGCAGGAACAGAACGCCCGCGCCGATAGCCGTGCCGTACAGGCCCAGCATCCACATAGTGTCCGTTTTGCGCCATCCGCTGCGGGTTGCGCCCGAAACGATAGTGCTGGTTTGCGTGGTTTCCATCTGTATCTCCTGGAGGAAGCGACAAAAAATAATAAATAAAATCAATTAAGTAATATTAAATTCGTTTGTTTACGGTTTTTTCGTGATTTTCTCCGTAACAAGTGGGGCGGAAAGATACATTCATATTGGAAATCTATCAGTGATCTCGATCTCAATTGCAATAATCCACTTTCAAGGTGGGTATTTTTAGTCCAACAGTCTGTTTCTGATGTTCAGCCAGATATTTGTGGCGCGAAGGCTAACATTTGCAGCATATGAGATAAAAGCGTGGCGGCGTAATAACGAGGTTTTTGCTATTAAAATGGGATGTTCTCGATGTTTTAGCTCTCAAATATCTTTTTTGTGGTGATATTTGTTGCTGTTTTCGGAAAGGCAAACGATTGGCTTTGTGAAAATCTACAAAGCATTCACGGCTGAAATGAATTTCTGACAGGACGCGCAGGGAGGTCGGGGTCGGCAGATTATCGTGCTGGAGAGGCTGGAGAGCTGGAGAGCTGGAGAGCTGGAGAGCTGGAGAGCTGGAGGGTTGTAATGCAGACGTACAGCGTGCGGGATTGAATTGCCCGGGCAGGGCGTCAGCCGCCGCCCGGGAAGAGTTACAGCAGAGCTCAGGAGCCTATTTCATAGCAAGGAATATAGGCGCTGCCGCCCGGTAGCTTCATGCGGTGCTGGGCGACGAAGCCCTGCAGCAGATCGTCCATCCGGCGCATGATCTCCGCATCGCCGTGCAGCTTATAGGGGCCGTATTTTTCAATCGCCTGGATGCCGACCTCTTTGACGTTCCCGGCGACGATCCCGGAGAAGGCGCGGCGCAGATCCGCAGCCAGCACCTCTACCGGCTGATCCGGGTAGAGCTTGAGATTGGCCATATTTTCGTGCGTCGGCTCGAACGGCATCTGCAGGTCCGGCGAAATACGAATCGACCAGTTAAAGCTGTAGGCGTCATCGGTTTCCCGGCGGCTCTCTTTCACCAGCGGCATCGCTTTCTTCAGCTGACGCGCAACTTCGCTGGCGTCGTCAATGATAATCCGGTAGTGGCGGCGCGCCGATTCGCCCATGGTGTGGACGATGAACTCATCCAGCACGCGGAAATAGTTCGCGCTCTCTTTTGGTCCGGTGAGGATCAGCGGCAGGACCTGCGACTTGTTGGCCGGGTGCATCAGAATGCCCAGCAGATAGAGCAGCTCTTCCGCCGTCCCCACCCCGCCCGGGAAGATAATGATACCGTGGGCAATACGCACGAACGCCTCGAGGCGTTTTTCGATATCCGGCATGATGATCAGTTCGTTCACCAGCGGGTTCGGCGGCTCGGCGGCAATAATCGAAGGTTCGGTCATGCCGATAAAGCGGCTGTCTTTGTAGCGCTGCTGGGCATGACCGACCGCGGCGCCTTTCATCGGCGCTTCCATCGCTCCCGGGCCGCAGCCGGTGCAGATATTCAGCTCGCGCAGGCCGAGCTGGGTCCCGACGCGGCGGGCGTAGAGATATTCGGTCTCATTAATCGAGTGGCCGCCCCAGCAGACGATCATATTTGGCGCTTCGCCGACGTGCAGGGCGCGGGCGTTACGCAGAATCGAGAACACCAGGTTGGTGATATGCACCGAACTTTCGAGGTCGAGGTTCGGCAGACGAACGGTATTATGAATCTGCCCGTAAACGAACAGGATGTCGCGCAGCACGGCAAACAGGTTGGCCTGCAGGGAACGGATAATACGCCCGTCAACGAACGCCTCTTCCGGCGGGTTGATCAGTTCCAGCTTCACGCCGCGTTCGCGACGCAGCACGTTAATATCGAAGTTTTCAAAACGAGACAGCAGCTCTTTGCTGTTATCGGTCAGGCTCCCCGAGTTGAGCACGGCAAGCGAACAGTTGCGAAAGAGTTGATACAGGTCGCTGCTGGCGGTGCGTTTAAGCATATCCACTTCCAGCTGTGACAGCATATCCATTGAACCAAGCGGGCTAACATGTGTAATCAAGTGAACTCCTTAACAGGACGATTATCGTCTTCCTGTGATTACAATAGCCTTGCCTGCGGCGTTTCCACAACCTTGCGTACGCGTGAACGCACGCAAAGTTGTGAAAATTCTTTACTACTGGCGCGCCAGGCGAGCGATAGCCGGAACAAAGTCCGCGTTGCTGCGCCACGGGTTGATGTCGAGGCCGCCGCGGCGGGTATAGCGGGCGTAGACGGAGAGCGATTGCGGCCGGCAGAAGCGCAGGAGGTCGTTGAAGATCCGCTCGACGCACTGCTCGTGAAACTCGTTGTGATGGCGGAACGAGACCAGGTAGCGCAGCAGCTTTTCGCGATCGATTTTTGGCCCACGATAATGGATTTGCACCGAACCCCAGTCCGGCTGATGGGTGATCAGGCAGTTGGATTTCAGCAGATGGCTTACCAGCGTCTCTTCGACGATGTTGTCGCCGGCGGCGCCCAGCAGGTAGTCGGTGCTGAATTCATAGTTATCGATCGCGATATCCTGATCGTCGATGCAGGTGCCGTGCAGATGGGCCACCGGCTGGCCTTCGAGTTCGTCGAGGCGATAAAGCGCAACCGTCACCTCGCCCTGGGCGCAGGCGCTAAGGTCGCGCGTCAGGGTCGCCTGCACCTCCTGCCAGTCGGCGAAGCGGGTCTGGTTAAAGCTGTTGAGATAGAGCTTAAAGCTCTTGGACTCCACCAGGTTCACGCTGGTATCGCTCAGCTCGACGTGGCCCACCGCCACCTGCGGCAGGCCTTTTGCGTTCAGCCAGGAGAGTTCGTACAACGTCCAGATATCGCCGCCGTGGAAGGGCAGGCTGTCGGCGTGGAGGCCGAGCGGGTCGCGGTTCAGGCTGCGCGGCACGCCCTGCAGCAGGGATGCGTCGTAGGTATCGCGGTAATCGGTTGATTTACCGAGCGTCAGGCCGGCCAGAGCCTGATGATTCTCATAAGAAGACATGTTTCACCATAGTAAAGCGGGTACACTATTTGCTAAGTGTATCCTGGCTAACGTGAAGAGATAAACCGGTGGACAATCAGACCGCAGAAGCGCTGCAAGCATTTACCCAACGTTATTGCGACGCCTGGCAGCAGCAGCGCGCAAGCCTGCCGCGCAGCGAAGAGCTTTACGGCATCCCGTCGCCCTGCATCAGCTCGACGGACGCCGACGCTGTTTTCTGGCAACCGCAGCCCTTTTCCCTCGCCGCCAATATCAGCGCGGTTGAAAGGGCCCTGGATATTGTGGTACAACCGCCGGCTCATAGTTTTTATACCACCCAGTTTGCCGGCGATATGCAGGCGCGCTTTGCCGGTGAAACGATGACCCTGCTGCAAACCTGGAGCCCGGATGACTTCCAGCGCATGCAGGAAAATCTGATTGGTCATCTGGTGGTGCAAAAACGCCTCAAGCTGTCGCCGACGCTGTTTATCGCCACGCTGGACAGCGAGCTGGAGGTTATTTCCGTTTGTAACCTGAGGGGCGAAGTCCTCAAAGAGACGCTCGGCACGCGCAAGCGTACGACCCTTGCTCCCTCCATTGCGAGTTTTCTGAACCAGCTTGAGCCGGTTGTTTAACCCGTCCTGCCTGCGCATTTGTGAGAGATCTCTTACAAGACCTGTAAGAGATCGTCATCATTTAAGTCATTTTTCAACTTTTTAATTTTTAATAAACAAAATAAATTCAATTGGTTAGGTTTTATATCGTCTTTTCCAGTGGTGACTAATCTTAAGAGATTGTCGTATGAAGGCTTGTAAGACGAGGCGGAATCAGGGATCCTATCTACGTCGACAGGAAGTCGCGAAATGAAGTGAACATCAGGATGATGACGCTTCTGCAGGACCCGCCGGGAAGGCGCAGCAAGGACAGGCTTCAGGATGAAGCACAGGATAACGCAGGATTGCGTAAAGGACACCTCCAGGATGGAGAACGTGAGCCGCTCATGATGAACGGTGGATCAGGAAGATCGGGATAGACTTAAGGACAGGTAATTTCACATCGGGGTGGTGTGAAAGCAGGACGCACTGGTTTATGGATGAACATGGTCAGGAGACCTCAGGAAAAGTTTTCACGGACGAGCAGGGAGCACCAATGTAGCCGGATTGCTGCGAAACGAACCGGGAGCACTGTTTATACAGTGCTCCCTTTTTTTATTTCTCTTCTGAATTTGCTATTCTGCGCCGGTTTACAACTCATCGAGGTTCCCCCATGACTCTTCACCTCAGCGTGCGCGCGCGCCTGCATGCTATTGAAGCGCTGCTGCGCGACACGCGGTACTGGCAGGAAAACGCGCCGCAAAGCAGCGCCTTTGCCAGCGACAGCCCGTTCTGCATGGATACCATGGAGCCGCTGGAGTGGCTGCAGTGGGTGCTGCTCCCTCGTATGCATCAGCTGCTGGATGGCGAGCAGCCGCTGCCGCAGAGTTTTGCCGTCTCGCCTTATTATGAGATGGCCCTTGATGCCGCCCATCCGCTGCGCGAGCGCGTGCTGGCCGAGCTGCTGCTGCTCGATGCCCTCTTTGCGAGCGACAACGCCTGATGCTGGAAATTATCTATCAGGACGAGTGGCTGGTGGCGGTCAATAAGCCTTCCGGCTGGCTGGTCCACCGCAGCTGGCTGGATCGCGACGAGAAAGTGGTGGTTATGCAAACGGTGCGTGACCAGCTCGGCCAGCACGTCTTTACCGCCCATCGTCTCGACAGACCGACCTCCGGCGTTCTGCTGATGGGGCTATCGAGCGAGGCGGGAAGGCGGCTGTCGCAGCAGTTTGAACAGCACCAGATGCAAAAACGCTACCACGCCATTGCCCGCGGCTGGCTGACCGAAGAGGCGCTGCTCGATTATCCGCTGGTTGAAGAGCTGGATAAAATCGCCGATAAATTTGCGCGCGAAGATAAAGGCCCGCAGCCGGCGATGACCCACTATCGTGGCCTGGCGACGGTGGAAATGCCGGTCGCCACCGGACGTTATCCGACGACGCGCTACAGCCTGGTTGAACTGGAACCTAAAACGGGACGTAAGCACCAGCTGCGCCGCCATCTCTCCCACCTGCGCCACCCGATTATCGGCGACAGCAAGCATGGCGATCTGCGGCAGAACCGCAGCGCGGCTGAAAACTTTGCCTGCGACCGCCTGATGCTGCACGCCAGCCAGCTCTCGTTAACCCATCCGTTTACCGGCGAGCCGCTGGTCATTCGCGCCGGCCTGGACGATGTGTGGATGCGGGCGCTGTCGCAGTTTGGCTGGCGCGGCCTTCTGCCGCTAAATGAAAGGGTTGAGTTTGCTGACGACAGCGGTCAGGATGAACGAATTGAGGTCAATCCAGGGAGATAAACATGGCAGAAGTCGGGATTTTTGTCGGTACGATGTACGGTAACGCGCTGCTGGTCGCAGAAGAAGCTGAAGCCATTTTGAGCGGTCTGGGCCATAAAGCGAAGGTGTTCGAAGATCCGCAAGTTCAGGACTGGGAACCCTATAGCGGAAAATACGTGCTGGTCGTGACGTCAACGACCGGGCAGGGCGATCTGCCGGATAGCATCGTCCCGCTGTACGAAGGCATTAAGGATATGTACCAGCCGCACCTGCGCTACGGCATCATCGCGCTCGGCGATAGCACCTACGCTAACTTCTGCGGCGGCGGCAAAACCTTTGATGCGCTGCTGCAGGAGCAGGGCGCAAAGCGCGTCGGCGACATGCTGCTGATTGACGCCAGCGAAGACCCGGAGCCCGAAAGCGTCTCCAACTCGTGGGTTGAACAGTGGGCGACCCTACTCGAATAGGCGGACGCAAAGCGACGCTCTCTACGTAGAGGGCGTCCCTTCTGCAGGCCCGCGCCGGATAAACGCTCAACGGGATCGTACCCGCGCCCGCTCGCCGGGGGTCAGGCATCTGCCTGATAACCTTTTCAATAACGCGGTTTTTTTCCGGCGGTTTCACCGGGTCAAGAGAGATATTTCACACTCCTGTCGTTTGCGTCGTCGCCGATCGCGCCAGGCGGCGACTGCTTTTCATTTCCGTGAACTACCCCCCATCTGATTAGGCATAAGCCATAAATCGATTTCAGCACGTCCCGCAAAGCTGTGTATGTGCACGGTGAGCCGGCCAGGTCCTCTTTTTATACTTTCCCTGCCAGTTTGAAAAAGCAAAATGCCGGATAAAACGAAAACACCAACACGTCATTCTGACTACCCTACAGGTTGTGCTGTTCAGAATGAACGTAGCTAATTGCTATGATTCAGGAGTGCAACAATGAGTACATTAAGTCAGGCGGCGAGCGGCGCGGAAAAACGCACCAACGCCCGCTACTGGATAGTGGTGATGCTGTTTATCGTCACCTCTTTTAACTACGGCGATCGCGCGACGCTATCGATTGCCGGCTCGGAAATGGCCAAAGATATTGGCCTCGACGCGGTGGGCATGGGCTACGTTTTTTCAGCGTTCTCATGGGCCTACGTCATTGGACAGATCCCCGGCGGTTGGCTGCTCGATCGCTTCGGCTCAAAGCGGGTCTATTTTTGGTCGATCTTCATTTGGTCGATGTTTACTCTCCTGCAGGGCTTCGTCGATATCTTTAGCGGTTTCGGCATTATTGTCGCCCTGTTTACCCTACGCTTTCTGGTTGGGCTGGCGGAGTCTCCCTCTTTTCCCGGCAACAGCCGCATCGTTGCCGCCTGGTTCCCGGCGCAGGAGCGGGGCACGGCGGTGGCTATTTTCAACTCCGCGCAATACTTCGCCACCGTCATCTTCGCGCCGATCATGGGCTGGTTAACCCATGAGGTCGGCTGGTCCCACGTCTTCTTCTTTATGGGCGGATTGGGGATCGTGATTAGCTTCGTGTGGCTGAAAGTGATCCACGAGCCGAATCAACATCCCGGCGTCAACAAGAAGGAGCTGGAGTACATTGCCGAAGGCGGCGCGCTGATCAATATGGATCAGAAGAAAAGCGCGCAGAAAGTTTCGTTCAGTGAAAAATGGGATCAGATCAGGCAGCTGATCGGATCGCGCATGATGGTCGGGATCTACATCGGCCAGTACTGCATCAACGCGCTGACCTACTTCTTTATCACCTGGTTCCCGGTCTATCTGGTGCAGGCGCGTGGCATGTCGATTCTGAAAGCCGGCTTTGTCGCCTCCGTGCCCGCCATCTGCGGTTTTGCCGGCGGCGTGCTGGGCGGCATTATCTCCGACTGGCTGATGCGCCGCACCGGCTCGCTGAACATTGCCCGCAAAACTCCCATCGTGCTCGGCATGCTGCTGTCGATGGTGATGGTGTTCTGTAACTACGTTAACGCGGAATGGATGATTATCGGCTTTATGGCGATGGCCTTCTTCGGCAAGGGCATCGGCGCGCTGGGCTGGGCGGTGATGGCGGATACCGCCCCGAAAGAGATCAGCGGCCTCTCCGGCGGCCTGTTCAACATGTTCGGCAACATCTCCGGCATCGTCACGCCTATCGCGATCGGCTACATCGTCGGCACCACGGGCTCGTTCAACGGCGCGCTGATTTATGTCGGGATACATGCGCTGGTGGCGGTGCTGAGCTACCTGGTGCTGGTGGGGGATATTAAACGCATCGAACTGAAACCTGTTGGGGAACGCTAACGATGAATACTCAATCTACTCCGATCGTCACCGACATGAAGGTGATCCCGGTTGCCGGGCATGACAGTATGCTGCTGAATATTGGCGGCGCGCACAGCGCCTGGTTTACCCGCAATATTGTGGTACTCACCGACAGCGCGGGCAACACCGGTATCGGCGAGGCCCCCGGCGGCGAGGTGATCTATCAGACGCTGGTGGACGCTATTCCGCAGGTGCTGGGGCAGGAGATTGCGCGCCTGAACAAAGTGGTTCAGCAGGTGCATAAAGGCAATCAGGCGGCGGATTTCGACACCTTCGGTAAAGGCGCCTGGACCTTTGAGCTGCGGGTTAACGCGGTGGCGGCGCTGGAAGCTGCGCTGCTGGATCTGCTGGGCAAAGCGCTGAATGTTCCGGTCTGCGAACTGCTGGGGCCGGGTAAACAGCGCGACGCGGTCACCGTTCTCGGCTATCTCTTCTATATCGGCGATCGCAATAAAACGGATCTGCCGTATCTGGAGACCACTCCGGGCCAGCATGACTGGTACCACCTGCGGCATCAGGAGGCGCTGAGCGGCGAAGCGGTGGTCCGCCTCGCCGAAGCCGCCCAGGATCGCTACGGCTTTAAAGATTTCAAGCTTAAGGGCGGCGTGCTGCCGGGCGAGCGGGAGATTGACACAGCTCGCGCGCTGAAAAAACGCTTCCCGGATGCGCGTATTACCGTCGATCCGAACGGCGCCTGGCTGCTGGATGAGGCCATTGAACTGTGCAAAGGCCTGCAGGATGTGCTGACCTACGCCGAAGATCCCTGCGGCGCCGAACAGGGATTTTTCGGTCGGGAAGTGATGGCGGAATTCCGCCGCGCCACCGGCCTGCCGGTGGCAACCAATATGATTGCCACTAACTGGCGTGAAATGGGGCACGCGGTGATGCTCAATGCGGTGGATATCCCGCTCGCCGATCCGCACTTCTGGACGCTATCCGGCGCGGTGCGTGTTGCGCAGCTGTGCGATGATTGGGGGCTGACGTGGGGCTGCCACTCAAATAACCACTTCGACATTTCTCTGGCCATGTTTACCCATGTCGGCGCGGCGGCGCCGGGCAATCCGACCGCCATCGATACTCACTGGATTTGGCAGGAGGGCGACTGCCGCCTGACCAAAAATCCGCTGCAGATTGAAAACGGCAGAATTGCCGTGCCGGACGCGCCGGGTCTGGGCGTGGAGTGGACTGGGAGCAGGTGCAAAAAGCGCACGAGGCCTATAAGACGCTGCCCGGAGGGGCGCGAAACGACGCAGGGCCGATGCAGTACCTGATCCCGGGGTGGAAATTTGACCGCAAACGTCCCGTTTTCGGCCGCGATTAATTAGAAAAGGATTAAATCATGACGACGCAATTCTCAACGCCGGTAGTCGCTTCTATGCAGGTTATCCCGGTGGCCGGCCACGACAGCATGCTGATGAATCTCAGCGGCGCGCACGCCCCGTACTTCACCCGCAATATTGTGATTATTAAAGATAACTCGGGTCATACCGGGGTGGGCGAAATTCCTGGCGGCGAGAAGATCCGCCAGACGCTGGAGGAGGCCGCGGCGCTGGTGGTCGGCAAAACTCTCGGCGAATATAAAAACGTGCTCGGCGCCGTTCGCCAGCAGTTTGCCGATCGCGATGCCGGCGGCCGCGGTTTGCAAACCTTCGACCTGCGTACCACTATTCATGTAGTGACCGGGATTGAAGCGGCGCTGCTGGACCTGCTTGGCCAGCACCTCGGCGTGAACGTGGCTTCGCTGCTGGGCGACGGGCAGCAGCGCAGCGAAGTGGAAATGCTCGGCTACCTGTTCTTCGTCGGCAATCGCCAGGCCACGCCGCTGGCCTATCAGAGCCAGACGGATGAGAAGTGCGACTGGTACCGGCTGCGCCACGAAGAGGCTATGACCCCGGACGCCGTCGTGCGCCTGGCGGAAGCGGCCTACGAAAAGTATGGCTTCAACGATTTCAAACTCAAAGGCGGCGTGCTGGCCGGCGAGGAGGAGGCCGAGTCCATCGTCGCGCTGGCGAAACGTTTCCCGCAGGCGCGGGTGACGCTTGACCCGAACGGCGCCTGGCTGCTCGACGAGGCCATCGCCATCGGCAAAGCGCTGAAAGGGGTGCTGGCCTATGCGGAAGATCCGTGCGGGGCCGAGCAGGGCTACTCCGGCCGTGAGGTGATGGCGGAATTCCGCCGCGCCACCGGTCTGCCAACGGCGACCAATATGATTGCCACCGACTGGCGGCAGATGGGGCACACCCTGTCGCTGCAGTCGGTTGATATCCCGCTGGCCGATCCGCACTTCTGGACCATGCAGGGTTCGGTTCGCGTGGCCCAGATGTGCCATGAGTTTGGCCTGACCTGGGGCTCGCATTCGAACAACCATTTTGATATCTCGCTGGCGATGTTCACCCACGTCGCGGCGGCGGCGCCGGGTAAGGTCACCGCCATTGATACCCACTGGATCTGGCAGGAAGGGAACCAGCGTTTGACCCGACAACCTTTTGAGATCAAAGGTGGTATGGTGCAGGTACCGTCGACGCCTGGCCTTGGCGTAGAGCTCGATATGGACCGCGTTATGCAGGCTAATGAACTGTATAAAAAGCACGGTCTGGGCGCTCGCGACGATGCGATGGCGATGCAGTATCTGATCCCCGAGTGGACGTTTGACAACAAGCGCCCGTGCATGGTGCGCTGAGGACAAACCGGTTCCTGCGGGAGCCGGTCGCTTTTGGATCGCTGGCGTTGGTTCATGTTAAGGACGGCTTATGAAAATAGTCATTGCACCGGATTCATACAAGGAGAGCCTGAGTGCGCTGGGCGTAGCGACCGCGATAGAGCAGGGGTTCAGGGAGATTTATCCCGACGCAGAGTACCTCAAGCTACCGGTCGCCGACGGCGGCGAGGGGACCGTCGAAGCGATGGTCGCCGCCACTCAGGGGCATCTGGTGCGGGCTGTCGTTACCGGCCCTCTCGGCGAGCCGGTGGACGCCTTTTACGGCCTTTCCGGCGACGAACGCTGCGCCTATATCGAAATGGCGGCGGCCAGCGGCCTGGAAAGCGTACCGCCGGCGCGCCGTAATCCGCTGCTCACCACCAGCTGGGGAACCGGCGAGCTGATCCGCCACGCGCTGGATAGCGGCGTGAAGCAAATCATTATCGGTATCGGCGGCAGCGCCACTAACGACGGCGGCGCCGGAATGGTGCAGGCGCTGGGCGCAAAGCTGCTGACGGAAGATAACCGGCAGATCGCGGCCGGCGGCGCGATGCTGGAGCAGCTGGCGAAGATTGACCTCCGCGAGCTGGATCAACGGCTGGCGGATTGCCGCATCGAGGTGGCCTGCGACGTCACCAATCCGCTAACCGGCCCGGAAGGGGCAACGGCGGTATTTGGCCCGCAGAAAGGGGCGACGCCGGAGATGATCGCTCGCCTCGATCGCGCGCTGGCGCATTTCGCGCAAATTATCCATCGCGACCTCGACATTGATGTCCTCAATCTTGAGGGCGGCGGAGCGGCGGGCGGAATGGGCGCCGCGCTCTACGCGTTTTGCGGAGCGAGGCTGCGCCCGGGGATTGAGATTGTGACCGACGCGCTGCGTCTCGCCGAGCGGGTGGCGGACGCTGACCTCGTGATCACCGGCGAAGGGCGTATTGACAGCCAGACTATCCACGGCAAGGTGCCGGTTGGGGTGGCTAAGGTGGCGAAAAGCTACGATATCCCGGTGATTGGCATTGCCGGCAGCCTGAGCGCGGACGTGGGCGTGGTGCATCAGCACGGGCTGGATGCGGTCTTCAGCGTACTCTATTCCGTCTGCACGCTCGAAGAGGCGCTGGGAAATGCCGCCGATAATGTGCGCATGACGGCGCGCAACGTGGCGGCGATACTGAAAATGGGGCAGAAGCTGTAGCTGCGCTCTGCGGGGCCGGGCCGCTGCCTGGACCCGCAGAGTCAGCCGGGCTAGACGCCCATGAGCCTGCACGCTTCCCGCGTGACGTTATCCATCTCATCCAGCAGTTCCAGAAGCTCGGGCTCCAGATCCTCGGCGGCGGTTCCCGCGCGCAGCTGGCTCTCGATGGTCTGACACAGCTTCTTCAGCCGGGGCACGCCGCTGTAGCTGCAGCTCCCGTGAAGCTTATGAATCAAATCCAGCAGCCCTTCCGGCTCTTCGCCCACCAGCTGCTCTTCCACCTTGTTGCGCACCTCCGGCATGAAGGCGATCAGCATCTGCAGCATCTCCCGCGCCAGGTCCGGCTTCATCGCCGCCTGCCGCAGCGCCAGCTGCCAGTTGAGGGTGACGTTATGATCGATCGGGGCTTCAATCACCTCGGCCGCCGGCGGCGCTGCGGCGTGCATCCCCGGCTGATAGCGCAGCAGCAGGCTGTGCAGCTTCTCCTCTTCAATCGGTTTTGCCAGGTAGTCGTTCATGCCGGCGCTCAGTAGTTTCTCTTTTTGCCCCTCCAGCGCGTGGGCCGTGACCGCGATGACCGGCGTTTGCTGATGGTGGGGAAGGTGGCGGATGAGCTCGCAGGCGCGAATGCCGTCCATATCCGGCATCTGAATATCCATCAGCACCAGATCCAGCCTGCATCTCCCTGGCCAGCTCCACGGAACGCTGGCCGCTCTCGCATAGCGTGACGTGCTGGACCAGGTCTTCCAGCAGCACGCCGATAAGCTTCAGGTTTGCCGGATTATCGTCAACCGCCATCACCGTCATCGGCAGCTTGCTGCTGTCGGTATGCGTCAACATCACCGCCGGCTGCGTCCGACAGGAGGCGGTTAGCGCGGGGAGTAACCGGGTTGAGGTCAGCGGCTTAAGCAGGCAGGCGGCCACCCCCTCGCGCTTCAGCGCTTCAGCGTTGATCTGCCCGTGGCAGGGGAGCGCGAGAATTAAATTGTCCGCCATCGCGCAGGCTTTGGTGAGCTTATCCTTTTGCTGGTTAAGGTCGCGCATGGAAACCGGAATACCGGCCAGCAGAATATCGTAATGCGTCTCCGGCAGCGCGGAAAACGTCGGGCTATAGACCACTTCCAGCGGCGTGTTGGCCAGCAGCTCCATCGTGCACTGGGCCGCCGCCGCGTTGGCTTCGATATATGCCAGCGTTTTCCCCCGCAGGCAGTCGGTGGGCGGGCTATCGGGAATAGCGTTCGGGTTGAGATCGAGGCTGATATGGAACCAGAAGGTTGAACCGCGGTTAGGCTGGCTGTGGAAGGAGATATCGCCTCCCATCTCCTTCACCAGCCGCTGGGTAATGACCAGCCCCAGGCCGGTGCCGCCGTGACGGCGGGAGATGCTGGCATCCGCCTGGCGGAAAGCCTGGAATAGCCGCGACTGGTCGCGCTCCGGAATGCCGATTCCGGTATCGTGGATTTGGATCTCGATCTGCACGCGGGAGTTGCCGATCGCGCGCTGCTCCACCAGCACGTCGATATTCCCGTGCTCGGTGAACTTAATGGCGTTGCCCACCAGGTTGGTGACGATCTGCTGCAGGCGCAGCGGGTCGCCGATAATATTATCCGGCACATCATTTTTGATGTTCAGCGTCAGCTCCAGCCCCTTATCGTGGGCCGAGTGCGCCAGCAGGGTCACCACCTCATCCAGCGAACTGCGCAGCAGGAACGGGATGCTCTCGAGAATGAGCTTACCCGCCTCCAGCTTGGAAAAGTCCAGCACGTCGTTGATGATAGCCAGCAGGTTGTTGGCGGAGCGCTCGATGGTGGTCAAGTGATCGCGCTGGGTGGCGTTTAAATCGGTTTTCAGCGTCAGGCGGGTAAAGCCAATCACGCCGTTAAGCGGCGTTCGCAGCTCGTGGGACATATTGGCGAGGAACTCTGACTTGATGCGCGCGGCTTCCTGAGCGCGCTTTTTCGCCAGATCCAGCTCAACGTTTTGGATCTCCATCTGCTCGAGGGTTTCGCGCAGATCGGAGGTCGCCTGATCGATATTGTGCTGCATCTCTTCATGATAGGCCGCCAGCGACATCGCCATCGAGTTGATGCCGTTCTTCAGCATATCCAGCTCGCCGAGCATAAAGCCTTCGACGCGGCTATCCAGCTGGCCGCGGCGAATGCGGTCAACGGTATTGACCATATTGCGGATCGGCCCGGTGACGTCCCGCATCAGCCGCCAGCCGAAAATCAGCGCAATCCCGATGCAGAACAGCATCATCACACTGGAGATAAAAATCTCTTTGTACTGCTGCAGGCGTACCGATTTGAGATCCAGTTCGAGGGCCACGTAGCCCAGCATGTTGCCGGGCATTTTGGCATCGGTCACCGGCGACTCGTCGGGCGAATAGCTCTCCGAGACGATCGGGGTGCGCAGGATCATCACGTCGCCTTTGCGGGTCACGCTGAGCTGACGGGGAAACGTGGCCCCCTTGTCCAGCCGCAGCTCGCTGGGGTTAAGCTGAAAATTGGAGGTCACAAAGAGCCTGTTTTGCGAATCATAAATTGAAATTGCGCGCACAATATCCGAGTGACGACGGTGCAGGACGCTAATCAGCTGCCCGATAGATTCGCGGTTTTGCAAATTCATGCCATATTCACTGGAGACCGCCAGCGGCTCGATAATGCTGGCTCCGGCGTCTTCCAGCTGCCGCTGCAGGTCGTGGTAGCGATGCGCGACGAAGAAAATACTGAGCAACAAACCAATAAGTACGGTAGGCGCCAGAATAAGAATCATCATGCGAGCACGTAGGCTGTAGTTGGTCATGCGGTTCCGTTATGGGAGAATAAGAGTCAGTATATTTGATTGAGACAAATCTCTACGATGGCGCAATTCTACTCTGCAAAACGGCGTGTGACGACGCGCCAGATCATAACCGTTACAGTCAATGACCTCGATCCCTTTGGTCAGGGCGTCGCTCGTCACCAGGGAAAAGCGCTATTTGTTCGCGGCCTGCTGCCGCAGGAGCAGGCCGAGGTGGTGCTGGTTGACGATAAAAAACAGTACGCTCACGCCGGGGTGAAACGCCGCCTCAACGATAGCCCGCAGCGCCAGACGCCGCGCTGTCCGCACTTTGGTGTCTGCGGCGGCTGCCAGCAGCAGCATGCCAGCGTTGAGCTGCAGCAGCAAAGCAAGCGCGCCGCGCTCGGCCGCCTGATGAAGCGCGACGTCGAAGAGATTATAGCCGCTTCGCCGTGGGGCTATCGTCGACGCGCGCGCCTGAGCTTGAATTATCAGCCAAAGACCCAACACTTACGGATGGGCTTTCGTCAGGCCAGCTCCAGCGACATTGTCGACGTGGTGCAGTGCCCCGTTTTGGCGCCCGCTCTTGAGGCGTTGCTGCCGGCGGTGCGCGAATGCCTGAGCAGCCTGAAATCCGTGCGTCAGCTGGGCCACGTTGAGCTGGTGCAGGCCGATAACGGGCCGCTGATGGTATTACGTCATACCGCCGCGCTGCCCGCCGGCGATAAAGAAAAACTGGAACGATTTTCGCAATCTAACGGTCTTTCCCTGTACCTGGCGCCGCAAAGCGAGATACTTGAACATATTGTCGGCGAAGCGCCATGGTATACGTCAGACGGACTACGCTTAGTGTTCAGTCCGCGCGACTTTATCCAGGTTAACGACGGCGTTAACCAGCTGATGGTGCGTACGGCCCTCGAGTGGCTGGATATTCAGCCGCAGGACCGGGTGCTGGATCTGTTCTGCGGAATGGGCAATTTTACCCTACCGCTGGCGCAGCGCGCCGCGCAGGTTGTCGGCGTTGAAGGCGTTCCTGCTCTGGTCGAGAAAGGGCGCGAAAACGCCGCGCTGAACAATCTGCATAACGTCACATTCTTCCACGAAAATCTGGAAGAGGACGTGACCCGCCAGGCCTGGGCGAAGCGCGGCTTTGATAAAATACTGCTCGATCCGGCAAGAGCCGGCGCGGCCGGCGTGATGCGACATATTATAAAACTGGCCCCGCAGCGCGTAGTCTACGTCTCCTGTAACCCGGCGACGCTGGCGCGCGATAGCGAACTGCTTTTAGAGGCGGGGTATGAAATCCAGCGCCTGGCGATGCTGGATATGTTCCCGCATACCGGGCATCTGGAATCAATGGTGCTGTTTGAACACAAAATTACACAAAATCATACGAATCGCATTGAGGTGGCAGTAGAGTAAATCCTCAGCGGCCCGCTCGGCTCAGCGACTGAGGCGAGCGACGGGCGCCGGCGCTAATACGATTTGCAGGATGACGTGTATAAGTTGAGGCTTGCCGACTTCGGCAGGCCAGGTCCCTTAAGGAGAGGACAATGGTTGCGGTAAGAAGTGCACATCTAAATAAAGCTGGTGAATTTGACCCGAATAAATGGATCGCGAGTCTGGGCATTTCCAGCCAGCAGTCGTGTGAGCGCTTAGCCGAAACCTGGGACTATTGTCGTGAGCAAACGCAGGGACATCCGCGCGCGGACCTTCTGCTATGGCGCGGCGTGGAGATGGTTGAAATCCTCTCCACGTTGAGCATGGACATCGATACGCTGCGGGCGGCGATGCTGTTCCCGCTGGCGGACGGCGAGGTCGTCAGCGAAGAGGTGATGCAGGAGAGCGTCGGCAAATCCGTGGTGACCCTGATCCACGGCGTACGTGACATGGCGGCCATCCGCCAGCTCAAGGCCACCCACACCGACTCCGTCTCCTCTGAACAGGTGGATAACATTCGCCGCATGCTGCTGGCGATGGTCGACGATTTCCGCTGCGTGGTCATCAAGCTCGCCGAACGTATCGCCCACCTGCGGGAAGTCAAAGACGAGCCTGAAGATGAACGGGTTCTGGCGGCGAAAGAGTGCACCAATATCTACGCGCCGCTGGCCAACCGCTTAGGGATCGGCCAGCTGAAGTGGGAGCTGGAGGATTACTGCTTCCGCTACCTGCATCCGGACGAATATAAGCGCATCGCGAAGCTGCTGCACGAGCGGCGAATCGACCGCGAGCACTACATTGACGAATTCGTCGGCCACCTGCGCTCGGAGATGAAAACGGAAGGCGTCAAGGCCGAAGTGTACGGCCGGCCGAAGCATATCTACAGCATCTGGCGGAAAATGCAGAAAAAGCATCTCACCTTCGATGAGCTGTTTGACGTGCGGGCGGTGCGCATTGTCGCCGAGCGCCTGCAGGACTGCTACGCCGCGCTGGGGATAGTCCACACCCACTACCGTCATCTGCCGGATGAGTTCGATGATTACGTCGCTAATCCGAAGCCTAACGGCTACCAGTCTATTCATACCGTGGTGCTCGGCCCCGGCGGCAAAACGGTAGAAATTCAAATTCGTACTCGCCAGATGCATGAAGATGCCGAGCTGGGCGTCGCCGCGCACTGGAAGTACAAAGAGGGCGCCGGCGCGGCGGTGGGCGGCGGGCGCGGCTACGAAGACCGCATTGCCTGGCTGCGTAAGCTGATCGCCTGGCAGGAAGAGATGGCGGATTCCGGCGAAATGCTGGATGAAGTGCGCAGCCAGGTCTTTGACGACCGGGTTTACGTCTTTACGCCGAAGGGCGACGTGGTCGATTTACCCTCCGGCTCGACGCCGCTCGATTTTGCCTACCACATCCACAGCGATGTCGGCCACCGCTGCATCGGGGCGAAAATCAGCGGACGCATTGTGCCGTTTACCTATCAGCTGCAGATGGGCGATCAGATTGAAATCATCACCCAGAAGCAGCCCAACCCGAGCCGCGACTGGCTGAACCCGAACCTTGGCTACGTCACCACCAGCCGCGGGCGCTCGAAAATTCACGCCTGGTTCCGCAAGCAGGATCGCGATAAAAACATTCTCGCCGGACGGCAGATCCTTGACGATGAGCTGGAGCATCTTGGCATCACTCTCAAGGATGCAGAAAAACATCTGCTGCCGCGCTACAATTTCAACGAGCTGGACGAGCTGCTGGCGGCCATCGGCGGCGGAGATATTCGCCTTAACCAGATGGTCAACTTCCTGCAGGCGCAGTTCAATAAGCCGAGCGCGGCCGAGCAGGATGCGGCGGCGCTGAAGCAACTGCAGCAGAAGAGCTGGGCGCCGCAGAATCGCAGCAAAGATAACGGCCGGGTGGTGGTCGAAGGCGTCGGTAACCTGATGCACCACATCGCGCGCTGCTGCCAGCCGATCCCCGGCGATGAGATTGTCGGCTTTATCACCCAGGGGCGCGGGATCTCGGTGCACCGGGCGGACTGCGATCAGCTGGCGGAGCTGCAGTCGCACGCGCCGGAGCGGATCGTCGATGCGGTCTGGGGGGAAAGCTACTCCGCGGGCTACTCGCTGGTGGTGCGCGTGGTCGCCAACGATCGCAGCGGCCTGCTGCGCGATATCACTACCATCCTCGCCAACGAGAAGGTCAACGTGCTGGGCGTGGCCAGCCGTAGCGATACCAAACAGCAGTTGGCCACCATCGATATGACCATCGAAATCTATAACCTGCAGGTGCTGGGCCGCGTGCTCGGCAAGCTGAATCAGGTACCGGACGTTATTGATGCCCGCCGTCTGCACGGCGGCTAATGGTTTATCCCTCCATCCATGGCCCTCTCTCCTGCGGGGAGAGGGCTACTGCGCTGATTTTCTCCTGCGTTTTCACCGGGGGAAGCGAAAAAGACCAACATTTTGCAAGGAATTACCATGACTCAAATCGACCGCCTGCTCGGGATAATGCAACGCCTGCGCGACCCGGAAACCGGCTGCCCGTGGGACAAAGAGCAGACCTTTGCCACCATTGCCCCCTATACCCTCGAAGAAACCTACGAAGTGCTGGACGCTATCGCCCGCGAAGATTTTGACGATCTGCGCGGCGAGCTGGGAGACCTGCTGTTCCAGGTGGTGTTCTACGCCCAGATGGCGCAGGAAGAGGGACGTTTCGCCTTTGACGACGTTTGCGCCGCGATTAGCGACAAGCTGGAGCGTCGCCATCCGCATATCTTTGGCGACGCCAGCGCCGGCAGCAGTACGGAAGTGCTGGCGCGCTGGGAAGAGATCAAAAGCGCCGAGCGGGCGGAAAAATCCCAGCACTCCGCGCTGGATGATATTCCGCACAGCCTGCCAGCGCTGATGCGCGCGCATAAAATACAAAAACGCTGCTCGGGAGTGGGCTTTGACTGGACCTCGCTGGGGCCGGTGCTGGACAAGGTGCACGAGGAGATCGACGAGGTGATGCACGAAGTGCAGCAGGCGGTGGTAGATGAGGCTAAACTGGAGGAGGAAGTTGGCGACCTGCTGTTTGCGACGGTCAATTTATCCCGTCATTTAGGCGTTAAAGCCGAAGTCGCCCTGCAAAAAGCCAACCTAAAGTTTGAGCGCCGCTTCCGCGAAGTTGAGCGCATTGTCGCCGCGCGCGGGCTGGAGATGACCGGCGTTGACCTCGATACCATGGAAGAAGTGTGGCAAGAGGTAAAGCGGCAGGAAACTGATCTCTAACGGGTTTTCGTGATCAAGCGCGATTTGTGTGATTTTTTAAATGACAAGCGCTTGATTTGCGTCAAAAACATTTACCCAAAAGGGGCTATTTTCTCACTCCCTGTGTTTGTTATGGCCTGGAAAGGAGGCGGAGAATGAAAGTTTGTGGCGCTCGTCGTGTTCGGGTATACTACTTTCCCGTCCTGGTTATTCCATCGTTTCACCCTAACTTCTCAGGTTCAGCATGACAACGAACTATATTTTTGTGACCGGCGGGGTCGTATCCTCTCTGGGTAAAGGCATTGCCGCAGCATCCCTCGCAGCTATTCTCGAGGCCCGTGGGCTTAACGTGACCATGATGAAACTGGATCCGTACATCAACGTCGATCCGGGCACCATGAGTCCTATCCAACACGGGGAAGTGTTCGTTACTGAAGACGGCGCTGAAACCGATCTGGACCTGGGCCATTACGAGCGCTTCATCCGTACCAAAATGAGCCGCCGTAATAACTTCACTACGGGGCGTATTTACTCCGACGTCCTGCGCAAAGAGCGCCGTGGTGATTACCTGGGCGCAACCGTACAGGTTATTCCGCACATTACCAACGCGATTAAAGAGCGCGTGCTTGCCGGTGGCGAAGGTCACGACGTGGTGCTGGTTGAAATCGGCGGTACCGTCGGCGATATCGAATCCCTGCCGTTCCTCGAAGCTATTCGCCAGATGGCGGTAGAAATTGGCCGCGAGCACACCCTGTTTATGCATTTGACCCTGGTGCCGTACATGGCAGCAGCCGGCGAAGTCAAAACCAAACCGACTCAGCACTCCGTAAAAGAGCTGCTTTCTATCGGTATTCAGCCAGATATTCTGATCTGTCGCTCCGATCGGGCGGTCCCGGCGAACGAACGTGCTAAAATTGCATTGTTCTGTAACGTCCCGGAAAAGGCCGTTATTTCTCTGAAAGATGTCGATTCCATTTATAAAATTCCGGGCCTGTTGAAATCTCAGGGGCTGGACGATTATATTTGTAAACGATTCAGCTTGAACTGCCCGGAAGCAAACCTGGCCGAATGGGAACAGGTTATCTACGAAGAAGCTAACCCGGCAGGCGAAGTCACCATCGGTATGGTCGGTAAGTACATTGAGCTGCCGGATGCCTACAAATCGGTGATTGAAGCGCTGAAACACGGCGGTCTGAAAAATCGTGTGACCGTAAACATCAAGCTGATTGATTCGCAGGATGTGGAAACGCGCGGCGTCGAAATTCTGAAGAATTTAGATGCTATCCTGATCCCGGGCGGCTTCGGCTACCGCGGCGTTGAAGGTAAGATTGCCACCGCGCGCTATGCGCGTGAAAACAATATTCCATATCTGGGTATCTGCCTGGGTATGCAGGTTGCGCTGATTGAGTTCGCGCGCAACGTAGCGGGGATGGAGAGCGCTAACTCCACGGAATTTGTGCCAGACTGTAAGTTCCCGGTCGTGGCGCTGATTACCGAATGGCGTGATGAGGAAGGCAACGTCGAAGTTCGTTCCGAGAGAAGCGATCTCGGCGGCACCATGCGCCTGGGCGCGCAGCAGTGCCAGCTGGACGAAGATAGCCTGGTGCGCCAGCTGTACGGCGAGCCGACAATCACCGAGCGCCATCGTCACCGTTACGAAGTCAACAACATGTTGTTGAAGCCGATTGAAAATGCGGGCCTGCGCGTTGCGGGCCGTTCCGGGGACGATCAGTTGGTCGAGATCATCGAGGTGCCGAACCATCCGTGGTTTGTGGCCTGTCAGTTCCACCCGGAGTTTACTTCGACGCCGCGCGACGGCCATCCGCTGTTTGCTGGTTTCGTTAAGGCAGCAGGCGAGTATCAGAAGCGTCAGGCGAAGTAAAAGAGTTAGAACGGCAATGCACCCCTCCGGGTGCATTGTTTGTCTGGAGTTTTAGTTTAACTTGTACTGAGGAAAATCTAATGTCCAAAATCGTTAAAGTCATCGGTCGTGAAATCATCGACTCCCGTGGTAACCCGACTGTTGAAGCCGAAGTACACCTGGAAGGTGGTTTCGTTGGTATGGCAGCAGCTCCGTCAGGTGCTTCTACTGGTTCCCGCGAAGCGCTGGAACTGCGCGATGGCGACAAATCCCGCTTCATGGGCAAAGGCGTACTGAAAGCCGTTGGCGCGGTTAACGGCCCGATCGCTCAGGCAATCCTTGGCAAAGACGCCAAAGACCAGGCCGGCATCGACAAGATCATGATCGATCTGGACGGTACTGAAAACAAATCTAACTTCGGTGCGAACGCAATCCTGGCCGTGTCCCTGGCGAACGCCAAGGCAGCAGCTGCCGCTAAAGGCCAGCCGCTGTTCGAACACATCGCCGAGCTGAACGGTACCCCGGGCAAATACTCCATGCCGGTTCCGATGATGAACATCATCAACGGCGGCGAGCACGCGGACAACAACGTCGACATCCAGGAATTTATGATTCAGCCGGTTGGCGCTAAATCCCTGAAAGAAGCCGTACGTATGGGTTCTGAAGTGTTCCATAACCTGGCTAAAGTTCTGAAAGCTAAAGGCATGAACACCGCAGTTGGTGACGAAGGCGGCTACGCGCCGAACCTGGGTTCCAACGCTGAAGCTCTGGCGGTTATCGCTGAAGCGGTTAAAGCTGCCGGCTACGAGCTGGGCACCGACATCACTCTGGCGATGGACTGCGCGGCTTCTGAATTCTACAAAGACGGTAAATACGTTCTGGCTGGCGAAGGCAACAAAGCGTTCAGCTCTGAAGAGTTCACTCACTTCCTGGAAGATCTGACCAAACAGTACCCGATCGTCTCTATCGAAGACGGTCTGGACGAATCTGACTGGGACGGCTTCGCATACCAGACTAAAGTTCTGGGCGACAAAATCCAGCTGGTTGGTGACGATCTGTTCGTAACCAACACCAAGATCCTGAAAGAAGGCATCGAGAAAGGCATCGTTAACTCCATCCTGATCAAATTCAACCAGATCGGTTCCCTGACCGAAACTCTGGCTGCGATCAAAATGGCGAAAGACGCTGGCTACACTGCCGTTATCTCTCACCGTTCAGGCGAAACTGAAGACGCTACCATCGCTGACCTGGCGGTAGGTACTGCTGCAGGCCAGATCAAAACCGGTTCTATGAGCCGTTCTGACCGCGTTGCTAAATACAACCAGCTGATTCGTATCGAAGAAGCTCTGGGCGAAAAAGCACCGTACAACGGTCGTAAAGAGATCAAAGGTCAGGCATAAGCCGCTCTTTATCTGATATGAAAATGCCAGTCTGCGGACTGGCATTTTTTTTGCCTGCAGAGCGGCGATTATTTAAAGTCGACGGCCATCTGCTGCGGAATAGAAAGCCCGCGGGTCGTTTGCACGCAGCGGTCAATATAATCGGTAAAGCGCGGCGGTTTCGGCATCCCCATGCTCAGCAGCTTATCGTTGCTGAATCGCACGTTCAGCCCGGCGAAGGCGCCGTACAGGCGCATGGCTTTGAGCATCAGGCGCTCATTGCAGGGACCAAAGATATCCTTTAGCTCCCGGCGCATCTTCACCAGCGTCTCATAGCTCACCTGGGCATAGCTGTCGCCGACGGGCAGCCGCTCTAGCGCGGAGGCCATTGCGCTGTCAATCTCGGCAAACCTGACGCTGTTTTCTTCCCCCGCCGAGATATGCACCACTTCACCGCGGGGCAGCGGGCTATCGAGCAGCATCAGCAGCGCATCGGCACAGTAATCAACGGGAATAACATCAATCCTGTCCTCCATCGCACACATGAACTTTTGCAGCATCAGGCCCATGCTGAATACCCAGAAGATGCTGCTGGAGGGCTGGCAGCCGTGATGGGTATGGCCGACGACGATAGAGGGGCGGGCGATAGCCAGCGGCAGCGTCGGGCACGCCTGCCGCATCAGCCGCTCGATGGTCGATTTAGAGTGCGTGTACTCGACAAGGTGCTCAGCGCGCTCGCGGAATTCGGCGCTTTCCGCGACCAGAGAGTCAGGCTCCGGCGAGCACGACATTGCCGTGCCAACGTGCAGGAAGCGCTGCAGCCCGGAGACCTCGGCCATGCGTTGGGCAAAGCGGAGCGTCCCCTCAACGTTGACTTTCCAGATCAGCGGGTTATTGCCGAACGAGGCGACGGCGGCGCAGTTGAGCACGTGGGTAACGCCGTCGAGGCGCGGATCGGCAAGAAATTCCTGCGGATTCGCCAAATCACCCAGCAGGATGTGCCGGACGCTCAGCGTCGCCAGCGTCTCCTCCGCGATGTTGAATTTTCGCAGATTGTCTTTAACCCGGGCAAGCGCTGCTTCACCATTACTGGCACGAACTAAAAGCAGCAGATTCGCCCGATTTTTTTGCTTCAGGATATTCTCTAAAACTGCTCCACCCAGAAATCCGGTAACGCCTGTAATTAATAATGTCTTCATGAATACAGTCTCATCATGGTTAGTCGGGTGGATTCTAGGCGGGCTAAACTAAACGGCGGATAAATGGGAAATGGGCCATTTAAATCAATTCTTAAGGCCGTATTAAGGTTATGAGCGGGCGCGGATTGGATTCGACATCAGACTATTTATAAAAATTCGAAGTTTCATGTATCTGTTTGTACTATACTGATTTTATTGGTTATTTTATTTATTGTTCAGGTTTTTATATTTTCCATTAATGTAATATTTAAAATTTTTTGTTACATCAACGATATAAATCTAAAAAATAAAATGAATGATGAATGCGGCGCGGGTCATGCATAAACATGGCGGCGCCAAGAGTCAGAATAGCCGCAGTTTTATCGCCGCGAGATAACGGGGCGCCATCGCAGCTGAGGACAAGACCTGGGCGCGCAAATCTGCGATAATGATCGTTTAGCACCTAAACAGAGATGATTATGCAGTACCCGATTAACGAGATGTTCCAGACCTTGCAAGGCGAGGGTTATTTTACCGGCGTGCCCGCCATTTTTATTCGCCTGCAGGGATGCCCGGTTGGTTGCGCCTGGTGCGATACCAAACATACCTGGGACAAACTTGCCGATCGGGAAGTGTCGCTGTTCAGCATTCTGGCGAAAACCAAAGAGAGCGATAAATGGGGCCCGGCCAGCGGCGAAGATCTGCTGGCGATTATTGGCCGCCAGGGGTGGACCGCCCGTCACGTGGTGATCACCGGCGGTGAGCCCTGCATTCACGATCTCACCCCGCTGACGACCCTGCTTGAGCATAACGGCTTCAGCTGCCAGATTGAAACCAGCGGTACTCACGAAGTGCGCTGCAGCCCGCGCACCTGGGTGACGGTTTCACCGAAGGTCAACATGCGCGGCGGTTACGACGTGCTGTCGCAGGCGCTGCTGCGCGCGGATGAAATCAAGCATCCGGTGGGGCGCGTGCGCGATATCGAAGCGCTGGATGAACTGCTGGAAACGCTGACCGACGACAAGCCGCGGATTATCGCTCTGCAGCCCATCAGCCAGAAAGAGGATGCGACGCGTCTGTGTATTGAGACCTGCATCGCCCGCAACTGGCGGCTCTCGATGCAAACGCATAAATATCTGAATATTGCCTGATAAAAAGGCCCGGTAGCGCAATGCTGACCGGGCTTCTGCGTTCTGCTAAGGGGCTAAATAAAGCACTGCCCGGCAAACCGTCACTCGCCGCGATAGACGCAGCCCGCCGTGCAGGTCTCTTTAATCATCACCGCGCTCAGCAGCGGCACAACGGGTTTAACCTGTTGCCAAATCCAGCGCGACAGCACCTCGCTGGTCGGGTTCTCCAGCCCAGGAATATCGTTCAGGTAGTAGTGATCCAGGCGATCGTAGGTCGGCTTAAAGGCGGCCTTAAGCTCGGCAAAATCCATGATCCAACCCGTATGCGGATCGACTTCGCCGGTAATCTCCAGACGTACCATAAAAGAGTGACCGTGCAGACGACCGCACTTATGACCTTCCGGTACGTGGGGCAGGTGATGGGCGGCTTCGAAGATAAAATCTTTAAACAGGGTGGTGGACATCTTTTACTCTCAATAAGACAAAAAACCGCCGTAGGGTACCGGAAAGTACATTTTTTAGCATTAACTAAAACGGCCCCGAGCGTGAAATGGCCGCATACGCCGCCCTGTGGTCAGTAATCTCTTTATATTTCATAGGATTATTTAATCGATTTTGTTGTTAATAACTATAGGTAAAACAGGTTAGTCCATTTGGTTATTTGTTATTTCCATCCCTTATTTAATTGTTACTATCTGCGCCGTTAACCTTACATTCTCTTCTGTTTTTGCCGCGCTGACAGGGTGCGAATAACAGCTTTGCTTACTGGAACATAACGACGCATGACGACACAGGTCCCACCTTCCAATTTGCTGCCGCTTAACCCGGAGCAAATGGCGCGCCTGCAGGCGGCCACGACAGACTTCACCCCGACCCAGCTTGCCTGGGTTTCCGGCTATTTTTGGGGCGTGCTGAATCAGCATTCCGGCGCGGCGGCTGCCGCTCCGGCCCAGGCGGCGGAAGTCCCGAGCATTACGCTGCTGTCCGCCTCGCAAACCGGCAACGCCCGTCGGGTGGCCGAAGCGCTGCGTGACGACCTCCAGGCAGCGCAGCTGAACGTTAAGTTGGTTAACGCGGGCGACTACAAATTCAAACAAATAGCCTCCGAAAAACTGCTGATCGTCGTGACCTCAACCCAGGGCGAAGGCGAGCCGCCGGAAGAAGCCGTCGCGCTGCATAAATTCCTGCTCTCGAAAAAAGCGCCGAAGCTCGAAGGCACCGCCTTCGCGGTCTTTGGTTTGGGCGATACCTCCTACGAATTCTTCTGCCAGTCGGGGAAAGATTTCGACAGCAGGCTGGCCGAGCTGGGCGGGGAGCGCCTGCTCGATCGCGTTGATGCCGACGTCGAATATCAGGGCGCAGCGGCCGAATGGCGCACCCGCGTGGTCGAAGTGCTGAAGGCCCGCGCGCCGGCGGCGACGCCGGCTCAGCTGGCGACGAGCGGCGCGGTTAATGACATTCACACCAGCCCCTATACTAAAGAAGCGCCGCTGACCGCGACGCTCTCGGTAAACCAAAAAATTACCGGCCGCGACTCCGGGAAAGACGTGCGCCATATTGAAATCGATCTTGGCGACTCCGGCCTGCGCTACCAGCCCGGCGACGCGCTGGGCGTCTGGTACCAGAACGATCCGGCGCTGGTTAAAGAGCTGGCCGAGTTGCTGTGGCTGAAGGGCGATGAGCCGGTTACCGTCGAAGGCAAAACCCTGCCGCTGGCGGAAGCGCTGGAGTGGCATTTCGAGTTAACGGTCAATACCGCTAACATCGTTGAGAATTACGCGACATTAACCCGCAGCGAAACGCTGCTGCCGCTGGTGGGCGATAAAGCGCAGCTGCAGCACTACGCGGCCACCACGCCGGTCGTCGATATGGTGCGCTTCTCTCCGGCGCAGCTGGAGGCCCAGGCGCTGATCGACCTGCTGCGCCCGCTCACGCCGCGCCTGTACTCGATCGCCTCCTCGCAGGCGGAAACGGAAAACGAAGTTCACGTAACCGTCGGCGTGGTGCGCTATGAGATCGAAGGCCGCGCGCGCGCCGGCGGCGCTTCCAGCTTCCTCGCCGATCGCGTGGAAGAAGATGGCGAAGTCCGCGTCTTTATCGAACACAATGATAACTTCCGCCTGCCTGCCAACCCGCAGACTCCGGTGATCATGATTGGCCCGGGCACCGGCATTGCGCCATTCCGCGCCTTCATGCAGCAGCGCGCGGCGGAAGGCGCCGAGGGCAAGAACTGGCTGTTCTTCGGCAACCCGCACTTTACGGAAGATTTCCTTTACCAGGTTGAGTGGCAAAGCTACGTCAAAGAGGGCGTACTGAGCCGCATCGATCTGGCCTGGTCCCGCGATCAACAACAAAAAGTCTATGTTCAGGACAAGCTGCGCGAGCAGGGGGCCGAACTGTGGCGCTGGATTAATGACGGTGCCCATATTTATGTCTGCGGCGACGCCAATCGCATGGCGAAAGACGTTGAGCGGACGCTGCTGGAAGTGATTGCCGAATTCGGCGCGATGGACGCCGAAGCGGCGGACGAATTTTTAAGTGAGCTGCGCGTTGAGCGCCGTTATCAGCGAGATGTCTACTAATGAGCGAAAAACATCCTGGACCGCTGGTGGTCGAAGGTAAACTGACCGACGCCGAGCGGATGAAGGTAGAGAGCAACTACCTGCGCGGCACCATCGCGGAAGACTTAAACGACCCCCTCACCGGCGGCTTTAAGGGCGATAACTTCCTGCTGATCCGTTTTCACGGCATGTACCAGCAGGATGACCGCGACATTCGCGCCGAACGTGCGGCGCAGAAGCTGGAGCCGCGTCATGCGATGCTGCTCCGCTGCCGCCTGCCGGGCGGGGTGATCACCACCAAACAGTGGCAGGCGATCGATAAGTTTGCCGCCGATAATACGATCTACGGCAGCATTCGTCTGACCAACCGTCAGACCTTCCAGTTCCACGGTATTCTGAAGAAGAACGTCAAGCCGGTGCACCAGATGCTGCACTCGGTGGGGCTGGACGCGCTGGCGACGGCCAACGATATGAACCGTAACGTGCTGTGCACCTCTAACCCGAACGAGTCTCAGCTCCATGCTGAAGCCTACGAGTGGGCGAAAAAGATCTCCGAGCACCTGCTGCCGCGCACCCGCGCCTACGCGGAGATCTGGCTCGATCAGAAGAAGGTGGCCACCACCGACGAAGAGCCGATCCTTGGCCAGACCTATCTGCCGCGTAAGTTCAAAACCACCGTGGTGATCCCGCCGCAGAACGATATCGATCTGCACGCCAACGACATGAACTTCGTGGCGATTGCCGAAAACGGCAAGCTGGTGGGCTTTAACCTGCTGGTCGGCGGCGGTCTGTCCATTGATCACGGCAACAAGAAAACTTACGCGCGCACTGCCAGCGAATTCGGCTATCTGCCGCTTGAGCACACTCTGGCCGTGGCGGAAGCGGTGGTCACCACCCAGCGCGACTGGGGCAATCGTACCGATCGTAAAAATGCGAAAACGAAATACACCCTGGAACGCGTTGGCGTTGACACCTTCAAGGCCGAAGTTGAGCGTCGTGCCGGCATTAAATTCGAGCCGATCCGTCCGTATGAGTTTACCGGTCGCGGCGATCGGATTGGCTGGATAAAAGGTATCGACAATAACTGGTACCTGACGCTGTTTATTGAAAACGGTCGTATCCTTGATTATCCGGGACGTCCGCTGAAAACCGGCCTGCTGAAGATTGCTAAGATCCATAAAGGCGAGTTCCGCATTACGGCCAACCAAAACCTGATTATTGCCGGCGTGCCGGAGGATCAGAAGGCGAAGATCGAAAAGCTGGCTCGCGATCACGGGTTGATGAATAGCGTCACCCCGCAGCGTGAAAACTCGATGGCCTGCGTCTCCTTCCCGACCTGCCCGCTGGCGATGGCCGAGGCGGAGCGCTTCCTGCCGTCGTTTATTGATAAGGTGGACGGCGTGATGAGCAAGCACGGCGTGAGCGAGGAGCATATCGTTACCCGCGTGACCGGCTGCCCGAACGGCTGCGGCCGCGCCCTGCTGGCGGAAGTCGGCCTCGTGGGTAAAGCGCCGGGCCGTTACAACCTGCATCTGGGCGGCAACCGCAGCGGAACGCGCATCCCGCGCATGTATCGCGAAAATATTACCGAGTCGGAAATTCTCGACTCGATAGACGAACTGGTCGGGCGCTGGGCGAAAGAGCGCGAAGCGGGTGAAGGCTTCGGTGACTTTACGGTGCGTGCGGGTATCGTGCGCCCGGTGCTCGATCCAGCCCGTGATTTCTGGGAATAAACGTCTTTATCCGCGCCTGACGATCCCCTACCCGTTGACGGGGAGGGGATAAGGCGCAGGGAAAATAACGAGGTAACTATGTCCGTACTCGATCTCAACGCGCTAAATGAACTGCCGAAAGTTGAACGCGTACTGCAGCTGGCGGAGACCAACGCGCAGCTGGAGAAGCTCAGCGCCGAAGAGCGCGTGGCGTGGGCGCTGGAAAACCTGCCCGGCGACTACGCGCTCTCTTCAAGCTTTGGTATTCAGGCGGCGGTTAGCCTGCATCTGGTTAACCAGATCCGTCCGGATATTCCGGTGATCCTCACCGATACCGGCTACCTGTTCCCGGAAACCTATCAGTTTATCGATGAGCTTACCGATAAGCTGCAGCTGAACCTGAAGGTTTACCGGGCGCAGACCAGTCCGGCCTGGCAGGAAGCCCGCTACGGCAAGCTGTGGGAGCAGGGCGTTGAGGGCATTGAGAAATACAATGACATCAACAAAGTCGAGCCGATGAACCGCGCTCTGCAGGAGCTGAATACCCATACCTGGTTTGCCGGCCTGCGCCGCGAACAGTCCGGCAGCCGGGCAACCCTGCCGGTGCTGGCGATTCAGCGTGGGGTATTTAAGGTGCTGCCGATTATCGACTGGGATAACCGCACCGTTTATCAGTATCTGCAGAAGCACGGCCTGAAATACCATCCGCTGTGGGATCAGGGATATCTCTCGGTGGGGGATACCCACACCACCCGCAAATGGGAGCCGGGGATGGCGGAGGAAGAGACGCGCTTCTTCGGCCTGAAGCGCGAGTGCGGGCTGCACGAGGGTTAGTAGATTACCGATAGATATTTTTGGGATCCCGGTAATACCGGGATTTTTATATTTATTGATGTTTTTGTGTTCCCCGCGTCAGGTCACGCGGGGATGTACCTTTTCCTGCAGGCCAGCTAGTCGCGCTTATCGGCCTTCGCCAGCTCTTTTACCAGCGGCAGCATCACCTTAACGACGTCGCGGCTGCGCCGCTCGATGCGGCCGGGCAGCGCCTTGTCGATATGCTGCTGATTATCCAGCTGCACGTTGTGCCAGCTGGAGCCGTCAGGGAAGGCGGGGGATTTTGCCCGCTGCTGGAAACCATCTTTCTTACCAAGCGACCAGTTGGTGGCTTCTACCGACAGCACCGGGATCCCGGCGCTGTCAAAAACGCTGGCGTCGTTACAGCAGCCGGTGCCCTGCGGATAGTCACGGTTCAGCCCTGGGTTACTGAAAGCGGCAACCCCTTTGCTACGCGCGATGGCCAGCGCCCGGTCGCGGGTGAGCTTGCGAATCGGCGCCGGCGTACTGCGGCCGCTATTAAAATAGAGCTTGTCGCCGACCACCAGGTTATCGAGGTTGATCACCAGCAGGGTGTTTTTCTTCTCCTCGTCGCTCATCCGCTTCAGCAGATTCTGCGCTCCGAGGCGCCCCTCCTCTTCACCGCTGGAAGCGATAAAGCGAATGCCGTAATGGGTGGGCACGTTCTTGAGTCGTTCGGCCAGCTCCAGCATCACGCCAAGGCCAAGGGCGTTGTCGTCGATCCCTTGCAGGGTCAGGCCGCCGAGGTTCTTTTCCACGTCGCTATCGCTCATGGGCGCGTAGGTGTCGAGGTGCGCCATGATGATGATCTGCTGGCGCGCCTTGCCCTCGTGGGCGGCGATTACCGTGCTGCCGGTAACGTTTTGCCAGTTCTGCCGCTGATTTTTGGTGGTGTAGATATAGCGCGTATGAAAGCTGCGGATATCGCTCTGGTAGCCCATCTGCGCGAACTGCTGACGCAGGTAGTCCGCCGACAGCATCTCTGCGGGCGAGCCGGTCATTCTTCCGGGGAAAACGGTCGCGATATGACGAGCCTGCGTATTGGCGGTTTCGCCCATAGCGCTAAAAGCCGGGGCGGAGAAGACAAAACCTGCGCCAAGCGCCAGTGGAAGCAGGCGGCGGCACAACGCGGAAAACATATGAGGGTCCTTACGGCAACATAACAATTTGACCCGCTTAGTATGAAACTGTGACCGAGCTTAAACAATTTCATTTGCTCTTAAATAGCGGAAAAGTCGCATGTTAAGCACTTTTTGAACTTTGCTTTCCCGGACCGTTATTCCTTTGAGTAACAACTCATTCCATTTCGTAATTTCATTTGCTCTAAGCGGCACCCTATAGTCGCACCATGACTGATTGTAAGCGAGTTGTTGCAACGTGGATTATTTGCCTCTATTTGCCGAACTAAAAGAGCGGCCGGTGCTGGTTATCGGCGGCGGCGAGATTGCCGAGCGCAAGATAATGTTTCTGCGTCGGGCAGGGGCGAAGGTGCAGGTTGTGGCCGCTGCGCTATCCGATGAGCTTGCGGAACAGGTCGAGCGCCGGGAAATCGCGTGGCGCGCGCAAGCGTTTCAGGAACAGCAGATCGACGACGTTTTCCTGGTGATTGCCGCCACCGAAGACGACGCGCTGAACCAGCGGGTTTCCGCCGCGGCGAACGCCCGCTTCCGTCTGGTTAACGTGGTGGACAATCAGCCGCTCTGCTCGGCGGTCTTTCCCTCCATTGTCGATCGTTCCCCGCTGCTGGTGGCGATCTTTTCCGGCGGATCGGCGCCGGTTCTGTCGCGGCTGATCCGCGAAAAAATTGAAGCGCTGCTGCCGACCAACCTCGGACGCGTTGCCGAAGCGGCAAGCTCCTGGCGGCAGCATATTAAAACCCATCTGACCACCACCGCGGCGCGGCGTCGTTTCTGGGAACGCGTTTTCAACGGCCGCTTTACCAGCCTGATGATTGCCGGCAACAGAGCCGCCGCGGACAAGGCGCTGGAAGATGAGCTCTATCAGCCGGAACAGCGTTTGGGCGAAATCATCCTTGTCGGCGCCGGGCCGGGTGACGCGGGGCTCCTTACCCTGCGCGGTCTGCAGGCGGTTCAGCGGGCGGACGTGGTGTTTTACGATCATCTGGTGACGCCGGAGATCCGCGAGCTGGTGCGCCGCGACGCGGAGATGATCTGCGTCGGTAAACGCGCCGGCGAGCATTCGGTACCGCAGCACGAAACCAATCGGATGCTGGTCGAGGCGGCGAAAGAGGGCAAAACGGTGGTGCGCCTGAAGGGCGGCGACCCGTTTATTTTCGGTCGCGGCGGCGAGGAGTGCAGGCGGCCGCTGCGGCGGGAATATCGTTTCAGGTTGTCCCCGGCGTAACCGCAGCCGCAGGGGCGACGGCCTATGCCGGGATCCCGCTGACCCACCGCGATTACGCGCAGAGCGTGACCTTCGTCACCGGCCACTACAAGGCGGACAGCGCGGCGTACGACTGGACGTTGCTGGCGCAGAGTCGGCAAACGCTGGCCATCTATATGGGCGCGATGAAGGCGGCGGAAATTAGCGCGCGGCTGATCGCCCACGGGCGCGACAGAAGCACGCCGGTGGCGGTTATCTCCCGCGGCACCCGCGCCGATCAGCAAACGACCATCGGCACGTTAGAACAACTGGAACAGCTGGCGAAAGACGCCCCGATGCCGGCCCTGCTGGTGGTGGGTGAGGTGGTGCAGCTACATCAGCAGCTCGCCTGGTTTCAACATACAACGAACGCAGAGGGCTTTGGCTCTTCTGTGGTCAATTTGGCTTAGGCCCGGCACAACAGGCCTTATAAGGAACGGTAATGGACCAAAAACGACTCACTCACCTGCGACAACTGGAGGCGGAAAGCATCCATATCATTCGCGAGGTGGCCGCCGAATTCTCCAATCCGGTGATGATGTACTCCATCGGTAAAGATTCCAGCGTGATGCTGCACCTGGCGCGTAAAGCGTTCTATCCGGGAACCCTGCCGTTCCCGCTGCTGCACGTGGATACCGGCTGGAAATTCCGTGAGATGTACGAGTTCCGTGACCGCACCGCGAAGGCCTACGGCTGCGAGCTGCTGGTGCACAAAAACCCGGAAGGGGTGGCGATGGGCATCAACCCGTTTGTCCACGGCAGCGCCAAGCACACCGACATCATGAAGACCGAAGGCCTCAAGCAGGCGCTGAACAAATATGGCTTCGATGCCGCGTTCGGCGGCGCCCGCCGCGACGAGGAGAAGTCCCGCGCCAAAGAGCGGATCTACTCCTTCCGCGATCGCTTCCACCGCTGGGATCCGAAAAACCAGCGCCCGGAGCTGTGGCACAACTACAACGGCCAGATTAACAAGGGCGAAAGCATTCGCGTGTTCCCGCTCTCCAACTGGACCGAGCTGGATATCTGGCAGTACATCTACCTGGAAAATATCGAAATCGTGCCGCTGTACCTGGCGGCAGAACGCCCGGTTCTCGAACGTGACGGCATGCTGATGATGATCGATGACGATCGTATCGACCTGCAGCCGGGCGAGGTGATCAAACGGCAGATGGTGCGTTTTCGTACCCTCGGCTGCTGGCCGCTGACCGGCGCGGTGGAGTCCAACGCGCAAACGCTGCCGGAAATTATTGAAGAGATGCTGGTCTCCACGACCAGCGAACGTCAGGGTCGCATGATTGACCGCGACCAGGCAGGCTCGATGGAGGCTGAAGAAACGTCAGGGGTATTTCTAAGGAGCCGCCATGAATACGACAATTGCACAACAAATTGCTGATGAAGGCGGCGTTGAAGCCTACCTGCACGCGCAGCAGCACAAAAGCCTGCTGCGTTTCCTGACCTGCGGCAGCGTCGATGACGGCAAAAGTACCCTGATTGGCCGCCTGCTGCACGATACCCGCCAGATTTATGAAGATCAGCTCTCATCGCTGCATAATGATAGCAAGCGTCACGGAACCCAGGGCGAGAAGCTGGATCTGGCGCTGCTGGTGGATGGCCTGCAGGCGGAGCGCGAGCAGGGCATCACCATCGACGTGGCCTACCGCTATTTCTCTACCGAAAAGCGCAAGTTTATTATTGCCGACACGCCGGGGCACGAGCAGTACACCCGCAATATGGCGACCGGCGCCTCGACCTGCGATCTGGCGATCCTGCTGATCGATGCGCGCAAAGGGGTGCTGGATCAGACCCGTCGTCACAGCTTTATTTCGACGCTGCTGGGCATTAAACACCTGGTGGTGGCGGTGAATAAAATGGACCTCGTGGCGTTCAGCGAAGAGCGCTTTAATCAGATTCGCGAAGAGTATCTGACCTTTGCCGAACAGCTGCCGGGCGACCTCGATATTCGCTTCGTGCCGCTTTCCGCGCTGGAAGGGGATAACGTTGCCAGCCAGAGCGACAAAATGGGCTGGTACAGCGGCCCGACGCTGCTGGAAGTGCTGGAAACCGTTGAGATCCATCGCCTGGTTGAAAGCCAGCCGCTGCGTTTCCCGGTGCAGTTTGTTAACCGTCCAAACCTCGATTTCCGCGGTTTCTCCGGCACCGTAGCCTCCGGCAAAGTGACGGTCGGCCAGCGACTGAAGGTGCTGCCGTCGGGTGTGGAATCGAGCGTGGCGCGCATCGTGACCTTTGACGGCGACCTGCCGGAGGCCGGCGCCGGGGAAGCGATTACTATCGTGCTGAAGGATGAGATTGATATCAGCCGCGGCGACCTGCTGGTCGATGCGCAGGCATCGCTGCCGGCCGTGCAGAGCGCCAGCATTGACGTGGTGTGGATGGCTGAACAGGCGCTCTCTGCGGGCCAGAGCTTTGATATCAAAATTGCCGGCAAGAAAACCCGCGCCCGCGTGGACGGCATTCGCTATCAGGTTGATATTAACAATCTGACCCAGCGGGAAGTGGAAGCGCTGCCGCTCAACGGCATCGGCCTCGTGGATTTGACCTTTGACGAGCCGCTGACGCTCGACAAATACCAGAACAACCCGGTGACCGGAGGACTTATTTTTATCGACCGCCTGTCGAACGTCACCGTCGGCGCCGGCATGGTGCGCGAGCCGCAGGAGCAGGCCCAGACGTCCGCTTCGTCGTTCAGCGCGTTTGAGCTGGAGCTCAACCAGCTTATCCGTAAGCATTTCCCGCACTGGGACGCGCGCGATCTGCTGGGAGGCAAGTAATGGCGCAGCATGACGAAAACGTCGTCTGGCATGCCCATCCGGTCACTCCGCAGCAGCGCGAGCAGCGCCACGGCCATCGCGGCGTGGTGCTGTGGTTTACCGGCCTCTCCGGCTCCGGTAAATCTACCGTTGCCGGCGCGCTGGAGGAGGCGCTCCAGCAGGCAGGCGTCAGCACCTATCTGCTGGACGGCGATAACGTTCGCCACGGCCTGTGCAGCGACCTGGGCTTTAGCGATGGCGATCGCAAAGAGAATATCCGCCGCGTGGGCGAAGTGGCGAAGCTGATGGTGGAGGCCGGGCTGGTGGTCCTGACGGCCTTTATCTCGCCGCACCGCGCCGAGCGCCAGACGGTACGCGAGCGCCTGGGGGAAGGGCGCTTTATCGAAGTGTTCGTCGATACGCCGCTGGCGATCTGCGAGGCGCGAGATCCAAAAGGGCTGTACAAGAAGGCGCGAGCGGGCGAACTACGCAATTTCACCGGGATTGACTCCGTGTACGAGGCACCGGAAAAGGCGGAAATTCATCTGGATGGTGAACAATTGGTAACAAATTTGGTGCACCAACTATTAGACCTGCTCAGACAGCGAGATATTATCAGATCCTGAAACGGTGGCGGCACTGAGATGCTGGTCGCCCGGTGAACAGGATTTGATATGCGCAATACCCAGAACCTCAGTATGATTCGTTCAGAACCACCTCCGGTGGCGAGTGACGAGACCACCTGGTCTTTGTCAGGCGCCGCCGTGGGATTTATCTCGTGGCTGCTGGCGCTGGGTATTCCCTTCCTTATCTATGGCAGCAATACGCTGTTTTTTCTTCTCTACACCTGGCCGTTCTTCCTTGCACTGATGCCGGTGGCCGTTGTGGTCGGTATTGCGCTGCATTCGTTGTTGAATGGTAAACTCCTCTATAGCTCGTGCGCGACGATTTTGGCGATCGGACTGATGTTCGGCCTGCTGTTTCTCTGGCTGCTGGGATAGTCCTTTTGGCGTATGAATCAAGCCTGGGTATCGACGACAAAAATGTGGTACAGTCCCCGCGTTACGCGGCATCGTCCGCGCGTCGGAGTAGAACGCTCGGGCGAGTTATCGGATGATGATGCCGTTTTTCAGGGGGCAGGATGGGTAAATTAACGCTGCTATTATTGGCTTTGCTGGTCTGGCTACAGTACTCGCTGTGGTTCGGTAAAAATGGTCTGCATGACTATAGTCGGGTTAATGACGATGTTTCCGCTCAGCAGGACACCAACAATAAATTAAAGGCGCGCAACGATCAGCTGTTTGCGGAAATCGACGACCTCAACGGTGGTCAGGAAGCGATCGAAGAACGCGCGCGCAACGAGCTAAGTATGACCCGCCCGGGTGAAACGTTTTATCGTCTGGTCCCGGATGCGTCTAAACGCAATCAGGGATCGGCGCAGAATAATCGCTAAATTAAGCCCAGGATTACGACATGGCAGCCACTTTTCCGGGCGTTTGCGCCGTGGTGCCGGCGGCCGGTTTTGGCCGTCGTATGCAAACGGAATGCCCGAAACAATATCTCTCAATCGGTAACAAAACGATTCTCGAGCACGCGGTTGCCGCGCTGCTGGCCAACGCCTGCGTCCAGCGCGTGGTGATTGCCGTCAGCCCCGGCGACGTCCGCTTTAGCCAGCTGCCGTTGGCTTCCCACCCGCAGATTACCGTCGTTGACGGCGGCAGCGAACGCGCCGACTCCGTTCTTGCTGGCCTCAAGGCGCTGCCCGATGCGCAGTGGGTGCTGGTGCATGACGCCGCGCGTCCGTGCCTGCATCAGGACGATCTCACCCGCCTGCTGGCGCTGCGTGAAACCAGCCGCGTTGGCGGCATCCTTGCGGCGCCGGTTCGCGATACCATGAAACGGGCCGAACCCGGCAAAGTCGCCATTGCCCATACCGTCGATCGCAACGACCTGTGGCACGCGCTGACGCCGCAGTTTTTCCCGCGTGAATTACTCTTTGACTGCCTGATGCGGGCGCTCAACGAAGGCGCGACCATCACCGACGAAGCGTCGGCGTTGGAATTTTGCGGCCTCCATCCAGAACTGGTGGCCGGACGCGCGGATAATATTAAAGTGACGCGCCCGGAAGACCTGGCGCTGGCAGAATTTTACCTTACCCGTTCCCGACACCAGGAGAAGGCTTAATGCGAATTGGACATGGTTTTGACGTACACGCTTTTGGCGGTGAAGGCCCAATCATTATTGGCGGGGTGCGAATTCCCTACGAGAAGGGGCTGCTGGCCCACTCCGATGGCGACGTCGCGCTGCACGCGCTGACCGATGCTCTGCTGGGGGCTGCGGCGCTGGGGGACATTGGTAAGCTGTTCCCGGACACCGATCCGGCCTTCAAAGGCGCCGACAGCCGCGCGCTGCTGCGCGAAGCCTGGCGCCGGATTCAGGCCAAGGGCTATACCCTCGGCAACGTTGACGTCACCATCATTGCCCAGGCGCCCAAAATGCTGCCGCATATTCCGCAGATGCGCGTTTTCATCGCCGAAGATCTGGGCTGCCATATGGACGACGTCAACGTGAAGGCGACGACCACCGAAAAGCTCGGCTTTACCGGCCGCGGCGAAGGCATTGCCTGTGAAGCGGTGGCGCTGCTGCGTAAGGCGGCGCAATGATCGCCTTCAACGAACTCACCTGGCTGCACGGTAAACCACTGGGGCAGGGGCTGCTGAAAGCCAGCCCGGAAGACTTCATGGTGGTAGAAGACCTCGGCTTTGCGCCCGACGGCGAAGGTGAGCACGTGCTGGTGCGGATCCTCAAAAAGGAGTGCAACACGCGCTTTGTCGCTGACGCGCTGGCGAAATTCCTTAAAATTCACGCCCGGGAAGTCAGCTTTGCCGGGCAGAAGGACAAACACGCGGTGACCGAACAGTGGCTCTGCGCCCGGGTGCCGGGTAAAGAGATGCCTGACCTCAGCAAATTTCAGCTCGAAGGCTGCCAGGTGCTGGAGTACGCGCGCCATAAGCGCAAGCTGCGCCTCGGCGCGCTGAAGGGCAATCACTTCACCCTGGTCTTGCGCGAAGTCAGCCATCGTGATGACGTCGAGCAGCGCCTGCAGGCCATTGCTGCGGGCGGCGTGCCGAACTACTTTGGCGCTCAGCGCTTTGGGATTGGCGGCAGCAACCTGCTGGGCGCGCTGCGCTGGGCCGAGAGCGGAGCCCCGGTGCGCGACCGAAATAAACGCAGTTTTTGGCTCTCGGCGGCGCGCAGCGGCTTGTTTAATCAGCAGGTCAGTATTAGATTAAAAAAAACAGAATTTAATCAGGTTGTTGATGGCGATGCGCTACAATTAGCGGGGCGTGGCAGCTGGTTTGTCGCCGCGCCTGAAGAGCTGGCGGAGCTGCAGGGGCGGGTTGATCGCCGCGAGCTGCTGATTACCGCTGCGCTGCCGGGGAGCGGCGACTGGGGTAGCCAACGCGATGCGCTGGCCGCCGAACGGGCGGCGGTGGCCGACGAGACGCAACTCCAGGCGCTGCTGATGCGGGAAAAAGTAGAAGCCGCGCGCCGGGCGATGCTGCTCTATCCGCAGCAGATGCGCTGGAACTGGTGGGATGACGTAACCGTTGAACTGCGTTTCTGGCTGCCAGCGGGCAGCTTCGCCACCAGCGTGGTAAGGGAACTTATCAACACAACGGGTGACTATGCGAATATTGCTGAGTAACGATGACGGGATACATGCGCCGGGCATTCAGACCCTGGCGAAGGCCTTACGGGAATTCGCTGAGGTCCAGGTTGTCGCACCCGATCGTAACCGCAGCGGCGCATCGAACTCCCTGACGCTGGAGTCCTCTCTACGCACCTTCACTTTTGACAATGGCGATATCGCCGTCCAGATGGGCACCCCGACGGACTGCGTCTATCTCGGCGTTAACGCCCTGATGCGCCCCCGTCCGGATATCGTGGTTTCCGGTATTAACGCCGGGCCGAATCTTGGCGATGACGTTATCTACTCCGGCACCGTAGCCGCCGCGATGGAGGGACGTCACCTCGGCTTTCCGGCGCTGGCCGTTTCGCTAAATGGCCATCAGCATTACGCCACCGCGGCGGCCATCACCTGCACCATTCTGCGCGCGCTCAGCCGCGAGCCGCTGCGCACCGGGCGCATTCTCAATATCAACGTCCCCGATCTGCCCCTTGAGCAGATTAAAGGCATCCGCGTGACCCGCTGCGGCAGCCGCCATCCGGCCGATCAGGTGATCCCGCAGAAAGATCCGCGCGGCAATACCCTGTACTGGATTGGCCCGCCGGGCGAGAAGCACGATGCCGGGCCCGATACCGACTTTGCGGCGGTGGATGAAGGCTACGTGTCGGTGACGCCGCTGCACGTTGATTTAACCGCCCACCAGGCCCATGAAGTGGTCACCGACTGGCTCGAACGCGTCGGGGTAGACAGCCAATGGTAAGTAAACGTGTTGAAAGCCTGCTGAATCAGCTCCGTACTCAGGGCATCGTCGACGAGCGCGTGCTCGAAGCGATTGCGCTGGTGCCGCGGGAAAAGTTTGTCGATGAGGCCTTCGAACATAAGGCGTGGGAAAATACCGCGCTGCCGATTGGCCAGGGGCAAACCATTTCGCAGCCCTATATGGTGGCGCGAATGACGGAGCTTCTGACGCTGACGCCGGAGTCCCGGGTGCTGGAAATTGGCACCGGCTCGGGCTATCAGACGGCGATCCTGGCGCAGCTGGTGCACCACGTCTGCTCGGTGGAGCGAATTAAGAGCCTGCAGTGGCATGCGCGGCGTCGCCTTAAACAACTTGATTTACATAATGTTTCAACCCGTCACGGCGATGGATGGCAGGGTTGGAAGGCGCGAGCGCCTTTTGATGCGATTATCGTCACCGCCGCGCCGCCGGAAATTCCGCCGGCGCTGCTGGCGCAGCTGGATGAGGGTGGCGTACTGGTTTTACCGGTAGGTGAAGAGCATCAGTTTCTGAAACGGATCCGTCGTCGCGGTAATGAGTTTGTGATTGATACCGTCGAAGCCGTTCGCTTCGTTCCCCTGGTCCAGGGCGAGCTGGCGTGAGACCCGGATTATTCCAGGTTTTTTTTGCCTGATTTTAGGCGTAGGGTGGACACATTTTCAGTGTCCTGGCCGGGCGTTGCCCGGTAAGCAAGATATTGGTAGTTAACCTATTCCTGGGGGATAAATGAGCGCGGGAAGCCCAAAATTTACCTTAAGCCGTATTGCGGCACTATCGCTGGTTTCACTCTGGCTGGCAGGCTGTTCGAATACGAATAATCCGCCTGCGCCGGTCAGTTCGGCTGGAGGCGCCTCCTCCTCCGGGACCAGCTCCGGGATGCTGATTACCCCGCCGGCGAAAACGGGCGTTTCCGCCGTGCCTCAGGTGCAGCCGGTTCAGACCCGGCCGACGCAAATTCAGCCGATGGCCCAGCAGCCGGTAGCCCAGCAGCCGCTGCAGACCGTGAACGGCAGGATCGTTTACAACCGCAAATATGGCGATATTCCGAAAGGTAGCTACACCGGCGGCAGCACCTACACCGTCAAACGCGGCGACACGCTGTTCTATATTGCCTGGGTGACCGGCAACGATTTCCGCGACCTTGCTGAACGCAATAATATCCCGGCGCCATACGCCCTGAACGTTGGTCAGACGCTGCAGGTCGGCAACTCCGCAGGCCAGCCAATCACCGGCGATAACGCCGTGGCGCAGGCCAGCGCTCGGGCCAGCGGAGGTGCGACGGAGGCCTCACATCCTGCACAAAAATCAACCGCAGTGGTTGCGTCGCAACCAACTATTACGTATTCTGAATCCTCAGGTGAACAGAATGCTAATAAGATGTTGCCGAATAATAAGCCAGCGACCACGGTCGTTGCGCCGGTTACGGCACCAGCTATCAGCAGCAACCAACCGACTGCAAGCAGCACGTCAACCAGTTCGCCGATCTCTTCATGGCGCTGGCCGACTGATGGCAAGGTTATCGAGAACTTTAGCGGCGCCGAGGGCGGTAATAAAGGCATCGATATTGCAGGCAGTAAAGGACAGGCTATCGTCGCGACCGCTGATGGACGCGTCGTCTATGCCGGTAACGCGCTGCGCGGTTACGGTAATCTAATTATCATCAAACACAACGATGATTACCTGAGTGCCTACGCTCACAACGATACTATGCTGGTCCGGGAGCAGCAGGAAATTAAAGCGGGGCAGAAAATTGCTACCATGGGTAGCACCGGAACCAGCTCGACAAGATTGCATTTTGAAATTCGTTACAAGGGGAAATCCGTCAACCCGCTGCAGTATTTACCGCAGCGATAATTTGGCGAAGTACGCATAAGCATAACGTCACTTAAAAGGCGCCGGGGCGGTGCTCTGTATTAGGGCTAAAAACCTGTCCTGGCGACGTTTGAAGGATATTTAGCGAAGGTGCTTTGCTCAGGGATCACGGGTAGGAGCCATCTTTATGAGTCAGAATACGCTGAAAGTTCATGATTTAAATGAAGACGCGGAATTTGATGAGAACGGAGTTGAGGCTTTCGACGAGAAAGCCTTAGTAGAAGAGGAACCCAGTGATAGCGATCTGGCCGAGGAAGATCTCCTGTCGCAAGGCGCAACGCAGCGCGTGCTTGATGCGACTCAGCCTCTATCTTGGTGAGATTGGTTATTCCCCGCTGCTGACGGCTGAAGAAGAGGTCTACTTCGCCCGACGCGCGTTGCGTGGTGATGTTGCTTCACGCCGCCGGATGATAGAAAGCAACCTGCGTCTGGTGGTAAAAATTGCCCGTCGTTATAGCAATCGTGGTCTGGCGCTGCTGGATCTGATTGAAGAGGGCAACCTGGGGCTGATCCGCGCGGTTGAAAAGTTTGATCCGGAACGTGGGTTCCGTTTTTCGACTTATGCGACCTGGTGGATCCGTCAAACGATTGAACGGGCGATCATGAACCAAACCCGTACTATTCGTTTACCTATCCATATTGTTAAAGAGCTGAACGTCTATCTGCGTACCGCGCGTGAGTTGTCCCACAAGCTGGACCATGAGCCGAGCGCGGAAGAGATTGCCGAACAGCTGGATAAGCCGGTTGATGACGTTAGCCGTATGCTGCGTCTGAACGAGCGCATCACCTCGGTGGATACTCCGCTGGGCGGTGACTCGGAAAAAGCGCTGCTGGATATTCTGGCCGATGAAAAAGATAACGGCCCGGAAGACACCACGCAGGACGATGACATGAAACAAAGCATCGTCAAATGGCTGTTCGAACTGAACGCCAAGCAGCGTGAAGTCCTGGCGCGCCGTTTTGGCCTGCTGGGCTATGAAGCCGCTACGCTTGAAGATGTAGGCCGTGAAATTGGCCTGACCCGCGAACGCGTGCGTCAGATCCAGGTTGAAGGCCTGCGCCGCCTGCGGGAAATCCTGCAGGGTCAGGGGCTGAACATCGAAGCGCTATTCCGCGAATAAGACATTTCATAAAAAAGGCCCGATCGTGCGATTGGGCCTTTTCCTTTTTTAGCCAGCTAACTCTACCCCTGCCAGGTCTCCTGCAGGTGGCGCCATAAAATCCTGTCATCCTCCAGCCTGAACACCACCGTTGACCAGCGCACCGTCGCCGCCTGACCGGGAAGCGTCTGCGTTTCGCGATAGAGAACCGCCGCGCCGCCGCGCCAGCGGGCAAGCTCCGTGAGGCGATCAATAGCGATCTTCAGGCCAGGGCGGCTGCCGCCCGGGAATGATGTTCACAGACGAAGGAGGCCGTTACGCCAGGCTCTTCAGTCGATAAATCCACTCTAGCGCCTGACGCGGCGTCAGCGTATCGGGGTCAAGATGCTCCAGCGCTTCGAGGGCCGGGGAGGTCTCTTCCGAAGCCGACAGCAGCGACATCTGCGTGCCGTCAACCTGGGTTGCCGCCGCGTTGGGCGAAATGCTCTCCAGTTCGCGCAGCTTCTGCCGCGCGCGCTTGATCACCTCTTTCGGCACCCCCGCCAGTGCCGCGACCGCCAGGCCGTAGCTTTTGCTTGCCGCGCCGTCCTGAACGCTGTGCATAAAGGCGATGGTGTCGCCGTGCTCCAGCGCGTCCAGATGCACGTTAGCCACTCCTTCCATTTTCTCCGGCAGCTGGGTGAGCTCGAAGTAGTGGGTGGCAAACAGCGTCAGCGCTTTTATCTTATTCGCCAGGTTCTCGGCGCAGGCCCACGCCAGCGACAGGCCGTCGTAGGTTGAGGTGCCGCGGCCGATTTCGTCCATCAGCACCAGGCTGTGCTCGGTGGCGTTATGCAGAATATTGGCGGTTTCGGTCATTTCCACCATAAAGGTTGAGCGGCCGCTTGCCAGATCGTCCGCCGCGCCGACGCGGGTGAAGATGCGGTCAATGGGGCCGATGTCGACCTTTTGTGCCGGAACGTAGCTGCCGATCCACGCCAGCAGCGCAATCAGCGCGGTCTGGCGCATATAGGTACTTTTACCGCCCATGTTCGGGCCGGTAATAATCAGCATCCGGCGCTGCGGCGACAGGGCCAGCGGGTTGGCGATAAACGGCTCTTTTAGCACCTGTTCCACCACCGGATGGCGGCCTTCGACAATGCGGATGCCCGGCTTATCGCTAAAGGTCGGGCAGCAGTAGTTGAGGGTTTCGGCGCGCTCGGCGAGGTTAATCAGCACGTCCAGCTCCGCCAGCGCGCTGGCGCTCTGCAGCAGGTCGGCAAGATGCGGCAGCAGCATATCAAACAGGCGATCGTAGAGCTGTTTCTCCAGCGCCAGCGCCTTGCCTTTCGAGGTCAGCACCTTGTCTTCATACTCCTTGAGCTCGGGAATAATGTAGCGCTCGGCGTTTTTCAAGGTCTGGCGACGGACGTAGTGAATCGGCGCGTGCTGGCTTTGGCCGCGGCTGATTTGAATGTAGTAGCCGTGGACCGCGTTGTAGCCCACTTTCAGCGTATCCAGCCCCAGCCGTTCGCGTTCGCGCAGCTCGAGCTTATCGAGATAGTCCGTGGCGCCATCGGCCAGCGCGCGCCACTCGTCGAGCTCTTCGTTATAGCCCGGGGCAATCACGCCGCCGTCGCGCACCAGTACCGGAGGCGCGTCGATAATCGCTTTTTCCAGCAGCTCGCGCAGCTCGGCGAACTCGCCCATTTTATCGCGCAGCTGCTGCACCGGGGCGCAGGGGACGTCGGCCAGCATGTCGCGCAGCGCCGGCAGTCTGCTGGAAGGCATGGCGCATGCGGGCTAAATCCCGCGGCCGCGCGGTGCGCAGCGCCAGGCGCGCCAGAATACGCTCCAGATCGCCGACCTGACGCAGCACCGGCTGCAGCTCGCCATAGCGTTCCTGCAGGGCGCCGATGGTCTGCTGGCGCTCGATCAGCACCGCGGAATTGCGCAGCGGCATATGCAGCCAGCGTTTAAGCATCCGGCTGCCCATCGGGGTGACGGTGCAGTCGAGCACCGAGGCGAGGGTATTGTCGGTGCCGCCGGCCAGGTTCTGGGTGATCTCAAGGTTACGGCGGGTGGCGGCGTCCATAATGATGCTGTCCTGCTCGCGCTCCATGGTGATCGAGCGGATATGCGGCAGGGAGGTGCGCTGGGTATCCTTGACGTACTGCAGCAGGCAGCCCGCCGCGCACAGGCCGCGCGGGGCGTTTTCGACCCCGAAGCCCACCAGGTCGCGGGTGCCGAACTGTAAATTTAGCTGCTGGCGGGCGGTGTCGATTTCAAACTCCCACAGCGGGCGACGGCGCAGGCCGCGGCGGCCTTCAATCAGCGCCGCTTCGGCAAAATCTTCGGCATACAGCAGGCTCTGCCGGGTTGGTGCGCTGCAGCTCCGCCGCCATGGTTTCGCGATCCGCCGGCTCGCTGAGGCGAAAACGCCCGGAGCTGATGTCCAGCGTCGCATAGCCGAAGCCTTTGCTGTCCTGCCAGATGGCGGCCAGCAGATTATCCTGGCGCTCCTGCAGCAGCGCTTCATCGCTGATGGTGCCGGGCGTGACGATGCGTACCACTTTGCGTTCGACCGGCCCTTTGGTGGTGGCCGGATCGCCAATCTGTTCGCAAATCGCCACCGACTCGCCCTGATTCACCAGCTTCGCGAGGTAGTTTTCCACCGCATGATGCGGGATCCCGGCCATCGGGATCGGCTCGCCCGCCGAGGCGCCGCGTTTGGTCAGCGAGATATCCAGCAGCTGCGAAGCGCGTTTAGCGTCGTCATAGAACAGCTCGTAAAAGTCGCCCATGCGGTAGAACAGCAGGATCTCCGGATGCTGCGCTTTCAGCTTTAGATACTGCTGCATCATCGGGGTGTGGGCGTCGAGATTGTCGATTGTACTCATAGAAAGTTATCCAGCTCCCTGGGTTTTAATGGGTTGCGATCTTTTTTGTTTTCGTTGGTATCACATTGGAGAGACATCATAACGGAGATACGACTTTCAGGGAAAGTGACGAAACGAGATGCAGCGATCCGCGTTCCAGTTGCTAAAGCGGGTAGCGCGGACGATCGCGCTACCCGCGGCGGGATTAGGGCGCCAGATAGACCTGCGGGATCGCGTGGTCGGGGTGCTGGCCGGTGCGCACGTCGGCGCCGTACCAGCGGCTGATGATCGGCTGCTGTATCACCTCATGCGGCGTGCCTTCCGCCACCAGCTTCCCCTGGTGCATCAACAGGATATGGTCGGCCCACAGCGCGGCGAGGTTAAGATCGTGCAGCACGATGCAGACGTGCAGCAGGCCGCTGCGGGTCAGCCGTTTCAGCAGACGCAGCAGGTGCTGCTGATAGTAAAGATCCAGCGCCGAGGTCGGCTCATCAAGAAACAGCCAGCCCTGCGGAGCGTCGTCGCGCCACAGCTGGGCGAGGCAGCGGGCCAGCTGCACCCGCTGCTGCTCGCCGCCGGAGAGCGAAGGGTAGCGCCTGCCGGCCAGATGGTCGCAGCCGGTCTCCGCCATCACCCTGCGCACGGTCTGCAGTTCGGGGGTTTTGCCCCACGGCGAGCGCCCCATGGCGATCACCGTCTCAACGGGCCAGTCGGCGTGCAGCTGGGTACGCTGCAGCATCACCGCCCGGCGGCGGGAGAGCGCCTCCGGCGTCCAGCTTTCCAGCGGCCGGCCCTCCACGATCCGTTCGCCGCTGTCGGGGGTTAAAAAGCCGGTCAGCAGGCGGAGCAGGGTCGATTTGCCCGCACCGTTCGGGCCAATCAGCGCCGTCATTCCGGCCGCGCTCAGCTGCAGAGAAATATCGTCAATCAGCAGGCGTTGGCCGACGCGCAGCGACAGCGAGCGGGCGAGATAGCTGTTATCCATTGATCGTCCTCTGCTGGCGGAAAATAAGCCATAAAAACCACGGCGCGCCGAGCATGCTGGTCAGCAGGCCGACCGGCATTTCGGCGGGCGCGGCGACGGTGCGGGCGAGGGTATCGGCGAGGAGCAGTAAAATCGCGCCGGCGAGCAGCGAGCCGGGGACCAGGCCGCGATGGTCCGGCCCCAGCCACAACCGCATCAGATGCGGAACCACCAGGCCAATAAAGCCGATCACTCCGCTGATGGCGACTGATGCCGCCACCAGCAGCGCGCTGCACAGCAGCAGAAGCCGCTGCAGCGCCCGGACGTTAACCCCAAGATAGTGCGCTTCCTCGTCGCCGAGCTGCAGTAAATTGAGGCGCGAGGCCATCAACCATACCGCCGCCGACGCCGGGACCATCAGCGTGGCCGCCACCAGCAGCGTAGACCACTCCGCCTGGCCGAGGCTGCCCATTCCCCACAGGGAAAGCTGGCGCAGGCTGGGTATCGTTGCTTATCCACGCCAGCGCGCCCACCAGCGCGCTGCATAGCGCGTTGATGGCAATCCCGACCAGCAGCAGGCGCGACAGCGAGCCGTCGCCGGCCCGGCTGAGGATAAAAATCACCACCATAACCGCCATGCTGCCGATAAAGGCCGCCAGCATCGGCGCATACAGCGCCACCAGTACCGGCACCGACAGCGGCAGCACCAGCCAGCAGGCCACCGCCAGCGCCGCGCCGCTGCTGATCCCCAGCAGCCCCGGGTCGGCGAGCGGGTTGCGAAACAGCCCCTGCATCACGCAGCCGGAGAGCGCCAGCGCGGCGCCTACCAGCAGCGCCAGCAGCACGCGAGGCAGACGGATCGTCAGCCAGATATGGCGCAGCACTTCATCGCCGGACGGCCACAGGCTGGCGAGCGGCAGACGCATCGCCCCGAGGGTGGTGGCGAACAGCGTCAGCCCTGCCAGCAGCAACAGCATTAGCCACAGAGTACGGGCGGGAGCAGCACGCATCAGGGCAGCTGCTCCGCTTTTTGCCGCAGCGTGATGATCGCCTGCGGCGTGCGTGGGCCAAACCCGAGCAACGCCATATCATCAATCACCAGCACCTGCTTATGGCGGCCCGCCGGGGTTTGCGCGAGGCCGGGAAGTTTCCACAGGCCCGCTTCGCCCCCTATGCCCTTAAGCCCGTCGGCGGAAATCACCACCAGATCCGGCAGGCTGGCGACCACACCCTCCTGGGACATGCTGCGGTAGTGGTCGAAGTCCTGCATCGCATTCTGCAGGCCGGCGGCGCGGATCGCGCCATCGGCCGCCGTCTGCTTCCCGGCGACCAGGGTGCTCATCCCGCCGTGGCTGAGAATAAACAGCACCCGCTTGTTAAGCGGCCGGGTGGGGATCTGCGCGATCTGCTGGTGCAGCTTCTGCAGCAGCGCATCGCCCTGTTCCTGTTTGCCTAAGGCCTCGGCAATCGTGGCGACCTTTTTATCAATTGACGCCAGGCTGTAGCCCCCCGGCACGTCAATAACCTTCACGCTGCTTTCCTGCACCTTTTTTAGCACCAGCGAAGGCTGGGCCTGGGCGCTGGCCAGCACGAGGGTTGGGCGCAGCGAGAGGATCCCTTCGGCGTTGAGCTGGCGCAGATAGCCGACGTCCGGCAGCGACTGCGCCTCGGCGGGCCAGGTGCTGGTGCTGTCTTTGGCGACCAGCTGCTGCTGGGCATCGAGGGCGTAAACCACTTCGGTGACGTCGCCGCCGAGGGTGATGATGCGTTCGACGGCGGCGCTGGCAAACAGCGGCAAGGCCGTCAGCAGTACGAGCCAGCGCTTCATGCGGTCTGTCCTTCCGTCGTCAGACGGTCAACCTGGCTGCGCCACTGCTCCTGCTCCGGGTGGCCTTCGCTGCGCTGGCCGAAGAGCTGGGCGATCTGCGTGCCATCTTTGGCGAACAGCTCGACGCTGGTGACGTGACCGTCAGCGGTCGGCTTGCGAGTCACCCAGATCTCATCCACGCTGTCTTCGCGCAGGTGCAGCGTAAAGGTGCTATTGAAAATATTGAGCCAGCCGCGCATCGGCAGCAGCTTTTCGAGCGCGCCGGTAAAAATTTGCACGCAGCCGCGGTTGCCAACGAAAATCATAATTTCGTTGCCCTCTTCGCGAACGGTGCCCAGCAGGCGCGGCAGGGCATCGTTTTCAATGCGGCAGGCGAGGTCGTCGCTCACCGCCCGGAAAGCCTGCTGGCGCGACAGATTATGCTTTCTCAGCAGGACGAAGAACTGGTGCACGTCGGTCATCGCGCGCCACTCGCTCTCCAGCGCGGCGGCGTCGACGGTATCGGCATATTTTGCGATCTCCGCCGGACGAATTTCCAGCGGCGTTGGTTCGCTTTGGGTATGCTCAGCGATCAGCGCGTCCCAGGCGACCATATCGGTTTGCTCGATGGCGTAGACCTTCAGCAGCGCGTCGCCGTGGTGATCGAAGAACTGAATGCTCTGACGATCGTTATCGGTCAGATGGAACGCGCTGGCCCACTGGCTGAGAAACAGGCGCAGATCGAGGGCCCGCGGGTTGAGCACCAGCCCGGCGTGGCCGGTGAGGTGCTGGTTGGTAAATTCGCCGACCTGCTCGTGTACCGCGTATTCGTTGCGGCAAATGCACTTTGTTTCGCCGACCGCTTCCAGCGCGGCCAGAATCGCGCGCGCGTCGTCCTGCAAACGCACGGCATCGTAGCCGAGGCGGGCTTCGGTCAGTTCGGCTTCGCTAATCCCCATTTCGGTGGCGATATCGCGGGCGTATTTGGCGGAAGATTGCGCTTTAGTGGTCAGGTAGCGCTGCCACAGCGGGGCATGTTGATGTTGAGCGTCTTGCATAATTCACATCCTTCTCTACGATGAGTATCCCCGGCACGATGGCCGGGGGCAGGTTTCTTATTATCTGGCCGATCAAAAATCGACGTTCACGCCCAGCTGCCAGGTTCGGCCGGGCATCGTCGCCAGCGCTTTATCGTTGGCATCCTGGTTGGTCGACGTTTCGATAGTACGGCTGCTCAGGTAATCCCAGTATTTACGATCGGTAATGTTGTAAACCCCGCCGTTCAGGCGCACGTTCTTCGCCACCTGCCAGTAAGCGGTCCAGTCGAGCATACCGTAGCCAGGCACGCGCATATATTCGCTGGTGGAATCGGTGATTGCCGAGCCGCTATTGTTATAGCTCTCGCGGTTGGTGGCGGTCGCCCGTTTGCCCTTAACAAAGGTTGCGGTCAGCGCGGTACCGTACACTTTTGCCGGATCGTCCCACGCCACGCCGACGATAGCCTTCATTGGCGCGACGCTATCGAGGTCGACGTATTTGTCGCCGTTATAGCTGGACTTTGATTTCCCTTCGTTGTAGCCGTAGGCGAGGGTGGCGCTCAGGCCGTTAACCTCTTCGAACCAGGTGCCAAAGTTGAATTTGGCGCTGATTTCACCGCCGTAGATATAGGCCTTATCGCGGTTTTCCGCCTGATAAATGGTGTAGATATTCGACGGCACGTTGGTGAAGTGGTCCGGGTTGCCGGAGCGCGTGTAGCGGCTATAGGCGATAAAGTTCTTATAGCTGTTGTAGAACAGCGCGGTGCGCATGGTGATGCCTTCCGTCACCTCGCCCTTCATCCCCCACTCGAAGTTGTCGCTGGTCTCGGTTTTCAGGTCGGTATTGCCGATCAGCGCGTACTGCGCGGGGCCGGCATAGCTGGAGCCGAGGTTCCACGAGCCGTACAGCTGGCTGGCGTTCGGGAACTGCGCGCCGCGCTGGTACTGCAGGTAGGTCATCAGGCGCGGAGTCATATCGTACTGGAAGGTCAACGACGGCAGCGCCTGGGTATCGGAGTTCTCGCGGTACAGATTAGCCACCGACGAGCCGGTCAGCACGCTGCTGTTGGCGGCCAGGTCCGAGAGGTTTTCCGGTTTAGTTGACTGGTGCACCACGCGAATGCCCGGGATTACGGCAAAGTTATGGCTGTCGAGATCGAAGTTAATTTTATCCTGCAGGAAGCCGGCGACGGTATAGCCGCGGCTGTCCGCTTCCGGCTGCATGATTTCGCTATAGCTGATAGGAATCGGCGACTGGCTGAACGGGCGCTGGGTTTTGCTGGTGCTGGCGTTAAAGCCGGCGCTCAGATCGTGGCGGCCTATAGATTTGGCCAGCGCGGTCTGGAAGCCCCAGGTGTCGGTATCGTAGTTGGAGTTAACCGTTTCCATCGTGCGGGTGATGCTGTCCGGCATCCAGGTCGAGTCGTGGGCCTCGGTATGCTGGTAGTAGACTTTGGTTGAGACGCTATCGATATAGTCGTTCATCGGCGTCCAGTCGTCTTTCAGGCTCAGCCCCCAGCGGCGGGTCTGGCTGGTCTGGGTGGCATCGCCAATCGTGCTGTTGCCGCTGGAGTCCCAGACGTCGTAATGCGTATGGTTGGTTTTATGGTAGTAATCGAAGGTGCCGGTCAGCTTGTGCTCTTCATTTGGCTGCCAGATCCCGGAGGTCATAAAGGCGTCGGAGTGCCAGTTGGCCGGGTATGAATCGATTGTCCCGCTGTTATTTTCCGTTTCCTGACCGTCGCGACGGCTGTAGACGAAGATCCCGCGCAGGGTCTCATCGCCGCCGGCGATGGTGACGCCGTTGTGCCAGCTGCGGTCGGCGGAGTCGTAGCCGCTCTGGTAGCCGAAGGCGCTGGTTTTGCCCGGACGCAGGTAGTCATCGGCCGATTTCGGACGGAAAGAGACGTTACCGCCGATGGAGCTGTTGGCCGTTTCGGTGGAGGTGGCGCCGGACTGAATATCGATGCTGCCGTACATGTACGGGTCAATGTAGTCGCGGCCGATGCCGAAGGTGTTGAGGCCTGCCCGGCTGACGTAGCTGCGTCCGGTGGCGTTCGGCTGGGCGATACCGTCAACGTCGATACCGACGCGGTTGCTCTCCATGCCGCGAATGTTGTAGCCGGTGTAGCCGCCGCGGTCGAAGCCGCTTTTGCCGTTGCCCGATCCGCCGCTGGCGCCGGTGGCGCCAATCAGCGGCTCATAGCGCATGATGGAACCGAAATCTTTGGCGCCTTTATCCTGCAGATCCTGAGCGCTAATGGAGTGTTCGCTGCCCGCTTTCAGCACGGGGGCCGGTGCGGTCACGGTCATCACCTCCGAGCTATCATCGGACGATGCATCGTTGGTGAGTTTTTTATTGGTGCTGTCAGCCGCCCCGGCGGTGGTCTGATAAATTGCTGCGAGCAAAGAAGTCACCAGCAGGCTTTTTTTAAACCATGCCGCTGATTGAGTGGATTTGTACATAGTAGCCACGCCTTGATAATTATTAGTATCGGCTCACGCGTTACTTCCAGATTGGTCGATTCACCCCGTGATTTCCCTTTGCTGGCGAATTCCTTCCCTGTGATCCTGCGAATACTAATGATAAGTATTTCCATTTGCAACCAATTCATTATATCTCCACATTTTATCCATAAAGTTGATTACAATTCGGCTTAACGATTAACGTACCTGATCATTTGGGTAAGGATTATTGAGGATAGCAATGACTAAACGCGCCATTACCATCACCTACTGCTCCCAGTGCAACTGGATGCTGCGCGCCAGCTGGATGGCGCAGGAGCTGCTGCACACCTTCAGCACCGATATCGCCTCGGTCACGCTGGTGCCGGGAACCGGGGGAATATTCACCATCAGCGTGGACGATGTGCAAATCTGGGATCGCAAGCAGGATGAGGGCTTCCCCGATGCGGCGGAGCTTAAGCGGCGGGTACGCGACGTCTGCTTCCCGGAAAAATCGCTGGGGCACGTGGATAAACCGGCCTAATCCTCAGGGAGTAAGCGGCTGCGCCGCGCCGCCTGAAGGTGTATTATAAGTGCATCTTTGTTGCCGGGGGCAGGTTATGGCGGGTAAACGTATCGATCGCGAAAAAGAGACCATCAGCAGGATGATTTCGCTCTATCAGCGCCGCTGTCCGGAGGCGATAGCCGACGCGGAGCACTATCAGGCGCTCAATGCCTATGCCGATAAGCGGCTGGATAAATGCGTGTTTGGTGAAGAAAAGCCGGCCTGCAAGCAGTGTCCGGTGCACTGCTATCAGCCGGCAAAACGCGAAGAGATGAAGCAGATCATGCGCTGGGCGGGGTCGCGAATGCTCTGGCGCCACCCGCTATTAACCATCCGTCATCTGATTGACGATAAGCGGCCGGTCCCCGAGCTGCCGGAAAAGTACCGGCCTAAAAAATAGCCGGCGCTAGCCCTCGACCTCCGCGGAATCGGCCTGCGTCCGGCTATCGCGCATCGAAGTATAAACGAACGTCATGACGAACAGCGCGCTGAACAGCACCACGATGGTGGGCGCCGGGGCGCTATCGAGATAGAACGACAGCCAGACTCCCCCCAGCGAACAGCTCACGGCAAGCGCCACCGCCAGCAGCAGGGCGCTGATAAAACGCCGCGTCAGCAGCAGCGCGATGGCGCCCGGAGCGATCAGCAGCGAAATCGACAGAATAATCCCCACCGCTTTCAGCGTCGCGACGATCGTCAGCGCAATCATGCACAGCAGCCCATAGTGCAGCAGCCCGCAGCGCAGGCCGCTGGCCTTAGCCTGATGCGGGTCGAAGGCGTGCAGCAGAAAATCGCGCCACTTCAGCCCAATAATCAGCGCAATAGCCAGCGCGATCAGCGAGGTTTGCGCGATATCGCTGGCGGAGATGCCCAGCATATCGCCGAACAGAATATGGTCGAGATGAACCTCGGACTGAATGGCGACGTACAGCACCAGGCCGGCGCCAAACATGCCGGAAAAGACGATCCCCATAATCGTATCGCGCTTGATGCGGCTGTTGTCATCCAGATAGCCGGTGGCGATGGCGCAGAACAGCCCGGCAATAAAGGCGCCGATGGCGAACGGAATGCCGACGATGTACGCCACCACCACCCCGGGAAACACCGCATGGCTCATGGCGTCGCCCATCAGCGCCCAGCCTTTAAGCACCAAAAACACCGACAGCAGGGCGCAGGGGACGGCAACGATGGCCGCCACCAGCATGGCGTTGATCATAAAAGGGAACTGGAACGGTTCGAGCAAAACGGTCAGCATGAGGCCTCCCTGGCGCGACGGCGGCTGGCAAGCAGGCCGTGCTTTGGCGCGAAGATAAATGCCGCCAGAAACAGCAGCGTTTGGGCCACCACGATAATGCCGCCGGTGGCGCCGTCCAGATAGTAGCTCAGCCAGGCCCCGAAGAAGCTGGTCAGGCTGCCAATGGCGACGGCAATCGCCAACAGGCGCGGAAAGCGGTCGGTGAGCAGCCAGGCGGTGGCGCCGGGGGTGACCACCAGGCAAATCACCAGAAACGCGCCCACGGTCTGCAGCGCCGCCACGGTACAGGCCGCCAGCAGGGTGAAGAACAGCAGCTTGAGCCCGGTGGTGTTGAGGCCGATGGAGCGCGCGTGGCTTTCATCGAAAAAGGTCACCATCAGATCTTTCCATTTCAGCAGCAGGATGATTATCGAAATAAAGCCAATCGCCGCCAGCTGGATAATATCCTCCGGGGCGATCGCCAGAATATTGCCGAGGATAATGGTCTGAATATTGACCGAGGTCGGGTTAAGCGACACCATAAACAGCCCGATACCGAAGAAGGAGGAGAAAATCAGCCCGATAATGGCGTCCTCCTTGAGCTTTGAGCGCTGGTTGAGAAACAGCATGCTGCCCGCCGCCAGCCCGCCGGAGAGAAAGGCGCCCAGCGCGAAAGGCAGGCCGAGCATATAGGCTCCTGCCACGCCGGGGACGATTGAGTGGGATAGGGCGTCGCCAATCAGCGACCAGCCTTTCAGCATCAGGTAGCACGAGAGAAAGGCGCACACGCCGCCGACCAGCGCGGAGACCCACATCGCGTTCAGCATATAGTGATAGCCAAACGGCTCCAGCAGCCAGCTCATCCTTCGCCTCCCGCCGCCCGACGGCTGATAAACGGCCGCTCATCGTCGGTAATGATGCGATCCTCGCCGCCTTTGAGCACCACGTGGCGCAGCACGCCGCTAAAGGCAAGTTCCAGATTCTCGGCGGTAAAGGTGGTCTCGGTTGGGCCGCTCGCCAGAACGGTGCCTTTGACCATCACGGTGTAGTCGCAAAACTCGCTGACCGAACCGAGATTGTGGGTTGAGACCAGCATGGTGCAGCCTTCGTCGCGCAGCTCCCGCAGCAGGGCGATGATCCGCGCTTCGGTCTGCACGTCGACGCCGGTAAAGGGTTCATCCAGCAGGATCACCTTGCCCTGCTGGGCGATGGCTCTGGCAAGAAACACGCGCTTCTTCTGGCCGCCGGAGAGTTCGCCAATCTGCCGCTGGCGGTATTCGCTCATTCCTACGCGCGCCAGCGCCGCGTCAACGATCTCGTGGTCGCGAGCCTTTGCCCGCCGCAGCCAGCCCATATGGCCGTAGCGCCCCATCATCACTACGTCTTCCACCAGCACCGGGAACGACCAGTCGACCTCTTCGGACTGGGGAACGTAGGCCACCAGATTTTGCCGCAGCGCCTGGTTGACCGGCCGGCCGAGGATCGCAATCTCGCCGCGCGCCAGGCGCACAAAGCCCATCAGCGCTTTAAACAGGGTCGATTTCCCCGAGCCGTTGACGCCAACCAGCGCGGCAATCGAACCCTGCGGGATGCTGAAGGAGGCATCCCGCAGCGCGGTATGGCCGTTGCGGTAGGTTACGCTGACCCTGTCGATGACCAGCCCCGCCGACGCTGTACTCATGACTGTTTCCTCAGGCCGTCGTTGATGCCCTGGACGATGGTTTGCGTGGTCACCCGCAGCAGATCGAGATAGGTCGGTACCGGGCCGTCGGCGGTGCTCAGGGAGTCAACGTAGAGCACGCCGCCGTAGTGGGCGCCGGCTTCGCGCGCGACCTGGCGCGCCGGTTTATCGGAGATGGTGCTTTCGCTGAAGATGGTCGGGATATGCTCTTTTTTCATGGTGTCGATGGTTTTACGCACCTGCTGCGGCGTGCCCTGCTGGTCGGCGTTAATCGGCCATAAGTAGCGCTCCTGCAGGCCGTTATCGCGGGCGAGGTAGGAGAAAGCGCCTTCGCTGGTGACCAGCCAGCGCTTGTCCTCCGGCAGTTTCGCCAGCTGCGCTTTCAGCGGCGCCATGGTCTGGCGGATTTTTTCCTTGTAGGCCTCGGCGTTGCGGCGATAGACGTCGGCGTTGTCCGGATCGTATTTCACCAGCGCGTCGCGGATGTTATCGACGTAGATTAAGGCGTTGTCCGCCGACATCCACGCGTGCGGATTGGGCTTGCCGTTATAGGGGCCGTCGCTAATGCCCATCGGCTGAATGCCGTTGCTGACCACCACTTCCGGCACGCCGTTTAAATGCTGATAGAAGCGGGCAAACCACAGCTCGAGGTTCAGGCCGTTGGCAAGAATGAGCTGCGCTCCCTGGGCGCGCTTGATATCGCCCGGCGTCGGCTGATATTCGTGGATCTCGGCTCCCGGTTTGGTAATTGAGCTGACCTCGGCGGCGTCGCCGGCCACGTTCTGCGCCATATCGGCGATCACCGTAAAGGTGGTGATGACCTTAAATTTCTCCTTCGCCTGCGCGGGAGCGACGGCGAGGATCGCCAGAGTAGCGGCGAACATCAGGTGTTTCAGCGGTGGCAGGTGCAGCATAGGTTCCCTCACAACGTTGCGATTAATTAAACATCATTTATAGCCTGTGCTATGTTATATAGCACGGGCTATTGATAAATGAAAATGATTATTATTTAGATGAAGGGGTAATAATGAGCGTGGGAAGGATAGATCGGTGCAGCGCTGCCGATTAGCGGGCGTTCTTAATGAATAACGCCGCTTCACGCAACGTAGAGTGCAGCGGCGTTTTGAGCATGGCTTAAGCGCGGGTGGCGATGAGGATCGCCGACGCCTTGATCAGCGCGATGACGCGGCTGCCCTGGGCGAGCTGCATCTCCTGCTGGCTTTCGTTGGTGACCACGGCGACAACCTCAAAACCGGCATCGGTTTGAATATGCACGGTGTCGTTAACCGCGCCCTGGGTTACGCGGGTCACGCTGCCGGCAAACTGGTTGCGCGCGGAGAACTTCAGGCCGCAGTCTTCGGTCGCGAGGGTGACCCACGGCGCTTTAATCAGCGCAATGGCCTCTTTTCCCGCGACCAGACCCAGCGCCTCCTTGCTGCTATGGGTGACGATTGCCACCAGCTTTGCGCCGCCCGCGAGGGTTAATTCAACCTCATCGTTAACTGCGCCCGTGGCTACCGCGCTGACCGTGCCGCTGAGCTGATTACGTGCTGATACCGCCATAGAATCTCCTTATGTACCTGGTTGAGGGCGTGTCGGACCTATACTAGCTCATCTTTGGTCATACCCCATCTTTTCATCCGCGAAAGCAGGGTAGGACGCTTTAGGTCCGGGCGCCGGCCAGGTTGCGCGCCGCTGGAAGCGGTGGCGGAGTGAGGCTTCCCCCGGACGCGCCGCCATCCGGGGGATGACCGCTACGCCAGATCTTCGCCGTTGCTGGCAATGACCTTTTTATACCACCAGAACGACTTCTTGCGCTTACGGTCGAGGGTGCCGTTGCCGGCGTCATCGCGGTCAACGTAGATGAAGCCGTAGCGTTTGCTCATCTCGCCGGTGGAGGCCGCCACCAGGTCAATGCAGCCCCAGCTGGTATAGCCCATTACTGGAATACCGTCTGCGATAGCGTCGCCCATCGCTTTGATATGTTCGCGCAGATAGCTGATGCGGTAGTCGTCGTTAATCTCGCCGTTAGCGTCGATTTCATCCCGCGCGCCGAGGCCGTTTTCCACGAGGAACAGCGGCTTCTGGTAGCGGTCATACATCATATTCATGGTGATGCGCAGGCCGAGGGGATCGATTCCCCAGCCCCATTCGCTGGCCTGAATATGCGGATTTTTTAACGACTTCACGATGTTGGCCGCATTGGTATTGTTGGCGTTCATCTCCGCCGAGGCGCAGCGCGAGGCGTAGTAGCTGAAGGAGACAAAATCGACGGTGTTGCGCAGGATCTCGTCGTCGCCCGGCTCTTTGACAATCGTCACGCCTTTCTCGCGGAACACCCGCGCCGCCCAGACCGGCCAGGCGCCGCGCGCCTGTACGTCGATAAAGAGCAGGTTTTCGCGATCTTTCTCCAGCGCCATCCACACATCTTCCGGCTTGCAGGAGTACGGATAGAAGTTGCCGCCCGCCAGCATGCAGCCAACCTGATTTTTCGCGTTCACCTCGTGGGCGATTTTGGTCACCTGGGCGCTGGCAATCAGCTCATGGTGCGCGGCCTGGTACTTCACCTGCTCCTGATTCTCGCCCTCTTCAAACGCCAGGCCGGCGCCGGAGTAGGGGCTATGGAGCATGATGTTGATTTCGTTAAAGGTAAGCCAGTATTTCACCAGCCCGTCAAAGGCTTCAAAGCAGGTGCGGGCGTAGTGGGTAAAGAATCCCACCATTTTGCGATTGCGCCAGGAGCCGTATTCGGTCACCAGATGCATCGGCACGTCGAAGTGGCACAGGGTCACCAGCGGCTCGATATTGTGCTTTTTGCACTCTTCAAACAGCGAACGGTAGAAGGCGATCCCCTGCGCATTCGGCTCCTGCTCGTCGCCATTGGGGAACAGGCGGCTCCAGGCGATGGAGGTGCGAAATACGCTAAAGCCCATCTCCGCCATCAGGGCAATGTCTTCTTTATAACGATGATAAAAGTCTATCGCTTCATGGCTGGGGTAGAACTCATCGTCACGCAGCTGAAAGCGCTTTTCCAGCCCCAGCTTGACCGGCAGGCGCCTGGCCCCGTGGGGAAGGGTATCGACGGTGGTCAGCCCTTTGCCGCCCTCCAGATATGCTCCTTCAGCCTGGTTGGCGGCCAGTGCGCCGCCCCATAAAAATCCGTGTGGAAAAGTCGCCATGCGTTACCTCTGTGTCAAAAATTATGTTCAGGCGTGGGATGCTTCGCTCGTCGCCTGGCGCTGTCGGGCATCGGCGGCGGCATCTTCCACCGGGATATCCTCAAAGCCAAGCAGCAGGGTCAGAACAAACGACAGCACCACCGCCAGCGCCATCACGCCGAAGACCCAGACGAGGATCATAGGATTTGCCGGATCGAAGAACTGGACGCTGGTAAACAGGCCCGGCGCCGCCATGGAGTGGCTGGCAAGCCCGGCGATGCCGGCGACCGCGCCGCAGATAAAGCCGCTGATCAGGCTCGCGATCAGCGGGCGCTTGAGCCGTATCGCGACCCCGTACAGCGCCGGTTCGGAGATCCCGGCGAGAATAGCCGACGCGGCCGCCGCCAGCGCCGTCTGGCGCAGCTCCGGGTTTTTCGTTTTCCACGCCACCGCCAGCGAAGAGCCGCCCAGAGACAGGTTGGCGCCGATTTCCGACGGCATCACCATTCCCTCTTTGCCGCTTTCGGCAATGGTCTGAATGATAGTCGGCGTAAAGACGCGGTGCATCCCGGTCATCACCAGCAGCGGCCACAGGGCGCCCATAATCGCCACCGACAGCCAGCCCAGATAGTGATGAATGGTGTAGACCAGCGCCGAGATGGCGCTACCGATCCAGATCCCCAGCGGGCCGATCAGCAGAATGGCCAGCGGCGCGGCGATCAGCACGATCAGCATCGGCTTGAGGAAGTTCTTCGTCACCGCCGGAGTGATTCTGTCGACCCAGCGCTCGATATAAGAAAGGCACCAGGTCATCACCAGCGCCGGGATCACGGTGTAGGTATATTTCACCGCGGTGACCGGAATAAAGGCGAACTCGACGTGTTCGCCCTGAGCGGCTTTGGCCATTAGCTCGATAAAGCTCGGATGCACCAGCACCCCGGCGATGGCAATCGCCAGCGACATATTGGTTTTGAATTTCACCGCCGCCGAGGCGGCGACCATCAGCGGCAGGAAGAAGAAGGCGCCGTCGCCAATCACCGTCAGGATGGTGAGCGTCGGCGCGCCCTTCGCCAGGACGCCGCTCATCTCGAGGATCATCGCCAGCAGCTTGACCATCGATCCGCCGATAATCGCCGGGATCAGCGGCGACATGGTGCCGATCAGCGCATCGAGGATCCCGGCGCCAACCCGCCTGAAGGTCAGCGGCGGTTTGCCCACGGGTTCCGCCGGGCGCATATCGCCCGGCAGCAGGCTCATCACTTCGCGGTAGGCCTGGGAGACGGTATTTCCGACGATCACCTGGCACTGGTTATCGCTGCGCACGACGCCCAGTACGCCTTTCAGCCCTTTTAGGGTCGCGCTATCCACCTGCTCGTTGTCTTTGACCACGAAACGCAGGCGGGTCATGCAGTGGGTGACGGCGGTGACGTTTTCAACGCCGCCAATCGCCGAGACGATCTGCTGTGCCAGGGCTGCATAATTTTTAGACATCGGATTTTATCCTGTTTATCAATGGGGTACTGGCTTTTCACCGCGCCGTAAAGCGGCACGGCATTGTGCATACATAGGAAACCGGTTCCACAAAATAATGATGAGTTTCATATTTACAAGCAAGACCTAAAAAAAATCATATTTTCATTTTGTGATTTTGATCGGCTTATGCCGCGGAAAAGAATCTGCCCGGCGCGCGCGTGAAGGCTGTAAAACGGCAGGGCGTGCAGTACACTGCGGGCATCTTTTGGCAACAGGAAGAACAACATGGCAACGATGCTGGAGGTCGCAAAGCGCGCAGGGGTGTCGAAGGCGACGGTTTCGCGGGTGCTATCGGGCAACGGCTACGTCAGCCAGGAGACGAAAGATCGCGTATTCCAGGCCGTTGCTGAAAGCGGCTACCGGCCGAACCTGCTGGCGCGCAACCTCGCCACCAAAAAGAGCCAGACCCTCGGGCTGGTGGTCACCAACACCCTCTATCACGGGGTTTACTTCAGCGAGTCTGCTGTTTCAGGTGGCGCGGATGACCGAAGACAAGGGGCGGCAGCTGATTCTGGCCGACGGCAAGCACAGCGCCGACGAAGAGCGGGAGGCGATTCAGTACCTGCTCGACCTGCGCTGCGACGCGATTATTATTTACCCGCGCTTTCTTAGCGTCGATGAAATGGACGAGATCGTCGAGCAGCACGATCGGCCAATCATGGTGCTTAACCGCCGCCTGCGGCGCAACGCCAGCCACTGCGTCTGGTCCGATCAAAAAGCCTCGGCCTTTGCCGCGGTACGGCAGCTCATCGCCCGCGGCCACCGTGAGATTGCGTTTATCACCGGCTCGCTGGATTCACCTACCGGCATCGAGCGTCTCGCCGGCTACAAAGAGGCGCTGGCCCGGCACGATATTGCGCTCAATGAAGCGCTGATCGTTGAAGGCAAATGGACGCCGGAAACCGGCGCGGCCGGGGTTGAGACGCTACGCCAGCGCAACGTCGGCTACAGCGCGCTGGTGGCGAGCAACGACGACATGGCGATTGGCGCGATGAAGCAGTCTGCATCTGCACGGCGTGAAGGTGCCGGAGCAGGTGTCGGTGATTGGCTTCGACGACATCGTGCTGGCGCCCTATATGATCCCGGCGCTCTCCAGCGTCAAAATTCCGGTGAAGGAGATGATCAAAGAGAGCATTAACCGGCTGATTTTTATGCTCGACGGCGGCGATTTCAAACTCCAGCAAACCTTCTCCGGCGAGCTGATCGAGCGCGACTCTCTCACCGCTGGCCCCGGCGCCTGAGATCGTCATCAGGGGCGTCAACCTGTTGATGGCCACCGCCTGACATCAATGTGAAGATGCGCCCTGCGCTAACGTCTGCATAACCGGCTGCTGATTTGCCGATTGACGTTTTATCTGGCGGATTTTACTCTGCTATTTCCGCATCAGCTGCCTGCCGGCGATGGAGCAATCGCGTTCGGTCGGGCGCCGGCAGGTTCACAGGATACCATGATGATAGTGACGATTTTACGCCAGCAGCCGCGCGCTGCGGCGCTGGTGCTGGGGCTTATTGTGGCCAACCTGATTGCCTGGATTTGGGCGTGGCAGGCCTTTGGCGACAGCGGCGCGCTGATGGCCGCCAGCCTGCTGGCCTGGGGATACGGACTGCGTCATGCGGTCGATGCCGATCATATTGCGGCGATTGATAGCGTGACGCGCAAGATGATGCAGCAGGGGCGTCGTCCGTTCGGCGTGGGCGCCTGGTTCTCGCTGGGACACTCGTCGATTGTGGTGCTGGCCTCCGCCGCCATTGCCGCCACCGCGACGGCGTTCGGCCAGCAGATGAGCTTGTTTCACGATACCGGCAGCGTGATTGGCACCGCCGTTTCGGCGCTGTTTCTGCTGCTGATGGCCTTTATCAACCTGGTTATTCTGCGCAGTGTCTGGCGCAGCTTTCAGGCGTGGAAACGCGGGGAGAAGGTGGGCGATGAGGTAGCGGCGGGCGGCGGCATGATGAGCTGGCTGTTCGGCAAAACCTTCCGCCTGATTAGCCGCAGACTGGCAGATGTACCTGGTGGGCTTTTTGTTCGGCCTCGGTTTTGATACCGCGACCGAGATTGGCGTGCTGGGCATCTCCGCCGCCAGCGCCTCGAGCGGCATCTCTATCTGGTCGATTATGGTCTTCCCGGCGCTGTTTGCCAGCGGCATGGCGCTGGTGGATACCCTCGATAACGTGCTGATGGTCGGCGCCTACGGCTGGGCGTTCAGCAAGCCGCAGCGCAAGCTCTATTACAATATGACCATTACCGGGACTTCGGTGGTGGTGGCGCTGTTTATCGGCGGCATGGAAGCGCTGGGCCTGCTGATGGATAAATTTGCGCTCAGCGGCGGGCCGTGGCGCTGGGTGGGGGCGCTGAACGATAATCTTGGCAACGCCGGCTTCGTGGTTATCGGGCTGTTTGTCGCCTGCTGGGTGCTGTCGGTGATTAACTATCGCTGGCGCGGATACGATAATCTGGCGCAGTAGGCCTGGGATATCGTCCCGGCTCGCTCTGTCCCTGGATTATTCACCAGAGCCGGGAAACGCAGCTATTTAGAAGAGCGCAAAGCCCGTAAATCACCGCCTTCAGATCCTGATTGGTCTTCATAAAAATCCCGGCCGCCTGAGCCGGGATTTTACCTTAAGGGTCAGTCACGGCTTCGCTTCAGGCAATCATAGCGGGACTTCTCCCGCCGGATGACCGGCAGATCACCGGTATCGTTAAGCGCACCGGGGAACGTTTTGATCCACAAGTCCATTTTCTTCTTACTGAAATGAGCCGCGCTTAGCCCTTCGGCACAACCGAACAGCTCCCGGCTGTTCTGGGCGGTGATCACAATGCAATCTGGCATCACTCTGATTTTTACCGGCATACCCGGCGTAAATCCGGCCTGCGAAAGCCAGTCACCCTCGAGCGGGATATAGTCATGCCGCATACGGTCATAAAACTCCGTGCGGCTAAGCGGTTGCGATGACTCTGTAAGCACACCCACTTTAGTTCCACGCATTTTTTGAGAGTTCCGGTTTATCAGCCATCAGCCGATACTCTTCCGGCGTCAGGTTATTCAGGGACTCATGAGGTCGCTCGCTGTTATATTCCATCAGCCAGGTCTCAGTAATTTCCCGTGCTTCATTCAGTGTTCTGAACAGATAAAAATCCAGGATTTCTGTCCGGTACGTCCGGTTAAAACGCTCGATAAAGGCATTCTGCGTTGGCTTTCCCGGCTTGATAAATTCCAGCATCACGCCATGCTCCTCTGCCCACTGTGCCAGTGCCAGAGAGACCAGTTCTGGTCCGTTATCCATCCGCATCTTCAGTGGATAACCGCGGTTTGCCACTATCCTGTCCAGCACTCTGATCACCCGCTGCGCCGGGATATTCAGGTCGATTTCTATCGCCAGTGCTTCGCGGTTAAAGTCATCCACTACATTGAAGGTCCGGAAGCGTCTGCCGCAGATCAGCGCATCATGCATAAAATCGATGGACCAGCTCTGGTTTAACGCCTCCGGCGTGGCCAGTGGTGCCGGGTTACGCACTGGCAGACGCTGCTTTCCCCTGCGACGAAAATTCAGTTTCAGCAGGCAGTAAATCCGGTGAACGCGTTTATGGTTCCAGGTGTGCCCCTGCCTGCGCAGAAGCTGGAACAGCTTCTTAAAACCGTATCGCGGATAGCGCTCCGCCAGCTCAGTCAGTGCCTGGATCACCCGTTCATTGTGCCGGGTATCGGGCTGGTAAAAATAAACCGTCCTGCTCAGCGATAACATCCTGCATGCCTGACGTACACTCATCGAAAACGCCTCTTTCAGATAGCTGACGAGTTCACGCTTTATCGCTGGTTTTAAAGCTTTTTTTCGATGACGTCTTTTAGTGCGCGATTTTCCAGACTCAGGTCGGCAAACATCTGTTTGAGGCGACGGTTTTCGTCCTCAAGATCTTTTATCTTTTTGATATCAGAGGCTTCCATCCCACCGTACTTTGCTTTCCAGTTGTAGTACGAGGCTTCAGAAATTCCTGCTTCGCGGCAGACATCCTTGACGGCACGTCCGGCTTCAACAGACTTCAGGACAGCGATAATCTGGTGCTCAGTGAATCGGGCTTTACGCATGGTGATCTCCTCAGGGAACATAATCAGTATGTCGGAAGATCTCTAAAAGTGAATGGTTCGTTTAAGCGGGATGCTTACAATACCAGCCATATCACCTACACTCGTTAATCACGGCCCCTGATGCAGAATGCTATTTATAAAATACACGATAAAAATTATGTTCTCTGACCTATCATCATTCTGATGTTGTATTGAGAGAATCGGGTTAGCGATACCACCAGAATATTCTGCTGGGACTGATGCTCTTGCTTCACTGATGCGAGAGATATCCTCGCCTCCAAAATCATTTTTCCATTGCATAAGCCTGGATGAGTCTCCAAAGCAATCGTCCCATAGGTAAACGATAAATGTCGCTGTGTGCACCTCCACCCGTACCCAATGAGTTGTATTCCGTTATTCCGTTTGAGGTATCAATATAATCAATCATTCTCGGTCCTGTATTGGGTTTTAGCGGGTCTGCACATTCATCAGAAGTTTCACCACGATTGCATAATAAAAATTTTCCATATCGGGTTTTAGAAGAAGTATCTGAGGCTGTCATACAGTGAAATGCTCCAGAGTAAACAGATTGTGTACACGCTTTTTCGTAGCTTTTCTCTCCTCCTGCCATGTCAGCCCATTTCGCATGATTAACTGCTGAATCGAATCGCGAAGCTGTAAGTACTATTTTTGTATTAGTCAACCTGGCATAATCTCTGTATGGAGCACCTTCAATGCCTAATTTTGGAAAGAACCGGTTTATACTCATAGCCCCCTGTAATGAAACAGCTAAATTAACAGGGCTCGTGACCCATTTCCCATTTTTTATAAATGGACTGCTAAATAATGCACGAGTCATTGCCCGCGCACCAAAACTATGGCCTATGGCGATAACAGGTAGCTTGCCCCCTGATTCGCTCATACTTTCTGGTATAGTTTCATTCATGATTTTATTCAGCCAAATTATGCCCAGTTCGTCTGCGTCGTTTGCTTTGTTGGGATAGCTGCCTACATTCATATTCCCAGTTGACCAGTATGAAGGCCACGTTATACCAATTATGAGAGGTCTAAATATACGTTTGTTTTCACTTTCCTTTGGTCCTATAACCCGTGATCTTGTAACTATCAATTTATTGAGTTTTGCTGGTGGGTTATCTTTAACCTCTTCTCCTTGCTCAAGAGAGGCATTAATAATATTTCCTGCAATATCATTAAAATTACGAACTGCTTCGCTTTGAGAGGTGTTCCAACCCATGACCATGATGAGTATATGGCTATAAACCCCAGTTTTTAGGTCATGCTTGAGATTATCTTTAAGCGCCGCTAACCCTTTATCGCTATTTTTATAAAAGGATATTAATTTAGCATCCTCAGCATCATTAAACGAAATGGGTATTTTGCATGCATTCCATCCATTTATTTTTGTTAGATCTACACCAGATTGTTCCGCCAAATCACTGGAAATGTATGAGTTGTAAACAAAACAGTAGTTATTCGTGATATAAGGGGTGTTGAAACTCCCATTTATAATATTAGAATCATTTTTAATGATATGAGAAACAAACATGGACTTTCTATCGTATTTTGTAAATCTATTTATTTGATGTCTAGTGTCATTGAAGCCAGGTATCTCACCATCTAGATAAAAGTCATTTTTTAATAAATCATCATCCGACTGTTTTGTTGGCCCGCCAATCGTTTTTTTAGGCGACTTTTCAACTCCAACAATATACCCTGGGTTGTGAAGCGCCTCTCCTGATGGATAATATAACATTGAATGAAAACTTCGGGTGGTTGAACCATCTAGTTCAAGTTTTTTTTCATATGGAGCGAGTACCGTATCAGCAGAACTACAACTGAAGGTCGTACAACTACAAAGCATTAAAGTAAATAACCTGGATAAGTTCATATGCTTTCACTCTGTCCATTGCTGCGTATATAACTTGAATCATATAGTGATAGTAAATCATAACGTGTTGGTTTTATTTTAAATTCCCTGAGATATTAAGTAACACTCTCCTTTGGATTGTATGTGATTTCAAAAAACAGGGTGAGAATTTTAATTAACTTGTATTGTAGATTTATTAAAGAATATACAACCCTATCTCTTACATCAAATTTAAGGGAGTTATTAACCTCACGGATATTGAAATTGTTTGAATAACTATAAATTCAAGGTGATGCCATTACTTTATTCTATGATATCTTAATCTGGCAGTTATAACCTCTAAAAATTAAACGTTGGTGGTCATTTTTCATCTTTTTGATTGTTTGGTTTTTATTAAAGGGGATTGCATTTTGCATAAAAATCGAACAGTTATGCTTTGTAATGCATATTATCAGACATAACTATCGGGAAAGAAATATTTGGCAGATTTTAATTACCCTTTTTGAGGCAACAATGCCCGCTCCTGGCACGAAGCGGACAAACTAGCTGAGCTAAAGGTCCGCTGTGAGCGATCTACGGACATTGCTTACAGCGTTATGTGAGAATTAACGGGGAGCAGTTCGGTTTAATGATGTTTTACGCAACGGTCCGTCTGGATGGAAAATTGCTTTCATCATGAAATAATGACCAAGCGAGCTGTTCTAAGTGTACAGTTGGATTATCATGCTCATAATTGCGAATATTACCGTGCCGAAGGTAACCATCCGGAGAGAGGCTGTTTACGATGCCGTCCGAACTAAAACCTGTCGCTTTTCGACCAACCAAAAAAAGGACCCTGTACATGGCCGAGCCATCGAGCATGCAAACTGAAGTTGTGCGGCAGCACACCGTTCCCCGATTTCTGCTGGAGCACTTTGGATCATCGGGAAAAAAGAAAAAACACAGAAAGCAGCTGTTCGCTTTCGACAAAGAGAGCGGGCGAGTTTTTACAACTAACGTCAACGATGCCACCGTCCGGAACACCTTCTACAACTTTGATAATCATCCGGAACATCTTAGCCTCGAACCGATGCTGTGTCAGTATGAAGGGCGCGCCGCATCAGTTATTACCAAGATCCTGCAGAAAAAAAGCCTCAGTATTCTCAGTCAGGTAGAGAGGCATGACTTGGCGATGTTTACCGCTATTCAGCAGATCCGTACACACAATCAGCTTGAGCAGATCAAGCATATATCGCATACATTCAAGAAAAAGCTTCTGGAGATGGGGCTGTTTGATCAATCGGTCGATGAATTTTCGCTGTCACCTGATACTGATTCAGAAGATGGTCTTCAGATAATTGCAGGGGATGCGTCAGAAGCTAAAGGGATGTTTCTGGAAATGCTCAGAGATCAGGATACTGAAGCTGATATGCTTATGCAGAAGGACTGGCACTTGCTAGAAACTACCCTTGACGCCCCCTTTTACATTTCAGATAACCCGGTGTCTCTGTTCAACAAAGTATCCCATCCCGTATGGGGCAATCTCGGACTGGCTCTTGAGGGCATTGAGATTTACCTGCCGCTATCCTCCACGATTACGCTGGCCATGATCTGTCCGTCTCTAGGAGAAAAAGTCAGGCAAGAGCGCGCCATTATTCAGCACTGTATTGTCAATAACATCAGGGTTAACGGGCATAATCTTTTTGACGAGCTTGAGCGCGTGAATGAGCTTCTTGAAGGGGATGTGATCCGTGTGGACGCTGCCCGGGTTGAGCACCTCAACTGGTTACAGACAGGAGGGGCAGAGCAGTATATATACTGTCTGACAGATAATTTCGGTCTTGTACGCAAGATCCTCACTGAGAGTCCAGTGTTAAAATCCGGACCCAGGATGACAGTATCATGACAACACGGTCCGGAGCGGTAATGAGCGACGCTGAAATTCACGCTTTCTGACTCTCATTTTGTTTACCTTTATGATTAACCGATATTTCTATATCTCCCCTGCTAAAAGTGTCTGCTATTGGCACAAAGCGGACCGCCTGAGGCGTCGGGAGGTCTGCTATGAGCGAGGAGCGGAAGTTGGAGAACCGGAAAGCACTAAGGAAAATGGTCTGTATTTTTGACTTTTGCCTGGCATCTGTAGCTGAGCAAAGTTGAGGATATGGGAAGTGGGCGAACATCTCTTAAATGAGGGATGAGACGGTTCAGGTAGTAACCTGAATCGTCTCATCAATCTGAAGATAAGCGCTTAGTGTGGAGTCTTCAGGAACGAAATCATCAGACATAACACGCCAATAACCACACTGGTCAGAAGAGTGGCAGCGATACCATAGTGGTTAAAGGCAATCCCTCCGGCAAACGATCCTGCGGCCACTGCAATCTGATATACGCAAACGTTACTTGCCGTAGAAGTGACATAGTCCTTTTTATTCGCTTCATACAACCAGATGTTGATACTGACAGGCATCAGCCCATACGCCAACCCCCACAGCATCGTCAGGGCGATCACCGCCGGGTAGCCCGCGGCAGACAGTGGCATCAGCAAGATCGCCGTAAACAGAAGGACGGTACTCAGGCGAAATGTATTGCGGGCTGTCAGCTTTCTGACCAGATATTCCGAGATAAACGTTCCAATAAACGTAAGCGCCCCGGCAACGACGTCTGTCGACGTACCTTTAATCCGGTGATGATAGAGTCCACTTAATTTTTAAATGGACTCTATCACAAATGACCCAACCGACAGTCCCACGCCAGCGGGCTACCTACTCCATGCCGTTCAAACTCGACCTGGTTCAGCGATCACTGCAACCCGGTGCCTGCGTGGCACGGCTTGCCCGCCAGAACGGGATTAATGACAACCTGCTGTTCACCTGGCGTCAGCGCTATCGTCATCTGGTTGATGAGCCATCTGATACACCCCCAGCACCGGCCATTATCAGTGACGATATCGTTCCTGTTGTGACCACCGAATACTCACGACCCGCGCTGCCCGAGCTCCCGGCAGCATCAGCGCAAAGCCTGCCACCGGATGCCGGGCAATGCTGTGAGGTCAGTATCGGCCGTGCACGCCTGAAGCTGTCCGGCAACCTCACCCCGGCCATGCTGTCGGCTCTGGTTCGCGAACTGAAGAGAGGTGGCTGATGATATCCCTTCCTGCGGGTTCCCGCATCTGGCTGGTGACGGGCGTTACCGACATGAGAAACGGCTTCAACGGCCTGGCCTCCCGCGTGCAGAATGTCCTCAACGAGGACCCATTCAGCGGCCACCTGTTCATCTTCCGGGGGCGCCGTGGTGATATGGTAAAGCTACTGTGGTCCGATGAGGATGGTCTGTGCCTGTTCATCAAACGTCTTGAGCGTGGACACTTCGTCTGGCCCGCTGTCAGCGACGGGAAGATCCATCTGACCCCGGCGCAACTGGCTATGCTGCTGGAAGGCCTCAACTGGAAACATCCACAGTCATCACAACGTCCTGGCCTGCGGGTGTAACCTGTTGTAATGTCGGGTGTATGAAAAATGAACTCCCTGACGATATCGACCAGTTAAAAGCCATGCTGCGTAAACAGCGGGCGATGCTGAACGACCAGCAGACCCGGTTGCGCCAGTATGCAGGCCAGGTGGCGGGTTATGAGCAGGAAATCAACCGCCTGAAAGCACAGCTGGATAAACTACGGCGAATGCTGTTCGGTCAGAGTTCGGAAAAGAGCCGTAATAAGCTGGAAAACAAAATCCGCCAGGCAGAGAAACGGTTGTCAGAGCTGGAAAGCCGACTGGAGGCGGCAAAAACCTGCCTGAATGGCAACGAGCCGGTACCGGATATACCAGCAGATAGTGTTGTCGTGTCGCAAACGACGCCAGAAAAACCCACCCGCCACACCGCCCGAAAACCGCTGCCAGCCGACCTGCCTCGGGAAACACAGACCTTACTGCCAGCGACCAGCGTCTGCCTGTCATGTGGTGGAGAGCTGAAGGTGATGGGAGAAACTCTCTCTGAGCAACTGGAGATCATCAAAACCGCCTTTAAAATCATCGAAACGGTCCGACCGAAGCTGGCGTGCAGCCGGTGCGACGTTATCGTGCAGGCCCCGCTCCCGGCAAAGCCGGTAGAAGGCAGTCGTGTGGGCAGCAGCCTGCTGGCCCGCATCCTGGTCGGAAAATATGTGGAGCATACGCCGCTGTACCGGCAGACAGAAATCTACGCCCGTCATGGACTGGCGCTGAGCCGTAACACGATGGTCCGCTGGGTCGCGATGATGGGCAACCGGCTTCGTCCGCTGCATGAGGCGCTCAACCAGTACGTTATGCAGGCTGGCAAGGTGCACACTGATGACACGCCGGTCAGGGTGCTGGAGCCCGGGAGTGGTAAAACGCGAACCGGTCGGCTGTGGGTCTACGTCCGGGATGACCGTAACGCCGGGGTGCCAGAACCGCCGGCAGTCTGGTTCTCGTACTCAGCGGACCGTAAGGGGGAACATCCTCAGCGACATCTCTCAGGGTACAGAGGCGTGCTTCAGGCAGATGCGTACGGTGCTTACGACACGCTGTATGAGTCCGGGCACATCAGAGAAGCAGCGTGCATGGCGCATGCCAGAAGGAAAATCCACGATGAGCATGTTCGACGCCCGACAGAAATGACGAATGAAGCGCTGAACCGTATAGGTGCGTTGTATGCCATCGAGGCGGAAATACGCGGCAGCCCGGCCGGGAAACGGCTGCAGATAAGAAAAGCACGGTCGGTTCCGCTGATGACATCGCTGCACGAGTGGATAGAGGCGCAAATGACGACGCTGTCGGTTCACGCGGAGACGGCGAAGGCGTTCGCGTACATACTGAAACAGTGGCACGCCCTGAATGAGTACTGCCGTAACGGTCAGGTGGAAATCGACAATAACATCGGAGAAAACGCGCTGCGCGCGGTGGCGGTTGGCAGAAAGAACTACCTGTTCTTCGGCTCTGACAACGGGGGTGAGGCAGCAGCCATCATCTACAGCCTGCTTGGCACCTGCAAACTGAACGGTGTGGAGCCGGAAGGTTGGTTGTGCGAGGTGATAAGCAAGATCAACGACTGGCCTTCAAACCGGGTACATGAGCTGCTGCCCTGGAACCTATCCTCCGTAAAATAATCCTTACGCCACGTTCATTATGGGGCGCTTACCAATAAACCCCGTACATCCGTAAAGCAAAAACATGCCAGGCAGTAAACTCTGGCTAAGGTGAGCTTCTTTGGCCAGGATCAATTCGAAGTAAGTAAAAGAGCCGAAATGCGCAGCCGCAAAGAACATCGTAGACAGCAGGCGTTTGGTGACTGATTTCTCCAGCACAACCCTCGCCATATCGGCAAATGTCAGAGAGGATTCCCCTTTTAGCGATGGCAGAAAAATAAATTGCAACACTAAAACGGCGACCGACAGCAGACCGTTCACCAGAAACGCATTCTGCCAGCCGAAATGGACGCCCAGGAACGTGCCGATAGGAACCCCGGCGACGGTACCAGCCGCCACGCCCGCTGTGATGATAGTTGTTGCTCTGCTTTTGTGGTGATCTTTAACAATATTAACCCCGAAAGGAACAGCGAATGACCAGAACCCCCCGACGCCGATCCCAAGTAACAGTCGGGCGAACAGGGACAGATGGAAACTTGTTGAGAAGGCCATTGCCAGATTTGAAATCACAAGCAGGACTGTCATGGCCAGCAGAATGTAACGTCGGTTCTGGGCACCGCAATAACGTGTCAACACTGGCGCAGCAATTGCCGCGGCCACGCCTGGCACGGTGACCATCAGACCAGCCTGACCGGAACTAATTCCGTAATACCCCGCGATATCACTCAGTAAGCCTATTGGTAAAAACTCGGTATTAATGAAGATAAAGCTGCCGACCGCCAGCATGATAATGGCCATCCACAGGCTTAAATCGCTGGCAGAGACACCCGCATGCTCTTTCGAAAGCTGCATAGATACAATCCCGTAATAAATAATAACTGGTAACAGTGCCGTGAACCGGCACTGACTTATTAAGAAGAGCCTGGACGATTATTTAGCGTTTTCTTTTTCCATCATGGCTTTTAGTTCTTTTTCTTTCATCATTTTCGCCATCGCATTAATAAAGGCGCGGAACATGATGCCATTAATAAAGGTGGTTAATGTGACGGTAAAGAACGCACTAGTAATAAGGTCAATATAAAGATGTCCGCTACTGATAAGGACAGGCTGATAAATCAGCACGCCAGCAAACACGATCCAGTGACTCATGCAATAAAAACAGTGGAAAAGATAACCCGTCATATGGCCGACTTTACTGGCGATTTTACGAACCGGGAGGAAGAGTTCCGTTTGGGTAATGGTGTAGGCAATGCTAGCGGTCGCGAGGCTTAGAACGAAGCAGTACCACAGTGCCTGAAGGGCAGATTGATCAATAACGTGTTGCACAATAACTCCTGATGGAATGAGTAACTCATGTAACAACAAAAGATACGATCATTATTATGCAAAAGCAATACGCCACATCGGAAGTATTGCTGTTGAGGGCACGTACGGATAAAAAGAATGATTATGTAAGAGGTGGGTATTATAGATTACTGATTGTTTTCTTTAAATTTACGGCAAAGATGACTGAGCGTAATTTCATTTAACCGTGACATTAGTAGGGTTTCAGCCTGTTTCAACGCATCTTCTAACTCGTCATTAACGGTATTTTCAATCAGGCAATGAGGATCATCACGATTAATACCCAGGTGATAAAGATGCGTGATCCCGACGGCCTTATAAATATCTAACAGCGTAACCAGGGTCGGATCGCAGCTTAGCGACCAGCCGCCATTATGCCCTTTCTCGGAACGGACATACCCGGCCTCACGCAGACCAGCCATTGAACGCCGTACCAGCACAGGATTGGTATCGAGCATTTCAGCCAGTTGTTGTGAGGTATAGTTGCCTCCATCACAGGCCAGGTGAACCAGCACATGCAGAACGCGTGATAATCGAGTGTCGCTTCTCAAATCCCCTCCGGTTAGCCGTATGTTCGTGACACGGGCTTTCTGGAGTGAAATAGTGGCACGAGATATTTCCGTTATAATAACCTAACATAATGGTGATCTGAACCTCGTTGCCCGATGCCGCTATTTGTAATGTCCGCATTTGGCACAGGGCTGCTGTTGCAGCCCTGACAACCTTAGACTTCAATCGACTCAGAGATCTCCAACGCATCATCGACTTCAATCCCCAGATAGCGAACCGTACTCTCCAGTTTCTTATGGCCTAACAAGAGTTGAATCACACGAAGATTCTTGGTTTTCTTGTAGATCAGGTAAGGTTTTGTTCTTCTCATGGAATGCGTGCTGTAAAGCGAATCTTCGAGACCAAGCTTTGCTATCCACCCATGAAAAATTCGGTTGTATTGCCGGGTTGATATGTGTTGGCAAGTACCGACCCGAGACCGGAACAGAAAGTCTTTACTGTGCAAATTGCCACGTTTTATCAATGCAGTAACAGCTTCTCTTGTCCCTTTAGTTATCTCAAATTGGACAGGGCTACCGGTTTTCTGTTGCAACACCGTTGCTCTGCTTGAAACAGAATTGCCATATGCAACATCTGATACTTTGAGTTTGACCAGATCACAGCCCCGTAGCTTACTGTCCAAAGCCAGGTTGAACAGAGCTAGATCGCGTGTTTTATCTTCCAGTTCAAGTCTGATTCGGATCCCCCAGATATGAGATATCTGAAGTGGCCTTTTTTGACCGATGATACGATCTTTGTTCCACGGTGACGTTTTCATACTTAAAATCTCCTGCAATGTGGGAGATTTGAGTATGGTTGTCCCTCAAGAGCGAACAGCAGACGTTATGTGTTAAGCAGAAATTCATTGAACCAACTGGACTTTCTGTTGTGATCCAATACCGCCTTATGTTGCTACGGATATATCGCTCAATTTCTGATGCATAAAATCAATGAGCGCTCTTGTTTTAGCAGGCAAGTAACGCCGATCTGAATAAAGTGCGAACAATTGCAATGGGGCTGCCGATTGTTCAAACTCAACCTCGATTAACCGTCCATCGCTAATGTAGGGTTGGCAGGCTTGCTTCGAGAGAATGGCAAAACCAACACCTGCTACCGCAGCGCGCCCTGCCATCTCTCCGCTGTCTACCCGATAATGCCCTTTAACTTTAATTGTCTCGAATCCCCCTTTCTTATTAACAAACTGCCACGGAGCACCTTTCAGTGCGCTTACTGTTGTAATACAGGGTAATTCTTCAAATTGCTGGATATGAGAAGGGGTGCCATAACGCTGAATGACGGAGGGGGCTGCAACAATGGTGCATGGAATCGTCATCAGATGACGGGCTATGTAGTCACTGTCATCCATCTGACCACGGGTAATAATGATCGCTAAATCCAGTTCATCCCGCAGGGATTCGAAACCTGACAAATTTGTGACACAGCTGATCTCGAGATCCGGGTACTGACAGGCGAAATCGGCAATAACAGAACCCAGCAATGCAGGACCTGCTTCACTGGGAATACAGATACGTAATGGACCCTTGAGTTGCATTTGCCGCAACGTTAATTCTGTCTCAGTTTGCTCAAGCGCCTCCAGCAATGGCTTCGCCCGGGTATAGAGTAAGTGCCCTGCCTGGGTAAGTTTCATATGTCGGGTGCTGCGCTCAATAAGCTGAAGATTCAGCTTTTCTTCTAACTGAGCAATACAACGACTAACATTTGATGTTGGCATTTCAAGGACTTTCGATGCCCCAACAAAACTTTCTCTATCAGCCACAGCAATGAACACTTTCAGACTATTAAAATCAAGAGCCGGACGCATCAACTATCCCATATATGATAATAATCAATGCCATTTCTACCATCTAATGCACATGATTGATAGCAGTTAAACTGGGATATCTTTCATCCACAGGTTGCTTGCTATGCCACTGGTCACAAAAACGTTTAATCATAAAGCCCTCATGCGGATAGCCATGGTAATGGCTTTTATCCAGTTCACCAATGCGCTGGAATATATGATGTTCAACCCTGTTTTTACTTTTATGGCAGCAGATTTTGCAGTTCCCGTATCATTTTCCGGCTATGTGTCGGGGATGTACACGTCTGGTGCAGTCCTTTCGGGCGTTATCGCCTTTTACTGGATTGGTCGTTTCAATAAGAAACGTTTTTTAACCACCAATATGGCGTTATTAGGCCTGCTGACATTTTTGACGACCTTCACCTCAAGTTTTAGCCTTCTGCTGGCACTACGATTCTGTGCTGGTCTGGTTGGCGGTACGACAATGGGTGTGGGTATAAGTATAGTGATAAACAACTCACCGGCTGACTTACGCGGAAAAATGTTGGCGACGGTGATTGCGTCATTTTCGATGGTAAGCATTGCAGGAATGCCCACGATATTATTTTTGTCTGCAAATTATGGCTGGCATGCCGCTTTGGGGTTAATCAGTACATTCTGTTTGTTGGCATTGCCACTGATTGTATTCTTCATACCTCAGGATCCGGACTCTTCAGACACGCTCCGCACGCTACCTCTCGATGTGGATACTTTACTTTTCGCCTCCGGTAATGCGTTTGTACAGTTTAGCCCGATGCTGGTCATTCCCGTGCTGGTACCATTAATGACACAGCAGTTGGGCGCTTCGCAAGACCTGTTGCCCTGGCTGTTCTTCGCCGGGGGTGTTGCAGGTTACCTGTCTACAAAAATTACTGGCGTGTTAACTTCCCATTTTTCTGCTTTAATTCTGGCTACAGGTTCAACCATCGTCTTTATACTGAGCTTATTAATCCCTATCCTCGGCTATCAGCATGCGGCGTTATTTATTGCTGTATTTCTCGGTGCCTCTTACAGTCGTCTGGTTTCATCTTCAGCGCTTACAATTCAGTTTCCTGATAACAGGCAACGGGCCGGATTCTCTTCATTACAGACATCAATAATGTATCTGATTACAACCGTCGCATTTTTCCTGTCAGCTTTTCTGTTACCCGATCATGGCATAGCACAACAAAATGTGAACACGTTGCTGGTGGTATGTGCAATTTCCGCCTCAGGGTTCCCAATTATAGTTATCCTTCTACAAAAGAAACTGGCTAAGCGTATTATCCAGCCTGATCACCGTATTGTTGATTAGGCTGTGTCCCTTAACCTAACAATCGTTTTAAAAATAACCGGATAGCGCCCAGTTTAAGCATGGTCAGATAGTTTCTGGCCTTTTTTTCTGAGCGTGTAGCTATACGGCGATTTTCTTTTAGCATCGCAAAGCAGCGTTCAACAACATTGCGCTTTTTGTACAACCGGACATTCAACTTTCGGCGACCATCTCGGCTGGCTTTTTCATTTGATTTGAACGGAATGACTGACTTTATTCCTCTCATTTTAAGATGATGACGCAGGGTCTGACTCGAGTAGCCCTTATCCGCTAACACCGCTTTTGGCCGGGACTTCAGATGCCCGCTTCTTCGTACTATCCCGACACGATTAAGCAATTTTTCCGCATATCTACTCTCATGGGCTTGTCCACCACTCAGGCAGAAACTTAGTGGTAACCCTGTGCTATCTGTCGCCAGGTGGACTTTGGTACCAAAGCCACCCCGAGAGCGACCCAGCCCATGGTCTTCAAGTTCATCGGGATGTTTTTTTTAGCTCCAGCGGCTGCTTTCAAAGCCCGAATGTTACTGCCATCAAGGGCTATGGCATCCCACCCAATCAACGCGTTGTCATCAAGAATGAACAGTAATTTATTGAAAATACAATTTATTATTCCAGCCTGAGACCATCGATTAAATCGATTGTAAATGGTCTTCCAGTGGCCATAGCGTTCTGGCAAATCCCGCCAGGGAGCCCCGGAGCATAATACCCAAAATATGCCATTCATAACTTGCCGGTGCTCGATGTAAGGTCGACCACCTTTGGCGGTACCTCGTTCAGGTGGCAAAACAGGATAAATCAGTGCCCAGGCTTCATCAGGGAAATCGTAACGTGCCAAGTGAAGAAACTTCTTGTGATTAGAACATTCATCAGATTGTACAAAAAATAGTTACGGGACACAGCCTAGCCTAACGTCCGCTCCTGGCACTCAGCGGACCTACACAACGGCGCCCACCGGGGCTCAACTGGACAGTAAAATGTCTCTGTCCAGCCTGTACCTGCCTGTGGCATCTATCTCAGTAATACCTGAATCAGCTGAACGAAGATATACACCGTCGCTGCCGCTTGTACTGCCCGGAACCCCCATCTGAGATAGCGCCATTGATGGCGTTCCCTGGCATCAGCGGCTTCAATAGCAGGGTCAGAAGTTTTTCTTTTCCTGGTCCGGAATTCATCGATTACCCACAGGATGAGAATAACGATGATGAGGGTTTTCTGAAGAATGGGATTATCCACAAAGAGTGACTCCGGCCTGCTCGCTGATAAAGGCAGAATAGATGAACCTCCTTCACGTAACCATCACTAAATGTGGGGGTAAAACTAGTTTTCATCCTGAAGGATTTTGCGGTGATTCTGTCCGTAGCGGGGGAGCGTAAATCTGCAGGGTACTCTTAATCTTTCACACACGTCTTTTGTCGTGAGCCCATTCACTTTGCGAAACCGGGGATCAATGGGCGCAATTGGTTGAGCATTGTTACCAGATAAACATTTCTCATAATAAGCAGGTCTGGATGAAGGCGCTCTGACAAACAAGCCGATAGCCCGAAGGGAAGCAGGGGCGCAGATAGCATCCTGGCCGTATACGGTGGTGATGGTGTTGAGAGAGTGGCCGGATATACGAACGCCACATATCCCCCGTTACACAACTGAAGAGATGGGTTGTATAACGGGGGGGATCCATACACGGGCAAGTCGTTGACGTCGCGGCCGGGAAAGCGCTTAGCTCACCAGCTGCTTGAGCAGCGCGAAGGCCTCTTTCATCCGGTCTTCGCTGACCACAAAGGCGCGCAGGCTGGTTTTCCGCATCCACGCCTTTAGCCACCAGGCCGTCGTTGGCGGCCACGATATTCCACGTTAAATCTTCGCGCCGCGTCTCCCCGGCCAGATGCAGCGGTAAATCCGGGGTTTTCACCTTCACCAGCATCGGCGGCAGCTTCAGTTCACCCGTCTGCTCGAGCAGATTTTTGCTCAGGCACATGGCGCTGAGCAGAATAGGCTGCAGGAACGGCAGCACCATGCCGTTAATTTCGGCGCAGTCGCCGAGGGCAAAGATTGCCGGATGGCTGCTGCGCAGGCGGCTATCGACCACCACGCCGCGGTTAATCTCAAGGCCTGCCCGACGCGCCACGGCGGTTTCCGGGCGCAGGCCAGCGGCGGCAACCACCGCGTCCACGGTCACGCTGCGCTGACGATCGACGCTCACGCGAATGCCGTCGGCGGTTTGCTCCAGCCCTTCGAGCTGGGTTTTCAGCATCAGGTGCACGCCCATATCGGTTAACCGATGCTGCAGGCGGCTGCTGGCCTCCGGCGGCATCAGCGCCGACAGCACGCTGGCGGAATTGTCGACCACCGTCACCGCTTTGCCGGCGCGGCAGAAATCCATCGCCAGCTCGCAGCCGATCAGCCCGCCGCCGACGATCAGCACGCGCCGCGCGTCGTGGAGCCGGGTTTGCGCGGCGCCGTATTCCCGCTGGCTGTTGAGGGTGAGCATCAGCTCGCGGCCCGGCACCGGCGGAATAAAGGGCGCGGCGCCGGTCGCCAGCACCAGCTTGTCGTAGCGCCACTCGCGGTCCTGACTTTTGACCACTTTGGCTTCGGCGTCGATATCGCTCACCCAGGTGTGCGGGAACAGGCGCAGATTATACTGCTCGGCAAACTCCCCCGCGGTTTGCAGGGTCAGATCCTCGACGCTCTGACCGCGGCTGATAACGTGGCTGAGGTCCGGCTTGTTGTACTCATCCATGCTGTCGGCGGCGATCAGCGTCAGCGGGATCTGCGGGTCCTGCTTACGAATATTTTTTACCAGCTGGCGGGCCGCGAAGCCCGAGCCGATGATGACGATGCCATCGCTCATACTGCCTCCGTTGCCAGAACGTCAAAGACATCTTTGCCGAGAGAGCACTCAGGGCACAGGAAGTTATCCGGCACGTCGCTCCACGGGGTGCCAGGCTGGACGTCCTGGTTCGGTTCGCCTTTCTCCGGATCGTAGATCCACTGGCAGACGCTGCACTGCATTGACGGGCCGAGGTCGGCCGCTGCTGCCGCGGCGCAGTCGCTCTGCTCAGCCGACGCTTTTTTATCAGCGCTGGCCGGCAGCGGGGAGAGGGCCCACTGGCGGGCGATTTCGCGACCGTGCTCGCGGCAAATTTCCAGCGTGTCCAGGTCCGGGCGCCATTTCGCCTTCAGACTCAGGGACATTTCAAAGCCGGCGTCCTGCAGGCGGGTAGAGAGGCGGTCAACCGCGCCGCCGCTCCAGCCGTGGGAGCCAAAGGCGCTGGCGCGCTTGTTGCGAAAACGCAGGCCGGTCATCTCCTCCACCAGGCCGGCGATTTTCGGCATCATGACGTTGTTCATGGTCGAGGTGCCTACCAGCACGCCTTTTGAGCGGAAGACGTTGGTGAGAATTTCGTTTTTGTCGCTGCGGGCGACGTTAAAGATTTTCACCGCCACGCGCGGGTCGATGTCGGTGATGCCCTGGGCGATCGCGTCGGCCATCATGCGGGTGTTGTTGGACATGGTGTCGTAGAAAATGGTGATGCGGTCTTCCTGATAATCCGCCGCCCATTTCAGGTACAGCTCGACGATTTGCGTCGGGTTATCGCGCCATACCACGCCGTGGGAGGTGGCGATCATATCCACCGGCAGGTTGAACCCGAGGATTTCGGTAATTTTCGGCGTCACCAGGCGGCTGAACGGCGTCAGGATGTTGGCGTAGTAGCGCTGGCACTGTTCGAACAGCTCGGTCTGATCCACTTCATCGTTGAACAGGTGCTCGTCGCAGTAGTGCTGGCCGAAGGCGTCGTTGCTGAACAGCACCGCGTCGCCGGTCATATAGGTCATCATGCTGTCCGGCCAGTGCAGCATCGGGGTTTCCACGAAGATCAGCTGCTTACCGTTGCCGAGGTCGAGGCTGTCGCCGGTTTTCACCACGTTAAAATTCTACTCCGGGTGATGGTGGTGGCCGGTGATGGAGTCGATGGCGTTGGCGGTGCAGTAAATCGGGGTGTCCGGGATCGAGTTCATCAGCTCGGTCAGCGCCCCGGCGTGGTCCTCTTCCGCATGGTTAATCACGATGTAGTCGATATCGGCGAGGTCGATTTCGCCGCGTAGGTTCTGCACGAACTCGCGGCTGAATTTATGATCCACGGTATCGATCAGGACGTTCTTTTCTTCGCGGATGAGATAGCTGTTGTAGCTGCTGCCGCGCAGCGTTTTATATTCGGTTCCGTGGAAATCGCGCACTTCCCAGTCGCGTTGGCCAACCCAATGAATGTTATTTTTAACCAGAATAGACATAGCAACCTCAATTAATTCAGCGTTTTCAAAATAAGATGCTTTGCTTATATCAAGCTGCGTGCCAACTTTTTAATATATTGATTTTATTTGATTTATTATTTTTAGCTAAAAGCGTTGATGTCAAAATGACAATGGTTAAAATAGTCGTTATGACTATTGTGATTGTCAAAATGACAGTGAGGCAGCGATGAGCTTTTCCGTAGAGGCGCTGGCGAAAATCGCTATTGATTTGCAAAGCGATATCGGCCATGCCGACCGCTTCCCGCGCCTGATTGCCACCCTGCGGCAGATCCTTGGCTGCGATGCCTCGGCGCTGCTGCGCTATGAGGCGCATCAGTTTGTGCCGCTGGCGATCGACGGCCTCGCCCAGGACGTGCTGGGGCGGCGCTTTTCCCTCGAAGGGCATCCGCGTTTAGAGGCTATCGCCCGCGCCGGCGACGTGGTGCGCTTTCCGGCGGATAGCGACCTGCCGGACCCTTACGACGGGCTGATCCCCGGCCAGGAAAGCCTCAAGGTTCACGCCTGCGTTGGGCTGCCGCTGTTTGCCGGGCAGACGCTGATCGGCGCGCTGACCCTCGACGGCATGGACGCCGACCGCTTTGATAGCTTCAGCGATGAGGAGCTGCGGCTGATTGCCGCGCTGGTGGCGGGGGCGCTGAACAACGCGCTGCTGATCGCCCGCCTGGAGAACCAGAACGTGCTGCCGGAGCCGAGCGTGAGCTACCCGGCCGCCGAGCGCCAGGAGATTATCGGCCTTTCGGCGCCGATGCTGCAGCTGAAAAAGGAGATTGATATCGTCGCGGCATCGGATCTAAACGTGCTGATTGACGGTGAAACCGGCACCGGCAAGGAGCTGGTGGCGAAAGCGGTGCATCAGGGCTCGCCGCGCGCCGCCAATCCGCTGGTCTATCTTAACTGCGCGGCGCTGCCGGAAAGCGTGGCCGAGAGCGAGCTGTTTGGTCACGTCAAAGGAGCGTTTACCGGGGCTATCAGCAACCGCAGCGGCAAGTTTGAAATGGCCGATAACGGCACGCTGTTCCTCGATGAGATCGGCGAGCTGTCGCTGGCGCTGCAGGCGAAGCTGCTGCGCGTGCTGCAGTATGGCGACATTCAGCGCGTCGGGGACGATCGCAGCCTGCGGGTGGACGTGCGGGTGCTGGCGGCCACCAACCGCGACCTGCGCCAGGAGGTGGTCGAAGGGCGTTTTCGCGCCGATCTCTATCACCGGCTGAGCGTCTTTCCGCTGTCGGTGCCGGCGCTGCGCGAGCGGGATCAGGACGTTGTGCTGCTGGCGGGCTATTTCTGCGAGCAGTGCCGCCTGCGGATGGGGCTGGGGCAGGTGGTGTTAAGCGGCGCCGCGCGGGCAAGGCTGGGCGCCTGGTCGTGGCCCGGCAACGTCCGCGAGCTGGAACACGCGATTCATCGCGCGGTGGTGCTGGCGCGGGCGACTCAGGCGGGGGATGACATCGTGCTGGAGCCGCAGCACTTTCAGTTTGCCGGCGACGCGCCGAACCTGGCGAGCGCCGCGCCGCCGGCGCCGACGCAGGCGCTAAACCTGCGCGAGGCGACGGAGGCGTTCCAGCGCGAGGCGATCGCCCGGGCGCTGGCGGAGAATAACCGCAGCTGGGCGGCAGCGGCCCGAGCGCTGGAGCTGGACGTCGCCAACCTGCATCGGCTGGCGAAGCGTCTGGGGCTTAAAGAATCCCGGCCTGATAAAAGTTCTGCAGGTTGATCGCGCCGACCAACTGGCCGCTCTCATCCACCACCGGGGCGGCGCTGATTTTGTGCTTCATCAGGCGTTCTTTGGCTTCAACCGCGCGGCTCTCGGCCTGCAGGGTCACGCCGCTGCGGGTCATCGCCCGGCTGACGGTATCCTCGAGGGTGCCGCCGCCCACCAGCCAGCGGCGCAGGTCGCCGTCGGTGAATACGCCCTCGACGCGGTTTTGCGCATCGCACACCGCCACCAGCCCCAGCCCGGTGCGGCTGAGTTCGAGCATGGCGGTCATCACGCTGGCGGTGATGTCAACGCGCGGCACGTCATCGTCGCGGCGCATCAGATGGTGGACTTTAATTCAGCAGCCGCGCGCCGAGCGCGCCGGCCGGATGCGAGCGGGCAAAATCTTCTTCATTGAAGCCGCGGGCCTGCATCACCGCCATCGCCAGCGCGTCGCCAAGCATCAGGGTGTTGACGGTGCTGGAGGTTGGGGCGAGGTGCATCGGACAGGCTTCGCGCTCTACGGCGATATCCAGTACCGCCCTGGCCGCCAGCGCCAGCGGGGATTTCGATTTGCCGGTCATCGCCAGCAGGGGAATCGATTTTTCTTCCAGCCGCGGCACGATCAGGTCGAGCTCCTTCGCCCCGCCGGAATAGGAGATAAAGAGCATCACATCGCGGCCGTCGAGCATCCCCAGATCGCCGTGCAGCGCCTCCGCCGGGTGGACAAAAAACGCCGGCGTGCCGGTGCTGGCAAAGGTGGCGGCCAGCTTTTTGCCGATATGGCCCGATTTGCCGATGCCGGAAACAATCAGTTTACCCTCGCAGTGGATGATGGTTTCCGCCGCGCGGATGAAGTCGTCGCCCAGGCGTTCAGGCAGGCGGCTCGCCTCCTGGAGCTCCAGCAGCAGGGTCTGGCGTCCGGCTTCTAACAGAAAGTTACTCATGATCTTCTCCAGTAATAATCACTTTGATGCCTTGCTCTTCCAGCGCCCGCTGGAAGGTCGGGTCGATACCGGCATCGGTAATCAACATATCCACGCTTTCAAGGCCGCAGACGATGTTTGGGCTCTTACGGCCAAACTTCGACGAGTCGGCCATCAGGATCACCTCCCGGGCGGCATTGCACATCGCTTTGCTGACGGTATACACCTCGTTGAAGGTGGTAACGCCGGCGTTCAGATCGATGCCGTCGGTCCCCATAAACAGCTTATCGAAGCTGAACTGCTCGAAGGCATTCTCCGCCAGCTGCCCGTGAAAGGAAGCGGATTTTTTGCGAAAGGTGCCGCCGGGCATCAGGATCGTTTGTTCATTGTCGAGCTCAGAGAGGGCGTTAACGATATGCAGGCTGTTGGTCATGACCGTGATGTTATTGAAGCGGCTGAGCAGGGGCACCATCTGCAGCACCGTACTGCCGGCATCGAGGATGATCGAGTCGCCGTCGTGAATAAAGCGCACGGCGGCTTCGGCGATGCGCGCTTTCTTGGCGGTATTGATCAGCGTTTTATGATCGATAGGCGGGTCGCTTTCGTCTTTATTCAACACCACTCCGCCGTAGGTGCGAATGACGGTGCCGGCATGTTCGAGGGTCACCAGATCCTTGCGGATGGTGGTGCCGGTGGTAGCGAAGTGTTGCGCCAGCTCTTCGACCGAGCACTTACCCTGCGACTGCAGATGCTCAATAATAGCTGCCTGTCGCTGACGTGGTTTCATAGCGGTTACATCCTGCGTTTAAAGTTTCGATATGATAATTTCGCAAGATATTTACTTTTACAACGAAATTATACATGTTTCGGTTTAAGCGCTAATGATAGTGCATTCCGACAGAGCGGATCATGGGGAAAGATCATATCCGGTCGCAATTCCTGCAAAAGTTTGCCCTCAAGCGCCGGAATTTGCTGCGGACGGGCGAAGACGGTCAGGCCCTTCATCAGCAGGGTGCCGCTGATGCGGTCGTGTTCATCAACCGCGATAGCGACGATGGCCCGCGGCTTGAAGCGGCCCGCCGAGCGACCGACGCCGACGCGGCCCTGCTGACAGAGTTTATCGAACGCGCGGTTAAAGCGGCGGATCTGCCAGCCGCCGAAGGCGAGCTGGGCGATCCAGGCGATGGCGGCGACGGTGATTAATGCGCTAACCATAAAATCTCCTTAAGGCGTGGCGTTGGGAAGAACCCGGATCGCGGCGCGACCCGGGAAGGGGCGGTTAAAACATCACCTGCCCGCCGGTGACGTTGATGGACTGCCCGGTGCAGTAAGAGGCCTGCGGGCTGGCGTAAAACATCAGCACGTTGAGCACGTCCTGATAATCGCAGCCGCGCTTCAGCGGAACCTTGTCGACGTAGTACTGCTCGACCTGATCTTCGGCGATACCCAGCTTATGGGCGTACTGCGGCAGCAGCGACTGGAACATCGGCGACTTCAGCAGGTTGCCGAGCATCAGCGCGTGCACGGTAATACCGTACTCCGCCAGATCCAGCGCCAGCGACTGGGTCAGCCCGACGCCGCCAAACTTCGCCGCGCTGTAGCCGGAATTATGCTTGCTGCCCACTTTGCCGGATTTGGAGTTGATCTGAATGATGCGTCCCTGAATGCCGTCGCGGATCATCAGCCGTGAAAACTCGCGGGCGCAGAGGAAGTAGCCCACCAGATTGACCTGCAGCGAGCGGTCGAAGTCGCCCAGCGCAAAATCGCTGATAAAGGCCGCTTTGGCGATCCCGGCGCTGTAGACCAGCAGATCCACGCGAGTAAATATCTCGTCCACGCCGCGGGCGAGGGCGACGACGCTGGCCTCGCTGGTCGCATCGGCGCCAAAACCGTACGCCGTCCCTTCGCCATACTCGGCGTTAATCGCCTGCGCCACGCGGGTGGCCTTATCGCTTTGAATATCCACCACCGCCACGCGATACCCCTGGGCGGCGAGGCCACGACACAGAAACTCACCTAAGGTTTGTCCTCCGCCGATGACAACAGCAACCTGACTCATAGTTCTCTCCTTACAGCTTAAGCAAAAAATTTCAGTACGCAGCCGGGGGCGATCGCCTCCGGCACGGGGCCGGCCACGTGCACCGTCCCCGGAAACTCCGCCACGCGGTGGCCGTCGAAACGCAGCGTGATATGGCCCAGCTCGCGCAGATTCTGTTCCGCCACCTCGCCCACTGCGGTGACCGGATAGCGCTGTTCTCCCAGTTGGAGCTGCGCCCCCGGCGCCAGCGCGCCGACAAGCTCGCCGTGGTTATGAATAAAGCAGTACTCTTCGATATCCGCCGGCGCGCCATCGCGGAAGGTAATCAGCATCTGCTCCTCCAGCGCCATCGTCGCGCTGGCGCCGATATGCGTAATGGTGGTCTGGTAAATCACGGTCATCTTCAGGAACCTCTTATTGGTAAATAAATCCGGAAACGAACCAGGCGATCAGCACCGTTGGCGCGCCGGTCAGGAAGCGGCTGACCAGCACCGAAGGCACCCCGACGCGCACCGTCTCCTGCCGGGCTTCGGCGAGCGACAGGCCGACCGGGATAAAGTCGCAGGCCGCCTGGGCGTTAATCGCAAACAGGGCGGGGAGGGCGAGATGCGGCGGAATATTGCCGAGGCCAATCTGCACGCCGATCAGAACGCCGATAACCTGGGCGATCACCGCGCCAGGGCCGAGGAACGGCGACAGCAGCGGGAAGGAGCAGATCAGCGCCAGCGTCACCAGCCCCAGCGGATGGCTGGCGAGCGGCGCCAGGCCGTGGGCAATCCAGTCGCCAATGCCCGAGGCCATAATGATGCCGATCAGCGCCGAGACGAAGGCCATAAACGGCAGGATCGTTTTCAGCACCGTGTCGATGGTGTCGCGCCCGGCCTGGAACAGCACCGCCACCACGGAGCCCATTCCCATACCGACCTTGGCCAGCAGGCCGTCGCTCTGCTCGGTGATTTTTTTGCTGGCATCGTAATCGCGGCCCGCGGGCTGAAGCGGGGCCGGTTCGTCGGCGCCGGCATCGGCGACAGGGTGGATATTCTCTTCCTTAACGCCTGAGACGTAGATGTCCTCAAGGATATATTGCGCCAGCGGCCCGGACTTGCCGGTGGCGTGGATATTGACGGTCGGAATACGCCGCTTCGGATAGATGCCGCAGCGCAGGGTGCCGCCACAGTCAATAATCGCCACGCCGATCTCATCTTCCGGCGGTTCCCCCTCTTTAAAGCCGTCCACGGCCGGCCAGCCGGTGAGCCGGGCGATCTTGTCGACGATCGCCGGGCGGGTTCCGGCGGTGATATAGACTATTTTTTTGCCTTCGACGGCGTCCAGCTCCAGCGGGCCGCCCCAGCCGCTGGCCCCTTTTTCAATACGAATACGCGTCATGATGCAGCTCCGGACAGATGCACTTTTTGTGCAAGCTGGATGGCCATTTTTTTCTCAAAAATGGAGGTTGTCAGATCGGTCACCCAGCCGCGGAAGAAGTTGGTTACCAGACCGACCAGCAGATAGCTCACCGCCAGCGGCCCCAGCGGCAGGCCGAGGGTGGTTAAGCCGTTGGCGATCCCGAGATAGACAAACAGCTCGCCGGGGTTGATATGGGGAAACAGGCCGTTCATGGAGTGGCAGCTGTAGGAGGCCGCCGCGTAGTAGCTGGGCTTGTACTTCTCGGGCATAAAGCGCCCGAGGCTCAGGGTCATCGGGTTACAGAAAACGAACGTCCCGATACAGGGCAGCAGCAGGTAGCGGGAGATGGGATTCCCGGCGCAGCGCTGCGCCAGCTTTTCGATCCGCTGCTGGCCGATAAAGTTGATCAGCGCGTTCATGATCACCAGCAGACTGATCAGCAGGGGCAGGATCCCGGTCACCATCCCGGTAAAGACCTCGCCCCCCTTCTGAAACAGGCCGATAAACCATTCGGCGCCGTGGGTAATAACTTCGATCATTATTCTCTCCTTTGTAGCGTTATTTTTCTTGCTAACTGGCAGCTGATTTTAATCATTTTGAAAGGTTTAAAAGTGTTAAATTGATCGCAAAATGAAAGATAAATATTTTAATTTGAAAGTTTATTGCCGGTGGGATGAAAATTTCTTCCCGGAAATTGGCCGGGAAGAGGATCTTCGGGCGGGGAGAGAGAGGGCTGACAGGACTATTTTGTCGGCGAATAGATTGCCGCTTCCTTGTTGACGGCCGCATGCTTTACCATAATTACCCCTTGCCGAATTTGTTAAATGGAAGTCCCATGTTGAAGCGTCGCTATCTGGCACTACTCCCGCTGTGCGTTCTCCTCGCTGCCTGCAGCAGCAAACCTAAAGCCACCGCAGTAACGGAGACGACGGGAGGATCCGGTGGCTTCCTGCTGGAGCCGCAGCATACCGTTATGAATATGGGAGGGGATTTCGCCAATAACCCTGCCGCAGAGCAGTTCATCGACAAAATGGTGAATAAGCACGGGTTTGACCGGCAGCAGCTGCACGAGATTCTCTCCCAGGCTAAGCGTCTGGATTACGTCCTGCGCCTGATGGACCGTCAGGCCCCGAGCGGATTGCCGCCAACCGGGCCGAACGGCGCGTGGCTGCGCTACAAAAAGCAGTTCATTACCCCGGATAACGTGCAAAACGGCGTGGCGTTCTGGAATCAGTATCAGGATGCGCTGAACCGCGCCTGGCAGGTCTACGGCGTGCCGCCGGAAATCATCGTCGGTATTATCGGCGTGGAAACCCGCTGGGGGCGCGTGATGGGGAAAACCCGCATTCTTGACGCGCTGGCGACGCTCTCCTTCAGCTATCCGCGACGCGCCGAGTACTTCTCCGGCGAGCTGGAAACCTTCCTGCTGATGGCGCGCAGCGAAAGCGACGATCCGCTGGATCTTAAAGGCTCCTTCGCCGGCGCCATGGGCTACGGCCAGTTTATGCCCTCCTCGTACCGCCAGTACGCGGTGGATTTCAACGGCGACGGGCATATCAACCTGTGGGACCCGGTGGATGCGATCGGCAGCGTGGCCAACTACTTCAAGCAGCACGGCTGGGCGAGCGGCGATCTGGTCGCGGTACCGGCAATGGGCCAGGCGCCGGGGCTGGAGAACGGCTTTAAGACCAATTACAGCGTATCGCAGACTGACGGCGGCCGGACTGACGCCAACGCAGCCGCTGGGCAACCATCAGCAGGCGAGCCTGCTGCGCCTCGATATCGGCACCAGCTACCAGTACTGGTACGGGCTGCCGAACTTCTACACCATCACCCGCTATAACCACAGCACCCACTACGCGATGGCGGTCTGGCAGCTCGGCCTGGCCGTTTCTCAGGCCCGCGGACAGTAAGCTTTCCCCGAGACTTCCCTCTGCCCGGAGGGGAGTCTGTTACATTTTGCAGCATTTCCCTTCGTTGACGCTGATTTACATTATTCCGCCGATCCAATAATGTTACGTTATAACATATTAGTTGGGGCAAAGATGTTCATCTCTCTTTTTTCAAGCTCCGCCGCGCTGCGCGTGGGCTTCGCCTGCGTCCTGCTGGCGCTGCTGTGGCTGGCGACCTGGTGGGCGGTAACCCTGCCATGATTGAACTGGAAAACCTGGTAGCCGGGTATGACGAGCTGGCGATTACCCCGGCGCTCAGCGGCGTTATCGCCGCGGGCAGCCTGACGGCCATTGTCGGCCTGAACGGCTGCGGTAAATCGACGTTGTTAAAAACGCTGGCCGGGTTTATTCCCCCGGTGAGCGGCCGCCTGCACTGGCGCACGTCGCGCCCGATTATCGGCTGGCTGGCGCAGCGGCATTCGCTGGAGTCACAGTTTCCCCTCGTGGTTCGGGACGTGGTGAGCCAGGGCGCCTGGCCGCAGGTCTCGCTCCTGCGCGGAATACGCGGCGAGATCCGCCGGCGCATTGACGCGGCGCTGGATCGCGTCGGCCTGACGTCAATGGCGAAAACGCCGATCGAAGCGCTGTCCGGCGGGCAGTTTCAACGCATGCTGTTTGCCAGGGTGATGGTCCAGCAGGCTCCGCTGGTGATGCTTGATGAGCCCTTTACCGGGATCGATGAGTCTACCAGCCGCGAGCTGATGACGCTGATCCTTGAGATGCACCGGCAGGGGCAGACCGTGCTGGCGGTGCTGCACGATAACCAGCGCGTCGCCGAATATTTCCCGGAAACCCTGCTGCTCGAGTCCCGGCACGCCCGCTGGGGCGAGACTGGCAGCGTGCTTCCCGCCTTCGACTCCGCGAGGCTGGCATGATCTGGCACACCTTCTTTCAACCTTTTATCGAATTCGGCTTTATGCGCCGCGCGCTGGTGGTGTGCCTCGCGCTCTCGCTGAGTACCACCATGCTCGGGGTTTTCCTGCTGCTGCGACGCATGAGCCTGATGGGCGATGCCCTGTCGCATGCGATTTTGCCCGGCGTCGCGGTGGGCTATCTGCTTAACGGCATGTCGCTGCTGGCGATGTCGGTGGGCGGCTTTATCGCCGGCATCGCGGTGGCGCTGGTGGCGGGGTGGGTCAGCCGCCGCACGCCGCTTAAAGAAGACGCCAGCTTCGCCGGGTTTTACCTGGGCTCGCTGGCGCTGGGGGTGACGCTGGTGTCCCTGCGCGGCTCCAGCGTCGATCTGCTGCATCTGCTGTTTGGTTCGATTCTGGCGGTGGATAACGACGCGGCGCTGTTCGTCGCCGGGGTCGCCAGCCTGACGCTGATTTGCATCGCGCTGCTCTATCGCGGGCTGGTGAGCGAGGCCTTCGACAGCGCGTGGCTGCAGGTGAATAACCGCCGGCTGCCCGCGCTGCTGCATGGCCTGTTTCTGGCGCTGCTGGTGCTGAACCTGGTGGCGGGTTTCCAGGTGCTGGGCACTCTGATGGCGGTGGGGGTGATGATGCTCCCGGCGGTGGCCGCCTGCTGCTGGGCGCGAACGCTGCCCGCCATTCTGCTGCTGGCGGCGCTGATCGGCAGCGCCTGCGCCTGGATGGGGCTCAGCCTGTCGTGGGCGGCGAATTTGCCCGCCGGCCCCGCCATCGTGCTGACCGCCAGCGGGATCTTTTTTATTTCAGTGTTTTTTGGCACGCGCAGCCGGCTGGTGGTCGGCTGGCGCAAATTAATGGGGTAAGGAAAATATGATGAAACGTACCGGGGTAGTTTTAGCGCTGGCGCTGGGCCTGGCGGCGCAGGGGGCGATGGCGAAAACGCTCAACGTGGTCAGCAGCTTTTCGGTGCTGGGCGATATCGTGCAGCAGGTTGGCGGCGAGCATGTTCACGTCGATACGCTGGTCGGTCCCGACGGCGACCCGCACACCTTTGAGCCATCGCCGCAGGACAGCGCTTTGCTCAGCAAGGCCGACGTGGTGGTAGTCAACGGCCTCGGGCTGGAGGGGTGGGTCGACCGGCTGATTAAAGCATCGGGATTCAAAGGCGAGCTGGTGGTGGCGTCGACGGGCGTAAAAACGCATACCCTCGATGAGGACGGGAAAACGGTGACCGATCCGCACGCCTGGAACAGCGCCGCCAACGGCGCGCTGTACGCGCAAAATATCCTCAGCGGGCTGGTCAAAGCCGACCCTGAAGATAAAGCGGCGCTTGAGGTCTCCGGCAAGCGCTATATCGGCCAGCTCAACGAGATTCACGGCTGGGCGCAGAACCAGTTCAGCGCCATTCCGCAGGCGAAACGTAAGGTTTTGACCAGCCATGACGCGTTCGGCTACTTTGGCCGCGCCTACGGCGTGACCTTCCTTGCGCCGCAGGGACTGTCGTCGGAAAGCGAAGCCAGTGCCGCGCAGGTTGCGGCGCTGATTAAACAGATTAAAGCCGATAACGTGCACACCTGGTTTATGGAAAACCAGCTCGATCCGCGCTTGGTGAAGCAGATTGCCAACGCCACGGGCGCGCAGCCGGGCGGCGAGCTCTATCCGGAAGCGTTGTCTAAACCGGGCGGCGTGGCGGACAGCTACGTGAAAATGATGCGTCATAACGTCGAACTGATTGCCGCCAGCATGAAGTAACGCGCTATTTACGGTCCCGGCCCTCGGGACCGTCCTTTTTCGGAAGCCCCCTCGTAAATTCATCTCCCGATCCCCACATCTGTGCTGAAAGTGCTATCTTTGATGGCCTCTTTATCTGGCTTAAACGGGGCGACGATGACAGATTCGGAATTAATGCAGCTGAGTGAGCAGGTTGGGCAGGCGCTGAAGGCGCAGGGCGCGACGGTGAGCACGGCTGAATCCTGTACCGGCGGCTGGATTGCTAAAGTGCTTACCGATATTGCCGGCAGTTCGGTGTGGTTCGAGCGCGGATTCGTTACCTATAGCAACGAAGCTAAATCCCAGATGATTGGCGTCAGCGAAGCGACGTTGGCCGAGCACGGCGCGGTGAGCGAACCGGTGGTGGTGGAGATGGCGATTGGCGCACTGCGCGCCGCGCGCGCCACCTACGCGATCTCGGTGAGCGGCGTGGCCGGGCCGGACGGCGGCAGCGCAGAAAAGCCCGTCGGCACGGTGTGGTTTGGCGTTGCCTGCGCCAACGGGCAGGGGATCACGCAGCGGGAGTGCTTCGCCGGAGACCGCGAGTCGGTGCGCCGTCAGGCCACGGCCTACGCCCTGCGGCTCCTCTGGCAACAATTTCTACAAAATACTTGATACTGTATGAGCATACAGTATAATTGCCTCAACAGAACAGAATTCACTACCCGGTTCCACCCGGCATGACAGGAGTAATAATGGCTATCGACGAAAACAAACAGAAAGCGTTGGCGGCAGCACTGGGCCAGATCGAAAAACAGTTCGGTAAAGGCTCCATCATGCGCCTGGGTGAAGACCGTTCCATGGACGTGGAAACTATCTCCACCGGTTCGCTTTCACTGGATATCGCCCTCGGCGCCGGCGGTCTGCCAATGGGCCGTATCGTCGAGATCTACGGGCCAGAATCTTCCGGTAAAACGACGCTGACTCTGCAGGTTATCGCCGCCGCGCAGCGTGAAGGTAAAACCTGCGCCTTTATTGATGCAGAACACGCGCTGGATCCGGTGTATGCCCGCAAGCTGGGCGTTGATATCGACAACCTGCTGTGTTCTCAGCCGGATACCGGCGAGCAGGCGCTTGAGATCTGCGACGCGCTGGCGCGCTCTGGCGCGGTAGACGTGCTGGTGGTCGACTCCGTTGCGGCGCTGACGCCGAAAGCGGAAATCGAAGGCGAGATCGGCGACTCTCACATGGGCCTCGCGGCGCGTATGATGAGCCAGGCAATGCGTAAGCTGGCCGGTAACCTGAAGCAGTCCAACACGCTGCTGATCTTCATCAACCAGATTCGTATGAAAATTGGCGTGATGTTCGGTAACCCGGAAACCACCACCGGCGGCAACGCGCTGAAATTCTACGCCTCCGTGCGTCTGGATATCCGCCGTATCGGTGCGGTAAAAGATGGCGATAACGTCATCGGTAGCGAAACCCGCGTGAAGGTCGTGAAGAACAAAATCGCCGCGCCGTTCAAGCAGGCGGAGTTCCAGATCCTCTACGGCGAAGGCATCAACTTCTTCGGCGAGCTGGTCGATCTGGGCGTGAAAGAGAAGCTGATTGAAAAAGCGGGCGCCTGGTACAGCTATAACGGCGACAAAATTGGTCAGGGTAAAGCGAACGCCATCACCTGGCTGAAAGAGAACCCGGCAGCGGCGAAAGAGATCGAGAAGAAAATTCGCGAGCTGCTGCTGAACAACCAGGACTCCACGCCGGACTTCGTGGTTGACGGTAAAAGCGAAGAAGAAAGCGAACAGGATTTCTGATATCGTCGGGTAATTGTCTCCTGAATCGTTCAGGTTGCAGGGCTGGCAGGGCCAGCGCACGTGCGATTTGAAATACGATGGGAAAACAAGGGGCTGCTTATGCGGCCCTTTTGCTTTTTGATTATCGAGGTGCCCGTGACTGAACCTTCATCCCGCCGTTCCGGCTACGCCCGCCTGCTGGATCGCGCGATTCGCATTCTGGCAATGCGCGACCATAACGAACAGGAGCTGCGGCGCAAGCTGGCCGCGCCGGTCATGGGGAAAAATGGCCCCGAGGCGCTGGACGTTATGCCGGAAGAGGTCGATCGGGTTGTGGCCTGGTGCATCGAAAACCGCTACCTCGATGACCAGCGCTTTGTCCGCCAGTTTATTGCCAGCCGCAGCCGCAAAGGCTACGGTCCGGCGCGCATCCGCCAGGAGCTGAACCAGAAAGGTATTACCCGCGAAGAGAGCGAGCGCGCAATGCGCGAGTGCGAAATCGACTGGGCGCAGCTGGCGAAAGAGCAGGCGCAGAGAAAGTATGGCGATCCGCTCCCCACCGTATTTGCCGAAAAAGTCAAAATACAGCGCTTTTTGCTGTACCGCGGCTACCTGATGGAAGATATCCAGGAAATCTGGCGAAATTTTGCAGATTGACCCATCGGGGATTTTACTTCCCCGTAAAGAAAACTTATCTTATTCCCACTTTATTCCGTCCGGCCGCTGGCTGTTTAAAAGGCAGTCAGCGCCCAGGACGATTATTCCTTATACACAAATCATTCGCGCTGCACCAAGGCAGCAACGGAGCGAGTCCCTGAGGCGTACGCAGGTACGTGACTGAGGTGAACGAGCGCAGCCAGCGTAGAGGCGGCGTGAAGGATGAAGTGTATAGCTTGATTTCAGGATAATTATGAGCAAGAGCACTGCTGAGATCCGTCAGGCGTTTCTCGACTTTTTCCATAGTAAGGGACATCAGGTAGTTGCCAGCAGCTCCCTGGTGCCGCACAACGATCCGACCCTGCTGTTTACCAACGCCGGGATGAACCAGTTCAAGGATGTGTTCCTTGGCCTAGACAAGCGTAATTATTCGCGCGCGACCACCTCGCAGCGCTGCGTTCGCGCGGGTGGTAAACACAACGATCTGGAAAACGTCGGCTATACCGCACGCCACCACACCTTCTTTGAAATGCTGGGCAACTTCAGCTTCGGCGACTACTTCAAGCAGGATGCTATCAAGTACGCATGGGAGCTGTTAACCGGCGAAAGCTGGTTCGCTCTGCCGAAAGAAAAGCTGTGGGTGACCGTTTACGAAACCGATGACGAAGCTTTCGATATCTGGGCCAACGAGGTTGGCGTTCCGCGTGAGCGCATTATTCGCATTGGCGACAATAAAGGCGGCGCGTTTGCCTCCGATAACTTCTGGCAGATGGGCGATACCGGTCCCTGCGGCCCGTGCACCGAAATCTTCTTTGACCATGGCGACCACATCTGGGGCGGCCCTCCGGGAAGCCCGGAAGAGGACGGCGATCGTTACATTGAGATCTGGAACATCGTCTTCATGCAGTTTAACCGTCAGGCTGACGGTACCATGCAGCCGCTGCCGAAGCCGTCCGTGGATACCGGTATGGGCCTGGAGCGTATCGCCGCCGTTCTGCAGCACGTGAACTCCAACTACGACATCGACCTGTTCCGTCAGCTGATTGAGAGCGTGGCAAAAGTGACCGGCGCCACCGATCTGAGCAACAAGTCGCTGCGCGTGATTGCCGACCATATTCGCTCCTGCGCGTTCCTGATCGCTGATGGCGTGATCCCGTCGAATGAAAACCGCGGCTACGTGCTGCGTCGTATCATTCGCCGTGCCGTCCGCCACGGCAATATGGTCGGCGCGAAGGATACCTTCTTCTGGAAGCTGGTTGCGCCGCTGATTGAGGTCATGGGCTCCGCCGGCGAAGAGCTGAAGCAGCAGCAGGCTCAGGTTGAGCAGGTTCTGAAAACGGAAGAAGAGCAGTTTGCCCGCACTCTGGAACGCGGCCTGGCGCTGCTCGACGACGAGCTGGCTAAGCTGAAAGGCGACACCCTCGACGGCGAAACGGCCTTCCGCCTGTACGATACCTACGGCTTCCCGGTCGACCTGACCGCGGACGTATGCCGCGAGCGCAACATCAAAGTTGACGAAGCAGGCTTCGAAGCGGCAATGGAAGAGCAGCGCCGTCGCGCGCGTGAGTCCAGCGGTTTCGGCGCCGACTACAACGCGATGATTCGCGTTGAGGGCGCTTCTGAGTTTAAAGGCTATGACCACCTGGAACTGAACGCGAAAGTGACCGCGCTGTTCATTGATGGTAAAGCGGTTGATTCCGTCGCTGCCGGTCAGGATGCGGTAGTGATTCTCGATCAAACGCCGTTCTACGCTGAATCCGGCGGCCAGGTCGGCGATAAGGGCGAGCTGAAAGGCGCGGGCTTCTCGTTCACCGTCAGCGATGCGCAGAAATATGGCCAGGCCATTGGCCATATCGGTAAACTGGCCGGCGGTATCCTGAAAGTGGGCGATGCGGTGCAGGCCGACGTCGATCGCGCCCGCCGCCAGCGTATCCGTTTGAACCACTCCGCGACCCACCTGATGCATGCAGCGCTGCGCCAGGTTCTCGGTACGCACGTGGCTCAGAAGGGCTCTCTGGTAAATGATAAAGCGCTGCGCTTTGACTTCTCGCATTTTGAAGCGATGAAGCCGGAAGAGATCCGCGCGGTTGAAGATTTGGTCAATGCGCAAATTCGCCGCAACCTGGCTATCGAAACCAACATTATGGATATCGATGCGGCTCGCGAATCGGGCGCCATGGCGCTGTTCGGCGAGAAGTATGATGACCGCGTTCGCGTCCTGAAAATGGGCGATTTCTCCACCGAGCTGTGCGGCGGGACTCACGCTGCACGGACCGGCGATATCGGCCTGTTCCGCATCACCTCCGAATCCGGGACCGCCGCGGGCGTGCGCCGTATTGAGGCGGTAACCGGTGAAGGCGCGATTGCGAGCCTGCATTCGCAAAGCGATCTGCTGGGCGATATCGCACAGCTGCTGAAGGGCGATAGCCATAACCTCGGCGACAAGGTACGCTCCGCGCTGGAACGTACTCGCCAGCTGGAAAAAGAGCTACAGCAGCTGAAAGAGCAGGCGGCAGCGCAGGAGAGCGCAAACCTCTCCAGCAAAGCGGAAGAGATTAACGGCGTTAAGCTGCTGGTCAGCGAGCTGGTCGGCGTTGAGCCAAAAATGCTGCGTACCATGGTTGACGATCTGAAGAACCAGCTGGGTTCGACGGTTGTAGTGTTAGCCACGGTTGCGGATGGTAAGGTTTCTCTGATTGCCGGTGTGTCTAAGGATGTGACAGATCGCGTGAAGGCAGGGGAGCTGGTTGGTATGGTCGCTCAGCAGGTGGGCGGCAAAGGGGGCGGTCGTCCGGATATGGCTCAGGCCGGTGGTACCGATGCGTCTGCTCTCCCTGCTGCGTTAGCCAGTGTGAAAGGCTGGGTAAGCGCAAAACTGTAATAACTATAAACGCATAGGTGCCGTGATCTGCGGATCGCGGTATCTTGCAAGAGAAGCACTGATAACGATAAAGTCGGGTTGAAGTTGTGTATATCGGCTAAACTTAGGTTTAACAGAATGTGATGCCATGACTGCGTTACGCCGTGAGGCGTTTGTCATCGCTTACTTTTTGGCGTTATATGATGGATAATGCCGGGATACGAGAGACCCGACTCTTTTAATCTTTCAAGGAGCAAAGAATGCTGATTCTGACTCGTCGAGTTGGTGAGACCCTCATGATTGGAGATGAGGTCACTGTGACAGTTTTAGGGGTTAAGGGTAACCAGGTACGTATTGGCGTTAATGCCCCTAAAGAAGTCTCCGTGCATCGTGAAGAGATCTACCAGCGTATCCAGGCTGAAAAATCCCAGCAGTCCAGTTACTAAGGTTTTCGCGCCTCGCGATTTCGTGAGGCGCATCCCACCGCCAGCCGATTTCTCTCTATTTTCTACTTCAGACGCCTCTCTTTTCCGCTACTTGCCCATCGTCGACTATCTTTATTTTTTGCCTGTAGCAGGCCGTAAACCCTCAATTTCTGTTGAGTAAACGCTCTTTTTGCCGTTTTTGCAGGCTGATTGCGCGGTAAGTGTGCAAACGGAAAAAAGGTCTCGAAAAATTGTTTGACTTATAAGTACCAGAAAGTAATATGTGCGCCATCGCAGCGACGAAGAGCAGAAACAAGTTCTTCGAAGCACTCGAAAGAGGCGTGTGGTGAGGTGGCCGAGAGGCTGAAGGCGCTCCCCTGCTAAGGGAGTATGCGGTCAAAAGCTGCATCCGGGGTTCGAATCCCCGCCTCACCGCCATTTTGCATCCGTAGCTCAGTTGGATAGAGTACTCGGCTACGAACCGAGCGGTCGGAGGTTCGAATCCTCCCGGATGCACCATCTTCTCTGAGATAGCAGCTATTCTGTTGTTTCATGGTCTGCGAGATAATCGTCAGCGCCAGGAAAGACAGCATAGTAAAGAAGTTCTCCCTGATGCATCCGTAGCTCAGCTGGATAGAGTACTCGGCTACGAACCGAGCGGTCGGAGGTTCGAATCCTCCCGGATGCACCATCTTCTTCGAGATAACAGCGATACTGTTGTTTTATGGTCTGCGAGATAATCGTCAGCACCAGGAAAGACAGCATAGTAAAGAAGTTCCCCCTGATGCATCCGTAGCTCAGCTGGATAGAGTACTCGGCTACGAACCGAGCGGTCGGAGGTTCGAATCCTCCCGGATGCACCATCTTCTTCAAGATAACAGCACTTTTGTTGTTTCATGGTCTGCGAGATAATCGTCAGCGCCAGGAAAGACAGCATAGTAAAGAAGTTCTCCCTGATGCATCCGTAGCTCAGACTGGATAGAGTACTCGGCTACGAACCGAGCGGTCGGAGGTTCGAATCCTCCCGGATGCACCATCTTCTCCCGAAATAACCCCAACACAATTGCTTCATGGTCTGCGAAATCATCGCCAGCACCAGGGAGGATAACGTCGCGTAAGCGACGGCCCGTAGGGCGAACCCAGTGAGTCATCCTCCCGGATGCACCATCTTCTCCCGAAATAACCCCAACACAATTGCTTCATGGTCTGCGAAATCATCGCCAGCACCAGGGAGGATAACGTCGCATAAGCGACGGCCCGTAGGGCGAACCCAGTGAGTCATCCTCCCGGATGCACCATCTTCTCCAAAATAACCCCAACACAATTGTTCCACGGTCTGCGAAATAGCCCCGCGTTCGAAAACCTTATCGCCCAACCACCCCGTCAGCCGCCGTCGCTTAGCCGTTTCAGCACGCTCTTTCGCACTTTTTTATATTGGCAAGTTGCTCTTTCCACTATAATTTACCCCTGTATATCGACCTGATTCGGGTGAGATGAGTGCAAGGAGAGAAATCCATGAGATGGTTCAAAGCAATACCTGCCTTTTGCGCGACGCTTCTGGTCGCCGTATCTCTGGCTGGCTGTGCCGGATCGGCCACTAAGGAAAGCACCGGCGGCTATATCGACGACACCGTCGTGACCACCAAAGTTAAAACCGCGCTGTTTAACGAAAAAGAGATCAAATCCACTGAAATTAGCGTGCAGACCTTCAAAGGTCGCGTTCAGCTGAGCGGCTTTGTTTCGTCGCAGACGGATGCGAATCGCGCCGTAGAGGTGACCCGCAGAGTGCAGGGCGTTCGTGTGGTTGAGAATGATTTGAAAATCAAATAAGCCGCTGCATCGTTATGATAAAGGCGCCCCGTGGCGCCTTTGCTGCTTCTGCCTCCGCCCGCGACAATATGCGTCTTTTGCGATAAAGTAACCTTTCCCTATCCGGTTGGTGAGAACACGATGTACGAACGTTACGCAGGACTTATCTTTGATATGGATGGCACTATTCTTGATACCGAGCCGACGCATCGTAAGGCCTGGCGCGAGGTTCTGGGCCGTTACGGAATGCGTTTCGACGAACAGGCGATGGTCGCGCTCAACGGTTCTCCGACCTGGCGCATTGCCCAGGTGATTATCGAAATGAACCAGGCGGATTTAGACCCCCACCGGCTGGCGCTGGAAAAAACCAACGCCGTCAAAGCGATGCTGCTGGATAGCGTGCGGCCCTTACCGCTGATTGAGGTAGTAAAAGAGTGGCACGGTCGTCGTCCGATGTCGGTGGGTACCGGCAGCGAAAGCGCCGTTGCGGAAGCGCTGCTGGCCCATCTCGGCCTGCGCCACTATTTCGCCGCGGTCATTGCCGCCGATCACGTCACCAACCACAAGCCTGCTCCTGATACCTTCCTGCTGTGCGCCGAGCGCATGGGCGTTGCGCCGGAAAAATGCGTGGTATTTGAAGACGCGGACTTTGGTCTGCAGGCCGCACAGCGCGCGGGGATGGATGCCGTCGACGTTCGGCTGCTGTGAGCGACGCGTTCGCGCTGATATCGCTGTTTGCCAGTAGCTTTCTCAGCGCCACGCTGCTTCCCGGTAACTCGGAAGTTGTGCTGGTTGCTATGCTGCTTACGGGAGCGAGCCAACCGTGGATTCTGGTATTAATAGCAACAATCGGCAATAGCCTTGGAGGGGTAACTAACGTTATTCTGGGGCGCCTGTTTCCGCTGCGCAAAACGTCGCGCTGGCAGGAAAGGGCGTCCGGCTGGCTAAAGCGCTACGGCGCGGTCACATTATTATTAAGCTGGGCGCCGGTGATCGGCGATTTGCTGTGTTTACTGGCGGGATGGATGCGCATTTCCTGGGGACCAGTGCTCTTTTTTTTATGCCTTGGTAAAGCGCTGCGCTATATCGTCATTGCGCTGGCTACGCTTCAGGGCATGACGTGGTGGCACTAATTGTGGAACTGAGGCTCTCCGGGCAGGCTGTAACAATAGCGTCTGCTGGAATAACCTATATGGTCACCATTACAATTATGCTTATTCAAATGATTTCGACAGGCGGGAGGTCAAATTGATCCCGGACGTATCACAGGCGCTGGCCTGGCTGGAAAAAAATCCGCAGGCGCTAAAGGGCATTCATCGCGGCCTTGAGCGCGAAACGCTGCGCGTTAACGCCGATGGCTCGCTGGCCACTACCGGCCACCCTCAGGCATTGGGTTCAGCGCTGACCCATAAATGGATTACCACCGATTTTGCTGAAGCTTTGCTGGAGTTTATTACGCCGGTTGATGGCGATATTCAGCACATGCTTACCTTTATGCGCGATGTTCATCGCTATACCGCTCGCCATCTCGGCGACGAGCGGATGTGGCCGCTGAGCATGCCTTGCTATATCGCTCCCGGCCAGGATATCGAGCTGGCGCAGTACGGCACCTCAAATATCGGTCGTCTGAAAACGCTGTATCGTGAAGGGCTGAAAAACCGCTACGGCGCGCTGATGCAAACCATCTCGGGCGTGCACTATAACTTCTCTCTGCCGATGGCGTTCTGGCAGGCGAAGTGCGGCGTTGAGGACGAGGAGAGCGGGAAAGAGGCCATTTCGGCGGGCTATTTCCGCTCGATCCGCAACTATTACCGCTTTGGCTGGGTGATCCCGTATCTGTTTGGCGCGTCTCCGGCGATCTGCCCCTCTTTCCTGCAGGGGAAACCGACCACGCTGCCGTTTGAGAAAGCGGAAAACGGCATGTACTACCTGCCGTACGCAACCTCCCTGCGCCTGAGCGACCTCGGTTATACCAATAAGTCGCAAAGCAATCTCGGAATTACGTTTAACGATCTGCAGGAGTATGTGGCAGGATTGAAGCGGGCGATTAAAACCCCGTCGCAGGAGTATGCGGAAATTGGCCTCGAGAAAGAGGGTAAGTACCTGCAAATTAACAGTAATATTCTGCAGATTGAAAACGAACTCTATGCGCCAATCCGCCCGAAACGGGTGACCCGCAGCGGCGAGACGCCGTCTGACGCGCTGCTGCGCGGCGGAATCGAATATATCGAAGTGCGTTCACTGGATATCAACCCGTTCTCGCCGATTGGCGTGGACGAGCAGCAGGTGCGTTTCCTCGATCTGTTTATGGTCTGGTGCGCGCTGGCCGATGCGCCGGAAATGAGCAGCGACGAGCTGCTGTGCACGCGCACTAACTGGAATCGAGTGATTCTTGAAGGGCGTAAGCCGGGCCTGACGCTGGGGATCGGCTGCGAAAGCGCGCAGTTCCCGCTGGCTAAGGTGGGTAAAGATCTGTTCCGCGATTTGCGCCGCGTGGCGCAGACTCTCGACGGTATTCACAGCGGCGACGCCTATCAGCAGGTGTGCGACGAGCTGGTTGCCAGCTTCGACGATCCGGAATTAACTTTCTCAGCGCGCATTCTGCGTTCTATGCTTGAAGAAGGGATTGGCGGCACCGGTAAGGAGCTGGCCGATCGCTATCGTACGATGCTGCGGGAAGAGCCGCTGGAGATTTTACGCGAAGAGGATTTCATTACCGAGCGTGAAGCGTCAGCCGTGCGTCAGCAGAAGATAGAAGCGGAAGATAGCGAACCGTTTAGCGCTCTGTTAGCGAGACACGCGTAGCAAAAAGCGGTACAAAAGAAAAAGGCCACATCAATGTGGCCAAACTTTCATCTCTGATTCAGGGATGATGATAATAAATGCGCGTCTTTCACATACTCAGACTCGCGGGTGTCAAAAGAGTTCATTTTTATTTAAAAAAAATCACTATCGGAGGTGAAGAATGCCGTTGTTAGATAGTTTCACAGTCGACCATACCCGAATGGAAGCCCCTGCGGTGCGCGTCGCGAAGAAAATGAACACGCCGCACGGCGATGAAATTACCGTTTTCGATCTGCGTTTTTGCATACCGAATCAGGAAGTGATGCCGGAAAGAGGCATTCACACGCTTGAGCACCTGTTCGCGGGCTTTATGCGCGACCATCTCAACGGTAAGGGTGTGGAAATTATCGATATCTCTCCGATGGGTTGCCGCACGGGCTTCTATATGAGCCTGATCGGTACGCCGGACGAGCAGCGCGTAGCGGATGCCTGGAAAGCGGCAATGGCCGACGTGCTGAAGGTAAAAGAGCAGAGCCAGATCCCCGAGCTCAACGTTTACCAGTGCGGCACCTACACCATGCACTCGCTGGAAGAAGCTCAGGAGATCGCGCGTCATATCCTTGAGCGCGACGTACGCATCAACAGCAATGACGAGCTGGCGCTGCCGAAAGAAACGCTGCAAGAACTGCATATCTAGTTCTTCTGCCGCGGCCCGGCGATAGCGTCGGGCCGATATCCTCACGCCGCGATGTCGACGACCTCCCGCTTCTCCTTTCAGCACCGCTCCCTGGTGCCCTTTGCCCATGATTACGCCCATGGCGATAGCGAGCCGTGGCATCAGCACGACTGCGTCCAGCTGCTGCATATCCTGAGCGGCGTAGTGCGGGTGGCGACCCCGGCTGGCTACTGGGTGGTGCCGCCGGGGCGCGGCGTCTGGCTGCCGGCGGGGATGCCCCACGCGCTGCGCATCACCGGCAAAGTCGCGGCGCGCACGCTGTTTATCGATCCCCTTGCTCGCGCCGATCTGCCGTCATCGTGCCAGATCGTGCAGATCTCCCCGCTGCTGCGCGAGCTGATCGTCGCTTCGCTGACGCTGGCCGAACGCTACGATCCCGGCAGCCGCGACGAGCGCGTCTATGAATTAATTCTTGATGAGATCCGCGGCATGACCGTGCTGCCGTTTGGCCTGATCGAACCGCAAAGCGAAGCGCTGCGCCGGCTGTGTCAAAAGGTTCGCGAAACGCCGGGTGACGCCTGGAGCAGCCTCCAGGCGGCAAAAGAGAGCAATATGAGCGAGCGGACGCTCAACCGCCACTTCCAGCAGCAGACCACGCTGACCTGGAGCGAATGGGTGCGCCGGGCGAAGCTGATGGAAGCGCTGGTGCGCCTGGCGCAGGGGCAGTCGGTCCTGCGGGTGGCGCTGGACCTTGGCTACGGCAGCCATAGCGCCTTCAGCGCCATGTTCCGCCGGGTGATGGGGATGGCTCCCAGCGACTACTTCCGCTCGCCGGAGGAGTGATCGCCGCCGCTGAGCGCATTGCACAGCGCCTGGAGCGAGGCGCGGGCGACGTCGTTATCGATCCCGCCCCCCCAGCGGCTGTCGCCATCCGGCAAGACGCAGCGGATATAGGCCACCGAACGGCTGTCGCTGCGCTCGCCGAGGGTATGCTCATGATAATCCCTAATCACAAAGGGTTGCTTAAGCAGCGCACTCAGCCCGCGCGCGGCGGCGGAAAGCAGCCCGTTGCCGTTGCTCTGCAGCCTGCGGGTCTCGCCGTAGACCCGGAGCGTCGCCTGCAGCGAGAGCTGGCCGTCCTGCTGACCGTCGCTCTGGTAATCCAGCAGCGCCAGCGGCGGCTGCGCCACCAGGCCGTAGCGCTCGCGAAACAGCTGCCACAGGGCGTTTTGCGTCATCTCCTTGCCGTGGCTATCGGTTGCGCGCTGCACGTGCAGGCTGAAATCCTGCTGCAGCATACGCGGCAGCTTTAAGCCGTGATTCTGCTCAATCAGCCACGCGCTGCCGCTTTTACCCGACTGGCTGTTGACGCGGATAACCGCCTCATAGCTGCAGCCGATATCCTGCGGGTCGACGGGCAGGTAGGGCATTTGCCAAATTTCGCCGGGCCGACGGGCGTCGAAACCTTTCTTAATCGCATCCTGATGCGAGCCGGAAAATGCGGTATAGGCGAGGCTTCCCGCCCACGGATGGCGCGGGTGAACCGGCAGCTGGTTACAGCTCTCGACGATCTCCACGACCCGCTTCATCTCCGGGAAGGTGGAGCTGCGGATCGACGCCCTGGCTATAGAGGTTCATGGCGAGGGTGACCAGACAGACGTTGCCGGTACGTTCGCCGTTGCCAAACAGGCAGCCCTCAACGCGATCGGCGCCGGCCATCACCGCCAGCTCGGCGCTGGCAACGCCGGTGCCGCGATCGTTATGCGGGTGGACGCTGATGCAAACGTCGGCGCGGCGCGAGAAGTGACGGCAAAAATACTCGATTTGATCGGCATAGACGTTGGGAGTGTTGACCTCCACGGTGGCGGGCAGGTTGATGATCATCGGGCGTTCGGCGCAGGGCTGCCAGATGTCCGCCACCGCTTCGCAGATCTCCAGCGCAAATTCCGGTTCGGTAAAGCAGAAGGTTTCCGGCGAGTACTCATACTGCCAGCGCGTTTGCGGCTGCCGTTCGCACTGCTGGCGGATCAGGCGGGTGGCGCGGGTCGCCAGCTCAACCACCTGCGCTTTTTCCATGCCGAAGACCAGCCGGCGAAACAGCGGCGCGGTGGCGTTATAGAGATGCACGGTGGCGCTGCGGGCGTCGCGCAGCGATTCGAAGGTGCGCAGAATTAAATCCTCCCGCGCCTGGGTCAGCACCTGAATGGTGACGTCCTCGGGGATACGCTGCTCCTCAATCAGCTGGCGAACGAAGTTGAAATCAGTCTGCGATGCGGACGGGAAAGCGACTTCAATCTCTTTGAATCCGCACTCCAGCAGCAGATTCCAGAACTGCAGCTTGCGCGCGCCGTCCATCGGTTCCGCCAGCGCCTGGTTGCCGTCGCGCAGATCGGTAGAGAGCCAGCGCGGCGCGTGGGCGATCTGCCGCTCCGGCCAGCGGCGGTCGGGCAGGGATACGATCGGCGAGGGGCGATACTTTTGGTGAGGATGTTTCAGCATGATGAGACTCCTTGGGTTGGATCTTTATCCTGCACGACAAGGAGAACGGGGCGCTTTAGCGCAGTGGACAGAAACTAGCGCAAACTGGACAGGCGGGCGTTTTTATCCGCCCATAAAAAAGGGATCCGCAGATCCCTTCTTGTTAACGCTAGTGCGCACCGCCTCCGCCGCCGCCGGCGCTGAACGGCGGTCGGGCAAACCACACCAGCCCTAACAGCAGGATAAAGATCCCCGCCGAGACCCAGAATATTTCGTTGGCGGAAATAATCAGCCCCTGGTCGGTTATCTGCTGGGCTATCCAGCCGGACGCCTGCTGCTGGGTCATCCCCAGGCCCTGCAGCTGGTCGTATATCTGCTGGGCGTTAGGATTATACGGCGTGACCGACTCGGTGAGTCTGCGCATGGTGCAGAGCCTCGCGGTCGGTCCACATGGTGGTGGTTATCGAGGTCCCGATCGAGCCCGCCAGCGTACGGGTAAAGTTCGACAGGCTCGAGGCCGCCGCCAGTCGTTCCGCCGGCAGGCCGGACAGGGTGATGGTGGTCAGCGGCATAAAGAAACAGGCCACCGCGAAGCCCTGGATAAACTGCGGCCAGGCCGAAGCGCCGAAGTCCATCCCCGGTTCGAAGGTCCACGCGCGCCAGTAGAAGCACACCGCATACATGATAAAGCTGAAGGTCACCAGCCGACGCATATCGAGCCGATGGGCAAAGCGGCCGATAATCGGCGAGAGCAGGACCGGGATCACCCCAACCGGCGCCGACGCCAGGCCCGCCCAGGTCGCGGTGTAGCCATAGACCTCCTGCAGCAGGCTGCGGCAGCAGAACGATAGCGCCGAAGTAGAGCATATAGGCGAGGCTGATGCACAGGCAGCCGATGGTGAAGTTTCGCGACTTAAATAGCGAAAGGTCGACTATCGGGTTTTCATCGGTAAGCTCCCAGACGATCAGGAAGCTGATGGCCACCACCGCCACCACCGTCAGAACGACGATCTCCGTGGAGGCGAACCAGTCCAGCTCCTTGCCGCGGTCGAGCATCACCTGCAGGCTGCCGATACCGACTATCAGCAGCGCCAGCCCGACGCCGTCGATGCGCCGCTGCTCGGTGCGGGTTTCCCGGCTGCGCAGGGTTTGCAGCGTCATTATCACCACCGCAACGCCAATCGGGACGTTGATAAAGAAGATCCAGCCCCAGTGGTAGTTGTCGCTGATATAGCCGCCAAGGATCGGCCCGCAGATTGGCGCCACGATAACCGTCATCGACCACAGCGCCAGGGCGATGGAGCGTTTTGCCGGCGGGTAGTTGCTGAGCAGCAGGCTCTGCGACAGCGGGATCAGCGGACCGGCGACGATCCCCTGAATCACGCGGAAGAAAATCAGCATCGTCAGGCTGTTGGACACGCCGCAGGCCCAGGAGGCGATGGCAAACGCCACCGTTGACCACAGGAACAGCTTCACTTCCCCTACGCGTTTTGCCAGCCAACCGGTTATCGGAATGGAGATGGCGTTGGCCACCCCAAACGAGGTGATCACCCAGGTGCCCTGGCTCAGGGACGAGCCAAGGTTACCGGCGATGGTTGGGATAGCCACGTTGGCGATAGTGGAGTCCAGCACCTGCATGAAGGTCGCAAGCGACAGCGCAATGGTCATGATGACCAGCTGCGCGCCCTCCAGCGGTTTTTGCTGTTGCATTACGCTCACCCCGAATTATCCGGCGTTAGCCTGGATGATGCCGTCGATCAGTTTATTCACCGGCTCAAGGGCGATTTCACGGGCATTGCTTTCATAAGCCGGGTCTTTACGCGTCTGGTTAGCCAGCACCTCGCCGTCGCGGTTGGTGGTATCCACCTCAACCAGCGTAGAGAGGCCAATGCGCAGCGGGTGTTCCGCCAGCTGTTTTTCATCGAGCTCGATACGTACCGGCAGACGCTGGACCACTTTAATCCAGTTGCCGGTGGCGTTTTGCGCCGGCAGCAGGGAGAAGGCGCTACCGGTCCCCATATCCAGCCCCACGACCTTGCCGGTGTATTTCACATCGTCGCCGTAGATATCGCTGATGACGGTGGCCGACTGGCCGATGCGCATATGCGCCAGCTGGGTCTCTTTGAAGTTGGCGTCAACCCACAGATTCGTCGCCGGTACGACCGCCATCAGCGGGGTGGTCGGGCTTATCTGCGCGCCGGGCTGTACCGAACGGCGGGAAACGTAGCCGCTAATCGGGCTGACGATCTGCGTACGCTGCAGGGCCAGCCAGGCGTTACGGACTTCGGTGGCCGCCTGCAGAACTGCAGGTTGCTGCTCAAGGCGGGTCCCGAGGATGATGGCCTGGTTGGCGTTAAACTGCTGCACCGCCACGTCGAGTTCGGCTTGGGCGCTGGCGACGGTATCGCGAGCGTGCTGCAGCTCCTCGCGGCCGATCAGGTTAGCGGCTCCCAGCGGGATACGGCGGTTGAGGTCGGTTTGCGCCTGCGAGAGCGCGGTTTTTTTGACGTCGATATTGGCCTGCAGCTGCTTGCTGTTGATCATCGACTGGCGCGTTTGGCGCACGCTGGCGGCCAGCTGGGTTTGCGCTTTCTCAAACGCCTGCTGGGCATCGGTCTGGTCGAGGGTGACCAACGGATCGCCTTTCTGCACGAAATCGGTGTTGTCGGCCCAGACTTTCGTCACGCTGCCGGACACCTGCGCCATGATTTGTACCTGATTCCCTGCCACATAGGCGTCATCGGTCTCTTCATAATGACGCAGTACCAAAAACCAATAAATCCCATATGCCACGGCAACAATAATAAAGAGCAATGTCAGCAGCAGAAGGGCGCCTTTGCGCTTCCCTTTTTTGCTGCCCGGTTGCTGCGGGGTTTGGCTCTCCGCATTTGCGCTCATGTTATTCTCCACGATCCTATTATTTCACATCGGCAGGGCCGACCTGTTTATCAGAAAGGCCAGCAGAAGATCTGCTGGCCTGGTCTGTTTTTCCTTGTCAATTCAGAAAATTTCGAGCGGCTCCGCGCTTAGCGCAGGGACTCCGCAAGCACACCGTCCTCTTCCATCTGGTCAAGACGACCAAGCAGTTTACGGGTGATGTGCTCGAGCTGATCTTTTTCGCTGGTGCTTAAAGAAGACCAGAGCTGATGCAGGCAGTTGTGCTGCGGAGGCAGAACCTCGCGCAAAAACTGATGACCTTTGTCGGTAAGCTGCAGATGCAGACAGCGGCGATCGTTATCGCTTTCACGGCGTTCAATCCAGCCGCGTTTTTCTAGCTCGTCGGCAATGCGCGTGGCGTTGGTGCGTGACGACCCCAGGGCGCAGCTCAGCTCGGAGGGCTGAATGCTGTGGTTTTCCTGAGATTCCAGGGTGATCAGCGCCATAAACAGTGTCTCGTTAATTCCCTGCGCTTTCAGCATTTTATTGCGATTTTCCAGAAGCTTACCCTGCATGTGCATGCAGAGGCGAGTGAGCAGAATCTCCTGGAACGGGAAATCTTCGTGACGGCTGGCGCGGAATTTGAGCATTTGCTCAATGGGAGTAAACGAACTATCCATTTGGGTATGACCTCATTAATTACAGTCGATATAATAACTATTGTGACAAATAAATCAAATGAATTATTGACTAAAATTGATACGTTAAACCTATGTCACTGGCGTGAAATCTCTTTGCCGGTTCGTAGGTTAGCGCAGGTGAGTGACGGGAGATAGTGAGGCGGCAGGAGCGGAGGCGATTTTGTGGAATAGTGCAAGAATAGCGGTGCCCGGGCAGGGCGCAGAAGGCGAGCCCGGGAACCTCCGGCGGCGTGACGCGCGCCGGAGCGATAGGGCAATCTGACGAGGGCAGACTATTTCTGCGCCGCCAGCGCCTCTTTCAGCCAGCCGTCAAACTGCTGCTGGTGCGCTTTGATCCAGCCGTCAACGTGGCCCTGGATATCCGCTTCCGAAGCGTGGCCTTCATGCATCATGGCGTTTTCGGCGTTAATGTCGGCAATCGGCAGCTTCATGATGCTGAACAGCTTCGCCGCCGCCGGGTTTTTCTCGGCCCAGGCTTTGTTGGCGACAATATGCATGGTGCTGACCGGGAAGCCGTAGTTCGCGCCGTTAGCCAGTTTGGTATCGATGTTCTTCTGCACGCCCGGCAGGGAGGAGAACGGCACCTGCAGCCAGACCACGTCTTTACCCGGCTTCAGCACGTCGCTGACCCAGTACGGTGTCCAGGTGTAGTAAATCACCGGTTTGCCTTCTTTATAGCGGGCGATGGTATCGGCCATCATCGCGGCGTAGTTGCCCTGGTTATGCACCACGGTGTTGCTCAGGCCATAGGCGTCAATCTGATGGTTGATGACCGCTTCGCAGCCCCAGCCCGGCGTACAGCCGGTGAGATCGGCCTTACCGTCGCCGTTGGCATCAAACAGTTTGGCGATTTTCGGGTCCTTCAGCTGATCGATAGACTTAATGTGGTACTGCTCGGCGGTTTTCTTATCAATCAGATAGCCCTGCGCCGCGCCGTTCACATAAACGCCCTCGCGGTAGAAGCTCTTGTCCCCGCCGGCGGCGGCGTACATGTCGTCATGCAGCGGCTGCCAGTTAACGGCGGTAAAGGTGGCGTCGCCGGAGGCGAGGGAGGTGTAGCCGACGTTATAGTCAACTTCGCTCGGCTTATCGACGGTGTAGCCCAGCTTCTCCAGCGCGCGGCTGACCAGCAGGGTCTGGAAGGTCTCTTCGGTGATGGTGCTCTGAATCGGCTTGACGGTAATGCCTTTACCCGGCAGGTCGGCGGCAAAGGCGCCGGTGGCAATGAGAGCGGTGAACGCTGTGGCAAGAATCGCTGTATGTCGCATCGTTGTTCCTCTATACATATGAAAGGATAACTGCTGGCCCGGCAGGCGCAAAGCCGCCGGGCGATGAGAAGGTTATTTACTGAAGGGGCGGGTGATGAGGCCCAGCGGGCCGGTGGTGTACCAGCGGCGGCTGCCGCGGCTGCGCGAATCGCGCCCAACGGCCTGAGTCAGGCGGTCAAGAATGATGGCGAGGATCACAATCCCGACGCCGCCGACGCTGGCGAGGCCCATATCAAGACGGCCGATCCCGCGCAGCACCATCTGGCCGAGGCCGCCGACGGCGATCATCGAGGCGATAACCACCATCGACAGCGCCAGCATCAGCGTCTGATTGACCCCGGCCATAATGGTCGGCATCGCCAGCGGCAGCTGAACTTTAAACAGCAGACTGGCGCGGTCTGGCGCCGAAGGAGCGCGAGGCCTCAATCAGATCCGCCGGCACCTGGTTAATCCCCAGAATGGTTAGACGCACGATGGGCGGCAGGGCGAAGATAATGGTCACCACCACGCCTGGAACGTTACCAATCCCGAACAGCATCACGATGGGCACCAGGTAGACGAACGCCGGCGTGGTCTGCATGGCGTCGAGCAGCGGACGAATAACTTTTGCCGCCCGCGGGCTGCGCGCCAGCCAAATCCCCAGCGGCAGGCCGATCAGCATGCAGAACAGCAGGGCGGTCAGCACCAGCGCCAGGGTAATCATCGCCTGCGACCAGGCGCCGATAGCGCCGATCGCGATGAGCGAGATCAGCGTGGCGACGCCCATGCCGACGCTGGAAATCTGCCAGGCGATCAGGGCGAATAGCACAATCGCCACCGGCGCGGGCATCCCTAACAGCAGTCTGCTGGAAGGCGCTGAGGATGTAGTCCACCGGCACGCGGATCCCCTGGAACAGCGGGCGGAAGTGGACAACGATCCAGTCGATGCCGTGGGTGACCCAGCTGTCGAGCGGGATCAGCGTCTTATGGAACGGATCCATGATGTTGAAATGTTCCGGCTGCGGCGCCGGGGCGCTGTTCAGCCAGTCGCCGCCGCCGCCGTTGGTCGGCGCGGCGGCCGGCGTGCCCCAGGCATCGGCAGATTGCGCGGTGCTATCCGCCGCCGGTGCGGTATCCCACGGGTTAGATTGATCAGCCATTGTTTGCCCCCTCGCGATCTAAAGCCTGTAGCAGCATGCGTTTCGAAATGATGCCGATATACTGTTGCCCTTCATCCACAACCGGCACCGCGCAAGGCGCCTGGCCTACGTGGGAGAGCAGGTCGCTAAGCGACGTTTGCGCATCCACCGCCAGCGGGGAGTCGAGTAATGCCGCGTCAATTCCCTGACCTTCGCTCAGCGCGGATTTCAGTGAATCAATGGAGACAATGCCGACAAACTTATTACCGCGCTCAATCACATAGCCATATTCGCGGTCTTCATCCTGTAATAATTTCAGCGCCGAACGGGGGCCAAAGCCCGGCGTTTTACGAATTAAGCCTACCGGGCTACGGCGGGCAATATCTTTGGCGCTGAACACCTGACTAATATCGACGCCGCGGAAGAAGGTTTTCACATAATCATTGGCCGGATTATTGAGGATTTCATCGGGCGTACCGACCTGAATAACTTCGCCATTTTGCATGATGGCAATTCGGTCGCCGATGCGCATGGCTTCATCAAGATCGTGGGAAATAAAGACCACGGTGCGCTGGTGTTTGGCCTGTAATTTGGTTAGCTCATCCTGCATTTCGGTGCGAATTAAGGGATCGAGGGCCGAGAAGGCTTCATCCATTAACAGGATGTCGGGGTCAATCGCCAGCGCGCGGGCGAGCCCGACGCGTTGACGCATCCCGCCGGAGAGTTCATCCGGCCAGGCGTGAGCGTAGTTTTCCAGACCGACCTGGCGCAGCGCCTCCAGCGCTTTCTCTTGGCGCTGCTGGGCGGACATGCCCGCCAGACTCCATGCCGAAGGCGGCGTTGTCCAGCACGGTCATATGCGGCATCAGCGCAAATGATTGAAAAACCATAGCGATTTTTTTTCTGCGCACTTCGCGCAGCTCGGTTTCCGATATTTTGGCGATATCGACGCCATCGATCAGCACCTGTCCGCGGGTGGGTTCAATCAGGCGATTGAGAAGGCGAACCATGGTGGATTTTCCCGATCCGGAAAGCCCCATGATGACGAATATCTCGCCTTCTTCAATGGTCAGACTGGCGTCTTTGACGCCAAGTGAAAGCCCCGTTTTTTCCAGCAGTTGTTCTTTAGTAAATCCTTTTTCAATATATTTGAACGCTCGCTGCGGATGCTCGCCAAATATCTTATAGAGATTCTTAATTTCTAATTTAATTGCCATGCAATAGAGAGTTTCCCGTTATTTGTATTATGTCGATATAGTACCTGGTGGAGATAATTACCTTTTTACACCCTAACATACTCAGATTCTGTGACAACCCTCAATGTCCGCGGATAGCCGATATGGCACGGGGCCAATGCCGGCGCACTCCCCGTGATATAAGGGCTGAGCGTTGATTACGCGGCGGGAATATTTTTAACGATCGGCGGATAATTATTGTCAAAATAGTGAGGTTTGCGCTGAATATGACAGGGGGATTTCCTGATAATATCGGAACGGATAATGGTATGATGAATGGAAATAATGTGAAAGAGATCACCAGGAATCGAGTGAATATATTCCTGGTGAAAGTAAGGTTAAAAGTCCCAGTCGGCGTCGGCGGTTTCTTCCGTTTTACCCATCACGTAGGACGATCCTGAGCCGGAGAAAAAGTCGTGATTTTCATCGGCGTTTGGCGAGAGCGCGGCGAGGATCGCCGGGTTGACCGCGGCCATTTCCGCCGGGAACAGCGCCTCATAGCCGAGGTTCATCAGCGCCTTGTTGGCGTTGTAGCACAGGAAGGCGGTGACCTCCTCAGCCCAGCCGCTTTCGGCGTATAGCTCGTGGGTATAGGCCAGCTCGTTATCGTAGAGATCCATCAGCAGGTTGAGGGCGAAATCCTTCAGCTCCTCGCGCTTTTCGGCGCTGACTTTTTCCAGCCCCTTTTGATATTTGTAGCCGATGTAGTACCCGTGCACCGCTTCGTCGCGAATGATCAGGCGAATCAGGTCGGCGGTATTGGTCAGCTTACCGCGGCTGGAGAAGTACATCGGCAGCCAGAATCCGGAATAGAAGAGGAAGGATTCGAGGAACACGCTGGCGATTTTCTTCTTCAGCGGCTCGTCCGCCCGGTAATACTCCAGCATCAGCTCGGCTTTGCGCTGGAGCGGGGCGTTCTCTTCACTCCAGGCGTAGGCGGCGTCGACGTCTTTGGTCTGGCACAGGGTGGAGAAAATCGAGCTGTAGGAGCGGGCGTGTACCGCCTCCATAAAGCTGATATTCGACATCACCGCTTCCTCATGCGGGGTGAGGGCGTCGTTCATCAGCGCCGGCGCCCCGGCGGTGTTCTGAATGGTATCGAGCAGCGTCAGGCCGGTGAACACGCGGATGGTCAGCTGCTGCTCCATCGGGCTGAGGGCCTGCCATGCGGGGATATCGTTGGACAGCGGCACCTTCTCCGGTAGCCAGAAGTTGCTGGTCAGGCGGTTCCACACCTCGAGGTCCTTGTCGTCCTGAATCTTATTCCAGTTAATGGCGCTAACGCGCGATAGATAGCTCATTGGGTTCTCCTTACAGCGCGCAGGACACGCAGCCCTCAATTTCGGTACCTTCCAGCGCCAGCTGGCGCAGGCGGATGTAGTACAGCGTCTTAATGCCTTTTTTCCACGCGTAAATCTGCGCCCGGTTGATATCGCGGGTGGTGGCGGTATCGGGGAAAAACAGCGTTAAAGAGAGCCCCTGATCGACGTGTCGCGTGGCCTCGGCGTAGGTGTCGATAATTTTTTGCGGGCCGATTTCATACGCGTCCTGGTACAGCGCCAGGTTGTCGTTGGTCATAAACGGGGCCGGATAGTAGACCCGGCCGGTTTTGCCCTCTTTGCGGATCTCTATCTTCGAGACGATCGGATGGATGCTCGACGTCGCGTGGTTGATATAGGAGATCGAGCCGGTGGGCGGCACCGCCTGCAGATTGCGGTTATAGATCCCGTAGCGCATCACGTCATCGCGCAGCTGCTGCCACATTTGACGGTCGGGCAGGGTGATACCGGCGCGGGCGAACAGCTCGCGGACCTTCGCCGTTTTCGGCTGCCAGTCGTCCTGCAGATACTGCCGGAAATACTCGCCGCTGGCGTAGCGCGAACGTTCGAAACCGGCGAAACGCTGGCCGCGCTCGCGCGCCATCAGCATCGAGGTATGCAGCGCGTGCCAGGTCACGGTGTAAAAATAGAGGTTGGTGAAGTCCAGTCCCTCCGGGCTGCCGTAGGCGATGCCTTCCCGCGCCAGATAGCCGTGCAGGTTCATCTGCCCCAGCCCGATGGCGTGAGAGGCCGCGTTACCCGCCGCCACCGAAGGCACCGAACGAATGTCGCTCATATCGGATACCGCCGTCAGGCCGCGAACGGCGACTTCAACCGTGCGGGCAAAGTCGGGTGAGTCCATGGTATGGGCGATATTTAGCGAACCTAGGTTGCAGGAGATATCCTGGCCGACGCTGGCATAATCGAGGTTTTCGTCAAAGGTCGACGGGGTGTTGACCTGCAAAATTTCCGAGCACAGGTTGCTCATGTTGACCCGTCCGGCAATCGGATTGGCGCGGTTCACGGTATCTTCAAACATGATGTACGGGTAGCCGGACTCAAACTGAATCTCCGCCAGCCGCTGGAACAGATCGCGGGCGCGGATCCAGCGTTTGCTGACCCGCTCGTCGGCGACCAGCTGCGGGTACATCTCGCTGACGGCGATATCACCGAACGCTTTACCGTACAGCCGCTCGACGTCGTAGGGCGAGAACAGCGCCATCTGCGCGTCGTCTTTCGCCAACTGGAAGGTGACGTCCGGGATCACCACGCCGAGCGACAGGGTTTTGATACGGATTTTCTCGTCGGCGTTTTCGCGCTTGGTGTCGAGGAAGCGCAGAATATCCGGATGGTGCGCGTGCAGGTAGACCGCTCCGGCTCCCTGGCGGGCGCCGAGCTGGTTGGCGTAAGAGAAGGCGTCCTCCAGCATTTTCATCACCGGAATCACCCCCGAGGACTGATTTTCAATACGCTTAATCGGCGCGCCGGCTTCGCGCAGATTCGACAGCAGGAACGCCACGCCGCCGCCGCGCTTTGAGAGTCTGCAGCGCCGAGTTCACCGCCCGGCCAATCGACTCCATATTGTCTTCGATGCGCAGCAGGAAGCAGGAGACCAGCTCCCCGCGCTGCTGCTTGCCGGCGTTCAGGAAGGTGGGGGTCGCCGGCTGGAAGCGTCCGCTGAGGATCTCATCGGTCAGCTGGCGGGCCAGGGTTTCGTCGCCCTGCGCGAGGCTTAGCGCCACCATGCAGGCGCGATCGGCGAAATGCTCAAGGTAGCGTTTGCCGTCGAAGGTTTTCAGCGCGTAGCTGGTGTAGAACTTCCAGGCGCCGAGAAAGGTCTGGAAGCGGAAACCGTAGCCGTGGGCCTGCTCAAACAGCGCGAGGACGAAACGGCGATCGTAGCGGGCCAGCACGCCGGCGTCGTAGTAGCCTTCGGCGACCAGCCACTCCAGCTTATCGTTCTGGCCGGCGAAAGAGACGCTGTTGGCCTCGACGTGGGTCGCCATAAAGGCGTCCACCGCCTGGCGGTCCTTGTCAAACGGGATGCGGCCGCTGCTGTCGTACAGATTCAGCATGGCGTTCAGGGCGTGGAAATCCGGCGCCTCTATGGTTAGACGTTCTGCGGTTGTTGTTGCCAAAATTCGCTTACTCCTTTACGCACGTTGTCGACATCTTGTGGGGTGCCCATCAGACTCAAAGCGATAGAGGTACGGCACGCTGCATTTCTGCGCGACAACGTCGCCGGCCCGGCCGTAGGCGTCGCCAAAGTTGCGGTTGCCTGCGGCGATGACGCCACGAATTAGCCGTCGATTGTGGGGATCGTTTAAAAAGCGGATCGCCTGGCGCGGCACCGCGCCTGCGGTTCCGCCGCCGCCGTAGCTGGGGACGATGAGAATATAGGGCTCGTCTACCTGGATCCGCTCCCGCTCGTTAAGCGGAATGCGCACCACGGGCAGCCCCAGACGCTGGACGAACCGATGCGTATTTTCGGAGCTGCTGGAGAAGTAGACGATGAGGCTCATGCGCTGGCCGCCGCGACGGGGCGCAGGCGATTAATCATATCCGGACGGAAGCCGGACCAGCGGGTCTCGCCGGCAATCACCACCGGCAGCTGGCGAAAGCCCTGCTCGCGCAGCATCTCTGCGGCGTCGGGATGATGCTCGACGTTGACCATCTCGAAGGCAAAGCCGCGGCTCTCCATGGCGCGCTTGGTCGCATGGCACTGAACACAGTCGTTTTTAGTGTAAATAGTAATGCGCATGATTCGTATTTCCATTTAAGATAACAGGACGGCGCAAAAAGGCGCAGCGGTTGGTATCGATTAACTGTTCAGGAAATACTAGATGTAGTTGTAGAAAAGTTCAACCACGCAATATATAGCGTTTAAAAATAAGAAAAACCCCCAAGGAGCGATCCTGTGAGGGGGGGAGCGGCCGGGCGTAAAACTACAGACGCATGCTGACGGCAAGACGGTTAAAGGCGTTCATCAGGCTGATGGCGAAGGTTAAATCGCTGATCTGACGGGGGCTAAAATGCTCCAGCAGCGGCAGATAAACCTCATCTTCCGCATGGCTGCTGGCGATGTAGGTCACCGACTCCGTCCACGCCAGCGCCGCGCGCTCCGCGGCGTCAAAGTGGGCGCTTACCCGCCAGCCGGCCAGCGCGTCCAGACGGCTCTGGGCGACGCCGGATTTGCGCAGCGCTTTACTGTGCATCTCCAGGCAGAAGGCGCAGCCGTTAATCTGCGACACGCGCAGGTAGACCAGCTCCAGCAGCGTGCCGTCGAGCGCGCTTTTTTCCAGCGCCACTTTCGCCTGTACCAGCGCGTGATAGACTTCCGGACTCAGTTCATTATAGGGCTGACGCAGTGTGCTCATTTTTCTCTCCACATTAAGAGCTATCCCTTAGGCAGCCCGGAGCCCCGGGCGGACGTCAACGGTGACGTCGGATGAGATAGTCTCTAAGACGGCAGCCAAAATAGCACTATAATGGACTGCAAAAGATAGCCATATTTTAATGAAAAAAGCAGACCATAATGGAAGCCAAAAAAGCGCCACACTATCAGCGTATCGCCCGCCAGCTGAAGTCCGCCATTGAGCGCGGCGAGCTGGCGCCGGGCAGCCGTCTGCCCGCCAGCCGGGTATACGCGCAGGAGCTTGGCGTATCGCGGGCGACGGTGGAAAACGCCTGGGGCGAGCTGGTGGCTCAGGGATGGCTTGAGCGCCGAGGCCAGGCGGGAACCTTCGTCAGCGAGCGTCTCAGCCCGCAGCAGGAGCCGCCGATGCGTCTGGCAAGCGGCGGCGAGCCGGCCGCGCCGCTGCCGTTCAAAATGGGCCTGCCGGCGCTGGATCTTTTTCCGCGCGGCCTGTGGGCGCGGGTGATGGGCCGCCGCCTGCGCACGCAAACCCGCTTCGATCTGGCGCCGGGCGAGCCCTGCGGCGAACCGATTCTCCGTCGGGCGATTGTCGATTATCTCCGCCTGTCGCGCAGCATTGAGTGCCAGCCGGAGCAGGTGCTGGTGACCGGCAGCTACGCCGCCTCGATGACGCTGATCCTGCGTACCCTGGCGCAGCCCGGGCAGAAAATGTGGATGGAAGATCCCGGTTTTCCGCTGATCCGCCCGGTGGTCACGGGGCAAAATATCATCATTAATCCGGTCCCCGTCGATGATGAAGGCATGGACGTAGACTACGCGCTGCGCCGCTTTCCCGACGCGCACTTCGCGTTGCTGACGCCCGCTCACCAAAGCCCGACCGGAGTCGCGCTCTCGCTTGCGAGACGCAGACAGCTGCTCGCCTGGGCGGCGCAAAATGACGGCTGGATTATTGAGGATGATTACGATAGCGAGTTTCGCTACCGGGGCAAGCCGCTGCCGCCGCTGAAAAGCCTCGATGCCCCGCAGCGCGTGATCTACTGCGGGACGTTCAGCAAATCGCTCTTTCCCGCGCTGCGCGCCGGGTGGCTGGTGGTTCCGCCGCCGCAGGTGGCCGCCTTCCGGCGTCAGGCGCAGCTGATGAGCTGCAGCGTTCCGACGCTGTGGCAGCAGACGCTGGCCGATTTTATTCTGGAAGGTCATTTCTGGCGCCATCTGAAAAAAATGCGCGCCAGCTACGCCCTGCGTCGCCAGTGGCTGGAGGCGGCGCTTTCGGCCGCCGGCTTTGCGGTGGTGCCGCAGCTGGGCGGCATTCAGACTGGTGATTGCGACGCGCGGCGACGACCGGCTGCTGGCGCGGCGGGCAAGGGAGGCCGGGCTGGACGTTCAGGCGCTGAGCGACTGGCGGATGCACAGCCGCGGCGAGGGCGGGCTGCTGGTGAGCTTTACCAATCTGACCTCAGCAGAGATGGCCGCCGACCTCGTGGGTCAGCTCAGGCTGGCTTTGCGCAGCGGCGGGAAGTAAAAACCCCTGCATGCCGAGGCATACAGGGGTTGACGCGCATTTGTTATCTTCGTTTTACGTTTATATTATCGACGTAAATTCAGCAATACGCCAATAAATAACCCAACTGCGGCGGCGGCGCCGACGCTTTGCCAGGGTTTGTCGCGCACGTAGGTGTCGGCACAGTCGGCGGCATCACGCGCGGCCTGCTGCACGCGGTTGTTGCCGTTGATGCGCGCGCGGGTCTCTTTCAGCAACGCCTGCGCCTTTTTGCGCGCCGCGTCGGCTTCGTCTTTTGCATCGCTGCCCCACGATTTCAGCACTTCTTCCAGCGTATCCGCTAATTGGCTGACATCGTTATGAATATCCTCAGCGCTTTCATCTACATTGTTGCGATTCACACGGTTGGCCATTGATTTCTCCCTTAATATCATCGATACCCGCCATACTTCAGATTGCGCCTGCGCTGCTGTCGCCCGGCAACCCGAATTATTTAAGGTAGAGCGATTAAGTGTAGGACAGGATTTTGAATTATGCTTTAAATCGTGGTTTCTGGAATTTTCCGAAAGCCCTGCCAATCAAGAATAAGGTAAGGTAAATGTGCGGTAAAAGATGACGAGGAATGAGTATGTATTTAAGACCCGATGAGGTGGCGCGTGTTCTTGAAAAAGCCGGCTTCACCATGGATGTTGTGACGCAAAAAGCGTACGGCTATCGCCGTGGCGATAATTATGTTTATGTGAACCGTGAAGCGCGCATGGGGCGTACCGCTTTAATTATTCATCCGGCGCTGAAAGAGCGCAGCAATACGCTGGCGGACCCCGCTTCGGATATCAAGACCTGCGATCATTATGAGCAGTTCCCGCTCTATTTAGCCGGCGATGCGCAGCAGCATTATGGTATTCCACACGGATTTAGCTCACGTATTGCGCTTGAGCGTTTTCTGAGTGGCTTATTCGGCGAAGCGCAGCCGACGATGTCCCATAATTAACCGGCGGATTTGCGCAGCGCTGTGCGGACAGAATTCAGCGGAGGGACGATAACAAGGACGTGGCTGCGGCTGGCGCAGGCCAGTCGCTGGTTGGTCACCGGCTCAGGCTTTCGCCTGGCTCCAGGCGTTGACGCGGAACAGGCGGCGGCAGTAGTCAAGGAAGTAGCCATACGCGGCGCCCATCAGCATTGAAACGACAATATTCGAACTCACCGCCGCGGCAATCTGATGCCAGTCGGCGCCCACCACAAACAGAATCGCGACGTACACCGGCGACTGGAAGGTCACATAGGCGACAACGTCGGCAATATTCTTCATCCAGCCTGTCGGGCTGATATGGCGCGCCAGGCGCATCGCGCGGTCGCGGTAAAAACCGTAGGGTACGGCAATAATAATGTTTATCGGGATCGCGACCAGACGTGAAGATAACGACTGCTCAAAAGCCATTCCGGAGAGGAAAATCTCGATCATCATGTTTACGACGGTGCAGTACACGACCATCGCAAAGGTGTCTGCTACCGCATGGCGCAAGCGGGACTGCGCAGAGAACATCGGTATGCTCCTCGAAAATAAAGTCTGTTACGCCAGAAAATGCGCGTTGTTATAGCGTTTTTTGGCTGCCTGTTCTGATGTGAGTAGGTTATATCTCTGGCTTGAAGGTGGCAACTAGCTGTAAATTTTTATTTATCGGCTTTTTGTCTATAAAATACTCTGCGGACGATGGTTCGCTAAGCGTTTCGTCAGCTTTATGCTGATTATTATTTTTATTGTTAATTATCAATATCTTGTTAATGTTATTGTTATGTTGCGTAAAAGATAATGCCGATCGAGAAGTCCCCTGTCAGCGCGATTCTCGCAGGGTAGTGTGATTAGCATCGCTTTTGGAGTAATTTGCCATTAAATTCCGATTTAAACGGAATAATGTTCTGTAATGGTGCGATTTTATGCATTCGGTTTTAATGAATGGCTATGCAGACGCCGCCAGCCGCGGGCGATATTATGCTCAGGCTCTATCTATCCTCGTGATACGCGCATACCGGCGCCCCGCGCGATAATAGGCCCGTTCCGCAAAAGCCTGCCTCTTGGGTTATGTATAAATAAATTTTCCACGAAATTATCTGTATATATTTCTATGACGAGATAAAAGGTGCTAATAAATAACCGCAGCCATTAAGCTGGCCGCATAAATTTATTTTATTTGTCATTCGGTTTCTTTGAACTATATAGCTTTAATGTTACGGAAACTGAATAATATCCGCTTGCTGCGTGCCATCACGCGTGAATTCTCCATTGACGTTCTTGACGATATGCGGAAAAAGCGCAGGGCCGTCACTGAAGAAAAACGCCCCCAACGGCAGGCTGCCCGTGAGCAGAAAGCGGAATATCAGGAAAAAAACTGGACCGGCCAGGGCCGCATGCCGAAGCCGATCGCCCGCGCGATCCCGGCGAGTAAAACGCTGGAGAGTTTGCTGATTTAATATTTATCCCCGCAGCTGCAGGTTTGTTGTAACAGGGGGAAATAACGGTGGGGCGACCCACCGTGAATATTAGCAAACGCCGAAATCGCCGTCTTCGGTATAGGGCGTAACGTCGACCGCTTTGAGGGTAAACTTCTCGCCCTGCTCGTTGCTGGCCTGCACGGCGACAATTTGATCGCCATCGACGGTCACTACTTTAAGCTTTGGACCGCCCGTTCGCGGCTGTACCAGATCGCCCGGTGAATACATGCTCTCTCTCCTCTGCGTGAATAATCCGACGCCTTATCCTGTTACCTGGCCTGACCCAGCGTCGCGATTGCGGATATTAACCATAGCTCAGCTAAACGGCAGGAGACAACTGACCTGAAAGGGGATTTCTCAGCGTCGGTTCCACGGCATCACCGCCAGCAGGCGCGCCATGCCGCAAAAGCCGGTGATACCGGCGAAGATCAGCCCGGCGCCGACGAAGGCGCTCAGCAGGAAAAAGCCGCTGTCGAAGCTATATCCCAGCGCCACGCCGAGGAGTATCAGCCCGCCGGCGGCGATCTGCACCTGGCGCATCAGCGGCAGCGGCTGGGATTTATCTTCTTTAACCGGCAGGCCCGCCGCTTTCCAGGCCTGAATACCGCCGGCCAGCAGCTTGACCTGCGCTGGAGCGGCGGCGGCAAGCAGGCGAATGGCGTTGTTTTGCGTCCGCGAGCCCGCCTGGCAGTGGAAAATAATCGTCTGATCGGCGGTGGTTTGCAGCGTGGCGCCGCCGTTCAGAGCGCTGAGCGGAACCAGCTCGGCGTCGGGAATGTGCTCGCGGGCATACTCATCGGCGTCGCGGATATCAATTAATCTGGCGCCGCGGGCGATTTGCGTCCGGGCTTCTTCAGGAGAGAGGGTGGCGATAGTCATGGCAGCTCCTTAAGGGCAATAGATGGCCTTCAGCGTGGCGATAATCTGCTGGACGGCAGGATCGGTGATGAAGTAATGGATGCGCTGCGCCTCGCGCCTGCTGTCGATGAGGCCTTCGTCGCGCATACGCGCCAGATGCTGTGAAGCTGCGGAAGGGCTCAGGCCGGTAATCTGCGCCAGCTCGCCGGCGCTGGCGTGCGGCGCGTCGCAAAGCGTGCACAGAATCATCAGCCGGTTGGGGTTGCTCATTGCTTTTAACAGCGCCGCGGCTTCCCCGGCGCTGACCTGCAGCTGCTGTGATCTATTCATCTCTTTATTTTAGCATTACCTAAATTTAGATAATCCTAAAATAAAAGGGCGCGTAACGCCAGCGCGGATAATAGCCTGTTCTGCGCCGCCGCTGCGGTCGCGGGGCGCGCGGCCCCGCGGAGGGTTAATTGCGTCCCGAGCGCGCGGCCCGGCGATAGAGGGTGCTGCGCGCTACGCCCAGCGCCTGCGCCGCTTTACTGACGTTACCGTTGTAGGTGGTCAGGGTATCGGCAATCAGCTGGCTATCATGCTGCTGCAGCCCGCGCGGCGCGGCGGGTGCCGGCGCTGCCCGGTACTCCGCGGGCAAATCGTCAACTCCGAGACGGGTGCCGTCGTCGGCCAGCGCCAGCAGCACTTTCATCAGGCTTTGCAGGCTGGCGCACGTTGCCCGGCCACGGCTGACGGGAGAGGTTTTCCAGCAGCTCCGGCGCTAGCTGCACCCGGCGCTGGCCTGCGCCGAGCGCCTGCCAGAGCCGCTGGATAAATGCCGGCAGCGCCGGCCAGTCGCGCAGCGGCGGAATGGCGAGGGCAAATTCCCGCAGGCGATAGAACAGATCCTCGCGAAACTCGCCGTCGGCGACGCGCTGCGCCAGGTTACGGTGGGTCGCACAGATCACCGCGAAGTTGACCGGAGAGCTTTGGCTGGCGCCGAGCGGAGTAACTTCTTTTTCCTGCAGCACCCGCAGCAGCCGCGTCTGCAGCAGCATCGGCATATCGCCAATCTCATCCAGGAACAGCACGCCGCCATCGGCCTCGCGGATTTTACCGATATAGCCGTTTTTGCTGGCGCCGGTGAAGGCGCCCGGCTGATAGCCAAAGAGTCTCCGACTCAATCAGCGATTCGGGAATGGCGGCGCAGTTGATGGCGACAAACTTACCGCTGCGCCAGCGGCTGTGCTGATGCAGCGTGCGGCTGACATACTCTTTTCCGCACCCCGTTTCTCCTTCAATGCACAGCGCGATGCCGGCGTTGAGCAGGCGCAGCATTTTTTCCCCCTCGCGCGGGCCGGCGAAGGGGAGGTCGACGCCGGGAGGGGCCGCTACCGCCACGGCGCTGCGGGTGGGGGCGCGTAGCCGATAGTAGTAGCCCTGCCGGCGCACGGTGAGCGGCAGCGGAACGCTGACCGCGGTTTGCGTTAGCAGCGGAAAGAGTTGCTGAAAGGTGATGTGGCCCAGCTGCTCGCTGCTCAGACCCAGTTCACGCATCGCCAGCCGGTTGCCGGCGGTGAGCACGTTATCGGAAAAGACCAGCAGCAGCTCCTCGACGCTGTCGAGCTTCTGCGGCTGAGAGTGCAGGCTCATCAGCCACTGCTGCGGGTGCAGGCTCTGTTTCACCCACAGATACTCGATCTGTTTGGCCGCCTCTTTCACCCAGCCCAGGGTATGCGGGTGCGGGAAATGCGCCGGCCCGGAAATATCCAGCACGCCGGCAATTTGCCCGTCGGGGCTCTGAATGGGGATCGCCGCGCAGTAGAGATCCTGGTTGCTGGTGAGAAAATGCTGGCGGCCGTCAATTTCACAGCTGTCATCAATCGCCAGCGCGGTGCCGATGGCGTTTGTCCCGCGACCGCTTTCGCTCCATAAATTTCCCGGCGCGAGGGCAAAGCTCTGCGCCTTCTGCATGGCGTGCATATTGCCGAAGGTTTGCAGCACCAGGCCGCTGGCATCGGAGAGGATCACCACCGACTGCAGGTCGGCGACCTTGCGCGACAGGGCGCCAATCACCGGCTGCGCGAGCTGCTGCAGCCCGCTATGGCTGGCCAGCAGATCCGCCAGCTCGCCGGAGCGCAGGCGCGGGAAGTCATCCGTCGTGGGCTGCAGGCCATACAGACTGGCTGCGAAACCACGAATCGCTGAGCAACGGATTAGCTGTTCCCTCCGGGGCGAGGGTAAACGGGTTTCCTTGCACGGAGCACCTCATGGTTGACTGAGTTATGTTGCAACATTGTAGCTTTACGGTTTCTTATGTGTTGCGATTTGCGACACAGAAGCAAAAATCGGCGCCGTATATAAAAACGACAACTATTAATGTTTTGATTTTATTTATTATTTTTAAGGGCAAGAAAACTGGCACAACCCCTGCAATAGCGTTGATGCAGCAGGCAAGAGCAAAAAACCAATACGCCGCTGCGCCTCAACCCTACAAGAAGGAGATTGCAATGCGTTATGCTCATCCTGGCACCCCAGGCGCGTTAGTTTCACTCAAATCCGCCTACGGTAACTATATTGACGGCAGGTTTGTCGAGCCGCTCGGCGGCGAATTCTTTATGAATACCTCCCCCGTAAATGGGAGCGACATTGCGCAATTTCCCCGCTCCGATGCCAAAGATATCGATTTTGCCCTTGATGCCGCGCACCGCGCCGCGGAGGCATGGGGCAAAACGTCGGTCCAGCAGCGCTCCAATCTGCTGCTGGAAGTTGCCGATCGCATCGAGAAAAACCTCGAATACCTGGCGGTGGCGGAAAGCTGGGATAACGGGAAGCCGATCCGCGAAACGCTGAACGCCGACCTGCCGTTGGCGGTCGATCACTTCCGCTATTTTGCCGGCTGCCTGCGCGCGCAGGAGGGGAGCACCGCCGAGATCGACGAAACTACCGTGGCCTATCACTTCCACGAACCGCTGGGCGTGGTGGGGCAGATCATCCCGTGGAACTTCCCGCTGCTGATGGCGGCGTGGAAGCTGGCGCCGGCGCTGGCGGCGGGCAACTGCGTGGTGCTCAAGCCAGCAGAACAGACGCCGCTCAGCATTACGCTGCTGCTGGAAATTATCGGCGATATCTTCCCGGCGGGCGTGCTGAACGTGGTGCAGGGCTTCGGTAAAGAGGCCGGCGAAGCGCTGGCGACCAGCAAGCGGATCGCCAAAATCGCCTTCACCGGCTCCACGCCGGTCGGGCGACATATTATGGCCTGCGCCGCGGAGAATATTATTCCCTGCACCGTTGAGCTCGGCGGCAAGTCGCCGAACATCTATTTTGCCGACGTGATGGACGGTGAAGACGACTATATTGAGAAGGCGGTGGAAGGGCTGGTGCTCGGCTTCTTCAACCAGGGCGAAGTTTGCACCTGCCCGTCGCGGGCGCTGATCCACGAGTCCATCTACGAACCATTTATGGAGCGGGTGATGGCGAAAGTGGCGCAGATTCGCCGCGGCGATCCGTTTGATACCGATACGATGATCGGCGCCCAGGCCTCGCGCCAGCAGTTCGACAAGATCCTGTCGTACATTAAGATCGCCCGCGAAGAAGGCGGCCAGATCCTCACCGGCGGCGAGCGCGCCAGCATTACGGCGGAGCTGGATAATGGCTACTACATCCAGCCGACCCTGATTAAGGGGCGCAACGATATGCGCAGCTTCCAGGAGGAGATTTTTGGCCCGGTCATTGGCATCACCACCTTTAAGGATGAAGCGGAAGCGCTGGCGATCGCCAATGAGACCCAGTTTGGCCTCGGGGCCGGCCTCTGGACGCGGGATACCAACCTGGCCTATCGCATGGGGCGCGGGATTAAAGCGGGTCGCGTGTGGACTAACTGCTACCACATCTATCCGGCCCACGCGGCGTTTGGCGGCTATAAGCAGTCCGGCGTCGGGCGCGAAACCCACAAAATGGCGCTCAACGCCTACCAGCAGACCAAAAACCTGCTGGTGAGCTACGGCACCGCGCCGCTCGGTCTGTTTTGATTTAACCTCCGCCGCGTCACTCCATGAGCGGCAGATAAAAACCGCCACCTTATGCTCAGGTGGCGGTTTTTTTAGTTTACCCCGCTGCAGGCAAGGGCCTCCGCTTTCCAGCAGCGGGCCGAGGCGCCGTTAGCCAGCGGGCGCAGCGGCTGCGGCTTTTCACAGCCTGCGCCGGCGAAGGGGCAACGATCGCGAAAATAGCAGCCCTGCGGCAGATGCCGGTTGCCGGGCAGCTCGGTGTTGCGCGGCGCGTCGCCCAGCGGCATGCCAATGCGCGGCACCGAATCCATCAGCAGCCGGGTATAGGGATGAGCCGGGGCGTCGAGGACCTGGCGCGCCTCGCCCATCTCGACGATTTGCCCAAGATACATTACCGCCACGCGATCGCTCATATGGCGCACCACCGAGACGTTGTGCGAGATCAGCACGAAGGTCAGATTCTGCTGTTTTTGCAGCTCAACCAGCAGATTGAGGATCTGCGCCTGCACCGAAATATCCAGCGCCGAGGTGGGCTCATCCAGCACGATAATATCCGGCTTCGCCGATAGCGCGCGAGCGATCGCAATGCGCTGGCGCTGGCCGCCGGAAAAGGCGTGCGGCAGGCGGTCGAGGTACTCCGGGCGCAGCCCAACCTGCAGCGCCAGCCGTTCGGCGAGCGTGCGCCGCGCCTTTTCGCCGGGTCGCGACTGGATCCACACCGGCTCGGTGATGGTCCGCCAGACGGGCAGACGCGGATCCAGAGAAGAGAGCGGGTCCTGGAATACCATCTGCATGCTGCCGGCGTCGCGCCCGCTGGCGGCGTCACCGCCGCGCTCGAAGCGGCCGGAAGAGGGTTTGAGCATGCCCATCAGCAGCCTGGCGAGGGTGCTTTTTCCGCAGCCGGATTCGCCAACGATACCCAGGGTTTCGCCGCGATAGGCCGTCATATCCAGGCCGTTTAGCGCATAGACGCGCTCGACGACCTTACCGCGCCAGTTCTTGCGCGCCGGAAAGTTAAGATGAACATCGCTCAGCGTTAATAGTCTGTCAGACATGGGCGTTCTCCCGTTGCGGATACCAGCAGGCCGCCTGCTGGTCGGTGTCTTCTATCGGTCGCAGCATCGGGACTATCCCGCAGCCCTCGCCGGCGGCGAAGCAGCGCTCGCGGAAGGCGCAGCCGCCCGGCAGGCGCGCGAGATTTGGCACCGTGCCGGGAATCGATTGCAGCAGCGATCGCGGTTCGCCGTTATCCGGAGCGCTGTTCAGCAGGCCAACGGAGTAGGGATGCAGCGGATGGTGCAGCACCTGCGGGGTGGAACCGCTTTCGATAACCGCCCCGGCGTACATGACGTACAGACGATCGCAGACCTGGGAAACCACCGCCATATCGTGGCTGATAAACAGCACCGCGGTTCCCGTGGCCTGCGCTTTTTGTTTTAACAGACGCAGGACCTGGCGCTGGACGGTCACGTCCAGCGCGGTGGTCGGCTCATCGGCAATCAGCAGGTCGGGCTCGCAGGAGAAGGCGATGGCGATCATCACCCGCTGACGCATCCCGCCGGAGAGTTCGAAGGGATAGCGCTCCATTACCCGCTGCGGGTCGGCGATCTGCATATCCGCCAGCAGCGCGGCCGCCCTGGCGCGCGCCTCGCGGGCGGAGAGCGGACGGTGCTGGCGGATAACGTCCACCATCTGTTTGCCAATCCGCCGCGTCGGGTTCAGGGCGGTCATCGGCTCCTGGAAAATCATCGCCACCCTGCGGCCGCGAATATCACGCATCTCTTTTTCAGTTGCGCCGAGGATATCGTCGCCCATCAGGGTTACCTGGCCGCTGTGAATCTGATAGCTGTCCGGCGGCAGCAGACGCATCGCCAGCATCGCGGTGACGGATTTCCCTGAACCCGACTCGCCCACCACGCCAACAATTTCACCGCGGTCGATATGCATGGAGACGGCGTTCAGGACGTGCACCGCGCCCTGGTAGACGGGGAAGCTTAAGCGGACGTTATCGATAGTCAAAACCCGGTTATTCATTAGCTGCGTCCTCCGGACTTCGGATCCAGTAAATCCTGAATCCCATCACCAAACAGGTTAAAACCGACGGCGGTAATCAGGATGGCGGCGCCGGGGAAGGCGCAGTACCACCACTGATCGAGAACATAGTTACGGCCGTTGGCCACCATCGCCCCCCATTCGGCGGTGGGCTGCTGGGCGCCGAGGCCGATAAAGCCTAACGTCGCCGCCATCAGAATGGCGCTGCCGATATCCAGCGACGCCTGCACCACCAGCGGCGGCAGCGCATTGCGTAAAATATGCCAGCTGATCAGGTGCCAGCGGGAGGCGCCGAAGGTGACGGAGGCCTCAACGAAGCTGTGCTGGCGCACCACCAGCGTCTGCCCGCGGGCGAGGCGCACGTAAAAGGGGATCCGCACGATAGCGATCGCCAGCATGGCGTTGAACAGGCTGGGGCCTAACGCGGCGGCCAGCGCCATCGTCAGCACCAGCGAGGGGATCGACAGCATGATATCCATCAGCCGCATGATCAGCGCATCGCTGCGCCCGCCCAGCACGCCGGAGAGGCAGCCCAATAGCGAGCCGCCGATCCCGGCGATCAGCACCACCGCCAACCCGGCGGCGATCGATTGCTGGCTGCCGATCAGCACCCGGCTAAACAGATCCCGGCCCACTTCGTCGGTGCCAAACCAGTGGCTCAGCGACGGCGCCTGCAGGCGGGCGGTCAGATCGATGGCGTTGGGATCGTGCGGCACCAGCCACGGGGAGAAGATCATCAGGAACAGCATGATCAGCATAATGCCGCCGCCGATCAGCGTCAGCGGGCTTTTACGTACCAGCCACAGGCGGCGTTTCCACGCGTGGCTGCGGGCGGCTTTCACGCCGACGCCGGGGCGTTCCTGGGTCATCATCACTTAGCTTTCTCCCCGACCCATACGCGGGTCGATCCACAAATAGAGCAGGTCAACGAGCAGGTTAACCAGCACGTAGGCAAAGGACACCACCACGGCGAACCCCATCACCGCCGGGAAATCGAGCGCCTGAATCGAGGAGACCACGTAGGCGCCCATTCCCGGCCAGGCGAAAACGGTTTCGGTCAGCACCGCGCCGTACAGCAGGTCGCCCAGCGCGAGGCCGAGCACGGTGACCGAGGGGATCAGCGCATTGGGCAGGGCGTAGCGCATCACGATGGTCCACTTCGGCAGGCCGCTGGCCAGCGCGGTGCGGATATAATCTTCGCTGAGCTGCTCCAGCATCGCCGAGCGAATCTGGCGGGCCACGATCCCCAGGTGGACGAAGGCCAGGGTGGTGGCCGGCAGAATCAGGTGCTGAAGGGCGTTAAAGAACACCTCAAAGTTGCCTTCCAGCAGCGCGTCGATCAGATAGAAGCCGGTCACGTGGGTCGGCGGGTCAAACCAGTCGTCAAGGCGTCCGCTGCCCGGCAGCCAGTTGAGCTTGCCGTAAAACAGGACGATCACCCCCAGACCCAGCCAGAACGCCGGGGTGGAGATGCCGGTGAGCGCCATCAGGCGCACCAGATGATCGGTCCAGCGGTTGCGGTATACCGCCGACAGCACGCCGAGCGGAATGCCGACCACCAGCGCGATAAGCAGCGCGCATATCGCCAGCTCCAGCGTCGCGGGGAAGAAGGTTTTCAGATCCTCCAGCACCGGGCGCCCGGTACGGATAGAGGTGCCGAGGTCGCCGTGCAGCAGGGCGTTGACGTAGTGCAAAAACTGCTGCCAGAGCGGTAAATCCAGCCCCAGCTGCTGGCGAATATGGCGCACGATCTCGTCGCTGGCGCGATCGCCCGCCAGCAGCCGCGCCGGGTCGCCGGGAATAAGGTGCGAAATAATAAAGGTGATCGCGCATACGCCGGCGACGACGAGGATCAGCCCCCAGCTGCGTTGTCGTAGTAAACCCCAGAAACTCATCATGACGTCCTCTGCCGGGCCGAGAGCGGCCCGGCATCACAAGGTTAAGGTGCGGCCCGCTATTTGTGCATCTCGGCAATATTGAAAATCTGTTCGAGCATCGGGTTAAAGACGAAGCCTTTGACCTCTTTGTTCATCGCCACCTGATAGTTTTTCTGGAACAGATAGACGTAGGCGGCCTCATCGATCACCGTTTTCTGCGCCGCCTGATAATCCGCGGTTCGCTGCGCCTGATCGGCGGTGGAGACCGCCTTCTTGAGCAGGGCGTCAACCTGCGGGTTCTCGTAGAATGAACGGTTGCCCGGCAGCCCTTTCTTATCCGACTCAAACCAGTAGTTCATGAACATATAGGGGTCGGCGAAATCCGGGCTCCAGTTGCCGATGGCGATGTCGTAATCCCCTTTGCCAATCCGCTCGCGCATGGTGGCGTTAGCCAGCTTTTCGAGCTTCACCTGGATACCCAGCGCCTGCAGATTCGCCTGGGTGGAGAGGGCGATAGGCTCCCAGTTCGGGTCATTATCGGAGTAGAGGAACGACAGGGTTTTCGGCTTATCCGCCACTTTCTCCAGCGCGGCTTTGGCCTTATCCATATCGAGGGAGTACTGCATAGCGCCGGCGTCATAGCCCCACATGCCGTCCGGGATCGGGCCGCGCATCTGCTTGCCGTTGCCGCCGAGGATCCCGCTGACCATCCCTTGATAGTCGGTGGCCCAGGAGACGGCGCGGCGGAGATCGACCTGATTCATCGGCGCCTTGCCGTTGTTAAGGTACAGATAGGTGACGCGCAGCGCCGGATAGTCATACACCGCGACCTTATCCTCTTTTTTCAGCGCCGCGAACTGGTCTACCGGCAGGGCATCGGCAATATCCAGATCGCCCTTGGTTAGCTGCAGGCGGCGGGCGGAGCTTTCGCCGATAATCTTCACCGTCACCCGCTTAAAGACCGGCTTAATGCCGCTGTAGTGCGGGTTGGGCACCAGCACCAGCTGCTGGCCTTTCTGCCAGCGCTGCAGCATATAAGCGCCGGAGCCGGCGGTATGCTCCGCCAGCCAGCCGCGGGCGTCGTCGGCGGCGTTAGCCTTCAGCACCGCCGGGTTAACGATCGACGCGCCGTCGTTGGCGAGGGTATGCAGGAACGGAGCGAAAGGCTCCGGCAGGGTGAAGCGGACGGTGGTGGGATCGACGGCTTCAATTTTCAGCCCGCTCGGGAAGGCTTCCGAAGGACCCTGCTTAATGCGCATCAGGCGCTCGAACGAGAGCTTGACCGCCTCAGCGGTGACCGGCGAGCCGTCATCAAACTGCATGCTTTTGTGCAGCGTAAAGGTCCAGGTTTTACCGTCATCGGAGACCTGCCAGCTCTCCGCCAGCTCGCCCTCGACGTCCGTTGAACCTTTACCGTCATCGGTTTTATATTTCACCAGCCGCTGATAGGCCGGGTAGGTGACCGTCCAGTCGTTGTTATCGATGGTTACGGCCGGATCAAGGGTCTGCGGATCGGCGGCTTTGCCGATGACCAGCATATCTTTGGGGACCGCGGCATAGGCCGGCGCGACGGCGGCGGCCAGCGCCACGGCCAGCAGCAGCGGACGAAAACCGGTTAAGGAGGTACGCATCTTTTTCATGGAATTACTCCGTCAGTCTTAGCGGGAGCCAGGCAGGCAAAAACATCATCAAGGAGCGGATAACCGGCCGCATCCGGTAGTTCGAAGTGCCACCATTCCGTGGAAATACCCTTAAAGCCGCCGCCAAACATCACGGCGTTCAGCAGCAGGCGATGACGCTGAGCGGCGGCGGGAACCGCCGGGTGATAAGGGTGGGAGAGATCGTCCATCTCATCGAAGGCGGTGCCCATATCCAGCGGCTGGCCGTTTTCGTCGATTAACGTCACATCAATAGCGGTACCGCGGCTGTGGTTCGAACCCAGCGCAATCGGCACCACGTAGTCCTGGTTCGGACAGGCGTTCCACAGCAGTCTGCTGAGCCTGCTGCGGACGATAGGCATCGAGAACCTGCAGATTCAGGCCCGCCAGACGGGCGATGCGCAGGGATCTCTCCAGCGCCTCCGCCGCGTCCGGGTGCAGCAGGCAGCGGGCTTCGGCATAGATGGGCTGGCCGGTAATGTTATCGGCGCTGGCGTACTTGAGATCGATAGCCAGCGCCGGAAACCGCGCGCGGATATCGACCAGAGTGACTTGCTGATTCATCGGTTATTTCCTGTCCTGGAGCCTGGCGAGCAGGCGCTTATTCACGTTCAAATTGACCAAATTCCTGCTGCAGCGCGCGGTTCTCAGCCAGCCGCTGCGACAGCGACGGGCCGAGCCGCTCGACCACCGCCGAGAGCAGCAGGTTGAAAAGACAGCCGATCGGCGCGAGCGAATCCCAAAAGTGGCCGGTATCGGTCTTGACCTGCAGCAGATCGAGCGGATAGTCGCGGGCCCACGGGCACCAGATGTCGGTCACCAGCGCGGTGGCAATGCGTCGGTCGGCGGCCACCCGGCAGAACTGGCGGGCGGTGCTGGAGTAGGCGCGGGTATCGGTGATCACCACGTAGGGATGTGCATATTCGGAGTTCAGCGCCTCCAGCCAGTGCCGGAGCTGCCGTCGGCGTAGGTCACCCGCGGGCGTAGATATTCAAGATGGCTAAAAAAGGTGTTGGCAAGACCGCGCGTGGACTGAATGCCGATCACAATCACCGCGTCGGCCCGGGCAATCCGCTCGCTGATGCGGGCAAAGGTCTCCTCCTGCGCCAGCTGATAGACGTAGCGGATAGCGTCAAGCTCCATCTGCAGCGACAGGCTGGCGCGGTCGGGCTGCGCCTGCTGTTGTGCCCAGGAGTCGAGGCGATCGATGACCCCCCAGTGCTTATAGGGCACCGGCGCGCGATCCTTCAGTCTGTTTTTAACATCGTCGAGGTTGCGGTAGCCCAGCTTGCGCAGATAGCGGCCGACGGTGATCCCGCTGGTGCCGGTCGCCTGGGCAATGCTGTCCGCGGTCTCAAAGGGGATATGCTGGCGATGGCTCAGCAGCCAGCTGCCGATGCGCTTCTCGCTAGGCGTCAGCTGGCTAAAGGTGGCCTCAATGGTGCGAAACAGCCGATCGCTACTATCGTTCATCCTCACCCCCGGTGATATTTGATTCTCATAAGTCATTACGCTGTTACTCAGATAACAAAGCACAATGCATGCCATCTATTACGGAACACCGTCGTTTGCGGTATGACGGGGAAAAGAGTGGAGGCAGGCGAACTATGAGCGTAGATTTTCAGCAAAATATGCACAAAGAAGGTGCAACATTTCCTGGTTGTGCATCACAAAAAGAAAACATATGGTTAACAAAATTATCATTAATGCCCGTTAACGAAAAAAATACCGGCGGGCATCGGACGCGCAGAATTAACATAACTGACTAATTAATAAGGATGATGGTATGAAGGTTAAGGTTTGTATTGCTCTGGCGCTGGCGAGCGTGGCCTGCAGCAGCCTGGCACGTGATATGCAAACAATTCAGCAAAGCGGCGAGCTGAGGGTCGGCGTGCCGGGAGATTACGCCCCGCTGGCGTTTCATAACGGTGCGGGGGAGCTGCTCGGCTATGACGTTGACATGGCGAAAGATCTTGGCGAGAAGCTGGGCCTGAAGGTGGCGTTCGTGCCGACCAGCTGGCCGACGCTGTCGGGCGATCTGCAGGCCGATAAGTTTGATATCGCCATGGGCGGCGTCACCGAAACGCCGGAGCGGGCCAAAGATTTCGCCCTCAGCCATCCGGTGGTCGCCAACGGCAAAATTGCCCTCGCCAGCTGCATGGCCGCGCCGGCGCTGGGGAGCCTCGAAAAAATCGATCGGCCGAACGTGAAGGTGATCGTCAATCCCGGCGGTACCAATCAAAGCTACGTTGATGCGCATATTAAACATGCGCAGATTATCCGGGTGAAAAACAACGTTGATAACCTCGAAGCCCTGCGGCAGAAAACCGCCGATATGATGGTGACCGACCTGATTGAGGGCATCTATTACCAGAATAAAGAGCCCGGCGTCTTTTGCGTCGCCAACGAACGGCCCTTCCCGGGAACCGCCAGCTTTAAGGTCTACATGATGAAAAAGGATAATCAGCCGCTGCTGGAGAAGGTCAACCGCTGGCTGGATAGCCAGGATAAAAACGTGCTTAAGCAGAAGTGGAAAATTCACGAATAGGCGCTGGCGATTGTCTCGTGGCCGGGTAAAGTGGCTGTTTTACCCGCCGCGCAGGCGCCCTGCGGCCGCATCGGACAGCGGCCGGGATAAACCGGATAACGATAATTGATGAATGCTGAAATAACCCTGCCGGTCAGGCAACAGAACAACAATATTATCCGTCTGGCTACCGCCCAGGCGCTGGCGGGGGCCAACTCGGTGGTCTTTTACGCCACCGGAGCGATTGTCGGCAACGCCATTGCCCCCGATAGCACCCTTGCCACGCTGCCGATCGCCATTTTTGTCCTCGGGATGGCGGCCTGTATTTTACCCTTTGGCTTTCTTGCCAGAAAGCGCGGGCGCAAAGCGGTGTTTATGCTGGGCACCGGCGCCGGGGTTCTGACCGGCCTGCTGGCGGCGCTGGCGGTGGTGCTCGGCGCATTCTGGCTCTTCTGCGTGGCGGCATTTTTGGGCGGCGCCTACGCGGCGGTGGCGGTGTCGTTTCGCTTTGCCGCCACCGATGGCGTCGGCGCCGAGCGCCGCGCCCGGGCGCTGTCGCTGGTCATGGGCGGCGGCGTGGCCGCCGGGGTGATCGGCCCGATGCTGGTGACCGGCACGATGAACCTGTGGCCGGCGCATACCTTCGCCATGACCTTCATTGCCCAGGGCGCGGTGGCGGCGGTTTCGGCGCTGGTGCTGCTGGGGGTCAAGTCCGTGGAGCCGGTGGCTCAGGCGCGGAGCGGCGGCCGTCCGCTCGGGGAGATCGTGCGCCAGCCGGGTTTTGCCCGCACGGTATTCAGCGGGGCGGTGGCCTACATGGTGATGAACTTCCTGATGACCGCCGCGCCGCTCTCCATGCACCTGCACGGGATTTCCCAGCAGGCGTCGAACCTCGGCATTCAGTGGCACGTGGTGGCGATGTACGGTCCCGGCTTTTTTACCGGCAGGCTAATCGCCCGCTTCGGCGCCGGGCGAATTAATGAGGCGGGGCTGGCTCTTCTCGCGCTGTCGGTGCTGGTTGGGCTGGCCGGCACCGAGGTGATGCACTACTGGGTATCGCTTATCCTGCTGGGCATCGGCTGGAACTTCGGCTTCACCGGCGCCTCGACGCAGATTATGGATTTCCACCGTCCGGAAGAGAAAACCCAGGTGCAGTCGCTGAACGACTTTATCGTCTTCGGCGTGATGATGGTGGGGGCCTTCGCCTCCGGCGCGCTGATGAATCTCTTCGGCTGGAACGCCGTACTCTGGGGCTCGCTGGTTCCGGTGATGGCGGCGCTGGCGGCGCTGCTGTGCGGCGCGCGCGCCAGGCGCCAGCGCTAAAGCGGGGCGGCCTGGACGATGCGCCCCGACTCCAGCTTGATGATGCGGTCCGCGAGGTGGAAGTAGCGATCGTCATGGGTGATGGCGATGATGGTTTTGCCCTCGGCCTTCAGCATCGGCAGGAGTTCCAGATAAAACACCGCCTTAAACTCCGGGTCCTGATCGGCCGCCCACTCGTCGAACAGGTACAGCGGGCGCTCCTCAAGCCACGCCTGCAGCAGCGCCAGCCGTTTGCGCTGCCCCTGCGACAGGGCGGTGGTTGAGAAACGTCCCTCGGCAAAGCGGACCTTGTGCTGCAGCTTCAGGAGCTGCAGCAGATGGTTAACCTGCTCCGCCGTGCGCTCGTGGACAAACGCCACGTCGTCGAAAAGGAAAAAGTCGTTAAATACCGCCGAAAATAGCTGGCGATAGCCCTCCTGCTGGTCGTCGGCAACGGCGCGGCCGTTAAGCACGATCGCGCCGCTATCCGGCGGATAGAGTCCCACCAGCAGGTTGGCGAGGGTGGTTTTACCGCTGCCGTTGCCGCCGACGATAAACACCAGTTCGCCCGGGGAGAAGCGCATATCGAGCGGGCCTAGGGTGAAGCGCTCCCCATCTTCGCCCTGATACCGATAGCGGATCTCTTCCAGCGCCAGGCAACGAAAGGGTTCCGCAGGCAGAGGGCGCTGCGGCTGCTCCGGCGGCAGATCGTCGCGCAGTCTGCTGCACCCGCTGCAGCGCGACCCTGGCGCTGGCGAGGGTCGGCAGCGACGACAGCACCCCTTCCACCGGCACAATCATATACAGAAATATCATCACGTAGCCGGTGATGGTCGCCGGCTCCAGCATTAGCAGATCGCGCAGACCGAACAGCACCAGGCCGATAAAGGCGAAGAACAGAATGCTGCCCCAGCTGGTGGCGAGCCCGTACAGCACGTAGCCGCGGGTACGCTGCCGGCGCACGGCCTCGATATTATCGGCCAGCTCGCCGGCGACAAACCGACGGCGGCGGTCGGCGTTCAGCCGATATTCGCGTCCGCCGTCGAACAGCTTTTTGCACTGCTGAATCAGGGTATCTTCCCGCTGCCGCGACTGGCGCAGCAGCCCCATCGCCCGGCCGTGCGCGGCGCGATAGCCGAGGCTGCCGAGGGCGATCGCCGCCAGCGCCAGCCCGAGGACGCTGACGGAGAGGGTGGCGAGATAAATCAGGCAGCCGGCGATCACCGCGCCGTAGATGAACAGGTTGGGCAGGCTGACGAAAAACACCACCAGGGTGTCGAGGTCCTGGGTGAGCACCGAGATGGTTTTGCTCATCCCGGACTTCTCCAGCTGCAGCCAGCGGGTTTCGCTGACCTGGCGGGTCAGCTCGCCGCGCAGGCGGGCCTTCACCCTCTGGCCGAGATACATAAAGGTGGTCTGCGAGATCACGCGGGTTGCCAGCATCAGCAGCGCCAGCAGCGCAAACTGGACGCCGGGCCCGAGCCAGCGGTCGGTTTGCGGCAGCGTCAGGCTGTGGTTAATCATCGCCAGCAGCGAAGCGTTGCTAAAGCCGCTAATCAGCCCGGCGACCACCGCCAGCAGCAGCCAGCCGCCGACCATTCGAAACAAAATCAACAACACCGACATGCGAAATTCCTTATTCATTGCTCACAACGCGTTATGCGAATTAACGATGGGCTCTGGGGCGGATCAGCGGCCAGACCAGTAGCGGAACGCCGATAAGCGATGCCACCAGCCCAACCGGCAGCTGGCGCGGATAGAGCGCGTTGCGCCCCAGCCAGTCGGCGACCGTCATAATGACCGCCGACAGCAGCGCCGCGGCGTACAGCTGCGCCAGCGGCCCCTTGACCCCGAGCCGGAGCGCCAGATGCGGCCCCAGCAGGCCAATAAACGACACCGGGCCCACCAGCAGGGTCGCCAGCCCGGTCATGACCGCCGCCAGCGCCAGCACGCCCAGCCGGGCGCGGGGCAGGGAAACGCCCAGCGAACCGGCGACGCCGCCCAGCGGCAGCAGCACCAGCCAGCGGCGAAACAGCGGCGCCAGCGCCAGCAGGAGCAGGGTGGCGATAAACAGCACCTGCGCCAGCGGGGCGCTGATGTAATAGGTGCTGCCGGTCATCAGCGGCAGCAGCACCGCGCTGGCGGCAAGGTTATTGAGCATCACGATGCTCACCGCCGCCTGACAAAGGGCGTTCAGCGCCAGGCCGTTGAGCAGCACCCGCTGTGGATTAAAGGCGCTGCGGCGGCTGTTCCACATCGTCAGCAGCAGGCTGATGAGCGCCCCGGCGAGGCTGCTGAGCAGCAAAAAAGCGCTGCCCTGGGTGGGGAACAGCAGAATATAGGCCGTCACCCCCATCGCCGCTCCGCCGCCGATGCCCAGCACTTCCGGGCTGGCCAGCGGGTTGCCGCTGACCCGCTGCATCAGGACTCCCGCGGCGGCCAGCAGGGCGCCGGCGCTGATGGCCGCCAGCAGCCTGGGGATCCGCAGCGGCAGCAGCTGCGCCAGCTCGCCGCGGGTCGCCCAGTGCCAGTGGCTTAGCCCGTGGCCGAGAAACAGCGAAATCACGACTGCCGCCTCCAGCGCCAGGGCCGCCGCCCACGGGATCCAGCGGCCGGCGGAGCGCGCCGCGACCAGCGGCGGCGGGGAGGTATCAATCCCGTGCTGGCGGGCGTGGCGCGCCAGCATAATCAGCAGCGGTCCGCCGGTTAGCGCGGTCAGCATCCCCACCGGCAGCAGCTGGCCGTTGAACAGAGAAACCTTTGACACGCAGAGGTCGGTAAACCACAGCAGGCCGGCGCCGGTCAGCGCGCTGTGCAGCATCAGCTGGCGCGACGTGCGGGCGCCGCCAAAACGGGCAAGATGCGGCGCGGCGAGGCCCAGAAAGCCAATCACCCCGACGGCATTGATAATCAGCGCGCTCATCGCCAGCGCCAGCGCGACCGCGGCGCTGCGAATGCGCAGCGGCGAGGCGCCAAGGCCGCTGACCATCGTTTCCGGCAGCTGCAGCAGCTCCAGCGGGCGGAACAGCAGGGCCAGCAGGAGCATGCACAGCGCCAGCCACGGCAGCAGGGCCAGCAGCAGATGACCATCTTCCTGCGCCAGCGACCCGCCGCCCCACATCAGGACGGTCAGCAGAAAGCGGTCGTTGACGATAGCGATCAGCATCGTCAGCGCGCCGCACCACAGGTTGATCATCATGCCGGCCTGAATCATCACCAGCGGGGAGAGGCGCTGGCGCCAGCTCAGCAGCAGCACCAGCAGCAGCGCCGCCAGCTCGCCGCCGATAATTACCGCCAGCCGCGGGGCGCCGGTCAGCGCCGGCAGCCACAGCGACGCCAGCCCCATCGCCAGGGTCGCGCCCGAGGTCAGGCCGAGGGTCATCGGCTCCGCCAGCGGATTGCGCAGCGCGCGCTGCATCAGCCAGCCGCACAGGCCGAGGATGGCGCCGCTGACGATGGCCATTCCCTGACGGGGGAGCCACATACCGTGCAGGATAATCGCCTGCGGCCGCGCGTTTTGCGCGCTGAATAGCGCATGAAATCCGCCCTGATGCAGCACGTCGCTGATCGCCAGCAGCAGGGAAATCAGCCACAGCGCGGCGATAACGCCCCACGACAGGCGGCGGGAAAAGGGTTCAGGCATCGCGCCACCCCGCCATCAGCTGGCTGAAAATATCGGCAAAACGCCCGGCGGTTACGAGCGCCCCGGCGTCGCTGATGGGCTGCTCAATCAGCCCGATCGGGTAGCGCGAGGTCAGCGGCAGCCGCTGCCAGAGCGGGCTTTGCCGCCAGCGGGCCACCGCGTCGCGCCGATCTTCGGCCACCAGCAGGATCAGCCGAGCGTCGAGGGAAGCGATGCGGGTCAGCTCCATCAGCACGCTGCCCTCCGCTCCGCCGCCGCCGGACCAGCCGTTGCGCATACCGCAGGCCGCCAGCACGTCGCCAGGCAGGCTGCCGCCGGTATAGAGCTGCAGGTGCAGGGCGTCGACCGGAGTGGCGAATATCACCGGCTGGCGCAGGGTTTGCGCGTAGCCGCGGGCGCGGGCGATTTGCTGATGCAGGCGGGCGAGCAGGCTCTGCGCCTGCGCCTGGCGCTGCAGCGCGGCGCCGAGCCGGCGCGTGGATTCGATAAACGCCCCCAGCCCGTGGGCGGGAAGCGTCAGGAGCGGGGCAATCTTTTCGAGGGCCGGCTTGAGCAGGATGTGCTGGGGAGTGACCACAATGCGGTCTGGACGCAGCGCGTAGAGGGTTTCGAGGTTCGGCTGAAACAGCAGCCCCAGGTCCTGCACCGTCTGCGGCAGGGCGGGGGTGGGGATCAGCTTGCGATACCACGCCGGCGCCGAAACGCCGGCCGGCGTCACGCCGAGGGCGAGGATCGTCTCCGCCAGCCCCCAGTCGAGTACCGCCAGCCGTTGCGGCACCGGCGTACCGCTGGCCCACGACAGCGCGGGGGCCAGCAGAGCGGCGGTTAACAACCTGCGTCGTGAAAGCATGGTTACCACTTGTAGTTCACGGTGGCCACCAGCTGGCGCTTCATCGCATATTCGCAGCCGTTATCCTGGCAGGAGGCGAGATAGGTTTTGTTGGTCAGGTTGGCGGCGTTAAGCGCCACGCCCCACTCGCGCCACTGATAGCCCACTCGCGCATCGTACACCGTGGCGGCCGGGACCTTCAGACTGTTATCGGTGGTGGCGTAGCTGCTGCCGACGTAGCGCACGCCGCCGCCGATTGATAAGCCGTCCAGCGGGCCGCTGAGCGCATATTGCGTCCACAGCTTAGCGCTGTTGCGGGCAATCCCCACCGGATGCTTGCCTTCGCTGCCGTCGTTGGCGCTGGTGACCTGCGGATCGGTTAAGGCCCAGGATGCCAGCACCGACCAGGCCGGGGTGATGTTGATTTTCCCGTCCAGCTCGATCCCCCGGGAGCGGATCTCGCCGGTCTGCACGCTGAAGTTGGCGTGATCGGGGTCCGGAGTGGCGACGTTGGTTTCGCGCAGGTTAAACAGCGCGAGGGTAAACAGGGCGTCGAGGCCGACCGGATCGTACTTCAGGCCAATCTCCGACTGCTTACCTTCGGTGGGCTTAAAGGAGCGTCCGTAGAAATCGCTGCTGCTGCTCGGCACGAACGACGTGGAGTAGCTGACGTAGGGCGCGAGGCCGTTATCGAAGTGGTAGAGCAGCCCGGCGCGACCGGTGGTGGCGTAGTCGTTACGCTCGCTGCGCGCGTCGGTGAGCAGGTCGGTGCTTTTGGTTTTCGCCGCGTCGTAGCGCCCGGCGAGGCTCATGATCCAGCTGTTCCACTCCAGCTGATCCTGCAGATAGAGGCCGGTCTGATCCATCGTCGAGTGGGTGCTGCTGTCGAAAGGCGGTTTTACCACCGGGGTGCTGTAGTCCGGATCGCGATAGTTGATCGGGCTGGCGTCGCCGTAGCCGGACTGGCTGCGCACCGAGCTGTGCATGCGGTCAATACCGGCCAGCAGGGTGTGCTGCAGCGGGCCGGTTTGCAGATGGAACTCCGCCTGGTTATCCACCGCGAAGTTGACCATCGTCTCTTTCAGGTTCATCGAGTAGCGGTCAATCAGCGGCGCGTCGGCGTGCACGCCCCACGGGTAGACCATCAGGTAGTCGCCGGTGCTGCTGATATAGCGCAGGTTCTGGCGGAAGGTGACCGTATCGTTAAAGTCGTGGCGGAACTGATAGCCGATGCTGCCCTGCTTGCGCTCGTATTTATCGAAGCCGGGCTGTCCGCCGTAGAAGCTGGAGGAGATCTGGCCGTTCGGGTTGTGCGTCAGCGTGCCGGAGACCGGCATCTGGTTGTAGAAGCCGCTGTCCGGGTCCTTGCGCAGCTGCGCCAGGAGCGTCAGGCTGGTGCGATCGCTCGGCTGCCAGGTTAACGACGGGGCGATGTCATAGTGCTGATAGCGGGTGTGATCGACCTGGGTTTCGGTATCGAAAAAGGTGCCGGCAACGCGGCCCAGCAGGGTTTTATCATCGTTCAGCGGCCCGGTCGCGTCGAAGCCGGTACCAAACTGGCTGTGGTTGCCGGTGGTGACGTACACCTCGCCGCCGGGTTCGGCCTGCGGGGTCTTGCTGACCATGTTGACGATCCCGCCGGGGTTAGCCTGGCCGTAGAGCACCGAGGCCGGACCTTTGACAACCTCAATGCGCGACAGCAGGAACGGGTCCCACGCCGGTCGGCTCCACCAGGCTTCGCGCGGCAGGCGCAGGCCGTCGAGATACTCGTCGGCTTCAAATCCGCGCACCAGAATGGTGTCAAAGCGGGTATCCGGCCCGGAGCTTTCCGACGAGACGCCGGAGACGTAGCGCAGCGCTTCCGGGATCGTTTTCGCCGCCTGGGCGGCAATTTGCGCCTGGGTGACGACCGCAATACTTTGCGCGGTGCGGCTAATCAGCTGGCTGGATTTGCTGGCTGCCGTCGCGCTATGGGTGACGATATTGCTTTCGTCATCCTGCCCCTGGACGTCGGGAGCGGCGGTGACCACCATCGTCTGTTCTTTTGTGCTATCCTGCCCGTTATCCGCAGTGAAGGCCTGCCCGCTGTATCCTGCGATGATCGTACATGCCAGTACTTTCAACGGTTTATCCCTGAAAAGCTTGCCAATCTGTCTCATAGCATTTCCGACTGTTATTAGAATTGGATGGAAATGATAATTATTCACCTTTAAAAGAGAAGACCGTCCGTGGCAGAATGGCGCCACTGGTCACCTGGATGTCGCCATTCGGACAAAAGTTGTCTCTAAACGCAGCAGTACGCACAAATGGTGAGAATCAGACAAAGGGCGGGTGAAGATGACAACCCAGCACGCGATTGAAGGTCTGCGCCAGCTGAAGTATACCCCGGGCAGCGAAGAGCCGGTTCATCAACATGAACAGGGGCAGCTGATCTACGCCCTGCGCGGCGTGGCGAAAATTGTTACCCCGCAGCATATCTGGCTGCTGTCGCCGGGGCGCGCCATCTGGCTGCCGGGCGGCCTGCCGCACGGGCTGCAGGCGGTTGACCACGTGGTCACGCAAAACCTCTACTTAACTCCCCCGGCGTCGCGACGTTTCGGCGAGCGCTGCCGCGGGCTATCCGCTACGCCGCTGCTGCACGCGCTTATCGCCGCCGGTTTCGAAGAGGGGCTGACGGCGGAGCGGCAGGCGCTGGTTTACGCTCTGCTGAGCGACGAGCTGGCGCGCCTGCCCGCCAGCGTCCTGTGCCACGTGACGCTGCCCAGCGATCGCCGGGTGCGCCAGGTGTGCGACACGCTCTGTCGCGAGCTGGATCACGCGGCGACCCTGGCGTGGTGGGGACAAAAGGTGGGGGCCAGCGAACGGACCCTGGCGCGGCTGTTTCGTGAAGAGACGCACCTGAGCTTTTCCGAATGGCGCCAGCAAATTCGCCTGCTGGAGGCGGTGTGTAATCTGGCCCGCGGCGTGGCGGTGAGCACCCTGGCAAACGAGCTGGGCTACGCCAGCGCCAGCGCGTTTATCGCCATGTTTCGCAAAAAGCTGGGCGTTTCGCCCCAGCGCTATATCCAGGCCGCCGGCGTGAAGGGTTAAAGGAGGCGCTTTAACTAAATATTATTCATTATCAAGGCGTTATTTATTTTACTCCGTTCTGTGTGTACTCAGTGTGTAAAATTACACACTGATCACAATTCTCAATCCGTCATCATGATTTAATCCTCTCAACCAAAACCGAGAGGAATACTCATGAAACACATGATGATTTGTTGTGGCGCTGGCGTAGCAACCAGCACCGTTGCGTTAAATAAGCTGCAGGAGTTCCTGAAAAAAGAAAACATCCTCGACAAGGTACGTATTTCGCAGGGCACCGTGGCGGAAGCTAAAACGCGCGATGATATCGATTTTATTGTCTCGACTTCACCGGTTGCGCTTTCCATTCCGGTTATTAACGCTCTGCCGCTGTTGACCGGCATGGGCACCGATAAAGTTTTCAGCAGCGTGAAAGAATTAATTCTCGCCGAGGGTTAAGCCATGTTTATTGTTGATTATATCGTGGGCTTAGGCGCCTCGGTGATGATGCCGTTAATATTTATGATCCTCGGACTGATATTACGCCTGTCGCTGAGTAAAGCCCTTAAGGCCGGTTTAATGGTAGGGATTGGTTTTATCGGCTTAAGCATTACCGTTAATCTGATGATCGACTCCCTGACGCCGGTCAGCCACGCGCTGGTGGAGCGCTTTGGCCTGAACCTCACCGTGCTGGACGTGGGCTGGCCCGCGGCGGCGGCGGTGGCGATGGGAACCCGCGTGGGCGCGCTGGTGATTCCGGTGTGCGTGGCGATTAACGTGCTGATGCTGTACAGCAAAACCACCCGGGTGCTGAACGTCGATATCTGGAACCTGTGGCACCACGCGTTTACCGGTTCGCTGGTCACGATTATTACCGATAGCCTCTGGCTGGGTATTTTTGCGGCAGCAATTAACTGTATCGTCACTATGGTTATTGCCGACCGTACCAGCGGCGACGTCGAGAAATACCTGAACCTGCCGTCTATTTCCGTGCCGCACGGTTTCTCCGCTTCGTTTGTTCCGGCGGCATGGCTGGTTAATGCGATTGTCGATCGTATGCCGGTGATTCGCGATATTAAAATTGATACCGAAGTGATTCAGAAAAGGCTATCTATTCTCGGCGATCCGGCGTCGCTTGGCGCAATTATCGGAGCGCTGCTGGGTATTATTGCCGGGATCGAAGTGAAGGCTATTTTACAAACGGCGATTACCATGGCGGCGGTGATGACTATTATTCCGCGCATGGCCAAAATGCTGATGGAGGGGGTCTATCCGATCAGCGAGCGTATTCAGGAAATTGCCCAGTCGCGCGCCGGCTCCTTTGGTAAAATTGCCATCGGCCTCGACTCGGCGGTCAGCGTTGGCCATCCGGTGACGCTGTCGGTATCGATGCTGATGATCCCCATTATGCTGGTGCTGGCGGCGATTATTCCCGGCAACGAGTTCCTGCCCTTCGCCTCGTTAACCGGCCTGCCATTTGCCTTTGTGCTGGTCACCGCGGTGTGCCGCGGCGATATGTTCCGTACGCTGCTGACCGGCCTGCTGACGCTCAGCCTGGCGCTGCTCATCGGCACTAACCTGGCGCCGATCGTCACCAGCACGGCGGTAAGCACCGGCTTCTCTCTGCCGCAGGGCACCACCAGCATCAGCAGCGTCGATTACGCCGGAGCGATGCTGCCGTGGGCGATTATTCAGGGCTTCCACTTAAAAGAGATTGGGGTCGGCATTTTAACCTTGTGCACCCTTGCGTTGATGATGTGGAACCGCCGCAAGCTGGCGCAGGAAAACGAGCAGTTAGCTGAAGCAAACGCGGAGGTGGGGAAATGATGTTTAGCGCACAGCGCGTGGTGACGTTCACCGAAGCGATCAGCCGGACGGATCTGCTGACCCGCCTGGCGGCAAGCCTGCAGGCCGATGGTTTGGTTAAGCCGAGCTTTAGCGAAGGGGTGCTGGAGAGGGAAAAGGTCTATCCGACGGGGATTTTTATGGAGACCCACAGCGTCGCCATCCCGCACACCGAGTTTGAGCACGTCAACCGCACCGGTTTTGCCATCGGCATTAACCTCGCAGGCGTGGAGTTCCAGCGCACCGACGAGCCGGAGGAGGCGGTGGTGCCGCAGCTGGTGGTGATGATGGCAATTGATAAAACCTGCGAAAAGGTGGCAATTATTCAATCCTTGTTCGCCCTGCTGGCCGATAGCGATCGCGTTAACGAAATCGTGAAAATGACGCCAGAGGAGATTGCAAAAGTGTTCACCGATGGCATCGTCACGAAGTAAGATAAAATGATGGGCTCAATACGGTAATGCCGGATGCAAAGAGGGACAAGATGTTACGAATCAGCGACGTCATAGAGTTAGCGATGGTGAGTCGTAAAACTATCTATAACGCGATCAACAGCGGCCGGCTTAAGTACCAGCTGGTCAACGTTGATAATCGTCAGGTTCGTATGTTTTTCGAAGAGGACGTCTTCGAAGCGTTCCCCAAAACCAGCCGGGTTAGCACTACTCAGGAACAAGAAGTGCAGGCGCTGCGAGAGGAGGTGGCCTCCCTCAAGTTTGCGCTGGCGGAGCTGCAAAAAGCGGTCAACGCCATGGATCCTGAGGGTAAGTACGAAATGACCAGCGTAAAAGAGCCGTCAAAAACCCCCGACCGCTAGCCAGCGGCCGGGCGTCGCGTTATCAGACGATATCGTCCACCACGCCGCCGTCAACGCGCAATGCCGCCCCCGAGGTCGCCGAGGCTTGGGTCGAGCAGACGTACACCACCATATTCGCCACCTCTTCCACCGATGCCGCGCGCTGAATCACCGACGCGGGGCGATGGGCCATGACAAACTCTTTCGCCAGCTGCTCCAGCGGTTTCCCGGTCCTCGCGACTTCTTCTTTCATCATTTCGGCAAAGCCGTCGGAAAGGGTGGGGCCCGGCAGCACGCTGTTGACGGTGACGCCGCTGCCGGCGACGTACTTCGCCAGCCCGCGCGCCAGCGACAGCTGGGCGGTTTTGGTCACCCCGTAGTGGATCATGTCCGCCGGAATGTTGCGCGCCGACTCGGAGGAGATAAACACCACCCGGCCCCAGCCTTTTTGCACCATCGCCGGCAGCAGGGCCCGCGATAAGCGCACGCCGGACATCACGTTGGTCTGCCAGTAGTTTTCCCAGGTCTCGTCATCGGTTTCATAGAAATCCTGCGGGCCATAGATGCCGGCGTTGTTGACCAGAATATCGATGCCGACCAGCGCCTGCAGCAGCTGATTCACGCCCCCGGCGTCGCTCAGGTCGGCGACCGCCGGACGGGTTCTGGCGCCGGGCACTTCGTTTTGCAGGCGAGAGATGGCCGCGTTAACGCTGCGCTCGCTGCGCCCGTTAATCACTACTTCCGCGCCGCTGGCCGCCAGCCCCCTGGCGATAGCAAAACCAATGCCCGCCGTGGAGGCGGTGACCAGCGCGACTTTCCCCGATAAATCAATCTTCATAACCTTGGCCTTATTGTGTGAGCAACAGACCGTTAAGCGTAGCAGCTGACGCCTGCGCCGGGCGGGACAGAGGTTGCAAGGTGTTAATAGCCGATCTGTTTATTGACCAGGTTTTTCAGCGGCAGCGCCTGCTGCAGACGCTGAATATTTTCCAGCAGCTGACGGGCGATCACCTGCGCCGGGGCGATGGAGGCAATATGCGGAGTGATGACCACCCGCGGATGCGACCACAGCGGATCGGCGTCCGGCAGCGGTTCGACGGGGAAGACGTCCAGCAGCGCGCCCGCCAGCCGGCCGCTGTCCAGCGCCTGCAGCACATCGTGATTCACCATATGCTCGCCGCGTCCGCAGTTGATCAGCACCGCTCCGGCCGGGAGCTGGTCGAGCAGAGGCTGCGCGAGGATGCCGCGGGTCTGTTCGGTGAGCGGCAGCACGTTGATCAGCGCATCCAGTTCGCCCAGGAAACCAGCGGCCTGCGCATCGCCGTGGTAGCAGCGCACGCCCGCCAGCCGCTTTTCGCTCCGCGCCCAGCCGGAGACGCAGTACCCCAGCCCGGCAAGGCGGGCGGCGATGTAGCCGCCGATTTCACCGAGCCCCATCACCCCGACGCGAAAATCGCCGGCGGCCCGCTGCGGGTAGCCCTGCCACACCCGCTCGCGCTGATGCGCCAGCGCGCGGTCAAAGTGGCGCTGAAACCACAGCACGCCCCACAGCGCATATTCGAACATCCCGTGACGAAAATCTTCATCCACCACCCGGCATAGCGGAACCTGGCTGGCGAACACCTCTGCGGGAAGGTGGTCGACCCCGGCCGAAGCGGCCTGGATAAGCTTTAGCTCCGGCGAGCGGGCCAGCAGACTGAGGGTCGGGAAACCAGCAGCTGGCATACTCCGCGCGACCTGCCGCCGGATGGTCGGGCAGGACCGCCGTCACGTCGGGGAAAAGCCGCAGCGCGTCGCAAATCTCGCGGGCGTAGTTTGGGTCATTGCAGTCGACAACGATAGTCAGGTTCGGCATAGGCGTTAGTCTTTATAAGAGGTGTCGAGGCGGTTAAGGCGGCGCAGCCACGCCTGCCAGACCTGCTGGCGCTCGTGCTCCACGCCCATCAGCTGTTCGCAGGCGTGCTGGCTCAGGTGCGCCGGGATGAGGTGAATCGGGCTGAGCGGAGCGAGCTGGGCGGCGGCCAGTCTGAATTTCGCAGGCGCGGTTGAGGTAGTACATGATGCAAAACGCATCGGCGACGCTGCGCCCGACCGACAGCAGCCCGTGGCTCTGTAAAATCATGGCGATATTATCCCCGAGCGAGCGCTGAATACGCTCGCGTTCGTCGAGATCAAACGCCACCCCTTCATACGGGTGATAGCCGACGCGCTGATAAAACTCGGTGCTGATCTGGTTAAGCTGCAGCAGGCCATCCTGACAGGCGGCGACCGCCATCCCCGGCAGCGTATGGGTGTGGATCACGCAGTGGGCATCCTCCCGCGCCATATGCACCGCGCTGTGGATGGTAAAACCGGCCGAGTTAGCCGGAGCGTGGCCCTCCACCACCTTGCCCTGCATATCGACGACAATCAGATTGCTGGCGGTCACCTCGTCGAACATCATGCCGAACGGGTTAATCAGAAACCGCGGTTCGCCGTCGCCCGGCAGGCGCACGGAAAAGTGGGTATAGAGCGTATCTTCCCAGCCAAACAGCGCCGCCAGGCGGTAGGCGGCGGCCAGATCCTGGCGTAGCTCACGTTCAGTAGCCATTTATTGTACTCCCATAAATTCACGGATGCGGGTCAGTGCCGGATCGCCGGCGCCGTCGCGGATGCGCCGTGGCGGCACATCGCTCACCACCACGCCGTTTTCCATCATCACCACCCGGTCGGAGATGGATAGCGCGAAGTCCATCTCGTGGGTCACGATCAGCATCGTCATCCCTTCGCGGGCGAGAGACTGAATCACCTTCAGCACCTCACCAACCAGCTCCGGGTCCAGCGCCGAGGTGGGTTCGTCAAACAGCATGATGTCCGGTTTTAAGGCCAGCGCCCTGGCGATGGCGACGCGCTGCTGCTGGCCGCCGGAGAGCTGCCAGGGGTACTTTTCGGCGTGGGCCAGCAGCCCGACGCGGTCCAGCAGATAGAGGGCCTGCTCTTTTGCCACGCGGCGATCGGCCAGCTTGTGATACAGCGGGGCGAGCATGACGTTGTCGAGCACCGTGCGGTGAGGAAACAGGTTGAAGCTCTGGAAAACCATGCCGATGCGGCGCACGCCGGCGCGCATCTGCGGCTTATCGACGATCGCCGCGCCTTTCAGATAATTTTCGCCGTAGAGAATAATTTCCCCGCCATCGATGCTTTCCAGGGCGTTGATGGTGCGGATCAGGGTGGTTTTGCCCGACCCGGATGGCCCGATAATGCTGATGACCTCGCCGTTATCGACCTTCAGGTGGATGCCTTTCAGCACCTGATGCTGGCCCCAGGACTTTGCGATCGCCCGCAGATCGAGAGCCGGCGGGCTGCCGCTGGCGGGCACGGCCTTCGCCGCCTGCGGCGGCGCTTTCAGGATCTGGCGCAGGGTCTCGCATTCGGCGTCGTTGAAGGTTTGCGGGCGCTTTTGCTGAATATCGAGCCGGTTTTCCAGCGCCCGGAACAGCCAGGTAAATACCGTCACCACCATCACGTAGTACACCGCCACCGCCAGTAGCGTCTCCATCACGAGGAAGTTCTGCGCGTACAGCCGCTGGCCGGTGAGCAGCAGTTCAGGTAGCGAGATCACCGACAAAATCGAGCTGAGTTTAATGATGGTGATGTATTCATTAATCATCGTCGGCAGCGAGATGCGAAACGCCTGCGGGATAATTATCAGGCGCTGAATGCCGATAAAGCTGAAGCTTAAGGCGTGGCCGGCTTCGCTTTGTCCTTTCGCCACCGAAATTAAACCGCCGCGATGGATTTCCGCCATATAGGCCGCCTCGGTGACGGTCATCGAGACCAGGCCGGCAATAAACGGAACGCCGAGCAGCGGCTGGGTGGCCGGAAACAGCTGCGGCAGGTTATAGACAAACACCAGCAGCACCATTAGCGGCACGCTGCGGAAAAACCAAATATAGAGTTCGACGGGAACCTTCAGCCAGCGCGGGCCGGAGAGCTTCGCGCAGGCTAAAAGAAAACCTAATACCAGGCCAATAAACCACGACAATGCACTGACGACGATGACGGTCACGCACGCCTGCCAGAATGCCCCAATGCTAAATAACGAGAAAAAGTATCCCCAATCGAACTCCATACCGACTCCTGTTGCGCATTGGCTTGATCGTATTTAATCGATGCGTTCTAAGTTGTATTTCTTGATGATGGCGTCATATTTGCCGTTGGCTTTTAAGGTGGCTAACGTCGATTTAATCGCCTCCACCAGTTCGCTATTGCCTTTGCTGACGTAAATCCCCAGCGGCAGGGGATAGACCAGCCGCGTGGAGCTGATCGCCAGCCGTCCGCGGCTCTTGTCGACAAGAATTTGCGCCGCCGGAGCGATCTCTAACTGCGCGTTAATGTTTTTCGATATCAGGGCCTGGGAGACTTCCGGCGCGGTCGGGAACTCCTGAATGCTAATCGCCGGCTTCCCGTTCTTCAGGCAGTACTCATCGGAGTGATTTTTCAGGCTCGAGACCCAACTGGTGCCCTGCTGCAGGCCGACCTTGACGCCGCAGAGGTCATCTTCCGTTTTCGGCTGAATATCGCTGCTTTTCAGGGCGATAATCGACGCGCCGGATAGGGCGTAAGGCACGGCATCGGCCTGTTTAAGGCGCTCCGGCGTGACGTACATCCCGGAGATCACCGCGTCATATTTCTTACCAATCCCTAAGATCAGACTGGTGAATTTGGTGTCGATCAGCTGCGGTTTGGCCTTCAGATGCTCGGCAATCAGCGCGGCGAATTCCGGGTCGAGGCCGACGATGTTGTTACTGCTGTCGTAAGATTCAAACGGCGGATAGGTCACCTCCATCCCGACTTTAAATACGCCATCCGTCAGCAGTTCTGCCGCCTGGGTCAGCGGGGAAAAGCAGGCGGCGACGGCGATGCCCAGAGCCACACGGCGCGAGAGCTTATGGAGCGTTTTTTTCATCATGTATCCTCACGGGTTAGTTACGGTTTTTTGCTGGGCTTGTTTTTTCAGATGACCAAAGGTGTTGGTGCCGCGGGCGCGCTCCGGGAGCTGCAGCTCGCCTTTGTTGACCTTCTCGCGCAGGTAGCGATAGGTCTGCAGCGCCTGGCTCCACATATGCTCGCCAATGCTCAGTTCCTGATAGTCGCTGGCCTCCCCGGCGGTTAAAAAGTTGGGCAGCGGGCGGATCAGGGTGTGGTAATCGCAGGCGAAGAACAGCGGGAAGGAGTAGCGCTCCTGCGGCACCTTGCGGACACGGTGGGCTGTAGCAACAAATGTGCCAGCGCTTAGCACTTCCAGCATGTCGCCGATATTGATCACGAAAGCCTCTTCTCCGGCGGCGCTCTTCGCCGGCGGCGCGTCGATCCAGGCGCTATCTTCATTCAGCACCTCAAGGCCAGGCTGGTCGGCGAGCAGCAGGGTGAAGCATTCGTAATCGGTGTGTGCACCAATACCGGGAACGTCTTCGGCGCTGGCGTCAAAGGGATAGTGGATCAGGCGCAGCTTCGACGGCGGGCAGGTCACCATCGACTTGAAATACCCCTCCGGCAGGCCAAGGGCGAGGGCGAAGGCGTCAAACAGGCGATGGCCGAGGGCAAATACGGCTTCATAGTAGGCCAGCACTCGGGACTGAAACTCGGACAGCTGCGGCCACTCGTTGGCGCCAATCAGCGGCGTGCCGGCCAGCACAAACGGGTGGTCATCCGCGGCCTGAAAGCCAATATCAAACGCTTCTTTATGGTCCGGTTTACCGGAGCCGTAGATCTCTTCCCCTTCCGGGACGTAGCCTTTGTGGCTGCGGGAGTGGCCGATGTAGTACTGCATCTTTTGATCCATCGGCAGGGCGAAGAGCTGTTTGGCCGCCGTGCGGATCCCGGCGATCAGCTCAGGGACAATGCCGTGGCCGGTGATGTAGAAAAAGCCGACTTCCCGCGCCGCCTTGCCGATGGTGTCGGCGACGGCCTGGCGCTTTGCCAGACTGTCGCCGGCCAGATCGCTGATATCGATGGTCGGTAACTCAGTGAAAGAACTTTTTGCGACGTTCATGACGACAGATCCTTTTTGGTTAGCGATAAAAACTCGGCGAAACGCTGCTGTTCATGTTTCGCCATCCATGCATTCAGCGACCACAGATCGGCCACCGGGACGTTGGTGAACGGCAGATGGTGCAGATAGCCGTCGGGGCCAAACTCGGGCGTCAGCGTGGTTTGCTGATACCCGCGCCGGCGCTGCGACTGCCAGACCTGCTGCCAGAAGCGCTGCTGGAACTGCAGCGCGGCCTGATATTCCGGCGCCGCCGGATGCGGCACCTGCGGCCCCTGGTCGTAGCCGGCGCGGGCCTGAACGTGGTGGACGCGGTCGATAAAGGCGCTGAAATCATCGCAGGGGTCATCCAGCAGACGCTCGCTCACCACCAGCCAGTGGCTGATATCGGCGGTAAAGCGCAGCTGCGGCAGCTGCTGGATAATTTCCAGGGTCAGCCACGGGCTATACAGCGAGGTGGCGCGATGAGTTTCAAAGCTGCAGGTCACCTCACAGGCGGCGGCCAGCTCGTGGGCCCGGCCGAGAAAATCCACCTGCTGCGCCAGCGGCCAGCGGTCGTTGCCGGCCAGCAGATTGACAAAGCGCGGATTCAGCGCCTTTGCCTCTGCAAAGCGGCTTTTTAAGCGCTCCAGATGCTGGTGCGGCGTCTCGGCCTGCGCCGGGATCACGCCGCCGCCGCTGAAGACGATGGCGATATACTCCAGTTCGGACTCCTGCAGACGCCGGGCCAGCGTCTGCCGCTCATCGGCGCTCAGCGGGACTCGCGCCTCGATGCCGCAGCAGCCGACGCTTTTTAGCTCGCTGAGGGTTTGCTGCCACGGAGTCGTCACGCCCCACAGGGTGCGAAAAACCTTGAGCTGCATGGCTGGCTGCATGGTTGGCTGCATTCTGAATCCCCTTATGGATATTTCACGCCCGGCAGGACGCAGAGCATTTCATACAGCAGGTTGGCCGCCAGCTGGGAGGTGTTGCCGCTGATATCGTAAGGTGGAGAGACCTCAACCAGGTCGCAGCCAATCAGGTTCAGGCCGCGGCAGCCGCGGACGATCTCCAGCGCCTGAATCGAGGTCAGGCCGCCGACTTCCGGGGTGCCGGTACCGGGCGCCCAGATGGGGTCGAGGCTGTCGATATCGAAGCTGAGATAGACCGGGCCTGCGCCCATCTGCTGGCGAACTTCGGCCATTAGCGGCGCCAGCGACCGGTGCCAGCACTGCTCCGCCTGCACCAGACGAAAGCCCTGGTCGACGCCCCACTGGAAGTCGCCGGCGGCGTAACCCTGGGCGCGCTGGCCAATCTGCACCACCCGTTTAAGATCCAGCAGCCCCTCTTCGACGGCGCGGCGGAAGGTGGTGCCGTGGGCGATTTTTTCGCCGAACATCTCATCGTTGGTATCGGTGTGGGCATCTACATGAATCAGCCCTACCGGACCATGTTTTTTGGTCAGGGCGCGGAGAATCGGCAGGGTGATGGTGTGGTCTCCCCCGAGGGTCAGCGGGATGAGCGGAAAACTATTTAAACCGGTGTAGTAATCCTCGATGATCTGCACCGATTTGAGCAGGCTGTAGGTATTTATCGGTACGTCACCGATATCGGCCACCGATAGCGATTCAAAAGGCGCCGCGCCGGTTGCCATGTTATAGGGACGAATCATCACCGATTCGGTGCGGATATAGCGCGGCCCGTAGCGGGTGCCGGAGCGCTGCGACGTGCCGATATCCAGCGGGATGCCAACGAAAGCCGCATCAAGCCCCTGTAAATCTTCGATAAAAGGCAGTCGCATCATCGTTGCGCGGCCGCCGAAACGCGGCATCTCGTTGCCGCCCTGCGGTTGATGAAAGACGTTATCCATTTCAGCTCCTGAATCTGACACACAAATGCTCGATAAGGTGATAGTGCGAAAGATGTGCTGGACTTTAAATCGTCTGCTGCAAATACTTAGTTCATTTACCGGTGAACTAATCATGCTCAACGATGGTAGCCTTAACATTCGCCAGCTGCAGATTTTTGAGGCGGTGGCCCGCCTGGAAAGCTACGGCAGAGCCCAGCAGGAGCTGGGGATTTCGGTGTCGGCGATCAGTAACGCCATGTCTCAACTGGAAGGTCAGTTGGGGTTTAGCCTGTGCCAGCGCGGGCGTGGCGGTTTTGCGCTGACCGAGAAAGGGCAGCAGTTTTTGCAGCAGGCGATTCGCGTGCTAAGCGAGCTCAACGAGCTGGAACGCCAGTCGGCGCTGCTGAAGGGCGAACACAGCGGCACGATTTGCATCTCGACGCTCGACTCGATCGAAACCGAAACCGCGCTGTCGCTGCCGGTGGTGCTGCGCAGCTTCAGCGATAAGTTTCCCCACGTGCATATCAAACTGATTATCCGTACCCCGGCGGAGCAGCTGAACGGCGTGCTCAACAACCATATCGATCTGGCTATCGGCAGCTACAATTCCCAGGTGCATAACATCATCAGCGAGCCGCTCTATCGCGAGCAGCACTGGCTCTACTGCAGCGACCTGCACCCGATGTTCTTCAGCCGCCAGCTCGATAAAGAGCAGATCAGCCAGTGCCCGCTGGTGACCCGCAGCTACTGGAACACCAGCGATCTGCGGCGGCGCGGCTTCAGTAAAGGCAGCGCCACCGTGGAGACGGTCGATGCGCAGCTGCTGCTGATCCTGTCGGGGAAATATATCGGCTATCTCCCGGAACACTACGCCTGGCCGTGGATCAAGGAGAACCGGCTGCGGGTGCTGCTGCCCAACGAGTTCGGCTTCCAGTCGCCGTTCTCGGCGATTTGCAAACGCGGGCGCAGCAACGAGCCCTATCTGAAAGAGTTTCGTAATTTACTCAAGAAGAATACCGTCGCCAGGCCGAAGTGGAACTATTAAGGGACGCGCGAGATCAGGCGCTGGCCGCGGCCGAAGCGCGGGCGACAAAGCGAAAATAGTAGAAGTAGCCGATCGAAGCCGTCAGGCAGAGCATATAGCCAAACGACTCGCTGCCCTCTTCGACGGCGTTTTTTACCGCCCGGGCGTAATCCTCGGCAAGGATGGCGAACCACAGGCCGTGCATCCCGAACAGACGCGAGAAGACCAGCACCGCCAGCAGACCGCTGAGCATCATCCCGTAATAAGGCGTGCGGGTATATTGCGCCAGCTGTGCAAGGGTCTGGCGGAAATGGATGAGCGGATAAATAAGCTTACACAGCGTGGAGAAGAGGGCAAACCAGAGCCAGCTGCCGTGGGAAATAAGATCGAAGGCCGCGTCCAGCTCGCGGATCAGCATGGTGAGGAAAAAGCCGCCGACGAGAATATTGCAGTAGCGCAGAAGCGCATATCTCTTTGCCAGCCAGAAGTGAATCAGCACGATTGCCGCCAGCACCAGCTCCTGCACTATTTCAGTGAGCGATATTTCCGCAATATTGTTATCAAAGACCCGCACGTCCATCCACAGGCAGAGCACCGCGATGGCGGAGGCGAAAGCCGCGCCGAGGAAGAAGAGAAAGCTTCTGAGTACAGACATTAGCACCACGTTATATATTGAAAAACAATATGGTAAGTGCCGTATTTATAACTTCCTCTTCACTTCGTGCTCCTTTTCCGCCATTTTTTAACCAATCGAGCTTTTTGCGCCCAGGTCGGCGCCAAACGGCCGCGCGGCCTGGGGCAGCCCGACGGGTTACTGGCTCATGCTTAAAATCGTGCGGATGTTGCGGGCGCTGGTGGCGATGATATCGATCGCCCCGGTGCGCAGCGCGCCCATAATCGCCATCGCTTTGGTATTTTCAGAGGCAATCGCAATCACGCAGGGGATCTGCTTGAGCTCCTCGACGCTCAGACCAATCACGCGGTTGTCCATCACCGTGTTGACGTGCTCGCCGCGGGAGTTGAAGAAATCGTAGCCGGCGACGTCGCCGATGACGCCCTGGTTAATGCTGGCGTCGTTGATCTCCTGCGGCGTGAACCAGCCCAGCTTCACCATATAGCTCTCTTCGTTCATGTCGCCGATGCCAACCAGAGCAATATCGGCTTTGCGGGCGCGATCGAGGGTCTCTTTAATGGTGCCGTTCTGCAGCAGCAGCTCTTTTAGCTGCATATTTTCGACATAGGCCGGCGCGTACAGCGACTCGCTGCTGCCGCCAAATTTCTTCGCCAGCAGGCGGCTGATATGATCGGCGTTGATGATATCGCCCGGGCGATGGGTGCCGCCGATGCCGCAAATAAAGCGGCAGTCGCGCGCCTGGATGGTGCCGGAGAATTCGGCGACCGCCGCCACGTTGCGACCCTGACCTACCGCTACCACCACGTTATCTTTCAGCATATTGTTAAGGTGGCTGGAGACCAGGGTGGCAACCTGGCGACGCTGCTCCTCTTCATCGTTATGGTCGAGGGCGATAAGCGCGCGGCTGATGGGGAAACGATCTTTGAGCTGCTTCTCAAGCTGGGTGCTGAAGATCGGGTGGTAGCGGACGTTGATCTCGACGATCCCTTCTTCTTTTGCCCGTTTCAGCAGACGTCCGACCTTAATACGCGAGAAGCCAAATTTGTTGGCAATCTCTTCCTGCGTTATCTCATCACTGTAGTAGGCTACGGCAATCTCGGTGAGTAGCTCATACTCCTGGGACGCGCTCGATTTTTCCATTCGGCTGCTTTCTCCACGCGGTAGATTAATGTTTAGGGGGTGAACATTTGCTGAAAGTATATCAGAAACGTTTTTACCTCAAGCAGGGTAAGCGCGACGGCCCTCCGTGAGCCCGTCGCGCCAGGGGAAGGGCGGCTAGCTCTCCGGGCGCCCGGCCGCTATCTGCTGCGCTTCGGCAAGAATTGACGCAAAAGCCTCGGGCCGGTGGGCAAAACGGCCGAGGAAAATGCCGTCAACGTCGGGCCACAGGCGGCTGAGCAGGCCGGGGCCCGCGCTTCCGCCGTAGATAACCTGAAACTGTGGGCCGTAATTTTGCCGCAAATACGCGCGCAGCTCCCGGCAGACGTGGCGGATATAGTCGTCGCTGGCGGGCTTTGGCGCGCCGATGGCCCACTGCGGCTCCCAGGCAAAAATCGTCGGCGGCAGCGCGTCGTCTCCGCGGTGCGCCAGCAGACTCCTGCACCTGACCGACGGCGTAGTCAGCGGCATCTTCGGCGCTCATTTGCTGGTCTTCACCTATACAAATGACCGGCGTGAGATGAGTTGCGTAGGCCATATCGATCTTCTGGTTGATGATGTCGACGGTTTCGCCGAAGTGGCGGCGCCGTTCGGCATGGCCGAGTTCGACGTAGCGGCAGCCCATCTCCTGCAGCATGGCGGCGCTGCTCTCGCCGGTCCAGGCGCCGGGCGGGGCGGCGCAGATATTCTGCGCACCCGTGGCCATTGCCGTTCCCTCAAAGCAGCGCAATGCCGCCGCCACCGCCGGCATTGCCGGGAAGGTGAACAGCTGCAGCCGCGCCGTCGAGCTCTGCCGGCTGCTGGCGCAGCAGCTCGGCAACCTGCTGGCACCACGCCCGGGTTTGGCCATAGCCAAAATAGGTTTTATGGCTGGTGCCGACGATGGGGCTTAGGGACATACGTTCTCCCGGGGTTCTTGAGTTTCTGCGTTATCGCTCAGGCAGGCGCCCACCGCGGCGATAATCATCGCCAGCGACACCGCGCCGGCGTCCGGCGTGCCGAGGCTGCGCTCTGCCAGCGGGCGGGCGCGGCCGATTTTCGGCAGCAGCTGGGCGGTATCCTGCGCGCTCTGGCGGGCGACGCGTTCGGCTTTATCCCACGCCTGCGCGAGAGAGAGTCCCTCGTCCGTTGCCGCGCTCAGCGCCTGGCTAAACGGCAGCAGCACGTCGACCAGGGTTTTATCGCCGGGTTTGGCTTTGCCAAAATGCATCACCCCGGCGTTGGCTTTGGAGATGGCCTGCGCAACCCGCGCGGCGTCAGGTTTTTCCTGATTGCCGATGGTGATACCCAGCGTATTAAGAATCACGCCCCAGATAGCGCCAGAGGTACCGCCGGCCTCATCGGCCCAGGCGTCAGCGGCGAATTGTAGCAGGGTACCGGCTCCGGCGCCCTGTTCCAGCACCTTTTTCGCCGCGCTGCGGGCGGCAACGACGCCGCGCTCCATACCGATGCCGTGGTCGCCATCGCCGGCGATCGCATCGATACGGCCAAACTCCTCGGCGTTATCAATCACCGTTTGCGCGACGGCGTCAACCATCCGCATCACCTTAACGGCGACCTCTTTCGATTCGGCGCTGCCCTGGGGAATTTTGACCTCGCCGCTCTGCTCCAGGCGCTGCGGATCGAGGGGAACCTGCGGCAGGACGGAACCGCGGCTAAAGGCGGGAGTGGTGGCCGGGGCAAGCCACAGGGCCTCCAGCTCGTCATCAAACCAGACGAAGGTCATCGACATTCCGGCCATATCAAAGCTGGTGACAAACTCGCCAATCTGAATGTCAGCCACTTCGACACCGGCTTTCTGCAGCAGCGGCTGCACGTCGTGCCAGAAGACGAACAGCTCTTCATATTTCACCGAGCCAAGACCGTTAATGATCACGCCCAGGCGCGCGCCTTTGGCCTGCGCGATAGCCTGCGGGCGCTCTTCCAGCAGGGTGCTGGTGAGCATCTGCGCCAGCTCGTGCGACGACACGGTATCCAGCTCGCTAATGCCGGGTTCGCCATGGATCCCCATGCCAAAGCCCATCTTCCCTTCCGGAATGGTAAAGAGCGGATGCTCCGCGCCGGGGAAAGTGCAGCCGCTGAAGGCGAGGCCCAGCGAACGCGTTTGTTCGTTGGCGCGGCGGGAAATAGCCAGCACCTCGGCCAGGGAGTCGCCGCGCTCTGCGGCGGCGGCGGCGGCTTTAAACACCACCAGATCGCCGGCTACGCCGCGGCGTTTCTCTTTTTCAGCCAGCGGCGCGCTGGAGACATCGTCGGTGATGGCCATGGTTTCGCAGGGGATCCCCTCGGCGCGCAGCCGCTCGCAGGCGAGACCGAAATGGAGCACGTCGCCGGCGTAGTTGCCGAACATTAGCAGCACGCCGCCGCCGTTATTGGCCGCCCGCGCGACGGAGCAGATTTGCTGTGCGGAAGGCGAGGCGAAAAGATTGCCCATGGCCGCGCCGTGGGCCAGGCCCTGGCCGACCAGCCCGGCGAAGGCGGGGTAGTGCCCGGATCCGCCGCCGACCACGACGGCCACGCCGCCCGGCCTGCTTTGCGTGTTACGTACGACCCCGCCCGGAACCTGGCGCACCATTGACGCGTGCGCGCTGACGAAGCCCGCCACCATTTCTTTTGCGAAGTCTGACGGTCGGTTAAAAATCCAGCTCATTTTGTCTTCTCCAGATGATTTGTATTTAGTTTCCCAGCCGCCAGTTTCTGGCCATTTGTACCATCACAAATGAACGCTATCAGATCACATGAATCAATCAAATGTTCAGCAGGTGGATATGTGATCGAGGTCGTGATTTGCTTAATAAAGCTATTTTTTGTGCTGTTGCCCCTTTTTTAACCGCAGTTTTCTTGCTAAACCTTATTACATACGAACAACTGGTGAACTTTAGTTCAGTTAAGCGGCCGGTAATTCCAGCCTGAATCCATCACACGATCGGCTTCTGAACATAAGTTTGATACTAACGCTGTCATTAATGAGGTAAGAAAAATGTTGAAAGTCGCAATCGGTGCTGATGATGCTGCGACCGGACTTAAAAATCTGGTAAAGGAACATCTTCAGCAGCGGGACATCGAGGTCGTTGATTTTAGCCACGACGTGGTGGGAAATGAGCAGATGTACCCGGATATCGCCTTTAACCTGGCTTCGGCTATCCGCGAAGGCACCTTTGAGCGCGGGCTGCTATTTTGCGGTACCGGCATCGGGATGGCGATTGTGGCGAATAAGGTGCCCGGCATTCGCGCCGCGCAGTGTCATGACGTTTACTCGGCCGAGCGCGCCCGCAAAAGCAACAATGCGCAAATCATGACCCTCGGCGCGCGGGTGGTGGGCAGCGAGCTGGCGCTGATGCTGGTCGATACCTGGCTTGCCTCCGAGTTTGAAGCCGGGCGTTCCGGGCCGAAGGTGCAGCGTATCGATTACTACGAAACGCTGGTTCACCCGGACGGTGCGGCCCGCGCAGACGAATAAAGGAGTCATCACGATGACCATTCTGGAAAAACTGAAAGAAGTGACCACCGTTGTCGCGGACAGCGGTGATATCACCGCGATCCGTGAGTACCATCCGCAGGATGCCACGACCAATCCGTCGCTGATCCTCAAAGCCGCCGCGCAGCCGCTCTACCGTCCGCTGATCGAACAGGCCATCGCCTGGGCCTGCGAGCAGGGCGGCACGGCGCAAACGCGGCTGATTAACGCCAGCGATAAGCTGGCGGTAAATATCGGCCTCGAGCTGCTGGGCCAGGTGCCGGGCAAAGTGTCGACGGAGGTGGATGCCCGCCTCTCTTACGATCGCGGGCTGTGCGTGGCGAAAGCGCGCAAGCTGATTCGTTTATATGAGCAGGCCGGAATCGATCGCTCGCGGGTGCTGATCAAGCTGGCCGCGACGTGGCAGGGGATTAAGGCGGCGGAAGAGCTGGAGCGCGAAGGCATTCACTGCAACTTGACGCTGCTCTTTTCATTTGCCCAAGCGCGCGCCTGCGCCGAAGCGGGAGTATGGCTGATTTCGCCGTTCGTCGGGCGAATTTACGACTGGTATCGCGAACGCAACCTGCTGGAAGATGACGCGGCGGAGAACGATCCGGGCGTGGTCTCGGTGCGCAATATTTACGATTACTATAAGAAGCACCGCTACCCGACGGTGATCATGGGCGCCAGCTTTCGTAAAACGGCGCAGGTGATTGCGCTGGCCGGCTGCGATCGCCTGACCATTGCTCCGGCGCTGCTGGAGGAGCTCAGCCGAATGGAGGGCGATCTTAGCGTTGCGCTGGCGCCGCCGCAGGCCGGCGAAATGCCGCCGTCGCCGCTCACCGAGTCCGAGTTTTACTGGCTGCACAATCAGGACCCGATGGCGGTTGATAAGCTGGCGGAAGGCATTCGCCTGTTTGCCCGGGACCAGCAAAAGCTGGAGGCGATGCTCAGCGAGCTGCTGGAAAAACAGGAGGCGGACGATGTCATCGCGTAGAGAACTGGCGAACGCTATTCGTGCGCTGAGCATGGACGCGGTACAGAAAGCCAAATCCGGCCACCCGGGTGCCCCGATGGGTATGGCTGACATTGCCGAAGTCCTGTGGCGTGATTTCCTGAACCATAACCCGAACAACCCGGCCTGGGCCGACCGCGACCGCTTCGTGCTCTCCAACGGCCACGGCTCGATGCTGATTTACAGCCTGCTGCACCTCACCGGTTATGACCTGCCGATTGAAGAACTGAAAAACTTCCGTCAGCTGCACTCCAGAACCCCGGGCCACCCGGAAGTCGGCTACACCCCCGGCGTGGAAACCACCACCGGCCCGCTGGGCCAGGGGATTGCCAACGCCGTCGGCATGGCGATTGCCGAGAAAACCCTGGCGGCGCAGTTCAACCGTCCGGGCCACGATATCGTTGACCACTTCACTTACGCCTTCATGGGCGACGGCTGCATGATGGAAGGCATTTCTCACGAAGTGTGCTCCCTGGCCGGTACCCTGAAGCTGGGCAAACTGGTGGCGTTCTATGACGACAACGGCATCTCCATCGACGGCCACGTGGAAGGCTGGTTCACCGACGACACCGCCAAACGCTTTGAAGCCTACGGCTGGCACGTGGTGCGCGGCGTGGACGGCCACGATGCCGACGCCATCAAACGCGCGGTTGAAGAAGCGCGCGCGGTGACCGACAAACCGTCCCTGCTGATGTGCAAAACCATCATCGGCTTCGGTTCGCCGAACAAAGCCGGCACCCACGACTCCCACGGCGCGCCGCTGGGCGACTCGGAAATCGCGCTGACCCGCGAAGCGCTGGGCTGGCATCATCCGGCCTTCGACATCCCGTCTGATATCTACGCGCAGTGGGATGCGAAAGAGGCCGGTCAGGCGAAAGAAGCGGCGTGGAACGAGAAGTTTGCCGCCTACGCCGGCGCCTTCCCGCAGGAAGCCGATGAATTCACCCGCCGTATGAAGGGCGAAATGCTGGCTGACTTCGACGCCAAAGCCAGTGAATTTATCGCTAAGCTGCAGGCGAACCCGGCGAAAATCGCCAGCCGTAAAGCGTCGCAGAACGCGATTGAAGCCTTTGGCCCGCTGCTGCCGGAATTCCTCGGCGGCTCCGCCGACCTCGCGCCTTCCAACCTCACCCTGTGGTCCGGTTCGAAAGCGATTAACGAAGACAGCGCCGGGAACTACATCCACTACGGCGTGCGTGAATTCGGCATGACCGCGATTGCCAACGGGATTGCCCTGCACGGCGGCTTCCTGCCGTACACCTCCACCTTCCTGATGTTCGTGGAATACGCGCGCAACGCGGTGCGTATGGCGGCGCTGATGAAACAGCGTCAGGTGATGGTCTACACCCACGACTCCATCGGTCTGGGGGAAGACGGCCCGACGCACCAGCCGGTCGAGCAGGTGGCTTCGCTGCGCGTGACGCCGAACATGAGCACATGGCGTCCGTGCGACCAGGTGGAATCGGCGATTGCGTGGAAATACGGCGTGGAGCGTCACGACGGCCCGACGGCGCTGATCCTGTCGCGTCAGAACCTGGCGCAGCAGGAGCGTACGGCAGAGCAGCTGGCAAACGTCGCCCGCGGCGGCTACGTGCTGAAGGATTGCGCCGGGCAGCCGGAGCTGATCTTCATCGCCACCGGTTCGGAAGTGGAGCTGGCGGTTGCCGCGTGGGATAAACTGACAGCCGAAGGCGTGAAGGCGCGGGTGGTCTCCATGCCGTCCACCGACGCGTTTGACAGGCAGGATGCGGCGTACCGTGAATCGGTGCTGCCGAAAGCGGTCTCTGCCCGCGTGGCGGTGGAAGCGGGTATCGCCGACTACTGGTTCAAATACGTGGGTCTGAACGGCGCGATAGTCGGGATGACCAGCTTCGGCGAGTCTGCGCCGGCGGAGCTGCTGTTCGAAGAGTTCGGCTTCACCGTGGAGAACGTTGTCGCGAAGGCGAAAGCGCTGCTGTAGTTCTGATAACCGTGGGCTGGTCTATCGGCTATTCTGGCAACCACCACGCTGGTAGACCTGTTACATAAAGGAAGGGATCGGCATGAGTAAACTTGTGATTGGCGTAAATACCGCGATGTTCGACGGCCTTGATACCGACGTCGCCTTTAGCACCATTAAAAAAGCCGGGTTTCATTACGTTGAGCTGGCCTATAACCAGGGCTACGTGGGCGATATGCCGCCCGAGCTCTTTGGCGCGGAAAACGCGGCGCATATTCGTGAGCTGCTGGAAAAACACCAGCTGGGCACGTATGCGCTGGGGGCGACGATGAATATGGGCGCCGCGGATGCCGTGGAGCAGTTCAGCCAGCGCATCCGTTTTGCCAGCATGATTGGCGCCAAATGGATCAACGTCTGCGTCGGCAGAAGCGCCGACCGCGCGCGGATTATCGATAATCTGCGCGAGCTGGCGGCGGTTGCCGCCGAGCACGACTGCACGATCTGCCTGGAAAACGGCGGCGATCCGAATTATGACGTCTTCCGCCTGGCCGACGACGGCTTTGCGCTGCTGGAGGCTATCGATAGTCCGGCGGTGGCCTTCAACGTCGATGCCGGCAATATTGTTTCGCTGTGCCCGGACGTCGATCCGGTTGCGGCGGCGATCGCCATGCTGCCGGGGGCCCAGCATTGCCATCTGAAGGATCTGCAGGTCCGTGACGGGGAGGTACACTTCACGCCGATGGGCTACGGGCAGCTGAACTATGTGCCAATGCTAAAAGAGCTGGAGGCGCGGGCGATTCCCTGTAGCCTGGAGATTCCTTTACGCATGCATCGCCAGCGCGACAGCTATCCGGTGAGGGGGGCTTCGCCTATCGATCCGGCGTATAGCCTGGAGGTACTGATCCAGTCCCGGCAGATGCTGGAAAAATGGTTGGGCTACCCTCCAGGCGCCTGATAAATAAAAAATGCGTCACCGCTGAAATTCCGGGCAAAGGATATAAGCCGCTGGCGCAATTTATTTTATTTTTAATCCTGTAGCTTATTCTTATTTATCGTTGAGAATGAACTAAAGGTTAGGGGCGATATTTTATTTGGGGTTATAAAAATGATTATAAGCACATTTCCATGTTCTGTGATTAAAGTCGCATACGGTTTATGACGCATATGTTGTTATGTTTTTAACATAAGTTCATTGGCTGCTCTTTTGTTCATAATAATTCAAAAGCGTAACTAATGTTCACCGGGTACTTAACGCTCATAGATTAATTTCGTTTTATTTTTTTAACGACTTTTAAAATCGAAGGTTAATTATGTCTGACTCTACACTTACTCCAATACCCAATACAAAGAAACCTACCAACTACCGCTGGGTTATCTTTGGCACGATGTTCTTCTTATTAGCCGTTAACCTGATGGATCGTATTACTTTATCGATCGGGATGCCCTATATAAAAGAAGAATTTGACCTTTCACCAACCATGCAGGGTTTGATTCTCAGCAGCTTCTTCTGGTCCTATGCTCTGCTGCAGGTGCCGGGAGGCTGGCTGCTCGACCGCTACGGCCCGCGTAAAGTGATCACCGGCGCGCTGTTTGGCTGGGGGTTCTTCCAGGCCATTATCGGTCTGGCGAGCGGCGGGATTAGCCTGATCCTCGCCCGTATCGGTTTAGGGGCGATGGAAGCGCCGGTTTCACCCAGCGGCGCGAAGCTGAGCTCAACCTGGCTGACGCAATCTGAAAGGGGCCGCGGGGCGGTTATCATGGACTCCGGTAGCCCGCTGGGCGTGGCGATCGGCGGGATCATCGTGGCGCATCTCATCGTGCTGCTGGACTCATGGCGCGTCACCTTCGTGGTGGTGGGCCTGTTCACGATGCTGCTGGGCTTTGTGGCATGGCGAATTCTGCGCGACCGCCCGTCTGAACACCCGAAAGTCGACCCGCAGGAGGTGGCGTACATTGCCGCCGGCAACGTCAGCGGCGCGACCGGCGACGATAACACCGCGCCGACCAGGGGGCTGGGGATCAGCTGGTTTACTATGATAGCGATCATGATCGGCCGCGCCTCCTGGGGCATGGTGTACTGGGGGCTGCTGACCTGGGGACCGAGCTATCTGGCGCAGGCGCAGGGTCTGCAGCTGGCCTCTATCGGCAACTCGACGTTTATCATCTTTATCATGGGGACGCTGGGATGCCTGTTTAGCGGCTTCTTCGTCGACTTCCTGGTGAAAAGAGGCGTCAGCCATAACGTATCGCTGAAAAGCCTGCTGTCTATCTCCGGTATCGTCGGCCTGAGCATACTTTACGCGCTGTCAACGGTGACCGATCCGAACCTGGCGGTTGGCCTGCTCTCCGTCGCCGCCTTCTTTATGATGTTCGGCAGCCTGTACTGGAGCTTCCCGGCTATTCTGGCGCCGAAAGACCGCGTCGGTCTGGTTGGCGGGCTGATGAATATGGCGAACAGCTGTGCGGGGATTCTGGTACCGATTCTGGTGGGCGTTATTTTACAGGCCACCGGCAGCTTTGAAAGCGTGCTGGTCTATTTCGCCATCTGCGCCGGCCTCTACACCGTCGGAACGCTGTGCATTAACTTTAATAAATTACCGTTGAAAAACGGCCAGCTGTCGTACCAGAAATAAATAGCCACTGAGTCATCTGGCTGAATTACTCTTAAATACAGGATGCTGATATGTCAGTTATATTACGAGTGGATAAAGTACCGCAGACGTTAGCGGAGGAGTTAGCGCTCGCCCACACGTTGTATGAATACAGTAAGTTATCTGCTGAACAATTGCATGCCATTGCCGGGGAAGTCCAGGTAATATTAGCCAGCGGCGAGTCGAAGGTTGAGGCCGCGTTGATTAATCAATTACCGCAATTAAAATTAATCGCCGTATTTGGCGTCGGCTATGACGGCGTGGATATTCGCGCCGCCTCCGCCAGGGGCGTCCGGGTGACCAATACGCCGGATATTTTAACCGATGACGTTGCCGACCTTGGGATCGCTCTGATGCTGAACGTATCAAGGCGCATTACCGGCGCGCAGAAGTTTATTGAGCGCGGCGGCTGGCAATCCGGCGCCTACCCGCAGTCCACCAAAGTCAGCGGCGCGCGGCTGGGCATTGTTGGCTTCGGCCGCATTGGTCGGGCCGTTGCGAAGAGGGCGCAGGGCTTTGCGATGCGCATTGCCTGCTTCGACCGCAATCCCGTTGAGAGCAGCGAGGTGACCTACTATTCCGATCTGCTGGAGTTGGCGAAAAATAGCGATGTGCTGATGGTATGCGCCAGCGCGGGGAAGGAGAGCCAGAAGTTGATTAATCACGACGTGCTGGCCGCGCTCGGTCCGCAGGGGATTTTGATTAACATTGCCCGCGGCAGCGTCGTGGATGAGGAGGCGCTGGCGGAGGCGCTCACCCTCGGCACGATCGGCGGCGCGGGTCTGGACGTTTTCGCGAACGAACCCCACGTGCCGCAGGCGCTGTTGAACCGCGATGACGTGGTGGTGACGCCGCATATTGGCAGCGCTACCCGCGCCACCCGCGCGGCGATGGCGCAGCTGGTGATCGATAATATCGCGGCGTTTTATGCCGGTAAGCCGCTGCTGACGCCGGTATCGGTGGTGTAACGTCAGCGTAATGCCTGGATCGCAATCCGGTTAATAAAAAGGGGCCTTTATGGCCCCTTTGCTATTCAGGCGTCGCTATTCAGGCGTCGCTATCCGCGCTGCGCTTCGCGCCAGGCGCTCTGCAGAAACTCGCGGCACTGGCGTTCGTTATCCCATAGATCGTCCTGCTCGGTGGTGCGCATTTCGACGGCGAGGGAGATGGCGCCGAGCTCCTTCGGCAGCGCAAGGCCCATTGCAGTGCGGATGATGTGCGCCGCTGAGGCAGTGGTGAGGAATCCTGGTTCGCCAAATTTCATATGATAATCGCCGTAGCCCTCGGCCTGCGGGTCAAGGATGGCGTTAGCCAGATGCAGCTGTGAAATCAGCGGCGCGGCGAGCGTCAGCGATTCGACGAGATCTTCCTGATTCAGCGAGACGTGGGCGCTGTCCCAGGCGAGATAGAGTTTCGGGCAGTCAGGGCGCAGCGCTTGCATCCACTCCACGGTCTCATCCGTTGGGCCAATCAGCTGGCATTTATGCGCGAAGCGGTCGAGCGGCTCCACCTGTAAAAGCATGTTGTCATACCGGGCAACGACTTCGCCGATGCGCACCAGCGCTTCGCCAAACCCCTTTTTTGCCTCTTCGCGGCGCGCGTCGCCGGGATCGCTGCCGCTCACCAGCGACAGTTTACTGGTGCCGCATTCGGCCGCCAGGTGGACCAGCTCGCAGGCGCGACGGATGGATTTTTCCCGCAGCTCGGGGTCGAGGCTGCTGAGGTTGAGATGGTCTTTAAGCAGTTCGAAGGTCAGCCACTGGGTGACGTTCAGACGCTGCTGTTCAGCGAGATGGCGGATTTTCGCCGCGATTTCCGGGCGATGAATAATGCCGGTTTCAAACCCCCGGTAATAGCCGGTAGCGGCGATTTTGTCGATGACCTGTAAAACGGCGTTCTCATCGCCGGCCAGCGGGAAAAAAAGTTCGGCGATGTGCGCCGAAGGGTACAACTCGGTCGTTGCTGTCATATCACTGCCTCCTTAAAGAGCGGGGTTAAGGTGTGGGCTAAACGGTTATGCCAGGTGCAGGAAGCGCCTTATTGTCTGTGAACATTTTAATGATATATGAACATATGAACAAACATAGAACGCGGGTAATGTGATAACCTTGACGCCGATCGCACTTTGCTTTGAACAGCGGTTATACGCATATTTCTATTGATTTTATTTAAGATAATTTTTCGTCTTTGCGGGACGTGCGCAGGCGTCGGCGGCGAAGTGCGGCGCAATAAGGAGCATTCAAGAGTTACCTTGATGTTCAAAAGTATGAGGGCTGTGGGGGAGGGAAGGCCTCTTCCCGGAGTCGTTGATTAAGCAGAGGATCTCGCGGCGGGTGAACCGGCGCCGGCGTTGTTCGGCCAGACGGGCCCCTTGCAGGGCCTGTCCGCGGGGAGAGACGCCGGTTAAGCGCTTGTTTGCCCCTTGGCCCGGGCCGCCGTGCGGCAGCGCAAAGGCCTAAATCTACTCATCGTCGCGCTCTCTGGCGGCGCGCTGGCGTTCGTAGAACTCATCTTCCGCGGCGGTAATTTCGTCCAGTAGCGAGTCCATATCGACCGCGTGAACCTCTTCGACATAGAGGCCGGTTAGCGGCGTTTCCGGGGTTAATTTCCCGTCTTCATACAGCATCCAGATTTCTTTCGCATAGCGCGTCTTTAAGAGCTGCGGGGCGAACTGGCCGTAGTAGGCGGTGATGTTATTCACGTCACGTTCGAACATGGACCGGGCATGGTTGTTTGCCGCGGCGTCTACCGCCTGCGGCAGGTCGATAATCACCGGCCCCTGCGCGTCAAGCAGGACGTTGAACTCCGATAAATCGCCGTGTACCAGTCCGGCGCACAGCATGCGCACGATATTGCGGATCATGGTCGCGAAATCAGCAACGGCTTCCTCTTCCGACAGGGCCACATCGCTCAGGCGCGGGGCCACCGCGCCCTCGGCGTCGGTGATCAGCTCCATCAATAATACGCCGTCAAGGCAGATATAGGGCTGAGGTACGCGAACCCCGGCGTTAGCCAGGCGGAACAGCGCGTCGACCTCCGCCATTTGCCAGGTCTCTTCCTGCTGCTTGCGGCCGAACTTTGAGCCTTTTTGCATCGCGCGGTTATTGCGCGAGTTGCGGACTTTACGCCCTTCCTGATACTGCACGGCCTGCTTAAAGCTGCGCTGCGCCGCCTCTTTGTAGACTTTGGCGCATTGGATCTTGTCACCGCATAAAACAGTGTAAACGTCGGCCTCTTTACCGCTTTTCAGCCGCTGAAGCACTTCGTCTATCAGGCCGTCATCGACCAGAGGTTGGATTCTGTTTGGGATTTTCATGCGGCTTTATACCTTATTTCAGACGCTTTTCGTACTGATAATACGGGACAGTCATCGTGTTCCCTCCTGGTCAAAATCATGACATTGCTCAGTAAGTGCGATGTTTTCTGCAATGGGTCATAAGGTTAACTGGAATCAGGGAAATTGTCCCGCAGGAATGCGGGCACAAAACGGCCGCAGGGCATGCGCGGTGCGGGCTCTTAGGGTTTCATCGCATCGCCGATGGCGTATTTGGAGCCGGCCGGCGCAGCGGTCCGGCCCCGAACCCGCCGGGCGATGCGCGAGGGCGGCGCTAAAGCCAGGAAAAACGGTGGCCCTTAACAAATGGTCATACTTCGCTCCCGCGAATAGCACATAAAGTGCAACAATTATTCTTGCACTTAATTTAGCGCCTCCCTACAATCGCCGCGATAGTGTACTCGTAATTGATACATATTTTGTGGCGATGAGCGACACAAATGGCCTTCAGCCAGCCCGAACAAAGGAAGTGGCGCTGCGTCCCCCGCGGCGTCTTGTTCGGCGGCAACAACAACCAGCGGAATAAAAATAATGAGCCTGCAAAAACCTTGGGTTAACTTTCATCGGCGTTTATTGGGGACGGCGCTGCTCGCGGCGCTGCTTGCCGGATGCGATAACGGCATTGCGCAAAACGCCGCGCCGCAGGCGCCTGCCGTCAGCGCCGCCGACGTGGTGGTTAAACCCGTCAGCCAGTGGGATAGCTTTAACGGCCGCATCGAAGCGGTAGAGAGCGTCCAGCTGCGCCCGCGCGTCTCCGGCTATATCGATAAGGTGAACTACACCGATGGTCAGGAAGTGAAAAAAGGCGAGGTGCTGTTCACCATCGACGACAGGACCTACCGCGCCGCGCTCGAACAGGCGCAGGCGGAGCTCTCACGCAGCAAAACCCAGGCCAGCCTGGCGCGCAGCGAGGCCGGCCGTACCGACAAGCTGGTGAACACCAACGTGGTCTCCCGCGAAGAGTGGGAGCAGCGGCGTTCGGCCGCCGTTCAGGCGCAGGCCGATATGCGGGCTGCGCAGGCGGCGGTTGACGCAGCGCAGCTGAACCTTGATTTTACCAAGGTGACCGCGCCTATCGACGGCCGCGCCAGCCGCGCGCTGATTACCAGCGGCAACCTCGTCACCGCGGGCGACAGCGCCAGCGTGCTTACCACTCTGGTGTCGCAGAAGACGGTTTACGTCTACTTTGACGTGGATGAATCAACCTATCTTCACTACCAAAACCTTGCCCGCAGCGGGCAGGGGGCTTCCAGCAGCCATCTGGCCCTGCCGGTAGAAATTGGCCTGGTCGGAGAGGAGGGCTATCCCCATCAGGGCAAAGTGGATTTCCTCGACAATCAGCTCACCCCGAGTACCGGTACGATCCGCATGCGCGCGGTGCTGGATAACGCCCAGCGCCTGTTTACGCCGGGACTCTTCGCCCGCGTACGCCTGCCGGGCAGCGCCGAATTCAACGCCATGCTGATTGACGACAAGGCGGTATTAACCGATCAGGATCGAAAATACGTTTATATCGTTGATAAAGATGGTAAAGCGCAGCGTCGTGATATCACGCCTGGCCGCCTGGCGGCGGGCCTGCGTATCGTGCAGCAGGGGCTTAACCCCGGCGATAAAGTCATCGTAGACGGCTTACAAAAAGTGTTTATGCCGGGCATGCCGGTTAACGCGAAAACCGTCGCCATGACCGCCAGCACCGCCCTTAACTGATCCCTTACCAGAGAATCCGTCGTATGGACTTTTCCCGCTTTTTTATCGACAGGCCGATTTTTGCCGCGGTGCTGTCGATTTTGATTTTCGTCACCGGATTGATCGCGATTCCGCTGCTGCCGGTCAGCGAATATCCTGACGTCGTGCCGCCGAGCGTGCAGGTGCGCGCGGAGTATCCGGGCGCCAACCCGAAGGTTATCGCCGAAACCGTGGCGACGCCGCTGGAGGAAGCGATCAACGGCGTTGAAAACATGATGTATATGAAATCCGTCGCCGGTTCCGACGGCGTGCTGGTCACCACCGTGACCTTCCGTCCGGGCACCGATCCCGACCAGGCGCAGGTTCAGGTGCAAAACCGGGTATCGCAGGCCGAAGCCCGCCTGCCCGAGGACGTGCGCCGTCTCGGGATCACCACCCAGAAGCAGTCCCCAACGCTTACCCTGGTGGTGCATCTGTTCTCGCCGAATGGCAAGTACGATTCGCTGTATATGCGCAACTACGCCACGCTGAAGGTCAAGGATGAGCTGGCGCGCCTGCCCGGCGTCGGCCAGATTCAGATTTTTGGCTCCGGCGAATACGCCATGCGCGTCTGGCTGGACCCCAATAAGGTGGCGGCGCGCGGCCTGACCGCTTCTGACGTCGTCGCGGCGATGCAGGAGCAAAACGTGCAGGTTTCCGCCGGCCAGCTCGGCGCCGAGCCGCTGCCGAAAGAGAGCGATTTCCTGATCTCGATTAACGCCCAGGGACGCCTGCATACTGAGGAGGAGTTCGGCAATATCATCCTCAAAACGGCCCAGGACGGATCGGTGGTGCGTCTGCACGACGTGGCGCGCGTTGAGATGGGGTCCGGCAGCTACGCGCTGCGCTCCCAGGCTGAATAATAAAGATGCGGTGGGGATTGGTATCTTCCAGTCGCCGGGGGCGAACGCCATCGACCTCTCTAACGCCGTGCGCGCTAAGATGAGCGAGCTGGCGACGCGCTTCCCGGAGGATATGAAGTGGGCGGCGCCGTACGATCCGACGGTCTTCGTGCGCGACTCCATCCGCGCGGTGGTGCAAACCCTGCTGGAAGCGGTGGTGCTGGTGGTGCTGGTGGTGCTGGTGGTGCTGGTGGTGATTCTGTTCCTGCAAACCTGGCGCGCGTCGATCATCCCGCTGATTGCCGTGCCGGTGTCGGTGGTGGGGACCTTCAGCATTCTCTATCTGCTTGGCTTCTCGCTGAATACCCTGAGCCTGTTCGGGCTGGTGCTGGCCATCGGGATCGTGGTGGATGACGCCATCGTGGTGGTGGAGAACGTCGAGCGTAATATTGAAGAGGGGCTGGCGCCGCTGCAGGCTGCGCACCAGGCGATGCGCGAGGTGTCCGGGCCGATTATCGCTATCGCCCTGGTGCTGTGCGCGGTATTCGTGCCGATGGCCTTCCTCTCCGGCGTTACCGGACAGTTCTACAAGCAGTTTGCGGTGACCATCGCGATTTCGACGGTGATCTCGGCGATTAACTCGCTGACGCTCTCTCCGGCGCTGGCGGCGCTGCTGTTGAAGCCGCACGGCGCGCCGAAAGATATGCCGACCCGGCTTATCGACCGGCTGTTCGGCTGGCTGTTCCGGCCGTTTAACCGCTTCTTCAACCGCAGCTCTAACGGCTATCAGGGGCTGGTGGCGAAAACCCTGGGCCGCCGCGGGGCGGTATTCGTGGTGTATCTGCTGCTGCTTTGCGCCGCCGGGGTAATGTTTAAAGCCGTGCCCGGCGGATTTATTCCGACCCAGGATAAGCTGTACCTGATTGGCGGCGTGAAGATGCCGGAAGGCGCTTCGCTGGCGCGAACCGACGCGATGATCCGCAAAATGAGCGAAATCGGCATGAACACCGAAGGCGTGGATTATGCGGTGGCGTTCCCGGGGCTCAACGCGCTGCAGTTTACCAATACGCCGAACACCGGGACGGTCTTCTTCGGCCTGAAGCCGTTCGATCAGCGTACGCATACCGCGGCGGAAATTAACGCCGAGATTAATGCTAAAATCGCGCAGCTGCAGCAGGGGTTCGGCTTCTCGATCCTGCCGCCGCCGATTTTGGGGCTGGGCCAGGGTTCCGGCTACTCGCTCTATATTCAGGACCGGGCCGGGCTGGGCTACGGCGCGCTGCAAACCGCGGTTAACACCATGTCGGGGGCGATTATGCAGACGCCGGGAATGCACTTCCCGATCTCCACCTATCAGGCCAACGTTACGCAGCTGGATGTGCAGGTGGATCGCGATAAGGCCAAGGCCCAGGGCGTGTCGCTGACCGATCTGTTCGGGACGCTGCAGACCTATCTGGGATCGTCCTACGTGAACGATTTCAACCAGTTTGGCCGCACCTGGCGCGTGATGGCCCAGGCCGACGGGCCGTTCCGCGACAGCGTGGAGGATATCGGCAATCTGCGCACCCGCAACAGCCAGGGCGAGATGGTGCCGATCGGCAGCATGGTGAATATCACCACCACCTACGGGCCCGATCCGGTGATCCGCTACAACGGCTATCCGGCGGCGGATCTGATCGGCGATGCCGATCCCCGCGTGCTGTCGTCAGCTCAGGCGATGACGACGCTGGCCGGGATGTCTAAGCAGGTGCTGCCGAACGGGATGAATATTGAATGGACGGACCTTAGCTATCAGCAGGCCACTCAGGGCAACACGGCCATAATCGTCTTCCCGGTCGCGGTGCTGCTGGCGTTCCTGGTGCTGGCGGCGCTGTATGAAAGCTGGACGCTGCCGCTGGCGGTGATTCTGATTGTACCTATGACCCTGCTATCGGCGCTGTTTGGCGTCTGGTTAACCGGCGGCGATAATAACGTGTTCGTGCAGGTGGGGCTGGTGGTATTGATGGGGCTGGCCTGTAAGAACGCCATCCTGATCGTCGAGTTCGCCCGCGAGCTGGAGATGCAGGGGAAAGGGATCGTCGAGGCCGCGCTGGAGGCCTGCCGCCTGCGTCTGCGTCCGATTGTAATGACCTCGATAGCCTTTATCGCCGGGACTATCCCGCTGATTCTGGGCCACGGCGCGGGGGCGGAGGTTCGCGGCGTTACCGGGATCACGGTGTTCTCCGGGATGCTAGGGGTGACGCTGTTCGGTCTGTTCCTGACGCCGGTATTTTACGTTGCGCTGCGCAAGTTCGTGACGCGCGGCAAGCCGGTAGCGGAAGTTCAGCCCTCCTGACGTTCCGACCCAACCTTCGTAGCATAAAAAAACCGCCTTCAGTGAAGGCGGTTTTTTACTATTTAAGGGGGCCGGAGCGCCGGATTTAGTGCGCTTTTTTGGCGAGATCGTCTGCTTCGAGCAGACTGCAGGCAGCCGCTGATATCGCCTTTTTTAACCTTTTCCAGCGCGCTTGCCACGGTATGAAGTGCCAGCACGTTCAGCGACGCCTGTTCGGCTTCGTCGGCGATGGACTTGAAGTACCAGCAGGCGTTGGCGCTGACCACGCAGCGGGCCGGGACGTCAGGACGCGAAGCCCACAGCTTTTTGTCTTCAATAACGGAGACGTAGATATCGCGCAGGGTGATTTTATCAGCCGGACGGCCGAGGTGGATGGAGCCGTTGCGCCCCAGCGTCGAGACGATAATGCCGTCGCGCGTGAGGGGGACCATCAGTTTACGGATAAAGCTCGGATTGGCTTCCAGGCCATAGGCGAGGATCGCGCTGGTCGAACGTTCACCCAACTGCTCCGCCATCGCTACGCTGAGAACCATCTGCAAAGCTGTCGGGAAGCGGTAATCTAACATTTCATCTTCCTGGGTCGCGGTGAATATTTTTCTTTTTGGCACCGCAGAGGTGAGTGATCAATAAGCACAATATAACAAAGAAGGCGACTTTTTAGAAGGAACCCCAATCGGGGAGGGCACGTAAAGTCCATTTTGTCCGTGGGCTTTTAGCGGGCGGCGGGGGCTGTCAGGGAGTACAATCATGAGAGGACGCATTCATCATTAAATGACATGACTCCGGCTGAATTTATCCGGAGCCTGCAAAAAGACGAAGATCTCTGATTTAGCACTGTATTGATTTTGGGCCAGGGTCAGGTCAGGATCAGTAACATCATACCAGCGGTACCTTTTGTTGCGTTATTGACAAAACAGACTTATGTAGATCCGCATCACGATTTTCATGTGTTCAGATTGAAAAGATCGCTTAAAGTGATAATGTCCATGCAATCAGGATTGTTACTGCATCGTCAGGCAAAACCACAGATTCGCTACTTTGGCGATGCTGTGGTTTTTTTGTTTCCAGGGTTTGAAAAATGCAAATAGCCAAGATACTCAATAATAATGTTGTGACGGTGATGGACGAACATCAGAACGAGTCGGTTGTGATGGGGCGGGGGCTTGGTTTTAAAAAGCATGCCGGCGATACGCTGGATGAGACCCTGATAGAAAAAATATTCGAGCTGAAAAGCGGCGAACTGATGTCGCGGCTGAGTGAATTACTGGCCGAAATTCCGGTGGAGGTGGTGGCGACGGCAGACCGAATCATCGCGCTGGCGAAGGAGCGCTTGCCGGGCAAGTTGCAGAACAGTATTTATATCTCGCTGACGGATCACTGCCATTTTGCCATTGAGCGGCACAAGGAAGGCATGGAGATCAGCAACGTTTTGCTGATAGAAATCAAACGCCTGTATCAGAAAGAATTTGCCGTTGGGCTGGAGGCGCTGGACATCATTGAACAGCGACTGTTTGTCCGCCTGCCGGAAGATGAAGCGGGGTTTATCGCTCTGCATCTGGTAAACGCACAGCTTGGCGGCGGCATGCCGGACATCATGCATATCACGAAAATTATGCAGGAAATACTTAATATCGTCAGACGGTTTTTAAAGATTGACTACGATGAGCAGGCATTAAGCTACCACCGTTTTGTTACCCATCTGAAGTTTTTTGCTCAGAGGCTTATGGGCAACAAGACGGTTTTTAGCGATGACGAGTCTCTGCATGATGTGGTGAAAGTAAAATATGTTCTGGCTTACCAGTGTGCAGAAAAAATTCAACAGTATATTAATCAGAAATACAACTATATGCTGACGAAAGAAGAACTGATGTTCCTGGCGATTCATATAGAGCGGGTGAGAACTGAAATCCTCGAAGAGAAAAAATAAATATCAATGGTCTCTTTTTTTGTATTTCCCTACCCACTTACATAATAAAAGGCTTGCTTTTGGTACGATGTATAGAATAGAATTATTGTTAATGACATAATGCTTGTATGGATTGTTACTGTACCTATTCTGATGTAGTAAATAGGGCAGGCAAAACCTAAGCTGTTTTTATTCGTGTTGGCGAATAAAAACAGGTTGGGTTTTTTTTTGCCTCAAAAACAGTATCAAATGCAGGGCGAAGGGGGATTCTGGTTTACCTGTATTGCTATTGAATATTAAGGATAGATTATGGAATTCAAGAAGTTAGCTATAGAGATACTGAGTTGCGTAGGCGGTCTTGACAATATCAACAGCGTAATTCATTGTGCAACCAGATTGCGCTTTAACTTAAAAGATCATACGCAGGTAAATATCGATGATCTTAAAGTTAACCCCAGTGTTGTCAACGTAGTGAGGCGCGGTGAACAATTGCAGGTAGCTATTGAAAACCATGTCAGTGAAGTATTTGATGCAATACTTGACGTTGCAGTACTTAATAAAAAACCTAATGAAGAAAAGACAGAACGCAGTATGAAAAAAAATTCCCCAGGCCTTATTTATTATCTGAAAGCCCTGTTCAGACCGCGAAAAATGAAAACGACGGCATCTGATGTTGCAAAAGAATGCACACCGGAAGCCGTGGCTGAACGTCACGCTCCGGCTGACGAGCCTCAGGAAAAACAGGCCCGGCTATCGCGCCAGGAAATAATCGTCAGCCCGCTTGAAGGGGATGTACTGCCCCTGGCGATGGTGAATGACCCGGTGTTTGCCAGCGCTATCATGGGAAAGGGGATTGCAATCAGGCCGCAGAGCGGGCGGGTTGTGTCTCCGGTAAACGGTACGGTTGCGTCGTTGTTTGAAACTCACCACGCCATAGGCCTGGAATCCGGGAATGGGGCGGAGATATTAATTCACGTTGGGATCGATACGGTAAAGCTGGGCGGGCAGTTTTTTACCCCTCATGTAAAAACGGGCGATGTGGTTAAGCAGGGCGATCACACTTTCCTCTGAGGTTAGTGTCAATGTAAAAGATATGAGCCTAGCCAGATCGCTATCCTGCATCTGAAATTGACTTCCATCAACCATACGAGCTTTCAGATGCGCCAACCGGTAGGCATCTGAAAAATTTGCAGTTTCAAGCGCAGCGCTCAGGGCTTCTGACAATAATATCTCAAATAAAGCTTCTGAATATCCTTCTTTTAAGCGACTCATGATCCAGTCACGAGTTAAACCTGTAATGAGATTGTTGGGGTTACCAAGCTTCGCTTGAACTGTCCATAACCAGTTCACTCGTAGTGAAGTAGGTGCCTGGTGTTCAAGCCAGTCTGCAATAACAGGCATTAATTCATTGATTCGACTCTCATAGTCATCAGTTGCACGTACGAAAACAGCCAAACTTTCATGGAAGACTTTAAGACCAGCCACAGACGAATGGAGCAAATGCTCTACTTTATCCACATCTGGTTCCACCGCCTTAATTTTGGTAGCAATCTCTGAGAAGGCTGTCTTAGGCCAGAAAAAAGTAAAGGCACAGATAAGCCTTAGCGTATCCTTTTGGCTTGGAGCAAGACGTTCCCATAGAGATGCATAGTAAAATCGGGCGTCTTGGCTCAAGTCTCCCTTCAACTGCTCAATATCCCAACTGGATAGTCTGCGACCCGAATGTTTCAATTCTGATGTAGCATAAATAACGTGAAGAGGATGGCCATTAGTTTTCTTACGAAGAGCGGATGCTGCACTCTGCAGTTGTTCTTCAATTTGTTCTTCACTTTCAAAACCAGTTGTAAGCCAGCCTTCCTGAACTGTTCTACGTAGATAAGAAAGTACTGCACTCTCAGACATTGCAGGCAATGTATGCCACTCAGATTTTGGTGCAAAGGCGAGCAAATCCGCTGGCAACTGTTCGTCATTTACCGGTTGAGTGCCGACGAGCAGTACCATATTTTCCGGGCAGGGAATTACCTGACAGAAAAGGTCATCTAGTGGCCGTTTATCCTCAGCGTTGATACGCCAGACATGATCCAAACCATCAAGAATGAGCACAAATGGCTTTCCCAGTACTTTGTAGTGGGCAGCACATGCCTCCAATTGTGTATGTAAGCCTCCACCAGTCTTCGGGACATCCTCGTGAAACTGTTGGATCTGCGCCAGAATGGATTGCTCGACAATGTAGCTATTAACCCGGTCGCGGCCTCGCTCGGTTGTCGACAGAAAATAGTGATGGCGAACCGTTGGGATACCTTTTTCTGCAAGCGTGTCGCACAGTGCGCTCAGGTAAGTACTCTTTCCGCGTCCTGGTGGACCAGTCAGCACAATTGCCTTTCCGGTAGCATTAATTGTGCTCTGGACAAATTCTTGATGGAATATTTCATCAGGAACCTCATAACCTTCTGGAACAACAAAATCCTCTGGCAAAGGAGCTGGAGGTGAAGCTCGCAAGATGGTTCCAACCTCTGCCAGTTTGATCCAGCCATCCGGCGCAGGGAGATTTTTTTGCGTTGCCCAATTCAGAGCCACATATTTTAGATTAGCGATTCCCTCTGGCGTACCATGCAGTCGAAGGCGAGCATCAACTTCATGCTCCAATGCAAGATAGCCCTTATCGCTGTGTCGAATACATAATTGTCTGAAGAAAAGTTTGCATTCCTCAACGCCGCCGAGTTCAACTTCTACCAAGGTGCGCTGAGGTTCTGGGATCTTAGAAGGATCAATCCGGTCTCGTTCCAGACAAACCTCAATAGCAGCATCTGGTCGGCGATTCGTTATGAGCGAAATTTCGCCAATACGCACTGGATCAAGTTGTTTGAAAGCATCGAACCATTTGCGTAGCATCGATCTCGACCGCTCTGTCTTGCCCGTTTTCTCCAGCATCCAATCCCAAGATAGAAGATGCGTCTCAGAATCTGGAGTGAACTTGATCTGCTGAAGGTCAACGAAGCCATCACTTCGTTCGATGACGATATCATCTAGTCCCTGTGGTGCTTCGTTTTCATTATCACATTCAAATTTCACGCGGCTATAGCGCGTCGGCGCATCAAGCCAATCGCACAGGACCTTAAGGCCCTGGCGATTTTGATAAATATAACCAGCTGCAGTGATGGCGGTTTTCTTAATATCTTCACTCATAGCATCAAGGTATGTTTAGTTCGGTTTTGATCCAAGTGTCCAAAGTGTCTACACGTACAAACTGGGTCGGAACAGGATATGGCGGATGAACCATCCAGTAGTACACATCGCGGCTTACATAGAGTTCAATATTCCTTAAAGGAACACTCTCTGGCTGTGGCCACTGGAGCAGTTCAAGTAACCTTGAACGGTGAGTTTCGAGAAATTTTCTGCGGTCTAAAATACGACTGAATTGTCCTGCCCTGTCATTCTCTGCCTTGCCAAATATCCGACCACGAAGACGACGGCTATCTTTCATTGTAAATGGCGGCTGGTTGTACTTACACTCTACTGTCACGAGCAAATTGCTTTCCGGCCAGTATGCAAAAACATCGAAATCACCAACGTCATCAAACTTCTCTTCCCGGAATCTTCTAAAGAAATCAATACCTCGCTGAACATAAGGTGTATGCCTGCGGAATATTTCCTCTGTACGAAGCTCGAGACGCTTTTCAATACTCTCCTTAACCTCGCGAATGACTGGCTTAACATGAGGCCAATCAAATTCCGCAGGCAAATAACCGTCTCGTACCGCCGACATCCAAATGTACATTGCCCGGCTTGCCGACTCTGCCCCCCAACGCAAATCGGCACCATCAATTACCAGCGGCTTGATAGTGTATCGATCGATTCGCTTATTCCGCTCCCAATATGGAATATCTCCTTCATCGATATCCCTTCCAACGAGCCTGCGAACTCCTACTTCCGAAAGAGTCAGAAAAGCAACAATCTTTTGGGCCTCAGAATAGTCAAGCCTATCAATGCTATCAGCCAACCCTCGCGCAAGGCGATCAGGTGCTGCAGCATAAGACAAGGAAAGTTCGTTCCCGAATCCATATCGTTGAGCTTGCGATAACACAGCGAGAACAGTGAGCATATTCTGAAGCTCGAACCCCAAATCGGTGATAAAAGCTTTTTTGAGTTTCTCTGAAGCCAGCAACCCCTCTGACTCTCCTTCCACCGCATCCTTGTCATTTGTGCCAAGCCCCAACCTGGACTTCGCATACTCCTTTGCAAAGGTAGCCTCACGATCACCAAAATCTGTCGAATAGAAAACTTCTGGAATATATGAGTCGTCGATCTCAACACCACCCACATCTATACCATTGTGAAGGGTATCACTGGCACCAGTCAGCACCATGAACCAATCAACCAAGCCAACTAATTCTCGTAGTACATCCTCTGTAACTCTATCTACACCATTTGAAGATAAATTGACGGTCTTCTCTAGTAGATATCGATAATGGCGGGCCTTATCACCGAATTCTTTGCGTGCATGTTCTATCGCATCAAGTCTGTCATACTCAACTTCATGAGCAAGACTCAAACGGGCTCGTTGGATTCTAGTCCTCTCAGTAACAAGGAGGGCATCGTGTTGCTCAAATGCTGATTCAAAAAGGTAATTTGGATGATTTAATGTTGCTAGCAGCTTCTCTACCCGATGGACAGAAAAAGAACATAATTAGCGATGCTTGTATACGAGCGGCTGCGGTTGCAGGGGTAGTAGTGACCGAGCGAGAGGACTTCGACGAACTTGTCAGAACTCCATTTGTGGCTGCAATAGAGGTCGCGTTAATCAAAACCTCAACTCCTTCGAGCCAACCAATCCCGGTGAACTGGATAAGCGACAGCTATTACAAACACAAAGATAATTTGGCGACTCTCACGCACCACTGGCTGTTTGGTGCCGTACATCTGAATCTTTGTATGATTGCAGAAGGGCAAACAAACTTCGAGCACATCAAAGCCCCTATGTACGAAGATAGAGAAGATATTACTGATTATCTCAATGTACTGTCCGGAATTGGTGCACAAATAGCCCAACGATGGTGGTGTGGGGAATTCATCAACTTCCATGAGCTGTATGAATTACTCGAGCCTGTTGAATCGCGGCGATTTAGACAAAGTTATTTTAGAAAATCGGCAACAGCGGACTTTCAAGCGGCACTACACCGTATTGCTTGCGATATATATATTGGTAGTGTTCTGCTTTCGGGAACTAGTGCTGTGGTACTTTCCCAATCGACTATTGATGCTGCGTTGCAATGCGCTTGGTTCGATAGTGCGTCATTCCGCACTCAGTACGCATCTGGTTCATTGATCAGAATGGCCGACGAAGCGGCTATAACATTCATTGGCGCTCAACGTTTGTTACTTGATGCAGACATTCAAAATGAGACCAGTGTACATCTTCAAATACCATTACAACTCTGTGCGATAGCGATCTCCCATCGACTGAATTCGGAGGCTCGTGAGCTTTGCACGCAGACGTGGGAATTGACCACTGGATACGGACATCGTAAAGATCCGACACTGAGTAATACGGTTGATGCCATCGCTTATTTAGTTGATGTAGTGCCGAAAGAAGCTTGTCGGTTACTGGCTAAAATTGCGCCGCAAATACACCATGTTTTGGATTACACCGATGGTAAGGGTACGAGACATGTTCTTGCTGAAGCAGATCGGCTACTGGCAAAGCTGAAGCCTTCCGCATTGGTAATAAAATTTGAAGAGCATACATGTGTGGGTGACTGGGCTTTGGCCGAGAGCAGTATGCAGGCCTACATCAAACAGGGAATCATTGAAGAGTGGCCTCTGGATGCTCTAATGCGCACAGGCCTTCATCCCGAAATTCGGGATACACTGCAACAACATGTAGAGGATGGTTGTACAACTGCTTCCGAGCGGCTTCGCATTCTTGAAGAGCATAATGGATGGGATATTGGTTGTTTACATCGCCACGAAAATTCAAGTAGTGACGCTGACAATAAACCTTATGAAGGTGATGTGACGGTCTTTAGACCTGAACAATTGGAAGACTTGCTCAAAGTTCTGGAACCATATTACAAAGAGCGTCCAAAACTTCTCCGTACTTGGTATCAGCACTGGGAAAGCCAAAAGCAGGGGCGAAATTTACTCGTCGAACTGGATAAGATTCTATTTGCAAAAAACAACAAATGGATGAGGGAAGCTCTACATCTTTCCGAGTTTGCATTTCAAACAAAACGTAGATTAAGTGGCTTAACTGCAGCTTGGAAGTATCTTGTTCATGCACAGATCCGTAATGGGGGATGGATTGGTTACATGGAGAACGTGGATGTGACTTGCAAAAGACTCGACCTGGTTGCCCAAAATTATCCGCAGCGCTGTGATGAATTTGTGGCCGTAACAACCTACAACATGTTTGATGAGCCAGTGTCGTCACGCCTAGCTCCATCGGAAGTTATGGTCTATTTCTACGTTAAGCAAAATCGCATTGATGAAGCTGTAAAGTTCACAGAGACGATGGTTAATTGTGTGATTGAGGATACTCGGACCTTGCCCTTAGAACCACCTTGCTGGATGTCAAAACTGCTCGAGCCAATCGCCCAGGAAGTGAAATGAACGATCTTCGCATTCTTATTGCCCGTCTTGGATGGCCTGCTACGTCTGCTCGGTGGTGGACTATCCAGGAGCTTGCCGCTCGACTGGGAGAGCCTGAGACGAAAGCTGAAACCGAATCATTGCTGCTTCAATTGCTGCGCTCGCGCAAACTTGAAGCCGAGGTTGTCGAAGTATTATGTATTTTCTGGATGGCAATTAAAGAGTTTAACTACTTTCCTACGACTTTGTTGGCAGAGAATATTCTTCTACCCTCACCACTTTCATCATTGTTGATGAAAGATTTTGGGTTATCGATTCTGCTCGTGAATACTGATTTGGAAGTAGCTCCAGAAGACTTCATCATTCCCGATGACTTTGATAGTGTTCAAGGTACGGATTTGCCAAGAATCTTCCATATAACCATTAGCAAGTTGGAAACTTTTACCCGCTGTCCATTTATTCGACAAATGGCCTTCGAATGGACAAAAAACCGGACGGCATATCCAAATGCACCGTACCAAGGGGATGCAGGATATTTCATTCGGCCCTTGGGAGAGGGCTTTGCCCCTCATTTTTCCTCTCGAACAGCCCTTCGCGTAATTTCCGCTTATCTTCGCACGTTAGCTGTGGCTAGACACATCTGGAGGATACCAATGGAGTTGACCGAGCAACATTCTCTCTTGGCGTTGCCTATCCATCCAACTTTGGCTTTTCTTCGACCTTATCGTCCCGAATGGCTCTCAGTATCGACTGAATTCAAAAGTGATAGTAAGGCGATCGAGGCTTCATTGCGAACTTTCTTTGCTCAAGTAGAGGCGGCAAACCCAGGAGACGAGCTAATTGCATTTAGCTCGCCCATTTCAATGTCAATGGAACAGTGCGTAGAGTTGTCGATTGTTCGGTGGTCACAAACTGTAAGTAGTGATAAGGAAGGAGCGGACTCGTTGACATCCCATATTGAATCGTTCTGGACACGTGAACAAATGCTTTCCAGCCAAGCTCCGGATCCACTCAGTACAACAACCTTAATAACTCCACCAACTTTTGAACAACTGGTGAATAAAACTTGTATGGCTTGGCCATTGGCGGGAACGCTCGATTTTGGTCGGATAGGATACCTACAACATGATTTGTATCCATCCCGGTTATTTTTACCGACGATGCCAGGCATAGAAAATTCTCTTGAAGTCATCCCGCATGATGGGCGTCTACAGGTTAAGTTAAAGGACCTAGTCGTCGCAGAGCTTCATTATTGGAATGCTGGATGGGGGCCAGCTAGGCTAGGGCAAATTCAAGGTAATTGTGGGACAGCCCTCATATCGCGAGGCACTACATATCGCGAGAGAAACATAACAAATACCGGGTCATTGCGCTCATTTTACTCTTGGCAAGTACGTAGATTCCATCGTAATGGAAGTTATGGCAGATTCAGTGAAAAAATTACGAGAGGGGTGGTATTTGTTTGATGTTATTTCTTAATTCATAAGGGGAACTTATAACTTATAACTTATAACTTATAACTTATAACTTATGTCAGTTATAGATAAAGTAAAAGGATATGAATATTACTCATGAGCCAATTTAAATTCACAGAGCTTCATGCTATTTCGGAAAAGCCACAGAATGATGATGCCGCTTGGTTAATAGAGGCTGAAAGGTCAATTAAATTTCTGAAAGAAAATGCTCAAAATGATGAAGTGGTTATCTACGCGATTGGAAATAGTGTCCTAATTCATGGCACGCTAGCTCTAGAGAAAAATGTTACTACAGCAGATAGATGGGCATTGCAGAATATGCGTATGGATGTTGAGTATTGTTGGAAGATCCAAAAGTCATGGGGTGGAGGTCAAGGACATCGTATTTATCTTGAGCCACCTTTAGATGGGGTGTTCAAAGGGGGAGAGGCATTAATTTATCGTCGTAGGTTTCATGGCGTTGAAGAAGGCCGTGCACCTATCGAATTAAGTCAGAAACTTGTGCACAGCCTTGGGTTATATTACTTGCCAGAAAGAAATGCATATTGTCGTCTCGATGAACGGGGTGATATTGAAGATGTAATCAGGATAATTAACAAAAATATTTCACCTCCTTTTAACTATCTGGATATAGTTACTATTAAGAGAAAGGATTTAGATACATTCATGGCTTTATCCAAAACATGTCTTGTTTTAAAGTTTGATTTTACACGTGTCAGATGGGGTAATTTTGCTGGCTGGGGGAATATCAACAGATATACTAAAGATGAAGGGGGTCTTTTTTATCATGGTGGTATTAACGGGGAAGCCAGTTACTGTAATGGTGTAATGATCATTCGCCCTCAAGTAACTGTGCGCGGTCTGGTAAAAGCATGGAAGGATGAAGATAATCCATCTAAAAGGAAATACGCAACCTTTAAAATATACGATCGTAAAAATAGCTGCAATATTGAAACATCTTGCGGACCAGACTCACTATCTAACTATTTTCAAGAAAATAAATTACCGTGGGAAGTTTCACCTGCCTTTTTTAGAGCAGAAGTGTTACATCGTTTCAAGGCGGATCCAGAAAAATATACTTTAGATGAAAGAAGTATTGCTTGTCGAAATGCTTGGTATTTAAAATCCTATGATATTAATGAGGCCGGGCAAGTTCATGTATACATTGGTGATTTGGCTCATTTACCTTATGAAGAACAGCTCTATTGGCAAGCCTTCAATGAATGGCCAAAAGGAACAATTTCTAAGCGTGCATTTCAGACGGATATTGTTGGGGAATGGTATCTGTCCAATGAACCATTGTTGGCACTCAAACACAAAATTTCGCTAATGGACAAGAATCCTCCCATCTGGTGGAAGCCACGGGGTACAGTATTGAGTGACGCTGTTCAGTATCCTGCAACAGATTCAATCAAAGAGTGGGGTGATGAAATCCTTGCGCTTGATCAGTATTTAGTTGAGGGCTTTTTACCAAAGCCACTGAGTGAAATTGCTAAATATGAGGGCCGAATCATTGAACCCAAATGGGGATCCTTGCGCATACTACAAGAAGCTCTTATTGCTAAAAGTGCAACAGTAGATGAAGCGAAAATGTTAGTTCAGCCTATGCAAAAACTGCATGCTCTACGAACCGAAGTACGCGGACATGCTTCTACAGAAAAAAGAAGAAAGCGATATTAGAAGCGCGTACCGATCATGAAAATCTACGTGCACACTTCACTAGCCTTGTGGGGCAATGTGAAGCATCATTTAATGATATCTTAAGGATTTTTGATTTTAAAATAGATGATTAGCTATTTTTGTAATAGATTATAATTGGGGGTATAATACTTGCCAATCTTAGTCATAGTTGTGTGAGACTTATCGAGCGGGTGAGAGGTCAGCTTCAATTATGAAAATGACCTCTAAAGTTTATAGATTTAGTAATATGAAATATTCTTGATTTTTATATTTTACATATGTTAAGTATCTTGAGCCCTTCACTAGCTGATGACTCAACAGAGCATGAGAATAATTCTCTTAATCCCAAATGTTCTTGACTCACTAGAACTTTCAAAGGTTTTTCAGTCAAAAATAAATCACAATATCCTAAAGCTGCTTCGGCATGATGAAAATCTAAAAGATCATTACCATTGAGTGGCGTTTCTGATCCCATCTTACTGCAGCATGACAAGAGGCACCAATATGTAAAGTACGGACTAATTGTGCAAATTGTTTAAATTTTTCATTTTTTGATTTTTTCTTATTATTAATTTCATCATTGTTATATCCGGCCTTGTAAGCCTCTTTGAATATCTGGATTAATTGCTCGTTGAAAAGGCTTAACACTCCGTCGAACTCAATACGATATGCGTGTTGATAGCTTCTAAGCTCATTGGTATGCTCTTTATTAGCCAAGTTAAGCATTTCTGCTGTTTTCTGCCAATCAAATTGTTCCCAGCTTTCATAGTTGATATGGTTCATCATTTCAACGAGTGAAATATCCCACATATGATCAAAAAAAGATTTCTGAATGATCAGTTCTTCAGCTGCATCGAAAGATGTATCGTATGGATGGTAATCGCCGAAAATATAACTTAGTTTGGTCCATACTAATTGATCAATTGGAATGCTGTCCTTAGTTCCCAAAATCGAATACGTAGCATTACATAATTCTTGTTTGACTCTCTCAGGACTAGCTATAAGTGTAACTCCAAAACTCAGATGATCAATAATTTTGGCTGTGGCCATCCTTGTTTCGATATCGTTCTGTTTCATTAGTTCTAAAAAAACAGTAGCAGATATAGGGCAAACTACCTTTCCATTATCAACCAAGTACTTTATTTTTTGTAGGAGATTAATTAAGTCTCGATCGTTATTATTCCCAAGCTCAATGTCTCTAAAAAAAATCCAGAACCTTAAGTCGAGATAAATCTTGTATTTTTTGGAGATTTCTTTTCCAAGTTGTAGTCTTTTATTTTGTATGTGCTGGGCTAGAGTTAGGTTTGGTTGTTTGCGGTGAATTTCTATTGTATTCATCATTTTTGCTTGCTTGTTATGAAAAAACAAAAGGTTAATGTAGTGTTTATAGCACGATAAATTTGGTATGTATTATGTCAACTTCTAAAATCTGATTGTTATCAGATTTCCTTTTTCGCGATTTTTTTAGAAAGTGTAACATATATCTATATAAATGCTATTTTAAACTATCTTAATTAATGTAGCATGGTTTTGCCTTAATCCAATAAAAATTTCAATTATCTCAAGTGTTTATCTTTTCTAAGGATAATCACTTGAGATTTTAAATCCACTACCCAACCAATCTAAGACCTGCTACTTCGTTACAAACGGTAGGAATACTATCTGCCGCTTTTATAAGGTTTGCCCACCACTGCATCATCGGGCGTCTCTGCTCAAGATAATCGCTGCGATTGTAAGCGCGACGTACTTCATTTTTGTCCACATGAGCCAGCGCCGCTTCAATAACATCAGGTGGGAAGCCTTGTTCATTAAGGGCGGTACTGGCGATAGAACGCAAGCCATGAGAAACGAGAACGCCTCCCAATCCAGCCGTTTGAGTGCTGCATTCACTGTTTGGCTATTCATCGGCTGGGTTGGTTTGATGCGACTAGGAAAGATAAATTCTCGGCCACCACTGAGTGACTTCATCATTGCCAGAATAGCGAGAGCTCCATCAGACAATGGAATCGTATGCTCCCGGTTCATCTTCATTCGAGCTGCAGGAATTTTCCATTCTTTAGCTTCAAAATAGATCTCATCCCATCGAGCTTCAGCGGCTTCGGCAGGACGGGTAATAGTAAGAAGCTGCCACATGAACAGGCATCGTGTTGACTGGCTGATGTTTGCTGTTCGCATCGTCTGCATCAGTTGAGGCAGTTGATCAGGCCGGATGCTCGGCATGTTCTTTTTCTGAGGCTTCTCGAACGCTTTTCCGATATTTACGCTGGGAACCGCATCAATCATGCCCGTGTTCTGCGCATAAATCATGACTTCGTTAATACGCTGACAAAGACGGCGAACAGTTTCTAATGCGCCTCTAGCCTGAACCGGCTGAACTGCTCTAACCAGAGTATGAGCCTTAATCTCAGTGACACTGATATCACCGATTGCTGGAAAAACATCTCTCTCAAGCGAGCGCCAGATATCGTCGGCATAGTCCTCTGTCACGCTGGCTTTCTTCACATTCCACCAACGCTCGGCAACTAGGCTGTGTCCCGTAATCACCTGAGCTATAGTAACTGTCTGTTTCCACAACATATTAAACTATGGCTCGCTACGACATTCCCGATGAAGCATGGACTATCATCCAACCCTTTCTGCCAGCAGCGTCTGCCTCTCCACAGGCCGGGCGTCCGTGGGCGGAGCATCGTATGATCATCAACGGCATGTTCTGGGTGCTGTGTTCAGGTGCACCATGGCGTGATTTACCTGAACGGTACGGCCCATGGAAGACCGTTTATAACCGCTTTAACCGATGGTCAAAATCGGGTGTGATTAACATTATTTTCAACAAGTTACTTTCAGCTCTGGATGCACATGGCCTCGTGGACTGGTCGGCCACTGCACTGGATGGCAGCAATATCCGGGCGCTGAAATGTGCTGCCGGTGCGCAAAAAAACAACCCGATATCACCGGAGATAATGGGCTGGGTCGCTCTCGCGGTGGTTTTGGCACCAAAATTCATCTGGCGACAGACGGAAGTGGTCTGCCGTTAAACATCGTACTGAGTCCCGGTCAGGCTCACGAAAGCCAGTTTGCACAACGTCTTCTGGACGGTATCGGTGTTCAGCGCCAGAACGGAAGTATCAAGCGCCGTGGTCATGCAGTACTGGCTGATAAAGCCTACTCCGGACATGCGTTACGTAACGAACTGAAAAGAAGAGGGATAAAAGTTGTCATCCCGCGTAAATCCAATGAAAAAATGGCCACAGATGGTCGTTCACCACTCGATCGTGAAGCCTACCGCAATCGCAATGTTGTTGAGAGGTGCTTTGGTCGCCTGAAAGAATACCGCCGCATTGCCACACGTTACGACAAAACGGCGAGGAATTATCTGGCGATGGTGAAACTGGGTTGCATCCGATTGTTTTACAAGAGGTTATGTAATTAAGGGACACAGCCTAACAAGAAGGTGTTGGTTTTGGCCTCTTGAGAATTCCTCACCTGTTCTTTCTGATGTTCCTGAGGATCAATATCTTTTGCCAATAAAACTCGAGATTCGGCTCTGAGTTTACGCGCATCAGAAAGTGAGACGGCAGGATAGGCACCGAAGCTCTGCTTGGTTCGCTGCTTTGTCAGAGGTCGATAGTAACGGAACTGCCAGAGCTTACTACCACTGGACTTGATTAACAGAGTAAGCCCGTCACCATCATACAGCTGGTAATCGGCATCTTTAGGTTTGGCGGCTTTGATTTCCGTATCGGTTAACGGCTTGGTTTTTCTTGCCATGGGGAGTCTCCATGCGTTTAGGCCCAACGAAAACAATAGAGCTTTTCGTTGGGCCTATCAATGGGCCTAAAAGGTTCGGATTTAATTAGTTCTCTTCGGACTTCGCGGGACAAATTGCAGATACAAAAAAGCCCGCAGGCTTGCGCCGTGCGGGCTCTTAGGACTTCATCGGATGACTCTGGTAATCACCGATGGCTGGCGTCCCTGTGCTTTATTTATCAACTATATGATTTATATTATTATTTTTTTATAGATGTTCATTAAGGGTTCAATAAAGGGTCCAAAAAAAGGCGTCATCACTGATTTTACTTATTCCAGAGCTAAAATCTTAGATACTGCTAGCGTTGAGGAGTTGAACTCACGAAACAGAGCCTTTCTGATCCAGAGGCTATTTCCCGTATGCAAGATCTTCTCCAACTAAGTCTTCTCAATGTGCTAAACAAGAATTATAAAGGGGGATAGTACGGAATTAAATCGCAAACCAATTAACTCATTGATAAATAACTTTTTATTAAAAAACTTGCATAGGTCGGAAAAATAGCACTTTTTGCAAAAGTCCCACTAAGCCTATGCTGGCTTGCTTTCAAAGCTCTTCTTACAAATCTGCATAAAAAAACACCACTCATTGATCAATTCGTGCTTTTTGAGAGTTGATCGCCATAAGCGATCTGAAGATACTGCATCCATCAAAACAACAATGGAGAAATGTATGACAGAAAGAAAAAGATTTATCCGTTTGCCTGAAGTGCTGGAAAGAACCGGATTTTCTAAAGCTTGGATTTATCGATTAATCAGTCGTGGTCAATTCCCCGCACCTATAAAACTAGGTGATCGAGCAATCAGGTTCGTAGAAAGTGAAGTTGATGAATGGATTGACCAAATGATTTACTCGTCTCGTAATAAAGCAGCGTGATTTGGTTTGTAGAGCGTTTAGGGCCAAGTATGAATAATAAACCCATATTAAACTAAAGGTCAGATGTATATCTGACCTTCATTTATTTCAGCATTAATAATGATGCTGTGAAATATTTCTTTATTTCTATTGACTATTAAAATATAAGATCTATAAAAAGTAAAGATACAAAAAAAGCCAGATTTTAAATCTGACTTTTTAAGGACTAAAAAAGTTTTCGCTGACTTTTTTAAGTCTTGTAATCAGTTAGAGGATTAACGTGATTACAAATATAATAAAGTATTAAATAATCTTTTCATATTTGTCAAATCTAAATCTGAGCTTTTTACAAGTCTTTTAAATACCACTTCCAGAATCTTTAATGTCCTCGAAAGCAATCAAATTATAAACCTTTGTATCAGGTCTACATATGTGGAGCAATTGAGCGCGAGTCGCTAATAAGAGATGTCCGTATGTTTTGTTGGTTGTAGGTATAGAAGGGGAAGCGACGTAATACCAACCCGAAGCGAAGTTCTAAACAGATAAGTGAAGTTGTATATGGAATAGCTATGAGAAAGCCCTACCTTTGTTTACAGCATAAATAGGGGATAACAATACATTAATCTGCATGAACGAATCTGGGGGTGTCGTAGGGTGTCCTACATTGGAAACGATGTAGAGCTTTAAGCCAGATCAACTTGGGTGAAGTCATATTTTTCATCTTGGTTTTCGCCAATCTTGATATATTTTCAACAAAATAAGTTGAAAATTTCAGGAGGCGAAGCCTTGGATGAAGTCCCCTTTTCGGGGGCGAACACAAGGCAGTATATAACTCTCAGTAAGGCTGTTTTTGTTTATAGCAAAGGTGCCTTGTTTTATGGCACCAATAAAATATAAAGTAGAACTAGATCTAAAAAATATATAGGGCGAAGCCTAATAAAGTAAAAAGAAAACCATATATAAAAGATATAAAAAAAGTCTCGCGCCAGATATCCCATCATAGAAATTTTCCCGCTGTTGCCCGTTCGAGATCCAAATCCTTAACAGGAATAGATCGGTATAAAAGATCGATAATTAGATATTGATAGCTTTTGACAATCAAATGATACCAGATCGATCGGTTTTTAATTGATATAAACGATCGATTATTTGTTTACGATAGTTTTAACCTATCATGGTGTGATTTTCGATCGGTACAAACGATATGACGAACCATCAAAATAATTGAATTCTAAGACGTTTACAGGCCAAGCGTTGGCCTGTGTCTTACCAATGAAGGAAAAGGTATGCGGAAATTTATGTTAGTGGCAGGTCTTGCCGTCCTGTTAGCAGGGTGTGGCGATGATGGCATCTATGGCAACTATGTTAATCAACAGTTTGGCGTCAGGCTTGATATTCAGAAAGATGTGATCAAGTTTCGCGATGGTGTTTTTACCGTTAAAAGCTGGGATGAAAGCAAGAAACCCATCTATATCGCCAAAACGCAAAACAAAAATCTCGGATCTTGGACTTTTAAAATCGAAAAAGTCAAAGATGGAGTTGTTTACCAAGGTGCGGTTTTTAAGAAAGATTAGAGGAGTAGGAAATGGAAAATAATACCATTCAATGCCCATACTGTCTAAAAGAAAGTCAGAAAGGGGTTCACGTATGCACTGGATGTCAAGCAACTGTATTATACGGTGCTCCGCCGGGTTGGTGCGTATTTTTAATAGTATTCAGCACCTTAATATTATCAGTTTTGATTGGTATGAGTTCAGGAATAATGGCTGGTAATATTAGTTTATTTGTTATTGCGATTGTTGGGTTTATTATTAGCAAGTTGGCTTTTTCTGACAGGATTTCTTTCAGAAGGAGAATGTAAAATACGTCTTCCAAGGTGATGGCTCGAAGTGTCGAACCATCACCCATATAAATTTTATTTCCTCCTCTATATCATCAAGCACTAAATCGGAACCCGCAAGCGGGACCCCACGATTTAGCCCTTGACGATTTCCCCCCAAAGTTGCCATAAAGACAATATATTGTTTACTCTATCTTTTATTTGCATTTTATTTATCGTGCAGTGTATTTATTTATGTAGCCGCTATTGACTAGTTTTTTAGATCGGTTATTTATTTAAATATAAGTTGAGTTCAGCTTTTATTTTTTAGCTTTCGGAAACTGAGGCAAGGTGTAATAGCGTATCCGCTATTTACCCAATCCTTCGGATTGCCCTATCTCGCTTTGCTCGTAGGGTTGAAAAAGATCTACCCTTCCGCCTAATCCCCTTGTCAAAGGGGAGGCGGTAAACCATACAGTTTAATATTATAGGAGTATTTAAAATGAATGATGATTTAGGTTTTATAAATAACATAGATGGGAAAATTTTATTTGAGCATTATCAATATTTAACTAATGCCATACTGGGTGATGATGACACAAAAAAAGAATTTGTGAAATATGAACATTATGACTTGGATTATTTAAGGTATTATCTTGAAGCGAGTATCTATTTTTTAGGTGAGGCAAGAGATGAAGCAAATAGAGATGTTGAAATAAAAGATTTAAACGAAGCAGTGGAGATAATAAGTAAATTATCAAATAGGGCTAAGGTTGCTTTAGCTGAACATATTATATTGTGGTTTGAAGATATTTCATTGGTAGGTTCTTATAATACACTATTTAGGTTTTTAGGCAGGGAGAAAAGAATATTATGATGATTATGTCTGTAGCAATGGTAATACTTTGTATTATGTTGGGAGGTTTTATGATCCGTAGCTGTACTGGAAAAACAAACTCTTCAAGCGAAGCAAAGCAAGCAATATCAGAAGTTAGAAAAATGATAGATAAGAAAGCACTGATTAAATACAAAAGGAATAATAGAACATGAATGTAGAAAACTTAATGAATAGTATGACTATAGAATATAAGCTCGAAATACTGGCAAGGTTTTTTTATTACATAGAACAAAACAAAGATATACCATTTAATGAAATCAATAGTGATGAGCGAGATTTGTGTTATTTTGTAGCCAATAGATACATTACAGAGAATAAAGCTGATGAGCTTATTGAAGCATTAATTATTGAAAATGATAACGACTACATAAGAGCAACAGATGATTACATTATCCAGAGGAATAAAGAATGCGAACAGACAGAAAAAGAGGGCGTATAGAATTAAATCACGAAGAACGCAGAGATATATCTATACAGTTTAGAGTAAACAAAGCAGAGTTTGAATATTTAAAAGAACTTGTTGAGGCATCCGGTCTTGAAAGAGGCCATTACATTAGGAAAGAGATTTTAAACTCTGAACCTATTGTTAAAAGAAAAATGCCTGAAATAAATCAAAAAACATACATGCAGCTTTCAGCAGTTGCCAATAATATAAACCAAGCAACAAAGAAACTAAATGGTAATGAGTATTTTGATAAAAATGAGGTTGATAAACTCAACTTTAATATAAAACAGGTTGGTAGAAGGATAATAGAAATAAATAAAAACTTGGGGTATATATGAAAGGGAATGTAGCTAAAACAGGGAGATCATTTATAAATAGGGTAGATTATATATTAAAAGATGATCACAGTTTTATTTGTAGCAATATGTCAGCAGATAAAAATAACGTTAGTGAGTTAACTGATGAGTTTAAAACTGTAAGCGGCTTTAGACAAGATATAAAAAAACCAGTCTTTCATGCATTTTTATCTCTTCCAAAAGATGAAAAATTAACAGATGAAAAATGGCAGGAGATAGCAAAAGACTATTTGAAAGAAATGAATATTGATATAGAAAAATATCAATATATTTGTGTGCGTCATAAAGATACAAATCAAGACCATATTCATATTGTAGCAAACAGGATCGGCCTTGATGGTTCTGTATGGCATGGTCAGCACTCAGCATTTAAAACAATAGCAGCTTGTGAACGTTTAGAAGTAAAGCACAGCTTAACCATTACTAAAGGCTTACAGGAGCAAAAATCAGACGTATTAGCACCAACCAAGAACGAGATCGAGCAAGCCCTACGTACAGGTGAGAAACCAGCTCGTATAGTGCTTCAGAACGCGCTACAAGCGGCTATGTTGGGTAAACCAGACCTGCAGACTTTTATAGACAGAATACAGGCCGTAGGCATTGAACCGAGGTTCAATGTTGCCAGCACTGGCAACGTGGCGGGGGTTTCATTCAGTGTGAATGATATAGCATTTAAGGGATCTTCATTAGGTAAAAAATTTAGCTGGAACACTATTAAAGGTAAGGTGAAATATGACAAAAATAGAGATGATGAACTCATTAGAAGATTCGCAGCAAGAAAAACAGATGACGAAAATAGTATTGGACGATCACCTATTGAACCAAATATCAATGACGATAGAACCATTATCAGAATCGATGATGATACTATCAGAGTCTGTCAGCACAGCATTAAATCAGACACAACAGACACTAACAAGAGTGAACAACTCATTAGAAGCAACAACAACAGCTTTAAACTCAGCGAAAAATATAATAGATCAGCAAGCCATAAAGTTAGAAGAACAACACAAAAAGCTGCACAAATACTCAACAGAGTTAAAAGACAATACAATAAAGAACCAATCAAAACTTATAATAAAAATGGCCTCAATAGTTGGCGTGATAAATCTGATAGCGGTTCTATCAGTAGGATACTTGATCATGCAGAAACAGCCACAACAGCCACGAATAACTTTAGACTCAAAGGCCGTAGCAGTTTCAATAGTAGAGCAGCTAAGATCGAAGAAGTAAGGGAGAGATTAGGTATCATAAAACCCCTTATTCAGCCCAGAAATAAAGAGAAGCTGATTAAAGAATCTTTAAAGAAAAAAACTGATTACTTAGTTGAATATGAAAATAGATTTAAAAAGAGATTAAAAGAAAATTTTAAAGAAAGCACTGAAGAAAAAAATGTTATTTCAAAAGAAAAAAAGATGTATTTTAAAAAGCCTTGATTTAACTATATATGAAACTGTAGGCACTTTTGGAGTGCCTACAGTTAAAAATTATATTTCTTTTAATCTGTTTAGTATCTGTTCCCGTTCCTTGATTAAGGCTTTATCTGTTATATCTATAGCAGGTTGAAAAATATTCATATCCATTTCAAAATGATTAAACTCATTCAAAAGAGTTTTTTTAGACATGAAAAATACGCGATGTTGAATTTTTTCAGGCTCACTACCTTTAAATGAATTAAAAATTATACTGGATAACATATCATGTTTACTTGTATTGATATTATATTTATCAACTAAGTGATGTTCAACGCTCAGACGTAAATAAAGATATGTTAGAGTATGCCTTAATGTTTTAGATAATAATGGGTAAACTCCATTCTTTAGTGGATTAAAGTTTTTATAATCCCACGAAATCACATCCTTTGCTGATAATTCATGATCTCTAGTTAATACGTTATTAGAAAATAATTTTTCATAAATGTCTTTTACATTCACTTTTTCGTCACAATATCCATGCATTAACTGCGTTAATTTGTTCTTTTCTTCGGGTAATCCTATTATTTGGCAAAGTCCACGCATGAATGGGACTAGAGATATTAGAAATTGTTTTTCATCTTCAATCTCAGATTTTATATCTTCTCGTAAAACCCTCAAAAACTCATGGATATAAAGTAGAATGGACATTTCATTTTGATTTATAGGTATAAATCCGTTTTGTTCACCAGCAACATTATTAAAGTAATAAAGGTTTAAACATTGTTTTTCTTGGTGTTCGAGCAGTTTAATTAAATCTGTATTGTGTGTAAGAATCAATGTTTTCTTAGATGATAAGAAACTTAATATTGCATATGCTAATTTATTTTTGTAAATTGAATCGAAGCTGGAAATAGGATCGTCAAGAACTATTAATTTACACGTGGAATTTTTTGCTTTTAACAGTTCAAATGCTAGTGAAAGAAAATTTTGTTCTCCATTACTTAATTCTAGATCTTTACGATTTTTGTTTAAAAAATCTCTTCCCCCCAAAGTGAGTCTAATATTATTTTCCGCATCTCGAACTAATGAAATTTCTCGTTCAAGAGATTCATTTAAAAACTGCTCAATAAATAAAATGTCTTCACTGCCAAATGTTGGTTTGTTTTTTAGTAACTCTTTGTAGGCTGAGAAATCCTCCTTTAGTCCTTTGTTGGTTGAAATATTGAGAAAATCATATTTAAGTAATTGCCAGTATATTTCTCTATATTTATTGAAATCTGTTATTAATTCCAATATGAACGACTTGTCGGATTTTTTTATCGCATTTCTAACTTTATCTTTGATAATGAATGGATCGGTTTGTGATAGGTTTTTTACAATCTTTTCTGCAATTTCTTTTTCATGGTCATCCATTCCGTTTGATGTCTTTTCATATTGCTCATTTTTTTCAGCCAATTTATCATTGACATTAATTGGATGATCGCAAACTAAACATTCATCTATGTAATTAAACTTTTTCAATATCGATAATGCTTCACCTTGTTCTTCAAGTTTAACTATGCAATTTTCTTTTCCATTAAATTTGAAGTTATAACTTGATAATGCTCTTATAATCGAATCATCTCTGGCAAAATCGTCAATGAAAAACTTTAACTTACCTTCATCATAATCTGGTTTATCATTTAAATCGAATTCGTGGATTGTTTTGATAAAATCCTCCCGATCAATTTTTTTGCCCCTTGAGCGACTGTTTGCAATATCTGATATATATCCAAGTATCTTTTTGTCTTGAATAAGACTATCAAAATTAGTCTTAATCTTCGATATTTGATAATCTTTTTTTAATATGTCAACAAGATCTTTCTCGAATATGCTAATGAAGCTATTATTGATTTTTTCTTTAAGCTCATATTCTTTTTTTATGTCCTCGCCAAGAATAAAGTCCTGTGTCTCACCTTGAATAATATTTCTGTCATTTTGATCAGAAATGATATGAGCTATAGCATCATTTTTCTCTGTGAATTGCACACCATCTATATTCATTGAGTATTCGGCATCTTGCTCTCTATTCAATACCTTTGATAAACTTGTCTTACCCGTGCCATTGGGTCCATAAAGAACGCAGGTTTTCCTTTTCCCAAAATCTAATTCATTATTTTGAGTCAGGTTTAAGTATTCGTCAGTAAATATTTTTCCTTTCTTAACTTTTGATATGATAATCTTCATGATAATTTCCTAATCAACGATTATTCTTCAAGTTTATTGAAGTGCCTACAAACTCAAACACATTGAAATTTCTAACAGAGATTGAATGTAAAATGATAGAGCTAAATCATACTTTTTGCTATCTACCAGATTTTGTATAGTGTGAGCGCCGAAGAAAACAGCTTTTATAAGAAATTGGGTTGCAGTTTAGGGCACATGACCAAGAAGCTTTACCCTAACAAACACAATTAATGCAGTATAAGGAAAGTGGGCGAAGGCAATGAGGTCATTGAGCTGACAATATATACTTCACAATTAGATTAATAATATATCATTAATCGTTCCTGTTATAGCATTTAATATCAGACTGTAATTTTATATGGTATTATGAAGTGAACTCAGTATTCATACTATAAATTAGATGCGTGATGCATTCTAATCCATAATTTGAATCAGAGTTGTTTAGTTAAACCTTCTACGCAGCAATTGCCTTATATTTCTGAGCTTGAATGTAATCTCCCCACCACTGCATCAGCTCTGTTCTTTCAGCAAGATACTCAGCACGATTGTAAGCGGCTATGATTTCGTTGTTCTTAGTATGAGCTAAGGCTGATTCAAGCACCTCTGTTCTAAATTTACTACTTTCTTCAGCAGCCGTTCTTGCTATAGAGCGCATTCCGTGAGCAACAAGTTCTCCACCGAATCCCATACGGATAATTGCAGCATTGGCTGTTTGTTCATGCATGTGATTAAGGGGAGCCTTAATACTTGGGAAAACCCACTCTCTATGACCACTGATTGGTCTGATTAACTCAAGTATACGCATAGCCTCTTTACTCAGCGGAATCTTGTGAGGGCGCTTCATCTTCATAAACTCACCGGGGATGTTCCAGAATCGATTATCTTCGTCTATATCACTCCACCGAGCACGGACTGCTTCTCCCGGACGAACCCACGTAAGGAGTTGCCATTCAATTAGAAGACGTGTTTCGAGCCGTATAGAAGCGTTAGATAGAGCAATCAAGAATCGGGGTAAATCATCTGGTGGTAAAGCTGGCATATTTTGCTTCTTGGGTTTGCTGAATCTCTGGCCGAGATTGTCAGCAGGATTAAACTCAATAAGTTCTTCTGTTGCAGCCCAACGGAAAATTTCATTTAGACGTGAAATGATACGGCGTAGAGTTTCCAATACGCCTCGTTGTTCTATGGGGTCAAGGTGTTGTTTTAAGAGCTTGGGACGGATCTCTTTGATAGGAATGTTGCCTAAACCGGGGAAAATATTTCGTTCAAGGCTTCGCCAGATGTCTTCTGCGTGGTCTGGAGAGATACCAGAGGTCTTAACCTTTTCATCTAACCATTTCCTAGCAACCGCTTGTAGCGTGTGCTCAGTGGCATCCTTAAGGGCATTAGCTTTATCGTTGTTGTGAATCTGCGGATCGATACCATTTGCAAGCAACGATAAGTATTCATCACGTGTAGCCCGAGCCTTAGCAAGTGTGAGATGAGGATAGGTTCCTAAGCTCATCTTTGTTCGCTTCTTACTTACTGGCACTGCATACCTGAAATACCAATTTTTCTTACCACCCTTTGATAGGGGAGCGATTCGTAGCATCAGGCCATCACCGTCAAAAAGGTTGATTTCCTTTTCTGCTGGCTTGGTATTTTTGATTTCAGTGTCAGTGAGCTTCTTAGCGATCTTTGCCATTTTAGGACCCTCGTTTTTTGGACCCTTTGCACTGGGTCCCAAAAAGGGTGCCATAACGAGTAGCTTCTAGCAAATCTCAGTAGACTTCTGTAGACGTAAAAAAGCCCGCAAGGCTGGTTCCATGCGGGCTTAGTAGACTTCAGTATACTTCAAACAACTAAAAAGTGGTGGAGCTGGCGGGAGTTGAACCCGCGTCCGAAATTCCTACATACCATTTGTTGTGTAATGAAAACAGATATTTATCTTTAAATACAGCTAATTAGTGTTATTTGGTGTTTGGCGGTTTTATGCATTTTTAATGTGCTGTCGCCACTTTGCCGCCATTACTCATTAACCAAATTTACATTTTGTTTAAGTCCGGGAATGCTCTCTGTCATTCGTTCAAGTAAATCTAAACCTGTTTTCCTAATCATTTCCGACTTTGTAACTTGACCAAAGATTTTTTCGAGGTGCTGAATGAATAAAAATACAGTTTGTGATGGTGTTCTATTCATTTCAACGGCATACCTTAAAACTTCATATGGTTGGCGACCATGCTCTTTACAAGATGACATCAGGTACTCAAATTCTTCAATGCTAATGCAAAAAATATGACTATCTGGAATTTGATATGCATCATCGTGATTTTTCCGTATTTTTGAAACTCCATCAGTGGCGTATGACTTTTCTAAAAAGGTGCCATTTCCAAGCATGAGGTTTTTATACGTTATGCATAAAATATAAGATTCACTTTTGAAATCTGTTATTAATTTAGGTGAGTTAAGGATTTCCCTATTAACGGCGTGCGCTTGTTCGATTGTTTTTAATACTGAGTTTTTTATCCTCCCTGATATTTCACTATGACTGAGAGTAACCATGCCCCGCTCATGTATCTCAACCCCTTTAGCATCAATGAATATGTTCGCTGCCTCATGGGGTATTAAAAAATCAACCACTTTGTTTTCTTGAGGCAAATGTTTTTTAAGTGATTGCTCATCAATGTATCTTATTTTGCTTTCATCAAATATATCCTTGACAAGATTTTCAAATATTGAGCCAAAGCTGTCCATAAACTTTTCAGGATCATCTCTTCTTAATAAGTCATAGATAAACGTTTGAAGGCTAGCTAAAGTCAGTTGAGTATGTAGTAATAAAAATTTGTCGTTGTATTTTATTAATGGGTTCTCAATAAATGGTGAAGGTAAGAAGTATTCTTTTAACGGATTTTCCGTGGTTTTTCTTTTGCAAAACTCAGGAAGCTCTTCATAACTAATTGATAATGAATCCAAAAAAAAGAAAATCTCTTCTCGGCTTATATATGGTGTCAATATACTAAACATGTCAGCTGTTACTTCTTTTATTACATTTTTTTTGCTGCTGATTAAGAAGGTGAATGTAATTGATAACATGACAAAGCGTTCAACTGATAAATTAGTTAATTCAAAGAACCTTCTTGATAATTTATGATGAGGATCGAGCCTTCCAAATATGAAGGCTTCCCTGCTAATGTAGTGACCAGTAGATGAAGTTTGGTACATTAGCTGCTGATATAGATTATTTCTAAAGAAGAAATCAATACCATCAGCACTTTTCAAACCAACTGGGATGTAAGGCATTACATCGTATGTTTGCTGTAGAATTTTATTGAGTGTGCGAGTATCACCAACTTTTGTGGCCCTTTTATCACCTATGCTTGATGCTGCCCACTTGATGCATAGATTTACAATCCAAGGGTGATGTTTCAACATGTCTAGACTATCTTTAAATCTCTGGAGATTATAATCCATACATTGACGAATAAATGTTTCTGGCTGTAATTTTCGGATTGCCGATTTGACAGCTCTCATCTTCATTTTAGATAGGATATCTGAATCTAAGACCGTTATTTTTTTCATTTCCAATACACCAAGTTATTAAGAGGGTTTTTCGTCACAGCATCTTCTAGGTGATCTGGTGAAAAATGAGCATAAACCATTGTCATTTTAATGTCTGAATGCCCCAGAATATCTCGCAGTACCAGTATGTTTCCGCCATTCATCATAAAGTGACTGGCGAAAGTATGACGCAACACATGGGTGCATTGACCCTCTGGCAAGTCGATTCCTGCGCGTTTCACTGCGCGCTCAAAGGCTTTTCTGCATGGCGTGAATAGCTTCCCTCTGATTTTGGGGAGTTCGTCATACAGATCCTGAGATATCGGTACGGTTCGGTTTTTCTTGCCTTTGGTTTTGGTATAGGTGATCCGGTATTTTGACAACTGATGGCCCTGAAGGTTTTCGGCCTCACTCCAGCGTGCGCCGGTGGCCAGGCATATTTTTGCAATCATCAGCAAGCTGGGGCTTTGAGAGTCAGCACAGGCATCAAGCAGGCGTTTAATTTCGTCCGGGGCCAGGAACGCTAGTTCTCCCTCTGCGATTTTGAATGTTGGCAGCCCTGCTAGTGGGTTAGGGGCTGACCAGTGGCCCAACTTTTTCAAGGTGCCAAAAACGGATGATAAGTTACGCTGTTCCAGGTTTACCGTGCGGGGCTTTACTGGCGACATTAGCGCACCGTCTTCGTTACGAACCTCACCTTTTAATCGTGCTTCACGATATTTTGTAAAGTCACTGGCGGTTAATTCAGAGGCGACGGGATCGCCCAGGCCATTGCAGATAATATTCAATTTCGCCATTAGGCGCTTAGGGTCTGCCAGCGTCTGGCCGTAAAGGGAGTGCCACTGCTCAATCAATTCTGACAAACGCCGCCGATCTTCCTTTTCACCCAGCCACGGTTTTTTGTTCACTTCATCCATGGTGAAATTTTCGAATGCTACAGCCTCGCCCTTTGTCGCAAATTGCTTGCGCACGCGCTTCCCGTCACGTCCGTTCGGATAACACTCGCATAACCACTTTCCGTTCGGCTGCTTTCTGATCGTCATAATTAAATGCTCTTAATGACTTTTACTGCACGGCCAATTACCTCAACGTCGTCGACAGAGCATTCAAAAGAGGTGTCATCTTGATGGACAATAATTTTATTCCCTGGGATGCGGGCAATCTTCACGATACTTTTCATTCCATCAATATCGATAAGCCAGATTCCGTTACTGAGCTGTTTTGTAGAGGTATCAATAACGTAATCCCCTTCAGTCGTTTTTACGTACAAACAGTCTTCTGCTTTACCTGAAATCAGCCCCTGATCAAGATAAATATCCTCCAGTTCATTAAAAGTACCGCCCTCTATCGTTACCTGTTTCACTGGCGGGACGACAATCTTAGAAAGGGGGCGTACTGTGGGCTGACTCTCGTTTTTGGACTTATTTTTTTCGTCTGCCTGAGGGTACATTTCGCCTTGCCCTGTTGTTAACCAGAGCAAAGAAATGCCTGTTTCAAGAGCGCATTGGATAACCCAGTCAGCAGGAAAGCTGTCACGTAACATCCTGTTTGCCATAGTACTTTTAGAAGCTTGAAGATGCTCAACTAAAGCAATCTGAGTATTGAAACCGTAGGCAGTCATTAGCCTTTTGATAGCTTCCCTTCCTCCCGTATTTGTACCGCTGTTAATCTTCAAGTTGAACTCTCCATTTGACAATCCAATATCGGGATCGTAAGTTATGTCCAACTTCTAAAGTGAGAGTTTGGAAGTTGGGGTTGAACATCATAAAACGCACTAAAACTAAGAGATACTGCACTATGAGCACAGATATTTCAATTCGAGTACCAAAAGAGATGGCTACGCCTGCAGAGTTCGCGGAGTGGGAAGGTATTTCCCGTGGCTCTGTATACCAAAAAATTCATCATGGTCATCTTGCTAAGTACATGGTTAAAAAAGAGAAAAATAAAGGTCGCGTAAGCCTGCGTTACTTAATGTACAAAACCGATCAGGTCCGTGAGTCTCTTGGTCATTCCAACTTCCGCGTCATTGTTGGTCAGTAAGTTCGATTATGAGAACTTTTTAAGGGGCTCACATGTTTGATTATAAGATTTCCAAACATCCGCATTTTGATGAAGCCTGCCGGGCTTTCGCACTGCGTCATAACATGGCGAAACTGGCAGGGCGTGCCGGGATGAATGTTCAGACTCTGCGCAATAAGCTTAACCCGGACCAGCCGCACCAACTTACCGCGCCGGAGATCTGGCTGCTTACTGATCTGACCGAGGATTCAGCGTTGGTTGATGGTTTCCTGGCTCAGATCCACTGCCTCCCGTGCGTGCCGTTAAACGAAGTCGCGCGCGAAAAGATGCCGGAATATGTTCTAAAAGCTACGGCAGAAATCGGCCGCGTGGCTGCCGGCGCTGTTTCCGGCGAAGCGCATACAACGGCAGGGCGCCGTCAGATTGTTGATAGCATTAATTCAGTTACTCGACTGATGGCATTAACCGCAGTGACGTTGCAGGCGCGCCTGCAGGCAAGCCCGGCGATGGCCAGCACCATTGATACAGTCACTGGCCTGGGTGCCTCGTTTGGTTTGATCTGAGGTGGCTATGTTGACTAAACAACCATCTCTCGCATCGCTGCTCGTTAAGCAAAGCCCATCACCTCATTTCGGGCATGGCTGGATCATGGGGAAGGATGGCAAGCGCTGGCATCCGTGCCGCTCTCAGGATGCGCTGCTGGAAGGTTTAACCGGTAACAGGAAAAGAATGTCATGGCTTTCAAAGCTGAAGATATCACTATCAATATGAGCGCCGGGCAGCGTGCCAGTGCGTTAAATCATATATCTGTGCTACGCACCGCTCTATATGGCGACTGTGAAAAAGAACTTAATCGCTTTATTAACGAAATGCGTGATAAGCGTGATGAAAAGTACGAGCTGAATAATCGTGTGCTTGCTGCATTATTTTTTCTTGCAAATATTAGCAAGGAGCGTCACTGCGTTGAGTTTAGTGAGCTGACGAGTGACGAGGTAACCGCACTTATTGGTGTGATGAACCATCTTCGCGCAGTCGTGAGTTTATTTCCAAAACGGCTAGCCATGCCGAATTAAACGACAACAGAAATTAATGGCGTATACCCGCCGGGCATTTTTTTGCCCAAATTCAGGAGAAACAACAATGCGAAATATCGAAACCCGTTCCAACAAAATCGGCCCGGATGATGCAGGTCTTAACCAGATACTGACAGAGGCCCGTATGGAAGAACGCCGTGCACGTGCTGCGGCGATGGCTGCCCTTCTTGATAGCATGGCGTGTCACATCACATCGCGCCAGCTTAATCACGTTGAGGCGGCGGAGCTGCTGCGCGTTGCTGCGGAAAACATCCAGAACGAAGCGCAGGAGATCCACTGATGGCTGATTCTATGGACCTCGGACAGCAGCGCGTTGAAGAAGAACGCCAGCGGCACATCCACACCGCCCGCAATAAAGCGCCGGGCGTTTCCCGTGTCTTGTGCATTGACTGCGACGCACCAATACCGCCAGCCCGCCGCCGTGCTATTCCTGGTGTGCAGTGCTGCATCACCTGTCAGGAAATCGCAGAGTCTGAAAGGCAAACACTACAATGGGGGTGCTGTATGAGCACCATCCTGAAATGGGCGGGCAATAAAACCGCCGTCATGCATGAGCTGAAAAAGCACCTGCCTGCAGGCCCGCGACTGGTTGAACCTTTCGCGGGTTCCTGCGCTGTGATGATGGCGACAGAGTATCCTCATTATCTTGTCGCGGATATTAACCCTGACTTAATAAATCTATATCGGGAGATAGCTACAAACGCATCAGATTTTATTGAGCGTGCCAAACACCTGTTTAAAATTTTCAATAGTGCAGATGGTTATTATGATAGCCGGGATTCATTCAATCAGGACAACGCAATCATTCGGAATCAGCTCGGCGGCGGCGCTGGCAAAGTACGCCAACCGCGACGGGGTCGGGATTTACTGCCACATTGTGGCACCACCGGAACTACTGAAGAGCGTGAATACGACCTTCACCGCCACCACGGTAACCTGTTCTGACCTTACGCCGGAGGTGATTGCAAAGCTGAGGTACCATCAGATTATTGACGTCAACGGCAGCGACGGGGTGTGGTACTCATCCCTGATTGTTGGCGTTGATGCTGATACGCAGACCATCACCATCGACACCGGCTGGTATATCGTTTCCGGGACCGGCACCGGCATACCTGCGGCTGGCGCGACGATGCGTGTAGCCGGTCTTACAAAGGTATGGGGTGGAAACTGGCTTGTTTCAGTTAATGAAGACTCCCGCGCGACGTCGATGGCAGGATTTGAACTCGGCATGTACAACCGCAAGGCGGCGATTGCCGGGGTGGGCTACGGGTATGACATGTACAGCGGCGGAGATTACAACATCCTGAACGGGTTTCAGGCGCGGGGGAAATATTACTGCGGATTCCGTAGCTACGCAGAATCCACTTTCGGCTTTGCCTATATGTCCGCGTATGGCTGTAAGACGGTGGAGGATGCGATCGCCTACCGCGACAACTTCAGCCAGCGTGAAGGGATGCTGATCTGGCCTGACTTCATCAACTTTGACACGGTACTGCAGGCGGATGCGACCGCCTACGCCACCGCCCGCGCCCTTGGCCTGCGCGCCAAAATCGACGAGCAAACCGGCTGGCACAAAACCCTGTCTAACGTGGGCGTCAACGGCGTAACCGGCTTGTCTGCGGATGTGTTCTGGGACCTGCAGGACCCGGCAACCGATGCCGGGCTGCTGAACCAAAACGACGTCACCACGTTGATCCGCAAGGATGGTTTCCGCTTCTGGGGTTCCCGCTGCCTCAGCGATGACCCGCTCTTCCAGTTTGAAAACTACACCCGCACCGCGCAGGTACTGGCTGACACTATGGCAGAAGGCCATATGTGGGCGGTGGACATGCCGCTTAACCCGTCTCTGGCCCGCGACATTATCGAAGGCATCCGCGCCAAAATGCGCAGCCTGGTGAATCAGGGCTACCTCATCGGCGGTGATTGCTGGATTGATGACAGCGTTAACGACAAAGATACCCTGAAGGCCGGGAAGCTCTGGATCGATTACGACTACACGCCAGTGCCGCCGCTGGAAAACCTGATGCTGCGCCAGCGCATCACTAACCGTTACCTGGTGGATTTCACCACCCGCGTAAGCGCATAAGGGGGACCCATGGCCTTACCACGCAAACTAAAACACCTGAACATCTTCAACGCCGGTAACAGCTGGATGGGCATTGCTGAATCCGTCACCCTGCCGAAGTTTTCCCGCAAGCTTGAGAACTATCGCGGCGGCGGTATGCCCGGTTCAGTCGGTATCGATCTGGGGCTGGATGATGGGGCACTGGATACGGAAATGACCATCGGCGGCACTGAGGCGCTTCTGTTTAAACAGATGGGTAAAGCCACGGTTGACGGGGTGCAGATGCGCTTCACCGGCTCTATCCAGCGCGATGACACCGGCGAGGTGCAGGCCGTTGAGCTGGTTGTACGCGGACGCCACAAAGAGGTGGATTCCGGCGAGTGGAAAACCGGCGAGAGCAATACCACCAAGGTCAGCAGCGTTAACAGTTACGCGAAGCTGACCATTGATGAATTTCGTAAAACCCGGTCGCAGCTTGCCATTACTGCAAAAAATCTCAATGCCGCGCGTGAGGAAGCCGCAAAACTTGCCACGCAGTTTGCGGCAACACACCGCCCGACGGCTGCGCAGGCTAAGCTCTTCAGCCAGGCAAAAAACCGTGTGCAGGAACTGCAACAGACCTACAACGGCCTGTTGGGTTCGGTACAACGGCAGCGACAAGCGCTGAAAGAATCCGGCATTGATACTAAACAGCTAAGTAGCGCCCAGCGGGAACTGCGTAAAAATGCCGACGAAACCCGGCAAGCTCTGGAGCGTCAGCAGAAATCCCTGAAACGCCTGGGCGAACAGCAGGCGAAAATGAATGCCGCACGTGAGCAATATTCACGCCGTCTTGAGGTGAGGGATCGCATTGCCGGGGCTGGGGCAACCACCATGGCAGCGGGGCTTGCAATGGGCGCGCCGGTCATGGCTGCTGTGAAAAGCTACGCCAGCATGGAAGATGCCATGAAGGGTGTGGCAAAACAGGTAAACGGGCTGCGGGACGATAACGGCAACCGCACGAAACAGTTTTATGACATGCAGAATGCCATTAAGGCCGCCAGTGAGCAGTTTCCCATGGAGAATGGCGCAATTGATTACGCCGCGTTGGTAGAAGGTGGCGCACGCATGGGCGTGACCAATCAGGACGATCCCTTTGAGGACCAGAAGCGTGATCTGCTGGCTTTTGCATCAACCGCGGCTAAGGCTGCAACGGCCTTTGAACTTCCGGCAGATGAGCTGGCGGAAAGTCTGGGGAAAATCGCACAGCTGTATAAAGTGCCGACCCGCAATATCGAACAGCTGGGTGACGCGCTGAACTACCTGGACGATAACGCCATGTCGAAGGGCGCGGATATTATCGACGTGTTGCAGCGCATGGGGGGCGTGGCTGACAGGCTTGATTTCCGAAAGGCTGCCGCGCTGGGTTCCGCCTTCCTGTCCCTCGGGGCCACGCCGGAAATTGCCGCCAGCGCCTCGAATGCTATGGTGCGAGAACTGTCGATTGCTACCCAGCAGAGCAAGAGCTTTTACGAAGGAATGGAAATGCTCAAACTGAATCCAGAGAAGATTCAGAAAGATATGACTCGTGATGCAATAGGGACCATCCAATATGTGCTTGAAAAGGTAAACAGTCTGCCTAAGGACAAACGACTTAGTGCAATGACTTTAGTTTTCGGCAAAGAGTTTGGTGACGATGCAGCGAAGCTTGCTAACAATCTGCCGGAGCTGCAGCGCCAATTGAAACTGACTGCTGGCAGCAATGCCGACGGTTCCATGCAGAAAGAATCTGATATTAATAAGGATTCACTTTCAGCTCAGTGGTTGCTGGTAAAAACTGGAACGCAAAACGTTTTCAGTAGCCTGGGGGAAACGCTGCGTACTCCGCTGATGGAAATCATGGATGCAGTTAAACGCGTTACTGGTGTGATGCGCCGGTGGGTAGAAGCCAACCCGGAACTGGCGGGCCGGTTAATGAAGATTGCCGCCGTGGTGGCTTCGGTCACGGCAGCCCTTGGTACGCTGGCGATCGCAATGGCCGCGGTTCTGGGGCCGCTGGTATTGCTGCGCTTTGGGATGAAATCGCTTGCCATTACCGGGTTGGGGCGGTTTGGTCCGTTGCTGGGTCGGCTGGGCCAGGCGTTTACGTCGTTCGCTCCGGGGCTGTTCCAGTCCGGAAATGCATTGAAAAAACTGCTTGGACTGTTTGCGGGAAATGAAGCAGGTGAAACGGTTGACTGGATCAGCCGTATTCGCGAGGTGCTCAGTGGTGGCGGTGATGATAACGATGGGGGCGGTATACTGGATGCGTTCCGTGATGGCGTGCTGGAAAAGATTAAAGAGTCTGCCCAGCAGGCGGGTGAGACACTGGTGGCCTCCTTTCGTAACCCCGGCACCGCGGTCCGCCAGCTTGGTATGAAAATCAGCGGACTGGCGAGCGCTGCATTTGCAGCTCTGATAGCCTCGGTGCGGAGTGCCGGGGGCGTACTCAGATGGCTGGTAATGTCACCGTTCGCCTTGTTGCGTGCGGCCCTTATGGGTGTTGGCAGTGTGCTGGGTGTATTGCTTAGCCCAATAGGGCTGGTTGTGGCTGCACTGGCTGGTGTGGCATTGGTAGTCTGGAAATACTGGCAACCTATCAGCGCATTTTTAGGTGGTGTGGTGGATGGGTTTAAAGCCGCTGCGGCACCGATCAGTGCTGCCTTTGAGCCATTGCGGCCTGTTTTTCAGTGGATTGGCGATAAGGTGCAGGCTTTGTGGAAGTGGTTCACTGATTTGCTTACGCCGGTCAAATCCACTTCTGAAGAACTGAACAGTGCAGCTGCAATGGGCCGCAGGTTTGGTGAGGCGCTGGCGGAAGGTCTGAATATGGTGATGCACCCGCTTGAATCGCTTAAATCAGGCGTGTCGTGGTTGCTGGAAAAACTCGGCATCGTCAGTCAGGAAGCGGCAAAAGCAAAACTACCTGAACAGGTCACACGACAGCAGTCCGCTACGATGAACGGTGACGGCAAGGTGGTGTTGCCGCCTGGCGGATTCCCGCCAATGGGCTTTGCAGGTATGTATGACAGCGGCGGCACGATCCCGCGAGGTCAGTTTGGCATTGTGGGGGAGAGCGGCCCGGAAATCATTAACGGTCCGGCAAGTGTGACCAGCAGGCGGCGCACTGCTGCGCTGGCGTCCGTCGTTGCAGGCTTTATGGGGGTAGCTGCAGCGCCTGTAGAAGCTGTGCCTTTACATCCGTACAGCCTTTCAGCTATGGCATACAAACAAAACCAGGCTGCCTCATCCAGCGTGACGCCAGTGATCCGTTATGAGATTAACGCACCCATTCATATCACCGCCCAGCCAGGGCAGAACGCTCAGGATATTGCGCAGGAGGTTGCGCGACAGCTCGATGAGCGCGAGCGTCGTATGAGGGCTAAGGCCCGAAGCAACTTCAGCGATCAAGGGGGGTACGATTCATGATGATGGTCCTGGGCTTGTTTGTGTTTCAGCTGCGCACGGTTCCCTATCAGCAACTGCAGTATCAGCGGAACTGGCGGCATGTGACCAACAACCGCATTAATCGCCGTCCGACAACGCAGTTTTTGGGGCCAGATAACGATCAGCTGACGCTCTCCGGCGTCCTCATGCCGGAAGTGACCGGCGGCAGGTTGTCGTTGCTGGCGCTGGAGCTGATGGCGGAGCAGGGAAAGGCCTGGCCGCTGATCGAGGGCGGCGGGACTATCTATGGTATGTACGTGATTGAAAACCTGAGCCAGACGAAAACAGAGTTTTTCGCCAGCGGTGAAGCGAGAAAAATAGAGTTTTCGCTGGGGCTGAAACGTGTTGATGAGTCGCTGTCCGAAATGTTCGGCAGCCTGAGTGACCAGCTTAGCAGCCTGCAGGACTCCGCAGCGGCAGCGGTAGGGAATATCAGAACCACGGTAGGAGGGTTACTGCAGTGAGCGAGATGACTGATTTACTCAACCTCAGCAAGACCCCGGCCTTTCGCATCGTGATTGAGGGTAAGGATGCCACGCAGACGCTGGATAAGCGCCTGATGGGTATGACGCTGACCGACAACCGCGGATTCGAAGCTGACCAGCTTGATCTGGAGCTGGACGATGCGGACGGTCTGGTAATTATGCCGCGTCGTGGCGCGGTGATTTCTCTGGCGCTTGGATGGAAAGGCGAGCCGCTGTTTTCAAAAGGGAAGTTTACCGTTGATGAGATCGAACATAGCGGCAGCCCGGACCGACTGACAATCCGTGCCCGCAGCGCTGATTTCAGGGAGACGCTAAATGTACGGCGTGAAAAGTCCTGGCACAAAACGACGTTGGGTGAGGTGGTGAAGGAGATTGCCACGCGGCACAGCCTGAAGGTTGCTATCGGCAAAGATGTCGCGGAGCAGACGCTGGATCACCTGGACCAGACCAACGAAAGCGACGCCAGCTTTTTGATGAAGCTGGCGCGGCAGTATGGCGCGATTGCTTCGGTTAAGGACAGTAACCTGCTGTTTATCCGGCAGGGGCAGGGGAAAACGGCCAGCGGGAAAGCGCTGCCGGTCATCACTATTACCCGTCGGGACGGTGACAGTCATCGCTTCAGTCTGGCGGACAGGGGAGCGTATACCGGGGTTATAGCTCACTGGCTGCATACGCGGGAACCAGAAAAGAAAGAAACGGCTAAGGTGAAGCGCCGCCGGAAGACAACAAAACCCAAAGAGCCGGAAGCAAAGCAGGGGGATTACCTGATCGGGACGGATGAAAACGTGCTGGTTCTGAACCGGACCTATGCGAACCGAAGTAATGCAGAGCGGGCTGCAAAAGTGAACTGGGAGCGGCTGCAGCGTGGTGTAGCGTCATTTTCCCTGCAACTGGCAGAAGGCCGCGCAGATCTCTATACGGAAATGCCCGTTAAGGTCACCGGCTTTAAGCAACCCATTGATGATGCCAGCTGGACCATCACCACCTTAACGCACACGGTCAACCCGAATAGCGGATTTATGACCAGCATCGAACTGGAAGTAGAAATTGACGATCTCAATATTGAATAATTGGTTCTCGATATTGATGTTGTGTATTATTGATGCGATTTCGGTAACGGCGGCGGAGAAACGGATATGATGAATTGCCCTAAATGCGGACATGCAGCGCACACGCGGAGCAGTTTTCGCGTAACGGATCAGACAAAGGAGCGTTACTGCCAGTGCCAAAATATCAATTGCGGCACCACGTTTATCACCCATGAAACCGTAGTCCGGTATATCATGATACCAGGCGTAATTGATAATGCCCCGCCGCATCCGACGTCAAGCGGGCAGGGTCATATGAACTTTTAAAAAAATAACCTGCTGCGGCGGGTTTTTATTCGTCTGAGATCTCGCCTGTTTCAAGAAAATGCATAAAACCTGCCTCATCAATGATGACGGTGCCTTTCATGCGAGCAGCATTTACTTTAGTTGGTCCTGCATTGTATCCGCAGCAGAGCATTTGCAGATTTTGAGTTACTGAACTTCTAACCGTAAGATTGTGTGCCTCGGCAACGTCAATCAAACGTTCTTTATCCGCTTTTTTGAACCCTGTAAAGCAAACGTCAAAAGTGAGAGCTTTGGGCTTTGTCTCCCTGGTTAGATGGATGTAATTTTCAGGAAAAAAGGACTGACAGGCTTGCTCTGCTTCATAAGCAGATGTGCATTCCTTAAGTATTCTATCTTTTCGAAACGTCCTTATTGAATGGGCTGATTGGCATATACCCTGAATGTAGTTATCGCTGTGGCTAACATTGCTTATCGAATGGGCACCAATGCGTGCATTCGCATTGATGTAGACAAAGTGCATTTCTTCCATGTGAATCACCTTTATTACATAAACGGCTAAGTCGTTAATGAACGGTGGGCAAATTGGCTGCCGCCATTTTGCCGCCACAACCAAACAAAAAGGGGCTACGCTCTCACGTAACCCCTTGTTTTATTTGGTGGAGCTGGCGGGAGTTGAACCCGCGTCCGAAATTCCTACATCCTCGGCACTACATGCTTAGTCAGTCTTTACATTCGCCTGGCACCTGCGGACAGACACGCCACTACCAGACTAGCCTGATTAGTTTTAACGCTTCAACCCCAGGCAGGGTATTCACGCGATCTCTTTTGGGTTTGACCTCTCTTTGATCCCCGTCTTAAGAGCGGAAGCTAGGGAGAGAGGGCTCAGAGCAGGTTATTAAGCTGCTAAAGCGTAGTTTTCGTCGTTTGCGACTATTTTTTTGCGGCTTTTTACGAGGCCAACCGCCCCTCGGCATGCACCTTGGGTTTCGCGAATCCCGTCGAATCCAGAATCAGCCCCAATGTGTTAGGACAAGTATAACAGATTTATGAACAGGCTTACCAGCCCTCGTGCGGTGGTTTATGGCGCCTGGTTGGGTAAAAAAGCAGCATCAACAACGATATAGCACAAGGGTCAGCTTAGCTGGCCCCTGTAGAAGGAGGTTAACGTCCGGCGTGTTTCATAATGCGCGCTTTATCGACCGCCCATTCACGGTCTTTCAGATCGGTACGCTTGTCGTGCTGTTTCTTACCTTTCGCCACGCCGATTTTGACTTTGCACCAGGCATTTTTCCAGTACAGCGACAGGGCTACGACGGTATAACCTTCCCGGTTAATACGGCCGTACAGCGCATCGAGCTCTCGTTGATTTAGCAGCAGCTTGCGGGTGCGCGTCGGGTCGCAGACGTAGTGGGTTGAAGCCACGGCCATTGGCGTAAAGTTGGCACCAAACAGATAGGCTTCGCCGTCCTTCAGAATCACGTAGCTATCGCCGATGTTGGCTTTACCGGCGCGCAGAGATTTGACTTCCCACCCTTGCAGGGCAAGACCCGCCTCGTATTCATCTTCGATAAAGTATTCATGACGGGCGCGTTTATTCAGCGCAATGGTGGCTGATCCAGGTTTGTGTGCTTTTTTCTTAGTCATAGTGTCCTGAAGTCATCGCTTATCTTATACATAGTTACCTCAATCCATCCTGCGAGGTGTAACGCGTTATCTTAGCACGAGTTGTGGCACAGCGTTTTTTTTAGCAGCAGATAAATGATATTATTTGCGCCGTGTTTAAATGTGGAACTTGCTATGCCTCAGATTAGCCGTACTGCGCTGGTGCCGTTCAGCGTGGAGCAGATGTATCAACTCGTAAACGATGTGAAGTCCTATCCTGATTTTTTGCCAGGTTGCACCGGTAGCCGCGTGCTGGAGTCCGGGCCGACGCAGATGATGGCGGCGGTTGATGTGTCTAAGGCTGGCATCAGTAAGACTTTCACAACGCGGAATACGTTAACCAGCAACCAGAGCATCCTGATGAGTCTGGTCGATGGCCCGTTTAAATCGCTTATTGGCGGCTGGCAGTTTATTCCGCTGAGTCCGGATGCGTGCAAAATCGAATTCCACCTCGATTTTGAATTCACCAACAAGCTGATTGAAATGGCGTTTGGCCGTATCTTTAAAGAACTGGCGCTCAATATGGTGCAGGCGTTTACCACCCGGGCGAAAGAGGTTTATCGTGTCGGCTAAAATCGTCGTTGAAGTCGCCTATGCCCTGCCTGAAAAGCAGTATCTGCAAAGCGTAAGGCTGGAGGAGGGGGCGACCGTCGAACAGGCGATTATTGCCAGCGGCCTTCTGGCGCTACGCGACGATATAAACCTGGCGAAAAACAAGGTGGGAATATATAGCCGCCCGGCTAAGCTGCACGATGAAGTCCATGATGGCGACCGGGTGGAGATTTACCGGCCGCTGATTGCCGACCCGAAAGAGCTGCGGCGCCAGCGGGCAGAAAAAAAGAACGACGAGAAGTAGGGCCGGTTGGCATAAAAAAAGCGCTCAATGAGCGCTTTTTGCGTTTCCGGAGCGGTATGGCTACCGCCGCTGTGCCTTACTCTTTGGTCAGTGCCGGTTTGTTATCGATGTTGGTTAACACGCCGCTGTTGTTAAAGGTCAGAGTGAGGGTCTGCTGGGTAATGTTTTCATGGCCAGGCTGCTGACGGAAAACGTAGAACCAGGTGTTAGTGCCAAACGGATCCGACATCATTGGGGTACCCAGAGCATAAGCAACCTGCTGTTGCGTCATGCCGACACGAATTTTTGCTACATCGTTAGGTGCCAGATAGTTACCCTGGTTGATGTCAGGACGGTAAACCACTCGTTCCAGAGTGGAACAGCCTGCGGTCAACATAAGAAGAACCGCTGCGGCAGCAGTCAGCGTTTTACAGCGCATAGTGATTTGATTCCTTTTCGGGCCCGAACAGTACGTGGCTCATCTGTAATATGCCGATAATAATAGACCTTTGCCCAGTTGGAAACCTTCGACTGCAGGTCTTGCGGCAATTTGCTGTTCACTATGACTCTGCGGAAATCAAAAAGTTTACGCCGCGAGCAACTCTTTCGCATTCGCCAGCGTGTTGCGCGTGACTTCGCTCCCGCCCAGCAGGCGGGCCAGCTCCTGCAGACGCGCGCGTTTATCCAGCGGATGCATGTGGGTTTCGGTCATCTCGCCATCGGTCTCTTTGCAGACGATGAAGTGATGGTGGCCGCAGCCGGCCACCTGCGGCAGGTGAGTGACGCACATGACCTGGGTCGATTCCCCCAACTGGCGCAGCAGCTTGCCGACCACGGCGGCAGTTGGGCCGCTGATGCCGACATCGACTTCATCGAAAATCAGGGCCGGCGTTTCCATCTTCTGCGCGGTAATGACCTGAATAGCCAGCGCAATACGAGATAGCTCCCCGCCGGAGGCCACTTTAGCAAGAGGCTGCAGCGGCTGACCGGGGTTGGTGGTTACGCGAAACTCGATGCGATCGGCGCCTTCGGCCGTCAGATGACGCTCATCAAAGGCGATGTCGATGGCAAACACCCCGTGAGGCATGGAAAGTGAGTGCATACTTTCAGTGATCAGCCGGGTCAGCTCATCGGCGCTGCGCTGCCGTGCGGCGTGCAGCTGGCGGGCCGTTTCCAGCGCCAGCTGGTGATGTTCAACCACCGTCTGGCTGAGTGACTCCAGCGAGCCCGCGCTGTCGTCCAGCAGGCGCTGCTCCTCTAACAGCGCCTGATAGAACGCCGGCAGCTCCTCCGGCGTAATTTGATGCTTGCGGGCGAGGGAAATCTGCCGCGAGATGCGCTGCTCCAGTTCGAACAGGCGATTCGGGTCGAGATCCAGACGGTCGTTGTAGTGGCGCAGCTCGTCGGTTGCCTCGCTAAGCTGGATTGACGCTTCTTCCAGCATATCCAGCACGCTGGCGAGCTTGCCGTCCATGCCGACCAGCTCGCCTACCAGCTGCTTAGCGGCGTAGAGCTGGTCCTGCAGGTTCGCCTCTTCGCCGTCCGCCATCACCGTCAGCGCATGCTGACAGGTGCTCAGCAGCTGGCCGCTGTTGGCCAGACGTCTGTACTCTTCGTCGATTTGTTCGAATTCACCCTGCTGAGGACAGAACTCGTTCAGCTCTTTTAGCTGATACTGCAACAGATCGGCGCGGGCGGCGCGCTCCTGGCTCTGCTGCTGATGCTGCGCCAGCTCGCGGCAGCTCTGGTGCCACTGGCGATAATGCCCGCCCATGAGCTGAGTAAGCGCATACTCAGCGGTATAACCATCGAGCAGCGTTTTTTGGTGTTCTGGCTTGGTTAATAGCTGGTGCGCGTGCTGCCCGTGGATCTGGATAAGCAGCTGGCCGAGCTCGCGAAGCTGGGAGAGAGGAACAGCGGTACCGTTAATGAAGCCGCGCGAACGGCCGTCGGTGCTGATGACGCGGCGAAGTAAACACTCACGTCCGCTTTCCAGCTGGTTCGCTTCCAGCCAGCGCTGCGCCGCGGGCGTATCCTTCAACGCGAAGCGCGCGCACAGGTCCGCGCGGCTGGCGCCTCTTCGCACCATATCTGCTTCCGCTCTGCCGCCAAGGCACAGCCCTAGCGCATCGATGGCTATCGATTTTCCCGCACCGGTTTCCCCAGTGATGGCGGTCATGCCGCTGTGAAAATCGATCTCCAGTTCACGAACGATAGCAAAATTACTGATGGTGAGTTGCGCCAACATAGCTGCCTTCCTGTGTGAAAAACCATTACTGTGTTTTCGTACAGTATATACTGGTTTTTTATCCAGTAAAGAGGCGGCTTATAAAATCAGAATAATTTTTTCGACCAGCCAAGCTTGGTGCTCAATGTATTGAAATAGCTGTAATCTTTCGGGTGAATAAGATTCAGGTGGTAGTCGCAGCGGTGGATTAAGACATCTTCACCGTCCTGAATCGGCAGGGCTATCTGGCTGTCACAGACTGATCTCAAGGTCGCTGCAGCGCTGGGAGAAGCGCAGGCGAATGGTGCTGTCGCCGTTAATGACCAGCGGGCGGGCCGAGAGCGTATGCGGGAACATCGGCACCAGGGTGATGGCGTCGAGCGAAGGCGTCAGAATGGGGCCTCCGGCGGACAGCGAGTAGGCGGTTGAGCCCGTCGGGGTGGAGATAATCAGGCCGTCGGAGCGCTGGGAAAAGGCAAACACCTCGTCGATGTAGACCTCGAACTCGATCATATGCGCGACCTTGCCCGGATGCAGAACCACTTCGTTAATTGCCGTGCTAATCCGTTTCTGACAATCCTGCTGGCAGACCTGGGCTTCCAGCAGAAAGCGTTTTTCGGCGATATAGTGGCCTTCAAGCACGTCGGCAAGCTGCTGCAGCGCGTTATCCGGGTCGAGGTCGGTCAGAAAACCGAGATTGCCGCGGTTGATGCCGATGACCTGAATATCATACCGCGCCAGGGTGCGCGCGGCGCCAAGCATATTGCCATCACCGCCAACGACGACCGCCAGATCCGCCTGCTGGCCAATCTCCGCCAGCGTTCCCGTTTTGACGTTGCTAAGCTGTAGCTCATGGGCGATCTGTTGTTCGACCAGAACTTCATAGCCTTTACTGCACAGCCAGCGCCAGAGCATTTCATGTGTGGTCAGCGCGGTTGGGTGACGAGGATGCCCCACAATGCCTATACACTTGAAATGGTTCTTCATGTTCTGGATGTCCTTGCGTTAAATGAATGATGACAATCTGACTGCTTCCCTTGAAACCCGGAAACTGATCCCCATAATAAGCGAAGTTAGCGAGATGAATGCGAAAAAAACGCGGAGAAATTCATGAGTAGTAAAGAACAGAAAACGCCTGACGGGCAAGCCCCGGAAGAAATTATCACGGAACAGCACGACAACGTTGAGGCGGTTGAGCCTGAGGTTTCTGCTGACCAGGTGGATCCGCGCGATGAAAAAATTGCGAATCTGGAAGCGCAGCTGGTTGAAGCCCAGACTCGTGAACGCGAAGGTATCCTGCGCGTAAAAGCGGAAATGGAAAACCTGCGTCGTCGCACCGAGCTTGACGTGGAAAAGGCGCATAAATTCGCCCTGGAGAAGTTCGTCAACGAACTGCTGCCGGTGATCGATAGCCTGGACCGCGCGCTGGAAGTGGCCGATAAAGCCAATCCGGACATGGCTTCAATGGTTGAAGGTATTGAGCTGACGCTGAAGTCGATGCTGGACGTTGTCCGTAAGTTCGGCGTGGAAGTGATTGCCGATACCAACGTGCCGCTGGATCCTAATGTTCATCAGGCCATCGCCATGGTTGAATCTGAAGACGTGGCGGCGGGCAACGTGCTGGGCGTAATGCAAAAGGGCTACACCCTGAACGGTCGTACCATTCGCGCAGCGATGGTGACCGTGGCGAAGGCGAAGTAATTCTCTGTAAAGCGGCCGCCTGCGGGTGGCCGTTTTTTTATGCTTTATTGACCTGCGTTACCGCCGATTCGGCAGCAAAAAAACGGCGAACCGAGGTTCACCGCTTGCTTGAGCTAACGGGCGATTATTCCGCCGCGCTTTCACGAATCGGCTTCACCGGCATCACCTTCACCTGCTTAATCATATTGTCCTGAACATCGAGAATATCGATGTCGTACTGCTCGATGCGCACGCGGGTGCCGGGAGCCGGGATCTCTTCCAGCGCTTCAAGAATAATGCCGTTGATCGTGCGGGCTTCGTCTTCCGGCAGACGCCAGTTAAACGCCTTATTGATTTCACGAACGTTGGCGCTGCCGTCAATAATCACCGAACCGTCGTTGAGCGGGGTCACTTCCTCCGCCAGGGTGGGCGACATCGAGGTGGTGAAGTCGCCGACAATCTCTTCCAGAATATCTTCAACGGTCACCAGGCCCTGGATATCGCCATATTCATCGACCACCAGCCCTACCTTCTTCTTATTGCGCTGGAACTTCACCAGCTGCGTGCTCAGCGGCGTGCCTTCCGGCACGAAGTAAATCTCATCCGCGGCGCGGAGCATCACCTCTTTAGTGAACTCTTTTTTCTCGGTCATCAGGCGATAGGCTTCACGGACGCGCAGCATGCTGATGGCGTCATCCAGCGAACCGCGGTAGAGCACAATACGGCCGTGCGGCGAGTGGGTGAGCTGGCGGACGATGGATTTCCAGTCATCGTTAATATCGATACCGATAATCTCATTTCGCGGCACCATAATGTCGTCCACGCTGACCTTCTCGAGGTCCAGCACCGACAGCAGCATGTCCTGATTGCGGCGGGAGATTTGCGTACGCGATTCATTCACGATGGTACGCAGCTCGTCTTTGCTCAGCGCGCCGCTGATAATAATATCGGCCTTGATGCCCATGATGCGCATCAGAAGGCGGGTGATGGTGTTCAGCAGCCACACCAGCGGCATCATCAGCACCTGCAGCGGCGCCAGCAGGATGCTGCTCGGATAGGCGACTTTCTCCGGATACAGCGCGGCGATAGTCTTGGGCAGAACCTCGGCAAATACCAGCACCACGAAGGTCAGAACACCGGTGGCGATCGCCACCCCTGCGTCGCCGTACAGGCGCATACCCACGATAGTCCCCAGCGCGGAGGCGAGAATATTGACCAGGTTGTTGCCGATCAGCACCAGGCTGATTAAGCGATCGGGTTTGCGCAGCAGCTTTTCGACGCGCTTCGCCTGGCGGTTGCCCTGCTTCGCCATATGGCGCAGGCGGTAGCGGTTCAGCGTCATCATGCCGGTCTCAGAACCGGAGAAATAGGCTGAGATGATCACCATGATAATCAACGTCACGATTAGCGTGGTGGTAGAGATGTGTTCCAGGAGGGACTCCTTAAAGCCTGTCCCACCGGGCGATTACCGGCCCGATCCGGTAGAGCCTGGAACCTTCGCATATTCAGAGTATGCGGCGGTTGCTTCGCGCTGCCGGCGTTCAGATGACCTGTCGTAATGCTGCCCGGTGTGGTTGCTCGTAGTCTGGATTTAGCTAATAAACTGCTGAAGGACGCGGCTGCCAAAATAAGCCAGCGTCAGCAGGCCTGCGCCGGTGACGTTAAACCAGACGACCCGGCGACCGCGCCAGCCTTCATGGTAGTGCCCCCATAGCAGGACGATATAAACGAACCACGCCACGATCGACAGCACGGCTTTATCAATATTTTCCGTACTGAACAGGTTGTGCATGTAGAACAGCCCGGTGCACAGCGTCAGCGTCAGCAGCACCACGCCGACCTGGGTGATATGAAACATTTTACGTTCAATACTCATCAACGGCGGCATTTCGTGGCTAAAAGCCAGCTTTTTGTTTTTCAGCTGGTAGTCAATCCAGGCCAGCTGCAGGGCGTACAGGGCGGCAATGATCAGCGTTGCGTAAGAGAAGAGCGACAGGCCAATGTGCACCAGCATGCCCGGGGTTGTTTCCAGGTGCGTGATGTATTCGTTGGGAACGAAGGTGGCGAAGGCCAGATTAATCAGCGCAAAAGCGTAGACGATGGGCAGCAGCAGCCAGCCTCGGTTGCGCGAAGCGACGATGGTCATCACCGTACAGATCATCAGGCTGACCAGCGAGCCGACGTTGAGTAAGCTGAGATTTTGCCCGCTACCGCCGCCGGGGAAAATGCGTGACTCCAGCGCAAAAGCATGACAAATCAGCGCAATAGCTGCGGAAACTATCGCCATCCGCCGCCAGCTGCTGTTCTTTTGCAGCAGGCCGGGAACGATCAGCGCCAGGCTGACGGAATAGGCGACAAGCGCGAGTAGAGCAAAAACAGGCATATGGGCGTCGACTGTTGACTAAATAAGAAAGAGAAGCAGTATAGCGTTACGCGACGTCGGCTCCAACCGTTGCATCACATCCCGCGACATGTCGTGTTATACTGCGGCAAATTTGTATTTGTGGTGTCGCTGCGGCGACCGACAGTTTCCACCTCAGGCGAGAGACAATGTTTGATAATTTAACCGATCGTTTGTCGCGTTCGCTGCGCAACATTAGCGGCCGCGGACGCCTTACCGAAGACAATATTAAAGAAACCCTGCGCGAAGTGCGCATGGCGCTGCTCGAGGCGGACGTTGCTCTGCCCGTCGTGCGTGAATTCATCAGCCGCGTAAAAGAGAGCGCGGTAGGGCATGAAGTTAACAAAAGCCTGACCCCGGGCCAGGAGTTCGTCAAGATCGTACGCAACGAGTCTGGTTGCGGCGATGGGTGAAGAGAACCAGGCGCTGGATTTAGCCGCTCAGCCGCCGGCCGTGGTGCTGATGGCGGGCCTGCAGGGTGCGGGTAAAACCACCAGCGTTGCGAAGCTGGGTAAATTCCTGCGCGAGAAGCACAAGAAGAAGGTGCTGGTGGTCTCTGCGGACGTTTATCGCCCGGCGGCGATTAAACAGCTGGAAACGCTGGCCGAGCAGGTGGGCGTTGATTTCTTCCCGTCCGACGTCGGCCAGAAGCCGCTCGACATCGTTAATGCCGCGCTGAAAGAGGCGAAGCTGAAGTTCTACGACGTGCTGCTGGTGGATACCGCCGGTCGTCTGCACGTCGATGAAGCGATGATGGACGAAATCAAGCAGGTTCACGCTGCTCTTAACCCGGTAGAAACGCTGTTCGTCGTTGATGCGATGACCGGTCAGGATGCGGCGAATACCGCGAAAGCCTTTAACGAAGCGCTGCCGTTGACCGGCGTGGTGCTGACCAAAGTGGACGGCGACGCCCGCGGCGGTGCGGCGCTGTCGATTCGTCATATCACCGGTAAGCCGATTAAATTCCTCGGCGTCGGCGAGAAAACCGAAGCCCTCGAGCCGTTCCATCCGGATCGTATCGCCTCCCGTATCCTCGGCATGGGCGACGTGCTGTCTCTGATCGAAGATATTGAGAGCAAGGTCGACCGCGCGCAGGCAGAAAAGCTGGCCTCCAAGCTGAAGAAGGGCGACGGCTTCGACCTGACCGACTTCCTCGAGCAGCTGCGCCAGATGAAGAACATGGGCGGTATGGCCAGCCTGATGGGCAAGCTGCCGGGCATGGGGCAGATCCCGGATAACGTTAAGTCGCAGATGGACGATAAAGTGCTGGTGCGGATGGAAGCGATCATCAACTCGATGACGCTGAAAGAGCGCGCTAAACCTGAGATCATCAAAGGTTCGCGCAAGCGCCGTATCGCCGCGGGCTGCGGGATGCAGGTACAGGACGTTAACCGTCTGCTCAAGCAGTTTGACGATATGCAGCGCATGATGAAGAAGATGAAGTCGAAAGGCGGCATGATGAAGATGATGCGTGGGATGAAAGGGATGATGCCGCCCGGTTTCCCCGGTCGCTAATACGCGTCATAATTCAAGCCGCAGATGCGTTGGCTGCATTCGCTCACCCCGGTCACGTACTTGTGTACGCTCCCGGGGATTTACTCACTTGCCGCCTGCCTGCAACTCGAATTATTTAGCGTATTGCAGTTTTGAATTGATTTTTGCACAGAAATCAGTAAAATTTTCGGGCTTTTAATATGACACCCGGGTCCCGTTCCTCGATGGGGCCCGGTTGTTTTATTCACACAAGAGGATGTTATGGTAACTATTCGTTTAGCTCGTCACGGCGCTAAAAAGCGTCCGTTCTACCAGGTTGTTGTCACCGACAGCCGTAATGCACGCAACGGCCGCTTCATCGAGCGCGTTGGTTTCTTCAACCCGATAGCTTCCGCGAACGAAGAAGAAACTCGTCTGGATCTGGATCGTATCGCTCACTGGGTTGGCCAGGGCGCTACCGTTTCCGATCGCGTAGCTACGCTGATCAAAGCAGCGAACAAAGCAGCTTAATCTGTCACGGTGGTCATGATGAGCAAGCAACACACCGCACAAGCACCTGTTGATCCGATCGTATTGGGCAAAATGGGTTCTTCCTACGGTATCCGTGGTTGGCTCAGAGTGTTCTCCTCCACCGAAGACGCCGAAAGCATTTTTGACTATCAGCCCTGGTTAATCCAGAAGGCGGGTCAGTGGCAGGTTGTTGAGCTGGAAAGCTGGCGCCACCACAATCAGGATATCGTCATCAAGCTGAAGGGCGTTGACGATCGCGATGCTGCGAATCTGCTGACTAATTGCGAAATTATCGTGGATTCCTCGCAGTTGCCGAAGCTGGGAGAGGGCGACTATTACTGGAAAGACCTGATGGGCTGCCAGGTAGTCACCACTGAAGGCTATGGCCTGGGCAAAGTCATCGATATGATGGAAACCGGGTCAAATGACGTTCTCGTCATCAAGGCAAACCTGAAAGATGCGTTTGGCATCAAGGAGCGGCTGGTTCCGTTCCTCGATGGGCAGGTTATCAAGAAAGTCGATCTCGCTACTCGAACAATCGAAGTAGATTGGGATCCTGGTTTTTAAATTCTCCGAATAAACGGTAAAAGACGGCGCTATGTGGATTGGCATAATTAGCCTGTTTCCTGAAATGTTCCGCGCAATTACCGATTACGGGGTAACTGGCCGGGCAGTAAAAAATGGCCTGCTGAGCATCCAGTGCTGGAGTCCTCGCGACTTCGCGCACGACCGGCACCGTACCGTGGACGATCGTCCTTACGGCGGCGGACCGGGGATGTTAATGATGGTGCAACCCTTGCGGGACGCCATCCATACAGCAAAAGCCGCGGCAGGTGAAGGCGCTAAGGTGATATATCTGTCGCCTCAGGGACGCAAGCTTGATCAAGCGGGCGTCAGCGAACTGGCAGCGAATCAGAAGCTGATTCTGGTGTGCGGTCGCTACGAAGGGATAGACGAGCGCGTAATTCAGACCGAAATTGATGAAGAATGGTCAATCGGCGATTACGTTCTCAGCGGTGGTGAGTTACCGGCAATGACGCTGATTGATTCCGTTTCCCGGTTCATCCCGGGGGTTCTGGGTCATGAAGCTTCGGCAACGGAAGATTCCTTTGCCGATGGTCTGCTGGACTGCCCACACTATACCCGTCCTGAAGTGTTAGAAGAGATGGAAGTACCGCCGGTATTGCTGTCGGGAAACCATGCTGAGATACGTCGCTGGCGTTTGAAACAGTCGCTGGGCCGCACCTGGCTTAGAAGACCTGAACTTTTGGAAAACCTGGCTCTGACTGAAGAGCAAGCAAAGTTGCTGGCGCAGTTCAAAACTGAACACGCAAAACAGCAGCATAAACATGATGGGATGGCGTAACGCCCCCAATATCAGTTTACCCAGGATAAGAGATTAAATTATGAGCAACATTATTAAGCAAATTGAACAAGAACAGATGAAGCAGGACGTACCTTCCTTCCGTCCGGGTGATACCGTGGAAGTGAAAGTATGGGTTGTTGAAGGTTCCAAAAAACGTCTGCAGGCATTCGAGGGCGTGGTTATCGCTATTCGTAACCGCGGTCTGCACTCTGCATTCACTGTTCGCAAAATTTCCAACGGCGAAGGCGTTGAGCGTGTCTTCCAGACTCACTCTCCGGTAGTTGACAGCATTGCTGTTAAACGTCGTGGTGCTGTACGTAAAGCTAAACTGTACTACCTGCGTGAGCGTACCGGTAAGTCTGCTCGTATCAAAGAGCGTCTTAACTAAGATTCGCTTTCGCGACATCCTGATAAAAAGGGCTGGCCTGGTAGGCTGGCCCTTTTTTTATCTTTGTTTTAACTATCTTGATGTAAATCATTTACAATATCGCCCTCACGATGGAGGGGCGGTGGCCGGCAATATTTATCGACAGTCAGCACATCAATGGCGGGCCGCATGGCTGGCGCTGTTTTCGATCCTGCTGATCGTCGTCGCTCCGCTGATCTCTATCTCATTGCAAAAAGATCCGATGGGCGCGATGCCCGGAATGCACCACGCGATGATGATGGCGGAAACGCCTCATGCCATGGAAATGCCTCACGGCATGAAGATGTCCCACTCTGCTCCGCCGGCGTCTACGTCTACGTCTACGCCTGCGCATACCGTGCCGGCTGACCACGCCGAGGCCTGCGGCTACTGCGTGCTGCTAGCCCACGTGCCGGGCCTGCTGCTGGCGCTGGCGCTGCTTATCACCTTCATCCTGCGGCGACTGCGTATCTTTACGGCTCGCCCGGTGCAGAAGCATTGGCACTACTTCCCCTGGCTCTATCCCGATACTCGCGCGCCGCCGCGCCGGTCTGCTGTTTCCTGTTAATAAAAAATAACGTGCGCACTGCGCAACGTTCTCTTTTTGCTTTCGGAAAGGAAAAGTATGACTACCTGCACCTCGCGCGCGGCATGGCTGAACCTGCTGCGGCGTCTTCATTTTTATATTGGCCTGTTTATCGGGCCGTTTATCTTCGTGGCTGCGCTAACCGGTACGCTGTATATTGCCACGCCGCAGGCTGGAAAACTGGCTGTATCACGATGCGCTGAGCGCGACACCCGGCGGTGAGAAGCAGCCGCTGAGCGCCCAAATCGCGGCCGCGGAGGCGCTGACTCAGGGAAATCTTCGCCTGCAGGCGGTGCGACCTGCCATTGCCCCCGGCGAGACCACGCGGGTGATGTTCGCCGATCCGCAGCTGGGAGAATCTGAATCCCGGGCGCTGTTTATCGATCCGGTGACCTTACGGGTTAAAGGCGATATGACGGTCTATGGCACCAGCGGTATTTTGCCCCTGCGCCAGTGGATTGATTACGCGCACAGGTCGCTGCTGGCAGGTAATATCGGCCGGCTGTATAGCGAGCTGGCGGCATCCTGGATGTGGGTTGCCGCGCTGGGAGGCATTGCGCTATGGGCAATGACCCGGCCGCGTCGACGCATCAATAATCCTCAGCAAAATACGCGTCGGCTGCATGTTTCTCTCGGCTGGGTGCTGCTGGCCGGAATGCTGCTGTTCTCCGCGACGGGCTTAACTTGGTCGCAGTGGGCCGGGGATAATGTCGATAAGATGCGCGCCGCTTTCGGCTGGCTGACGCCGCAGGTCAATACTCAGCTGCGCGCCGCGATGCCGATGGCCCACGATGCTCATGCCGAACATCATATGGGCAATATGGCGATGCCCGAAACGATGCCGCCTCTGCAGGGGGAGCAGTTTGACCGGGTGCTGACGCTCGCGCGTAGCGCAGGCCTCGATGCCAGTAAGCTTGAGATTCGTCCACCGAAGGAGGCGGGGTTCGCCTGGACGGTGAACGAAATCGACCGGGGCTGGCCGACGCAGGTTGACGCGGTGGCGATTGACGGTGAACGGATGCAGGTTGTTGACCGTACGCGCTTTGCCGATTTCCCGCTGATGGCAAAACTTACCCGCTGGGGCGTCGATTTCCACATGGGGATCCTCTTTGGCCTGGCTAATCAGCTGCTGCTGATCGCTTTTGGCTCAGCGCTATGCGTGATGATTGTCGTCGGGTATCGCTTATGGTGGATTCGCCGTCCGCCGAAGGCGACGTTTAACCCGGCAGGTACGCTGGTGCAGGCCTGGCTTAATCTGGCATGGCCCGCTCGTACGCTCGCGCTGGTGATTGCTGCCCTGCTGGGGCTGGCGCTGCCGCTGATGGGCGCCAGCCTGCTGCTGTGTATTGCCGTTGACTATCTGTGCTGGCGTGCGGCCAGCGCAGCGACGCTCGCCAGCTCAGTAGAGTAAGGGAGTTAAGGCGTGCTGATAACAACCGTAACCCGGCGGTTTTCGGCACGCCCTTTAGCCGTATGTTATGAAGGGAATCATTTGATATTACCGGGAATAAGCAGAAATAAGTGGGAACAGGCGGGAATGCTGGATCCAAAGGGCTGGACGATTTGATACTGAATCTGATGAAAGGACCGCTCCTTGAAATCTATTGATACTAATCAGAAACTGAATTCAAACGTCCAAAAATCAGCTTTAAATGCCGTTCAAAAATTTTAGACTTGGTTAGATGACTCTACCATACCAAACCACTTTCCCGACGATATCGAAATCATTGGGGACATCATTGAGATTTATGGAGAATGGCTCGTAAGCCGGATTGGTGCTTGTGATTCTCAATAATGACCCAGGTAATCTTTGCACTCGTTTAACGATGAGCAGACCATCAATACGTAAAACGTAAATCCCTTCTCTGGGTTCTTTATCTGCATGATTTATGAGAATTATATCTTTATCGTTCAAAACCCCTTCCATAGAGTCGCCATAAACACTTATTACAGATAGTTTAGCAGGATCAGCTTTCAGGTGATTGGTTACCCAATAACGGCGGAACGAAACTGTAAACATGGGTGTCTCTTCATCATTCCATGAGCCATAGCCAGCAGATGCGGACACGTTGTATCGTGGGACAAAGACAAACTCCTCAAGGTCTACGTTGTTACCTTTTACATCTGTAATGCTGGCTGAGCTACCCTGAACGAGAGCCGGTAATTTTGATTCTACCAAATCTCCACCGGTGGAAAGCCATTCAACAGATACACCCCCAGCTTTTGCCAAAGCTATGAGTATGGGGAGTGTGGGATACCCTCCCTCCAGAAGCCTGTTTAGCCCTGAAGCTGAAACGCCAGCAGCCACAGCAAAAGCGTTGTTGCTTTTAAATCTTTCCAGCAATAAACGCAAACGAGAGTGAAAACCTTCGCATCCGAGTTTATTTTCTTGTTCTGGACGATCCAATGCCATGTTAACTCCTCATCCGAGTTGGATTATAACGTACTGATTTTAAATTAATTTATTTATAATTCGCACAAATGAGAAGGATTGTGGTCTCGGATGCTTCAAATTATTGATTTATCCGAGTTGATTTCTTTAGCATTTGCGAATGCCTTTATTCATGATTTCACTAAATGAGCAAAAGTCATGAATAAAAAAAATCAGCAAGTACCCCTAGACTGGCATCGTGCTGACATAGTTGCGGCACTGCATAAACGTGGCTGGTCTCTTCGCGGCCTTTCTGCGCACTACGGTTACAAAACGCCTACCGCCTTAAGCAATGCACTTGATCGAAAGTGGCCTAAAGGGCAGAAAATCATCGCCGATGCGATAGGTGTTCCCCCTGAGGAAATTTGGCCAAGCCGATATGGCAGCGATTTTACCCACTCTTTTGCTCATGTACACAAGTAATTAGTGTAAACGGAGTTTTCTTATGAGCATGAAATCTCATTTTAGCGCTGAAGACCTAGCTCAAATGCATCTGCCTGGGTTGCCAAAAACGTCAAGAAACATACGTGAACGAGCAAAAAAAGAGGGGTGGCTTTCTCAGAAACGCCGGGGTATGGGGGGTGGGTTTGTTTACAAACTGGAGAGTCTTCCTTTAGAGGTACAAGAAGCTATACGCGTTAATCAGATAAAAGAACTAATGAACAGTTCACCGAAAGAGCCGCCTGTCGCTCCTGCTACCGCATCGACTACGCCGGACACCAAAGGTGCCGAGGAGAGCAAAATCACGGTGTACCGCAAATGCCCGGCGCTGATGGAACAGAAGCTGAACGGTCTGACAGCGGCACAGCGCAAGACTGCTGATGCGCGTATGGCTCTGGTCGTTGAAGTGCTGCGCCTCGGAGAACTGCCGGGATACAGCCAGGCAAAAGCTATCCGCGAGATTGTTCGTCAGGCTCAGAGTGGCGAACTGCCTGAGTGGCTGGCCGCAGCCGTCTCTCTGGCAAACGCCAAAAAAGGCACGTCACGGTCACTGAGTGAAATATCACTCAAGCGCTGGGTGGCTGATTTCAATAAAACCCGCTCTGCCGCTGAGCGTCTTCTTTTGCTTGCTCCGGGTAAACGTCAGGTCGTTAAGCCTGAAGAAATCAGATGGTTGCCCGAGTTCCTGAGTTTTTATCGTCGCCCTGACGGTCGCGGTATTCAGGAGGCTTACGATGATTTTGCAACTGAATGGGCTGAGCGTTACCGGGATGATTCGATGATGGCCGCAGCCATCCCTTCTTACGATCAGGTGTGCTATGCCATGAATAAATTACCCGTTGTTGTTAAGCAGAAAGGCCGCATCACCGGCAGCGAGTTCCGTCAGTATGAGGGCTTTGTCCGCCGTGACTGGGAGTCATTACCGGTTAATTACGTCTGGATTGGTGACGGCCACGGCATGAAGATGAAGGTCGCCCATCCTGACCACGGCAACCCGTTCTCGCCGGAGGTGACGTTTATCCTGGATGGTAGCTGCCGCTATATTGTCGGCTGGAGTCTGGCACTGTCTGAAAATGTGATAGCCGTTACCGACGCCCTGCGCCACGGCATTAAAAACCACGGCAAACCGTTCCTGTACTATTCCGATAACGGTGGCGGCGAGACCAATAGTACCTTCGATGCTGAGCTGACCGGTATTCTTCCACGGCTCGGTATCGATCACCGGCTTGGTATCCCTGAAAATCCGCAGGGGCGTGGCATTATTGAGATCCTCAACAAAACGCTAGGGATGCGTATTTCACGCCAGTTCGCCACCTATTACGGCACCGGCGCAGACCGCAGCACCGTTCGTCGCATGACAAAAGCGCTGCAGTCCGCGACGAATGCAGCGAACAAAGGGAAAGAGCCGACGGCAAAACAACAGCAGACCCTGCGCGATCTGCCCTCATGGGAATCGCTGATTGAACACATCGAGGCCGGTGTCGAGTGGTATAACAACCGCCCGCATGAGTCTCTGCCGCGTCGCGGTGATGGTGAACACTTCACCCCGGCACAGTTCCGCCGCTACAAGCTGGAAAAAGAAGCGACAGAAATAGAATGGCTGTCGGATCTGGAGTTGCGTGAGATGTTTATGCCGCAGATAGAGCGAACCGTCAACCGCTGTGAGGTCCGTTTATTCAATAACCTGTATTACTCCGCTGAGCTGAATAACGAGCACGGTAATAAAGTGCTCGTTAATTACGATATTCACGACGCAACCCGAGTGGTTATTCGTCGCCCGGATGGTTCATTTATTTGCGAAGCTGTCTGGGATGGCAATAAACAGCAGGCATTTCCGGTCACTGCCGAATATCACCAGCGTCAGCAACGTATCAAAGGGATGCGTCAGCGCGGCGAGGAGAAAGTCCGCCTGGCCGAGGCCGAGAACGTCCACACCCTGCCAGCTCCGGCAGAGCAGGAATGGCGGCACGGCAACGTCTATCGCCCCAACAGAGGGGCGACACCGGTGGCGCTGGCAGAAATGGAGGAAGCGGAATACAGCGAGGATGAATATCTCAATAAAGCCCTCGATATGCTGGAAAAAAACGAGCGTAAAAGCGCCATTTAATGGCGTTTAAATAAATTCAAATAATGGAGTGAATTATGTCTGAAGTGAATATTACCGATATTCGCGAGGTTCTGCGCAATCTTGCCGCAGAGAAAGGTATCAGTTTCGCTGCCATCGCAAAAGAAATCGGCCTGTCATCCGGTGCCCTCAGTGGCTTTATGAATGAAAAATATGTTGGCGATAACGAGCGTGTCGAAAGTGCGCTTTCCCGCTGGATTGAAGAGCAGCAGTACGCTTCTGAACTTCCTGAAACGCCGGAGTTCATCGAGACCCAGACCGCCGGTCAGATCTGGACGGCGCTGCGTTATGCCCGCCAGATGACCTGCATCAGCATCGTCTGTGGTAATCCCGGCGTGGGTAAAACAGAGGCAGCACGTGAATACTGCCTGCGTAACGATAACGTCTGGATGATAACCGCTTCGCCCTCCAGCTCAAGCATCCTTGAATGTATCACCGAACTGGCTGAGGCGCTGGGTATCGATAAAGCACCACGCCATAAGGGGCCGCTGGTGCGTACCGTTCGCCGCCGTCTCTCGGGGACAAAAGGTCTGATAGTTATTGATGAGGCTGACCACCTCGGTATGGAGGTCCTTGAGGAGCTGCGACTCCTGCAGGAGTCGGCCCGCGTGGGACTCGTGCTGATGGGGAACCATAATGTCTATTCCAACATGACAGGCGTCAGCCGCACCGTCGAGTTCGCGAGGCTTTTCTCGCGTATTGCCAAACGCGTCGCCATCAACAAGACCAAAAAAGCCGATGTGTCTGCTGTCGCTGAAGCGTGGCATATCACCAGTGAAGAAGAGCGCACGTTGCTGCAGGAAATTGCCGCCAAGCCCGGAGCCCTGCGCACCCTCAGCCATACTCTTCGCCTCGCGGCCATGACGGCTCACGGCGCGAAAAAGCCGCTTAATGAGACGTTTATCCGTAAGGCATACAACGATCTCAATCTGGACGTTGATGTTTCAAAGTTATTGCGAGGGTAAAACCATGATTACTGAACGTATTGCTGAACATGTTGGAATGGCCACCGCTGCGCAGGCATGGCTGCAGGCGCGAGGTAGTCATGTTACGGAGATGCGGGTGTGGATGCGCCGCCCGTGCCTGGAAATCACCTGTCCGCCGACTGAACTGGTGAACAGGGCTAATCATCTGATTGAACGCTGCCCCACCGGGACCCGTTCCGTGTGGATGGCCACGCTCGAAGGTTGTCATGTTATCTGGCGTTAAAGAGGAAATCATCATGCCTATAATTATTATTGATATCGTCCTTGAGGATACTTTCGTCGACGGACAAATGAAAAAGGATCATCTCAGTATTAAGCCTCGTATCGAAGGTCATAACAGTGATGCGCCGTCATCAGCGGATCACATTGCGACCATCATTCATAACATGCTTCCGACCGTTATTGAGGCTGCGGGTCAGTATTTCATTCAGGGGTTTAACGAAGCTGGCTCGTCGAAGAATTCTGCTCAGGCCCGGCATCATTTTCGTAAACCGGTTAGTCACTAATGATGGAGGTAAATATGGAAAAGCGCCGTATGTGGACTAAGCAGGAAATTCAGTTTGTCTGTGAGAATGCCGGGAAAATGACGGCACAGGAGATAGGCGAGAAACTAAACCGCACCCGTCAGGCCATCTGCGCACAAGCCAACCGTTGGGGGTTATCCGTTCTGGTTAAACCTGCGGATGACCATGATATCTATCTTTGCCGCGAGCTTTATAAAGAGGGGCTGACCATTCCGGTTATTGCTGAAAAGATGGAATTAAGTCGTCGGGTTGTTTCGAATATTGTTTTTTCAGAATGCTATTAACAGAGGTTATTTATGAATACGGTAAATAAAAATAATGTTTCTGTCGCTAACCTTTATATGAAGTCCCGAGGTGTAACACTGGATGACCGGACGGCTACGTTACTGAACGAAGAAGCTGAGGTCAAAAATGTCAAACCCGGCACATCCTTTTACAGAAGCGTTATGAAGGAGGTTATTTATGTTTCTATGCGGGCGCAAATACGGGCGGATGAGTCCCGCCCGGAAAATACTGGCAGGTCAGTCAAGATAGTCCCACGAGTGCTGAATTTTTTCATACAGCGTCTCGATAAGATCCGTCGTCATATCAAAAGTCGGTGATTCAGGTCGGGTACTGCGCGTTGAGGCGGATATCGCCGTTACTGATAAATGCAGCAGCCAGTTGTACTGCGTGGGCAAAGGCAACGTCTTTAGGAAGGCGGTTATCTTCGGATGACATAGCAAACTTCTTTCTGGTTGGGCTGGAAGAACGAATCAGCCAGTGACGTTAGCAGAAAACAATGATCTACAAACAATCAGTTGAGGAAAATATGAATAAGCCTGACTCTATCCCTGACGGGTATCGCGTCAACGCTCAGGGGCATTTGGTTCCTGAGTCCCAGATTAAACCGCTGGATAAACTGCGTGATGAAGTGGTGCTCGGCATCGTTGAGGCGGCTCGTCTGCAGCGTCAGTCGCTGGTCGAGTTCAAGATCGGCTCTATGGCGAAAATCGGTGATTTTATCGACCTTTCAGCAGCGGAATACGGCGTGGAGTATGGCGGTGCCAAAGGCAATGTCACGCTGGTCAGCTTTGATGGCCGTTATAAGCTGGTTCGCGCCGTAGGCGAGCACCGCATCTTTGATGAGCGCATTCAGGCGGCAAAGAAGCTGATTGACGACTGCATCAGAGAATGGTCTGCCGGGGCTAACGAAAAGATTATGGCGATGGTCGATCATGCCTTCCGCGTCAATAAACAGGGCCGGATTGATATCAATCAGGTTCTGGGTCTCCGCTCACTGAATATTGACGATGCAAAATGGAATGAAGCGATGGACGCTGTGGCCGATGCTATCCAGGTCACGGGAACCAGTCAGTACCTGCGGTTATATGAGCGTCAGGATAATGGCACTTATAAGCAGATATCGCTGGATTTAGCCAGACTCTGAATATTCGTTAATTAACTTTGTTGTATTTCCGGCGTCAGCGCCGTGGGGTTGCTCACGCCGAAAATCAGTAAGGACATATTATGAATCCGAAAACAAAAGGTATTTTTGAGGCTGCGTTTGCTAAATGGGGCTTCGATTCTCAGGTGCTGGTACTGGCGGAGGAAGCCAGCGAATTATCAGCTTCCTGCGTCCGTTTTATTAATCACAAGGCTGGCAGCGATAAAGTGGCCGAAGAAGCGGCAGATGTCGAGATCATGATTGAGCAGCTGCGTCACAACGGGATGGGGCCCATGATTGACCTTGAAAAACATCGCAAAATGAACCGGCTGGCGCAGATTGTGGGTGTGGACTCTCAGCCAGTCAGTCCCTTTGGTCCGTCCGTTCCGGGTCTGCTGGAGGAAGCCAGTGAACAACTGGGGCTGGCTGAGACCCTCTACCGTGACACCAAAACCAGTAACCGCTATGCCGCCGCCCGCGCCCGTATGGCCATCAGTCTGCTGATGCAGGCGGCTCAGAAGATGACGCGCGAACAGCAGTATGCCGAACGTATGCAGGCGGAGGTGAAAAATGTCTGATACCAACAAATACACTTTGATCGAGCTTGACGATGTCCTTCAACAGCACGGGATGCTTGAGCGGATACGTCTTATCGTCAATACCGGCATTGAAAAAGGCTGGTCGGTCACCGATGTGATGAACGTTATTAACCGTGAAATATCACTGATTGAAGCCGAAATTAATTACCTGAACAAAAAAGCCCAGGATGAAATTGTTTATCGTGAGCTTGGTGTGGATGATCTGTCCATCATTCTTAAATCAGATTATGAGCGGGCGTTATTTTTTGCCTGCTGCATCAGGTCTGGACGCCCATAGCTTATTGAAGAGGGAATCTATGAATGTGTCGGCATCATTTGCGAATCGTTCATCTTTATACATGTCTTTGTGCTTATATGCTGAGCGGGTTCTTTCAATGATGTCTTTGGCATCACGCATATCAATGACGCCTTTTTCAACGAGTTTGATCATGATATTGCCTGCGAGCAAAAAGCCAGCGATATCAAAATTATAATCATCAGAAGTATTGGGCATAAAAGTTCCTTTTACTCATAACAATTGCGGCGGTGTTGCAGCACCGCCATTCTTCGGAGGTACGAGCATGAGCCGCACATCCATGATTAAGGTAATCCATATCGCGAGGCGTGATCTACACCTTGACGATGACACTTACCGCTCCCTGCTGGGGGCGGTAGTTCCGGGAAAGTCGAGCTGTCGCGAGATGACCATCATCGAGCTGCAGAATGTGATTCAGGCGCTGGAGGCTAAGGGGTTCAAAAGCAAACCTCTGCGCCGTTCCAGGCGCCGCATGTCAGCTCCGTCAGATGTGAGTCTGAAAATCCGCGCGATATGGAAAACGATGTTTAAAGAGGGTTTTATCCGGGACGGTAGCGATATTGCGCTCGACCGTTTTGTCCAGCGCCAGACCCGTATTCGTAATGGCGGCGCTGGCGTCTCCAGCCTGGAATGGTTGCGCGGTGATGCCGAAGCGAATTTCCTTGAGAGCCTGAAGCAATGGCACATCCGGGCGATGAGAGAGGCCATGTTAGAGCACCATGTCCGGCTCCCTGAAAACCCGGTCACCGGCGAAGAAAGCCGGGACTATGACACAATCTGCAGCGCTTACGCTGACGCAGCCAGAAGGTGGATAAAATGAGTGACGATCTCTTTGGTGATGTGCAGGACGACAGCATTCTTGACCATATCGATGATGAGATGGAAAGTTCTCGCTTCCCATCGTTATTGGCTGAACTGAATGCGTTATTGCGTAAGGAGCTTGAACGCTTTGGGTGTGACCCGCGCCATTCCATTGAACTGGTCGCAGCTATCAGCAGTAAAATCGGTGGGATGCAGATTTATTTTCCTCGCGGTCAGGTGCTGGAGCAGCTCATCAGGGATATGCGTATCTGGCGTGATTTCAAGGGGAATAACATCCCGGAACTGGTTGAGCGCTACCAGGTGACCTACAAAACGGTGTATAAAGCTATCAAGCGAATGCGAAGACTTGAAGTAAGTAAAAGACAATACTCTTTGAATATGGAGTGATAATAATGATTAGTGGTACTTTAATTCACATAGCGTTTGTTGTTTGTTCTTTTTGGGTTTTCTTCGATTGTGTGATACATAAAATCGGGGTTTATGTTCCCGTAACTGGAGTAGAGAAGGGATATCGAAAAGGTTTTTCGCCTGTTGTCTGGGCTATGGGCTGTTTTCTGGTGATTCCATTTATCATATATATGTTTATGAGGGCATCGTTGATTAAAGCTGCAATAACGTATCCAGTGGAAACAGATAAAAGTAGCAACTTTATGATACTGGCTCTTCTGGTGTTAGCACTTTCCCTGTATTCATTTAAAGACATTTTGTTTTAAACAATACATTCTCAAGGAAGCCGGTTAATCCGGCTTTTTTTATGCCTGCCACAATATGAGAAGGAACCCACATTTACCTTCTTCCTTGTAAAAGGTGCAGGCATGACAACATCATTTTCCCCCGCGTTTTTACACGCACTTTCTTTCGTTCTTTCCCGCGAAGGTGGTTATGTTAATGACCCGACCGACAAAGGCGGGGAAACCAAATACGGCATTTCCGACAAGCGCGATGGTCTTGCCGATGGCAAAACCGACGTGGATGGTGACGGCAAACCCGATACCCGAATTAAGGATCTGACCGAAGGACAGTCCGGGCAAATTTATTTCCGCGATTACTGGTATCCGGCTTATTGCTCTGACTGGCCGGACGGCATCTCGCTCTTTGTCTTTGATTCCTCCGTGCAACATGGCACTAAAAAAGCGATCCAGCTTCTGCAGGATGCGGTCGGCGTCACCGCTGATGGCATCGTCGGTCCAAAAACCCGCACCGCAGTAGCGTCTGCAGATGCCGAATGGCTGCTGACCCGCTGTTTTCTGCGCCGTTCCCGCTATTACGCCGAGATCATCAAAGCCAATTCTTCGCAGGGTAAATACCTCAATGGCTGGTTTAACCGTCTCGATGAGCTGGCGAACGCCTGTCAGGAGGTCATCGGCGGTCAGGTCTCGGTTCCCCGGAGCTGAGCATGGGTAAAGGCTGGGATTCATCGTTACTTGCGGGGCGGCGAGACCGCCTTCGTCAGGAGGTGCTTCACCGGATTGCGGGCGGTCCTCCACCCGTTCCACAGGACTACACAGGCTGTGACGGTACTCATGCCAGCCATTACCGCAGGGGCTGGGACTCCGTTGATATAAGAGACATCGTCTGGCAGTGCCAGCGATATAAGGAAAAACATCATGTTTAAATCGTTGAATACCGACTGGCTGAAGCTGGCATTGCTCCGGGTATTTCAGTCCGGCTGGACAGTGGTCATCCTCGTGGGTCTGTCTCTGACGCTCTGTAGTTTCTACGGGCGTCAGGCATTTGTCGTCTGGTGGTTAACGTCCTCCGGCGCTTTTCTGATCGGGGTGAGTATCTGGCTCGGTAATATCCCTTACCGGTTGCTTCAGCCGGGCCGTCCTGCCCGCAAATGGGTGTGTTTCGTGTCGTGGCAAATCTGGGCTTTCGGGGCATTTCTTCTGGCCTTTGCGCCTGTCTTCGCTACCAGTCCGATGGTCATGCTGCTCAATCTGCTCGCCGGTCTGACGGTTGTCATTCTGTACGCCTGGCTGGTTCGTAAGGAGGTAATAAATTGGATCCTGTAACGCTTTCCACCATCGCATCCGTCCTGCTGAAAGCCGGACCCTCTCTGGTTCGCACCGTCGGCGGCTGGTTCGGCAGCGACAGTACCACGGCGAAAGCCGCTGACTCGGTGGCCAGCATTGTCGAGACCGTCAACGGTGCGATTAATCCCGCCGACCAGCAGCGCGTTCTGGAGCAGAAGCTGGCGCAGCTGCCACCCGAGCAGCTTGTCCAGCTGGAGGGCCTCAAGGTACAGCTGCAGCAGATCCAACTGGAACGGGAGAAAGCGCAGATGGCCGACCAGCAGGCTGCGCACCACGAACAGCAGGAAACCATCCGCAACGGTGATAATGCCACGGACGAATATGTCCGCCAGACCCGACCATTGATGGCCCGTCTGTCACTCTACAGCAGCATTGCCTATGTGTTTTTCATGTCTCTGGGTCAGCAGGCTGGCGCGGTGGCCGGTGCTTTCGGTCATGCATTTTCGATGCCTGCGCCGGACTGGGATATCGCGCTGATGCTGGCGACCCCTGCGCTGGGCTATCTGGGTTTCAGGACGCTGGACGGTTTCGCCCGGTACAGCAAATCCAGCAAACACAAGGTCATGGTGAGTAAATGACTAAAGCATTTGATCGCGCCAGCGACCTTGAAATGGAAGAGCGCGAACGGGCCTTAAACAACCATTTAAAGCGGGTTAAAGAGCTCCCGGAGAATTACGGATTCTGTAACGACTGCGGTGCGGCGATTCCGGCAGCTCGACTTAAGGCGCTCCCGTATGTGGCGACCTGTGTCACCTGTCAGTCCATCAGAGATATCAGGGGGAAGCATGGGCTGGGAAATTATTAAGGGCAACTGGGCGATCATCTGGGCGCTGTTTATGTCGGCAGTGAACGTCATTCAGCTCCTGCTGGCCAAGACCTACGTCAAACGCGAGGAGCTGGAAATGATGCGTACCCGTCTGCAGAGCATTGAGAACACTATCGCCGGGCTCCCCAACCAGAAAGACCTTCACCAGCTGCGACTGGAGATGAGCAACCTGCGGGGCGATTTGCGCGAACTGGGCCCGGCGATTCGCCAGGTGAAACACGTCAGCGATCTGCTTCTGGAAAATGAGCTGAAGGAAAAATAAGAGGTGACTATGCGTGACATTCTCGACCAGGACCAGCGCCTGGTTATTCTGCGATCCCTTGTCGAATGCGGCGACAGTGCCAACGAGTCGATTCTGCAGACCTGCCTGCAGACGTATGGTCATCGCGTTCCCCGCGATACCGTGCGCACGCATCTGGCGTGGTTGCGTGAGCAGGGTCTGGTCAGTCTGACGGATGTTTCCGGCTGTTATGTGGCGGAAATCACCGGTCGCGGTGATGACGTCGCCAGCGGTCTGGCCACGGTTCCGGGGGTGAAAAAGCCCCGCGCGAGGGGGTAATCATGGCGAAGAAAAAACCGTTACCTGCTGCAGCGCGTAGTGCCATCAGACGGCTCGCTGCCGCGTTTGTCTGCGCCGAACTTGAGCTGCAGGTTGTGGCGAAGTTCGTCGAAGAAAAAACGGGCAAGCCCTATGACCGCAACGCTTCTGACAGTTATCTCAATTCGTTTCTGGATTCCGAACCAGAAGTCCGCCGTGTGTGGGAACTGATGCAGAAAGATATTGTATCCACCCGCAAAGACTTTGCCGACCGGCTGGGGAGAGACCGTGACTGCTGAACAACGCCCGACCCGTGGCCGCCCCTCCAAAATCGACCTGCTGCCGGATGGCGTTCGCGACCAGTTGCACCAGATGCTGCGCGAGAAACGCCACACCCAGGAAGAGATCCGCGAAGCGATTAATGAGCTTATCGACAGCCACAATCTGCCGGAGGATATGAAGCTCAGTCGCACGGGCCTGAACCGCTACGCCAGCCGTATGGAAGAGTTCGGAGCAAAGATTCGCGCCTCCCGCGAAATGGCGGAAATCTGGGCCGCAAAGCTGGGTTCTGCGCCGACGTCTGACGTCGGCAAATTGTTGATGGAGTTTGTGGTTTGTGAAAACGCTGGCATTCGAAACGTCGATGTCACTCGCTGAAGAAGAAGGCCCGGTTGAGCCGAAGGCCCTCGGCCAGCTGGCGCTGGTTGCTCAGCGTCTGGAAGCCGCCGCGATGGCCAGCCACAAACGTGAGAAAGAGATCCGCCAGGCCTTCGCCGAAGAAGCCGCCGCGCAGGCGGAGAAAATCACCAAAAGCGCCGGGCTGTCTGCGGAAACCGCCGCTGATATCCGTCGCCAGATTCTGGGGATCGTGTGATGGGTGAACATCTTTCAGCGCCGGAAAAGTTACGTAATCAGTCCGCCAGCGCCATTCTTTCGGGCGAATTTGACGAAGAACAGGTGCTGCTGCCATATCAGCGCCGGTGGATTGCCGATAAATCTCAGCTCAAAATTGCCGAGAAATCCCGCCGTACCGGTCTGACATGGGCGGAAGCGGCTGAGTCTGCGCTCAATGGTGCAATGTCTGTCGCCGCCGGTGGTTGCGACACCTTCTATGTCGGCACCACCAAAGATATGGCGCGTGAGTTTATCGATGCCGTGGCTATGTGGTCTAAGGCCTATGGACTGGCGGCAGGCGAAGTCGGTGAAGAAGTCCTGAAAGATGAAGACAAAGATATCCTTGTCTATGTCGTCAACTTTGCCAGCGGCTTTAAAACAAAAGCTCTGTCATCCAATCCGTCAAACATGCGTGGTATGGACGGCAATATTGTTATCGATGAGTCGGCCTTCCAGAGCGATCTGGCCGCCGTTCTCAAGGCCGCTCTGGCGCAAACCATGTGGGGGCATAAGGTTCGTCTTATTTCCACCCATAACGGCATTGAGAATCTGTTCAATACCATCATTACCGATAGTCGTGCCGGTAAAAAACGATATTCCGTTCATCGGATTGATATTGAAACGGCCATTGCTGACGGCCTGTATCGTCGTATCTGCCAGGTGACGAAAAAGCCGTGGTCACCCGATGCCGAGGCGGAGTGGCTGGCGAACCTGCTGAGCGATACCGCCACCGAAGAGGATGCCCACGAGGAATATTACTGTGAGCCGAAGAACGGCGGCGGCACCTATCTGGCCCGCTCCATCCGTGAGCGAGCTGCGCGGGGCTCCGGTCCCGTTCTGCGCTTCACCGGTACGGCTGCGTTCAATGCCATGCCGGAAATCATCCGTGCGCTGGATATGCAGGAATGGCTGGATAAGGTGGTGCTGCCCGTGCTGAACACGCTGCCGCAGAACCTTCGCCACTGCCTCGGCGAGGACTTTGCGCGGTCTGGTCACCTGACGGTCTTTGCGCCGATGACCGTCAACGACGACACCACACGTACCGTACCGTTCCTTGTCGAGCTGGCCAACGTTCCCTACAAGCAGCAGGAGCAGGCGCTGTTCTTTATCTGCGACAGGCTACCGCGCCGCGACGGTATCAAGCTCGATGGCCGGGGTAATGGTAACTATCTTGCCGAACAGGCGGCGGAGAAGTACGGCGCAGAGGTGGAGGTGGTCATGCCGTCCGTCGCCCACTACCGCGAGAACATGCCGCGCTTTAAAGCGGCGTTTGAGGATGATGAACTGGTGCTGCCGAAGCACGAGGACGTTATCAGTGACCTCGGGCAGATTGTCGTTCAGCGCGGCGTGCCGGGAATTGATGACCGGGAGAACACCGGCAGCGATGGCCACAAGCGTCACGGCGACAGCGCGTATGCGATCTTCCTCGCCTTTCTCGCCAGTAAAGAGGACTGCCAGCGTTACGAACTGCACCGGCTTAACAACTCCCAACAGCAGCGCAACAGCGACAGTCGCCGTCAGTTGCGCATCACCCGTGGTCTTAAAAATCAGCGAGGACTGCTCTGATGTTAAAAAAACTTACCGGGGCCATCCGCAGCCTGTTGAGTCCCTCAACGGGTGAGCCAGTCACCGTCAGTGAATCGGATATGAAACAAGCAGAGGCCCGGGCCGGGAGCGTCAGCGTCAGGCGACCCTCTCCGGGCATCAGCGTGGCGAGTACCTTATCCCCGGCCAGACTGGCCGGGGTGTTACGTAATGTGCCGGAAGGTAATGCCAGGGACTACTTTATTCTTGCCGAAGAGATGGAAGAACGTGACCTGCACTATGCCAGCGTGTTACGTACCCGCAAGCTGACTGTCGCCGGTATTCCTCCGGCAGTGGAAGCCGCAAGCGATGATGAGCATGATGTGATGCTGGCTGATGCCGTACGCGATCTGATTGAACAGCCGCAGATGCCTGAGCTGCTGTTTGATCTGCTTGACGGACTCGGCAAAGGCGTGGGAGTCTGCGAAATCCTCTGGGATACCCGCGACGGCTGGAAACCCCGCGACTATGAATGGGTAGACCCGCGTTTCATCAAACCTGACCGCGAGACCCAGCGCCAGTTTCGTCTGCTGACCGATGAACAGCCGGTTGATGGTATCCCGCTGACGCCGGGTAAGTATGTCATTCACTTCCCCCGTCTCAAGTCCGGCCTGCCGCTGCGTAACGGACTGGCCCGTCTGGTGGCGGTGATGTATATGCTCAAGTCCTTTACCGTCCGTGACTGGTGGGCGTTTGCAGAGAAGTTTGGCATACCCATCGTCGTCGGTAAGTACGGGACCAATGCCTCCGATGAGCAGATTAAGATCCTCATTGACGCCATCAGTTCTATAGCCTCCGACGCCGGGTGTGCTATCCCCCAGAGTATGCAGCTTGAGATGCAGGAGACGGCCAGCCGCAACGGCGGTGGCGCTCTCTTCAAAGAGATGGCCGAATGGTGCGACGCCCAGACCAGCAAGGCGGTGCTGGGACAGACCATGACCACCGACGACGGCAGCTCGCGGTCTCAGGCCGACGTGCATGACCGGGTGCGCATGGATATCGCCCGATGGGATGCCCGCCAGCTGGAGAACACTCTCAATGAGTTTCTGGTGCGTCCGTTCATCCAGTTCAACTATGGCCCGCAGGAAAAGTACCCGCGTGTGAAGCTGGCGATCAGTGAACCGGAGGACCTCAAAGCCTTTGTCGATGCGCTTATTCCCCTGGTTGATCGTGGTCTGCGGGTGCAGGAATCTGAGGTCCGGGACAAGTTTGGTCTGGCTGAGCCGGAGACCGGCGCGGTAGTGCTCTCGCCGTCCAACAGCTTCTCTGCCTTCAGCCCGGCACCGGCACTCAACCGTGAGCGGCTGGCGCTGAACCGTGAGCAGGACGATGAGATTGACGTGATGGTCAATGAAGCGCTGAAAGACTGGGAACAGACCGGCGACGCCTTTACCAGTCCGGTGCTGCAGCTGGCCAAAGAGGTCGGGAGTTTTGAGGAGTTTCTGGCGCGTCTGCCGGACCTGCAGAAGACGCTGGAGCCTGCCGCGTTCGTCGAGCAGCTGGCGCTGCTGAGCTTTAAGGCGCGGACACTGGGAGATGAGAACGATGGCTAAAGCTCCCGATATTATCCCCAAAGAGGCACTCGCCTGGCTGAAGTCGAAAAAGCTGACGCCGGGCTTCGATTATCGCGATGTCTGGAAGCAGGAGCACAGCATCGGTTTCACCGTGGCGAAGATGACGCAGCTCGACCTGCTCTCTGACGTCAAAGCGCTGGTCGAAGACGCGATGGCCAGCGGTCAGTCTTTCGCTGAATTCCGGGAGGTGCTGAAGCCTCTGCTGGTGAAGCGTGGATGGTGGGGTCAGCAGATGATGGATGACCCGCTGACAGGTGAGACAAAGACGGTACAGCTCGGCAGCGATCGTCGTCTGCGTACCATCTACGATACCAACATGCGTACTGCCCGTAGTGCTGGTCAGTGGGACCGCATTGAGCGCACTAAACGTGCAATGCCCTATCTGCTCTATACGCTGGGTCCGTCACGCGAGCACCGCGCCGAGCACCTGAAATGGGCTGACCTTTGTTTGCCTGTTGACGACCCGTTCTGGCAGACACACATCGGCCCCAACGGCTGGGGCTGTAAATGCGGGGTTCGCCAGGTCAGCAAATACGAGTACGATCAGTTGCAGAAAAATGGCGTCCCGCGCAACGTGCAGCAGCCCGATGACAGCGGCCAGCCAACCGGCCACGTTATCCGCCAGACCGTCCCGGTCCGCACCGAAGCGCCTCCCATCAAACGGGTGAAGTGGGTTAACAAACGCACCGGCGAAGAGGAGCTGGTGCCGGAGGGAATTGATCCGGGCTGGGACTACAACCCCGGCATGCGCCGTCAGGCCGAACTTGAGCGCCAGCTGGCCGCGAAGCAGAGCGCCTTCGACAGTGATAATGAAACGAGGCGTTAATCCGCCTCAAACGCACTCAGGGACTTTACCGGCATTTGTGGTACGATGATTCTCTGAAAAAATCTTAAACGCGCCACGGCGTTTTTGAACGGGGTTTGAACGCGGTTCCCGCTACGCTTACCCGACACTCTTCCTTTATATACAGGGAAAGCGGTTAATCCGGTTTCTTCCTTTATATAGCCGACACTGTCCGTCAGTTACCTTTAACGACGGACAGCACCATGCCAAAGCCTGCAACACAACTCGAATTTCTGGCCCTGTGCTTTGAGCTTCCCGACCTGTCGGATGCCAGCACGCCGCTGCCGGAATGGTTGCCGATGATCCCTGCGGGCACATTCACTGGCCGGGATGGCCGCTCGTGGGTAAACGACAATCCGCAGGCGTTCATTGCCACGTCCTTTCGTTACCCGACGTTGCCGTTTGATGCCGAGCATTCCACCGAGCTGCTTGGCCCTAAAGGTGAAGAAGCTCCGGCTTATGCCTGGATTGATGCCATGCGCGTCAACGCCGACGGCAGCATTGACGGTCATATCGAGTGGACGCCTGACGGCGAAGCGCTCGTTCGCGGTAAGAAGTACCGCTATTACAGCCCGGCGTTCCGTCATTTCCCTACCGGTCAGGTCTCGCATCTGTCCAGCGCAGGCCTGACCAACAAACCCAACCTGTATTTACCCGCACTTAACTCGGAGAACACCATGCCTGTACCTGTGCAGATTGCCACGGCACTGGGTCTGGCTGAGACCGCGTCGGTTGACGACGCCGTATCAGCGATCCAGACCATCAAAAACAGTGAATCGCTTGCGCTGAACCGTGCTCAAAACCCGGACCTGTCGAAGTTTATCCCGCTGGAGACCCATCAACTGGCGCTCAATCGCGCTCAGACAGCGGAAGAACGCCTGAAGACGCTGGATGAGAAAACGGCTACCGCGCTGGTTGACGATGCCGTAACCGCCGGGAAAGTCGCGCCCGCTAACCGCGATATGTATCTGGCCCTTTGCCGCAGTGAAGAAGGCCGTCAGCAGTTTGCCGAGTTCGTGAAAACTGCGCAGCCACTGGTCAATCAGGACCCGTCCAAAGGCAAAGAGAACAAGGGGCAGCAGACTACGCTTAACGAAACTGAGCTGGCGATGTGCCGCAGCATGGGTATCTCGCAGGAAGAGTTTCTCGCCGCTAAACCGAAACAGGAGCAATAACAATGCCAGCACCGTCAGCTGAAATTCTGCACGCGCTCACCACGTCCCTGAGTGCGGCCTTTACCAAAGGTCTTGCGGGCGTCAAGCCGCAGTACCTGCGCATCGCTACTGAAGTGCCGAGCGGCTCTGCGTCCAATACGTATGGCTGGCTCTCGGACCTGCCGACTATCAAAGAGTGGGTCAGCGCCCGCCAGTTCGCGCAGTTGTCTCAGTACGGCTACACCATCGCCAACAAGACCTGGGAAAACTCGATCAAGGTCAAGCGTGAAAACATCGAAGACGACCAGATTGGTCAGTACAGCGTGATTGCGCAGGCATTCGGTCAGCAGGTCGCCGAGTTCCCGGACACGCTGAGCTTCCCGCTGCTGGTTGCCGGTTTCAGCACCCTGTGCTTTGACGGCCAGAACTTCTTTGATACTGACCATCCGATGGCGGGCGGCACCTACAGCAACGTTGTAGGCGATATCGCGACCGACACCGGCGAGCCGTGGTTCCTGATTGATGAGAGCCAGGTACTCAAGCCGATCCTTTATCAGAACCGCCGTCCCTTCAATTTCCAGGCACTGGATGACCTCAGCAGTGACCACACCTTCAAGAACAATGAGTTCCTGTATGGCGTGGATGGCCGCTGCAACGTGGGCTTTGGTTTCTGGCAGACCGCCTGCGGGTCCCGCGCGCCGCTGACTGTCGCCAGCTATGAGGCGGCGGTGAAGGTTCTGCAGGGCATGAAGCGCGATTCCGGTAACCCGCTGGGTATCCGTCCGACCACGCTGGTCGTCGGTCCGAACAACCGCGCAGCCGCAAAGAAGATCATCGACGCGATGCTGGTCGATGGCGGTAACTCCAACATCTATTACAAGGATGTGGAGATCGTCGACAGCCCGTTTATCACCACCCCGGCGTAACCATCAGCCTGCGTTTTAAAACCGTTACAGCGGGCGTTAAACCCGCTGTAACCCACCTTTAAAGAGGATGGAACAGTGAGTGGAACGAAAGAAAAAACAACGGGTAAGCAAAGCGCTAAAGGTTGCGCTGGCAAGGTTTCAGCGCAGGAAGTGGCACCGGCTGATGCATCTGACCTGCCGGGAGCTGAACGGTCAGTCACATTGCCAGGGCATTACATTGCGGTGGGTGCGTCCTCCGTCAGCGTGACGTCTGCCAATGCTGGCATTACCGCTGCGCCAACTTTTCCTTCAGCTGACTGGCTTAACGGCGTTCAGGGTGAGTTAAGCACTGTCCTGGAGGCTGCGGGTCAGGCCAGCACTGTCGCTCAAACGGTGCCAGCAACCGACGACATCGAGGTACTGGAGGTTCGCGCCCGGTCTGAGCGTGGGTTCTTCCGCTGTGGCCGCTTCTGGCCGCGCGAGCCGGTGCATGTGTTTGTCAGCGACGATCCCGATGGCGATAACGAGGCGAACGCGCTGGAGGGTGATGTGGTCGTGGAAAGCTTCATCAGCCACGAAACCGCTGCACGCCTGAAAGCTGAGCCTCATCTGGTGGTGACGGTCGTGCAGACGGTAGCGGAGAAAAGCTGATGGGTATTTACGTTACCCGTGATGACCTGCTGGCTGCGGACGGGTCGCTGGTCTGGACGATGGCCATCGACAAGGCAACGAACCAGCTCGACGAGACGAAGATTGCCACGGCCATCGAAGATGCCGACGCGGAGATCAACTCGTTTCTGTCAAAGCGTTACCAGTTACCGCTGAACATCACCACCGTTCCGCGCCCGCTGCACCGGGTAGCTGTATCCATCGCTATTTACTGGCTGTCCGAGCGCGACAATCAGGTCACCGACCTGATTCAGAAGCGCTACGACAGCGCCATCCAGACCCTCAAGGAGATGGCGAACGGTACGCGCGACCTCGGCCTGCCGACCGACACTCCGGCCCCGGAGACCGATAACGGCAGGATGATTGTTGTCTCTGATAACAAACGTCTGTTCACCCGTAACAACCTTAAAGGGGTGCTGTGATGGGGATATCGGTTGAGGTTATCGGTGCTGAGAAGCTGCAGCAGATGCGACTGGCCATCGAGAAACTCTCTGACAGCTCACTGCAGCAGGAACTGCTGGAGAGTATCGGCGCTGTCGTGGAATCGCAGACCCGCCGCCGCATCAGCGACGAGAAAACCTCACCGGCCGGCGAGCGCTGGGAGGAATGGTCCGAAGGTTACCGCAAGACCCGCAGCGGCAATCAGAGCCTGCTGCAGGGCAACGGCGATCTGCTCGACAGCATCCAGTACATCGTCGGGCGTGGCCGCGTTCGCGTGGGTTCGCCGCTCAGCTACAGCGGCGTTCATCAGGACGGCTTTGCAGGCAGCGTCCCGGTCAGCGCTCACAAGCGTCTCATTCATCAGGCGTTTGGCCGGGCGCTCAAGCATCCGGTCTGGCAGAGCGTGGGCTCCCATACCCGCCAGATGAATATTCCGCAGCGCGAGTACCTCGGGCTGTCCACCGCAAACAGTGATGAGCTGATGCATGTCATCGGCGATTTCTGGAGTGAGGTATTACCGTGACTAACGAACGTCCGTCCCTGCTGACCACCGGCTCCACGGTCTCCGCCGCTGAGAACATAGTGGCGTGGCTGAAGCCGGAGTTGCTGAACGAACCTCAGCAAAACAAACCTGACCGCGTCAGCGTGATTGAACGCCATATCGGCCAGTTCAGCACCCCGGCTGAGGTCAAAACCTGGCTGTCAGATCGTGATGGCTGTATCCGTCTGGCCGCACTCCGCGTGCGCAATATCCGCGCTCAGGCTGGCGGCACCGTCGGCGATATCACCTGGGCGGCGTACGTCATGGCCACCGATGCATGGGGCTATACGCGCGATACCCGCTGCGAGGTGCTGGTCGGAAAGCTGGTGCGCCGTATTGTCCAGCGCGGAGCCGCTAACGGTATGAAGGCTGAGCGTCTGGCCACCTCCGTCAGCGCCGACAACATCTATTCCGGCGGGTTGAACGATCTGGGTCTGACCATGTGGGCCGTGACGTGGGAACAGGAGTTCCGCCTGGATGATGAGATCGACCTTGCCACCCTCCCGGACTTCCTGCGGCTGGGTGCAACACTGCAGGTCAGCGACGATACCGACCCCATTAAAGACGTTATTAACGTAAGAGAGCCATAACGATGAAGAAACATATTAAGCCCGCCCGCGCGGGACTGCAGGTGCGTAAAGCTGATGGCCAGCGCCTCAGTCCCGAAGGAGAAACGCTCCCCGTGAGCGCGTGGTGGCACCGTCGCGAAGCTGAAGGTGATGTTGTTATCACGGATATCCAGGCTGGATCCGTAACCGAACCGGCGGAAGTCCGCCAGACCCGAACCGCAAAGGAGAAGTGATATGTCGTCACTGGGTAATATTCCTGCTGATATCCGCGTTCCGCTGGTGTACATCGATATTGATAATTCTCAGGCGCTCGACAGCGCCCCGGCGCAGTCGCGCAAAATTATCGTTATCGGCCAGCAGAGTGCGACCGGCACCGCTGCCGTTCTGTCGCAAAACCGCATCACCAGCGACGGCACCGCTGACCAGCTTTACGGTAAAGGCTCCATGCTGGCCGGGATGCTTAAAACCCTGCGTAAGGCGAACAGCTATACCGAAGTGTGGGCGACGGGCCTGGCTGATATTGCTGCCGGTGCTGCTGCAAAATCGGAGCTGGCCGTCACCGGCCCGGCCACTGCTGCGGGCACGCTGGCCCTGCTGGTTAACGGTATATCGGTGCCGGTCGGCGTCAGCGCTGACGATACCGCCGACACTATCGCGACAGCCATTATCGCCGCCGTGAAAAAACTGCCGGGCACGCAGGTCACAGCTGCGCTGAAGGCGGATTCGACCACCACCGTCACCCTGACCACCAACTGGAAAGGCGCGACCGGCAATGCGATGGACGTCCGTCTCAACTACTACACCGGCGAGCAGAACCCTGCAGGCGTTGCGGTGGTCATCACTGCATTCAGCGGCGGCACCGGCACCCCGGATATTGCGGCAGTTGTCGCGGCGCTGGGCGATGACTGGTACACCGATATTGTGTTCCCGTTCAACGATACGCAGAGCCTGAACACCATCCGGGATGAACTGCTCGTACGCTGGGGGCCACTCAGGATGATTGAGGCGCAGCTCTGGACGGCCTTCCGGGGCACTCATGCCGAAAGCGGCACCTTTGGCGAAACCCGCAATGACTGGCTGATTTCCTGCATCGGGACCAACATCGCACCGCAACCGCACTGGCTGTGGGCGGCTTCCTACGGCGGCATCGCCTCCTACTATCTGGCCAACGACCCGGCCCGTCCGCTGCAGACGCTGGTGCTGCCGGGTATCCTGCCTCCGGTCAAAACAGTGCGCTGGGATATGCCGGAGCGCAACCTGCTGCTGCATGACGGCATCGCCACCCATTACGTTGACGCCAGCGACAACGTCTGTATTGAACGAGAAATCACGATGTACCGCGTCAACCAGTATGGCGACGCCGATACGTCGTACCTCGACGTGCAGTCACCGGCGACGCTGGGGCGCATTCGCTATGTCATCAAAAACCGCTTCACCAACCGCTACCCGCGTCACAAGCTGGCCGGGGATGATGTGCTCGACCTGCTTGATCCGGGTCAGCCGGTGATGACGCCGAAGATTGGCCGTGCCGAGCTGCTGGATATCGCACTGACTGAGCTGATCCCTGCCGGTCTGATTGAGGACTTCGACGACTACAAAGACACGCTGGAGGTCTATCTCGATGGCGACGACAAAAACCGCCTGAACTTCATCTGCCACCCGAACCTGGTCAACCAGCTGCGTGTGCTGGCCGGTCTCATCCAGTTCAAACTTTAAGGAGCCTTTATGAGCATTCTGGGTCAGGCGGCCATCCGTATTAATGGCCGCGAAATTAAAACCGAGGGTAAATCCACCCTCAATCCGGGCGGTAAAACGCGCACCCCGCATATGGGGGGCGGCAAGGTCTGGGGCACCTCCGGCAAGATGGCGGGTCCCTCGATCCAGATGACCATCGCTGCAGCGCAGGACATGGATGTTATCGAAATCAGTGGCTGGGAAGGTGTCACCGTCATGTTCGAGGGCGATAACGGCCTGACCTACATGATGACCGGCGCGGCAACCGCCGAACCCGCCACGCTGGAGGAAGACGGCGGCACCATCAGCGCCAACTTTATCGGCACTAAACTGGTGAAGGTGTAAATCATGGCTGAGATGAACATCACCTTAAAACACGGTTACATCGCCGGTAAAGGCACTGACGACGAGATCCACTACAAAGAAGTCACCTTTCGCGAACTGACCTCAAAAGACGTTATCGATGCTCAGCTGGAGGCCGAACGTGTGGTCATCGGGGAGAACGGCAAGGCGGTGGCGTACTGCTCTGAGGTGCTGATGGGGCTGGGCGTGCTGCGGAACGATTTCTTCGGTGGGTGAAATCCCGGGGCCATTGTCCCTAAAGCAAATCTACGCCTTTCACCGGAGGATCTGGAGTTACTCAGCAATAAAGCTGCCGCACTCTATGACCTGCTTTCGGAGACCGCGTCTCGGGGGCGACCTGGTGCCGCTGGCGACGGCGCTGAGTAATCTCATCGTCAATTTGTCGCAACGTTTTGATATGTCCTGTCTGCAGCAGTTGCCACTACGGCGATTGCTGCGCCTGACGGCGCACTGAGGAAGCGACATGGCAAACCGCCTCACCACTGAAATACTCATCAATCTGGCAGGTAACCTGACCGCCAAAGCCCGCCAGTACGGTGCCAACATGTCAGAGTTTGCCCGTACAAATCAGCGGGCGATGTCGGTTGTTAAAGCCACCTCTGCGGCTGCGGGCCGGGCACTCGACTCAATGGGAAATCGCTATACAGCAGCGATTGCTGGTTTCGGTGGCAGCGCAATGCTGAAAAATTTTGCTACAACAGATCGCCGAATGACCAGGTTGGGTATAACCGCTGGAAAAACAAAAGAAGAGATTAATGCTGTATTCAGTGACGTACAGGATCTTGTCTATCAAAGCCAGAATTGATGATAAGGAATTAGTCAGCTTTATGGAAACAGTCACGACGATGACTGGTGATATTGCCTTTGGTATCAAGAATAAAGAAACTGCGGCGCTCGCCATTGCAGGTAGGGGCAAGCGGAGAGTCCATCGGTGCTCTTTATGCTCAGTTTCTTAAATATGGTGTAAACAACGAGAAAGATTCCACACTGGCACTGGATTTACTTAACAGATTAGGTAAAGAAGGCGCATATGAGTGAAGGATTTGGCTGAGAAAGCCGGGCCAGCACTTTCTTTATATGCTGCGGCGGGCGGTCATGGTATCAAAGGGATTAAGGATGTAGGTGTGTTGATGGAATCAGCCAGGGATACCACAGGAAACCGTGATACCGCTGCGACGCTGGTTGAGAACTTCATCCGTGAAATTCAGGACCCCAAAATAGCTAAAGCCTTGAGAGAAAAAGGTGTAAATACAAAAGATGCAAATGGCCAACTAAAATCACTCCCTGACCTTGTGCTTGCACTGGCGCAGGGCTCAATGCGCGGTGCGGCAAAGCGAAGAGCAGCCGGAGATAAAGATGCTTCAGCACTGGGTGAATTACAATCCGTTGGATTCACGCAAACCAGCCTTGATTTAATCTCTGGAGCTTCCAGTAAAAAAGGTCAGGAAAACCTTCAGCGATACAATGCCGTGGTAGCAGACGGTAAAAGTATTCAGGAAGATGCTGCTTATGCTGCGCAGGATTTCACCTCCGCAATGCAAAGTCTTGCAACAACCCTGGAAAAATTCGCTAATAAAAATCTTGCCAAGCCTATTCAGGAGCTTGCGGATGTCATTAATAACTTAGATCCCAAAGTTGTCCAGGAATGGCTGGAGTTTGGTAAGAATGTAGCCATTTCGATAGGCGGGATTATCGCTGCAAGGAAGGCGTTCAAGTTTGGTAAAGATATCTGGGATATGTTCTCATCTGGTAAAGGAAAGGGGATACCAGGAGATGTTGCTGACGTTTTTGGTTCCGGGGTGATGCCTGTTTATGTGACCAATTGGCCAGTAGATGGGTTGGGCGGAAAAGGAGAAAATAAGGTTGACGACCTTCTTGATACTACCGCTGATCTTTCCGGTTGGCCGGGAATGCTCGCTCGTGGTGGACTAATTGTCAGCAAGTTGTTGGGCTTGACTGGTATGGACCCTTTTTCGGACGAGGGTCGCGAAGAGACCTCCTTAAAAGGGTTCAGCAGAACAATGAGCGTTCAACGATGTGGGAGGATATCGAAAACTTTTTCACGTCCACCTCACAGCCGCCTGCTGGCTATAAGGACCCGTCACCGTGGGCGTCGATGCAGCCGCAAAATCAGTATGCTTACCCGTTCCTGCCCCAGCAAGACGAAAGGCAGTATCGAGGTTTCTGTTAAAGATGATCGGGTTCAGGTGACCAGCGTCAAGGTCAACGCCCCCGGCGTCACCCTGAGCGCCCAGTCTGGCGTCAGCAATGTGGAGCAGGACTGATGGCCACTCAATGGGAAGACCTGCGTGATGCCTCGTTCCGGGGCGTCGCTTTCTTTTTCCGCGACGTCGAGGGGGCTGGCGGCCGCCGGGCTATCCCTCATGCCTACCCCAAAAAAGAGGTGGGCTGGACGGAAGACCACGGCGCGGTGCTGACTCAGCAGCAGATTAACGCGATCCTGCTCGGCACTGACTACATCGACCAGATGAACCGCCTGCTGGCGGCGCTCAATACTGCCGGTCCGGGTGAGCTGGTGCATCCGTGGTTCGGGGTGCAGAAGGTTCAGGTGGGCCGCGTTACGCACCGTCTCTCCACCGAAGAAGGCGGCATTGCCTACATTTCCTTTGAGGTCTACGAGGCTGGCGAGCAGCTGTTCCCGTTCGGCACTGAAGACACCAGTGCCACCACGCTCAGCGCGGCGGATAAGGTCAGGGAAGCGCTGGCCAGCGGTGATTATTTTGCGGCGCTCGACGGTGTCGGCAGCATGGTGGATACCCTGCTGGAGGATATGGAGGGCTTTGTCACCAGCCTGCCGACCCTGCCGGATGCGCTCAGCGAGTGGATGGACCGCCTCAACCGGTTTAAGGACCTCGCCGGTATTGTGGCCGCCGCTCCGGGGGAAATGATCCGCAACCACCGGCCTCATCAGCGATATGAAGGACCTTGTCCTCTGAGCCGCCGTTCGCCCTGCGGGTCTATGACCAGCTGCGCGACAAATGGGAAGGCGACCGGGCCGCACTGTCAGCAACCAAATCTCTGGTCGATAACATCAGCGTGAACACCGATATCGGCTTTGCCAGCAGCGTCACACCGGCATCGACGCCGGAGACCACGGCGTCGATGGAGACCGAATATCGAAGACTTCCGCCGTCTGGTCATTATCTCCACACTGGTCGCTAAGGCTGAAGCGGTGGCCACCGCGACCTTCGAGACCGGCCAGGATGCACAGAACACCGGCGACCAACTGGCGGAGCGTTCAGCGAGACCGCAGCGGAAGCCGTCGAAAGCGGTCTCCGTCAGCTGTGGCGCTCCCCTTCGCCCTGCGGTTCGCGGTGGTGAATGATGTGCGTATCCGCAGCATCCGGCACTGCCGGAGCTTAGTCGCGTCACCCGCCCCGGACAGTGCCGGTGATGCTGCTGGCCTACCGGGAGACCGGCGACGCGGAGAACCGGGACGAACTGGTGACCCGCAACCGGCTGCGTTATCCCTCCTTTATTACCCCGTCACAGACGATTGAGATCATCAGCAATGACTGAAGAGTTAACCCTGAACGTTGACGGCAAGGTCTGGGGCGGCTGGACCGAGCATGACCATTAACCGCTCGCTGGAGTCCGTGGCGGGCGAGTTTGCGATCTGACCGTCACCGCCCAATGGTCATCTGCCGCACCGCGCTCCATCAAACCCGGCCAGTCCTGCACGGTCTCCATCGGCAGCGACCGCGTCATGACCGGCTACATTGACGACTTCATTCCCAGCTATGACGCGGAGAACGTCTCCCTGCGCGTGATGGGACGCGACAAGACCGGCGAACTGGTGGACGGCTTCGTGGTCGATAAGTCCGGCCAGTGGAAAGGTCTGAAGCTTGAGCAGCTTGCGGCCACCATATCCAGAGCCACGGCATCGAGGTGGTTAACGAGACTGACACCGGCGACGCCTTTGGCAGCATCACCCTCGAACAGGGTGAAACCGGCTTTGAACTGCTCGACCGGCTGGCAAAACAGCAGTTGAACATCGTGACGTCAGACGCTTACGGTCGGCTGGTTATCACCCGTGCATCCACCCAACGGGCAGGAGTGGCGCTCACCCTCGGCGACAATATTCTGGCTGCACGTGGACGCTTCAAGTTCGCGCGACGGGCCAGCCAGTACATCGTCAAAGGTTCCGCCAGTGCGGGCGGTGCGACGTGG
>NZ_CP170107.1:0-38573 GCF_050058015.1 Klebsiella sp. WOUb02
GGGTGGCGCTGTTTACCATGATCATGGGTAACGCCTTTGCCGCTTTCCCGGTATTAAGTGCCGGTATCGCCTTACCGTTCCTGATTAACGTGCATCACGGCAACCCGGCACCGCTGCTGGCGATTGGCATGTACGCGGGCTACTGCGGCACGCTGATGACGCCGATGGCCGCGAACTTCAATATCGTTCCCGCCGCGCTGCTGGAGCTGAAAGACAAATATCAGGTGATCAAGATCCAGATCCCGACCGCGTTAACCCTGCTGGTGGTGAACGTGTTCTTAATGGATTTCCTCGTGTTTCGCTAAGGAGCTGATATGGAATTAACGCAACATCAGTCAGACGCGTTTGCCCGCATGCCATTGACCTATTTGCGCCAGGAATACCCGAATCACATCATGCACCTGCTGAATGATGATGGCGATGTTCTGCCGCCTCGCGAGCTGCACCCCATTTTCTACGGCTGTTTTGACTGGCACTCGGCGGTGCACGGCTACTGGCTGCTGCTGAGCTGCGTGCGCCTCTATCCTGAGCTACCGTGTCGGAACGACATCGTCGCGCTTATCGACGAGCATCTGACCGACGAGAACGTGGCGAAAGAAATGGCCTATTTCACCGCGCCGTTCCGCGCGTCGTTCGAACGTCCGTATGGCTACGGCTGGCTTCTGGCGCTGGCTCAGGAGTTGAAACAGTCGTGTCTGCCGCAGGCCGCAGTCTGGTACCAGATGCTTGAGCCGTTAACCCAGGATATTCGCAACCGGCTGGTGGATTACCTCAGCAAGCTCACCTATCCTATCCGCGTCGGAACGCACTACAACACGGCGTTTGCCCTCGCGCTGGCGCTCGATTACGCCCGCGCCGTGCATGACAGTGCGCTGGAGCAGGCGATTGTGATGGCGGCGGAGCGGTTTTATCTCGCAGATACGCGCTATCCTGCGCACTACGAGCCGGGCGGCGATGAGTATATTTCCGGCGCGCTAACGGAAGCGCTGCTGATGAGCAAGGTGGCGGAGGACTTCCCGGCCTGGTTTGACGCGTTTCTGCCGGATGTCGGCGCCATTGCGGCGCTGATGAACCCGGCGGAAGTGAGCGATCGTACAGACCCGAAAATTGCCCATCTGGACGGGTTAAACCTCAGCCGCGCCTGGTGTATGAAGCACATCGCAAAGGCGCTGCCGCAGAGCCATCCGGGGCAGCAGGCGCTGCGTAATGCCGTGGCGAAACACCTGACGGCAAGCGTCGAGCATGTGGTGAGCAGCCATTACAGCGGCGGGCACTGGCTGGCGAGCTTTGCGCTGCTAGCGCTGGAGTAAACAAACGCGTCGTCTTTTTGCCGGGTGGCGATCCACATCGTCGCGCTTTGCCGTTAGCAGGTGATGATACAAAAACGAAAAAGGCAGTCATTGCGCTGTATGACGCCTTTGGTTTTGACGCTGTGGATGCAGGCGCACTTACCGAAGGCTGGCGCTTTGAGCGCGGAATACCGACGTATTGTGTGCGAATGACAGAAAGTAACTTAAGGGCGGCGCTAGAAGAGGCTGCGAAACCACAATAGTTCTTACGGAGTAAGAAAGCATTTACGGCCCCCTTAAAATCCATAAGTAAGTATCCTCCGGCAGAGCCCTGTCTCTTGATCAGATCTCCTGACCAAGAGACTTTGCCATTCTGTAGCCTTCAACCATATCCTGAAGTTTGAACCAGCCATCCCATATGACTATCCATCCGGGCCTTCCTGTTCGCTTACTGTCATACCATCGCCCCAGTTTTGCCAGTGACTGGCTGGCCCATTTCAGGTGTTGATGCTCTCAATTGTAGTTACTGTCTTTATATCCCATCTGTTGCCAGTAAAAGTCCCGTTACCTCTTGTTCAGATAGTCGCGGGGGTAGCTCTTGCTACTGTGGGGATCCGGATAGATTTTGACCCGCACATTTTCTTGCTGCTGTTCATCCCTCCGCTTCTGTTTCTCGATGGCTGGCTCATTCCTAAAGCTGCCATTTGCCCCACCTATGCAGTGAAGCTTTGAGTCTCTGCTTCCGGAAATGATGGGGGCTAAATTCAGTAATGTACTAGTCCACCGTCTACTGCGTACTGGCTGCCGGTAACATAGGAGGCGTCATCGGAAAGGAGGAAAAGCGCAACTGCAGCAGCTTCTTTTGCTGTTCCTACCCGGCCGAGAGGTACCTGGCTGACCACAAAATCCTCAAACTGCTGACGCGACTCTTCAGGCATAAAATGCCTGAAGTTAGTTTCAACCGGGCCCGGTACCAATGTATTAGCGCGGATACGACGTTCAGCCAGTGCAGAGGCCCAGCTTTTAACCATAGCGACAATAGCGCCTTTCGTTGCGGCATAGAGGCTGGTCATTGCTGCACCTTCATAAACAGAAGAAGATGAGGTGACAAGAACAGACGCACCTGGATTGAGTGATCCAGAGAGGGCTGCAAGCTGTAGCATCGGACCACGGACATTAGCATTCATCATACGAGTAAATGCATCTGCCGTTACAGACTCCGGCGAGCCAACCTCTGCGAAGCCGGCATTAAGCCATAATCCGTCAAGTGAACCCCAGCCGCTTATAGCTGCCTGAAGATCACTTATATCTGCTTCGCTGGCAGCATCGTTTTTCAGAATAAGAGATGACTCAGGCAGCAGGCTTCGGGTGCGCTCCAGTCTTTCATCATTGAGCCCGGTAATGGCTACCTGACCTCCCTCACTAACAATGCGCAGTGCACCTGCTAGTCCCATACCGCTGGTACCGCCAGTAATTAATATACGTTTTCCCTGAAACCTGCTCATGATTACTCCCTCTTTGGCTTTAAATCATCTGTTAACTAACGAAAAATAAACATCAGCCGTCATCTGTTTCATCACGTAACGATGACATTTCTGCTTTAACGTTCGCTACTGGCACTAAACGGCCAAAAACGGATACCTGGTCTGCTATGAGCGAATAACGGAAATTCAACTTCAAGGATACTCTCCGTTTTTTATATGCTAAAGTACTGTATCGATTTCAAGTAGGGTACCGTTTCCGATGTAAAGATTTTCTCTTTTAACAGTGCTTATTTTCCGCGTTGCCGTGGGCTGCGTGGGCTTCTGTTATTTAAGATGAGAATCTTTCTGTATGAACACGTTACTGTTTGCGCTTATTGGTGCGCTTCGAAGCCATCGATGGCTTCGTTTCCTTGGGCTTGCCTATATCCTGTCATCGCTGGGCAATGGGCTTACTCAGGTCATTATTTTCGGTCAGCTTTTACACTGGCATGCTTCTCCTGCGACACTTACCATCGTGTATATGTTGTCGATGCTGCCCAGCTTTATTGGCAGCATCTGGGGCGAGATACTGTGTAAGAAGACGTCACCACTTCGAGTCCTGATTTTTACCGAGATATCTGGTCTGCTTGCGCTTGTTTTTCCCTTGTATGGTTTGCTGTATCATAACGTGCCGGCGCTACTGGTCGTGCAGTGTATCGAAGCGCTGCTCAGCGGCATAAGTTACCCGGCGCTGACGTTGTTGTTCAAACGTGGATTGCGCCATGATGAACTCCCAGCTGCAACGGCTATGGAAACCATCATTTTTGCCTCACAGGTGTTGTTGGGGACCGGACTGGGTGTTCTTCTGTTTGACCTGATTGCTCCGCAGCATCTGCTTGCCATTGATGCCCTTAGTTTTACGGCTTCTACGATTCTGCTTATGATGTCTGCCGCTGCTTTTTGCGGAGCAGAAGGTTGGCCAACAGAGGCTACGCCGGTCAGACATGAATCCCTCTGGCGCGTCATATCACCCTTGCAAAAAAGAAGCATTTTGCTGTTACCGGCGCTTGCCGCTGTGGGATCTCCCGCGATGGCGCTTTTACCTGCACTGGCACAAGAAATAAGACCTGAAGATTCTGCCGGGCTGGCCTTGCCGCTACTCTTTGCACGAAGTCTTGGACAGGCTCTGCGGGCCGCTGATGCTTGATGCCAGTAAATTGCAGCAGTATGCCGTTAACAACAGGTTGCTGCTGACCTGTCTGAGTTTATTTATTGGAAGCTATTTTTTATTACCGCTATCTGCCGGATATCCATACACCGGACTGGTTCTTATCTTCAGTGCGCATATGGCATCGAATATTGTATTTGCTTTGGGTACGTTTGGTATTTTGAGGAACTTCCCGCAGACACAGGTTGCAAAAGCCAGTGCGATGTCATGGCGTGTACAGGTAATGACCGCCACTGTTTTCACCGGTATAACCAGTGCAATGGCGCAATACTTCGGCGCATTTTATGCACTTTATTGTATGTCGCTGTTCAGTCTGGGAGTTGTCGGAGTTTTGCTCTGGTTAAACAGGACGAGAGCACTAAATAAAGTGAACCTGCGCCTTCGGGAGTAAAGGGAGCGGCTGCTCATTATCTAAGGAAGGTGCGATTTAATCATTCATAGTTCTGTTCATGACTACAATGATTGCCGTTCATCCATCGTTTTCACTGATTTTGGTGGTTTTTTGCTCACTTATGATACGATGACAGAGCGAAAAAATGGTTCCCATCGAATTAATCGCACCTTCCTTAGTAAACTTTCAGCTTCAAACATCTCAGGCCATTTATCATCGTATGGCACAACAATAATCTTCCGCATAAACGCATTCTCTCTGTCCAAAATGTGCAACTCAACCCTGAACCCCGGCATTGCCTGCAGCCGGCGTTCCCTGGTGAAAAAACAGAGTCCACTGGCCCTCATCCGAACAAATCCAGCAAGAGGAACGTAATGCATGATGGCTGCCATCAGCGTAAAACGTCCGATAGTGAAGCAGAGCGTAACCGCAGCCCATCTCCGTAAGACGGAAATCGCTGCTGAGAATTAACGGTGCAGCCTTTTCACTTAGCAGCGACGCAATGGTCTCTGATCGGTCGACCGTCACGCCTGACCAGGTGATTTCACGGAATTCAGGATGAAGAATCAGTTCCAGCCACTCCCGATCATTGCGCCTGTCGCCGTGAAGGCTGCACTCAAGCAATCTGAGCTTCTCCAGAAGCATTTTGCTTATCCTCAAGTGATTAAGCCGGAAGTTCAAATTTACCATAACAGTTCATGCGCTACTTCCGCTTTTGGCACTAAGCAGACCCTACATGAGGGAGTTCATCCGCCGAGAGCTGAGCAACTGTTACTTTTCGGGAAAAGGTGAGTTGTGGATCAGGAAATGTTCAATCGAGTCGATTAAACCGGGAGCTAAAGGGAGCGCGGGTTCAGCGTATGACGCGATATTCGCCTTGCGATCGTCCGAAGTCACCTCTTTCATAACATGGTTCATATTGGGCAGTATAACCAGCGACGCTTGAGGATTCGCGGCCTTAAGCAGTCTTGCATCCGTTTCTTCCACCTGGAGATCGCGCTGCCCTTGTAGTACTAACACGGGTTTGGAAATACTCGAAATGAGATGACCCGGATTATATGAAAACGCATCGATCAAAAACCCTTGAACCGCAGGATTAAAGAGACTTTGTAGTGCTGGGTGCACATTCGTAATATCGACTCGCCGCCGATGCTCCAGAGCATCAATTATCGGCAGTGCCTGCTTTAATAGCATTTCGTTTTCCGGATTAGCGTTAAGTTGCCCCCTCAACACCTCGCCCATCGGCCTCCCGGGCGTTGCGATAAGAACCACGCCGCACATATCCTTCTCTTGAGCTGAGGCAAGTGCGACTACGCCCCCTTCGCTGTGTCCTAAAACCCAAATACAGGGAGTGTGCATATGACGTCTAAGCACGTCTACCCAGGATCGAACGTCGTCAACATAGTCAGCAATCTTCACCGCATTGGCATCCTTTACGGCCATTGCGCTAGCGAACATTCCACGTTTGTCGATACGAAGCGTCGCAAAGCCTTTGGCAGCCAGGCCTTCAGCAAGAAATCGGTAAGGCGATGCATTCACACCAAGCGGGTTGTTTCCATCCCGATCGGTCGGTCCGGAGCCTGGAACAATAAGAACAACGGCTGTTGGTTTTGAATTCGGGGTAAGTAACGTGCCTTTCAAAGGGCCTTTTGGCCCTGCGGCATCCAGGACAGTTTCGGAAAAGGTCACCGGTACTGCTGCCAGACTCACAAATGGGCAAGCACTCAAAAGGGCAATGGAGGCGGCAATATTCATCGGAGATGTTCCTGTAAAATTCAGCGTACCCGTCAATTTATATTATAAATATGGCCTGCTCTCCAGCGGCATTAGAAAAGTCCGCTGCTGGCACTGAGCAGACGTTAGACCGGCCACTTGAATTTTGGGAAAGTGACCGGGCTGCTGCGGTAAATGTCAGCTTTTCCTAAATTCACACGGTGCATAAACGTTCGTTTATGCAACTCCTCCCCTGTCAGCATAACGATGCGGTCTTGTGCGTTGCGAAAATATATTGCAAAATACAAGTAAATGGCAACAGGAAATCGCAATCATGCTCATCGGTTATGCGCGGGTCTCGACACAGGAACAGGATACTCAGGCCCAGATAGCAGCACTAAAGTCAGCCGGGTGTGAACTGATATTCGAGGAAAAAGCATCCGGCGGAAGATGGGATCGCCCCGAGTTACAGCGACTTTTGCAGCAGCTACGAAAAGGTGATCAGGTCATTGTATGGAAACTGGACCGCCTTTCCCGCTCGCTGAAGGATTTACTGGTGACGCTGGAGAAGATTGAAGAAACGGGGGCTGATTTCTGCAGCATTACCGAAAATATTGATACATCCACTCCGGCAGGAAGAATGATGATGCAGATCGTTGGCTCCTTTGCCGAATTTGAACGTGCCATGCTTCGTGAGCGGACAAGGAACGGACTTGCGGCAGCCCGGCAGGATGGTCGGGTTGGTGGACGGAGGCCCAAACTGACGCCACAGCAGCAAAAAGAGATTGTCTCGCTTGTCTCATCGGGTCAGAAAACGGGCGCTGATGCCGCCCGCCTGTTCCGTGTTCATCCTTCCACCGTGGTGCGTCTTCTCGCCAGACACCGGATCAATGAGGTCTGATTTAATGCCAGACACGGATGCTTATTTTTTCACAAATGGAACCCAAGATTGAGGTTAGTTATGACATTTAAAAAGGCGGTGGCCTCAGCCCTGCTGCTAGGCACGCTCTCCACATTTTCCCCCGTGAGTCACGGACAAAATTCAACAGATATGGATAAAGACGTGCTCACTCATCTTTTGATAAGTGAAACCAGTGAGCAAGGGACTATGATAAACAATGGAAAGCCGATGTACATGAAACGGTTTAACCTCTCAATCATCAATACCGGCACAAAAAACATCGATTTGGCCAAAGGCTGCTTTTATGCAACTGATGAAGGCAACAGGGTTAAAATTAAACCTAAAATTTTTCAGCCGGCCTTACGCTCAACCATCAAACCCGGAAGTGAAGGTGATGCAGTTGAGGGGTATATAGAATTCCTCTCTTCTGACAAAAGTATCTATCAGGCTGAATTCGTCAAGTGGACGTCTGACTGTGATTTCATGAAGTAAAAAAATGTTATACGTCGCCACATCCTGTTACATAGCCAGCCGTGTCGGCTGGGGTACTTGCAGCAGCCGACACAGGCGTGAACCAGATCACGTCCCAGAATAGGGGCAATGTGGTGCGGGGGGCCGCGCCTCCGGTTTCCAGACCATTTCCGGGTAGCTGCACTGCAGGCCAACTACCCGGGAGGTGGCACTTCTGGCCCCGACTTTTTTAGGAGCAATGCTTTAACGGCAGGCCTTTAACCAAATAATTTACCTTTCAGCAGATTAAGCCCTGCGGAAACCAGATCACCCTGAGCCGCCGTTTCGCCCTGTGGCGAGAGACCATCGACGATTTTTGGCAGGTATTCAGAAATCAGTGCCGAAGCAGTTTGCGGATCGATGCCCAGTTTCGCCCCGAGCTCCTGAAGTGCAGGCGAACCGAATACCGAGGTGATCTGCTCGCTGCTCACCGGGATGTTACTCTGCTGGCTAATCCATGATTCGACGATTTCACCTAAGCCGCCATTGCGGAATTTTTCCATTATGCCCTGAATCCCGCCCTGCTGCTCAATCCAGGTCATGATCGTCTGAAGCTGTTCAGCTTTACCTGGCTGCCCGTCAGACATGCCGCCAATTATCTCTAATAACCCCATTACAGACTCCTTAAAAATATTGCTGATACACCCGGATTCACGGCTTACCTGCAGGAATAATCAGCACCTGCCCCGGATAGATTTTATCGGGATGTGTCAGCATCGGTTTATTGGCTTCAAAAATATGCTGATAGTCACTGGCTGTGCCATACATTGCTTTCGCAATGGCGCTCAGGGTGTCACCGGATTTCACCGTGTAATAGCGGCTTTCTGCTCCGCTCTGCGTGACAGTAACGCTGTCATTGACCTGCCCGACCCCAGCCACGTTACCTACGGCCAGACAGCCAGCACCTGCTGCTCCTCTTCAGCGCTGAGCCTGTTCTTCGGCACCGGCCGGGGGGCAGCGGGACGCCGGTCATCAGAGTCTGCGTTGCCAGCGCTGGCGAGTCCGTTCGCTGATACCCACACACTGACAGGCTGCGTGCTGCCGGGCGCCGGCATCAAGGGCTTCCTGCACCATGGACATCAGCTGTAATCTGTCGGCCGCGGGTGTCATTCGTCCTCGCGTTCTTCGGCGAAGAACGCCTTCAGCTTTTTTTCCAGAATGAGCAGCGCCGCGGCTTCAGCCAGCGCCTTGTCCTTGCGGGCTATTTCACGGTTAAGTTGCTGAATTTCTTTTTTCTGCTTTTTAATCAAGGCTCTTTCTTCACGCTGACCGGGCTGCATAAATTCGTCCCTCCACTGCTGAATTTGCTCAGGATAAAGACCTTTACGGCGACAGTATTCAGCCACAGCATGAGCAGAAAGCGGTGCGGTTTCAACGAGAACGGCAAAGCGGGCGTCCTGCGACCATTCTGGCGTTGACTGACTTTCCGCTACACGAACGCCAGCCTGAGTACGCCAGGCATAAAGCGTATTGGCCGGGATCCCCTCAGAACGGGCTAACTGAACGACCGGTTGATTATGTGGCGGCATCATTCTGGCGATCAGAGCGGCTTTACGCTCAGGTGAATAAGTGTTCATTATTGTCCTCTCCGGCCCCCGGAAATTTTTCAGTCAGAGGCGACAACTACCCTGACATGGGGGGTGGTCGTGGTGCCGCAGGCGAGCATGCGCTCGACGCAGAGGCGGGCCCAGGGACTGACGCTGTGGCCATTCGAATCAAGGTACCTGTTCCAGCCGTCATCGACGGTGAAGAGCAACTTTGCGGGACGTGGAATATACATGCTGCGGAGTATAAAACGGTCTGCCGATCATGAATACCATCGGAACCGCGAAGCGGTGACGCTCGCCCTGTAAGGGCGCTACTGTTCCGCCTGACGTATGCCGTGGAATCGTCAAGGGAAGCCGGCTGGCAGTACTGGCTGCTCAGCGACCGGGAGTGGTCCGGGCGTCATGCTGTGGCTCTGAGTGAGGCGGTGAATGCGGTGTATCTGCTGAAAACGAATCTGGACGCCGTCTTTGACAAGGACGGTAACCAGACCGGGCCGGTGATGGCGCGCATCACCGGCAGTGTCGAGGGTATGGTGGCGCTGCTGAAGTCCTGCGGCTGGCAGGCGGTGGCAGAAGGTGACGCCCTGCCCCGGCAGTACCGGCTGACCGCCGGGCAGGAAAAAGGTCAGGACTAAAACACTCAGTGGCGCAGCTGCGACAGGTCGTCTTCCGACAGGCCGGTCATTTTCATCACCGTGCTGCGGTCCAGACCGTTGTCCAGCATCGTGCGGGCGATTTTCAACGCTGCCTCGCGCTCACCCTCGCGTTTGCCTTCGAGTTTGCCTTTTTCGATACCGCGCTGCTCGCCCAGCGCAATCCCTTCCTGCCGGCCCTTCTCGATGCCCTTCTGTTCCAGCTGCTGTGCAATTGTCATCAGTGTGTCCCCGTGCTGCGGCACCCGCTGTGCCAGTTGACGAACAAAGGCTTCGGCGTCGTCGGTCTCGCCGGCCTGTACCAGATAGTTTATCAGCGATATCAGCTGCTGTCCCGTGAGATGTCCGGTCAGCAGAACCGTGGCCAGCCGGTCGAGCAGGCCGGCCAGGTCACGCCGGTGAATGTGTTTCTGCAGCAGCGTCAGGGCGGCCATGCTGCGGTGGGTCATGATGTCGTCGTCCGGAATGACGGTGACGTCAACCAGCGGGAACGGCCCGGCATAGAGCTGTCCGGCCAGTGCCGGGTCGTCAAACTCATCCAGCCAGCGGGTGGAGTACGGGTACGGGCTGCGCTTCCCGGTGTAGAACAGCACCGGAATGACCAGCGGCAGTTTTTTATGCCCGGCATCGAGATGGCGCTGCATCGCGGCCACGGCATAGCGCAGCAGGCGGAAGGCCATGTGTTTGTCCGGCGAACTCTGGTGCTCAATCAGGACGTGAATGTAACCGTCGCCGGCGGTGGTCTTCAGGCTCCAGAGGACATCGCTGTAATAGGCCCGCAGGCTCTCCTCGACAAAGCTGCCGGATTCGAGTTTCAGGGTGCTGAGGTCGCAGACGGCGCACAGCTCCGCCGGGAGGTGAAGGGCGATGAAGTCCCGGGCGGTGTCGGGGTTTGTCAGGAAGGCCTTGAAGGCCGCGTCATGCGGCACCGGGGTGGATTTTTTCATGCGCCATTTCAGTCAGTTCAGAAAAGACCAGCTTACCACACTGCCCGGTCTGATTCAGCGACAGCAGCTCCGTCCGCTATGAGCGAGGAGCAGACTAAAAACTCATCTCGATGTTCTAAGGAAGGTGCGATTTAATCGGTGGGGTTCAGCGGGGTTCTTCGCTGAGCTGTATTTTCTCTCTGTAAGACGTCTACGAGCACTTTGTACTGGTGAATATTTGCTCTCCATTATTCAATGAATGGCAAAGAACACCCTCATTTTGCACATTATTTACGCTATTCCCGCCAGTTGCGCTGCGCGAACCAGATTCCCCATGGAGGGCATCTTCGGCAGCACTGTCACTGAGGTCAAACCAGAGTTGCAGGCAGTGAATGCGCAGCATGAGCAGCAGAGGAAAAGGTCTGCGTCCCCGTCGGGACGAGGGATACCACGGGAGCAGAATATCAGCGATATCGGACCACGGGACGAGAACATCCATACGGTCGAGGAACTGTTTTTTGCGGGAGGAATAGCTGGCAAGAGCGGGCATCGTGAAAAGTCTATGGCAAAGAAAGGGTTATATTCTCATAACTGACGATTAAATCGCACCTTCCCTTTGCAAATAACCGCTGTAATGCTCATAGCCAAGAATTATTGAGTTTGGGTTATTCAATGCTCCATGTATATGCCATATATTTTTGTTTTTTATCTTGTGATGTCTGAATACATTGTATTTGCTCTCTTTTATTTTTACTTCATTTTTTAAATTTTCAGGTCTAATGCTATCATCTAAACAATATTCAAATGCCAAATCATAATTTGTTGTTAAAATGTTTTCGCAGTTTAGTTTTGTTATTTTTTGATGAATTTCATTTGGCTTTATTTTGTTTATTTTTAATGCGATATATTCTTTTATTTCACTTTCTTGGAACCCATTTTGTTTTTTTTATTTAAAACATTAAGGTAAATCTCCTCATAGGCAAGCGGGAATGGTTTGTCTTGTGTGCCAATTTTTACTCCATACATCTCCCCTAAACTATTAAGAACATCAAGCCAAGAGTTCCCGCTTGTAATGTTATTTATATCATTTCCAATAAGAAGTGAATAATTCAGCATTTATATACCTTTTTGTTAAGGAAGGTGCGATTAATTCGATGGGAACCATTTTTTCGCCCTGTCATCGTATCATAAGTGAGCAAAAAACCACCAAAATCAGTGAAAGCGATGGATGAACGGCAATTATTGTAGTCATGAACAGAACTATGAATGATTAAATCGCACCTTCCCTAGTACAATTTACTTTACCTCAGGTCGGTAAGCTGAACGCTTGCCAAGTTCACTCGCTATTTTAACAGCTATACATTCAGGCTTTTCCATTGAAAAAATTTTAAGATTTCCCATCTCGATATACTCATTAAACCGTTGGCTGAATTTTTCTTCTTCTTTTTTTCGCACCAGAGAAAAACCCCGATTAAGTTGTCGGTCGACAATGCATTCCATAGCTTCATCATAGTTTCGCGAAGGCATTATCAACACAGAAAAACCATGTTCACTTACAACTCTTTTATTCTCATCCACTATATCTGAGCGAATGTCAGTAGATAAGAATCCTGAGGACAAAACAAATAGTGCATTATGCTCGGAATGCTCAATAAGTAAACTTTTGAGTAATAGGGAGTTTTTCTCAAGATAGGACTCATAACCATGAGATTTTATATATTCTCTGATGTTAATCATCCTTTCACAGAATTCGTTGTCGAGATCCACTACAATATAACCAAGTATATCAGACAGAAATTTACCAACAGTGCTTTTACCTGCCCCTCCGGGCCCTATCAAAAAAATACAATCTTTCATACAATTCCCATTATCATTAAGCTCATCATTTAAATCATATCTCCCCAAACTAAATACTCAGTTAAAACTGATGTGAGAACACTATTTTTAATAGGAAAGTGTGAAATTAGTCACATAATTTAACCCTTAACATCATACATTATGAATCATAGTCTTTAATTAATCTCATGATATATCCAACACTTTGTAATATATACCCAAGTAACTTCAAGATGCTGGTTTGAGTTTCTGAAAATTATCGTTAATACGACAGGCAAGTTTCCCCGCTATCTCTGGCAAGGTATCACCGAAAAATCCGTTTATCGCCTGCCGGAATTCCTTCGCTGTGGCGAAATACCGGTTGTTCCGGGCATGCTCATTCATCACCTTCCACAACCGCTCAATCGGATTCAGATTCGGGCTGTAGGGGGGCAGGTAGTGCAGTTCAATATTCATCACCACCGCCCAGTCCTGCACCAGTGAAGCCCGGTGATACGGCGCACCATCCAGTATGAGGTGTACTTTCTGCCTGACCGGATAAGTCTGCCGGATGGCGATGAAAAACTCACAAATGGTTCTGGCATTAAGGAAGGTGCGATTAATTCGATGGGAACCATTTTTTCGCCCTGTTATCGTATCATAAGTGAGCAAAAAACCACGAAAATCAGTGAAAACGATGGATGAACGGCAATCATTTGTAGTCATGAACAGAACAATGAATGATTAAATCGCACCTTCCTTAAAAATCACTTAAATTTTAACCTGATTTTCAAATGCCCAAAATATACGCCACTGGAATCAATTTTAACAAATATTGTTTCGTATTCATCTTTTGTGCTCCTGATGAATTTTTTCAGGTCGTCTTCGTAACCCGTGTACGGATGAAATCCGAACACGCCATTCGCCAGACCGTCTATCAGTGAGGTGAGATTTTCAAATTTTTCATCTATCAGCGATTCACTTTTATGAAAAAATAATCCAATAGTTTTATTACCGTTCTGAAACTCCACATTTACATTCATAATGGTCGTCATCTTGTTTTGCGGTTGAAGATACATGTGACCATACCTGACGTACATCAGGATGAGGAACCATGAGACGGATTCAGACTGCCGCCCTCCCCGGAGCCGGAATCCCTGCATACCCGGATAACCGTCATTTTAGAGACCCCGGCAAGCCGGGCAGTTTCACGCAGGGATTTGCCATGCGTAATCCGCAGTGTACGGATGAGTTCGTGTTTCTGCATGTCGGCCACCCTGCCCCGGTACTTCCCCTCATCTTTTGCCTTGCTGATACCCTCGGCCTGACGGCGACGCCGGTCTTCATAATCCTTTCTGGCAATGGCGGCCAGCATATCAAGCATCATGCCGTTGACGGCTTTCAGCATGCTGCGGGTGAAATCATCGCTTACGGTGGTGGTCAGCGCCAGATGGCTGGTTGGCAGGTCCAGGCTGACAATGGCCAGCTGTTTGTCGGTAATCTGTTTGCGGAGTGTGTTCCAGCCGGCGTCATCAAGTCGGGAGAGCCGGTCGACCTGTTCGGTCAGAATGACATCACCGGGTTTGGCGTCTTCCAGAAGTCGCAACAGTTCAGGGCGGTTCATGGTGGTGCCTGAAATATTATCCACATACCAACCTGCGATACGGTGACCGTGCAGGTTAGCAAATGTCTTGAGCGCATTTTTTGCCCGCCATGAATCCTGTTCCGAAGTTGATGCGCGAAGGTAGCCAAAAATGAGCATTTTTCACCCTGATGGTCACGTATAGATGGTCATATGATTAATGGTATAACTAATATGGTCACATTGATATCTTTATGCCTCGAAATTAAAGGTATCTTAGGGGTATGCTCTATTGTTATCTCGCTATTTATTCAAAAAATATTCATGTCGCACATCGCGAATTCAGATAATAAGCGCAATACTCATCCTTCAGTTCTAAATTCGGGAATGGGGTGGCATAGTTATTGCTGCATTCAGGGCATCGGCCTGTCTGCAAAGGTGTCCTATGAACGCGCGCGTGGTGGTGAATAAGCCCGAATCCATTAAGCCCCTTCAACCCTATTTCGTCATCAACGCGGCGGCTAGCTACCTGAAAAAGAGCATGACCGGCTTGCCGATTGCCCACTTTTATAGCTTCCAGGTGTCCGACTCGCCGGGCATGGCGCTGGCGGTGCCCGATGGCAGCGTCGACATTCTGTTTAACTGCGACAGTGATAACCCGACGGCCAGAGTCTGCGGCAGCACGCTGGCGGCCAATGAAATAGAGTTACAGCACGGGCAGCGCTATTTTGGCGTGCGTTTTATGCCCGGTGTGATGCCGGATTTTCTGGATTTAGCAGCCGGGGAACTGTTTGGTCACGAAATTGAATTTAATAACGCGGTGCCCGGCACGCGGCATATCTTCGAGCAAATTGCCATTAGCGAGGATTTTAATCAGCAAATCCGTCTCTTTTTACTCGCCTTTGAATCGCGCCTCAGCCGACCTTCCGCCAGCTTGTTATTGCAGCTGGTGGAGATTATCCTGCACCACCATGGCGCTATTCGCATCGAACAGTTAGAGACACAGACGCTGTATTGCGCGCGCTATATCCAGCGGATATTTCGCGATAACTGCGGCATGTCGCCGAAAATGTTCTGTTGCATGGTGCGTTTCCAGTACGCGTTATTTCAGCTCAATCAGGGGAGAGACGTGAATCTCGCCGCCATGGCCCATGAACTGGGCTATGCCGACCAGTCACATTTTCTGCGGGAATTTAAGCAATTCGCCAAAATGTCGCCGCGGGCATACCTCGCGCGTATCCAGGCCATTAACTACCAGCAGCGTATTCAGCGGCTCTGATTGCGCACCGTTTTAGTGCGTAAACGGCCGCTTTGCCTCGCTTTTTGCACCCACGCCTGTTCCGATTTTTTCTATTTTGCCTGTCAGGAAGCGCATAGAAATAAGCCACACGTACCGCTGTTTATTCCAATTCGAAGGGCTTATTTATGACCAATGTAAAATCACTGATGTCCAGCTTCCTGACCATTGACGACGCGCTGAGTCTCGACAGTGAAGCCACTAAAGCGTTACAGCTCACCCACCTCAATCGCCTGCGTACCCTGGATGGCCACGCCAAATATTTTACCCGCGCAGAAGGTTGCACCTTTATCGATGAGAACGGCGACAAGCACCTCGACATGATTGGCGCTGTCGGGGTTGTAACCGTTGGCAACAACAACGAGTTTGTCTGGTCCTGCCTGCAAAAATGCTTCGACAGCCGCCAGTTTATGATGGGGGCCATCTCTTATCACAACGTGGCGGCCGCGCTGGCGCATAACCTCTCGCTGCTATCGCCGCAGGGTAAGCTCACCAAAGTGGGTACCGCAACGGGCGGGGCGGAAGCCATCGAAGGGATGATCAAAATGGTCAAACTGGCAACCCGCACCAAACCGGAGAAAACCCATCTGCTGGCGACCCTTAACGCTTTCCATGGTAAAACCTCGGGGGCGGTATCACTCGGCGGCAAAGACAAATGGCGGGCCTACCAGCAGCCGACACTCGCCAATATCGATCACATCGAATACGGGTCGGTGACGGCGTTGGAAAAGGCGCTGTCGACCGGTAAGTACAAGGCGTTTGTGGTGGAGCCTATTCAGGGGGAAGGCGGCATTATTGTGCCACCGGAAGGTTACCTGAAAACGGCGCGTGCCCTGTGCGATCGCTATGACACACTGCTGGTGGTCGATGAGATCCAGTGTGGCGCGGCGCGAACCGGCAAGTTCTGGTGCTGCGAACATGATGACATCGTCCCGGACTGTATCGTCTTTGCTAAAGGGCTTTCTGGCGGGCTGGTCCCATTCGGCGGCTACCTGTGTAGCGAAGCACTGTACGAAGCCGCCTACGGCAGCCTGGAAACCTGTTATCACCACACCGCTACCTATCAGGAAAATACGCTTAGCGCAGCTGCGGCACTCGGCTCGTTGCAGTTTATCCTCGAGCATGACCTGTGCGGCATGGCGCAGCGTAAAGGGGAGTGGATGATGAAACGCCTGCGCGAGGTCCAGCAGCGTTACCCGGAGGTAATCAAAGAAGTTCGCGGCAAGGGGCTGATGATTGGCGTGGAGTTTGGCAAAATTCCGACCGACCAGCAGGCGCAGTTTGGTGAGTATTACTCGGCGATGATTGCCGGTAGCATGGTGGATAACTACCGTGTGCAGGTGAATTTCACCTTTAATAATCTGGCTGTCTTCCGGTTTTTACCGCCGCTGACTATCAGTGACGAGGAGCTTACCTACGGTCTGAAAGCCTTTGAAGAGTCGGTCGAGCAGGTGGTTAACGCCGTGGCCAGCGCCACCGTAAGTGCGGTAGGCTGATCATGCAATTTAATTACAATTTACACGTAAATGTGCTCTTTGGTCGCGGCAAAGCCGCGACAGTCGGGAGTGAAGTGGCGCGGCTGGGCAGTAAAGTTTTACTGGTGACCGGGCGCACCAGCTGCAAAAAAACCGGTCTGCTGGACCGCTGTTTACAGGCGCTGGCGCAGGCCAGGGTCGCAGTGGAATTGTTCGACTGCGTGGAGGCCAACCCGTTGACCACCACAGTCGATCTGGGTGCCGAGCGCCTGCGGGAAACGGGCTGTAATGTGGTGCTGGGTATTGGCGGCGGCAGCGTCATGGATGCAGCAAAAGGGATCGCATTTATGGGGCGGCACGCGGGGAAAATTACCGATTATCTGCATCTGGCGCAGGTTGAGGGCGAATCCGTACCGCTGGTGCTGATGACCACCACCGCAGGCACCGGCAGTGAAGGTAACTGCGTGGCGGTGTTCACAAACCCGTTTACCCATGACAAGCAGGTCTTGTTTACGCCCCAACTTTTTGCCCGCACAGCGATTGTCGACCCGGAACTGATGGTGACATTACCCGCCCTGATGGTGGCGGCGACCGGGTTTGATGCCCTGTCGCACAATATCGAGGCGCTGGTGGGGAACTTTGTCCAGCCCATGACCGAACTGATGGCCCGCGAAGCCATTGGTCTGCTCGCCCGTCACTTGCCGGTTGTTTATGCCGATGTGACTAATCTGGATGCCTGGGAGCAGGTGTGTTGGGCCAATACCCTCGGAGGTATGGCGATTGGTCTGTCTGCCTGTGGCTTACCGCACGCGATGGAACATCCGTTAAGTGGTCTGCGCAATATCACCCACGGCCTTGGCCTGGCGGCGCTTTATCCGGCGTTGATGGACTACTCCTGGCGCAGCAATTTCGCTGGTTTTGCTGCCGTTGCGCGGGCCATGGACACCACGGGAGAGTGCCAGACGATGTCGGAAATCGACTGCGCTAGGTACAGCATCGCGCTGGTCAGTCGCCTTATCAAGACGTTGAATCTGGAGTTCACCCTCAGCGGCTTAGGGGTAAAAATCGAGGATATCGACTGGATGACGGACAACTGCTGCAAAACCATGCAGGTCAGCATCCAGCAGAATCCTCGCCTCGCCAGTGCGGACGATATTCGTGCCCTCTATTTAGACTGTTTATAACCCTCAGCGCCGCGCCGAATTCTGCGCGCGGCAATGATTATCGTATTAATGCGTCTGGCTCACGGGAGGCGGAACAAATGAATAGCGAATCACAGCTTAAGAAAAACAGTCTGGGTATTTGGTCGCTGATATTTTTTGTCGTGGCGGCGGCATCCCCGCTCACCGGCGTTGTCGGTGGCCTGCCGGTCGCTATCTCTGCCGGTAACGGTGCGGGGATCCCGGCGATTTATGTGATTGCCGGGCTGATTTTAATTGTCTTCTCGTTTGGCTATGTGGAGATGAGTCGGCACGTGACCAATGCCGGGGCGTTCTACAGCTACATTTCCTTAGGTCTTGGGCGCAATACCGGAGTGGCGGCACTGATGGTGGCGCTGTTGGCCTATTTTGCTATCCAGCTTGGCGTCGTGGCGCTGTTTGGGTATTTCTGCGAAATGTACGTGCAAGACCACCTCAACCTGCACATCTCCTGGTGGGTGTTTAGCGTCGGCATGCTGCTGGTCGTCTGGGTACTGGGGATTGAAAGCGTCGAGGTCGGTGGCAAGATCCTGGGCGTATTAATGCTAATGGAAGTGGGCATTATGCTGCTGACGGATTTCGCCGTGCTGTTCCATCTGCACGCCAGCGTGGTGCCGCTGAATCTTCGCTCTTTTACCCCGGATGTGGTGACGCAAGGGCATTTAGGCATTGCGCTTATTTTCACCATTGCCGCCTTTATCGGCTTTGAATCCACGGCGATTTATGGTGAAGAGTGCAAACAGCCGGAGAAGACCATTCCGCGTGCGACGCTTTTGGCAGTAGTGCTGATTACCCTCTTTTTTACCTTCACCAGTTGGGTGCTGGTGCAGGCCTACGGCGTAGAGCATATTGTCGCGGCGGCAACCACCAACCCCGGGCGCTTTATTTTTGATATTGCCGATTCGGTGCTGGGGCGTTGGGCGGTGGAGATGATGTCACTATTGCTGATTACCAGTCTGTTCGCGGCAACCCAGGCCTTTCACAACAATATTTCGCGTTATCTGTTCAGCATTAGCCGGGATGGTTATCTGTGGAAGAAAATGTCGGCCATCCGCGCCGGAAAGGGCACGCCGTATTTCGCCAGTTGCGTGCAAAGCGTCATTATTATCGCTGCGTTGTTGCTGATGGTGAGCGTGGGACTGGATCCGATGGTGGATATTTTTGCCTGGGGCTCGGCGATGGCGACAATGGCGATTTTACTGCTGCAGGCGGGTGTTTCCGTGGCGGTGATGGCGTATTTCTACCGCGCCTCGCTCACGGTGACACACTACTGGAGCCATTTTATTGCACCGCTGCTGGCCACCATCAGCATGCTGGCCGCGCTGGTGATGGTGATTAAAAACCTCGACCTGCTTAGCGGTTCATCGTCCAGCACTATTTTTGTTATCCCCTGGATGGTGTTTGGCATTGCCGTTTTGGGTTATTTGGTTGCCTGCTGGGTTCACCGCCGCGATACGGTGAAAGCTATTATTTAACATCTCGGCAGCAGGACGCCCCTTCCTAAGGTAGTCAGTGCGACGCCCTTTGTTTCAATAATGACGCTCGCAGGGGCTGGTTGTTAATATGAAGAGGCGGACTCAAGGGGCGAGTCCGTCAAGGTGGTGTGTACATGTAAGGCATGTGTGGGCGCTTTACCTACAATGTATTCAGTTACGGCTTGCGTATCAAGGAAAAACTGGGGGCCAAGGCGGACACAGTGCTGTATGGCTTCAGCCGGCGTATCGTAGAAGAATTCATCGGGCTCATGACCGTCAGTGTCGGGGGGGAAGGAGACCATAAAACGTTTTGGATAAGAGGGCGGTGTAATACGGGCTACAGGTGGTTTACCTGATTTACCGGGCTTGCGTTTTCTGGGGGCTTTGCTGCGAGCCATTTTCATGAATGCCTGCGGAAATTAACATACCGCAGAGTATAAAACGGTCTGCCGATCATGAATACCATCGGAACCGCGAAGCGGTGACGCTCGCCCTGTAAGGGCGCTACTGTTCTTAGAGCGCGCTCTAAGTCAAGCTGAAATGATCACATCTGCTGAAATGAGATACTCCGGGCTTTCTGGTTATTTGTGTAGGCGAAAACCAGTGACATGCGTTATTTTCCATCCGTAAAGGGAGTTCAGTATTTTAAGAATGTACAAAAAACAAAACCCTTATATACGGTCATGTCCGGCGAAGGGTGTCCGTATACAATCGTATTCGGACATGATGGGTTTGATTGCGGCTGGTGATTATTGCGATTGGATGTCTTCTGCTGTGTGGCTGTAGGTTCGGGTCAGGCCGTTCTGCAAACGTTGTGGCGAATGCTACCAGTCCATTGACTACAATGATGATTCCCAGTAATCCCAGAAACAGAGCTCGTCCTGGGGGCTTTGCGTGGCAACAGTGAATGGTATTGCCGTTAGTGCCGAGATCCATGCATATCTTCCGGTGGCGAGACATAGTGTCTGAGATACCAGTCAGTAAAAGGTCTCGCGCCCGGTAAAATGTCCCACCCATCCCGCAGGATTGGTAAAAATGCGAATTGCAGTGAAATCCGGCTGCTCACCACAGTCAAACCAGTGCCGGGTGTCAGCCGGTACGCGAAGTAAATCTCCAGCCTTACACGTCAGCCGAAAAACCTTATCTCTGAGCGGAACGAAGAAAGTACCACTGCCTGTCACGAAAAAGCGCACCTCATCTTCACTATGGGTATGTTCCTGTAGGAATTTTTTCCTCAGCACCTCCCGGTCAGGATGCTCCGGAGTTATGCGTATCACATCAGCGGCAGTGTAACCTTCAAGTCGTTTCAGCCGGTCAATATCACGCTGAAAATGGCTGAGCAAGGCTTCATCGTCAGATGTATCGGGGAGTGCGTCAGACTCCCAGTGCTCCAGTCGAATACCGGCTCCGGCCAGCAGTCCGACAATATCATCAAACTTATCAATCTGTTCAGCAGGTTGTGTAGTGTCAGGAAGTTTATATATGGACAGTGAGGTCATAAGTAATCTCCATTAATTAACGATGACCTTATAACCATCCACTTTGAATGGATAACATTCAAGACGGAATTTTTATACCATATGCAATATGGTAGTTGGCGGACTCCCCCCTCCCGCCGGGTAAATCGCACCTTCTTTAATTAGCAGCGGTAGATTTCGTCATAAAAAAGTCATGCTCTCATGGTACAGGAAATTAAGGCTTTAATTTCCTGATGTCAGAGGAGGTAAGCATGACACATGAACGCATTTGGTCCACATTAACAGGACTACTTGTTGCGGTGCTGATGTTGATTATATTGATTGGCTGGCCTTATTTTGTCCGCATAGTTTCCGATTGTATCGCCAGTTATCTGATCATGTACTCATAGCCTAACTCAAAAAAGATTGGTGATAGCGGGTCAAGATCAAATAAACATTAGAGTATACCTAAATGTTTCTCTAGGATGCATTCTGCCGACCTGTTTCCCAAAAGAGAGCAAGGTATTTACTGCTGAATTTAAACTTGAAACGGCAAAGCTTGTCCTCGCCAAAAACGACTTACGATTGACTCTTTCTGTGGTTACGGTCGCGGGATGTGAAACGTTGCGTTTGCGCCCCAGGTTGCCACCGTCAGACTTCCGTCAGGGGCTTGGGCCAAACCCACCGGACTGCTCAGGCCATCAGCTATAACCGTACGTCGTCCATTGCGATCTATCCGGCTAACCGTCGTGCCACCATAGTCAACGACGTAGGCGGCATCTGTCCCTGCCCGCACGATGCCGGGACCAGGGCTTCCCAAATCAGAATTGATGGTGCGTGCGCGGAGACTGCCTGATACCAGGGAAACACCGCCTTCGATGTTGCTCACCAGAAGGTCCCCATTGGGAAGTTCTACTGCACCCACTGGGGTTTGCAGTTCTTCGGCAACCACTTCGATCTTGCCATCAGGGTGTGCAGCCAGGATTTGGTTGGTCCGCCTGTTGGCGATTAGCAACCGGCCACGTGCATCGAAGGATAAGCCTGCTGGCGTTGCCAGTCCACGGATGAAGACGCTTCGCTCGCCTTCAGGCGTGAAGCGCCACACCAAATCGTCGCTGTACGACGCCACATAGAGGTCGCCCTCCTGAGAGATAGCCAGTCCCGAAGGCCCGTGCAGCCCACCTGCGAAAACGCTACGTGTTCCATCCGGGGAAAAACATAAAACCGTACCTGCCGACCAGTTGGCTACATAGAGATTGCCTCTTGTGTCATACGCCATTCCGACAGGTGAACTTAAACCCTCATGAATGCGCACTAGCTTCTGCGAAGTATCAGTCTGTTCGGTAGACACTGCATTCGCTTTGGCAAACACACTTGTAGCAGTGACTCCTGCTACCGTGACGGCGAATGCCATATGAATAATAGATTTTTTCATTGTGCGCCTCGTTGTATAAATACCCTTCGGGCCGCAGACAAACCATTCAGTACAGCGGTAAATTCTGCATAAACTGCCATCGGTATGATGGTTTCAATCACTTCTGTGTGGCTCACACCTATATTGATTGCACCTTGAATATGCCTCTTGATCTGGGTGGCGGAATTTCCCGGTGTGGTGAGCGCGGCGGCAACAACCACTATCTCCCGACTATTCAGAACAAAGATGGGTATGGAGTATATACCCCCGAAAGGGAACTCGATCAGGTTTCGAGCAAAGACTGGGACAATTCTATTCAGTCTTTCGAGCACACGTTCTCCGACGTCACCGTCTATCTCCTGTAACTTTGCTGGCCTGCATTCGTAGCGGGTTTCGCTGTTCATCAGCATATCCTTCATCAGAGTTTGAATTCGATGCCAGGGACTGCTCTAACCCGCGGTAGTACTCAATCTTCGCCTGCAAAGCATCTGCGGATTGGCGAATTGCCTCGATCTCAGAAAGAACTTCTGTCAAATGTTCTTCCAACATCTGGCGACGATCGGGCACCGTAGCGTCCCCGGCGCCACGTAGTCTTGAGAACTTCAGCATTTTGCCGATTGTCATGTTCGTTGTTCGTAACCGCAGCAGGAATTCAATCCAGGCCATGTCCGATGCTGAATATTGCCTCTTCCTTCCTGGTGACCGAGAGATTGGCACGATCAATCCAATACGCTCGTAATAGCGGAGGGTGTGGGCTGTCAGGCCAGTGCGTCTGGAGACTTCCTCAATGGTTAGATGGGATTTCATGGTGTGCTCCTGGGAGTCAGTGTATGATTCTTAATCAGGCAATTTATGTCTGATTGAATTGCCGGACAAGAAACTCAGTGGACACTGAGCTACAGGTATGCCACGCATCACCCTGACGTGGGGCAATGCAGATAGGTCATGAATCGTTCTTTTTCAATGCCATGGCAGCTATTTTTACACCACGTTTTTCGAAGACTTCTCTGGCTGCTCCGATCCCATTAAGAGCGCTCGGAAATCCGGAGTAAACCGCCATCTGAGAGATTATTGCAACAATTTCTTCAGGCTTGCAGCCGACGTTCAAAGCGCCTTCGATATGAACTTTAAGTTGGGGTTGTGCATTGCCAAGAGCCGTTAACCCAGAAATGGTGGCGAGTTCCCGCGTGCAAAGTGAAACTTCAGTACCAGAGAAAACATCACCATAAGCAAATTCGATAATCCAGTCTCCGAGAACGGGAGAAATATCTTTAAGAGACTCCACGACTTTTCTACCTTCTGAACCGGTTATTTTTTCCAGAGTTTCTTCACCTCGCGAACGTCTTTCATCGTGCTCAGCTGAAAATGCAGATGCAGCGGCCAACATTCCAGCAAACACTATACCGGATGAAATAACTGAATTTGTCATATTCATTACACATCTCCTTTACCTGAACAGTTGTTGTTTCGATTAGTCTGTCTCAGACAGACTAATCCAGCCTCATAATAAGGCTACTTCTTAGAGTGCGCTCTAAGTCAAGCGGAAATGAGCTTCCCGAGACCTATTGTTACTCACTTTGAGCATTACATCATTAATCATGCCGCAATCTAGCATTAAGCTTGCTGCAAGATTAACTAATCGTAAAAATTGCAGCAAGATAGCTGCAATCTAAATCAATAACCTTGCTTGGCCTTATACGCTTCAACTGCGTTCTCGAGAACTTCTACCAGTTTAAGCCCCTCGCGTTCTGCAATATCACGAATTTCCTGATCAAACGCTGGCGTAACACGCGTTGCAAATGCCAGTGTTCTGTTCGTCTTCCGTGCGGAACGGCCATCTCGACGGGTGTAGCCTTCAGAGCTCTTCGCTGCTTCAGCTGGTGATACATCAGCTGCAGTCCTGCTGATTTCGGCAACTTTAACCGGTGTGTCAAGTGCGGGAGCAATTTCTGGGGCATTGAGGCTGGTTGCAACTTCATCTGGACCAGGTGGAACCCCTAATCCTCCCGTACGTTTTCTTTTTAATTTAGACGTATCTGCCATTATCAGTCTCCAATTTTATCGATCAGAGCCTGGATCAACTCATCCGCTCTTTCATTAAGTCCTTTGTAACGAGTTTCCGTCACTGCAAGTCCTGAGTTCATAGCCTTCCTGTACGCAGGTTTTTCAAACAAACATCCAGCCAGTGTTTCATACCCTGTTTGCTCGATGTAATAACGCGCTTCTGCCTCTTCTGCATCAGTACCTACCCGGCTCAGTGCAAACACAAGTTTTGAACGCGGTACCCCATCTTTTACAAGGGCATTAAAAACCTTAATTGCTGGCACTAAATCATCAAGTGAAGCGCCTGTCGGTTGAACGATCAGGTCAGCCACTTTCGCTATCTCTGAAGTTCCCTTACTGGCTCTGGCGGGCCCATCAATAATAAGTAGATCTGAATCACCAGTAGCGGAAATTGCCGCTTTCGCTGTAGGGAAAATTTCCACAGAAGCTGCAGGAGGTAATCCGGAAGCTAAACGACGGCGATGCCACTCAGCACTGGTTGCCTGCTCAAGATCAAGGTCAGCCAGTTTAGTTTTGATATCTCCGTTGGTTGCTTCACGCGCCAGCGCCCTAGCCACAGCACTTTTGCCAACCCCGCCTTTTTGTGAAATTAACGCAACAATCCAGGCCATACAGCCTCCTTTCTTGCTGCCAGATTGCAGCAAACAATAATGAGAATCAGATAATGATTCTTTTTTTGACTACTGATTGAGACAATATAACAGCTTGCTGCAAGATTGCAATAACACTGAAATCTTGCAGCAAGCTAGCAGCAAGCTAGTAGCAATTTTATATTTTGCAACCTCTCACTATTACTGATCAGTAACACTGCCAAAATCCGTATGGTTGCAATATAAAATAATGCTGCAAGATAGCTGCAATCTTTTAATTCTTCATCTCGCTAGAGTTTGATCCAATGAAGCTATCATCTATCAGCAATCTTGATGGTTAGGAATTTGGAAAAACGTTTTAAAAACTCACTGACCATGAACACAGGATCCCGAAACGCAGTGATGGTGTGTTCGGTGCGGGCGCTTCAGGTAGCGGCCCGGGTATTTGACGCTCCGCCAGGCGCCCCGGGTCTTCTTCGCGAAGTGCACCTTCCAGCGGCGCCCGTACTGCGCCTGCAGATAGCGCTGCCACTGCTTTTTGTCGCGGATATGCCCCAGCCCCGGCAGGCTGCCGGGATTTATCAGGTCATGGCTGTGGCGCAGGAGGCGGATGACGGCTCCGCGCCAGATTTCCTCGACGGCATGCTTCTTAAAGAAGAGGTCGCGCCAGAGGGCATGCCTGATATCCAGCCCGCCACGGGTGACGGAGAGGTGAATGTGTGGGTGCTGATTGAGCTGGCGGCCGTACGTATGCAGGGCGCAGAAGATACCGACCTCCACGCCCTGTCTGCGGGCCCGGCGAAGCATGGCGCGGGTGGCGGTGCGAAAGAGCGCGTTGAGCAGGGGGCAGTTATTGTTGAAAAAGGGCCAGAGCAGGTGGGGCATGGTAAAGGTGATATGCTGCCAGTCGCAGTCGGGAAGGATATGACTCTGCTGCGATACCCACTGCTCAGTGGCTTTGAAGCCGCAGGAGCTGCAGGCCTTTGATTTGCAGCTCTGGCAGAAAAAGCGGGAATGGGTGCAGTCCGGCGATGCGCAGCAGAAGCGGCGAACGCCCATGGTCGTGGTGCCGCAGGCGAGCATGCGCTCGACGCAGAGGCGGGCCCAGGGACTGACGCTGTGGCCATTCGAATCAAGGTACCTGTTCCAGCCGTCATCGACGGTGAAGAGCAACTTTGCGGGACGTGGAATATACATGCAGCGGAGTATAAAACGGTCTGCCGATCATGAATACCATCGGAACCGCGAAGCGGTGACGCTCGCCCTGTAAGGGCGCTACTGTTCTCCTTGCGGGCTATTTCACGATTAAGTTGCTGAATTTCTTTTTTCTGCTTTTTAATCAAGGCTCTTTCTTCACGCTGACCGGGCTGCATAAATTCGTCCCTCCACTGCTGAATTTGCTCAGGATAAAGACCTTTACGGCGACAGTATTCAGCCACAGCATGAGCAGAAAGCGGTGCGGTTTCAACGAGAACGGCAAAGCGGGCGTCCTGCGACCATTCTGGCGTTGACTGACTTTCCGCTACACGAACGCCAGCCTGAGTACGCCAGGCATAAAGCGTATTGGCCGGGATCCCCTCAGAACGGGCTAACTGAACGACCGGTTGATTATGTGGCGGCATCATTCTGGCGATCAGAGCGGCTTTACGCTCAGGTGAATAAGTGTTCATTATTGTCCTCTCCGGCCCCCGGAAATTTTTCAGTCAGAGGCGACAACTACCCTGACATGGGGGGCCTGTGCCATAAATCTGACAACACCCTGGAGAAAGAGTTTTCTGCCTGCGTTTTCCCGGTCAAGATGGACAAAATGTGTGGCGTCAGGGATGACCAGCATTTCGGCTAAGGGGGCATCTTTCATGATGGCATCCGCATCTTCCTGTCTGCTCCAGAAATCCCGTTCTGAACGAATAACCAGTACCGGGACTGTTGTTAATGTCGCCGCAGACCACTGTTTATTGCCCGTGGCCAGCTCAAAGCTGTCAGCCATTGCCCCTGTCGGTGCCCTGAAACCCGGTGGAGTTCTGAGCTGTGAAGTCGTGTCTGATGCCAGTGCGGCATCACCGTAAGCACGTTTAACCGTTTCATCACGCCACTGCGTTTTATCCGCCAGGGGAATGCTGTTATCCCAGGCGGTAAACAGACTTTCCCGCGTGTTCAGGCGCCAGCCGCCAAACTGTGCCGCGTTGAAATGCCCGGGATTTCCAGGATCATCCAGCAGCGAGCCATATCCCAGCGACGGATGATGGGCACTTCCGCCATAGAGTGTGTTATATAAAATCAGTCGTTCCACAGTCCCCGGGTACTTTGCAGCATAAGCTCCCGCCCAGTGGCCCCCCGTTGCCCATCCCAGGATACTAATGCGGGGTGAGCCACTCCACGCCTGAACAGCATTTACGGCGTGAAAAAGATCGTCTACGGCATTCGCAGTACGGATCAATGGGGCAGACTGGTCAGGGGGCGCATCCATTTCAGCTGGCCTGCTTGATAGTCCATACCCCCGCAAATCAAGTATGTACACCCGGAAGCCTGCCATTGCTAGGTCTGTTGCCAGAGATCCCCCCCTGACGGGCAGATCAAAAGAGGCAATACCCGGAACGCGGGCACCATGAATCAACAGAACAGGTGGTTTTTGTCTTATGTCTCCTGACTCCAGACTAACTTCCCTGATGTGGAGCTGTTCTCCACCCTCAAGCGAAATATATTTGTCTGCCCGGCTTATCTGTGTGGAGATTTCATTATCTTCCTGAGCTGCCAGCACGGACGATACCGACATAATGAACGCTCCCAGAATATTTATGCTCCGGTAAGTCAGTGATAGCGAGCTGAGTATGTTCATCGTTATTTATGCTCCACGAATATATACGGGAAGTATCTTCATGTAGCCGCCATTGTGTGTCTAATACTATTATGATGCTTTTATAATACATTTCAGGTATTGCGACATGCTCACGTTGCGTCAGCTCCGCCAGTTTCTTGTTGTTGCGGAAACAATGAATATCAGGAAAGCGGCAGAACGCCTGCATATGGCTCAGCCCCCCCTTACAGCGGCGATCCGCCATATGGAGGAGGTTCTGGGGACCCGCCTTTTTGAGCGAACAAACCGTATAACGGCGCTTACACCGGCCGGGAAAGTATTACAGAAAGAAGCAGTTACGACGCTCATGCAGATGGAGAGATCAATGCTGCTGACCAGACGTGCTGGCCAGGGAATGACAGGGACTTTGCGTATAGGTTTCGTGGCCACCGCTGTCAGACATTTGCTTCCCGAAATGATCACGAATTTTCACTTTTCCAGTCCGGAAGTTGTTCTTGAGTTAAAGGAAATGACAACCGCACGGCAGGTTGCGGACCTTCTTGAGGACTCGCTTGATGTTGGAATTGTGGTTTTACCTGTTCCTGAATATGCAACAGACAAACTGTCCTTCCACCGGTTTTTTAGCTGCACGTTGATTGCTGTTTTACCACGGAATCACCCTGCCGGAGTAAGCGGGAGTTTGCCGCTTTCTAAGCTTGCCGGGGAACCATGGATATTATTTCCGGAACAGGAAGGCCCCGGACTCTATCAATCGATTATTGAGGCCTGTGAAAAGCAAGGATTTATTCCGGAGATTGTTCAGCGGGCTTTACAGATGGAAACCATTGTCGGACTCGTTGCTTCGGGGCTGGGAGTCAGCCTTGTCCCTGAATTTATGCAAAAAAATGGATGGGAAAACGTTTCTTTTTGTTCACTTGCCAGTGAGCAGGTTCTGTATCAGGTCGCCTTAGTCCACATGCCAGAAAATACCAACCCGCATATTGCTGATTTTGTAAAAACCGTTATCCAAAGGCAGTAATAACTTTATTTTTAATTCCACATAAGCGGCACTTCTGGCAATCACGCAGCCGTCATTGTTGCTGCACGAGTGGATAGAGGCGCAAATGACGACGCTGTCGGTTCACGCGGAGACGGCGAAGGCGTTCGCGTACATACTGAAACAGTGGCACGCCCTGAATGAGTACTGCCGTAACGGTCAGGTGGAAATCGACAATAACATCGGAGAAAACGCGCTGCGCGCGGTGGCGGTTGGCAGAAAGAACTACCTGTTCTTCGGCTCTGACAACGGGGGTGAGGCAGCAGCCATCATCTACAGCCTGCTTGGCACCTGCAAACTGAACGGTGTGGAGCCGGAAGGTTGGTTGTGCGAGGTGATAAGCAAGATCAACGACTGGCCTTCAAACCGGGTACATGAGCTGCTGCCCTGGAACCTATCCTCCGTAAAATAATCCTTACGCCACGTTCATTATGGGGCGCTTACGCGGATGCAGAGGGCGTTCAGGTCCAGCTCATCCTCCACGTAATCAGCGGCCGGCGAGGGAAAACCGGCGGCGCAGGTGTCAGCGAACAGCGGGATGGCCAGCTCAGGACTTCGGTCGGCCGGGCGCAGCAGGGTCAGGGCAGGGGTTTCTTCCGGGGTGGCGTGGCGTTTCATCAATACCTCACATCATTACTACAAATGACTGTATGTATATGGCTATGTTTGCAAAGTATGTTGGTTATGCCGTAATGCAATTTGTAGCCAGACTTTCACATCAATTACGGTGGTCTCAAACAGCCGCCTCCAGGCCAGATAATTCGGCAGATATGCAGTCCCTACACCATGAAATCGCTTCATCCAGCCTTTTAAACGACTGATATAGCCATTCACATGCTGTATATGGAATACACTGTCGATAACACGCTGATTATCCAGTGCTATAAGACGGTAGTGGTTCATCCCGTGTTCACTGGCAAACGTCCTGTACCAGCTGGCACCGTCCGTACACAGAATTGAATCCTTGTCTGCTATCGGCTCAAGGAATCGATGAATATTTTCAGTATCAAATTCCGGGGGGATGCAGTCACTCACACGCCCCTGCCGGTCACAGGCTATGACGACTGGCACCTGTTCCTGTTTTTTTCGCTTATCCACCTCCCCGCCGCGTTTTCTGGCTTTTCGGTGAATGATGTTGCGTTTGCCTTTGCTGGATTCAGGGAAAAAAGTCTCATCGGCCTCAATGATCCCGGACAGGGGATTTATATTATTTGCTGCGGCTGAAGCCAGAAAGCGATGACGCCATCTGAATGCTGTTGTCAGATCAATCCCTGTACGCCTTGCGGACTCACGTAATGTCAGCCCCTCCTGCATACAGCGCAGATAATCGAACCATTTTTGATGGTAATGGAGCCGGGCCAGCGGGCTTCCGGTCAGGCTGTTAAAGGTTTTTCCGCAATCCTTGCAACGATATCGTTGTATGTCTGAATCGCGTCCCCAGCGGATTGCTTTTTCACTGTGGCAGTGAGGGCAACATAACTCAGGCGGGCTGGTGTCAATAACGGAAGCGGTATCCGTCTGAAGGTTGTCATTCAGCCAGGTAATGAGATGAAGTCGGGTATTAGCAGGCAGGGATGAAAGAAGACTTTTGATCTGTATAACGTCTTGCTTTTTCATGGGAACCTCCGAGAGGGGACGTCTTTATACAGTATTATGTACAGTATAGTGAAGTTTTCCAACGGAGACTGCAAACATAGCCATGTATATACAGTATCGGAAATTTACTCCCCTGTTGCAAGTCCCGCCCGGATGCCTGCGGACAGGTGCCTGATACCCGGGTGGATTCTGTTTGCCGGCGACGTGAGAAAAGGCTGTCGCTGCGCTCCGCTGTTGCCGGCGTACCGGCTTCGCCTGTCGCCGGGGTGGCGCTGACGCGCCGGAGGGTAAACCGTCACCGCCTGTGGGCTGCGCCGTGACTTCACGTTAGCCGGGGCGCTTCCCGGTCAAGGGTGCGTTTCACCTCTGTCGTCACCCGTTCCCCGCCGTGCGCGGGACATTCAGTCCGCTCCGGCGGCGCATGCGGCTTCCTCCTTCGCCCGTTGCCCGGTCCGCTCGCGGCCCGGCAGCGGTGTCGTCACGGCGCAGGAGCCGGAAACCCATTAACCGGGGAGTGATTATGCCGAACTGGTGTGCAAACAGGCTGTGCGTGACCACGGAGCGGGTGGCGACAGCCCCCGCCGGTGACACAGACAAATAAAAAGCGAGAGAAAAATCATGCTGTACGGCACCCGTACTGACCCCGACACCGGGGCAGACTGACATGATAAAAACGGTGGCACTGGTGCTGATGGTCATCGACCATGCCGGCCTGCTGCTGGTCGGAGATAATGAGGTGATGCGCCTGCTGGGGCGGGGATGTTTTCCGCTGTTCGGTCTGGTGTGGGGGATGAATCTGGCCCGGCACGGCGACATCCGGCAGTCGCAGCTGAACAGTCTGTGGTGGTGGGCGGTGGTGGCGCAGGGGCCGTTTCTGCTGCTGGGATTTCCGTGGTGGCAGGGGAATATCCTGTTCGCCTTTGCGGTGACCGGTCAGGCGATACGCTGGTTCAGCCTGCGCACGCGCAACGACATGCTGCTGGCGGTGGCACTGGTGGTGGCATGGCTGCCGCTGTCGGCGGCGAGCTACGGCATTGCCGGGGTGTTCATGCTGATAAACAGCTGGCGGGTGTGCCGGGCGGAGAACACCACGGAGCGGGTGGGCTACGCCGTTCTGTGGGCGGTGATGGTGCTGCTGATGAATGCCGGGGATGCGCTGCAGTCCGTGGGCGGACTGGCCATCGCGGTGCTGGCGCTGGCGGTGTGTACGGACACCGGAAAGGCGCTTAAACGCTTCTGGCCTCGTCACTTCTTTACCGCGTTCTATGCCGGGCATCTGGCGCTGCTGGGGGGGCTGGCGACGCTGGGATAAAAAAGCCCGGTCAGAGACCGGGGCAACAACAAACCGTCTGGAAGCAGTGACTTTTAAAATTGTTGTGGAGTGCGGCTCCATCATCATCGGGGAGGTCAGAAAAATGAAATAATGAAGCCGCTCGCGTATTATATGCTCACCGGAACTGAACAAAAAATGACCTGAATCTATATGAGTGAAGAAAAACGCCCTGTTCTGAGTCTGAAACGCAAACCGGCAGCGGAGACCCCCGCATCGCCGGAGCCTGACGTCGCGCGCGTGGTGCACCGCAAAAAGGTCATCACGGTGACCACGCCGCCGGCATGGAAGGTGAAAAAAGCGCAGCTGGCGAAGGCTAAGGCCGCTGCCCTGCCGGCCACGCCGGCACCGGTCGCCGCAGAGACGGTGAAAGCGCCGCCCCCGGTGCGCTACCTGACACTGTTACCCGTTGAACAGGCCATCACCACCCTGAAAGCGTTCTGGCCGCAGCTGTTTGAGGGCGACAGGCCACATCTGCTGGCAACGGGGACGCGGGAGGCGCTGTTTGCGGATATCGAAAATCAGGCTCTGCCGCTGTCGCACAAGCAGGTCCTTATCTGCCTGAAGAGTCTCACCCGCGCGGATGTGTATCTGTCGCGGATGCGGACCGGGGCGGTGCGGGTGGATATCCACGGCAATACGGTCGCCACGGTCACGGCGGAGGAAGAAGCCTATGCCCGGGGGCGGATGGCGAAGCAGGCGCAGCGGCAGGCCCGGACAGCAGGAACACACGAACACACCGTTTAACAGGGAGAAAACAATGACGCCTGAGCAGTTTGAGCGAAGAAAACAAAAAGCCATTGCGCTGATGGACAGCCGGAAAATGTGGCGCAGCAACAGTATGCCCCCCCCTGCTGCGGGGGTTGTGGAGGCTGGGCCTGAAGATACCCCCGATGCCGTTTATGTCGTTCTGGCATGTACTGGTGTTTATGGGGGTGTGGTTCGGCGTGGTGTGGGGACTGGTGATGTACTTCGGTACATGGCGGGCACAGGGAATGCCGCCACTGGTTGCCTGTGGTCTCAGTCTCTGCGCCGGTCTGTTCTTTGGCTTTTTTATGGCGCTGTTTCACCTGTGGCGAAAAAAGGTCAACAACCTTCCTGACTGGAACACGCTGGACTGAGGGTGCGCCCTTCCGGTCCCTGATTGTTTTGTTCCGTCGCTGAAATAACCCCGGCTGTCCGCTGATGTCGCTCATTACCGCAGCAGGCCGGGTCTCTTCGCATTACCCCACTCACGGTTAAACAAGGAACATCATGAAGCTGACAAGTGCTTTGTGCGTTGCGGCGTCCGTTATGACGCTCGCGCCGGCTTTTTCTGTCCCGGCCACCCCGTCTGCGGCCTTCACCGCTGCTCAGGAGCAGCGTATCGGTGAGGTGGCCGCGGAATATCTGCGCACGCACCCGGACATCCTCATCGAAATGAGTGAAACCCTGCGGGCAAGGGAGGAGGAAAAACAGACCGCCGCGCTGAAAACCGCCGCACTGGCGCAGCAGAAGCGGATAACGGGTAATCCCGGTATCCCGGTCACCGGCCCGGAGACGGCCACGGTGATGGCGGTGGTGTTCTTCGACTATCAGTGCATCTGGTGCAGCCGGCTGGCCCCGGAGCTGGAGAAAGTGATGCAGGCCAATCCCGATGTGCGTTATCACTTTATGGAGTGGCCGGTCTTCGGCAGCCGCTGGCCGGCCTCGCTGCTGGCGGCGAAAACCGGGCTGCAGGTCTGGAAAACGCAGGGGGCACAGGCGTACCTCCGCTATCACCACGCCCTGTTTGCCGGCGGGTTAACGGAAGGCCGGCTGACCAGCGAGGTGGTGGAAAAAGCGTCCGGGAAACGTCAGTTCACGCCCGCCGGCATCGGAGATATCAACGCCACGCTCACGGACATTAACGACATTGCCACCGCAACGGGCTTCACCGGCACGCCGGGCATCATCATCATGCCGGTCAGCGGGGCCACCACAGAGAACACCACGGTGTTTGCCGGCATGACGGAGGCGGAGGCGCTGCAGAAGTCCATTGATAAGGCCCGTCAGCCGTAACCCCGCATCACCCGTCCGCTTCATTTCTGTTTTGTAAAAAAAAGGATTTCATTATGCCTGATAACTTTCTGCGCCGGGCGTTACCGTCGCATCAACCGGTGGCGGCCGGCAGACTGCTGCTGACCGCCCTGACGGTCGTGGTCCTGTGTGGTCCTGCGCCGGTCGCGGCGGCCCCTTCCGCTGAAGCCGGTTTTTCACCGGAGGGCAGCGGCCTGACGCTGGTCCTCGGCACTGTCGGCAGCGCGCAGCACAGTATCCGCCTGATGGGGTACTCCTTCACCTCCCCGGAGGTGGTCCGTGCGCTGGTACAGGCGCACCGGCGCGGCGTCGACGTGAAAGTGGTGCTGGATGACAAGGGCAACCGCAACAGAAGCGGTCAGGCGGCGATGAACACGCTGGTGAATGCCGGTATCCCGGTGAGAACCAACAGCCGTTACGCCATCCTGCACGACAAGGTGATGATTGTGGACGGGCGGACGGTGGAGACCGGCAGCATGAATTTCACCCGTTCCGGGGCGACCCGCAACTCAGAGAACGTGCTGGTCATCCGCGACATGCCGGCGCTGGCGCAGCAGTATCTGGCGCACTGGCAGTCACGGTGGGACAGCGGCACCGCGTGGACATCCGCGTACTGAGGTGTCGCTGTTCAGTCATTTCCCCCTTTCTTCTTTCCAGTGTGAGTCCTGCGCCAACAGGGTTCACACTTCCGGTTAAAGTTAAGTCGCTGATTTGTGGAATCTGTAGTATTCTCTGCGAAACGATCCTTGTCTGAACCATGAGGAGGCAGAGATGTCGCAGATCGTAAGTGCAAAAACTTCCTCATCTAAACGAGCCTACAGAAAGGGGAATCCGCTTACTGGAGCAGAGATAAAGCGCAGGTCTATTTTGCGGAAAAAAGAGACACATACCGCAATTAATGTCTTTATCCAGAACGAGCTAAAGAGCGTACTTCTGCAGCTCTGCGAGGATTCAGGTTTGACTCAGACAGAAATGATTGAGCAACTAATTTTAAAAGAGAAGGCTGCGAAATCTTAGTTTGGGTGATTGTGACTAAGTCATCTTCTTGATTCTTCCTGTAGCTGATGCTAGATTACTGAACGACTGAAGAATTTCTGGCGGGCCACGCCGTAAGGTGGCAGGGAACTGGTTCTGATGCGGTGTCCACCCGGAACCAGAAAAGCAAAAACCCCGATAATCTTTCTATTCTTGGCGGAGCAGAAGATTAACGGGGCCTTTCAAAACTGCATAGAAGCTGTTGCTCTATGCGGGGAGTATAGTTTCATGCTCAGAAAACTGCAATACCTTCTGTGCTCGCTCCTTCTGCGCAACATAAGCGCAGGATGGTGTGACTGACCCGCAGACCCCGTTCACTCACTACCGGCAGGTGCGTAATCCGCATCCGGCGTTCACGCCGGGCGAGGACAAAAAGACCCTGCCGTTCTGTCGCAAGCTGATGGAAAAAGCCGCCGGCTTCACCTCCCGCTTCGAGTTCCCGATGCACGTGGCGTTCATGCGCTCGCTGGGTAAACGCCACCGGCTGCCGCCGGTGCTGCGCCGCCGGGCGATTGACGCGCTGCTGCAGGGGATGTGCTTCCATTACGATCCGCTGGCCAACCGCGTGCAGCGTTCGGTGACCAACCTCGCCATCGAGTGCGGGCTGGCCACGGAGTCGCAGCGTGGCAACCTGTCGGTGACCCGGGCGACCCGGGCGCTGAAGTTTATGGCGGAGCTGGGGCTCATCACCTATGACACCGAGTATGACCCGCAGACCGGCTGCAATATCCCGACCGATATCACCTTCACCCCGGCGCTGTTTTCGGCGCTGGACGTGTCTGACGTGGCGGTGGCGGCGGCGAGACGCAGCCGGGTGGAGTGGGAGAACCGCCTGCGCGAGAAGCAGCACCTACCCCGCCTCGAAACGGATGAGCTGATAGCGAAGGCGTGGCGCTTTGTGCGCGAGCGCTTCCGGGCCTACCAGCGGGAGCGCAAAGCCCACGGCCAGCGGCGGGCCACCGCCCGCCGGGATGCAGAGCGCAGTCGCCGGGATATCGACACCCTCGTGAAACGCCAGCTGACGCGGGACATCGCCGAAGGGCGGTTCACCGGCACGCTGGACGCCGTGAAGCGCGAGCAGGCGCGGCGGGTGAAGGAGCGCATGCTGCTGTCGCGCGGGAACAATTACACCCGGCTGGCGACCGTCCCGATATAACCCGAACCCTGACATCATCCGGCTGACGCCGGAGGCGTTCGCACGTCCGCACCCTGCCGGTGCGCATTTTTCACCCGTATCACAGCCAAAACCATCCTGTTTTCCCCCTTTCCGCGCTCACCATCACCCCTGAACGGTCCCTTTCCGGCATCATTTTCCCGTCGCGGACGGTTATCCACGACTAAGTGCAAGGGAACTTTCCGTAAGGTTCAACCCGACCCGGTGATTAAGCGCCGGCCGTTCAGGTTTTAAGGTGCGTGGTTTCTTTTAAACCCCTGCTCAGAACCTCCTGTAAAAGACCTTTAATAACTTCATATAAAAATAAAACCTGTTCATCGCCTGCCCTGTGGACAGACGACAGAAAGGCCTGACCTGTGCAGCGGACTCCCGTCCGCGCGGTCAGAAAATCAAAAGTTCCTCCCGTCGCCCTGCGACGGGCATCGGGCCTCTGCTGCAATTAGTTACAGCATTCAAATGAACCAGCCACAAAACCGGCGCAGACCGGCACCCCCGTGCCCCTCCCCGCCACTGAACAGCGCCGCCTCCCCCGGCCCGCAGGGCCGGGAAAAGCATCGCTTTCAATGACGGATGTTGTAACTAGTGGTTTTGGGGTGGCTGTGAGAGGTGCTGCTTTACGTTATGAGGTACACGCCCGTAAGCGGCCCTGACGGCCCGCTAACGCGGAGATACGCCCCGGCAGCGGCTTCGCCTTGCCGGGACCACTCCGACGGCGCACAGCCACTTCTGTGCGGTTTTAAGCGGGTCTGGCTGTTCAGGGTGAAGGGTTGTATCGGGGAAACCTTTCAGACCGGGCCGGCTGACGCCGGGCTGCGGCGGACAGACGCCGGTGCTGACCGTGGCAATGGAGTGCCGCCTTTTATGCGCGGTTGCGCATGAAAGACAGGGATATTTTCTGTTGTATATCATCAGGATAAGGTATAATTCAGGCGGGTAATCTTTCTGCATGAGGGCTGTATGCCGGAGAAAACATCATCCGCTGACACCGTGGTCGCTACGCATGAAACAACGAAACCCGGGCTCAGCAAAAAGCAGCGCCGGACTTACCGCCGGTGGGGGCTGGTCCGTCAGGTCGCCGCCCTGTTCCCTCTGCTGTGGCCGGAATTCAGAAACGGGCAGTTCCGTCCCCTGAAAAGCGGTATCAGCGCGGACGTCCGCGCATGGATTGCCGCGAACCCGCAGGCCGGGCTCAGCGAGGAGGAATGGAAGCAGGCGGTGCGCTTTGTGGTCAGCCGGCTGGCGTACCTGCGCACCGTCACCGAAGGGACAGCCCGTGTGGACCTCAGCGGCGAACCCGCCGGCACGGTCACCGCCTCCGAGGAACAGCATTCCCGACGCAGGATGGCCGCCATCCGCGCCCGGTTTACGCCGAAATCCCCGCAATCCTGAAAGGAGTCCCCGTTTCACCGTGACACAGACTGAAAAAACCGGCCATCTGGCATGTTACGCCCTCGTCGCGCTGGGTTTCGCCCGGCGCGACGGCACCCTGACATCCCCCGCGCAGGAAAACCTGTTTCTTACCCGCTGGCTGGCCACCGCCCTGAAGCAGCGGCGCTTTTCCCGTGCCGTCACTCCCGATATCGAATGGCTGCTGAAGCAGGGACGCCTGCACGGCGTGCGGGCCAGGCTGCCCGGGAAGCTGGATTACCTGTGGCGCTCCTGCACCGGCGAACTCACGGAGCAGAATGACCTGTTCCGCCTGACCTGTGCGCTGGAAACGGCGAAGGAGATGCAGTGGCACTACCGGCTGCTCAGCGACCGGGAGTGGTCAGGCCGTCATGCGGTGGTGCTGAGTGAGGCGGTGAACGGGGTGTATCTGTCGCGCACGAATCTGGATGCGGCCTTTGATGAAGACGGTAACCAGACCGGCCCGCTGATGGCGCGCATCACCGGAAGAAGCGAAGGGATGGTGGAACTGCTGACCACGTTCGGCTGGCAGGCGGTGGCGGAAAGTGACGCCCTGCCCCGGCAGTACCGGCTGACCGCCGGGCAGGAAAAAGGTCAGGACTAAAACACTCAGTGGCGCAGCTGCGACAGGTCGTCTTCGGACAGGCCGGTCATTTTCATCACCGTGCTGCGGTCCAGACCGTTGTCCAGCATCGTGCGGGCGACTTCCAGCTTGCCCTCGAATTTACCTTCGAGTTTGCCTTCCTGACGGCCTTCGACGCGGCCACGTTCAAGGCCCTTCTGTTCCAGCTGCTGTGCAATTGTCATCAGTGTGTCCCCGTGCTGCGGCACCCGCTGTGCCAGTTGACGTACAAAGGCTTCGGCGTCGTCGGTCTCGCCGGCCTGTACCAGATAGTTTATCAGCGATATCAGCTGCTGTCCCGTGAGATGTCCGGTCAGCAGAACGGTGGCCAGCCGGTCAAGCAGGCCGGCAAGGTCGCGCCGGTGAATGTGTTTCTGCAGCAGCGTCAGGGCCGCCATGCTGCGGTGGGTCATGATGTCGTCGTCCGGAATGACGGTGACGTCAACCAGCGGGAACGGCCCGGCATAGAGCTGTCCGGCCAGTGCCGGGTCGTCAAACTCATCCAGCCAGC
>NZ_CP170103.1:0-17520 GCF_050058015.1 Klebsiella sp. WOUb02
TGGACTGTATGCACGAACCCCCCGTTCAGTCCGACTGCTGCGCCTTATCCGGTAACTATCGTCTTGAGTCCAACCCGGTAAGACATGCAAAAGCGCCACTGGCAGCAGCCACTGGTAACAGGTTCGCAGAGCAAAGAAATCTTGATGAGTGAGGCTAACAAAGGCTACACTGGTAAAATGAATTTGGTTTCTGTGCTCTGCGAAAGCCAGTTACCTTGGTTCAGAAACTTGCCGGTTTCTGCTCCGTCGAAAAAACCACCTTGCCGGGTGGTTTTTCGTTTCTGGGACAAGAGACTACGACGGTAGAAGATTGATCACAAGAAGATCCCTTAATCCCCATCATTGAATGTATGTAAGATTTAACCTTTCGTTAGCGTTATGGTAACCCATAAAAAAAACAATAAAATCATAACAATAAACAAACAAAGGAGCGCATTACATGTCAATTTTACGCATGGATGGAAACGTAAAAATAGGCCACATTTACGAATGTATGTTTGGCATGTTCAAGAAAAATGAAGCAGCTACAGACGACTACAACTACCACATACCTAATGAGATGATAAAAAAACGGCTAGTGGTGGTTACACCAACGCTTAGAAAACCATTGTGTTAAAGTACAAGCATCATCCATATGATGGACAAATCTATGAATCTTTACTTTGTACTTGGATTGGCAATTGTTTCTGAAGTTATTGGTACAACAATGATGAAATACTCAGAGGGATTCAGCCGCCTCTGGCCTTCTGTCGGAACGATCGTATTTTATGGGGCTGCGTTCTATTTTTTGTCACAAACACTCTCACATATTCCAACAGGCATAGCGTATGCAATCTGGTCAGGAGTAGGGATTGTGCTTATAAGCCTTATTGGTTGGTTGTTAAATGGTCAAAGACTAGACTTCCCGGCTATTTTAGGTCTTACTCTGATATGTTCCGGTGTTTTGATAATCAACATTTTCTCTAAAGCAGTAGCTCACTAATCAGAGAAAGCTTATCTGTAATAAATCATCGAATACTTCCCATATCTCAGTATGAACTGAACATTGTATTTACCATAACATCTCAATTGTACGCACCGCTAAAACGGCCTCAGGGCGTTTCTGACAGGAAACCGCTAAAACAGGCAACAAACCACCCGAAAACCCGCCAGAAACGCACCTGGTTAATTTTACGTGCATGCATGACTATGCAGCCAGGTGAATCAGTCTCTGTTTAACTCTTTTTGCATAATGATGTGACTATTTACAGCCATTTACGAACCCCATTACCGGCATCTATCATGGAGTCAATTTTAACAGACAGGGACGCTCCGTAATGTCTATCAGACCACTCACTACCATCACTCTCATCCTGCCATTGCTGCTGGCAGCCTGCTCCGGTTCACAGACCAGCGTCGAACGTAATGCCAGCCATGCCGTATCTGCTATTGACCGAATTCATTTCGACCCGAATACCCGCATGTTAAAAGCAGACAGTATCAATTCCCTGAAACCCATGATGCAGCAACTCTATGACCAGGGGAAAAAAGACCGGGCAGATGGTCTGACTCTTGCTCAGGCCCAACAGCGCGTGGAAAGCTTCAGAAACCCTGAGGTCTTGTCCGGTGGGCAGAAAGCGAGATTCCTCAGCCAGGAATACGATACTGATAATCCCGATAAGCAGCGTCAAATTCTTCTGGACGCAGGAATATCTTCATACTGGGACGGCTATAACGGACGCCCTTAATGCTCACCCCCCAGGGAAAACCGGATATCACCTCTGCGGTGTTTTCCTGGGAAAATACAGAGAAGTATTCACATGCACATCAGACCATTATCGGTTCTCATGATCATTCTTCCACTCCTTATGACGGCATGTAATGGAAGCCACGCATCAAAAACAGGTATCAACTCCACTGACAACGCCAAATCAACGGGAGTTGATGATCTTTTAGGTGGTCTTCAGTCTGCAACGATGCTCCCGGAACAATCAAAATTGTCTGCATATGCACACCAGATACGGGAAGCCATAACCGTGCAGATGCATGACATAAATACATATACAGGAAAAACCTGCGTCATCAGTATCTCTCTTCAGCCAGATGGCTCAGTGAACAATGCAACAGCAAAAGAAGGTGATGAAAAACTATGCAAAGCGGTGATTTCAGTCATTACCCGTGCACAGATACCTGCTCCACCCGATGAAGAAACGTATCAGCGGTTCAAAAATGCCAATCTTGATTTCAGACTATAAAAAAAGCCGCTGTAATATCAAAAACGGTGAACGGGGACGCAATTTATTGCGTGGCCGTGAAGCGTTGCCGGCGCAGCCGGAAAACAGGTTTTAAGCACGTTCAGGAATCCGGCTCAGCGAAAGCCGACAATGACGTTATGGCAAGTCGCCGGACGACTCACCACGCGATTCACCGGCGATTCGACTCGTGACTTGACTCTAGAGTCACCACGGTGAAAAAAACACCAAACACGCAAGTCGACTCTAGAGTCAAGTCGTCATAAGTTACTGATAGTATGGAGTGAGTCGTCGACGACTCTAGGGCGAGTCGTGGCCAAGTCGTTCACGAGTCGTCGACGACTTGGATTTGCCTTAAAAAATGTAATATAGCGTAATTTCAAAACACATAACCAACTGAAATTAAATCATTATCTGTAAAATTTTAATTTTGCGTGGGGTGTGGGTATTTTTAGTGGTGAGGAATGGTCAGAGATTTGACGGTTTTTGGGAAGGTTCAGGAACTCCCCGGAATGGCCGGAGAGCAAAATTAAATCGTAGCGGGTTCAGGATTTTTTCCAGAATTTCCACCACGGAGAATGAGCCGGTGAAGAGGGGGCTTGCTTGTGCTCCAGAAGCTGCATAGCCTGGCGAAGGGAATCAATATGCTCATCGCGAGCTTTAACAGCCCCTTTAAGACCATCGTTTTCAGCTTCAAGCAAAGCGATTCTATGTTGTAAATCATGTAAATAATTAGTGTTAACCCCTGTAGATTCTGCGTCACTTCTTACATCATATTTTACAGTGTCGATTACACCACCAAGAGAACCAAAAACCCTAATAAGCTCTGATGTATCAATAACTTTAATATCCTTCCCGTGCTTTATAACAGAGGTGTAACTTAACTTACCACTGTTAATCATCTTGTAAATAGTGGGGCGACTAACCTTAACAAGCCGTGCAGCTTCACTAATAGACACACTGGCCATCAGTTACCATCCTGTAATGCATCCAGTCTCGAAGACAGTGTACGGAAAAGATGCTCCGCATCATCGTGGAGTTTCTCACAAAGATCGGCCTCAGCATCGAGATCAAGCTCATTAAGCTTCTCCAGCAGGGGCAGGGACTGATTCTGGATGAATTTAGCCATGTTCAGAGCTGTTTTCTGTTGTTTAGTCATAAAGGGCCTCAGAGCGTCAGTGCTCAATGTCAAAGCGGTCTCTTTTCCGCTTCCTCGCTCACTCAGTCGCGATGCTCCTGCCGTTCGACTGCGGCGAGCGGTCGCAAGTCACGTATAAGGGCATAAGACGACAGCACAGATAGCCAAAGAGAACAAGAAAAGGCCGCGGCGTTGCCGTTTTTCCATAGGCTCCGCCCCCCTGACAAGCATCACAGAAACGGACGCTCAAATCAGTGGTGGCGAAACCCGATGCGGCTTAAAGATACCGGAAGTTTCCCTCCGGTGGCTCCCTCGTGCTCCCCCGCATTCCTGCCTTTCGGTTTACCGGTGTCATTCCGCTGTTATGGCCGCGTTTATCTCATTCCACGCCTGACACTCAGTTCCGGGAAGGCAGTTCGCTCCAGGATGGACTGTATGCACGAACCCCCCGTTCAGTCCGACTGCTGCGCCTTATCCGGTAACTATCGTCTTGAGTCCAACCCGGTAAGACATGCAAAAGCGCCACTGGCAGCAGCCACTGGTAACAGGTTCGCAGAGCAAAGAAATCTTGATGAGTGAGGCTAACAAAGGCTACACTGGTAAAACGAATTTGGTTTCTGTGCTCTGCGAAAGCCAGTTACCTTGGTTCAGAAACTTGCCGGTTTCTGCTCCGTCGAAAAAACCACCTGCCAGGGTGGTTTTTTCGACGGAGCAGAAACCACCTGCCAGGGTGGTTTTTTCGTTTACAGAGCAAGAGATTACGCGCAGAAAAAAAGGATCTCAAGAAGATCCTTTTATCTTTTCTACTGAACCTCGATCCCTGTCAGTTCAAAGGAGGAGGATGGGTGCCACCGTTCCATCCTGAACATCCCGGATATAGTTTGCTGCATATTCCGATGAATCCGACAGAGTTTTCCCAGGAAAAATAAATATCTCTTCTGAGGATAGTTAACAAAGGAAATTAGGAATACTCTTAGCTTGAGGCCTCTCATTAAGGTGGTTTTTATGCTTTCCATTCATGGGGTTGATGGTTATAACTACCTGATAAATATAAAAGAAATCAAAATGATAAAAGGTTGCGGGGATAAGGTTTACATTTATATACGAAATATTGATTCCCCAATTGTCAGTTCCATTCCTTATGAGAGGTTGGTTGTCTTAATTGGCCGCGATCTGGATTCTAATGCTGTAAAAACTACACCAGATACAGAATATGGAAAATAAGGGCGGATTCAAGTCCCAAGTGCAGAGCTAAGACAAGCGCTTAGCTCTGCAAACACCACCGAGGGTTTTCTGAACCCAAGAACTTGCGTAGCCTACGGTTCAACGCCCCCTGATAGCGCTGCAGGTCAGTTCACTTGGGATAAACTGCCTTAACTAGTGGTGAGAAGCGTTCAGAGATTTGACGTTTTTTGGGAAGGTTCAGGAACTCCCCGGAATGGCCGGAGAGCAAGACTGAAGCATGGCGGGATCAGTATTTCTTCCAGAATTTCCACCACGGCACCGGGGATTCAGTTAATTTTGCCTGGTGGTTTTCAAGAAGGAGCATCGCCTGTTTCAGGCTATCAATGTGTGAATCCTTGGATAAAAGCAAAGTGTTCAGGTGTTCAACCTCCTGTTTCAGGTGACGAATAACCTGTTCACTCTGGTCAGCAGAGGCTGTATCACGCTGTTCATAGACCTATCCAGAATGGTGTTCACCCTTTGGTTGCTCAAATGGTCCAAAAACGCGTAAAAGCTCTGAGGTATCGACCATTTTTGCATTGCGCTCACCGCTACAGGTGGACAGTTCACCTGTTTTAATTAACCTGTGCAGGGTTGTCCGGCTCTTACCCGTCAGCCGGGCAGCCTCACTAATAGACACTCTGGCCATCAGTTACCATCCTGTAATGCATCCAGTCTTGAGGACAGTGTACGGAAAAGATGCTCCGCATCATCGTGGAGTTTCTCACAAAGATCGGCCTCAGCATCGAGATCAAGCTCATTAAGCTTCTCCAGCAGGAGCAGGGACTGATTCTGGATGAATTTAGCCATGTTCAGAGCTGTTTTCTGTTGTTTAGTCATAAAGGGCCTCAGAGCGTCAGTGCTCAATGTCAAAGCGGTCTCTTTTCCGCTTCCTCGCTCACTCAGTCGCGATGCTCCTGCCGTTCGACTGCGGCGAGCGGTCGCAAGTCACGTATAAGGGCATAAGACGACAGCACAGATAGCCAAAGAGAACAAGAAAAGGCCGCGGCGTTGCCGTTTTTCCATAGGCTCCGCCCCCCCTGACAAGCATCACAGAAACGGACGCTCAAATCAGTGGTGGCGAAACCCGATGCGGCTTAAAGATACCGGAAGTTTCCCTCCGGTGGCTCCCTCGTGCTCCCCCGCATTCCTGCCTTTCGGTTTACCGGTGTCATTCCGCTGTTATGGCCGCGTTTATCTCATTCCACGCCTGACACTCAGTTCCGGGAAGGCAGTTCGCTCCAGGATGGACTGTATGCACGAACCCCCCGTTCAGTCCGACTGCTGCGCCTTATCCGGTAACTATCGTCTTGAGTCCAACCCGGTAAGACATGCAAAAGCGCCACTGGCAGCAGCCACTGGTAACAGGTTCGCAGAGCAAAGAAATCTTGATGAGTGAGGCTAACAAAGGCTACACTGGTAAAATGAATTTGGTTTCTGTGCTCTGCGAAAGCCAGTTACCTTGGTTCAGAAACTTGCCGGTTTCTGCTCCGTCGAAAAAACCACCTTGCCGGGTGGTTTTTCGTTTCTGGGACAAGAGACTACGACGGTAGAAGATTGATCACAAGAAGATCCCTTAATCCCCATCATTGAATGTATGTAAGATTTAACCTTTCGTTAGCGTTATGGTAACCCATAAAAAAAACAATAAAATCATAACAATAAACAAACAAAGGAGCGCATTACATGTCAATTTTACGCATGGATGGAAACGTAAAAATAGGCCACATTTACGAATGTATGTTTGGCATGTTCAAGAAAAATGAAGCAGCTACAGACGACTACAACTACCACATACCTAATGAGATGATAAAAAAACGGCTAGTGGTGGTTACACCAACGCTTAGAAAACCATTGTGTTAAAGTACAAGCATCATCCATATGATGGACAAATCTATGAATCTTTACTTTGTACTTGGATTGGCAATTGTTTCTGAAGTTATTGGTACAACAATGATGAAATACTCAGAGGGATTCAGCCGCCTCTGGCCTTCTGTCGGAACGATCGTATTTTATGGGGCTGCGTTCTATTTTTTGTCACAAACACTCTCACATATTCCAACAGGCATAGCGTATGCAATCTGGTCAGGAGTAGGGATTGTGCTTATAAGCCTTATTGGTTGGTTGTTAAATGGTCAAAGACTAGACTTCCCGGCTATTTTAGGTCTTACTCTGATATGTTCCGGTGTTTTGATAATCAACATTTTCTCTAAAGCAGTAGCTCACTAATCAGAGAAAGCTTATCTGTAATAAATCATCGAATACTTCCCATATCTCAGTATGAACTGAACATTGTATTTACCATAACATCTCAATTGTACGCACCGCTAAAACGGCCTCAGGGCGTTTCTGACAGGAAACCGCTAAAACAGGCAACAAACCACCCGAAAACCCGCCAGAAACGCACCTGGTTAATTTTACGTGCATGCATGACTATGCAGCCAGGTGAATCAGTCTCTGTTTAACTCTTTTTGCATAATGATGTGACTATTTACAGCCATTTACGAACCCCATTACCGGCATCTATCATGGAGTCAATTTTAACAGACAGGGACGCTCCGTAATGTCTATCAGACCACTCACTACCATCACTCTCATCCTGCCATTGCTGCTGGCAGCCTGCTCCGGTTCACAGACCAGCGTCGAACGTAATGCCAGCCATGCCGTATCTGCTATTGACCGAATTCATTTCGACCCGAATACCCGCATGTTAAAAGCAGACAGTATCAATTCCCTGAAACCCATGATGCAGCAACTCTATGACCAGGGGAAAAAAGACCGGGCAGATGGTCTGACTCTTGCTCAGGCCCAACAGCGCGTGGAAAGCTTCAGAAACCCTGAGGTCTTGTCCGGTGGGCAGAAAGCGAGATTCCTCAGCCAGGAATACGATACTGATAATCCCGATAAGCAGCGTCAAATTCTTCTGGACGCAGGAATATCTTCATACTGGGACGGCTATAACGGACGCCCTTAATGCTCACCCCCCAGGGAAAACCGGATATCACCTCTGCGGTGTTTTCCTGGGAAAATACAGAGAAGTATTCACATGCACATCAGACCATTATCGGTTCTCATGATCATTCTTCCACTCCTTATGACGGCATGTAATGGAAGCCACGCATCAAAAACAGGTATCAACTCCACTGACAACGCCAAATCAACGGGAGTTGATGATCTTTTAGGTGGTCTTCAGTCTGCAACGATGCTCCCGGAACAATCAAAATTGTCTGCATATGCACACCAGATACGGGAAGCCATAACCGTGCAGATGCATGACATAAATACATATACAGGAAAAACCTGCGTCATCAGTATCTCTCTTCAGCCAGATGGCTCAGTGAACAATGCAACAGCAAAAGAAGGTGATGAAAAACTATGCAAAGCGGTGATTTCAGTCATTACCCGTGCACAGATACCTGCTCCACCCGATGAAGAAACGTATCAGCGGTTCAAAAATGCCAATCTTGATTTCAGACTATAAAAAAAGCCGCTGTAATATCAAAAACGGTGAACGGGGACGCAATTTATTGCGTGGCCGTGAAGCGTTGCCGGCGCAGCCGGAAAACAGGTTTTAAGCACGTTCAGGAATCCGGCTCAGCGAAAGCCGACAATGACGTTATGGCAAGTCGCCGGACGACTCACCACGCGATTCACCGGCGATTCGACTCGTGACTTGACTCTAGAGTCACCACGGTGAAAAAAACACCAAACACGCAAGTCGACTCTAGAGTCAAGTCGTCATAAGTTACTGATAGTATGGAGTGAGTCGTCGACGACTCTAGGGCGAGTCGTGGCCAAGTCGTTCACGAGTCGTCGACGACTTGGATTTGCCTTAAAAAATGTAATATAGCGTAATTTCAAAACACATAACCAACTGAAATTAAATCATTATCTGTAAAATTTTAATTTTGCGTGGGGTGTGGGTATTTTTAGTGGTGAGGAATGGTCAGAGATTTGACGGTTTTTGGGAAGGTTCAGGAACTCCCCGGAATGGCCGGAGAGCAAAATTAAATCGTAGCGGGTTCAGGATTTTTTCCAGAATTTCCACCACGGAGAATGAGCCGGTGAAGAGGGGGCTTGCTTGTGCTCCAGAAGCTGCATAGCCTGGCGAAGGGAATCAATATGCTCATCGCGAGCTTTAACAGCCCCTTTAAGACCATCGTTTTCAGCTTCAAGCAAAGCGATTCTATGTTGTAAATCATGTAAATAATTAGTGTTAACCCCTGTAGATTCTGCGTCACTTCTTACATCATATTTTACAGTGTCGATTACACCACCAAGAGAACCAAAAACCCTAATAAGCTCTGATGTATCAATAACTTTAATATCCTTCCCGTGCTTTATAACAGAGGTGTAACTTAACTTACCACTGTTAATCATCTTGTAAATAGTGGGGCGACTAACCTTAACAAGCCGTGCAGCTTCACTAATAGACACACTGGCCATCAGTTACCATCCTGTAATGCATCCAGTCTCGAAGACAGTGTACGGAAAAGATGCTCCGCATCATCGTGGAGTTTCTCACAAAGATCGGCCTCAGCATCGAGATCAAGCTCATTAAGCTTCTCCAGCAGGGGCAGGGACTGATTCTGGATGAATTTAGCCATGTTCAGAGCTGTTTTCTGTTGTTTAGTCATAAAGGGCCTCAGAGCGTCAGTGCTCAATGTCAAAGCGGTCTCTTTTCCGCTTCCTCGCTCACTCAGTCGCGATGCTCCTGCCGTTCGACTGCGGCGAGCGGTCGCAAGTCACGTATAAGGGCATAAGACGACAGCACAGATAGCCAAAGAGAACAAGAAAAGGCCGCGGCGTTGCCGTTTTTCCATAGGCTCCGCCCCCCTGACAAGCATCACAGAAACGGACGCTCAAATCAGTGGTGGCGAAACCCGATGCGGCTTAAAGATACCGGAAGTTTCCCTCCGGTGGCTCCCTCGTGCTCCCCCGCATTCCTGCCTTTCGGTTTACCGGTGTCATTCCGCTGTTATGGCCGCGTTTATCTCATTCCACGCCTGACACTCAGTTCCGGGAAGGCAGTTCGCTCCAGGATGGACTGTATGCACGAACCCCCCGTTCAGTCCGACTGCTGCGCCTTATCCGGTAACTATCGTCTTGAGTCCAACCCGGTAAGACATGCAAAAGCGCCACTGGCAGCAGCCACTGGTAACAGGTTCGCAGAGCAAAGAAATCTTGATGAGTGAGGCTAACAAAGGCTACACTGGTAAAACGAATTTGGTTTCTGTGCTCTGCGAAAGCCAGTTACCTTGGTTCAGAAACTTGCCGGTTTCTGCTCCGTCGAAAAAACCACCTGCCAGGGTGGTTTTTTCGACGGAGCAGAAACCACCTGCCAGGGTGGTTTTTTCGTTTACAGAGCAAGAGATTACGCGCAGAAAAAAAGGATCTCAAGAAGATCCTTTTATCTTTTCTACTGAACCTCGATCCCTGTCAGTTCAAAGGAGGAGGATGGGTGCCACCGTTCCATCCTGAACATCCCGGATATAGTTTGCTGCATATTCCGATGAATCCGACAGAGTTTTCCCAGGAAAAATAAATATCTCTTCTGAGGATAGTTAACAAAGGAAATTAGGAATACTCTTAGCTTGAGGCCTCTCATTAAGGTGGTTTTTATGCTTTCCATTCATGGGGTTGATGGTTATAACTACCTGATAAATATAAAAGAAATCAAAATGATAAAAGGTTGCGGGGATAAGGTTTACATTTATATACGAAATATTGATTCCCCAATTGTCAGTTCCATTCCTTATGAGAGGTTGGTTGTCTTAATTGGCCGCGATCTGGATTCTAATGCTGTAAAAACTACACCAGATACAGAATATGGAAAATAAGGGCGGATTCAAGTCCCAAGTGCAGAGCTAAGACAAGCGCTTAGCTCTGCAAACACCACCGAGGGTTTTCTGAACCCAAGAACTTGCGTAGCCTACGGTTCAACGCCCCCTGATAGCGCTGCAGGTCAGTTCACTTGGGATAAACTGCCTTAACTAGTGGTGAGAAGCGTTCAGAGATTTGACGTTTTTTGGGAAGGTTCAGGAACTCCCCGGAATGGCCGGAGAGCAAGACTGAAGCATGGCGGGATCAGTATTTCTTCCAGAATTTCCACCACGGCACCGGGGATTCAGTTAATTTTGCCTGGTGGTTTTCAAGAAGGAGCATCGCCTGTTTCAGGCTATCAATGTGTGAATCCTTGGATAAAAGCAAAGTGTTCAGGTGTTCAACCTCCTGTTTCAGGTGACGAATAACCTGTTCACTCTGGTCAGCAGAGGCTGTATCACGCTGTTCATAGACCTATCCAGAATGGTGTTCACCCTTTGGTTGCTCAAATGGTCCAAAAACGCGTAAAAGCTCTGAGGTATCGACCATTTTTGCATTGCGCTCACCGCTACAGGTGGACAGTTCACCTGTTTTAATTAACCTGTGCAGGGTTGTCCGGCTCTTACCCGTCAGCCGGGCAGCCTCACTAATAGACACTCTGGCCATCAGTTACCATCCTGTAATGCATCCAGTCTTGAGGACAGTGTACGGAAAAGATGCTCCGCATCATCGTGGAGTTTCTCACAAAGATCGGCCTCAGCATCGAGATCAAGCTCATTAAGCTTCTCCAGCAGGAGCAGGGACTGATTCTGGATGAATTTAGCCATGTTCAGAGCTGTTTTCTGTTGTTTAGTCATAAAGGGCCTCAGAGCGTCAGTGCTCAATGTCAAAGCGGTCTCTTTTCCGCTTCCTCGCTCACTCAGTCGCGATGCTCCTGCCGTTCGACTGCGGCGAGCGGTCGCAAGTCACGTATAAGGGCATAAGACGACAGCACAGATAGCCAAAGAGAACAAGAAAAGGCCGCGGCGTTGCCGTTTTTCCATAGGCTCCGCCCCCCCTGACAAGCATCACAGAAACGGACGCTCAAATCAGTGGTGGCGAAACCCGATGCGGCTTAAAGATACCGGAAGTTTCCCTCCGGTGGCTCCCTCGTGCTCCCCCGCATTCCTGCCTTTCGGTTTACCGGTGTCATTCCGCTGTTATGGCCGCGTTTATCTCATTCCACGCCTGACACTCAGTTCCGGGAAGGCAGTTCGCTCCAGGATGGACTGTATGCACGAACCCCCCGTTCAGTCCGACTGCTGCGCCTTATCCGGTAACTATCGTCTTGAGTCCAACCCGGTAAGACATGCAAAAGCGCCACTGGCAGCAGCCACTGGTAACAGGTTCGCAGAGCAAAGAAATCTTGATGAGTGAGGCTAACAAAGGCTACACTGGTAAAATGAATTTGGTTTCTGTGCTCTGCGAAAGCCAGTTACCTTGGTTCAGAAACTTGCCGGTTTCTGCTCCGTCGAAAAAACCACCTTGCCGGGTGGTTTTTCGTTTCTGGGACAAGAGACTACGACGGTAGAAGATTGATCACAAGAAGATCCCTTAATCCCCATCATTGAATGTATGTAAGATTTAACCTTTCGTTAGCGTTATGGTAACCCATAAAAAAAACAATAAAATCATAACAATAAACAAACAAAGGAGCGCATTACATGTCAATTTTACGCATGGATGGAAACGTAAAAATAGGCCACATTTACGAATGTATGTTTGGCATGTTCAAGAAAAATGAAGCAGCTACAGACGACTACAACTACCACATACCTAATGAGATGATAAAAAAACGGCTAGTGGTGGTTACACCAACGCTTAGAAAACCATTGTGTTAAAGTACAAGCATCATCCATATGATGGACAAATCTATGAATCTTTACTTTGTACTTGGATTGGCAATTGTTTCTGAAGTTATTGGTACAACAATGATGAAATACTCAGAGGGATTCAGCCGCCTCTGGCCTTCTGTCGGAACGATCGTATTTTATGGGGCTGCGTTCTATTTTTTGTCACAAACACTCTCACATATTCCAACAGGCATAGCGTATGCAATCTGGTCAGGAGTAGGGATTGTGCTTATAAGCCTTATTGGTTGGTTGTTAAATGGTCAAAGACTAGACTTCCCGGCTATTTTAGGTCTTACTCTGATATGTTCCGGTGTTTTGATAATCAACATTTTCTCTAAAGCAGTAGCTCACTAATCAGAGAAAGCTTATCTGTAATAAATCATCGAATACTTCCCATATCTCAGTATGAACTGAACATTGTATTTACCATAACATCTCAATTGTACGCACCGCTAAAACGGCCTCAGGGCGTTTCTGACAGGAAACCGCTAAAACAGGCAACAAACCACCCGAAAACCCGCCAGAAACGCACCTGGTTAATTTTACGTGCATGCATGACTATGCAGCCAGGTGAATCAGTCTCTGTTTAACTCTTTTTGCATAATGATGTGACTATTTACAGCCATTTACGAACCCCATTACCGGCATCTATCATGGAGTCAATTTTAACAGACAGGGACGCTCCGTAATGTCTATCAGACCACTCACTACCATCACTCTCATCCTGCCATTGCTGCTGGCAGCCTGCTCCGGTTCACAGACCAGCGTCGAACGTAATGCCAGCCATGCCGTATCTGCTATTGACCGAATTCATTTCGACCCGAATACCCGCATGTTAAAAGCAGACAGTATCAATTCCCTGAAACCCATGATGCAGCAACTCTATGACCAGGGGAAAAAAGACCGGGCAGATGGTCTGACTCTTGCTCAGGCCCAACAGCGCGTGGAAAGCTTCAGAAACCCTGAGGTCTTGTCCGGTGGGCAGAAAGCGAGATTCCTCAGCCAGGAATACGATACTGATAATCCCGATAAGCAGCGTCAAATTCTTCTGGACGCAGGAATATCTTCATACTGGGACGGCTATAACGGACGCCCTTAATGCTCACCCCCCAGGGAAAACCGGATATCACCTCTGCGGTGTTTTCCTGGGAAAATACAGAGAAGTATTCACATGCACATCAGACCATTATCGGTTCTCATGATCATTCTTCCACTCCTTATGACGGCATGTAATGGAAGCCACGCATCAAAAACAGGTATCAACTCCACTGACAACGCCAAATCAACGGGAGTTGATGATCTTTTAGGTGGTCTTCAGTCTGCAACGATGCTCCCGGAACAATCAAAATTGTCTGCATATGCACACCAGATACGGGAAGCCATAACCGTGCAGATGCATGACATAAATACATATACAGGAAAAACCTGCGTCATCAGTATCTCTCTTCAGCCAGATGGCTCAGTGAACAATGCAACAGCAAAAGAAGGTGATGAAAAACTATGCAAAGCGGTGATTTCAGTCATTACCCGTGCACAGATACCTGCTCCACCCGATGAAGAAACGTATCAGCGGTTCAAAAATGCCAATCTTGATTTCAGACTATAAAAAAAGCCGCTGTAATATCAAAAACGGTGAACGGGGACGCAATTTATTGCGTGGCCGTGAAGCGTTGCCGGCGCAGCCGGAAAACAGGTTTTAAGCACGTTCAGGAATCCGGCTCAGCGAAAGCCGACAATGACGTTATGGCAAGTCGCCGGACGACTCACCACGCGATTCACCGGCGATTCGACTCGTGACTTGACTCTAGAGTCACCACGGTGAAAAAAACACCAAACACGCAAGTCGACTCTAGAGTCAAGTCGTCATAAGTTACTGATAGTATGGAGTGAGTCGTCGACGACTCTAGGGCGAGTCGTGGCCAAGTCGTTCACGAGTCGTCGACGACTTGGATTTGCCTTAAAAAATGTAATATAGCGTAATTTCAAAACACATAACCAACTGAAATTAAATCATTATCTGTAAAATTTTAATTTTGCGTGGGGTGTGGGTATTTTTAGTGGTGAGGAATGGTCAGAGATTTGACGGTTTTTGGGAAGGTTCAGGAACTCCCCGGAATGGCCGGAGAGCAAAATTAAATCGTAGCGGGTTCAGGATTTTTTCCAGAATTTCCACCACGGAGAATGAGCCGGTGAAGAGGGGGCTTGCTTGTGCTCCAGAAGCTGCATAGCCTGGCGAAGGGAATCAATATGCTCATCGCGAGCTTTAACAGCCCCTTTAAGACCATCGTTTTCAGCTTCAAGCAAAGCGATTCTATGTTGTAAATCATGTAAATAATTAGTGTTAACCCCTGTAGATTCTGCGTCACTTCTTACATCATATTTTACAGTGTCGATTACACCACCAAGAGAACCAAAAACCCTAATAAGCTCTGATGTATCAATAACTTTAATATCCTTCCCGTGCTTTATAACAGAGGTGTAACTTAACTTACCACTGTTAATCATCTTGTAAATAGTGGGGCGACTAACCTTAACAAGCCGTGCAGCTTCACTAATAGACACACTGGCCATCAGTTACCATCCTGTAATGCATCCAGTCTCGAAGACAGTGTACGGAAAAGATGCTCCGCATCATCGTGGAGTTTCTCACAAAGATCGGCCTCAGCATCGAGATCAAGCTCATTAAGCTTCTCCAGCAGGGGCAGGGACTGATTCTGGATGAATTTAGCCATGTTCAGAGTCGTTTTCTGTTGTTTAGTCATAAAGGGCCTCAGAGCGTCAGTGCTCAATGTCAAAGCGGTCTCTTTTCCGCTTCCTCGCTCACTCAGTCGCGATGCTCCTGCCGTTCGACTGCGGCGAGCGGTCGCAAGTCACGTATAAGGGCATAAGACGACAGCACAGATAGCCAAAGAGAACAAGAAAAGGCCGCGGCGTTGCCGTTTTTCCATAGGCTCCGCCCCCCTGACAAGCATCACAGAAACGGACGCTCAAATCAGTGGTGGCGAAACCCGATGCGGCTTAAAGATACCGGAAGTTTCCCTCCGGTGGCTCCCTCGTGCTCCCCCGCATTCCTGCCTTTCGGTTTACCGGTGTCATTCCGCTGTTATGGCCGCGTTTATCTCATTCCACGCCTGACACTCAGTTCCGGGAAGGCAGTTCGCTCCAGGATGGACTGTATGCACGAACCCCCCGTTCAGTCCGACTGCTGCGCCTTATCCGGTAACTATCGTCTTGAGTCCAACCCGGTAAGACATGCAAAAGCGCCACTGGCAGCAGCCACTGGTAACAGGTTCGCAGAGCAAAGAAATCTTGATGAGTGAGGCTAACAAAGGCTACACTGGTAAAACGAATTTGGTTTCTGTGCTCTGCGAAAGCCAGTTACCTTGGTTCAGAAACTTGCCGGTTTCTGCTCCGTCGAAAAAACCACCTGCCAGGGTGGTTTTTTCGACGGAGCAGAAACCACCTGCCAGGGTGGTTTTTTCGTTTACAGAGCAAGAGATTACGCGCAGAAAAAAAGGATCTCAAGAAGATCCTTTTATCTTTTCTACTGAACCTCGATCCCTGTCAGTTCAAAGGAGGAGGATGGGTGCCACCGTTCCATCCTGAACATCCCGGATATAGTTTGCTGCATATTCCGATGAATCCGACAGAGTTTTCCCAGGAAAAATAAATATCTCTTCTGAGGATAGTTAACAAAGGAAATTAGGAATACTCTTAGCTTGAGGCCTCTCATTAAGGTGGTTTTTATGCTTTCCATTCATGGGGTTGATGGTTATAACTACCTGATAAATATAAAAGAAATCAAAATGATAAAAGGTTGCGGGGATAAGGTTTACATTTATATACGAAATATTGATTCCCCAATTGTCAGTTCCATTCCTTATGAGAGGTTGGTTGTCTTAATTGGCCGCGATCTGGATTCTAATGCTGTAAAAACTACACCAGATACAGAATATGGAAAATAAGGGCGGATTCAAGTCCCAAGTGCAGAGCTAAGACAAGCGCTTAGCTCTGCAAACACCACCGAGGGTTTTCTGAACCCAAGAACTTGCGTAGCCTACGGTTCAACGCCCCCTGATAGCGCTGCAGGTCAGTTCACTTGGGATAAACTGCCTTAACTAGTGGTGAGAAGCGTTCAGAGATTTGACGTTTTTTGGGAAGGTTCAGGAACTCCCCGGAATGGCCGGAGAGCAAGACTGAAGCATGGCGGGATCAGTATTTCTTCCAGAATTTCCACCACGGCACCGGGGATTCAGTTAATTTTGCCTGGTGGTTTTCAAGAAGGAGCATCGCCTGTTTCAGGCTATCAATGTGTGAATCCTTGGATAAAAGCAAAGTGTTCAGGTGTTCAACCTCCTGTTTCAGGTGACGAATAACCTGTTCACTCTGGTCAGCAGAGGCTGTATCACGCTGTTCATAGACCTATCCAGAATGGTGTTCACCCTTTGGTTGCTCAAATGGTCCAAAAACGCGTAAAAGCTCTGAGGTATCGACCATTTTTGCATTGCGCTCACCGCTACAGGTGGACAGTTCACCTGTTTTAATTAACCTGTGCAGGGTTGTCCGGCTCTTACCCGTCAGCCGGGCAGCCTCACTAATAGACACTCTGGCCATCAGTTACCATCCTGTAATGCATCCAGTCTTGAGGACAGTGTACGGAAAAGATGCTCCGCATCATCGTGGAGTTTCTCACAAAGATCGGCCTCAGCATCGAGATCAAGCTCATTAAGCTTCTCCAGCAGGAGCAGGGACTGATTCTGGATGAATTTAGCCATGTTCAGAGTCGTTTTCTGTTGTTTAGTCATAAAGGGCCTCAGAGCGTCAGTGCTCAATGTCAAAGCGGTCTCTTTTCCGCTTCCTCGCTCACTCAGTCGCGATGCTCCTGCCGTTCGACTGCGGCGAGCGGTCGCAAGTCACGTATAAGGGCATAAGACGACAGCACAGATAGCCAAAGAGAACAAGAAAAGGCCGCGGCGTTGCCGTTTTTCCATAGGCTCCGCCCCCCCTGACAAGCATCACAGAAACGGACGCTCAAATCAGTGGTGGCGAAACCCGATGCGGCTTAAAGATACCGGAAGTTTCCCTCCGGTGGCTCCCTCGTGCTCCCCCGCATTCCTGCCTTTCGGTTTACCGGTGTCATTCCGCTGTTATGGCCGCGTTTATCTCATTCCACGCCTGACACTCAGTTCCGGGAAGGCAGTTCGCTCCAGGA